>JBDSJD010000001.1:0-29586 GCA_039917615.1 Steroidobacteraceae bacterium
TGATCCACGCCGTCAAGCCCGAGCCGCACAACGCGATACCGCAGGCGGCATCGGCGCACGATACGTTCTGGGATTTCGTGTCGCTCATGCCCGAGAGCACGCACACGCTGATGTGGGCGATGAGCGACCGCGCGATCCCGCGCAGCCTGCGCATGATGCAGGGCTTCGGCGTTCACACCTTCCGCTTTGTCAATGCGCAGGGCGCATCGACCTTCGTCAAATTCCACTGGGAGCCCAAGCTGGGCACGCACTCGCTGGTGTGGGACGAGGCGGTAAAGATCTCGGGTGCCGACTCGGATTTCCATCGGCGCGACCTTTGGGAAGCGATCGAGACCGGCGCCTATCCCGAATGGGAACTCGGCATCCAGACCTTCAGCGAGGAACAGGCCGAAGGCTTCAGCTTCGACGTGCTCGACGCCACCAAGCTGGTACCGGAAGAACTGGTCCCGGTGAAGAAGGTAGGGCGCATGGTGCTGAACCGCAACCCGGACAATTTCTTCGCCGAGACCGAGCAGGTCGCGTTCTGCACCGCGCACGTCGTGCCCGGCATCGATTTCAGCAACGACCCGCTGCTCGCCGGCCGGCATCACTCGTATGTCGATACGCAGATCACGCGCCTGGGCGGCGCCAACTTCCACGAGCTGCCGATCAATGCGCCGCTAGCGCCCGCGCACAACAACCAGCGCGACGGCAGCCACCGCCAGACGGTAAACCGCGGACGCGTCGCCTACGAGCCCAACTCGCTCGGCGGCGGCTGCCCGTTCCAGGCCGGTGCGGCCACCGGCTTCGTCTCGTTCCCGCAGCCGGTCCACGAGGATAAGCTGCGTGGCAAGCCCGAGAAATTCGCCGACCACTACACCCAGGCGACGCTCTTCTATGAAAGCCAGACGCCTGTCGAGCAGGCTCACATCGTCGGCGGCTTCCGCTTCGAGCTGAGCAAGCTGACCGTGCCGGCGATCCGCGAGCGCATGGTGGCATCGCTCGTCAACGTGTCGCCGCAACTCGCCGCGGCCGTGGCAGAGGGACTCGGCATGGAGGTGCCGGCCGCGCTGCCGCGCGCGCTCGAAAATCCGACGCCGCCCGAGGTGACGAAATCGCCCGCGCTGTCGTTGACCGCACGTCCGGGCGAGGGCGGAATCGCCACGCGCCGCATCGCCTTGCTGGCCGCCGATGGCGTCGCCGGTGCCGCGCTGGTCGCCGCGAAACAAGCGCTGAGCGCTGCCGGCGCCATGCCCACCGTGATTGCGCCGCGCATCGGCCCGGTGAAGACGGTCGACGGCAGCACGCTCGAGGCCGACGGCTCGCTCGAAAACTCGGCCCCGGTCGTCTTCGACGCGGTCATCCTGCCCGACGGACAGGCCGCCGTCGACCGCCTCGCCCGGATCGGCACCGCGATGGACTTCATCGCCAACCAGTACCGCCACGGCAAGACGCTGCTCGCGCTCGGCGCTTCTTCGGCGCTGCTCACCAAGGCCGGCATCTCCGCCGATCTGCCGGGGGGCGGCAAGGATCCGGGCGTGCTGATGGGCGCGTCGAGCAAGGGTGGCAAACCTGCGCTCGACGACTTCATGCAGGCGGTCGCGAAGCACCGCCACCCGGAACGCGAAACCGATCCGCCGCTGGTATGACGCTGCGCAGCGCGACTGTCGAGCCAGTAGACCGTCACATTGACTTGGGAGGGGTACCACGTGCGAGATTGGGCTGCGGTGAGATCACGCTTCCCACGATGGCAATGTGAAGATCGGTGGCCCGATACCAGCGCTGCTATGTAGGTCATTGAGGAACACGGCTTGACCTTCCCACGTTAGCAAGGTCGAAAGTACGTTCATCCCAACCGGCTCCAATCGAGGATCCCAAATGAATGCATTCGAAGTCAAGGACATGACCTGCGGCCATTGCGTGAGCACCATTACCAAGGCGGTGAAAGCGCTGGACCCAGGCGCCAAGGTGCAGATCGACCTGGCGACTCACCGCGTCGAGATCGAATCCAGCGGCACTCTTGCCGCGCAGTGGAGCGATGTCATCAAGGAAGCCGGCTACACGCCCGTCGCGATCCAGGCAGCCGCCCGCTCTGCGACCACAGGGGCCGCGCCGGTCCGCAGCGGCGGCTGCTGCAGCTAAGCCGGTGCGCCGGGCGGCGTTTCACCTGCCCGGGGGTTCGCTGCCGCCCCAGCACACCCACGAAGGGGGACGCAATGAGCATCTGCTCCGCTTCTTTTGTCGCCTGGGCGGCTCGCTGGCAGCGGCCAGCCTCTTCAGAAGGATGACTCGATGAACATGCCAGTAGAACACCGGCACGATGTGGCGCCTTCGAAGACGGCTCGCCCTCACGACGCCACCGCGGCAGGCGACAAGTCGAAGGATCCGGTCTGCGGCATGGCCGTGACGGTCGAGTCCTCGCACCATCTGGAGCACGAAGGCAGGCCGTATTACTTCTGCAGCGCCCGCTGTCAATCTATGTTCGCGGCCGATCCGTCGGCCTATATCGCAAAGACGGCTGCACCGGATGCGCCGGCCGCCCCGCCTGCCCCTGACACGCCGTCGAAGGCAGAGTCGGCAGGTGCGATCTACACCTGCCCGATGCATCCCGAGATCCGGCAGGACCACCCCGGCAATTGTCCGAAGTGCGGGATGACGCTGGAGCCTGTCGTCCCCACCCTCGACGACGACGAGAACCCGGAACTCGTCTCCTTCACGCGCCGCTTCTGGTGGACGCTGCCGCTGACCGTGATCGTCACCACGCTGGCCATGTTCGGCCACCAGCTGGGCTGGTTCGACATGGCCACGCAGAGCTGGATCGAGCTGGCCCTGTCCTTGCCTGTCGTGCTGTGGGCGGGCTGGCCTTTCTTCGCCCGCGGTGTGCAGTCGGTGGTGCAGCGCAGTCCCAACATGTGGACGCTGATCAGTCTGGGCACCGGCGCCGCCTTCGTCTACAGCGTGGTGGCGACGCTGGCGCCCGGCGTCTTCCCCGCCTCCTTCATCTCGATGGGCCGCGTGGCGGTCTACTTCGAGGCAGCCGTGGTCATCATCTCGCTGACGCTGTTCGGTCAGCTGCTCGAACTGAAGGCGCGCTCGAAGACCTCGGCGGCCATCAAGTCGCTGCTCGGCTTGTCGCCCAAGACGGCGCGCCGTGTGAAACCGGACGGCAGCGAGGAAGACATACCCCTCGGCAACGTGCACGAAGGCGACATCCTGCGGGTGCGTCCCGGCGAGAAGGTGCCGGTCGATGGCGTCGTCATCGAAGGCAGCAGCGCGCTCGACGAATCGATGCTGACCGGCGAACCGTTGCCGGTCACCAAGCGCGTCGGTGACAAGCTGATTGGCGCCACGCTCAATACCAGCGGCGCCTTGCTGATGCGATCCGAGCACGTGGGCTCGGCGACCGTGCTGTCGCAGATCGTCCAGATGGTGGCGCAGGCGCAGCGTTCGAAGGCACCCATGCAGCGCATGGCCGACACAGTGGCCGCGTATTTCGTCTATGGCGTCGTGGGCATCGCGTTGCTGACGTTCTTCGCCTGGGGCTTCTTTGGTCCGCAGCCGAGCTGGGTATACGGCTTGATCAATGCGGTGACCGTCCTGATCATCGCCTGTCCCTGCGCACTGGGGCTGGCCACGCCGATGTCGATCATGGTCGCCACCGGTCGGGGTGCCACGCAGGGCGTGCTATTCCGCGATGCCGCCGCGATCGAGAACCTGTGCAAGGTCGATACGCTGATCGTCGACAAGACCGGCACGCTGACCGAAGGCAAGCCTGCATTCGAGCGGGCGGTGGGCGCCAATGGCTTCAGCGAGGACGAGGTGCTGCGTCTGGC
This sequence comes from Steroidobacteraceae bacterium, assembly GCA_039917615.1. Taxonomy (GTDB): domain Bacteria; phylum Pseudomonadota; class Gammaproteobacteria; order Steroidobacterales; family Steroidobacteraceae; genus ZC4RG30. The sequence goes on from JBDSJD010000001.1 coordinate 3,813, forward strand.
GGCGAGCCTGGATCAGGGCAGCGAGCACCCTTTGGCGGCGGCCATCGTCAACGCGGCGCGGGAGCGCAAGCAGGTACTCGAGAAGGCCGAACAGTTCGACTCTTCCTCAGGCATCGGAGTGAAGGGGGTAGTGAGCGGCAAGGCCCTGGCCATCGGCAACGCAACGCTGATGCTGCAGCTCGGAATCGATGTCGTGTCACTGGCTAGCGAGGCGGAAGCGCTGCGCGGCCAGGGGGCCAGCGTCATGCACCTGGCGGTCGATGGCAAGCTGGCCGGATTGCTCGCCGTGTCAGATCCCATCAAAGCCACGACGGCGGATGCGCTGGCGATTCTGCGCAAATCAGGGCTGCGCATCATCATGGCCACCGGGGACGGTCTCACCACCGCCCGGGCCGTGGCCAAGAGGCTGGGCATCGATGAAGTGCAAGGCGAGGTCAAGCCGGCAGACAAACTGCAACTGGTCGAGCGCCTGCAGAAGGAAGGCGGAATCGTCGCAATGGCCGGTGACGGCATCAACGATGCACCGGCACTGGCCAGGGCCAACGTGGGCATCGCCATGGGCACGGGCACCGATGTGGCGATGAACAGCGCGCAGCTCACGCTGGTCAAGGGCGATCTACGTGGCATCGCGACGGCACGGGCGTTGTCGGTAGCTACGGTAGTCAATATGAAGCAGAACCTCGGCTTCGCCTTCGTCTACAACTCGTTGGGTGTGCCGCTGGCAGCAGGCGTGTTGTTCCCGTTTACGGGTTGGCTTTTGTCACCGATGATCGCTGCGCTGGCGATGAGCCTCAGCTCTGTCTCGGTGATCAGCAATGCATTGCGACTGCGGGTCACAGCGCTCAAGCAGGACTGATTCCAGAGCTTTCAGTGCAGATCCTCGAACTTTGCAATGAGCGGGGACGGGTCACGGTCGCAGAGATAGAAAAGGCTACCAGCGCCTGTGTTCGACCCGGGACCGCAAAAGGGGCCCAGTTAGATTGATGCTACAACGAGCGGTCATCATATTTGACTCGCCGCATGGTATGGACGCATGGTGGGCGAAGTGCTTCGGCATTTTCCCAGTTACTCCAGTCAAACGCGAAACCATGACTCCCCATCCGCGCGCTCCCAGATCCACTGCCAGACTTTTCGCCGCTGCGCTCTGCGCCGCCGGCCTGTTGCTGTGGTGCTCGTACAGCTGGGCGAGTGAGTCCGATGAGACGAACCTCGAGGAAGTAATTGTTACCGCGACCCGATCGCCAACTCTGATTCGCGACGAGCCTTTGCGCGTCGAGGCGGTACCGGCCGAGGAGATCGAGGAGAATCTGACGATACAGCCAGGCAATGTCTCGACGCTGCTGCACGAGCTGCCCGGGGTCCAATTCCAGTCGAGCGCGCCCGCGTTGGGTGGCGCGGTATTGCAGCTACGCGGCATGCCAGGGCGCAATACGCTGGTGGTGACGGACGGGCTACCGCTGCTTGGGTCCGCGCCCGACGCCTTCGGTTTGTTGCAGATACCCCCGCTTGATCTGGCACGGGTTGAAGTCATCAAGGGCACGGCGTCTGCCCTTTACGGCGGCTCGGGGCTCGGGGGCGTACTGAATCTCGTGTCGCAGACTCCCGATTCCGAATCGGCCATTCTTGCCAACGTCACTTCGCGCGACGGCCGCGATCTGGTGGGATTTTTTACCACGGGCGGCAGCCAGCAATGGAGCGGGACACTCATCGGCGGCGCGCATGATCAGCCCCGCAAAGACAGCGACAACGACGGGTGGGCGGATATTGCAGGCTTTCGGCGCTATACGCTGCGCCCAAGAATATGGTGGGACGGCGGCCGGGGACATACGCTGCTTATCACGGCCGGCATCACGGATGAAGATCGCCGGGGCGGGACGATGCCTGGCCAGAGTCTTCCAACCGGCGGTGCGTTTCCAGAAGCGCTGCGCACCACCCGATTGGATTTCGGTGCGGTCAGCCGATGGGCGCGCGACGACGCGCCGACCGTCAGTGGACGCTATTCATTTACGTCGACCGACCAGAATCGAACGTTTGGTGCACAGCATGCGGGCTCCACGCAAACCACGGCATACATTGAGGAGGCACTGAACGCCACAAGCCGCGATCACCGCTGGGTGTTGGGTATCGCGTTTGAGTACGACAAGCTGGCAGCACGGGATTCTCCGGGCCTCGGCTACGCGTACTACGTGCCCGCAGCCTTCGTCCAAGACACCTTCGCGCCCCTGCGTTGGCTAACCCTTGCAGCGAGCGCGCGCGCCGACAAGCACAGTGACTACGGAACCTTTCTCAGTCCACGCCTCTCTGCCCTGATCCGGGACGCCGGCTCGCCGTGGAGTCTGCGCGCTTCTCTTGGGGCTGGCTTCACTCCACCCACTCCTTTCGTTGATGAGATTGCGGCCACCTGGTTAGGCGCGCTGCTTCCCACGCACGACCTGCACGCCGAACGCGCAGTGAGCGCTTCAATCGATGGCAAGTGGGCCAGAGACGGATGGGATGTGAACGTCAGCCTGTTCACCTCGACGATCCGCAAGGCACTTCAAGCGCTGCCGCAGCCAGGGGACCGTTTCGAACTGATCAACGCACCAGGTCCGCGGCGCGCCCCGGGCGTCGAGGTTCTGGTCGGCTATATCGAGGGAGCGCTCCATGTGCTGGCGTCCTGGAGCAAAGTCCATGCAACCGAAGTTGACGCAACACTGGCACGCCACGATGCCTTCCTGGTGCCACGCCAAACCGCCACGTTCGACGCCATCCTGGAGAACGAGCATCGCGGGCGGATCGGGTTTGAACTTGAGTACACGGGCAAGCAGGCACTTGACGACAATCCATTTCGCAGCATGAGCCCAGGACATTGGCAACTAAGTGCTCTCGCCGAGATCCGCTTTGGAGAGATAGCGGTGTTCTTCAATGCAGTCAACCTCACTGATGTGCGCCAGACCCATTACGACCCGCTCCTGCGGCCATCTCCAGGTCCCGGAGGCAATCCCGTTACGGATGCCTGGGCACCTCTGGTCGGGCGCATGTTCAATCTCGGCATCCGCGCCGAACTGTAGGGAATCTGCGGCGGCAAACACTGCCTTTGGATACCAACACAGGCGCCGTGGGTTAGTGCTGCGTGTCTTGAAGAAATGCACGCATGTGCTCCAAGCAGAAGGTCGCTGAACTGCAACGCCATACTCTGCAATACAGCCAGATCACTTCAGGCAGCTTCTACGCATCCTGACCCACCCCATGAAAATTAATTTCCGGCGAATTTCAAAGTAACCAGCAAACCAGGCGACCGATCAGAAAGCACCAGCTCGGCACCATGAAGATTAGTGATCGCGTTGACTAGCGCGAGACCCAACCCGTTGCCAGGCGTTGTGCGGCTCGCTGACAGCCGAACGAACCTGCGCAGTATTCTGAGACGATCTTCCGGGGCAACTCCCGGACCATCGTCAGCGACACTTGCAACGGCCTTTCCGTCAATCTTGCGCAGCGTGAGTACGATTTGTTTGCCGGGCAAGGAGTGCTTCAAGGCATTGACGATCAGGTTGTTGAATAGTTGCGTGACAAGCTCACGGTCACCATGCATGTGTACCTCCTCCTCCAGATCGCTGATAAGCAACTGGTTCTGATCCTCTGCAACGGGCCTGTACATCTCGGCCAGACGCCGCAGTACATCTGTAAGTGACAACCTGGCAAAGGAAGCCATTCGCGTGCCGGACTCGACCTGGGATATCCTCAAGAGGGAGGCGAAGATCGAAAGCAACTCATCGGTATCGGAAATAGCGCGCGATACGGCGGAAGAATACTCATCCAGTGATACAGAGCGCTCGCGCGCCGCCTCCAAACGCTGACGCAGATGCGTCAGCGGGGTACGCAGATCGTGCGCGACATCGCTTGACACCTGCTGCAGGTTCTCCAACAGCGCGGATATCCGGTCCAGCATGCTGTTGATCGCCACAGAAAGGCGATCCAACTCGTCGCTGTTTCCGCGCACAATGATACGATCACTGAAATTTCCCGCGACGATTGCGTTGCAGGTTCGCGTAATCCCGTCGATGCGGCGCAGGAACTGGGCGCTGAATATTATTCCGCCCCATGCGGCCAGTATTATCGTCGCCCCAGACAGCCACCCGAATGCCCTGAGAATCGTCTTGCGCGTAGCGACAATCGTCGCGGTGTCTCTTCCTACAAACAGATACGTATTGGCGGTGAGTTCAACGCCCTTTCCCAATACCGCGGCAGCACCGCGGCCGCGTAACGGCACGCGAATCCTGATTACTCCCAGCGAGTGGCCTATCGATTGCAGGTTTCCCGCGAGCGGCCGACCGTCATGATCTACCAGCAGAATATAGCCGCCCGGAAGATCTTCACCGTGATAGTCCGGTGATCCCAGGCGTTGCTGGATGATCTCTATCGCTTCGGGAACTCCCTTGTCGCGAAAACCGTTCCCGATCGTACTGATGTCCGCATCAATCGTGCTGAGCAGCGCAGCGGTTTGCGTGTCCTGCACGATCCAGAAGATGGCAACGAACAGGATTCCGGCGAACGCCAGGAAAAGAACTGAAAACAGCGTCGCGAGACGAAAGCTCTCTGTATTGAGAAGCCTAGTGCGCAAGCAGGCGGTATCCCATGCCGCGTACAGTCTGGATGACATCCGGCTGACCGCCTTGGTTCAGTTTGGAACGCAAGCGGCTGATGTGGCTTTCAACGACAGTCGACTGGGGATCGAAATGAATGTCCCAGACACTCTCCAGCAGCATCTTTCTCGTAACTACACGATCGGCGTTCCGCAGCAGATACTCGAGCAGGCGAAACTCCTGAGGGAGCAATTCGACATTTCTGCCGCCGCGCCACACAACGCGTTTCAACAGATCCATATCGACACTCCCTGTCCGCAATCTCACCACGGGGTCAGGTCCGCCTGCTGGGCGGCGAGCGAGCACCCGTGCACGCGCCAGCAGCTCCATGAACGCAAACGGCTTGACGAGGTAGTCATCGGCCCCAGCTTCCAGCCCGGTGACTCGATCATCGATACCGCTCATCGTAGTGAGGAAAATCACCGGAGTCGTAACTCCCTGCGCGCGCAGGCGTCTCACCAGGCTCAGGCCATCGAGTGACGGAAGCATGCGGTCCAGAACGACCAGCTGGTACTTCCCGTCAACGGCCATCTCCAAAGCCGCGCTGCCATCCACAACATGGTCAACGGTGTAGCCCTGCTCCTGAAAGCCATCGGTAACGACCGCCGCCACTTCCAAATCATCCTCGACCAGCAGAATGTTCATTGCCTTTCTCGACGCCACGGACTTGCAGCTGGCCACCCCGACGATAGCCGATGTTACACCGCGATCCAGCCGCACCTGAATCCTTGCAGAAATGTACACAATCAGCACCAACCGCGGTGCTAGCTTTCCTGATCCGATCTGTCGTCACCAAAACCGAGGAGTGGCAAGACCCGTGGGATGCAAGTCGATGTTTGCAGCGCTGGGAGCATCGCTGCTTTGCTGCGCCTGCGCCAGCAGCGTCAGCAGGCCATCTCCCGAGCCCACTCCCGTGCCGGCGGCCTTTGAACAGGTCGGCAGCACCAACGCCTCCTTGCCTTCAAAAGACTGGTATCGCGCCTTTGGTAGCGACGAACTGGTACAGCTCGTCCAGATGGCAGAGTCGAAGAACTTCGATCTCGCGGCTGCTAAAGCCAGAATTCTTCAGGCAAACGCGCGCGCGCGCAGTGTCGGAGCCGCCCTGCTGCCACAGGTGGATGCAAGTGCCGGTGTTACGCAAACCAATGGTCGCGCTCGCGGAGTGACCGCTAACGAAACTGACTGGTCTGCCCTTTTTTCGGCCAGCTATGAGCTCGATTTCTGGGGCAGAAATCGCGCGTCGGCGAGCGCCGCACGCGAGTCGGCTGCTGCCAGTCAGGCCGACCGCGACACGCTCGGACTGACAATCATGGCGGGCGTGGCCAACTCCTACTTCACGCTTGCGTCACTGCGCGAGCGGGAAACGCTCGCGGCAGACACGCTCGAATCCATGCGCCGCATCCTGGCTGTGATTGACGCGCGTCACAAGGCAGGAGCAGCCACCGACTTTGAGCTTGCGGTACAAAAGGCCGCTGTTGCCAATGCCGAACTTGCGTTGCCGCAGTTGCGGCAACTGCAGATCGAGGCGCGTGGTGCCCTTGCCATTCTGGTTGGCCAGGCTCCCGAAGGCTTTTCCATCCAGGGCGCATCACTGGAAGGTCTGGGCGAACCCGCCGTCGCGCCCGGTCTGCCCGCCGAACTGCTGCTGCGCCGCCCGGACATTCTGGCAGCAGAATTGAATCTGCGGGCTGCCCGTGCCGATGTGGCCGCAGCGCGCGCTGCGATGTTTCCGAGTATCACGCTCACCGGCAGCGGCGGACTGCAGCATCCGGCTGTACAGGCGGCTGTCACGACGCTCGCGGGTACTGGCTACTCGTTGACGCTGGGCGCGGCACTGGTACACACCATCTTTGACGGTGGTCGTCGGCGGGCACTGAACGATGAGGCTGACGCGCACGAGCAGGAACTGCTGGCCGGTTACCGGTCGGCCATTCTCAACGCCCTGCTTGATGTAGAGACCGCTCTTGCCGCCATTCAGAACCTTGATCAGCAGCGAGCCGCGCAGACCGAAAACCTGGCGCAGAGCGATCTGGCGATCCAGGGAGCTACGCTGCGCTATCGCGAAGGCGCTGGCGACTACCTCGCCGTGATCGACGCCCAACGCAGCCTCATTACTGCACGCGAGCAGTTCAGCCAATACCGGCTCGCGCGGCTGCAGGCCGCAGTAGCGTTGTGCAAGGCACTCGGCGGCGGCTGGGAAAGCCCTTGGAGAGAACCATGACTCGTCATTCGACCGGCCCGCTCGCCCATGCCCTCATGCTGCTCACCGCGATGTTGCTGGGCGCCTGCCAGAAAAGCAGCGAGGAAGGCGCAGCACCTGCGGCCGAAACGGCGGCGTCTACAGAAGATTCCGCCGCTCCCGAACGGACGGTCCTGCTTGCTGCCGAAGATGCGCAGCACATGGGAATCACCACCAGCCCTGCCGGCGCTGCCTCATATGCACCGGAGACTCCAGGGTACGGCGTGGTAATGGCCCATGAACCCATCGCACAGGCGGTGGCGGATGTTGCGGTGGCGGAAGCTGCGACGCGCCAGAGCCGCGCGACGCTGGCGCGTGTGCAACGGCTGGCCGGAACGCCAGGAGCCTATGGTCCCGATACGCTGGAAGCGGCTGAACATCAGGCCGCCATTGATACTGCTGCCTTGACCCTGTCGAAGCGCAAGCTCAGTGCACTGCTGGGCGCGGACAGTCCGCTGCAGGGCGGCGACGCGGGAGTTCTGGGCGACGTGGCAAATGGACAGGCGAAAATAGTGCGTGTCAGTTTTCCGCTCGGCGCCGCACGTGGAGACGCGCCACACAGCTTGCGCATGGCACGTCTGGATTCGACGGGCCGTTCCGATAGCTGGAGCAGCACCACTGTATGGGATGCCCCAGCCGATCCAAACATGCCGGGGCGCAGCCTTTTTGCCCTGCTCCAGAACGCGAGTATCAGCGAGGGTGAACGGCTCCAGGTCTGGAAAGCCGGTGGCAGCAGCACGGCGGGCATCGCCATCCCGTCGTCGGCAGTGGTCGTCAAGGATGGAACTTACTGGTGTTACGTGGAAAAGCCCGCGGGGACATTCACCCGCGTAGCAATCGACGCGTCGCGGCCGCTTGCAGACGGCTATTTCGTCCGCGAGGGCGTTGCTGCTGGAGACAAGATCGTAACCGCCGCCGCGGGCCTGCTGCTGGCCCGTGAAATCAATCCGAGCACGGAAGCTGAATAGTGCTGCGCTCGCTCATCGAAGCCTGCGTGCGCCGCCATGTGGTCGTCAGCGTGCTCACGCTCATCGCGCTCGTGCTGGGTTGCTGGGGCGCGCTGCAAGCTCCTCTGGACGTTTTCCCGGAGTTCGTTCCAGCGCAGGTCGACATCCAGACCGAAGCGCCGGGGTTCTCACCCCAACAGGTTGAAGAGCTGGTCACTCGACCCATCGAAAACCTTGTCAACGGTGCCGTTGGGCTTGAAACCTTGCGCTCGGAGTCCATACCGGGACTATCGGTCATCACCATCACATTTGTTGACGGTACTGATCTGCGGGTTGCAAGGCAGGGCATTTCGGAGCGACTGTCCGAACTCGGCACGAGTCTGCCGGCCGGGGTCGTCGCCCCCAAGCTTTCGCCACTGGTTTCCAGCACGATGGATCTGCTGAAGGTCGGCCTGACATCCGACAAGGTGGATGCGTTCACGCTGCGGGAAACCGCCGACTGGATCATCAAGCCGCGACTTCTCGCAGTGCCCGGCGTGGCGCATGTCATCGTCTTCGGCGGCGATGTGCGACAGATCCAGATACAGCCAGACCCAAAGAAGCTGGCTAGCTTCGCGCTTACGCTGACGGATGTCTCCGATGCCGCGCGCGCTGCCCTCGCGCTCCGCGGCGCTGGTTTCATCGATCTGGCCTCACAGCGCGTAATGCTGCAGTCACCCACACCGCACGTCGATACGGACACGCTCGGTCAGGCAGTGGTGACGGTTCGCAACGGGATTCCGATCCTGCTGCGGGATGTCGCCCAGATCCGCATAGCGCCGGCGCTGAAATTCGGTGACTCGCTGATCCAGGGGCGGCCCGGCGTGCTGCTGTCTCTGGCCAGCCAGTACGGGGCCAACACGCTTAACACCACGCATGCGGTGGAAAAGGCCTTGTCTGATCTCAAGCCCGCGCTGCAGGCACAGGGCATCACCCTGCACAACGGCCTGCATCGTCCAGCAACATTCATCGAACGCGCGCTGAGCGATCTGGAGCAGTCGCTGGCAATTGCCGCCGTGCTCATCCTGGCCGTGCTCTATCTGTTCCTGCGTAATTTCCGTGCCGCCCTGATCGCCTTCACCGCCATCCCGTTGTCGCTGCTCGCTGCGGTGCTCGTGCTCGATTCCATGGGACAGACGCTTAACACCATGACGCTGGGCGGCTTTGCAGTCGCGCTCGGCGTTCTCGTCGACGATGCCATCATCGGCATCGAGAACGTCCTACGACGCATGCGCGCGAATATCGCGCTTGCGCAGCCGAGACCGCGCTCCACGGTCATTATTGAGGCCGCGCTCGAAGTACGAGCACCGGTCATCTATGCAACCGCCGTGGTCATCGCCGTGTTCCTGCCCGAACTGTTTGGTTCCGGCGTGCAGGGCCACTTTGTGGGGCCACTGGCCCTCGCCTTCATCTTCGCCGTGCTGGCATCTCTGCTCGTGGCAATGATCGTGACGCCCGCGCTCTGCGCCCTGTTGCTACCCGACCCCAGAAGCCACCGCGAACCAACATGGCTGCAGATTCTCAAAGGCTGGCAGTCACGAATCGTGAGGTCCGTGGGGGCGCATCTGCGCATCACTATTGCACTACTCAGCACCCTCATCATTGCTGCTGTAGTGGCGCTGCCGTTTCTCGGTGGCACGTTCATGCCCGAATTCCGCGAAGGCCACTTCGTGATGCAGGTGTCCAGTTCCATTCCTGGCACTTCACTCAATAACATGCTGGCAATCGGCAAACGCATCAGCGAGGAAGTGCTGGCGCTCCCGTACATACAGAGCGTGGAGCAACAGGTAGGGCGTGCGGAGCTCAGCGAGGACACCTGGGGACCGCATCGCAGCGAACTGCATATAGAACTCAAACCTGATGCCACGGTGGACCAGGACCACGCGCAGGAGGAACTGCGCGGCATCCTCGAACACTACCCTGGTACCCAGAGCGAAGTGGTCACCTTCCTCGGTGATCGCATTGGCGAGAGCTTGAGCGGCGAGACTGCGCAGGTCGCCATCAAGGTATTCGGCGAAGATCTCGACAGCCTCGATCGCGTCGGTGACAACATTCTCTCTACACTGACTCCCATCGCCGGCATAGTCGATCTGCAGTTCAAGCGGCAGAGTGGCACTCCCACCATTGCCATCAAGCTGCTGCCCACTGCTCTTTCGACGATAGGTCTCAGGGTTCAAGACGTTCTGGACAGCATCGAGACCGCGTACGCCGGAGCCACGGTCGGTCAGGCATTCAGCGATCTGCGCTCGGTCGATACCGTAGTGCTGTTGCCGCAGGAGCTGCGCGCCAACCCGCAGCAGCTTGGGTCGCTGATGCTGTCATCGCCATCGGGGCCTGTGCCGCTTTCCCAGGTCGCAGCGCTGCAGTTAACCGAGGATCGATACAGTATCGAGCACGACGGTGGTCAGCGCTGCATCAGCGTCACGTTCAATGTCAGCGGCCGCGCACTGCAGGACACGGTGAACGAGGCGAAGCAGAAGATTGCGAAATCAGTCGCCCTGCCCGCTGGCGTATTCATCGAGTATGTGGGTGCCGCTGAAGCAGAAAAGCAGGCCTTTACGGAACAATTGATCTACGCCTCGGCTGCCATGGTGCTGGTCATCATGATCATGCTGACTGCATTCCGCTGGACGTCGAACGGCTGGCTGGTGATGGCCAATCTGCCTTTCAGTCTGATCGGCAGCATTGCAACAATCGCAATCAGCGACCTCGGACTCACTCTTGGAACATTGCTCGGGTTGGTGACCGTATTTGGCATCAGCGCGCGCAATGCCATCCTCCAGCTCGCCCACTACGAGCATCTCGTCGAGGAGGAAGGTTTGCCCTGGAACCATTCAATAGTGTTGCGTGGCGCGAATGAGCGCTTCGTGCCCATTCTGATGACGGCAGCAGTTACCGGGCTGGGCCTGGCTCCGCTTGCGTTCGGCATTCATCGTCCCGGACAGGAAATCGAAGGCCCCCTTGCGCTGACGGTGCTGGGCGGCCTCCTGACATCAACGCTGCTGAATCTGTTCGTGCTGCCCGCACTTGCCGAACGGTACAGCCGCCCGCGAGCGAACCCCGACTTCCGCGCAGGACGTTCTGAGACGTCATTGATCTGACAATCCCTGGACTACACACCCGAAAGGAAACAACCATGAATCGCGTCCATCGCACCCTACTCCTACTCACCTCGGCACTGTTCACCCTGCCCTTTGCCGCGCATGCCGATGATTCCGGATATCACGTCCTCAAGAGCGTTACCTTGGGAGGAGATGGCGGCTTCGACTATCTCAATCTCGACCCTGCCAGCGGCTACCTCTACATCACCCGCGGCTCTCACCTGATGGTGGTGGACGTGGACGCCGGCAAGCTGCTGACCGACATCACTGGTCTCACGGGCATACATGGCACCGCATTCGTCGGCGGCAAGGCCTATATCAGTGAAGGCGGCGCCAACAAGGTAACGGTGGTAGATACCAAAACCTTTGCGAAGTTGTCCGAAATCGCAGTGGGCACAAATCCCGACAGCATCATGTACGACCCAGCGTCCAGACGTCTCTTTACTTTCAATGGCCGCAGCAATGACGCCACGGCGATCGATCCGGCCACTGGCATGGTAGTAGGCACCGTCGCGCTGGGCGGCAAACCGGAAGCGGCATCTTCAAATGGGACTGGAACCATCTTTGTCAATGTCGAGGACAAGAATGAGCTGGTCGCCTTCGATGCCAAGACGCTGCAGGTGAAGGCGCATTATCCACTGACGGGTTGCGCATCCCCCACGGGCCAGGCCATGGATGTCGCGCACAACCGCATTTACTCGGTTTGCGACGGCGGCGTGATGACGGTCGTCGATGCGAAGAGCGGCAACGTCACGACTACCGTGAAGATCGGCAACGGACCTGACGCCGCGCGCTTCGATCCGGCCACCGGTCTGGTCTTTGCTTCAAACGGCCAGAGCGGCACGATGACAATCGCACATGAAGACAATCCCGATAAATACACAGTGCTGGATAACCTGGAAACTGCGCGGGGTGCCCGCACAATGGAACTCGATCCAAAAACCCACCGGGTGTTTGTCGTTGGAGCCGAGTACCAGACGCCCGCGCCCAGTGCGGATAATCCTCGCCCACGCGCCACCGTGGTGCCGGGAAGCTTTCGCCTGATCGTGCTCGGGCGCTAGTCCAGGCAAATCGCCTCAGCCACTGGCGCGACAAGCAGTCGCACTTGGTATTCTGTCATCCTGCGGGCGGCGTTCTCTAACGCCGCCCGCATCGCTTCACAAGCGTTCCGAAGCCGCTTATTGATTGGGCACCTTCGTCGTTCCACGCCCAATGCCGTAGTAGACAAAGCCGAGACCCTGCATGACCTCTGGGTTGTACAGATTACGTCCATCGAAAACGATAGGCGCCTTCAGGGCACGCTTCATTCTCTCGAAGTCTGGACTACGAAACATTCGCCACTCTGTGGCGATTACCAGAGCGTCTGCCCCAACAAGAGCCTCTTCGGCATCGGGTGATAGTTCGAATCTGGCGGGATTTCCCAGCACACGAATCGCCTCATCTCCTGCTACGGGGTCGAAAGCGCGGACCGTAGCGCCCGCACGAAGCAACTCCTTGATGAGAACCAGCGAAGGAGCCTCCCGCATATCACTTGTATTCGGCTTGAACGCCAACCCCCAAAGTGCGAACGTCTTTCCGGCCAGATCGTCACCATAATGGCGCCGAATATTCCGACTAAGGACAGTCTTTTGCCGTCTATTGACCTCATCCACTGCTGCCAGAATGCAGGCCGGGCGTCCGTGAACCTCCAACAACCGGATCAACGCTCGAATGTCCTTAGGAAAGCATGACCCACCATATCCAATTCCTGCATATATGAAGCTGCTTCCGATTCGAGGGTCTGCTCCGATGCCAAGTCGAACCATCTCAATATCTGCTCCGACCTGCTCTGCCAAACCGGCCAGTTCGTTCATCAAGCTGATTCTCGTCGCAAGCATGGCGTTCGCCGCATACTTCGTAAGCTCTGCAGAACGCATGTCCATCGCAACTACACGTTCTCGATTTCTCGTAAATGGTTCGTACAACATTTGCAGCACCTCTCGCGCGCGGGCGCTATCAGTACCGATCACGATTCGGTCTGGCCGCATGAAGTCCGCTACCGCAGACCCTTCCTTCAGGAATTCAGGATTTGAGACCACATCGAACTCGACTTTCAGATTACGGCGAGAGAGTTCCTCATTGATTTGATCTCTTACCCTGTCGCCCGTCCCAACAGGTACGGTGGATTTTGTAATCACGACCGCATAATGATCGAGATGCTTGCCGATGCTGCGAGCGACCCGCAACACGTGCCATATGTCAGCAGAACCATCTTCCAGTGGCGGCGTCCCAACCGCGATCACTTGAATCAGCCCATGCGCCACGCCTAAAGCGACATCTGCAGTGAATTCCAGACGCGCGGCCCGCATGTTGCTGGCGACCAGAGCATCGAGACCTGGCTCGTGTATTGATATATCGCCTACGTTCAGTTGTGTGACGCGAGCCTGATCAACATCTACACATATGACGTGATTACCAGCGTCCGCCAGGCACGCACCCGTGACGAGTCCAACATAGCCACATCCGAAAACGGTTACGCGCATGCAAAAGTCTGTTGATTTGCCTTGCCAGCGCGTTCCCCGAGGCCGCTGCGATCCATGAACTCCAGAATCGCGCGGGCTGCGCGCTGGCTAGACGGCTCATTCGAGATGTCGAAGCTGCGCGCGAGCATCTCCTGTTGCACCTTGATGTATTCCGGAACATGCGTATTGAGTGCCTGAGCCAGGCTTTGTGCCAACATCCCGGGATGATCGATGACCGGTCCCGCATTCCAGTGCTCGAAGTCCGGATTACCTCGCCACTCATAGCCATGTGAATTCAAAAATATGCACGGGCGTGGCTTGTATAAGAACTCATAAACCTGACTGCTGACATCGCCAAGATAGATGTCTGCGGCCATCGTGTAGCTCATGTCAGTGGAAGCACGGCTTCCCAAATCAATGTGGATATTCGGTGAGCGCAGGTAACGCTCTTGCAACCTTCCAGGCCAGTTGATGCGCAGCCGATCGAGAGTTACCACATATTGCCTTTCGAACAGCATTACATGCGGTGCAAATATCAGCTCATAGTCATCGTTGTTCAGGAAGAAATCGAGTACGGCTCGACCATGGCGATACCATGATGATAGGTGCGGCGACGAGTGCGGGTTGTAAAGAACCACCGGTCGGGGAGAATCCCCCGTCATCAGACGAACGGACGGCCGTGCTATATCAAACTTTGGATATCCGACAACGGCAATGGAATCTCCGGGCACGCCCACTTCGCGCATCAGTCTTTTCCGGATCTTGGATCCGGAGCAGAGAACAAGATCGAAACCAGCGCTGTGCTTGTCAAAGCCAATCGCGCGGTCACCGGCACCATGTCTTGTGTGAACCAGAAATGGGCGGCTCAGACCATAATGCCTTCGAAGTATGAGCGATGCTTTTTCCGCGACAATCAGCACATCAAGGCTGCGAAAGAAATCCAGATTGTCGCGATAAACAAGGAGCTTCCCCGCAGGGACCAGAGGATTGAGCAAGCGAGCCAGTTTGGCGCTAGTTGGTTTCAGCGCCAGCGAGACATGCTCTATTCGCGTTCCGACGAGTGGCACCCCGAGGCGAATAACCTCGCGTGCGATCTGCTCAGTTGTTGTGGCTGCGATGATTTCGCCTCCATATCCCGAACGTGCGAGCGCCAAAGCAATAGGCAGACTATGCGCAACTTGGTGAATCTGATCGTGATTGAAAAGGAAGCCGATGCGCATGCGTGCCTCTAATGCACGCTGCCATAACAACACGTCCCGTGAAGTCGACACAGGTCAGCAGCAGGAGGAGGACCGCTGCCAACCTGTTGCAAGGACTGAATTGATCTCTTCATGACCTGTGGTTAGACGACACCTCAGGGCCACATCAATCGACTACTTCATCGATGTATACGGATTTGTAAGGTTTACCTACGCGGGATCTCCACCTCCTACACTGAGCATCACGTTTGGCCCCTCGACCCCTGACGCTCTCACCCCAAGCAAGTGACGTCCATGTTTGACAAGCATGAAATCCACGAAGGCCAAAGCGAGCTGGCTAACCGGCTACGCATTGCCTACGTCACCAATTCCACTGAAGGCGGCGGAGCTGCACTGCCGATCCCGTTGTTGACCCGGGTCCTGAGGGATCTCGGCGCCGAAATAAGGGTATTCGCGCTCGAAAAACGCGATAGCCGCGCACTGCCATACCTGATCGCCGCGGGGCTCGACCCACTCGTGCGTACCGGTGGCAAGCACGACCATTTCGCCGCTCTGCGCTGGCTCGACGCGGAGACGCGCGCATGGGGCGCAACCCACCTGTGGACATCGCTATCGCGTTCGGCCGCTCTCGGCCTGCTGATCGCACGTCGCCGAAAAATCCCCACCTACTGCAGACTGATGAATGCCCTGCCGAAAACAGGCAATCGCCTGATATTGCGCATCCTCCAGCGACACGCCCGGGCATGGATCGCCGATTCGGACAGCACCGCACGGGTGGCGCGCGAGGTGCTCCACGTAGAGGACTCAAGGCTGCTGGTTTGGCCGACATTCGCCGCGAACCCCCATACACCTATAGCGGCCGCTTGGCGACCCGGTGACCCGCTTCGCCTCGGTAGCCTGGGGCGGCTTCATCCGGTCAAGGGCTACGACGTACTGATCAGCGCGCTGGCCAGACTGCGTCAGGCTGGATTCCACCCACCCGTGCCTTTCACGGTCACGATTGGCGGCGA
This sequence comes from Steroidobacteraceae bacterium, assembly GCA_039917615.1. Taxonomy (GTDB): domain Bacteria; phylum Pseudomonadota; class Gammaproteobacteria; order Steroidobacterales; family Steroidobacteraceae; genus ZC4RG30. The sequence goes on from JBDSJD010000001.1 coordinate 19,471, forward strand.
CGGCACGGAACGCGCAAAGCTTGAAGCCAGCCTGCGCAGCGCGGGGGTTCGGGAAATGCTGCTGCCCGGGTACATCGATCAGCCTCAGCAATTCCTTGCTGGTCTGCATCTTTACCTGCAACCTTCCCGCTCCGAGGGCATGTGCATCGCCGCGCACGAAGCAATGGCCGCGGCGCTTCCGGTGCTCGTATCCGCAGTCGGCGAGCTGCCACACAGTGTTGTCCCGGGTGTCACCGGCATCACGGTACCGCCCGCCAATGTTGTCGCGCTCGCAGAGGGACTCCATCGACTGCTGTCGCGCCCTGAACAACTGCAACACATGGGCGCAACAGCACGACTGCGAATCCTGGAGCGCTATTCCGAGGAGCGGTTCGTTGCTGCTGGTACAGCATTGTTCAACCGGATGGTTACAGCCAGCGCTGCAGGTCATACAACCAGCCTCGACCGCTTCGGTCCACGTGCTTGACGTCAAACAGTGTCCACCCACCACTGGCGGACAACGTGTGCATGCCGTCGCGATAGTTACCGGCACCCGGCGGCAGCGGCAGCGGTGCTCCCAGAGAGGCTATAAAATACAACTCGTCCAGGAGTTCGATCCACAGGGGCCTGACGGCGCCGCCGTAGGTTGCACTGCAGTCCTGGACAGGCAGCATCAAACGACCATCGATCAACACGGCACGACCAGCCGGTCGCGCTCCAGCCAGGTCCACATGCACCGGATTGCACGGATGGGGGTTCCAGGACCCGGTCAGTTGCTCTGCCCAGGCCGCGTGCAGATGACTGTTCGCTGTAACGCGTGAGCCGGCGACCGAATAGAACAGCCACCACCGCCCTTCATGCCACAGCGGAGTCGGATCAATTGGAACGCAGTCCAGCTCGATCCTCGTTTCTGCCGTCCATCGCGCCAGCGCGTCATCGCCGCGGTACAGGGTCAGACCGCCTGAGCGGCAAGCCTCCGGAAGCATCCACACCACTCCATCGCCTTCGAAAACCAGCGGATAGGAAAGATGCCACTCCTCGCTGAGCACCGGTCGCGTCTCGAGTAGTTGCCCCGTGGAATCGAAACTGAATCGCTTGATCGTTCCGTGACGGGTGCGGTAGTCGTAGTATTCAGCGAATACATGCAGGCCGTTGCCGTGCAGCCAGCCAAAGGGATCAGCAAGAAATCGGCCGGGCGGTTGTTCAGGCAACCAATGAATGATCGCCTCGACCGGCCAGCCATTGAGCAGCGACTCGACCGGCTGCGCCACCATTCCACTGCGCCAGATATCCATGCGACGTGGCATGACTCATTCGACCTTTGCCAGTGGAAATTCGCGCCAGCGCCGTTGGTGCCAACTCCACAACTCTGGATGGGCGAGTATCTGCGTTTCCACGTGACGGAGTATCTCCACGGCATCTTCTTCTACGCTGCTTCCGGGAGGGAGCAGCAGTCGCGGCCGGATAGCAAAATGCCAAACGGGATCCGCTGCCAGTGGCTCGACGGGTAGGATCGGTGTGCGCAACTGGCGGGCAAGCTGCACGATGCCACCCGGCATGGGCATATCTTTGCCAAGAAAGCGCAGGTTTATGCCGGTTTCGTCGTCCACCACGCCTTGATCCATCATGGCAAAAACGATGCGGTCGCGGCGCAGAGCGTCCATCAAGCCGGCATAGGCGCGCAATCCCTCATTCGCCAATATTCCGTGCATGCCATATCGCGGTAGACCATCGGCAAAGAACTGCAGCGACATCATCGGTGAGTGTCGGTAGACGACAGTTACTGGCAAGCCCTGGTCCGCGAGCTGCGCAGCGAGCAGCAAGCCGTTGCCGGAGTGCGTCACCAATAGGATGGCGCCAGACCCCTTTCGAGCCTGCTGGAGATGTTCCATGCCGTCGACGCGGCACCGAGCCCGCAACCGATCGGAATCCAGTCTGCGATCCACCATGCTGAGAACTTCCAGTATGGCGGTGGTATTGACGCGATAGGCGGTGCGCAGGGTTTGCACTACCTGCGGATCGTCGACATGGCGCCCTTGCAGAGCAGCGAGCCCCTGGAGGCAAATCTTGCGCGTCCTACCCGCAAGGGCATAGTGCGCAGCTCCAAGCCAGGTTCCGATACGGCGAGCGCTATCAAAACCACCGATCCGCATGACGGAACGCATCACGAGAAACAGCATCCTCCGCAGTGCGCGCCGCAATGGTCAGTGCCTCAGGATTTCTTCTTCTGGGTCTTGGCCTTGTCTTTTGCAGCCTCCTTGGCCTGCTGCTTAGGGGTTTCGGTCTCCTGTGAGACGATTTTTCCGGTAATGGCGTCCACCTGGATTTCGATAATGTCGCGTGATGATGGTTGTGCGATATCGAATGACCAGACGAGTTTGCCGCTTTCCTTCTCGAGCTCGCCCTCCTTGATTTGACCGTTAGGAACACGGCTCAAGGCTGTCTTTTCCGCCGTTGCGCGTTCGACCTTCGCTTTTGAGGCCAGGTCAGCCGAAAAGACTACCGGCCCAAACAGATAGAGGGACGTCAGCATCAGGCTCGTGAGCAGTAACTTGGTCTTCATGGCCAGTCTCCGGTTCGTGACGTGACAAATTACAGACAATTTGGTCATGCGGTGTGACGTAGCTAACCTGCTTAATCAATCGCAGCGACAGGACTGTACGCAATCCAGAAGGGCATGAAATACGCCCACGTTGACCTGGATGGCGGCCTTAGCCCCTCCGCAGGCGGCCTGAAGGCATCCAGATCGCTCTTGAACCGTGACAGGGGGCATGATCTGACGATTGATTGCTGGCATTCGAACCGTCATACAGGCATCTGAAACGGCAATCGACCACTACCGATGTCCGAAGTTTCCCCAGATCACGATCTCGTGCGCCAGATGGCTGCAGGAAATCAGCGTGCCTTTGATTCCTTCTTCAAAGAATACTTTCCGCGCGTGTATCGCTTCGTACAAGTTCGCAGCGACGGAGATCCGCAGGCGGCCGAGGACATCTGCCAGATGGTAATGACCAAAGCGATGCGGCGTATTGACAGCTATCGGGGTGAAGCGGCGCTGTTTTCCTGGCTGTGCCAGATAGCCCGCAATGAGATCAGCGATTACTGGCGTCGCAACGGCAAAGAAATCGCGGCTACAGTGCGGATTGACGATGATCAAGAAGTTCGATCGGTACTGGAATCTCTCGAGGCTCCGCCTTCAGGGGAACCTGAGCAGGAACACATGACCAGTGATGTTGCACAACTCGTTCAGGTAGCCATGGATTACCTGCCGCCGAACTATGCAAGGGCGCTCGAATTGAAATACCTGGACGAATTGACCGTCGAGGAGATCGCAGCAAAACTTGATGTCACTGTTATCGCGACCCAATCGGTGCTAGCGCGGGCACGAGCTGCCTTCCGTGATGCGTTCGAAACGCTGAGCAGGGCCGCCTTTCCGGACAGCTGGGAATCGTGGAGACTGAAATGAATGTTGAACAGCCACGCTCTGAAGCCCATGGCTCGAACAGCGCGGATGAAAAAGGTCTGGCTGTATTGTTGCAAAAGGCCGGTCGCCGACCGGAGCCTCCGGCGGATCTGGCTGAAAGGATCTACCAGCACACGCATGAGGTGTGGCGCGCGCGGGTGCGCCGGCGCACCCGCTATCGCTGGCTCATGAGCATCGCTGCCGGAATCGTCATCGTCGTTGTGGGTTGGGGTGCGTTATTCCATGAAACACCTGCGTCGGCAGTGCAGATCGCGACGATTGAATCGATTGTCAACGGCGCAAGCATAGAGAGCGCGGGATCACGCCAGACAGCCGTCTCGGGAAATGTGCTGCTGGCCGGCGACGTTGTGGAAACTGGCGTTTCTGACGGAATCACGATCCAGCGACTGGACGGACTGGAAGTACGTATAGGCGCGCAGTCGCGAGTCGTGTGGAATGACGCTGCCGGCTTGAGCCTCACCAGGGGCAGGGTTTACGTTGATTCCGGTAGCCGTGTTGGTGAAGACCGCGCACTTCTGATCACTATTCCAGCAGGCGTCGTTCAACATCTGGGAACCCGTTATCAGGTTGACGTCCAGGGACAGGTGGCTACCGTCGCCGTGCGTGAGGGGCGCGTACTTATCAAACCGACGGTCGGTACAAGTGCGGAACTCTCTGCCGGCCAGGCAGCCCATGTCAACCTTGGCGCCGGCATCGAACGCCTTGGCGCATCCCGGTTGATCGAATGGACTTGGGCTGACGCACTTGGCAGGTCCATTACCATCGACAACCGGTCATTGTCGTCAGTCCTGGAAGAGCTTGCACGTGCCGAAAGCATGCAGGTCCTCTATGCCGATCCTGTGGCTGCCCAGAAAGCTCGGGACGTACAACTGCACGGCAAGGATCTGCAACTTTCGCCGCGCGATGCCATGCAGGCAATTGTCGCCACCACTGGAATGACGGGGAAGATTGAAGACGACCGGATTGTAGTGAGCCTGCCGGATCGCTGACCAGCGAAGATTCCATACGCATGACCTGTTGCAACCGGTAGGCTGCGGCAATGCGTCGTCCACTGCCTTTTCTCTTCATCACCGCTCTCGCGTCCGCCTTCCACCCGCAGATTACCTCTAGCGCTGCTGCCAGCTCGCGACCGGCCATCCGTGCGGGAATACCGGTGTCAGATGCCCTGGAGAGCCTGCGCGCCTCCGGCCTCAATCTGATCTATTCCTCGGACTTGGTCACTGCGGATATGCGAGTCAAGAGTCCGGTATCAGCAGCTAACGACCCGAGCGTGCAGGCCCTGAAGGTGCTTGAGCCGTTCGGTCTCGAGCTTGCCAACATGGGAAACGGCCTGGTTGCTGTCGTCCGAGCGCGGCGAACTGCGACCAGCGACCTCATCACCAACGCCCAATCACCTGACCACCAACCTCCTCCTGCAGGTATCGAGCTGCAGGAAGTGGTGATTGAGGCCAGCCGGTATCACTTCAGCACGACTACCTCCAACAGTTCTGCGCTTTTGAGCGGTGCTGACCTCGCGCGCCTGCCTGCCATCGGTGACGATGCGTTGCGTACGGTTGGCAGAATTCCAGGGCTGGCGCAGAGCGAAGCCTCTGCCACTACCTATGTGCGCGGTGGAGCAGCCGACGAATCTCTCTTGCTGCTGGACGGATACGTGATCCGGGAGCCTTATCATCTTGCAGGCTACCTCAGCCCCTTCAGTGCAGTCGACCCGGGTCTGATTGGTGAAATGGAGGTGTTCAGTGGCGGCTTTCCGGCACGCTTCGGCGGCAGGTTGAGCGGCATATTCGATCTGCACACTCCGGTCCCCGCGACTGCTCCTGAATATGACCTTGGCATCGGGTTTTTCAATGCCAGTGCACGAGGTGCCAGCCCTGTCAACGCTGTGGAGGGCCTGGATTGGTTGGCCATGGGGCGCATCGGCACGCTCGGGCAGGCACTTGAAGAGTTCGCACCCAACTCTGGCGCTCCTGAATCCGCCGACGCATTCATGCGTGTGAACTGGTCGCCTTCATCGAACGATGCATGGACGCTGAGCGGCCTGTGGTCCGACGACGACCTGTCCATTGGCGGCACTCAACAGGGCGCGCAGTCGAATCTCGACAGCCACTCCCTGTATCTGTGGCTGCATGGCAAGCATGAGCTCACGCCCCGGCACAAGTTCGAAACCTGGCTTGGGCACAGCCAGATCGATCTCAATCGGCGTGGAGAATTGCTGGATCCGGCAATTGGGACTGGCTCCGTGCAGGACTTACGTGCTTCTGACTTCTGGGACGCCAAACTGGCCTGGACCTGGAGTGCCACCGACCACAGGGCGGTGGAAGCTGGAATCGAAGCGACAACCGCCACGGCTGATTACCATTACAGCGGCACAGTGACGTTCACACCTGAGGTTGCACACCTGTTCGGCCGCTCCCAGACCAGCGTCACGCAGATCGATGCCACTCCCATTCGCCACAGCCTTCGCGCCTATATCACCCAGCGCTGGCAGCCGATTCCACGACTCACAACTGAAGCAGGAATGCGTGTGCAGAGGGAAAGTGGTCTCGGCCTCGAACCTGTATATCTATGGGATCCCAGGGTCGCGATGCGTTGGTCCCTGAGTGCCGCCACTGGATTGCGGGCTTCATGGGGCGTTTTCCATCAACCTGACGATGTCAATGAACTGCGCATTCAGGATGGAGAAACAGCTTTTTTCAGACCCCAGGAAGCCCATCAACTGATTCTGGGTATCGAGCATGATTTTCCCGCCGGTGTGAAGATGAGAATTGAATCATTCCACAAGCGCCAGTCCCAGCCTCGCCCTCGCTTCGAGAACGCATTCGATCCGGTTGCCCTGGTTCCTGAGTTGTCGCCAGATCGTTATCGGATCAGTCCAACGGCCGGAGAACTGCGAGGGCTCGAGATCAGCTTTGAACAGCATGCCGGCGCCTGGGGCTGGTGGGCCAATTACACGCTATCTCAGACTGAGGATGAATTTCCGTCCTACGAAGTGCCGAGAAGCTGGGATCAAACGCACGCGCTAGGGCTCGGGATCGAGTGGCGACACGGTCACTGGTCTCTGACCGCAACAGCAAATGCGCACTCCGGTTGGCCAACCACATCGTTGATTACAGACTCCGGCGATACGCACCTGGGGCTTCCGAACGGTGACCGGCTTCCGGCCTACCTCACGTTCAATGCGCAGGCTTCCCGCGATTGGAAGTTGGAACGCAGCAAGCTGCAACTAACGCTAGAGGTCACCAATATGACTAACCGCGAGAATCGCTGCTGCTCTGAACTGGCAGTCGATACCAGCAGCGGCACACCCAGCTTCGGACTGCGCCCACGCAACTGGTTGCCGATCATCCCAACCCTCTCCCTGCATTGGATCTTTCGGCCGTAGGTGGGCTGGCTTCAATCGCCAGCCTGCCCCATCGCGTAGTTAAATCCGATTCGCCCTACATTGGCGTGTTCTTTTGTGCGGGCAATAACAGCGAACGCGTTGAATTTCCGCGTGAACTGGTATTCGGCTGAAGTGGAAATCGTCTTCACTCCTTCCTCGGCGCTGAACACTTCGACGAACCAGGTCAGATGCGGTGCGATTTCGCGCTCCGCTTCCAGATCCCATACCACTTGCTTGTCATACTTGCTGTCATCGACAGGTTGCGCGAAATTGACGCCAAAATTGGCGTTGAGGGTCCAGCCACCCGCGTGCTTGCCAAGAATGATGTACGGGTAATAGTCGAACTTGCCAGAGCCTTCGACCTTCTTTGAACCGGTGGGAACTTTCAGCTTGAATGCCAACAGCACAGCCGGGGTCGCCCCCTCCTCACGGACTACCATATAGGAGGGCGTGATTTCGAGATCACCCAGGCCGCTGACGGAGGATTCGCCTTCCGGTGAAATACGCTGATAGAAGAACGGTTCGATGAGGATTTCGGCGCGATCGCTGAAGGCGTACTCGTATTGCGTCAGTGTGCCCTGACCCGAACCATCGGGCCCGTCCTCGAACTCAAAGGCCTGGCTGAAATTCGATTCGCCTTTTCGGCCGATCTGCGCCGTTTCGGTTTCGATGGCGGTATCTGCGTGCGAGGGCGCGGCAGCCACGCAGGTCAGCGCCAACAGCGCTGCCTGAAGAGATCGGGGTAAATGCAAACGGATGGTCATGGTGGAAGCTCCGGCACGCAAGTGAGTAAAAAGCTGTTTGGCCTTCCAGTTGGACGGTTACGCGTGGGCACATCAATCGGATCTGAGGCGGAATTGCAGCCCAAAGGAGCTGGATGTTGAGATCCGCCTACCTGATCCATCGTTCGCTAAGAGAAGACCCAGCGGGAAGCTGCTGGGGCTTCTGCGCTTCTTGTTGAGAGTCGGCAGATTTGCATGATCCGCTGCAGCTGCCTGCAGGTGGTTAATTTGCAAGAATTCAACCAAGATGTGGAAACAAACTGTCTTGGAAAAGTCATATGAAAAGCAAAGGCATGACGCGCCGCGCGCTGCTCGGCAATATCGCCATGGTTGGTGTCGCCACGGGTCCGGGCATGGCTCTCGCCAGAACTCACAGGTTTTCCCCGGTACAGCAGGATTTCTCCGACCCCTATCTCGAACTCATACGGCTTCTGAAGGAAGCCGCCGAGATCGAACAGGATCTCATGCTCCAGTACCTCTACGCTGCGTATGCACTCAAGCCCGCGTACGCGGAACTCGTCGGCAGTCCGACGCCGAATGCGACTTCGCTCATGGGCGTCATCATCCAGGAGATGCAACACCTCGGAGACATAAATCGCCTGCTCGTGGAGCTGGATGCCAAGCCGGTACTCACGCGCCTGGACATCCCTTACGAGACCGACGTCTATCCATTCCCATTCGAACTCGCACCACTGAGCTCGGTCAGCCTGGCGAAATTCACGTATGTCGAAGCGGATCCGGTCCGCTTGGGGCATGTGAGGTCGATCACCAGCGACTCGGTTCGCCTAGTGGACAAGTTAAAGACTACCCTTGGCGGCAGCATCGCTGCGAATCACGTCGGGAAGCTTTACGATGCTATTGTTGAGACGCTGGGTGACGTCAAGCAAGCCGGCAATGTCCGTATCGATTTCGGCGCCTGGTTCCAGAATATCGGTGACGTCAAGGCTGAAGGAGAGTTCGGCCACTTCAAGTTCTTCCATTCCCTTTATGAGGGGGCCCATCCACTGGTCAAGGAGACTCCCGGCATCTGGGACCTTCCGGCTACCGATGCGCGCTATCCGTCCTACCAGGTGCCCGTGAATCCGACCGCCTATGAGGGGCGCCCCAACACCATCAAGGATGCGGACCTGAGGGCCCTGGCGTGGCTCGGCAATCTGAACTACTGGTGCCTGTTGTTGCTGCTGGATGCAGGCTACCGGCGCAAGTCCAAGGTCGAGCCCGCACTTGCACAAGCCATCATGTTGGGGCCGCTTATGTCGATCGCGCGGTATTTGCCGACAAAGGGTTCCGCCGTACCGTTCGACCCGCTCAGCATGGGGTTCGATCCCGGACTCAACGACGCATCGGGAAAACGAATCACCCGCCGGATGCTGGAAGAGACTCGCAACTTCGCTCGATCGATCGAGAAACTGCTGCCTGGCGACTTCAATCTGAAAATCTATGACCAGTTGCTGGCTGCCGTGTGAAACCGCAGCCCTACTTCTTCTTCAGCGTCGCGAGATAGGCGACGACATCAGCGCGCGTCTTGTTGTCCTGAATCAGCATCGGCATGACGGTGCCTGGCACCTTCGTCATGGGGTTCAACAGGAATTTATCGAGGGTCTTCTTGCTCCAGGTGAGCTTGGAAGCCTTGAGGGCTGCCGAGTACAGGGTGAATTCAGGCTCACTGCCGGCCTTGCGGCCGACAACGCCCAGAAGATTGGGCCCCAGCGTAGGACCCCCTGTTTTCTGCACTGAATGGCAGACGCCGCACATGGTGTTGAATGTCGTCTTGCCGTTCTCGACATCCGGCTTGGAGCCTGCCGCACACAGGGCCGGGACCACCATTGCGGCGGCAACTACAAAGAGACGGCGAAACTCGGACATGGACAGTTGACTCCAGAGGCTCGAGGCCCGTATCGACGAACCTGTGTCGCAGTGTAGCAAAGACTCCTGGGACCATCCCGAGACGCCCGACACCACTGGTCACGGTGCTGCCGCATGATGGCCAGGCTCGTGCGGCTGGCATCGTTTTTTCGAAATGCGGCCATTCCGTTCGGATTTCGAGCGCCTTGGGATGGCACGTTTGCCTGATTTAGGTGGCGCCGGAGATAAGCGCTATCCTCATTGCAGCTTGTAGTCCGAGTTTGTTTCGGGGAATACGGGGGTTGATGCCATGAGTAAACCATTTCGCTCATTACTTTCTGCGTTGCTCGTTCCAGCACTCTTGCTCGGCAGCGCACTCACTGCCGTTGAAGCGGCTCAGTCAGCCAAGGCGACGCGCTGGTCTGATCCGGCCACTTGGCCAGGCCGCAAGGTGCCACGCGCTGGCGACAAGGTAGAGATTGCAAGTGGCAAGGAAGTGATCCTCGACGTCAGCCCGCCAGCGCTGGGCGGTGTGACGATCAATGGCAAACTCAGCTTCGCCAACACTGCCGACCTGGAACTGACCACCGAGTGGATCATGGTGCACGGTGAGCTGGCGATTGGTACCGAAGCCAGCCCTCAGA
>JBDSJD010000002.1:0-14312 GCA_039917615.1 Steroidobacteraceae bacterium
GGACAAGAATGCAATGAACAAGCCGACACTTGCCTTCAGATCAGTCCGACAACCGAAGATGACCTCGACCTGTCGCGCAATCATGGACTGCCGCGCTCCTGGCGCGGGTAGTTCAGAGCTTCCCTAAAGGAGATTACGACTTCTTCCGCCCTTTTGTTGTTCGGCCGGTCCAGCGGATGGGGAAATAAAGTACCCGAGCCGTTGGCCATGCTTGACGAGAAAGTCAGCTCCAGCAGCGACGGCAGCCCTTCACCTGCATACCCATGGTTGTTGACGTGAACGTGCACCAGCTGCAGCGGATAGCTTTCGACAAACTGGACGATTTCGTCCATGCGGCTCTCGCAGGCATGAAACTCGATCGCAAGTCCCGTGGTCGCGCTGGCGAATTTCAGCAGGTCCCCGAGCAACTCGTATTCAGAACATTCGATGTCGATTTTCAGGAATGGTCTGGACAAGCCGAGGGAGCCCAGCTTCTCGAACACCTGTGCCAAGGTGACATTGGGTGTCAGGGTCGGACTTCCGACGTAGGTCTTGAGATAGTTTCGCCCGGGCCTGCCGAAGAACCAGGCGTAGTCGGCAAGCAACAACGCGTTTCGTGCGACGACCTTTGGATGCCAGGGCTGTCGCAGGATACGTTTGACAAAATCCGCTGCGCCGATCGAGCCATCGTGCGCAAATACGGGAACATCCTTGATCTGGACGAAGGCTTTTTCAAAGCTCCAGTCGTCACTCACACCCAGGCTGACCAGGCAGTCGGATGCCAGCACATCGCGGGACTCGATGAGATAGCCGCCATCACGATTTCGTCCAACGCGCATAAGTGCAGGCGCCTTCTGCGGTCGGAGGCGCTCTGGAAGAATTGCTGTGCTCATCTGTTAGAAAACTACCACATTCGGCCAGCGCGTTGCGTGATCACGTGGTCGCGCCATTGCGATTGCGCTGGATTGGAGCTGCCGAGGAGTATGGCCGTATCGGTTAGGTGGCGTGATAAGCTTTGACCCACCGACCATTCGCAGCCGAGCAGCGCCGTTATCGAATGAAGCTCTCCAGTTTCGAAGCCATCGTATCTGCTCTTCAATCTGCCGAAGTGCGTTATCTGATCGTGGGTGGACTTGCTGTGGCAGCTCATGGGCACGGCCGCGCGACGTTCGACGTGGATCTGGTTGTGCAACTGCTGTCGGACAATATTGCTCGGGGCGTGAAGGCACTCGAAAACCTGGGTTACCGGCCCACTGTGCCCGTTACGGCCGCTCAATTCGCCGACGCGCATCACCGGGAGTCGTGGATTCGGGACAAGAACATGGTGGTTTTCCAGATGCGTAGCGACCATCACCCCGAGACAAGCATTGATCTCTTTGTCTCCGAACCATTCGATTTCAACACCGAATACGAGCGCGCGATGATTGGCGACATTCTTCCGGGACTACCTGCCCGTTTTGTTTCCCTGGAAACCTTGCTTCGCATGAAGGAATCTGCGGGCCGACCCAAGGACCTCGAAGATATTCGTCAGTTGCAATTGTTGACCAGAGACCACCAGGGATGACCGATCTTCGAGGCGGGAGTCCCGATCCGGAGGCAGCGTGGCGCGAGCACAATCTCTCGCAGCTGCTGTATTTCAGGTCATTGAGCCTCAGAAGCCGACTCGAAGCTGTGCAGGGGATGGCTGACGTCATTCGCCGGTTCGAGGAAATGCGGCGTGATGGCAGGTTCCGCAAGAAATAGTCGCCCGAAGCACATGGCAACGCCTGTCGGGAGAAGATTTCTTGGAGGGTCCGTAGCACCGCTGCTGCGGCGACTGCATGGTTACGCGCGGCTCACCCGCCTTGATCGCCCCATCGGCATCGGCCTGTTGCTATGGCCCACGCTGTGGGCGCTGTGGATCGCCGCGCGCAGTTTGCCCGACGGCCCGCAGGTCCCGTCCATGAAGCTGCTGCTGGTGTTCATCGCCGGCACCGTGGTGATGCGTTCCGCTGGATGCGCCGTCAACGACTTCGCCGACCGCAATATCGACCCGCATGTAACGCGCACGAAAGACCGTCCGTTGGCCTCACGCCAGATATCGCCATATGACGCACTGGTGCTGTTCGGGGTGCTAGTGCTCGCATCCCTGTGGCTGGTTACGCGCCTGGACACACGCACCGTGTACTTCTCGTTCGTCGGCGCGGCGCTCACCGTGAGCTACCCCTTCATGAAGCGCTTCTTCCCGCTGCCGCAGTTCTATCTCGGCGCTGCGTTCGGCTGGGCCGTGCCAATGGCCTTCGTCGCTACACTCGGCGTGGTGACACATCCGGGCTGGCTGCTGTTCATCACCACCCTGCTTTGGGCCGGTGTTTATGACACGCAATACGCCATGGTCGATCGCGATGACGACCTGAAGCTGGGCGTGCAGTCCACCGCCATCGCCTTTGGCGACATGGACACCATGCTGATCGGCATCATGCAGATGATGGTGCTCGGCGGCCTCGTGATGATCGGTCGCGAATCGCAGCTGGGCTGGACCTTTTATGCTTCACTGCTCGCGGCGGCGGCACTGTTCCTGTGGCAACAGTGGCTGATCCGTAATCGTGATCGGGACGGCTGCTTCAGGGCATTCCTCAACAACAACTGGGTGGGGCTGATCGTCCTGATCGGAATTGTTGCGGCGTAACGATCTGCGGCTTACGCGCGCCGCAACGCCCGATTCAACGCCAGCGTCGCCAGCAGCAACAGCGCGGCTCCGGCATTGTGCGCAGTCGCCAGCCACAGCGGGAACCCCTTCAGCACCATGAGGCTGCCGATGCAAAGCTGCAGCGCCAGCGCCGCCAGCGCCGCAACGGCAGCGAACCGGCTGTTGCTCTCAAGACGGGTGCGCCAGGTCATGATGGCGGCGAACAGCAGGGCAAGCGTCGCCACCACAGCGCCCAGCCGATGTGTGAAGTGAATGGCCACGCGTGCCGGTTGATCGAGCACGCCGCCTTCGTAGTTGATGTCGAGGTCCCGCCACAGCACGAAGGCTTCGCCAAAATCGGCATGCGGCCACCAGCTGGCCTGGCACTTCGGGAAATCCGGGCAGGCCACGGCCGCATAGTTGGTGCTGGTCCAGCCGCCAAGCATGATCTGCACCACCAACGCCACCAGCGCGACCATCGAGGCACGTTGTAGAAATCGGGGCGCCGGCCGCAGCAATGCCGCAGTGCTGCCCCCGCCGCGCGCGGAGCGCGTCCCCGACCAGGGATCCGACGAGCGGCGACGCAGGGTCAGCCACAACCACCACAGCAGCGCCAACGTGGTGAGCCCGAAGATCAGGTGCAGCGTCACGATCAGCGGCTTGAGCAGCAGCGTGACTGTCCACATGCCCAGCAGTCCCTGGAAAACCACCAGCGCCACCAGCGACAGCGGCAAGGCTAGTGGCGCGCTGCCGTGCCGGCGCCAGCGCAGCGCGAGCGTCGCGATGGCGAGGATCAGCACACCCAACGTCCCGGCGCCGTAGCGGTGGATCATCTCGCGCCAGGCCTTGCCAACGTGCTCGGGCGAAGCAGCGGTGCCGGCATCAGCGGCGCCGGCGTTCGACGGAGATATATGTCCGTAGCAACCCGGCCAGTCCGGACACCCAAGGCCCGCGGCGGTCAGTCGGACATAGGCGCCAAACACCACCACGCAGAACGCGAGCAGCATCGCGGCAAGGGCCAGACGTCGCAATATAATGATGCGATACACGACCTGCTATCCAATGTGCGAGAGCTTCAGCAGCTTCTTGAGATCGTCGAGCAACCCCCGCGGCTCCTTCCGCACGTCATAGCGCATCACGATATTGCCCAACGGGTCGACGACGAACAGCCAGTGCCGCAGATCGCCTGGGGGCAGCAGCAGCAGCCATTGCTCCAGGTCCTCCGCCGGTTCACTGATGTCGTTCACCTTCAAGCCAGGATGTTCCTTGTCCAGATAGGCGAGGTCGCAGCAATTGCCCGTGGTGAGCAGCAGGCGATTCACCCGCTCCATGTCCTTGTTCAGTGACAATCGCGTCTGGCGCGCCAACACCAGCGCCTGACGGCAGTCTTCATCGCACTGGCCGTCGCCCACATAGACCAGATTCCACTTCCCCAGCAGCGGCGCATAAACCTCCGGCATCTGCCGCACTGGCTGCAGAAGCTCGCCGTTATTGGTGCCGCCGGCTGGGCGCCAGCCAACGCCGTAATACAGGATGAACGCCGCGGCGAGCGGCACAAAGAACAGCGCAGTGATGATGAGCAATGTGCGCCGCTGCGATTTGGGAGCTTCAGGCATCTCTTCTCTTCAGGTTGAGTCCAATGAACAGGCCCACGGCCAGCAGCGCGAACGCCCACCACTGCACGGCATATGAATAGTTGCGCTCTGGCGCGATTCCCGGTGGTCGCCAGTCCCGAAGATACCCGGGTCCGGAATCCGCGTCCAAGAGCAGCACTGGCGCCAGCAGCGGGACACCCAGCGCCTGCTGCAACTGCTCATGCGTCGGGAAACTGGTGACGCGTGGCCAGCTGCCCGTTGCAGCGGGCGCCTGTCGGCCGGAGACCATGCCGGCCACTGGCAGGACGGACAGGCGTCCGGAAATGCGCTGCGCGCCCTCGCTCGCGAGCGCCACATCGGGAAGCTGCTCGCGGAACCCTGAAAATGGCACCCAGCCGCGGTTTACCAGCAGGCGGCTGCCTTCTGCCAGCTGCAGCACCGACAGCACTTCGTAGCCCGGCGCGCCATTGTGCGAAATGTTGTCGAGCAGGAACTGTCGCTGGGTGTCGAACTCACCGTGCACGACAACATGGGAAAAGCGCGGCAACTGTCCCAGCGCATCGACTGTTGTTTCTACCGCGCGCTGGTCTGCACGGGCGAATGCCGCCCACTGCGCACTGCGGTGCTCGCCACGATTCCACTGCCAGAATCCCAGGCAGACAAACAGGGGCACAGCCGCAGCGGTGAGCAGCGCGAAGTACCAGCGGGGATGGAAGGTGAGTGCCAATTCAAGCCTTCCGCCGGACAGGCGGCCCATATAATCGATGCATGGATCTTGCCAGACTGCTCATCATCGCCGTGCTCATCGCCATCATCGGCAGCCTGGGCTCGGCGCTGTTCCAGCTGTCACGCGGCAAGGGCGATTCACGGAAAATGCTGCGCGCGCTGACCTGGCGCATCTCGCTGTCGGTCGCACTGTTCCTGTTGCTGCTGATCGCGTGGCGGATGGGCTTCATCCGCCCGCACGGTCTCTAGCTAAGCGAATCAGATCCAGTAGACGAATACGAACAGGATCAGCCAGACCACGTCCACGAAATGCCAATACCAGGCCACCGCCTCGAAGGCGAAATGGCGCTCCGGTGTGAAGTGGCCTTTCATGCAACGCAGCCAGATCACGGTCAGCATGATCGCGCCGATGGTCACATGCAGCCCGTGGAAGCCCGTCAGCATGAAGAATGTCGAACCGTAGATGCCGGTCGACAGCTTCAGTCCCAGTTCGTGATAAGCGTGAATGTATTCGGTGGCCTGCAGATAAACGAACAGGAAGCCAAGCAGGAAGGTGGCGCCCAGGAACACCTTCAGCACTGCGCGATTGCTGGCACGCAAAGCGTGGTGCGCAATCGTGATCGTGACGCCAGAGGTCAGCAGGATGGCCGTGTTCCAGGCTGGCAGGCCGAAGGCCGGAATGGTTTCGAAGGTGCCATTGGCCTTGCCGCCGATGACGCCCGGGCCGTTGGTGGGCCAGGCCGCGTCGAAGTCACGCCACAACAACAGCTTGTTGAAGATCTTCACGCCGTCGCCCGACAGCCAGGGCACCGACAGGTTGCGCGCGTAGAACAGCGCGCCGAAGAACACGGCGAAGAACAGCACCTCCGACATGATGAACCAGATCATTCCCATGCGGAATGAGCGATCCACGTCGAGGTTGTAGATGCCGGCCTGGTTCTCGTCAACCACCACGCGGAACCAGGAGAAGAACATCAGGATGATGAGCAGCGCGCCGGGCAGGAAAGACCAGGCGGGTGACCATTCGTTCATGAAGCTGACCGCGCCGAGCATCAGCGTAAACAGGCCCACCGAGCCCAGGATCGGCAATTTGCTGCCTTCCGGAATGTAGTAGTGGCCTGCGTCGTGCGTTTCGGTATGTGTGCTCATGTGATTTAGCGCCGGACTACCGGCCCCTGTGTGTCGTAAAAAGTGTAAGCCAGCGTGATCCGGTCCACGTACTTCGGCAGCGCGGGATCAACGAAGAAGCGGACCGGCATGTGCCTGGACTCGCCTACGGCAAACTGCTGTGGCGTGAAGCAGAAGCATTCGGTCTTGCGGAAGAACGCCGCGGCCTTGGAGGGCGCTATATCCGGCACCGCCTGCGCCCAGGTCGCATGGCCGGTCTTGTTGCTGGCAAGAAACTTTGCTTCATACAGACGGCCGGGCCGCACCTGCATGCTGCGCACTTCGGGCTCGAACTGCCAACTGCCCACGGTGGGCAGGTTTGCCACGAACTCCACCGTAACCAGGCGCGATTCGTCCACCGCCGTGGGCGCTGCGGCGGCGCGCGTCAGCTCCTTGCGGTCTCCGTAGCCCGATACCGCGCACAGCAGGTCATACAGCGGCACCAGCGCGAAGCCAAAACCAAACGCGCCGAGCGCGACCACCAGCAACTTCAGCGCAAGTCGCCTGTTTGCAGCCGGTTTGCCTTCCTGGTCGTTCACTGATGCTGATTGATGAAAGCCACGATGAACGCCACGTAAACGACCACCGCAAACGCTGCCAGCCGCAGCGCCGTATTGCGCACCCGGCGGCGGCGCGCGGCAGTTTCGGCTGGCGTCAGGGTCTGCATGGATGTGCTGCTCATCGATCAGTGACCGACTGTGCCCCGCTCCACCACTTCAAGCGTGGGAGCAGTGCCCCAGCTGTGATAAGGCGGCGGCGAGGTGAGTTCCCATTCCAGGCCGTGACTGCCTTCCCACACGCGATCCGTGGCCTTTTGGCCGCCCTTCACGCACTGGATGATGATCAGCGGGAACAGCAGCTGCGACAGGCCGAAGCCGAAGGCACCCAGCGACGACACCATGTTCCATTCGGAAAACTGCGTGGAGTAGTCCGGAATACGGCGCGGCATGCCGGCGAGGCCCAGGAAGTGCTGCGGGAAGAACAGTACGTTCACGAAGATCATCGACAGCCAGAAGTGCACCGTGGCCAGCTTCATGTTGTACATGTGGCCGGTCCATTTCGGCAGCCAGTAGTAGATGCCAGCCATGATCGCGAAGATGGCGCCCGGCACCAGCACGTAGTGGAAATGCGCCACCACGAAATAGGTGTCGTGATACTGGAAATCCGCTGGCACGATCGCGAGCATCAGGCCCGAGAACCCGCCAATCGTGAACAGGAACAGGAACGCCACCGCGAACAGCATCGGTGGCTCGAAGGTGATCGACCCCTTCCACATCGTCGCGGTCCAGTTGAACACCTTCACGCCCGTGGGCACCGCGATCAGCATGGTGGTCAGCATGAAGAACAGCTGGCCTGCCAGCGGCATGCCCACCGTGAACATGTGGTGCGCCCAGACGATGAACGACAGGAAGCCGATGGACGCCGTGGCATAAACCATCGACTCATAGCCGAACAGCGGCTTGCGCGAGAACGTCGGAATGATCTCGGACACGACACCGAAAGCCGGGAGGATGAGGATGTAGACCTCCGGGTGTCCGAAGAACCAGAAGATGTGCTGGAACATCACCGGATCGCCGCCACCTGCCGCGTTGAAGAACGTCGTGCCGAAGAAGTGGTCGGTGAGCAGCATGGTTACTGCACCTGCGAGCACTGGCATCACCAGGATCAGCAGGTAGGCGGTGATCAGCCAGGTCCAGGCGAACAGCGGCATCCGCAACAGCGTCACGCCAGGCGCGCGCATGTTCATCAGCGTGACGATCACGTTGATGGCGCCCATGATCGAGGAAATACCCATCATGTGGATGGCAAAGATCGCCATCGGAAAGCTGTCGCCGCCCTGCAGCGACAGCGGTGGGTACAAGGTCCACCCGCCAGCGGGCAGGCCGCTGTCCGTGAGGATGCCGCCCAGCAGCAGCGTGAAGGCGAAGGGCAGGATCCAGAAACTGAAATTGTTCATGCGCGGCAGCGCCATGTCCGGCGCGCCTACCTGCATCGGGATCATCCAATTGGCGAGGCCCACCCAGGCCGGCATCACGCCACCGAAGATCATGACCAGCGCGTGCATGGTGGTCATCGAATTGAAGAACTGCGGATCCACGAACTGCAAGCCGGGCTGGAACAGCTCGGCGCGGATCACCATCGCCATCGCACCACCGAGGAAGAACATCACCCCGGCGAACACCAGGTACATCGTGCCGATGTCCTTGTGATTGGTGGCCATCACCCAGCGCTGGATGAAGCCCTTGGCCGGGCCGTGGTGGTCGTGATCCGCGTGATCGGCGTGGTCGGCGTGCGTGGAATGGTCCATGTGCATTACTCGGTTCTGGATTCGGTGTGGATCAGTTGGCGACGTTGGCGGCAACTGCTTCGGCGGGCGGTGTCTTCCTGGAGGCCAGCCAGGCTGCATAGTCCGCCTCGGACTTCGCTTCCACCACGATGGGCATGAAGCCGTGGTCGCGGCCGCAGAGCTCGACGCACTGGCCGCGGTAGATGCCGGCCTTGTCCGGCTGGATCTGGAACCACAGCTCGTTCACCATGCCGGGGATGGCGTCCTTCTTGACGGCCAGCGCCGGCACCCCCCAGGCGTGGATCACATCCTGCGATGTGAGCAGTATCCGCACCTTCTTGCCCACCGGCACCACCAGCGGATTGTCGACACTCAGCAGGTAGTTCGGGATTGATTTCGGATCAACGCCGGAATGCAGCTGGCGCGCGGCATCGCTGTCTCGTGCCAGTGTAGAGAAGAAGCTCACGCCCTCATTGATATAGTCGTACTGCCACTTCCACTGATAGCCGGTCACCTTGATGGTGATGTCGGTATTGGAGGCGTCCTCGATCTGGATCAGGCGCTTGGCGGCCGGCACTGCCATGGCCACCAGGATCACCACCGGCACGATCGTCCAGATGATCTCGGCCTTGGTGCTGTGAACCATTTTGGTGTCCGCTACCGCGCCCTGCGATTTGCGGAATTTGACCAAGGAAATGATCATCGCCCCGAACACGCCGATGCCGATCACCACGCAGATCCAGTAGATCAGCATGTGCAGCCAGTAGATCTCGCCGGACAAGGTAGTGACACCTTTGGTCATGTTCAGACCCGACCAGGCGGCATGCGCGGGAGCTGCAAGTACGGCCAGGGCGGCCGCTGCGGCACCCAGAATCGCGGATTTACGAAGCATCGATAGCCCTTGAATAAGACACTGTTCTTCACACGCGGGCGCCGACACGGACCGCGCCTCACTGACCCGGCAGTTTAACCTGCGGGCAGGGGATTAACTACGCCAGAGCATGGGCTCGGGCAGGCGCAGGGCCAGTGATTCCACGTAACGCCCGGCGTCGGCAAAGCCCGGGTCAAGGCAATTTGCGGCCCATCCTGCGAGTGTAAGTCCGCTGCGGCGGATGGCTTCCGCTGTCAGCAGCGCGTGACTCAGGGCACCAAGCCGGATGCCCACCACCAGGATCACCGGCAGTCGCAGTGCCACCGCGATGTCCTGCATGGTGGGGCCGGGTATGCCCGGCATGTCGGGTGCGCCGATCGGCGCCAGCCAGCCGCCGGCTCCTTCCACCACAATCCAATCGGTTCTACTCTTTATCAGATCATATGCCTGCAAGATTCCGCCGATTTCCACGCCGATGCCGGCATCCTCGGCCGCCAGATGTGGCGAGGTGGCGTGCGGCAGGCAGATAGGATTCACCAGGTGGTACGGCAGGGTCACGTTGCTGGCGGCCTGCAGCGCAAGGGCATCTTCATTGCGGAGCCCATCGGGGGTGTTGATGACGCCGGCCCCCACCGGCTTCATGCCGGCAGCGCGATAGCCCGCCGCGACCATCGACTGCAGCAGCTGCACACACACCCAGGTCTTGCCGACACCGGTATCGGTACCGGTCACGAACAGGCTCTGGCGCAGCAGGGGATGCAGTTCTTTATTCATGGGTGATCAACGCCGGCGCCCCCCGCTGCCTCGCAGGCTGGCGGCATCGATATGGACTTCGCCGGACGCGTCCCTGGAAAAAGCCGTGGCCTCGCCCGTGGGTGCATCCGCCGCCCAGCCCACCGCATGGACCACCTGCCAGGTCGCGGGCAATCCGGCTGGCTGGCGCAGTGATTCGTAGGCCGCGTTCATGCGGGCGAATGCCCCGCGGCCGGTCAGGCCGCGGGCGCGTTGCGCGTTCAGGTTGTGCGCACCCAGGGCTTTCAATTCCTGCATCAATGCGCGCGTGTCCCGATAGTGCCGCCGGTGCCGGTCGACATCGAGCACCGGCTCCATGAAACCGGCGCGGCCCAGCGCGCTGCCCAGATCGTGCATGTCGATGAACTCGTTCACGTGCACGCCGTTGTCCGCGGCGGCCCAGGCACTGCGCAGCTCCTGCAGTGTTTCTGGCCCGAAGCTGCTCGCCAGCAGCAATCCGCCGGGTTTCAGCACCCGACGGATTTCCCGCAGTGCTGCATCGGGCGGTTGCAGCCACTGCAGCATCAGGCTGGTGAATACCAGGTCGAAACTGGCGTCGTCGAAGGGCAGCGCGCGCGCGTCTGCTTCGACGCAGCGGATCGGGCGCCAGAAGCGACTGCGACGGCGCGCAACCTGCAGCATGGGCGCGGCGATGTCCGCCGCGGTCACTGCGGCGCGCCGGAAGCGGCGCTTGATCTCGGCCGCCGCGACGCCAGTGCCCGCACCCAGGTCAAGCACCGCACGCGGTGTTTGGCGCAGCAGATCCAGGCGCGACAGCAGCTCATTGCGCACGGCGGTCTGCAGCCCGGCCGCGGCGTCGTAGCTGCTGCTGGCGGCGCCGAAACTGCGCGCGACTGCTGCGGGATCGATATTGGTGGCCGGCGTGCTCATGCGCGGGTCGCGGCGGTGGCGGCAGTCGCCGCGAGGAATACGCGCACTGCCGCCGCGACTTCCTGATGATGCGACACGAATGGCGCATGGCCGGCGCGCGGCACTTCAACCAGCTGCGCCTGCGGCAGCGCCGCCGCCAGCCAACGAGCGGCGCCCGGCGGCGTAACGCGATCATTCTGTCCGCTGATCACGAGCGTGGGTTGCATAACTTCGACCGCATGCGCCCGCAGATCCAGCGTGTGTAGAAGGTCCAGGCCATTTCGCAGGGCTTCCGGGTGAGGCTTTCCCTGCTGCGCCAGCGCCGCTTCCAGCACGCGCTGCGCCGCTTCGGCATTGCGACTGCCGCGCAGCTGCAACCACACGAAGTCGCTGAGCGTCTGCTGCCAGTCCTGTTCCAGCACGGCGCGAAAAGCCTGCATGGAATCCGCGTCCAGGCCATGGGGCCAGTCGGCCGACTGCGCGAACTTCGGGGTGGCAGAGACCAGCACCAGTGCCGCGATCCGCGCTGGATGGCGCGCCGCAAGTGCAAGCGCGAGCTTGCCGCCGAATGACCAGCCCAGCAGCACGCAACGTGGCGGCAGCACCGCGAGCACATCCTCCATCTGGGTGTCGAACTGCGCATGACCTGCAGCCCATGCGCTGGCACCATGCCCGGCAAGATCCACGGCCAGAGTTTCGCGCTCTGCGGCCAGCGCATCGCGCAGCAGATCGAACACGCGCAGGTTCATGCCCCAGCCGTGCAGACACACCATTGGCAAGGTAGTGGCAACCGTCAAAGGGGTGCCTGCCGTAACCGCGTCGCTGTGCGGGGTGCGAGGGCGGCGTTCCACATGCAGCATGAAACTCATGTCTGCGCGACCGTCTGCGCGGCTGTCTGTGCAACGCAGGCGTGCAATGCATCCAGCAACGCATCGATCTGCTGTTCGGTGTGTCCCGCAGAGAGAGTCACGCGCAGGCGCTCGGTTCCCGCTGGAACAGTTGGATGCCGGATGGCACTGACCCAGAAGCCGCGCGCAAGCAGATAACTGCTTGCCGCCATGCAGCGCGCGGCGCCGGGCAACAGGATCGGCTGGATGGCAGTGGGAGAAGGCAGCAGCGGCAGACTGAGCTGGGCTGCGCCGCTGTGAAAGCGCGCGACGAGGCTAGCGAGTCGCTCGCGGCGCCATCCTTCTTCGATGACAATCTGCAGCGATGCGCGAGTGGCTGCTGCAACCGCAGGCGGCAATGCCGTTGTGTAGATATAGCTGCGCGCCCGTTGCAGTATCAGGTCGATGACATCGCGTGAGCCGGCAACGAAGGCGCCGAAACTCCCGAACGCCTTGCCCAATGTGCCAACCAGCAACGGCACCTGCGTGGCGTCAAGGCGCGCGAGCGCAAGACTTCCGCCACCTTTTTCACCCAGCACACCCAGGCCGTGCGCATCATCCACCAGCAGCCAGGCGTCGTGTTTTGTGGCAAGCCCGGCCAGCTGCGACAGCGGCGCGATATCACCATCCATGCTGAACACGCCGTCGGTAGCGATGAAGGTGATGCGGCCCGCCGCGCTTTCAAGCAATTGCCCGGCATCCTCCGCAGCGGCGTGACGATAGCGTTGCAGCCGCGCTCCGGACTGACGCGCGCCGTCAAGCAGCGAAGCGTGATTGAGCCGGTCTTGCAGCACCACTTCGCCGCGCGCGGCAAGCGCGGTGATCACCCCGACGTTGGCCATGTAGCCAGTGGAAAACAACAGCGCGGCTTCGCGGCCGGTGAAAGCTGCGAGTTCCTCTTCCAGCGCGTGATGCTCATGGGTGTGGCCGGTTACCAGGTGCGCAGCGCCGGCGCCTGCGCCCCAGTTCGCAGCGGCCGACTGCATGGCGGCCACGAGGCGCGGATCACCTGCAATACCAAGGTAGTCGTTGCTGCAGAAGTTGATGACCCGTCGGCCCTCAACTATCGGTTCGAGAATTGAACCTCTGGTGGCGAAGCCGCTGATGCTGCGCCGCTGGCGCCGTTGCTGTGCGTGCGCGAGCTCGTCGAGCAGGGCGGTCACCGCAGCGGCACTGCGCTTCATGGCACAAGACTGCGGCGTTGTCAGCAGCAGCCGCGCGCGTCGGTCTGCGCCTGCGTCTCGGCTTCGATGGCGAGCTTCGCGAGCAGAGCGCGATCGCGCTCCACATCCGGGTTGCCAGTGGTGAGCAACTTCTCGCCGTAAAAAATCGAATTTGCGCCGGCCATGAAAGCCAGCGCCTGCAGCTCATCGCTCATCGCTTCGCGCCCGGCAGAAAGACGTACCTGCGCCGCCGGCATCAGGATTCGCGCCACCGCAATGGTACGCACGAACTCAAAGCCGTCGACACCATGACTGGCCCCCGGTGCGGCACCACCGGTCGGCGGCGCTCCTTCGGCCAGCGGCGTGCCTTGCACCTGGACCAGCTGGTTGATCGGCACGCTCTGCGGATGCTCCGGCAGGTTTGCCAGCGTCACCAGCATGCCGGCGCGATCTGTGCGCGTTTCGCCCATGCCGACGATGCCGCCGCTGCAGACCTTCAGGTTGGCGTTGCGCACGGCTTGCAGCGTATCCAGACGGTGCTGGTAGGTACGCGTCGAAATGATCTGCCGGTAGAACTCTTCAGAGCTGTCGACGTTGTGATTGTAGTAGTCGAGGCCCGCGTCCTTGAGTTCATGCGCCTGGTCCGGCGTCAGCATGCCGAGCGTTGCGCAGGTCTCAAGGCCCAGTGCACCCACTTCGCGGATCATGGTCGCAATACGCTCGATATCCTTCTTCTTCGGCGAGCGGAACGCGGCCCCCATGCAGAAGCGGGTGGCACCGGCGGCTTGTGCCTTGCGGGCAGCATCAACCACGGCTTCCACCGACAGCATGTCCTCACGCGCCACGCCGGTGTCGAAATGAATGCTCTGCGGACAATAGGCGCAGTCTTCGGGACAGCCCCCGGTCTTGATGGAAAGCAAGGTGCTCATCTGCACCCGGTTGGCCGTGTGAAAGGCGCGGTGCACCTGCTGCGCGCGGAACATCAGGTCCATGAAGGGCAGCGCGAACAGCGCTTCCACCTCTGCGAGTCGCCAGTCGTGGCGCAGGGCGCCGTAGCGGGAAACGCCGACCTCAACGGACGGCAGCACAAATGCAGTGGAATTCATGCGCGCGATGGTGGGTGGACCCCGCGGAACTGTCAACCGCCGGACTCCGTTTTAGTTGACAATTGATCAAATAACGATCAGTCGAGTTCCACCAGCCGGAACTTCGGCGCCAGCAGATGCATCAGCCCCCAGGCCAGGATGTAGGCCGAGCCGCAGATCATGAACATGATCCCGTAGCCGACTTCGATGCGTCCCTGGCTG
>JBDSJD010000003.1:0-13604 GCA_039917615.1 Steroidobacteraceae bacterium
GAACACCAGCTGTCCACCGGCCTGCCCGGGCGCCCCAGCGCCGCATGCCACCAGGACGGCAGCCGCCACAATTACCCACACACCGCGCGCAAAGAGAGTCATGCGCGTGAGTATACCGCCGGGCTTCCCCGATTCGTCCGGGCCGGTGGGCTGGCGCCAGACTGGAGGCGTTGGCAGGGCGTACAGGTTTTTTCGTTGCGCTACTAAAGTCTTCGTAGTGGAAGCTTCGTATGGCACCCCCCCAACCCCACCACCGCTGAGTTGGCAATTCTCCGCGCCCTCTGGGCGCACGGGCCGAGCACCATGCGCGAAGTGCACACGGCCCTGGCGCCGGTTCGCAAGTCCGCTCTTCCCCGTCGTGTTCATGCTGTCGCACCAGCCTTTCTTTTAGACGACTCTAACCTTTCATTTGGCCAGACCCTGCTTTTCACCGTCGTTTCCTGCTTCCTCGCCTCACTGAGGCCCTGGCCGATACACCCGTGGTGCTCATCCATGGGCCGCGCCAATGTGGCAAGACCACGCTGGCGCGGCAGGTAGGTGATGCGGCCGGCTACGCCTATGTAAGTTTCGATGACGATCTGCAGCGCGCGGCAGCGCAAGCGGATCCAATCGGCTTCGTTGCTGACTTGCCCGAAAAGCCCGAGTGGTTGCAACGCCGCCTGGGCTTAAGGTGAACGGGCAGGAATCGCAGGCTCAGCGACCCGGGGACAGGTTTCAGACCTCTTGGCACGAGACCCTTCGGGCGGTGTTCAGGCAAACATGCCGGCAAGCTGTGGCAGGGCGGGTGGTTTGAAAGTCCTATCCGCCGGCGATCTTGGTGCCGACAACGGTCGGACTGCGATTGACGTTCTGCGCCGAGACGGGTAGAGCGGTGACCAGGGTTATTCCCAGAGCGACCACTGAGGATGACAATGCCGCACTGGCGGATCTTGGTGACATCTAGAACCTCCTCTTCACCGTAAGCGCATATTCACGCGGCCGGCCGGGCTGGCCATCGGTCACGCCGGTGCTGGTGAACAGGTCGTAGCGCGTCACGAAGTAGTACTTGTCGGTGATGTTCGTGGCTTCGAGCGAAGCTTCCCAGTCGCCCTCGCCATTACGCCAGGTCAGTCGGGCATTGCCCACGCCATATGGCGAGATGCGATTCGTTGTCGCGTTGCTTCCACTGGTGAACAACCTTCCCTGCCAGCTCATGTCCGCGCGTGCCGTGAGCGATGAGCCACCCGCCAGCGGGAACTCGTACTGCGTGCCCAAGCTGAACTTCAACGGCGGCATATAGGGCGGATCCATGCCGTACTGCGGACCGGCTGGACGCGTAGGGCCGCCAGCGTCCGGATTTATGTACGTGTATTTGAAATCGAGATAGCTGGCCGAGACGTCCATCGACCAGGCTCGCGTGGGGCGCCATGTGGATTCCAGTTCCACACCCTGCATTTCAGCGTTGCCCGCGTTGGCGATCAGCTGACAAGGTGAGGCGGGTGGGAACTGCGGGCAGTTTGTAAGCAACAGCTGCATGTCAGTGTACTTGCTGAAGAAGGCTGAGGCATTGACCCTCAACCTGCGGTCGAACAAATCCGACTTGAAGCCGACCTCATAGGACTTGAGCTTCTCGGGATCGAACTTCACGGCCTGCGCTACCGAGAAGGGCCGGGGCGAAATGCCACCACCCTTGAACCCGGTGGCGAACTGCGCATAGGTCATCACCGCATCGGTCAATTGGTACTGCAGGTTGATGCGGTAGTCGACCTCGCTGCCGTCGTAGTCGCTCCTTTTGCCATCCAGCAAACCGAGCGTGGGATGCAGGGCCCCCGCATAGGTGCGGCGCCTGAAGGTGTAGTCCTTGTGCTCCTCGGTGTATCGCAGGCCCAGGTTCACCGTCAGCGGATCGATGATCTTGTACCCGAGGTGGCCGAACACAGCCTTTGAATCCGCGTTCACCGGATCGTCACCCATGAACTGCGTCAGGCCGGTGGCGGGGTACCGCAGGTCCTGGGTCGTGGCGTATTGCGTTTTCTGGTCGGAGTAGTACGCACCCAGTGTGTATTCCAGTCGATCTTCTGTCAGCGCGGCGCCGTTGAGTCGCACTTCCTGGCTGAAGGAACGGAACGCAGTCGTGCCGAATCCGAGCGAATTGGCCAACGGCGACAGGTCGTTGTCGTTGGAGAAGTAGCTGTCATAGCTGCGATAGGCGGTGATCGACTTGAGCGAAAGACTCTCAGCGAGTATCCAGTCAACATTGAACGAGCCACCCCAGCCGCGGAACTTCGAGCGGATGTCCGGCCGCGTTTCGAGCATGGGCGTGGTGGCGCCATTGCTGGGGCGCGTGTATGTGCCCTTAGGGTTGTAAAAAGTCGCGTAGTTGTAAAACGAGCCTCGGGGTACGACAAATGTCGAAAGTGGCAGCGCCGTTCCACCTGGGCCCTGCACGGGCTGGATGTTGCCGTTCACCGCCGTGCTTCCCTGCACCATCACCGAGCCGGCAGGCGTGCGGTCGTCGTTGGTGTAGTCGATGGAGGCGCCAATCTCCAGATTCTCGGAGGGC
This sequence comes from Steroidobacteraceae bacterium, assembly GCA_039917615.1. Taxonomy (GTDB): domain Bacteria; phylum Pseudomonadota; class Gammaproteobacteria; order Steroidobacterales; family Steroidobacteraceae; genus ZC4RG30. Next base: position 2,543 of record JBDSJD010000003.1, read on the forward strand.
TTCCAGCGTAGAGCCAGCTTCACGGCGTCATAGTTCACGTCGCCCATCGTGCCGAGCACGCAATTGGCACCGGTCGAGGAGAGGATGGGCACGCCGCTGGTGGGGTTCATGCAGCCGTAGTCCAAGCGCTTCACTGGACCATCCTGCTGCTTGCTCACGCCGGCGATGTGAGCGAAGAGGTTTTCGCCGAGCGTGAAGTCTGAGCTGCCGCGCAGTTCAACGCGGTGGCGCGAGCCATAGGTGGCCTGCAGCGAACCGGCGCTGCTGCCAGTGGGCTTTTTGGAGTACAGCTTGACGGCGCCGCCAATGGAATTGCGGCCGGCCAGCGTGCCTTGCGGCCCGCGCAAAATCTCGATCCGTTCCAGATCCAGTAGATCGAGCACCGAGCCGGTGAGGGTGGCGTAGTAGACATCGTCCACATAGATGCCGACGCCCGGTTCGAGCGCCGGGTTGAAATCAAACTGGCCTACGCCGCGGATGGAAGCGCCCATCGACGGCCCGTATTGGGCCCCCTGAGCCTTGAGCGTCACGTTGGGCGCTTGTGAAGCAACCTCGGCGATATTGGTCTGGCTGCGATTTTCCATCATCTCGCCGGTCACGGCGGTGATCGAAAGCGGCGTGGTCTGGAGGTTCTGTTCGCGGAATTGAGCTGTCACCACGACTTCATCAAGCGTGGTGTCCTCTTCGGCGGCGATTGCCGCGTTGCTTCCGCAAGTGGCAATTGCCAGTGTCACAGCGGCCGAAATAGCGCGTGAATTCATGAAGCCTCCCCCCAGAAAAATGTTGTCCCCACCGCGAACTATAGAACGAAATGCCCTGCATGCAATCGTTCGCAAGGGCGTCTTTTGCCGCGATATCAGAGAAAGGCTGCTGCAGGATGAGACGCCGCAAACCATCCTTGTACCCTTTATGCCCCCTCAGCACCAGTACCAATGGGTTTCGCGGTTCGTAATCCACGATGAGGATGTTGACAGGGTCGGTGAGGGAACAGAGCGGGGGGCGCTTGGAGACATTTCTTAGTTGGGTCGTGTCGTCTGCTGGCTCATTGGCAGACTGCAGCGGATTTCCTGGGTGGTGCACAAGACCCTAGGAATCACGAGGCTTTCAGCGGTTCTGAGACTCTGCCAGACGACCAGGCACTGATGACCTAAACATTCCAATGAACTCCGGACACGTCATTGCGCGGGCACGCTACGCGCAATTCGCACGATTTCTTTCGCGATCTCCTCTGGCGACAGCACGAAGTCGATGCAGCCGCTGGCGCAGGAACTGATGGCTTCAGTGCGGGCACGGCAGCGGGAGGAGAGAGCGCCATAACGCTTACCGCATCATTTCGCTTTTGCACCTTCTGCTCAGAGACGAGACTTTGGCTGATGAGTTCCTCTAACGACGCGCAAATCGAACGTGCAATTTCACCTTTGGTTTCAGTGCCAGATCTACGACAGCATCAGGTAGGGTCCCACCTTCTTCCAGGGAGAGATCGAATTGCTGAATGAGTTGAACCGCAATCAATGCCATTTCGATGGTTGCGAAGTGCTGGCCCAAGCAGAAGTGTGGACCTGCTCCAAAAGGCATGTAGGCGCTGCGAGGGATGCCGGGTGCACCGGGCATGAAGCGCTCCGGACGGAAGGCATTGGGATCGGGGAAGTAGCGCGCATCATGGTGCAAGTGCCAGATGGGGATTACAACAAGCGTGCCTTTGGCAACTGGAGTTGCACCGATCATCACATTTCGACGTGCGACGCGGGTAAATAGCGCTGTAGATGGTGGGTAGAGGCGCATGGCCTCTTTGAGTGTGGCGTTGAGATAGGGCAGCCGCGCGATATCTTCAGGTGCCGGAGAAACGACACATGCGAGCTCCAATTCGCGCCGCAGTTTTGCTGTGATATCAGGATGGGTTGCCATGAGACCGATCCACCATGTGAGCGCAGACGAGGATGTGTCAAAGCCTGCCCCGAATAGCACAATGCAGTTGTCATGAATTTCCTGGGACGTGAGGGTTGCTCGTCCGGAGCTCGTGGAATCGTCACGCGCAGAGAGCAGCATATCGAGCACATCGTTCTTGGCTTCCGAGGGGTCTTTCGCAAACGACCGAGCATTGATGTGCGTGGAGATCAAATCATTGATGGTCCGTAGATGCCTTAGCTTGGCTGCCTTTCCCGGATATGGCATCCATTTCGAGGGGACGAGTGCCCAAAACAATTCCCGCATGCTTTGTCGAGTCAGAGCGCGGATCGCGACGGAGACGGTGCGAGCCTCAGTCGCTGTCGTCTCGTGGGAGAACAGCGCACGGAGGATGACGTCCATCGTGATGCGCGTTGTAAGGGCATCGACGTCAACGGTTGCCATGACCCCTTGCTCGACAGGGAGCTCGGTGCGCACGCTGTCGCCCACGGCTGCGGTCATCAGGCGCAAATAGCCAGCGATACGTTTCGGGGAAAACCCGGGTGCGAGGATGCGTCGCTGGCGCTCCCAGTCGGCACCCTCCGTGGTCAGTACATTCTTGCCCTGGAAGGATTCAAAGACTTTGAGCTGGCGTGCTTCGCGCACGAAATCCTCACCGCGTTCTACCAATATCTGGCGCGCCGCTTCCGGGCTAAAGAAGTAGTAAATTCTGCGGAAGAGAATGTTCAGTCGGGCAACATCTCCGAACTGCTGCTGGAGACGACTTCCTGCGCCTATAGGGTCTTTCTGAATATAGGCGAGTATTGGTAGACCCAGCGGAGCAGTCCTGAGCTGCGCGGGGTAAAGACTACCGTCATGGGCTGTCATCTGGCTTTGGCTCTTGAAGCGCGGGAAGCAGAGGCCTTCACTTGAGGTTGCTTCGCTATCCCTATCCCGTGCATTGCCAAGTCAAACGCGGCAAGAAATCGCTCCGTCAGGCTCTTGCCAGGGTCTGTGAGCCACCCCGCCACAGCGCCAAATAGCAGGTATTCGAAACTGCCTGCAATCTGCGCGGCCGACTGTCGGGTGGAGACCTCTCCGGATTGCTGGGCGACCTGAAACATCACGGTAAGAATTTCCTGCGTACCACTTTTGAGGGCCTTGCGCCCTGGGGTTTCGCCACCGTAGTGGGCATGGCTGGTCAGATAGCGCAGGTAATGCGGTAGATAGGTCTTCCGTGCGGTATGCCAGGCGGCTGACTCGCGCAGCAGATAGCGCATACGTGCGTCGAATTTCTTGTGCGCAGCGAGGGCTGGGGCACGCTCGGCCATGCCGGCGGCGATGTCTTCACGGAAGCGATGTGCGATGAGCGCCTCCTTTACCGGAAAGTAGCTATACAGCGTGGCCTTGGCGACGTCGGCCTTGTCGGCGATTTGTTCCATTGACACTACCTCGTAGCCCTGCGATTCGAAAAGGCTGAAGGCTGTCGCGCTCAGGTGCGAGGCCGTGCGCTCGCGCTTGCGTCCGCGTCGGTCGAGTGGCGGTTTTGCCATGCCACAATTATATCATACGACGTATGAAAACATACAATGTCTTGAAATATGGGGATGCGGGCCTATTGGATGGATAATTGAAGGTTGCCAATCCAATCTCGGGTTCGCTGATGCGCGCAATCGGCGTGTGTCCCCGAACGGATGGGTCTGTCCGTGCCAAAGCTCGGAAAGCCGCCCACCGATTGCAGTGGAGAGGTTGGCACTGACTTCATCGGGCATGGGGATGCCGGATGGTGCAGCAATAGCCGCGCAGGCGCCGCAGGCGCGGCTATCACTTTCGGGATTGCAGCGGCTCTGATACCGCTTGTAGCATGAATCCTGCAACCTCGGCGCCTGGACCGGGGGCGGGGGTTTCATGAAGGGTTTTCCGCTACCGAGTTCATTGCAGGTGGTGCCGGGCACCGAGCGCGCCCAGGCCGCCTATCCCTACTACATGCAGTTCGGGCCGGAAGACGATCAGCGCTTCTGGTTCTACAACGCGATGCATTTTCCCGAGCCGATGCATGCCTTCGACTCGGTTACCGGCGAGGCAGCCTATTGCGCGCTGGGAGCGGCGAATACGCGCGTGCACTGCCTGCCGACGACCAAGGGTATTGACGAACGCATCATCAACGGGCGCGTGTATATCGGCGGCGTCGGCGTCACCGATCCTGCGGAGATCCGCGAGCGCACCGACGAGTTCATGCAGCGCGCGTTCTACTACTACGAAAACTGGGAAACGCTCTACGCCAGCTGGAAGGTGAAGATGCTTGCGCTGATCGAGGACGCGCAGAAACTGCCGCCGCTCGATCTGCCGAAGTACGAGCCGCTGGAACATGTGCATGCAGGGCGTGGCATTGCCTCGAACCACCAGCTGCTCGACACCTACCAGAAGACGCTGGAAGGCTACTTCCGGATGTGGCACCACCACTTCGAGTTCCTGTTGCTCGGGTATGGCGCGTACATGACCTTCTTCAGCTTCTGCAAGAAGGCATTTCCCGAGATCAGCGACCAGTCGATCGCGCGCATGGTGGCGGGCATCGAGGCCGAGATCTTCCGGCCCGACGACGAGTTGCGGCGCCTCGCGCGCGTGGCGGTGCAACTGGGAGTGGAGGCGCCATTCCAGGATGGGTCAACCGTGCAGACCATTCTCGAAAGCCTGAAGGACATGGGCCCTTCAGGCAGGAAGTGGCTGGAGGAACTCGAGTCGTCGCGGCATCCGTGGTTCAACGTGAACGTGGGCGACGGCTTCTATCACTATCACCGTTCGTGGAACGACGACCTGACCATGCCGTTCGCAGCACTGCCGAGTTATATCAGGCAGGCGAAGGCCGGTGACAGCCTGGAGCGGCCAGTCGCGCAGCTGCTCGAGGAGCGCGTGCAACTGATCGCGGACTACCGCGAGCTGCTGGGCACCGACGAGGATCGCGCGGCCTTCGACCAGATGATCGGGCTCGCGCATCGCGTGTTTCCTTACGTGGAAGGGCACAAGTTCTACTGTGAGCACTGGTACACCAACCTGTTCTTCAACAAGATCCGCGAGTTCGGGCGTCTGCTGGCCGGACACGGGTTCTTCGCCCGTGAAGAAGATGCTTTCCACCTGACGCACTATGAGCTCGAATCGGCCATCGTCGACCTGATGCAGTCATGGTCTGCGGGCTCGCCACCGCGCGGGCCGCAGCACTGGCCGGCAATCGTGGCCGAGCGCCGTGCCGCCATCGAAGCCTGGACGAAGCATGACACGCCGCCTGCACTGGGACCGGTGCCGGAGATCATCGACGATCCGGCCATCGTGATGCTCTGGGGCATCACGCGCGAGAGTCTTGATGCATGGCTCAAGGCCGAGGATGGCGGTGATTCGCGCGAGCTCAAGGGGTTTGCCGCGTCGCGCGGCGTGGTCGAAGGCACGGCGCGGGTGATCAAGTCCGCGGATGAAATCGGCCGCCTTCGCGATGGTGACATCCTGGTCTGCCAGGTCACGAACCCTACCTGGTCGCCGATTTTCCACAAGATCGCGGCCGCCGTGTCCGACATCGGCGGCTCGATGAGCCATGCGGCAATCGTCGCGCGCGAATATGGCCTGCCCGCGGTGGTGGGGACCGGCACGGCCACGCGCCGCATCCGCGATGGACAGCGCATCCGCGTCGATGGCGGTCTGGGCATCGTGACGCTGCTCGACTGAAGCAGGTATGGAGTCCACAGCGCTGATCGGCTGGTTCGCCGATCTCACCCTTGCGGATCGTCCCACGGTGGGCGGCAAGGGCGGCTCCCTGGGGGAGCTCACGCGGGCGGGTATTGCGGTGCCCGAAGGATTCGTGGTGCGCACCGCCGCGTTCGATGCCTTCGTCTGCGAGCTGGAGCTTGAGTCGCCGCTGCGCGCGCGCGTCGACGCGCTGGCCGCGGACGACCTCGACGGCATCACTGAGCTTTCTGGCGAGCTTGTGGCACGCGTGAACGGCGCACCGCTGTCCACCTTGCTATGCGATACGTTGCACGCCGCGCACGGCGACATGCTCGGCACCGACGCCAGATCGCCCCTGGCCGTGCGCTCCTCGGCCACCACTGAAGACGCTGAAGACGCGAGCTTTGCCGGTTTGCAGGATACCTTTCTGTGGGTCGTGGGCGCGGATGACGTGGCGCGGCAGGTGCGCGCGTGTTGGGCGAGCCTCTACTCCGTGCCTTCCCTTGCCTACCGTCGACGCAAGGGCGTGCCAGAAGCGGGTGTGGCGATGGCAGTCGTCGTGCAGCGCATGGTTGATGCGCGCAGCGCGGGCGTGATGTTCACCCGCAGCCCCACGACAGGTGACCGTTCGGTGATCGTGATTGAAAGCGCCTGGGGGCTGGGTTCGGCGGTGGTCAGTGGCGAGGTGACGCCAGATCGCTTCGTGGTGGGGAAGATCACCGGCGAGATCAGCGTGCGCGAGATCCGCGACAAGCATTTGCGGCATGTGCCGCGGGCAACTGGCGGCATCGTCGAGGAAGAAACACCCCGGGAACTGCGCGAGAAACCCAGCGTCAGCGACACAGAGCTGATGCAGCTGCGTGACGTGGCACGACGCATCGAGAAACACTATGGCCGCCCGCAGGACATCGAATGGGCAATCGACCAGCAGCACCGCCTGCGCATACTGCAGAGCCGGCCCGAAACCGTATGGTCTGCAAAGGAGGCAGCGCCGGTCGCCGTGGCGAAGGATAATCCGCTGCAACATGTGATGAACGTATTCGGAGGGCGGCGGTGAGCCTGAGCGCAAAAGACGTGGCGGAGATCCTGCAGGCACTGGAAGCCTCCACCTTCGACACGCTGGATCTGGAACTCAACGGCGTGAAACTGAAGCTGAGCCGCAGTGCCGGCGTGGTCTTGCAGCCTGCTGGCAATTTTCCCGCCAAGGGTCCGGATCATGGATCTGCCGCGACAACAGGTGCTGCGGTACACGCGGTCCGGATTGAAGCGCCACACGGCACAGTGGCCGTAGCCGCGCCGCTGCTCGGCATCTTTTATCGCTCGCCCAGGCCGGGGGAGGCAGCGTTCGTCGAGGTAGGAAACCGCGTCGAGGCAGACACCAACGTCGGCATCATCGAGGTGATGAAGCTGATGAACACGGTGCGCGCCGGCCTGCGTGGTGAGGTGGTTGCGATTCCGGCGCGCAATGGTGAACTCGTCGAATACGGCGAGGCGCTGCTGTTCGTGCGGCCGGACTGAAGCAGGCCGCAGGCCCTCCATGCCAATCCGTCGCGTGCTGATCGCCAACCGCGGTGAGATCGCGCTACGTGTGATCCGCAGCTGTCGTGAGCTGGGCATCGAGACCGTGCTCGCTGTGTCAGAGGCCGATCGCGATTCATTGCCGGTGCGCCTGTCTGACCGGGCCGTGTGCATCGGCCCCGGCCGTGCCAGCGACTCTTACCTGCAGATCGATACGCTGGTGCAGGCAGCGCTCGGCACAGGCGCGGATGCGGTGCATCCCGGCTACGGGTTCCTTTCGGAACGCGCGCCGTTCGCTCGCCGCTGCGAGGAGGCGGGCCTGGTATTCATCGGTCCGACCGTCGCGCAGCTCGAGGCGGTCGGCGACAAGTTGCGCGCGCGCGCCGAGGCCTTGGCTGCGCATGTGCCGGTGGTGCAGGGCGGTTCCGCGCATAGCCTGGCAGAAGCCACCACGCTTGTTGCGCGCGTTGGCACGCCCCTGCTGATAAAGGCAGTCGGCGGCGGCGGCGGTCGTGGTATGCAACGCGTTGACCACGAGTCTGACCTGCCTGCTGCGATGGATATGGCGTCCGCCGAGGCTGGTGCAGCCTTTGGTGATGCGCGCGTCTATCTGGAGCGCTACGTTGCGCACGGCCGACATGTGGAAGTGCAGGTGCTGGGCGATGGGCAAGGACAGGTGATCCACCTTGGCGAGCGCGACTGTTCCGTGCAGCGTCGCTACCAGAAGCTGATCGAGGAGAGCCCAGCGCCACGCCTGGATCCGCGCCTGCGTGAGGAACTGTACTCGGCAGCGGTGCGCTTTGCCGCGAGGCTGCACTACCGTGGCGCCGGCACGGTGGAGTTCCTCGTGGACATGGAGCGCGGCGAGTTCTATTTTCTGGAGATGAATGCGCGCATCCAGGTGGAGCATCCAGTCACCGAAGCCGTCACCGGGATCGACCTCGTGGCTGCGCAGATCCGTATCGCAGGCGGCGGCGGCCTGCCACTGGCTCAGTCCGAATTGCGGCTTGCAGGTTGTGCCATCGAGTGCCGCATCAACGCCGAGGATCCGGCCCACGACTTCATGCCCAGTCCGGGCCGTGTGGTAACGGCAGAATGGCCGCAGGGCGAAGGCATTCGCGTCGACACGCACATCGCAGCGGGCAGTAGCGTCCCGCCGTACTATGATTCATTGCTGGGCAAGATCATTGCGCACGGCGCCAGTCGCGAGCAGGCCCGCACCCGCCTTGCTGCCGCGCTTGCGGCTACACGTATCGAGGGCGTGAAGACCAATGTCGGCTATCAGCAGCAGTTGCTGGCTGATCCGGAGTTCATGCGCGGCGGCGTCGACACCGGTTTCGTGGCGCGCAGGGGGACCTGAATTGGCTGACATACAACTGGTTGAAACCAGCCTGCGCGATGGCAACCAGAGTCTGTGGGGTGCTACGGGCATCGATACTGCGCGGACTCTCGCCATCGCGCCGCTGCTGGATCGCGTCGGCTTCAAGGCGATCGACTTCACCACCTCCACGCACATGGGCGTGGCGGTGCGCTACAAGCGCGAGGACCCCTGGGAACGCATCCGGCTGATGGCCGGGGCCACGCCCAATACGCCGCTGCAATTCATGTCGACGGGCTTTCGTTTCATCGCCTGGGAAACCGCAAGCCCGGAGTTCATGGCGCTGGCCTTTCGTACGCTGGCGCGCAACGGCATCCGCCGTTTCTGTCTGGCAGATCCAATGAACGACGTCGAAGCGCAGATCGCCTGCGCGCGCATGGTCAAGGAGACTGGCGGCGAATTCGTGATCGCCGCGCTGGTTTACACACTGAGCCCAATCCACGACGACGCGCACTATGTGGATGCCGCGCGGCGGCTGGCCGCCTGCCCGGATGTCGACGCGCTTTACCTCAAGGATCCGGGCGGCCTTCTGATGCCGCAGCGTGCAGGCATGCTGATCCCCGCGATCAAGGCGGTGATCGGTGCGAAGCAGCTGGAGCTGCATTCGCACTGCACGATCGGCCTGGCTGAACTTGCCTACATGGATGCGCCCGATTACGGCGTGTCGGCGCTGCAATGTGCCTCGGGCGCTGCCGCCGATGGCAACTCGAATCCGCCCAGCGAGCGAGTAGTGGCGAACCTGCGCGCCCTCGGCCATCGGGTGGAGATTGACGACGAGGCGTTGGCCGGCGTGCAGCGCTATTTCACGCAGTTGGCCGATGCCGAAGGGTTGCCTCACGGCAGGCCCATGTCCTTCGATGCGGCGTATCTGCGGCACCAGCTGCCCGGCGGCGTGGTCGGCACGATGCGCCGCCATCTCGCCGAAGCGCGCCTGGCGCATCTCGAGGGCGCAGTGATTGCGGAGCTTGGCCGGGTGCGCGAGGAACTGGGCTGGCCCATCGTGATGACGCCCTTCGCGCAGATGATCCTCACCATGGCCGTGATGAACGTCACCGGCAAGGAGCGATACGCGGTGATTCCCGACGAAGTGATCCGCTACGCGCTGGGCAGGTTTGGCCGTCCCAACATGCCCATCGATGCCGGCGTGATGGACCGCATCATGGCGCTGCCCCGCACGCAAGAGATCCGGGCAGAACCGCCGATGGCCACCGTGGCCCAGCTGCGGGGTAAGCTGGGTGCGCAGCTCTCAGACGAGGAATTCCTGTTGCGCGCGACGATGCCTGCGAACCTGGTCGACGCGATGCAGGCCGCCGGACCCGCGCCGCGCGAATACGATCCCGCTCTTCGCCCGGTGCTGCAATTGATCCGTGCCCTGTGCGCGCGCCGCGACCTGAACGAGATCATCGTCGAGAAACCCGGCTTCCGGCTGCAGCTGTCTGCGGGCGAGTCTTGAAGCGCTCACGCATTCGCGGCTTCATGTTCGATCTGGACGGCACGCTGGTGCTGGGCGATCGCACCGGTAAATCCTATGACGTGCTGCCAGGCGCCGCGCAAGTGCTGACGCGGTTGCGCGAATGCGGCATCCCGTATCTCGTGCTCACCAATGGCAGCGCGCATCCGCCGGCCGTGCAGGCCGCGCGGCTGCGCGACGTCGGGTTGCCTGTGGAAGACGGGCAGATGTTCACGCCCTCGAGCGTCACCGCAGAGGTGCTGGTGCGCCGCGGCGTGAAACGCACGCTGGTGCTGGGTTCGCCCGGGGTAGGTCACGTACTGAAGGAGCAGGGCATCGACATCACCTTCACCGGCGAGCCGGATTGCGAGCGTGTTGATGCCGTCTACATCGGCTGGCATCCAGCCTGCGGCATGCCGGACATCGAGGCAGCCTGCAATGCGATCTGGAATGGCGCAAAGCTTTACGTGGCCTCCGATGTACCCTTCTTTGCCTCGCGGGCCGGCCGCACCATCGGGTACTCCTATGCCATCACCGGTGCCGTGCGGCGCATGACCAGGGCGCCGGCGATCATCACCGGCAAGCCCTCGCTATATGCACTTCGCTTTGTGGCGCGCCGGCTGGGCGTGCCGATGACCGGGGTAGGCGTGGTTGGGGACGATCCGCTGGTCGAGATGCAGATGGCCCGACGCGGCAAGGCTACCGGCATTGGTGTATGCACTGGCACGACGAGCCGCGCGCAGTGGACAAGGCAACCGCTGAACAAGCGTCCCCATCACGTGATCGAAGGTGTGTTCGCACTGCTGGAACGTCGCTGGCTGGGTTGAAAGGAAACACCAGTTTGATGCGCGAAATCCTCGGGCTAGGGCCGGCCGCGTGTTGCCCTGTCCCGTGGTCCGCCGCGCACTGAGCCTGGTCGTCGCAAACGCGTGATTTCCGAGAATTCCCAGCTGCGGACGGCCAGTACAGCGCTCAACCATCACGGTTCGCACGCACCTGGAGAAGACCGCACCGGATCAACATCAAGCCGGGTTGCCACTCGGCGCACGTGCACCGCCGACTTGAGGTGCGGCTGATCTGACAGCCGTCAAGCCACGACGAAGATCGCCTGCAGCCGG
>JBDSJD010000004.1:0-168991 GCA_039917615.1 Steroidobacteraceae bacterium
ATCCTGATTCTCCTCTTGCGTGTGCTTGGCGGCTCACGCGGGGGAGTTTCAGTGATGGACTTCCGGAACTGTCAAACTTCTACTGCCACCCCGGCATAGCCGGGGGGTCTCCTGATTTTGGCTAGCCCCCCGGACTATCCATCGAACTCACCCGATACGTCGAAAGGGTCCAAGTTGGAATCAACGCCGTGATTGCTCTCTTGACGACATTCCTTCGCTGGATAATGCGGAACGTCCTTTCCGTTGCCGCCATCGCTCTTGTCTTGTACTTCGGTAACCTCGGGTGGCAGGAATGGAACAAGACTTCCGATGAAGTCAAAGCAGCAGTAACTTCTCTTCCTGGTCTTGAAGCGAGCCTCGACGAGCTGCAGAAATCTACGACACAGAGTGCTTTGCAACTCGAACAAAGACTGCAAGGACTCAGACAGGCATCCGCTTCAGCGATTAAATCCCGCCTTGAGTCCATTGATACCGAACTATCCGCCCTACGGAATTCTCGCCGTACAACGACTGAAAAGGCGCGCTCCCTGTTTACCGGCCACCAGGGAGAAATCGTCGGAGACTATCAACGCGAGCTGAAGATCAGCCTGCTGGACATCGAGCGCACGAATCTGCAATTGCTTGACCATCAACGAATCCTGGAGAAGCTTCGAGTTCAGCACGCCAACGCTTACGCCGCTTTGGCGGCAACTGTTGCACCGGGCTTGAGGCCAACCTGCCCACCAGATCCAGACTCCTTGCGATCGCGGTTGCCCGCGATAGTTTCGAAGACCGCTGCGCGCCATCTGGAACTTTGCAGAGAGAATGCGAATGCAGCCAACGCCTACAAGCTTCAGAAGGACCAGTACGACAGCCTCACGAAGCCCCTTTCCGCGTTAAACGCCACCCAAGGACTTCTACGCCCCATAGAAGATCGACTGGCCAACGCGAAGGCACTCGTTGACAAGAAATCCCTCGGAATTGTGTTGCACGAAATCGCGTCCTATCTGCCCGCCGCAATGGTAATTCTGCTGTTCGCACTGCTTACGCCAGTGGCAATCAAGACGTTCCTGTTCTATGTCATTGCGCCTATCGCTTCCAGAAGGCCGCCGATTCGGCTTCTGCCTACATCCGGTGAGAATCCAGTTGGCGCCAGCACTCCACTACCTCTCCACTTGGATTCAGTGATGGTTTCATCCGTCTCACATAGCATTTCAATCGCTCCAGATCACGAACTTTTGGTCCATTCCGACTACTTGCAAAGCTCAGGAACCGGCGGCAACAAGAATACGAAATGGCTGCTGAATGCCCGGTATCCCCTTGCGAGTCTTGCGGCTGGCATGACTGTTCTGACGCGGATACAGCCGAAGGTCACTGACTCTGTCGTAGTCTCATCCACGACTGATCCGTTCAGCGAAGTTGGGGTACTGGACTTGGAAGAGGATGGCGCTCTGGTTCTGCAACCGCACAACCTCGTTGGTGTGCTTCAACTCAGGAACCGGCCCATCCGGATCACAAGCCACTGGAGATTGGGTTCGTTGACTGCCTGGTTGACGTTGCAGCTCCGCTATCTCGTCTTTCACGGACCAGGGAGCCTCGTCGTGAAAGGTTGCCGTGGAATTCGCATCGAACCTGCCGGAACGGGGCGCATGATCAACCAAGCCGCGACAATGGGATTCAGCGCGAACCTTGCTTACTCGGCAACGCGAACCGAAACCTTTGTGGCCTACCTGATGGGCAAGCAGGAACTATTCAATGACCGGTTCTCGGGAGGTCCCGGCTTCTACGTATATGAAGAAATGCCGCACTTCGGCAAGAAATCCGGCATCACCGGCAGAGGGCTTGAGGGCCTTCTGGATTCGGTATTGAAGGTCTTTGGCATCTAATTATCTGCCAACCAGTTGCTGCCTCACACGTCGTCCACAGCTCTCGCCTCCGCCAGGAGGTCCAGTGAAATTGACGTTGGTACTCCGGTTGTTCTAGTTGCCCGAAGGCGCCGCCGCAGCTTCGGCGTCGCGTTTGCCGACGACTACCTCTTCACCTTCCTTCAGGCCTTCGAGCACTTCGCCGTGCACGCGGTCGGTGACACCCACGACCACCCGGCGCGCCTCGAGCGTGCCGTCGGCCTTCTTCACCATCACCGTGCCGTTGCGACGCTGCATTCCCCGGGCGGCACTACCATTCGCTCCCGCACCAATCTGCCCGACGTTCGGGCGCTGGCCGCTGAAACCGCCCCCAACTTGCTGCAGCGCCGCCATGGGCACCCGCAGCACGTTGCGCGCCTCGGCGCTGACGAAGTACACCTGCGCGATCATCTGCGGCATCAGCATCGAGCGATCGTTCTGCACGTCGAACAGTGCCTTGTACATCACCACGCCGTTCTGCACCTTCGGCGTGGTCTCGATGCGCTTGAGCTCGCCGTACCAGCGCGGACCGTTGGCCCCCAACGTTGTGAAATACGCCGCTCTGCCAATGTAAAGCTTGGCCACGTCCGCTTCGGACACCTCCGAGGCCACCGTCATCGTCGACAGGTTGGCGATCTGCATCACCACCGGCACGTTCTGCGTTGCAAAGACCGTCTGGCCCAGCTTGACCTGGATCTTCATGACCGTGCCACCAATGGGCGCGATGATCTTGGTGTAGCCCAGGTTCCGCTCCTCGATGCGCAGGTTCGCCTTTGCCACCTCGACCTGCGCCTTGGACGAAATGACCGCCCGGTCGGCATTCTTGAACGCGGTCTCGGCGTTGAGCTTGGCTTCCTCGGTGGTGGCGTCTGCCACCAGCATGTTCTCCTGACGCTTGTAGTCGCGCTCGGCCTTCTCCAGGTTGCTCTCCTGGGTCTTCAGGTTGTTCTCCGAAATTAGCAGCTGCGCGCGAAGTGCATCGACCTTGGCGATGGCGGTGAAGGCGTCGATCTCGGCCAGCACATCACCCTGCTGCACCCTGTCGCCGACTTCCACGTGCAGCTTCTCGATCTGGCCCGACACCTGCGCGCCCACATCCGCGGAATCGCGCGGCGTCAGCGTGCCTGTGGAGGTCACCAGGTCCTCGATGTCCCCACGTGTCACCGCGGCCAAGATGTATTCGCCTTCCTTGAAGGACGCAGGCTCCATTGCCGGTTGAGCAAGTGCCTGGGTTTGCAGCGCCGGCGCGGGCTCAACCGCGCGCGGTGCCGGTGCTGCTGCCGCAATGACTGTGGATTGCGCTGCGGTGATCACTGTGGCGGGCGAAGCGGACATCACGGCCGATGCCGGTGTGCTGACGCCTCGCGGTGCTGCCAGTGGTGCCGCGGCGGTACGGCCCGGCAATGCAGGTGCTTCCAACGCCAGCGCCGCGCCAGCTCCGGCCGCTGCCAGTAGCAGCACCGCAATGGTCTGCAGCCTTGCGTAGCGAATTGCATCGGGCAACAGGTTTGCGATGCGTCGCTCCAGTGCGTGCACGGGTTCGCTCATTGCCAGCGCGCCGGCGGGAATTCTTGTGGAGCGCTGCGTGACCGCAAGCAGCACTTCAGCGTACGCGTTCGCTTCAGCACCTGCGCCGAGCACACGGGCATCGCAATCCAGCTCTATGGCCTGGCGCATGCGGCGCCATTGCCACCACAGCGGCAGATTCCAGGGCACTGCGACGATGGCAACAAGCCCGGCCATGATCAGCAGTGCATCTCGCGCCAGCACATGCTGCTGTTCGTGCTGGAGGATGAGCGATTGAGTGCCATGTGGCTGCAACAACAGCCAGCGCGGCAGGACAATCCGCGGCGAGAACGCACCCAGCAGTGCGGGACCGGTGACCTCGCTGATCAGAACCTGGTGATCCTGCACAGTAGCGTTGTGCCAGCCCTTCATGCGTCGACGCAGCAGGAGATTGGCGCCGAGCAGATAGAGCGCCAGTACGGACGATGTTGCCATCCACATCGTGATGAGCAGTCTGTCGGAGGGTCGCGGCAGTTTCCATGTCGATCGCGGGGCAACGCTTGTTGATGGCGCCGCTGGCACTGATCGCACTGATTGGACTGATGGCAATGCTTGCGCAGGCAACTGCGCGGCAGGCGATTCTGCGACATCTGCGGTTTCCGGATTGATGTACGGAACATTCCTGATTTCCGCGGGCGGGGCAAGAAAGATCATTCCCCCCGGCAGCAGCACTGACAGCAGCATTGCCGCCGCCCATGCAGCCCGCCTGGGCAACCGATGCAATCGGGCAAACCACTCCGCACAGATCCCGACCACACTCAACACCGCGGCAACGGCAATTGCGTAAGCGAAGACGTGAAGCATCATGTTCTTCCCTTCCCTGGTTTTTTCTTCAGCCGCTCTTCGATGCGCTGCACCTGCTTCGCGCTGAGCTTGTCGCTGGAGACAAGATGCAGCAGCAGCGCGTCGGACGAACCCTTGAACAACCTCGACAGCAACGCCTCGATGGCTCCCGTCTGCGCATCGGCGCGTTCGATCACCGCGTGGTAGCGATGGGCGCGCCCCTCTTCGGAGTGCCCGACATATCCCTTGGATTCCAGGGTGCGAAGGTGTGAGAGCACCGTGGTGTAGGCGAGCTCATCGCTGAGCCGGGCCTGTACGTCAGTGACGGTTGAGGGCCCGTGATCCCACAGGACTTCCATCAACTGCGCTTCGCGTTCCGCCAGGGCTATATGCATGATGAACCTTCTACTAGTTGGCTAGTAGTAGAAACGTTGCGCGGGAGTTTGTCAACTAGGCGGCTAGTAGTAGTTATCGCTCGCTCGCAACCGCTTGTGGTGGTGTCTGCCAAGACAGAGCTGGTCAGAATCCACTCGCCCATGAGCGGCGGGCGAGGCTGGGGACTGCGCGGCGGACGCAACAGGGGCCCGACACCGATGGAAGGGCTGCAGTGGCGAGCGCCATGCCAATTGGCGCTTCCGCGAATGTCCGGGAGTACTCGAAGACCTTCGTCATGCGGCAGCAAACTCCCAGTGCCATGGATCTCGATTGTTGACCAGCGGCAAGGCGTTTATGCTCCTGCGTTCCGGAGACGGCAGGCTCTGTGGAGCAACGCCAGGCACGATACACAAGCAAAGTGAGGGGATCATGAAAGCGAACATGTCCAGGCGGTCGATGCTCGCCGGGGTGGGCTGTGCCGCCGCGGGTTCTGCGGTCGGTCAATTGTTGTCCGTGGCGCGAGCCCAGGAAGCTGCCCAGGTGAAGCAAGGTCAGACGGGCGGCATCTGCTTGACGATGATCTTCGAAGACGGCCCGAAGGTGAAATTCGACGCAGCCAAGTACGTGCAGAATCATCTCCCGCTGCTGCGCGAAGTGTATGGCGACAGCGTCGAACGAATCGAGATGCGTACCGCACCTGAAATAGATGCGGGCACTCGCATCATCAAGACCTACCGCGGCATGCCAGTGGTGCGGGCCGCTACCACATTCTGGATCAAGGACGTGGCGGCCTTCGGCCAGAAGCTCACCGCCAATGCCGATCGCGTCAACAAGGACCTGGACGCAGTAGCGAAGGGCAATCGTCTGGTGCAGCCGGACCGCATCGTCATGGCGCTCGGCGACGCGCACAGCGCAGTCGGGGTGGGCCATCATGTGTTCTCGGTTTACTTCCGGCCTGCGGCAGGCATACCCGCTTTCGATCAGCGCTATTTCACGGAGGTCTTCCTCCCCAAACAGTACTCGCTCTTCGGAACCTACGCGGTTCGCGGTCTGGAGGCAACCGTGGGCATGGATCAGGGCGGGCAGAAAGCCGTTCTGCTCGGGGCCTTCCACATCTTCATTCGGGATCGCAAAGTATTTGAGGAGGAATCCGGGACCGCGTTTGTCGAAATACAGGAATACACGGAAAAGCTCACGCAGAACACCATGGCCGTCTTCAACGACATGCGCGTGGCGGGAATTGCATGAAGAAGCTTGCCCTGGCGGGAAGTAGCTTTCCGACTCAATCGAGACGGCCGACCGCAACCTGAAGCTGGGTCTGGCTGGCACGGTCGCCGTAGATCAGTTGCCCGAGAACGCAGGATACAAGTGCGAGGTATCCTGCGTCGAAACGTCGGGATAAGTGCCAAGCGCCAGGGTCTTCTCCACCCCTGGAACCGGTAGTTGTACCGCCAGTATCGTCCGCCGTTGGGTTTGAGATGGAGGTACAGCCCACCTCCGTCGAAAAGCTTGCGTGCGCGGCCGGCAGGTTTGGCGCTGCGAATCTGGCTATCAGTGAGCATGTGTGGGTATCTCCCGGATCCGGCGGCGGAGATACCCACAAAAGTACCCACACCGCGTTGAGACAATCCGAGAGCTTGGGAGACGCCCTGAGACAACAACACCCTGAGTTTCAAGGTATTTTCAGGCGTTTCCCGGACATCTTGAGCCGGTGCGAGACAAGAGGTTGGTGGAAAGGGAGGGACTCGAACCCTCGACCCCGGCATTATGAGTGCCGTGCTCTAACCAGCTGAGCTACCTTTCCTAACGGCTCCGCCAGCGGCAAAGGCGGGGCGCGGATTGTCCGGGCCGGCCTGGGAGAGTGTCAAGCCGGCCTGCCCTTTCGTCGACATTCTGCCCACAAAAAAGGCCCGCCGGCTTGCGCCAACGGGCCGTTTATCAAGGCCCTAAGAAGCGGCTCAGAACCGCTTCTTTATCGTCAGCGCCCACTCCCGTGGCCGCCCCGGTGCACCATCGGTATGACCGGCGGACTGCAGCTGGTCGGCACGGCTCATGAAGTAGTACTTGTCGGTCAGGTTGGTGCCTTCCAGCGAGACATCGAGCATCTGGTCACTGCTGCGCCAGGTCAGGCGGGCGTTCAGCAGCGAATAGGCGCCGATGAAGTTGGACGGCTGGTTGGCGGCGTTGGTGTAGAAGCTGGCCTGGTGGCTCCAATCGACGCGCGGCGAAATCGTGCTGCCATTGGCAAGCCCGATCTCGTACGTAGCGCCGAGCGCGAACTTCGACTTCGGCGAGAACGGCAGCTTGTCGTCGGCGGTGATGTGCCAAGGACGGCTCGTGGCAGACACCGCAGGGTCGACAAAGGTGTACTTGAAGTCGAAGTAGTTGTACGACGCGTCGATCGACAGACCGGCGAACGGACGCAACACTGCTTCGAGCTCGACACCCTTCATCTCGCCATCACCGGCGTTCGCCACGGCGCCACAGGGCGCAACCAGGCCGGTGGAGGCCGGGCAGCTCTGCAGGCTCAGCTGGATGTCCTTGTACTTGCCGAAGTACACCGAACCATTGAGGCGCAACCGACGATCGAACAGATCGGTCTTCACGCCCGCCTCGATGGTATTGAGGGTTTCCGGGTCGAAGGGAAGCGCCTGACCGATTACGAACGGCCGCGGCGAGATGCCGCCGCCTTTGAAGGCAGTGGCGTACTGCACGTATGTCATGACATCCGGTGTCAGCGCATATTGCAGGTTGATCCGGTAGTCCAGGTTGTCGCCACTGTATGCCTTTGTCTGCCCATCCAGCCCGCCCAGATAGGTCTGCGGCGTCCCGCTTCGGTTCTTGCGCACGAAGGTGTAATCCTTCGATTCGTCGGTGTAGCGCAGGCCGAGGTTGGCGGTGAGCTCTTCCGTGAGGTGCCAGCTGGCGTGGGCGAACGCAGCCTGCGTCTCGGCCCTGACTGGATCGTTCTGCTGGAACTGCAGAGGGTTGCGCTTGGCAGCGCCGGCACCCGAGTAGCTATTGGCCTGGCCGAGGTAACGCAGATCCTGCCATGTTTCATAGCGCGAACCCTGGCTCATGTAGAACGCACCCAGGGTCCATTCGACCTTGTTCGCAGCGAAGGCACCGTTCAGCCGTACTTCTTCACTGAAGGAATGGAACGGCAGCGTGCCATCGCCGATGGAGCTGGCGAGCGGCGACTGGTCGTTGTCGTTCACGAAGCCGCTGTTGTACCAGCGCCAGGCGGTGATCGACTTCAGTGCCAGCCCTTCGTTGATTGTCCAGTCGGTGACAAGCGAAGTGCCGCCGCCCTTGAAGAACTGCCTCACCGCGCCTGGCCGCGTCTCTAGCAGGGGGATTGGCGTGGCGGAGGCTGGGGGCGTGAGCCCGGGCGTGGTTACGAATGTGCCCGCCGGGTTGTAGTAGCTGGCGTAGGTGTAGTAAGAACCCCTCGGCGGGACGAAGGTGTAGAGCGGCAGATTGGTCGCGCCGCGCACCGGCTGTATATTGTCGTTGGGCGTGGTGTTCGCATTCACGAGCACTGCGCCGGTGGGGTTGCGGTCGTCGTCGGTGTAGTCAACGGAGAAGTTGAACTCCAGCGCGTCGTTTGCGATCCAGCGCAGCGAGGCGCGCACCGCGGTGTAGTTGACATCGCTGTCCTTGGAGACCACGCAGCCGCGGATGGGCGTGCGCACCGGCGCAATGCCGCTGGCCGGAAACGCGCAACCGTAATCTATCCGGTCGATATATCCGCCCTGGCGCTTGTCGGCGCCGGAGATACGCATGAACAGATTGTCGGTCAGCGCGAAATTCGCGCTGCCACGCAGATCGACGCGATCACGCGAGCCGTAGGTTGCCGAGAAGTAGCCGCCGGGAGTCGCCGTCGGCCGCTGCGAATACAGCTTCACTGCACCGCCGATGGAGTTCTTGCCAGCCAGCGTTCCCTGCGGGCCGCGCAGGATTTCGACGCGTTCGAGATCCAGCAGGTCGAGCATGGACCCGGTGAGCGTGGCGTAATAGACATCGTCTACGTAGAGACCGACGCCTGGCTCGAGGGCCGGATTGAAATCGAGCTGTCCAATGCCGCGGATGTAGGCCTGGATGGAAGGTCCGAACATCGGCGCCGCCGCCCGCAGCGTGACGCTGGGCGCCTGACTCGCAACCTCGGCGATGTTGGTCTGGCTGCGCGCTTCCAGCATGTCCGCGGAAATCGCCGTGATTGCCAGGGGAATATCCTGCACATTCTGCTCACGGAACTGCGCGGTAACGATAACTTCCTCAAGAACGTCTTCCTCGGCGGCAAACGCGACAGGAGCCGCCATTGCAACGCAGCTAAACCCGATTGCCATTCGTACGGCAAGCGCAACACTGGATCGATTCGCCATTTGAGACAGTCCTTTTTTTTCCGCAAGACTTATTGCGGCTATGGGGCCGGACTGTAGCGTGCAAGCGACTGAGTGTCAGCAACTCATTTCGCTGCTAGAGCAGCAAATTTGGCGTGTTGTGCGATTTACACAACAGTTAGCCGCCGAGTGCCTGGCGCAGTCCGGCAAGCTCGCCGGCTGTCTCCTGCAACACCTTCTGACAGGCCTCGTGATTCACGCCCAGGCGTGTGCCTGCGGTGGTTTCCTGCAGACGCATCTCAAGCGCGGCAGGATCAGCATGAAATGACACCAGCAGGTTCGCGATGGTCAGTACGTCCGTGAGATCGGCCGCATCTGAACCGGTGCGGTCGATGTCCTCGTAATGCTCGACGGCATCGATGATATCCGGCGCAATCTCCCAGCTCTCCAGCACTGCCTTGGCGATGGAAGTGTTCCAGTCGCGGACGATCTGCTGATAGGACTCTGCGTCCGCGAACAGTGACGGGTGATTCATTGCGCGCGTGAGGATGTAGACACGACCCATGCCATGCATGAGGCCGGCGAGCAGCGCCTTGTCCGCGTTGACTTGGGTCCAGCGACGCGCCACCACGAAAGACATGGCCGCGACCTTGACGCTGCGCTCCCACAGTTCGTTCAGCGGCTTGCGGATGGGCTGCAGCGCCGCCGCATTCTTGACCTGGTCCATCGCATAGGCCAGTGATGCGGTGCGTACGTTGGCGAACCCGATGCGCGCGATGGCGCTCTTCAGTTCCGAGATCCTGGCGCCGTTTGGATTGAGCGCGGCGGAGTTCGCCATCTGCAGCAGTCTGGCTGCCATGGCAGGCTCCGCGGTGACCAGCCTTGCGATCTGGCCCGAGTCGCAGTTCTCGTCGGCAAGCACCTTGCGGATACGCAGCGCTATGTCGGGGAACGAGGGGATCTCGATCTTGCCGGCAGACATCTCCTGCGCCAGCGTCTGCACGAAGGCAAAGGCGTCCTGATTGGAAGGACCTGCGATGTTTCCCTGTCGCTGAGCTGACATAATTTCCGGGACAATCGACTAGTGAGGCGAAGGACTATGCAACCTTGCCAGCAGCGCCGCCTCGTGCCGCGTCACACCACTGGCAGAAATCATGTCCTCGGCGCTGGCACCATTGCGTGCCATCTGGCGCGCCAGATCGTAGCCGCGCTGCCCGGCGCCCGCGGCTGCAGCGGCGAGCAGCTGCCGGTCGTCGACACGTGTCTGCAGGGCGTTGATCTGCGCTGCCAGCTGCTGTGCCAGATCCGACAGTGCGCGGGTGGCACCTCGCGACTCGTCGAGTTCCGAAAAAAGCCGCTGCATGTCCTGGCGGCCAGTGCGGCGCCAGCGTCCGAATGCAAAGGCAAAGGCCAGCAGCGCCAGCGCCAGAACCGCAGCGCGTGCGCCATAGAAGGCCAGTTCGTTCTGTTGAAAAATCGTGTTGATTTCCATGCGCTCACCACCGTTTGACTGTGAGCCGACAACAAATCGGCACATGGCATTGCCGAGCAGCATTCGTGCCAGTTGCCGATCAGGCGTTGCACATCGCCCGCGGCCGCTGCGTTTTATCCAGTGCTTTGTGAAGCGCGTCACTGCACCCAGGTGTTTGGGAAGGCTGCGTCGTCATGGCGCCACCGGCTCACTGCCTTCAATCGTCAGCACGACGCGGCGATTGGCGTTACGCCCGTCGGGTGTGGTGTTGGGCAGCACCGGCCGGAACTCGCCATAGGCAACCACCGACAGGCGCTGTGGATCCACTCCATTCTGGACCAGCACGTGTACGACGCTGGCCGCGCGGGCGGCGGAAAGCTCCCAGTTGCTGGCAAACACGCCGCCACTGACGGGAATGTTGTCGGTATGGCCTTCCACGCGGATGCTGTTCGGGAATGCGCGCAATGCCTCGCCGAGCATCTTGATCGCGGCCTGTGCGTCAACTGCCAGGCTCGCGGCACCCGAAGCGAACAGCAGGTCGGAACGGATGGCGATTTCGACGAAACCATCGCCGGCCTGCACGTCGACCAGGCCCTGCATGATCAGCGGATTCAGCGCTTCGGTGGCCTGCTGTGCCAGCTGTCGCAGCGCTTGCGTCTTTACATCCTCAGGCAGCTGCACCAGTGGCGCCGCCACGGTGGTCGCGGCCTTGTCGCCTACCTGCACCGGCGCGGTGGTGGTGGGCGCGCCGCGAAATGCCGCATTCAGCGAATCGGAAACAACGCGGTACTTGCCCTCATTCACCGACGAGATCGAGTACATCACCACAAAGAATGCCAGCAGCAGCGTGACCAGGTCTCCATAGGGAATGGCCCAGGCCTCGTGGTTCTCATGCTCATCGTGATGTCGGCGACGTGCCATGCGGACCTAGTGCAGGTAGCTCTGCAGGCGGGAATCGATGATGCGCGGATTGTCCCCTTGGGCGATGGCGATCATGCCTTCGATGATCATCTCCCTGACATGACTCTGCGCCAGGGTCGCGGTCTTGAGCTTGTTGGCAATGGGCAGCAGGAACAGGTTGGCAAGTCCGATGCCGTAAACCGTTGCGGTAAACGCCGCGGCGATGCCGGCGCCGAGCTTGGCCGGATCACTCAGGTTTTGCATGACGGCCATGAGTCCGAGCACCGCGCCGATGATGCCCAGCGTCGGCGCATACACGCCCATGCCTTCGAATACCTTGGCCGCGCGGATGTCGGCAGATTCGCGAGTGTGCAGTTCCACTTCGAGAATGCCACGGATCGCATCCGGCTCGCTGCCGTCAATGATCAGCTGCAGGCCCTTGCGCATGAATTCGTCTTTTTCAGCGCCGAGCATGGGTTCCAGACCCAACAGTCCCTGCTTGCGCGAAATCTGGCTCCACTCGACCATGCGCGTGACGATGCGGCGCGCGTCCGGCACCGGCGACCGGAATACCCAGGGCAGGATCCGGAACGCGCGCTTCATGACGCCGCCAGGGGTCTGCACGAGTATCGACGCGAACGTGCCGACGAACACGATCATCATCGCCGCATAGGACACCAGCGAATGCAGGCCGGCGCCTTTGAGTATCGCGCCGGTCAGCAGCGCCACGAAGGCCAGGACGATGCCGATGATGCTCAGTATATCCATGGGTTATTCAGGCCTCTCGGCGTGCCAGGGGCGCAGGCGTGAACGCAGGCGCACCAGTGCCTGGCCATGCAGCTGGCAGACGCGCGACTCGCTGATGCCGAGCACCAGCCCGATTTCCTTGAGATTCAGTTCATCGTCGTAATACATCGACATGACCAGGCGCTCGCGCTCCGGCAGGCCGGCTATGGCCGTGGCAACCGCGCTGCGCAATGCGCCGCTTTCGGTTTCGAGTAAGGGATTGGCGTCGCGGTCGGCCACGGCCGCGGCGGCAGCGACTTCGTCGATGCTGGCGAGCTGACAGGCTGCCGCGTCCTGCACGATGCGGTGATATTCGTCGATGGGAATATCCATGGCCGCGGCGATCTCCACTTCGCGCGCTTCGCGGCCTTCGCGGTTTTCGATCTCGCGGATGGCGCTGGCCGCAGCGCGCGCCTTGCGATGCACCGAGCGGGGCGCCCAGTCCTGCTTGCGCAGCGCATCGATCATGGCGCCCCGGATGCGGATGCCGGCATAAGTCTCGAAGCTGGCGCCGCGGTCCGAAGCATAGTGCGACGCGGCTTCCAGCAGGCCGATCATGCCGGCCTGGATCAGGTCGTCCACTTCCACGCTGGGCGGCAGGCGGCCGGCCAGGTGATAAGCAATGCGCTTTACCAGCTCGGCATGGCGGGCAACCAGCGTGTTTGCTGATCCCCCACCGGCCACCGAGCTGTAGGCGCTGATCTGGTTCATCGCACTGCCTCGAGGTGCCGCGGCGACTGCGGCAGCAGGCGTTCAATGAAAAATTCCACGTTGCCGCGCGGCCCTGTCGGTGTCGGCCACTTGCCGGCCTGTTTCGCCAGACGCGCAAAGGCCCGCGCCGCCGGCGCAGAAGGATAGGCCTGCATCACGCAGCGCTGCTCACGGATGGCGGCGCGCACGAACGTGTCTTCGGGAATCTCGCCGGCATAGTCGAGCACCACGTCGAGAAAACGGCTGGTGACGCGTTCGAGCTTGCGGAACAAGACTTCGCCGGCGCCGGCGGATGTCGACATGTTGGCGAGGATGCGGAACCTGGCCACGCCATGACTGCGATGCAGCACCTTGATCAGGGCGTAGGCATCGGTAAGCGACGCAGGCTCATCGCGCAGCACCACCAGTACATTCTGCGCTGCCTGGCAGAACTGGCGCACGCTGTCGGCAATGCCGGCAGCGGTGTCCACGATCAACACATCGAGGCCGGCGGTCAGGTGACTGAAGGCCTGCACGAGGCCCAGATGTTCGCTGGTAGACAACCCAGCCAGGCGGGACACGCCCGATGCGCCAGGAATCACGCCAAAACCCGCGGGCGATTGCACGATGACCTCTTCCAGCGTGCAGCGTCCGTCGAGTACATGCTCCAGCGTGTGCCGCGGAGTGAGTCCCATCATCACATCGACATTGGCCAGGCCGAGGTCGCCGTCCAACAGCAACGCGCGTTTGCCCTGCGCGGCGAGCGCCGCCGCAAGATTCACGGCAACGCTGGTCTTGCCAACGCCGCCTTTGCCGCCGGTCACTGCAATGACCTGCACAGGATCGGGGCGTAGCGCCGCGCGCAGGCCGGCGGTCTGTACAGTATCGAAACTAGCGGATGGCATGCGCCACCCCGCCGAACTTGCGCACCAGCAACTCATCGCTGGCCGATGCGTCATGGGTACGTGCCAGAAGCACTGCGCGTGCAACCAGCTGATGAGCGCGTGCCGGCGCCAGGTCTTCCGGAATGCGCGGACCTTCAGCGACGTAACTGAGCGGCAGGCCGGCAGCGACCAGCGCCGACAGCGCGCCACCGATGCTGACCGCCTCGTCGAGCTTGGTCAGCATCACAGCGCGCGGCCTGAAAACGGCGAAGTTTTGCAGGGACTCTTCCAGCACTCCGGCCTGCGCGCCCGCCGACAAGGTTAGCCAGATATCAATCTGCGCGGCCTCTGCCACGTCCACCAGCGCTTTAGCGCGGGCGTCGAGATGGCTGTCGCGCGGACTGATGCCAGCGGTGTCGATCAACACCATGCGGTGCAGCGGCAGACGCTGCAGCAGCTGCGGCAGTTCGGCAGGATCGACAACGGTGTAGCACTCGACGCCGAGCAGGCGGCCGAGCACACGCAACTGTTCGTGTGCCCCGAAGCGCTGGTCATCCATGGAAATGAGCGCGATATCGCGCGTGCCGTGGCGCATGACCCAGCGCGCTGCAAGCTTGGCGATGCCGGTGGTCTTGCCGATGCCGGTGGGCCCCACAAAGGCCACGCGACCGCCACGATCGAGCAGATCGTCGCCGGTCACCGTGAGGTGGCGCGCCAGCTGTGCCAGCGCGCGGCGCTGTGCATCTTCGGGCGCGAGGCCCGCCGGCAGCTCGCGCAACAATGTCGTCGCAAGCGTTGTGGACACACCTATTTCAGTCAGCACCTTCAGTAGCTCGGCCAGAGCCGGCGCGCGCCGAGTTAGATCATTCCATGCCAGCTGTGCCAGCTGCCATTCAAGCAGGTGCCGCATGGAGCGCAGCTCTTCGCCGATGAGCGCGTCTGCTGCGGGCGGCGTCGGCGCTGCCGCCGGTACAACCGCGGCTGCCTTGGCCAGCAACGCGGCAAACTCGCTGCCGCTAGTTGTGACCAGCGCGGGAGTTGCAACAGGTTCAGATTTCCCGGGGGCCAGTTCTTCTGGATCCATGGCCACCGTCACCTCCACGCCTTGCGCCAGTTGGCGCGAGGCAAGAATGATGGCGTCCGGTCCCTGGCCGTCGCGCACCAGCCGCAGGGCCTGGCGCATGTCGGGGGCGTTGTATGTCTTGATCTTCATTCTCTATCTACCTACTGCCGAAACCAGTCGTACTCTTCGGTTATCCGGAATCTCGTTCCACGCCAGCACCTGCAGCCCCGGCACCGCTGCGCGCACGAAGCGCGCCAACGTGGTCCGCAACGCCGGTGGCACCAGCAGCACGGCAGGCTCGCCGAGCATTTCCTGGCGCTTGGTGGTTTCCGAGAGGCGTTGCTGCAGCCGTTCGGCAAGCCCGGGTTCCATGCCCGGGCCAACGCCGCTGGCAGCGTTCACCGATCCCTGCAGCAGCTGCTCGAGATCGTTCTCCAGTGTGATGACCGGCAACTCATCCTTGAGGCCGGCAAGGTCCTGCACGATCTGGCGGCCAAGCGCCACGCGCACCGCTGCCTGCAATTGCGCCGGGTCCTGGGTGCGTGGCGCCTGCTCGGCCAGCGTCTCGATGATGGTGCGCATGTTGCGCACCGGAACACGTTCGGCCAGCAGCCCCTGCAGCACGCGCACCACGGTGCTCATCGGCAATACGCGCGGCACGAGATCCTCGATCATCTTGGGAGCGTTTTTCGCCACACCATTTAGCAGCTGCTGCACTTCCTCATGGCCTAGCAGCTCATGGGCATGCGACTGGATCAGATGGCTCAAATGGGTCGCAATCACTGTGCTGGGATCAACCACGGTGTAGCCCAGCGTCTGCGCGTGGTCACGCGCGCCGGCCTCGATCCACACCGCTTCCATGCCGAATGCCGGATCGGTGGTCTCGATGCCTGCGACCTTGCCGAACACGCGGCCGGGATTGATGGCGAGGTCACGGTCGGGATGGATCACGCCGTCGCCGATTGGCACACCGGCGATGTTGATGCGATAGACGGTGGGTGCGAACTCGAGGTTGTCGCGGATGTGTACGGCGGGAACCAGGAATCCCAGCTCGCTGGTGAGTTTGCGGCGTACGCCCTTCACGCGCGCCAGCAGATCGCCGCCCTGCCTCGTATCGACCAGCGGTACCAGCCGATAGCCGACCTCGAGACCCAGCAGATCTACCGGGCGCACATCGTCCCAGCTCAGTTCATGCGACTCCGGCGACGCCACGGGCGCCACCTCATTCTTTGCAACCGCAGCTGCCGCCGCGCGGGCGGACTCCGCCGCCTTGTTCTGCAGCATGCGGGCCGCGCCGGCGCACAACGCCGCGATGCCGATGAAGGCGATGTTCGGCATGCCGGGCACCAAGCCCATCACGCCGATTACAGCCGCGGCAACGTACAGCGCCTTCGGCTGCGCAAACAGCTGGCGGCTGATTTCGCCGCCCATGTCCTGCGAGCGCGACATGCGGGTGACGATGATGGCCACTGCGCTGGATAGCAGCAGTGCGGGAATCTGCGCCACCAGGCCATCACCGATGGTCAGCAGCGTGTAGGTGCGCGCGGCATCGCCCATCGACATGTCGTGCGCCGTGACGCCGATGGCGAGACCGCCCACCAGGTTCAACACCAGGATCATGAGGCCAGCGGTGGCGTCGCCTCGCGCGAATTTGCTGGCGCCGTCCATCGAACCGTAGAAGTCGGCTTCGGCGCGCACTTCATAGCGCCGCGTGCGGGCTTCCTCCTGGGTGATCAGGCCGGCGTTCAGATCGGCGTCGATGGCCATCTGCTTGCCGGGCATGGCATCAAGGGTAAAACGCGCAGTCACTTCGGAAATGCGACCGGCGCCTTTTGTCACCACCACGAAATTGATGATGGTCAGGATGACGAACACGACCACACCGACCGCGTAGTTGCCACCGACCACGAACTCACCGAATGACTCGATGACCTTGCCGGCGCTGCCCGTGCCGGTGTGACCATGCATCAGCACCACGCGCGTCGAGGCGACATTCAGCGCCAACCGCAACAAGGTGGCCAGCAGCAGCACGCTCGGGAACACGCCGAAGTCCAGCGGGCGGGCCACATAGAACACCGCCATCATCACCACCAGCGACAGCGCGATGTTGAAGGTGAAGAGGATGTCGAGCGCCAGTGGCGGCATCGGCAGGATCACCATCGCAAGAATGGCGAGCACGCCGAGCGGCACGCCGATGCCGCTCTTCATGATGTCGCGCAATTTGAAAGTGTGAACCGGTTCCATATTCTTCAGGCGTCAGGCATCTCGATAGCAGGCTTGGGCGGCGGACTCTGCCTGTCGCGGGTCGCGGCACGGAGCTGGAAGATATAAGTCAGCACCTGCGCCACGGCCACATACAGGCCTGTCGGAATCTCGTCACCTATGTCTGCATGGCGATGCAAGGCACGGGCCAGCGGCGGCGCCTCGAAGATCGGCACCTTGTGTTCGGAAGCGACTTCACGGATTCGGGCGGCCATGAGGTCCACGCCCTTCGCAACCACGGTGGGCGCGCGCATGGTCTTTTCGTCATAACGCA
Organism: Steroidobacteraceae bacterium; assembly: GCA_039917615.1. Taxonomy (GTDB): domain Bacteria; phylum Pseudomonadota; class Gammaproteobacteria; order Steroidobacterales; family Steroidobacteraceae; genus ZC4RG30. The sequence continues at coordinate 17,281 of JBDSJD010000004.1, forward strand.
GCGCCACGGCATAGTGCGTCGGGTTGACGACGATCACATCCGCCCTGGGGACATCATCCATCATGCGGCGCTCGGCCATTTCGCGCTGCAGGGCCCTGATCCTGCCCTTCATTTCCGGGGCTCCATCGGATTCACGATTCTCCTGCTGGACCTCCGCGCGCGTCATGCGCATTTCCTGGTGGTACTGCCAGAGCTGGAAGGGCACGTCGATGGCGGCGATCAGCACCAGTGCCGCAGTCAGCGCGATCAGCGCCTTGCCCGCCACGGCCATGGAATGTCCGATGGCCGCGTGGATGGGTTCGCTGCCGAGCCCCATCAGCTGATCGAGGTTAAGCCACAGCACCAGCGCACCGGCGCCGCCCACGATAGCGAATTTGCCCAGCGCCTTGCCCAGTTCCACCCACGAGCGCAGCGACAGCATGCGTTGCAATCCCGAGGCCGGGTTCAGGCGCGAGAAATCCGGCGCCAGCGAGCTGCCGCTGAACGACCATCCACCCAGGGCCAGCGGCGCGCCAAGCGCCGCCACCAGTGTCAGCAACAGCACCGGCGCAATCGCCAGCAATGCCATCGATGAAAGCTCACCGAAAGCCTGCGCCATCGCACCAGTGTCGAACACCCGCTCGCGGGGAATCGCCAGACCGAAACTCATCATGCCGCCGAGCTTGCGCGCCACGGACTCGCCCACCATCTGCAGGGCTATGCCGGCGGTCAGCATCACCGCCGCTGCGGTCAAGTCCCGTGATCGCGGGATGCGTCCTTCGCGACGCGCATCCTCCAGGCGTTTCTGGGTTGCCGGTTGGGTGCGGTCCTCGCGATCGGTCTCGGCCATGGCCTACCCCACCTTCATCAGGGACAGCGCAAAATCCAGCGTCTCGCGCATCAGCGTGACAAAGCCGGATTGAACCGCGGGCAGGCCGGCAAGCACCACCAGCAGGCCGCCGATCAGCGTTACCGGGAAGCCGATGGCGAACAGATTCAGCGATGGCGCGGCACGGCTCACCACACCGAAGGCCAGGTTGACGATGAGCAGCGCGGTAAGCCCCGGCAGCGCCACCATCAATGCACCCTTGAACAACTGGCTGCCGTACAGCGCGATCATCCACAATCCCTCGGAGCCGAACCCGGCGGTGCCTATGGGCAGCGTGCCGAATCCATCCACCATCGTCTGGATGATGGCGATGTGTCCGTTCAGCGCCAGGAAGGTCAGTGTTGCAATCAGTGTGTAGAACTGGCCAAGCACCGGCGTGCCCGTGCCGCGCAGCGGATCGACATTGAAGGCGAACGACAGGCCCATGGTGTTGGCGAGCAGCTGACCGCCCATGGCCAGCGCGTCGAAGACGATTTGCAGCACGAAGCCAACAGCAACTCCGATCACCAGCTGCTGCACCGTGATGACGATGCCGGCGCCGGAGAACGGCGCGACATCCGGCAGCGGCGGCAGCATGGGCGCGACAATCAGCGTGATCGCACCGGCCAGCACGATGCGCAAGCGGGCTGGCACGAAACGCGCGCCGAACAGCGGCGCCACCATCAGGCAGGCACCGATTCGCAGGAAGGGCCAGAGCCACGCTGCCATCCAGGCTTCGAGCTGTCCGGTGGTAATGGTCATGAGGCCTTCGGCTCAGCCGACCAGACCCGGAATGCTCTCGAACAACTCGCGCGTATATCCCACGATCAGTTTCAGCATCCACGGCCCTGCCAGCGTCAGCGTCGCGGCCATCGCCACCAGCTTCGGGATGAACGACAGCGTCATTTCATTGATCTGCGTGGCCGCCTGGAAAACGCCGATGAGCAAGCCTGTGACCAGCGCGACCACCAGCAACGGTGCCGACAGCAGCAGCGTGACCTCCAGCGCGCGGGTGCCCACAGTCATGACGGTGTCGGGATTCATGGCGTACCTACTTGTAGAAGCTCGAGGCCAGCGTGCCCATCACCAGCGCCCAGCCATCCACCAGCACGAACAGCATGATCTTGAATGGCAGCGAGATGAGCACGGGGGAAAGCATCATCATTCCCATGGACATCAGCACGCTGGCCACGACGAGGTCGATGATTACGAAGGGAATGAAGATGAGAAAGCCGATCTGGAAAGCCGTCTTCAGCTCGCTGGTCGCGAATGCCGGCACCAGGATCGACAGCGGCACGTCCTCGGGTTTGTCAAAGCCGGTGCCGCCGGAAATCCGCACGAAGGTGGCGATGTCGCTCTCGCGCGTCTGCCCGAGCATGAACTGCTTCAGTGGCCCGGTTGCCCGCTGTAACGCCTCGGTGGTCTCGATGCTGCCGGCCATGTAAGGCTGCAACGCGTTGGTGTTGATCTGATCCACCACCGGCGCCATGACGAAGAACGTCAGGAACAGCGAAAGGCCGATCAGCACCTGGTTCGGCGGCGCCTGCCCGGCGCCGATCGCCTGGCGCAGGATGGACAGCACGATCACGATGCGCGTGAACGCGGTCATCATCAGGAAGATCGACGGCAGCAGCGTGACCGCCGTCATCAGGATCAGCAGCTGCAGCGTCAGAGAATAGCTTTGCCCGCCTGGCGTGCCCTGCACTACCACGGCCGGAATTCCTGGTGCGGCTGCCGCCGCAATCTGTGGCAGCAGCATGAACGCCAGGCACATCAGCGGAGCTGCAATTCTGGCGATGCGGGCCAGCCTCATCGACCGAGACTCTTTCGAAGCAGTGCCCCGAAGCTGGGCCGCTGCTCCGCGGCAGTGGCCGCAGTACGCGGTTCGCTGTCGGTGATTTCCAGCGGCAGTTTCTGCAGCAGGCTGACCTGTCCCGCGGCCACGCCCAACAGCAGCCTTTCGTTACCCACGCGGATGATGACGGCGCGCTCCTTGGCGCCCAGCGAGGCCTGCCCCAGCACTTCGATACCGTTCGCGCCGGCGCCGGTCACCGCGCGCAGCCGCTTGAGCAGCAGCGCCACGACAAACACGGCTACCAGCACCAGCACCAGCGCAACCGTCACCTGACCGATGCCGCTGGCGCCACCTGAAGGAAGACTTCCCGCGACTTCGGGTGCGGCGAAACGCCCCGGTTTGGGAGCATCGGCTGCATGCACGACGTGCAGGATGAAAAAGCTGGCGACCGTCGACAGCCTTGTGATGGCTTTCACCATGTGCATTCGCCTAACGCAGTTTGCGGATGCGTTCGGCGGGGCTGATGACATCGACGAGGCGGATGCCGAACTTCTCGTTCACCACCACCACTTCGCCGTGCGCCACCAGCGTGCCGTTCACGAATACATCCAGCGGTTCACCGGCGGCGCGTTCGAGCTCCACCACCGACCCCTGGTTCAGTTGCAGCAGACTGCGGATCGGCAGCCGCGTGCGCCCGACTTCCAGCGACAGCGTCACCGGCACGTCGAGAATGACATCCAGGTTCACGTCACCGGCGGCACGCTGATCATCCATGGCGGCCGCTGAGACTTGCATTGGGTCCGGTTTGTTATCGCTGCTCATGGACGGCCCTTACTGCATCACGAAGCTGGTGAAGAAGACGTTTTCCAGCCCTTCGGGCTTCTCGCCTTCGGATGAAATGATCTTGCGCACCGCTTCAAGCGCGGCCGCGCGGAGCGCTTCCTTGCCTTCGTTGGTGGAAACCTCTTCCACCTGCTTGTTGCCGAACAGCAGCAGCAGGTCATTGCGGATGATCGGTGTGTTGTGCTGGAGGAATTCGACCATGTGCGGGTCGCGGGTCATCAGCTGCACTGCGATCTGCAGAAAGCGCACCGAACTGCCTGCGCCGAAGTTGACGACAAAAGGCGGATCCAGCGTCACGAACTGGCCAGGTGCCTTGGCCACGTGCTCGGGCTTTTTCCCCGCGTCCTGCTTCGCATCAGTGTTGCCGGCAAACGCAAAATAGGCGCCTGCGCCGCCGCCTGCGAGCACGACCACAGCGGACGCGATGATGATCAGCAGTTTCTTGCTGGACTTCTTCTTCGGAGGTTCAGCTGCGGCGGACTTGGCGTCGGACATGGGATCAGGCCTCTGGTGACGGATGCCCGAGGAAAGAGCAAGGCCTGTGCCAGAGATTTCACCTGGTGGTTATGCGACTGATCCATATGGATTTTTCTGCGTTGTCGCTCTGTGACCTGGCGCACAGGTGCAAGGCCTGCGACGGGAAATCGTCAGGCCCAGGTGTCGAGCAACCCCACGCTGATGCGGCGTGCAACCGGCGCCGCCGCGGACTCCGCGGCAGCGGAATTCAGGGAACCGCCAGAGGCGGGTGCCTCGCTGCGACGCGCGTCCTGGCGCGGCATCTCATGCGACACACCGGCATGCCCCAAGGCAAGTCCGGATGCCGTGAACATTTCGCGCAGTCGCGGCATGGCATCGGTCAATGCGGCGCGCGTTTCGGCATTCTGGGCACCGAACCAGACGCTGGTGGTGTCTTCCGCCACGCTGATTCGCACTTCGACCGGACCGAGATGTTCGGGCGTGAGACTCAGTGATCCTTCCTGCTGCCCGTGCCTGGACATCGTCATCAGGTGGGAGCCAAGCTCGTTCGCCCAGCGGGGTGATCCCACCGGTGCATGAATCGTCTGCGCAGGCACGACAGTCTGCGCGGCAGCGCCGACGCTGGCATCGCGGGTATTGGTGTAGAGCGCCGGACTCGGGATGGCAGGCTGATCGGCGTCGGCGGCCGACATCAGCGACGCACGCTCCACCAGGGCACTGATGAACCGGTCGGCCGTCACGGTCGGGGCAACTGCCACAGCGGAATTCATGGCGGGTGTCGCCATGTCGGCAGGCCGCGTATCACCCTGCGCGGCGGCCGGAATATCCCGGGCGATGGCGCCGAATGCTTTCCACAGCGCCAGAGGTTTCGCAACGGTTGCGACTTCTGTTGCCACCTGCCCTTGCTGGGCACTGGCCTGCATCTCCTTGAGTACATCGATGGGTGCTGCATCGGCCAGTGCGGGCTCAACTGCCTGCAGGCTCGTGGCAAGCAAGGCCTCAGCCGAGTCTTCCACTGCGTCGGCAGCAGGCGGCGGCACGGCCGGCCTGTCTACCATCAGCATGCCGGCGAGCCAGGCCATGGCGGCCGCGGACTGCATGTCCTCGGGCACGCTGGTGTCCGGCTCCGCGGCGCAGGCAGCAGCGAGGACTGCCGTGAAATCCGCTCCTTCCACCAACATTGGCGTCAACGGGTCCGCCGGCAACTGTGCCAGCTGCAATGGCAACGTACTGATCGAACCTGCTGCTGTTTCCATCATGTTTCCCTCTCTGCTGCGCGCGCCGGTCGGCGCTGCGCATGTTCATCCGTGTCCTTCTGTTCAAGCCGGCTCTCGTGGCGATGTTCGTCACCCCGCCACTTGTCCACCACCGATTCCACGGCCTTCACGCGCCGCGCGGCGGACTGCCATAGCCTGGTGCTTCCCGCCACGCCCTGACGCGCCCCGTAGACGATCTGCTCCTGCTGGCGAATCGCCTCTTCAAGCTTGCCGAGAAAGATCTGGAAATCACGCAGTGCCAGCGCATTGCCGCCCGCCGCGGCAGTCCGCTGAAACGCTTTCAGGTACTCGGCGTGGTAGTTCTGCAGCTCCTGCAGGCGCAGCTCAGCCGCGCCGAGACTGCGCTGCGCCGTGCCCATTTCACGGGCACGATCGCGTTCGGTTCCGTCCAGAACCTGCTGCACCGGCGCCAGGCGTTGCGAGCGTTTCATCACGCGGCACCGATCAGGGCATCAAGCTGCTGCACGCTGTCCGTCAGCGACACGCGCACATGCAGATCCTGGTGCAGGAATTCCCTGATGCCGCCCTGCGCCGCGATTGATGCATCCACGCGCGGATCCGAACCGGCCTGGTACGCGCCGATGGCAATCAGGTCGCGATGATGTTCATGGGTCGAGAGCAACTGCTTCAGGCGCCGCGCCTGCTGCAGCTGCGTTGCAGGAACGATGTCATGCATCACGCGGCTGATCGAGGCTTCCACATCGATGGCAGGGTATTGCCCTGCTTCGGCCATGCGGCGTGACAGCACGATGTGTCCGTCGAGAATGGCTCGCGCCGCATCCGCGATGGGATCCTGCTGGTCATCTCCTTCGGTGAGCACGGTGTAAAAAGCCGTGATCGAGCCGCGGTCCGGCGAGGAGTTTCCCGCGCGCTCGACCAGCTGGGGCAGCCGTGCAAATACCGACGGCGGATATCCTTTGGTGGCCGGCGCTTCACCGATGGCGAGCCCGATTTCGCGCTGCGCCTGCGCATAGCGCGTCAGCGAATCCATGATCAGCAGGACGTTCTGGCCCTGGTCGCGGAAATACTCGGCGATGGCGGTGGCCATCGAGGCGCCGTGCATGCGCATCAGCGGTGGACTGTCCGCGGGAGCGGCCACCACCACCGACCTTGCGCGTCCTTCTTCTCCCAGGATGCGGTCGATGAATTCCTTTACTTCGCGGCCGCGCTCGCCGATCAGTCCGACGACGATCACATCCGCCTCGGTATAGCGCGCCATCATGCCGAGCAGCACGCTCTTGCCGACACCCGAGCCTGCAAACAGGCCGATGCGCTGGCCGCGGCCCACCGTCAGCAGCGCATTGATGGCGCGTACGCCCACATCAAGCGTGCGCTCGATCGGCGCGCGCAGCAGCGGATTGATGGGCACGCCGGCCAGCCGCGCGCGATCCTCGGCATAAATGGGGCCGCGTCCATCCAGCGGCTCACCTGCCGCATCGATGACCCGCCCCAGCAGTTCGGGACCGACGCGCACGTAGCCCGCGCCTGGGCGTGGAATCACGCGGGCACTGGGCTTGATGCCCTGAACATCACCGGTTGGCATGAGGAACAGCCGGTCACCAGCGAAGCCAACCACTTCGGCCTCAATGGAAATGCCGTCGCTTGCCATGACCTCGCAGCGATCGCCGATGGCGGCCTGGCAGCCTGTCGCTTCCAGCGTCAGCCCGACCATGCGCGACAACTGGCCTTCAACGGGGGGCGGTGGCAGGTTGGCCGCCGCGCGAATTGATCTTTGCAGCTGCTGTTGCCATGGGGTGACGGAATGGCGGAGCGCTGTCATGTCGCAGGATCCATGCGCTGGGCGTCGCGCTCGTCGCCGAGCAGCAATGCCAATGCTTCGTTGAGTCGTGTTTCGATCCGCGCATCGATCTGCGCGTAGTCGGTATGCACGCGGCAATCACCGCGCGACAGCACGGGGTCATCGATGATGGCCCAGGCCTGCTCCGGCCCGGTCACGCTCAGTCTTTCGCGGACCAGCGCTGCGTCCTCGGGATGCAGCACCACGCGCACGCCACGCGCGCTCGCCGGCAGCAGCGCGACAGTATCGCGAACGATGCCGATGATCTGCGTGGGTTCGGTCCGCAGTTCGCGCCGCAACAGGGCGCGCGCCAGCAACGTGGCAAGCTCTGCGATCTGGCCATGCACGGCATCGTCCAGCTGGGCCAACGGCCGGGACAGCGACTGCAGCGCCGATTCCAGCGTGCGCGAAGCCTCTGTCAGCTGCCGCTCGCGCGCCTCGTTCTCTGCGCGGACCGCGGCGAGACCCGCTGCCCTGCCGGCCGCCTCCGCCTCCTGCCAGGCGCGTCGCTCACCGCCGTGCATGTCCTCAAGCCTTCGCGCACCACGAGTGGCACCTGCAACGCCGCCAATCGCTGGCGCATTCCACGGCTGTACCGTGATTTCATGATTGCCCGCCGAAAACTCAAGCTGCGCCACGACTGCTCCTATTCATCCTTTTGCACCCATTCCTTCACGACCTGCGCCACGCGCGCGGGATCTTTGGCGACGAGGCTGCGTGCCTGTGCGATCTGCTGTTCATACGCGATCGCAGTGCCCGGCCTGCTCGCGGCGCCACTCTCCGCGCCTCCTGCGCCCGCGGCGGCCAGCCGTGGCGGCTCCATCAATTGCTTCGCCGCGGCGGACAGGCTCTTCACCAGCGGCCGCACCACGAGCAGCAGCAGCAGCACCAGCACTACGAGACCTGCGACCAGCTTCACGATGTCGCGCACCAGCGGCTTGTCCCACAGCGAGGCCTTTGCAAGTTCGGGCGCAGCCGCGGCCGCTTCCGGCAGGAAACTCTGGTTGATCACCGACACGCGGTCGCCGCGGGCTTCGTCGAATCCGACTGCGTCGCGCACCAGTGTGTTGATGCGTCCGAGCTGTTCTTCATTGATGGGCGTCTCGGTCACCTTGCCATCGGCCGCAGTGCTGCGCAGATTGTCGATGAGCACTGCCACGGAAAGACGCTGCAACCGGCCCGCCGGTTGGCGCGTATAGGCCACTGTGCGGTCGATCTCATAGTTGCGGGTGGCCTGCTTCGATGCATTGCCCGGCGCAGCAGCGGCTTGCGTCGCGTCCGCGGCGGGCGCGGCTTTGGCTGCGGTGGCTGCGCCCGGCGGCTGCACGGTGCCGCCCTCGGGCGGCTGGTTGGTCAGCGCACCGGGCACTCCCTGCGCGCCTGCGCCACTACGGCTCTGTTCTTCGCTGGTCTGCTCGCTGCGCACCACCTGGCTGTCCGGCTTGTACTGCTCGCGCGCCTCTTCGGTCGTCGACATCTCCAACTGCGCGACCACCGAAGCCCGCACGCGTCCCGGACCCAGCAACGGCGTCAGCAGCGACTCGATGCGCTGTGAGTACTCATCGCCCATGCGACGCGCCAGATCCAGCTGCTGGTCGCGCGCGGCGAATTCATTGTTCTTGTCCGGCGACGACAACAGGCGCCCCTGGCTGTCGACCACCGTCACTTCATCTGCCGTCAGCTCCGGAACGCTCGAGGCCACGAGGTTCACGATGGAATTGACCTGCTCGCGATCCAGCCGACGGCCGGCGCGAAGCTGCAGCGTCACCGAGGCACTCACCCTCCGGCGGTCGCGCACGAATGCCGACTGTTGCGGCACCGCCAGGATCACGCTGGCTTGTTGCACGGAGTCGAGGCCGGCAATCACCTGTTCCAGCTCCTGCTGCAATGCATGCTGGTAGCGGGCGTTCTCCATGAACTGGCTGACGCCGAAACCCGGATCCTTTTCCAGGCTGGCAAAGCCGCCCGCGGCGCTCAGGCCCTTGCCAGCGGTTTTCATGCGTGCATCCGCATAACGGTCGGCGGGCACCAGCACCGAACTGCCATCGATCTTGTAGAGGATGCCGGCCTGGTTCAGCGACGCCGTCACTTCGCCCAGGTCCGCATCGGCCAGGTTCGGAGCCAGCAGCTTGTATGTGGGCTCCTGCGACCACAGAGCGATGCCCACTCCGGCGGCGACTGCCACGGCCACTCCCAGCAACAGCAGCATCGGTCTCAGCCCGGCGATCCCGCCGCTGGGCGCATTCATCTGTGTAGCTTCGTTGCTCATCGATCAGCCTCGCCTCAAATCGGCATGTTCATGATGTCCTGGTACGCATTGACCAGGCGATTGCGGATCTCGACCGTAGCCCTGAAAGACACACTGGCCTTCTGGGATTCGATCATGACCTGTGACAGTTCCACGCCCGAATCGCCGCGCTCAAAACGCGTGGCGAGGTTCGAGGCCTGCAACTGTGATTCATTGACGCGGTCCAGCCCCTGCTTCAGCACATTGGCGAAGCTCACCTGGGACCCGCCCGCAACGCCCATTGCGCCGCCCATTTCGGCGCTGCGCAGCGGCGACGTATTGCCGATCTTCGTCTGCTGCTGCAGGGCGCGGATCTGCGCCAGCACCCCATCGATCTGCATGTTGCTCATTTGCGCATTGCTCCTTAACCAGCCACAGGCACATCGACGCCGGCGCAGCGCAGCTGCGCCAGCTTGTAACGCAGCGTGCGCGGGCTGATACCAAGCTGTTCGGCAACCCGCGTGCGGCTCTGACCGCCACGCAGGGCTTCCATCAGGATGCTTTGCTCGGTGGCGCGCAGCGAACCGCGCAGTGCCTGGCCAATCTCGGTCACCGGCACTGGAGCACGCTGCGGTGTGACATCCCGCTGTACATCCAGACGGACATGCGCGGCCTCTATCACAGGACCATTGGCCAGGATCATCGCCCGCTGCAGCAGGTTGTCCAGCTCGCGGATGTTTCCCGGCCAGTTGTACGAGAGCAGCAGCTGCGCGGCATCGGCCGACAGTGCAGGAATGCGCTGACCGGGCTGGCTGCGCATTTCCAGCACGCGCATGGCCAGCGGTAGCACATCATCGCGCCGCTCGCGCAGCGCCGGAATGGCCAGCGGAAACACGCAGAGCCGGTAGTAGAGATCCTCGCGGAACCTGCCCGCCTTCACTTCCGCGCGCAGGTCGCGGTTGGTGGTGGCCAGCACGCGCACATTCAGGCTGAACATCGTGCGGGCGCCCAGCCGTTCCACCTCGCGTTCCTGCAGCACGCGCAGCAACTTGGCCTGCAACGACAGCGGCATTTCGGTGATCTCATCCAGCAGCAGCGTGCCGCCCTGGGCCTGCTCGAACTTGCCGGCATGTCCAGCCGTGGCGCCGGTAAACGCGCCGCGCTCATAGCCGAACAGCATGGCTTCCAGCATGTTTTCGGGGATGGCTGCGCAGTTGATCGCGACAAAAGGCTGTGCGGAACGCGCCGACCGGTCATGGATGAATCGCGCCAGCACTTCCTTGCCCGTGCCCGAGTCACCGCCGATAAGCACGGTGCAGTCGGTGGTGGCCACCCGGGCAGCCAGCGCATAGAGCGCGCGGGTCACCGCATCGACGATCACCGGCTCACGAACCGGCGTCAGAGTTTCGTTTACATTCTGCATGCCACGGATAAGAGCAATATCCGTGCCGGCGAGCGGCTGCCTGCCGCGTGAAGCCGATCACAAAAACCGCAGTTATTCCTCTGAATCGTCGACCGCGCGGATGTCGAACTTGCGCAGCTTCTCGACCAGCGTCGTGCGGCGCAGCCCAAGAAGACGCGCGGCCTGCGCCACGATGCCGCTGGAGCGGTCAAGCGCCTGCCGGATGAGCGACTCCTCGATGCCGGCCACATACGCGCGCAGGTCAATGCCTGTGGGCGGCAAGATCGTGCCGCCCACAGGCGCATCATCCAGCAGCAACAGCGCTTCCCTCTCGGTGATTTCTGCCGACGGCGCGGACTGTGGCAACGCTGCAGGCGGCATTGCGTCCGCCACCGGCAGCACTGCGGGAATCAGGTCGGCCTCGGGCGCTGGAGTCCAGTCGCGCGGCCGGTAGCGCGGCGGCAGGTCCGCCGCGGTAACCAGCCGTCCGGCGCAGAGAATGGACAGCCGCTCAATGAGATTGCCCAACTCGCGCACGTTGCCGGGCCAGCTGTAGCGCACCAGGCAATCCAGCGCGTTGGCGGAAAACTGCACGCGCTGGCGGCCAGCCGCTACGTTCATGTCGGCGAAATCACGGATCAATGTCGGCAGGTCGTCGATGCGGGTGCGCAGCGACGGCATTTCAATCGGGAACACATTCAAGCGGTAAAACAGGTCTTCGCGGAACGCACCGCGCGTGATGGATTCCTCGAGATTGCGGTGCGTGGCGGCGACGATGCGCACATTGCACTTGTATTGCAGCGCACTGCCCAGGCGCTCGCAAACGCGCTCCTGCAGCACCCGCAGCAGCTTGACCTGCATCGGCAGGCTCATGTCGCCGATCTCGTCGAGGAACAGCGTACCGCCTTCGGCCAGCTCGAATCTTCCCTTGCGCGTGGCGACGGCGCCGGTAAATGCGCCCTTCTCGTGTCCGAACAATTCGCTTTCGAGCAGCTCCGCCGGAATTGCGCCGCAGTTCACCGCAATGAAGGGGCGATTGCGCCGCGGACTGGAATGATGGATCGCGCGCGCCACCACTTCCTTGCCGGTGCCTGATTCGCCAAGTACCAGCACGCTGGATTCATGGATGGCGACCTGCTCGATCAGCGAGACTATTTGCCTGATGGCACTGGACTGGCCGGTGGGGCCACGCGCCATGTGGATCGTGTTCAGTACTTCTGCTTCTGCGGATGCCATGCGTCCCTGCGTTCGTCTTCTTGTTGGAGCAGATTCTTACAGGCTGGCACCGTCAGAAAAGTGACGCACTGCAACGGTCAATCGCGCATGCGCGTGATGCCGGTCTCACTTCCGCTACGACGAGGCTGCCGCACGCCGGCCACCTGGCGGCGGTGACGGCGAAATGCCAGTTTTTCAATCAGATCGGCTGCGGCCTCACCCGGCGGTGCAAAAGACGCCCGCACCTGACCGTCTGCGACCTGCGTGATATTGGCCACCAGCGTGATCGGTCGCGGCAGGCTGTCGCGCAGATAGATGTCCAGCAGTCCCCGCTCCCCCACCCGCAGCGGCGTGAGGCTTTTCCACACCCCGCCCAGTGCATTGAAGCGGATAACCGTTGCCGGCGGCCGCGGCTGCGCAGCGGCAAGCAATTGCCCCACCAGATCCAGCAGCAGGTTCATTTTCACTTCCAACCGCATCAGGTCGGCGGAATGCAGGGATTTATCGTCCTTTTTTTCCACCGCGCCCTGCTCTTCAATGGCTGCGCAAACCTGCAGGATCCGCACGTTGTTGTCTGCCAGGCTGGTCACGGCTGCCAGGTCCAGCGCTGTGTGCAGGGGCCGCCATCCCACCGGCAACATGTCCTGGTAGGCCAGCTCGTTCTGCAGCACCACGGTATCAACGCCTTCGTACATGACACTCCTCGTGCCGAAATGCGCCTATCCGAGCAGCGCCTCCAGCGTGCGGTCCGATTCGACGATTGCCGCCTGCAGGGCCCGCATGGATCCCGGCAGTTCTGGCGCGGTTTCCAGCGCCTCCTCCAGCATTCGCCGCCTATCCAGCATCAACCCGCGCACCACCGGTGCCTCACGGCCGTCACGGACCTGCCGCACCAGCTGCATTGTTGACGCTATTACACCCTGTACTAGCAAACGCTGTGCCGCCCGCCGTCCGGCCCTGGCCATCACGGCCGCCGGACCGGAATCTGGATCCAGGCACTGCGGATTTCGCGCAGCAGGTGGCCCACCTCGTCCAGCAGGTCGGCACGGTTCTCGAGGCTGGCCCGCAGCAGCTGCCGGCTGGAATAGTCGTAGAGATCGGCCATGTTGGCCGCGATCTGGCCGCCCGCCTCGAAATTAAGGCTGGCCCGCAGCTCGTCGATGATCTCCACCACCTTGTGGATCAGACGGCTCTTGGAATCCAGGGCGCCGTGTTCGATGGCGCCTCGGGCAGCGGCCAGTCGCTGCAGCGCGCCGTCCATGAGCATGGTGATGAGGCCGTGCGGATCGGCCGCCGCGACTCCACCATGAGCCGCCACCGACTGATACGCCGCCAGACTGGCACTGCGGGAATACGCGGACATACGTCAAACTCCATTGGTACAAGGAGCTTAACGGCATCATTCGCGAAGACTTGAGTGCGGCCCCAAGCCGGGATTATTACGTGCCCGCGCTCTTGGCGATATTCGTGGACTGCGCCAGCTGCTGCGTCAGATAGGAAGACGTGGACTGCATGTTCGACAGCAGTGAATCCAGCGCCGTGAACTGCTTCAGGTAGCGCGCCTGGATCACCTGGATGCGCGCATTCAGTGCCTCTGAGCGCGCGACCAGATCCTTGCGCTGTGTCGCGTTGACGGCAGTTCGCGAGGCTATGCCGCCGGTCGATGCAAGCTCAGCTTCCAGGAATTTGCTCAGCTGCGCAGCGACGCCGTTCGTCGAACCAAACAGCGTGCTCACCGCCGTGGAGTTGGCGTTCATTGCTGCCTGGAACTTGGTCGTGTCCAGGGCCAGCTTGCCATCTGTGCCGAACGCAATGCCGACGCTGGGCAGCGAAGTGTAGGGGTCGGTGGCACCGGTCACCGCGTTGCTGATCGTGCGGCGCAGCTGCGTCTCGATCTTCAGCAGCAGGGCATCGCCGAGCAGGGGCCCGGCCTTTTTTGTCGAGGCATCATAGTTGCGCAGCGTCGCAATCTGGCTGGCCAGCGCGTTGTACGAACTGACGAATGCATTGGCCTTGCCCTGCACGGCCGCATCGTCATTGGCCACGGTCAATGTCTCGATCGTGCCCGGCGCTTCCTTCTTCAGCGTCAGCGTGACGCCGTCAATCGCGCCCGACACCGAATTGGTGGCGCTGTGCACCACCACGCTCGAGATATTGACGATGGCATCCTGCGCGTCAATGGAGGTCAGCGTGGAAGGATTCGGCGGATCGTAGACCAGCTGGGTAAGCGTGCCTGTCTGGGTGACCTTTACGGAGCTGGCCGCGCCGGTCTTGTCACCGGTGAGGATCAGCCGGCTGCCATCCACTCCCGTGAGGATGGTGGCATGCACACCGGTATTGGTCGCAGCCTTGTTGATGGCATCGCGGATGCCGGCCAGCGTCTCGTTGCTGGAATCGATGGTGACGTTGAATGCCGCCCCGCCCATGGACAGGGTCAGCGTGCCCGTGCCGACAACGGCGGTGGGGCCGCTGAGGAATGGGTTCGATTTCAGCCGCGCCGCGGTTGCCAGCTGCACGACTTCCACACTGTAGACGCCCGCTGTTGCAGTGCTGGACGCCGCCGCAGTGAGGTTTTTGTCATCGCTAAGTGCGGCCTTGCGGCCGATGAGCGTGCTCGCATCCTTGAGGCCAGACAGAGCCGATTGGAAGGCTGCCATCGATCCTTTCAGCTGGCTCAATGCCGTGAACTCGGTGGTCAGCCTGGTATCGAGTTTCGTCAGCCGCGCATCCTGGGGCGCGCGCTCGGCAGCAACCAGCTGCTTCACAATCGAATTGACGTCGAGACCTGAACCGATGCCGCTGGAGGTGATGGCTGCCATGTGCGCGTATGGTCTCAGATCACCGCGTCGAAAATTGCGCCGTGGTTCAAATCAAGGTTCTTGAATGCACGCAACACCTCTTCACCGGGCATCTGCCGGATGATGTCGCCGGTGGTGGCATCTCGTACTGTAACGACCTGCGTGCCGGTATCGGCATCAACGCGGAACTCGATGTCGCGATCCGATGACTGCAGGAAATCCTGCAGCCGGCGGGCGATCGCTTCGGTATCAATCTGCGGCACACGCGGCGGCGCCACAACGGCAGGAGCCGCGGCCGGACCCATGGTCCCCGCGGCTGATGCATTCCGGTCAGTGCTTGACGAAGGGCCAGAGACCGGCGTCAGGGCCCTTACTACATCGATATCCATTCAGTCTCCCCTCCTGTCGGCGACGGACGAGTTTCCCCATCCGCCGCCCAGGGGTTAAGACGCTACTACTTCAGCAGCGACAGCACGCTCTGGGAAGAGGCATTCGCCTGCGCCAGGATGGCAGTGCCAGCCTGCTGCAGGATCTGCGCCTTCGTCAGGTTCGCGGTTTCGGCCGCGAAGTCTGTGTCGAGGATGCGGCTGCGTGAAGCCGACAGGTTCTCTGTCGCCGTCTGCAGGCTGGTAATCGTCGATTCGAAGCGGCTCTGAATCGAACCCAGCGTGCTGCGCAGCGAGCTGACCGCGGTCAGCGCCGCATCCACCGACAGCAGCGCGCTGTTGGCGTTTGCCGTCGAAGTCACGCTCACGGCCGCCAGGTTGCTCGTCGCGGTCAGCACCGTAGTGCCAGACGTCTGGCCGATGTTGGTCGCGTTGCCGCCGCCCGAGGCGGTTACCGCAACAGAGCCGGACGACTGCAAGGTGAGCTGGCCGTTGTACTGCAGGGTCTGGATCTTGGCGGAGGCTGTGTTCGCGGCCGACACGTTTGATCCGAATACCGAAGCAGTCGTCGAAGTGTTACCAGCGCCGGCCGTGCCCGTAGAGGCATTCTCGGTGACAGCAATGTTGCGGCCGTCGGCAGCATACAGCTGCAGTGCGCCCGCACCTGTCTTCGACGCGACAACACCCGTGGTGGTCGACCATGAGTTGATCGCGGTCACAGCGGTGTCAATGCTCGTGTCACCCGAAGCGTTCAGCACGGCCTGACCGTTGATCGTCAGCGAGTACGCCAGTGTGGAGGTGCCCGCGCTGGTGGTCAGCTTGAGGAAGTCGCTGACGCCAGCCGTGCCGGTGGCCGTCGCGGCCAGCGTCACCGTGTTGGTCGCCGAAGCCGAAACGCCGCTGATGTTGGAACCGTTGATCGCGGCAGCCTTGGCGTAGGCGCTGGTGTTGCCCTGGCCAGTGGCCGTGCCGATAAACAACGCGGAGTTGCCGATCGACGTGCCGTTGAGGGCCAGCGTGCTCGCGGCGATGCCGTTGTTGTCCACGCCTGTGAAAGCCAGAGTGCCGGCAACCGCGGTGTAGGTACCCGTAGTGGTGACAGAGCTCGGGGTGACGGTGGCGGCGTAGTTGCTGGCCTGGTTGACATACGAGCCCAGGGCCGAAGTCCTGGCGCTGGTGTTCAAGCCGATGGAGATCGTCTCGCCGACGTTGGCGCCGACCTGGAACTGCGCCGTGCCGAACGAGCCGTCGAGCACCTTCTGGCCGTTGAAGGAGGTCTGCGTCGCAATGCGGTCAATTTCCGCCAGGCGCTGCTGCACTTCCTGGTCCAGGGCCGCGCGGTCGCTGGCCGAGTTGGTGGAGTTGGCAGACTGCACCGCGAGTTCGCGGATACGCTGCAGGTTGTTGGTCAGCTCGCTCAGCGCGCCTTCCGTGGTCTGCGCCAGCGAAATGCCGTCGTTGGCATTGCGGGCAGCCTGCGTCAGGCCGCGGATCTGCGTGGTGAACCGTTCGCTGATGGCCAGACCAGCCGCATCGTCCTTGGCGCTGTTGATGCGCAAGCCCGAAGACAGGCGCTGCAGGGAAGTCGCCAGCTGTGCGGCCGAGCTCGACAGGTTGCGCTGCGCGTTCAGCGACAGCACGTTGGTGTTGATCGACAATGCCATGGAAAATGCTCCTTAAATTAAAACTATCGACTTCATCCCGGCAATCCTGCCGGCGGGTGCGTCGGTCGGTCTTCGACCCGCCGTTTCGCTGTTCAGATCATGTATCGGTGCCTGCGGCTGCTTCTTGAGTGCCCCGCTCCATGGGGGTTTAAAAAATGGGCGCCTGTTCACAAAAAATTGAACAGCGACAGCTGGGCGATCCGCGTGTAGGCGGCCTGCGCCGCCTGCAGGCCCGTCAGCTGCTGGTTCATGCGGCTGATTGCCTCGGCGTAGTCCAGGTCGCGCAGCTTGCCGATCGAACCCTGCAGCTGCTCGTCCGCCTCGTCGCGCGCAGCCTGCGCGTTGTCCACTGTATTAAGCCTGGTGCCGACCACAGCGCGGGTGTTGATGAGATGGTCCAGTGCCTGGTCGATCTGCGTAAGTCCCGCCGCCACGGCGGTGCTGACCAGCGACTTTCCCGAAGCGTTGGGACCTGCGGTCTCGAGGCTGCGGGCCAGATCATCCAGCATCCGGAATACATCCTTGCTGGTGGCAGGAGCGACGGTGAAACTGTCGCCAGTCACCGGCTGGCCTGTCACGACCACTTCCGCGCCGTTGAAAGCGATGGCCGAGCCATCCACATAGTTGCCGCTGGCCACCAGATTGGCGAGCGGATCACGCACTTCCCAGGTCGTGCCCGATGTGAAATTCAGGCTATAGCTGCTGGAAGTCCACGCAGCTGCGTTCACTATGTGACCGCTATCGATGGCGCCGGTGCCATTGTGTACGCCAGTGGCGGTAACGAACGCGCCGTTGCCTTCGGGAATCCGCAGAAACAGGTCGGTGCCGGAGAACCCATCGGCGACGCGCTGGTCGGCGCCGATCTGCAGGCTGCGCACTCCCTGGTCCCCGGCGTACACCACGCCCGCCGCTGTACGCGAGAATGGCTGCGTTTCGCTGGAAAATCCGGCAAACAGATATTCGCCGTTACCATCGCGACGATTGGCGATGTCAATCAACTCCTGCGCGCGCGCCCGGATGTCCGTGGCGATGGAGCGGCGTGCCAATTCATCCAGCGCACCGTTGTTGGCCTGGATGGTGCGCTCGCGCACATCCTGCAGCAGCGTGGTGGCATCGGCCAGCGCCTGTTCGCCGAGGCTGAGCCGGTTGGCCAGGATGTTCGAATTCTTCTCGTACTGTTCCAGGCCGGCGCGGTTCTGCTCCATGGAGAGAATGCGCATCATGGCGACGGGATCGTCCGCCGGCGTCTGGATGCGCAGGCCTGAGCCCACCTGCGACTGAGTCTTCGCCAGCAGGCTCTGTTGCCGCGTGATCTGGCTGGCGGCCGCGGCATGCAGGCCGGCCGATGACATCCGGTTGATCATCGTCGTGTCGCCTCGAGCACGGAATCAAACAGGGTCTGCGTGACGCGGATCATTTGTGCCGCCGCCTGGTAGGCCTGCTGGAAGCGCAGCATGTTCGCCGCCTCCTCGTCGAGATTGACGCCGGAAACTCCATCCACGGCGGACAAGCTGTCGTCGTAGATGACCTTCTGCGCGTCCAGGCTGCTATTGGCCTGACTGGTTGCCACGCCCACCGAACCGATGAAGCGCGTCACCGCGGCGTTGAGCGACTGGGTGCCACCGGACAGCACACCGCGTGACAGGGCCGATGCCAGCGCCAGCGCATTGCGGTTGTCGCCCTTGCCGCCGACATTGTCGGCAACGGAAAAACTGTCGCCCGTCACCGGCGTGCCGCTGATCTGCACGCGCCAACCATTGATGTCGATATCGGAGCCTGGCGTGTACAGGTTGCTGCCCACCCCATTGACTGAATAATGCGTGGCGTCGATGAACTGCAGGGTCACCGTGCTGCGCGGCTGCGCATTGGCCGCGTCGAGCACCTCACCGGCCGAAATCGCCGCCGTTCCAGTATTGGTCACTGCGGCGGCGGAACGGATCGGAGCCGCGGCTGCAACACTGGATGGATCACTGATCAGCACGTCCATGCCACGAATGGCGCCGGCGGTGGGGCGCACCAGGAAACGATCGCCGGATGCAGGGGTGCCGCTGAGCACAATCGAAACGCCGCCGGCCACAATGGGGTCAATGCCGGTGCCCGTGCCGGTGAAACTCACCGCCGCGCCGGTGTCCGCGCGCTGCATGTTCCAGCCGCTGCCGTTGTAGCGCAGCACATAGTCGTAAGGATCCAGCGCTGCCGCGCCGGTGCGCGTGGCCGCCACCGTCACCGAGCCGCTGTTGCTCAGAGCCGGCAGCGCTTCCACCGCGCCGACAGCGAACAGGTCACCGCCCATGTTGCCGGCGAGGTCCATGCCCTCGCGATGCTGGCCATTGGTGACTTCTGTCAGCGCGACCGCGATCTGGCCGATCTGGTTGCGCGCCGGATCGAGCAGCTCGCGGCGGAAATCGAGCAATCCTCCTATGCTGCCGCCACCCAGCGAATTGCCGATATCGACGGACCCGCCGGTGGTCTGGAAGGCCAGCGTCAGCCGCGATGGCACAAAGGCATCCGCTTTGGCCGTGATGGTGGCGGAGGTGCCGCCGAGCACCAATGGCTGGCCATTGCCCACGAAAACGTTGATTCCGCCGTCGTCCAGACGCATCACGGTGGTATCGAGGCGCGACGCGAGATCAGCCAGCTGCCGGTCGCGCGCGTCCAGCAGGTCGCTGGGCGCCTGTCCGGCCTGCGATTGCGCGCTGACGATGTCCTGGTTCAGCTTCGCGATGTTGGCGGCAATGCCCGTGATCGACGAGGCTTCCAGGCCCAGCTGCTGGTTGACCTCGGATTCCAGGTCTCCCAGGCGCTGCTCATAGGTCTGCAGCCTGGTCGTAAGCCCTTCTGCCTCCGACAGCAGCACCTGTCGTGCAGCGATGGAAGTTGGCGTGTTGGCCACGCCCTGCAGCGCATTTGAAAAACGTGTCAGAGATGCAGCAAGACCCGTTGAGCTGTTGGCAAACAGGCTATTGAGAGCGCCAGCCTTGTCGGCATAGGCGGAAAGACGCGAATAGCTGCTCGAGGCGCGCTGCAACTGTGAGGTCAACAGGTCGTTGCTGTAGCGGCTGATGTTCTTGACCAGCACACCACTGCCCACCGGCGAGCTGCCGAACAGCTGCGGTTCCTGCGTCGCCATCTCCACGCGCTGCCGGCTGTAGCCCTGCGTGGAAGAATTGGCGATATTGTGACTGGTGGTCTCCAGCGCGCGCTGAAAAGCCCGCAGACCGGAAACCGCTACATTCAGCATGTCAGCCATCAGAAAACCTCGCCAGCAGCAATCGCGTTCACGCGGAACCCGGGCCTGTCACATCTATCGGCACCGCCGGCTGTGCCTTGAGTCTCGCGGCTACCGCGGCAAGCTTCGCTGCATAATCCGGATCGGTGGCGTAGCCGCCGTCCTGCAATGCTTTTGCATAAGCTGCCGCATCGCTGCCGGTGCCCAGCGCCGCCGCGTAGCGCGGACTTCCTTGCAGCAGCTTTACGTAATCCCCCAGCGAAGCCTCCGGCGATGCATAGCTGCGGAAATCCGCGCTGACCTTGCGCATGCCGCCGGCCTGGAACTCGTGCGTGGCGGCGTTGGCAACATCACCTTTCCAGCTGCCGCCTGCTTTGATGCCAAACAGGTTGAAGCTGGGGCGTCCATCAGCACCTACCGGCGCGGATTTGCCCCAGCCAGTTTCAAGCGCCGCGTGCGCGATGACAGTCGCGGGATCCACTCCCAACGCGCGACCGGCGGCGGTTGCCGCAGGCAGGATGGCCTGCACGAATTCACCTTGCGTCTTCGGCGGCCACGAGTTCCCGGCCGTAACCTCTGCGCCATCCTGCACGGCGGGATTCGCGGCCGGTTCAGAAACCTTGCCTGCGCCTTGCATCAGCTGGCGCACCAGCATATCGGCCAGGCCCAGTCCCTTGCCCTTCGAAAGCTGCAAGGACATCTGCTGGTCGAACATGTCCTGGTAAAAATCCTGCTGGTCGCTGCCGAACAGGGAATCGCCCGGCGTTGCGTCGCGCATGCTTTTCAGCATCATCGTCGTGAACAGACTTTCGAACTGCCTGGCAGTCTCGCGCAGCGCTTCGGGTGACCCGGCCGCGGCCTGCCGCTTGAGCGCGCCGAGACTGGTCGGGTCGGCGTACAGCGAATTGTCCAGCGGAGCGATGGCCACGATAGAGTCCTAGATGACGATCAGCTCGGCGCGCAAGGCGCCGGCTTCCTTCAGGGCTTCAAGGATCGCCACCAGGTCGCTGGGCGCGGCGCCCACCTGGTTCACGGCGCGCACGATCTCGTCCAGGCTTACGCCGGCATCGAACAGGAACATGCGTCCCTCTTCCTGGTTGACGGAAATCTCGCTGCGCGGCGTGACCACGGTCTCGCCACGCGAAAACGCCTGCGGCTGGCTTACGTCCTGCCGCTCCTTGATGGTTACCGACAGTGACCCATGAGCCACTGCCGCGGGCGCCACGCGAACGCGCGCGCCGATCACCACGGTGCCGGTTCGAGAGTTCACGATCACGCGCGCCGGCGCATCGCCTGGCTCCACTTCCACCATCTCGAGCGTGGACACGTACGCGATGCGCTGGTTCGGATCCAGCGGTGCGCCAACCTTCACCGATACGGCATCCATGGCCTGCGCAGTACCCGCGCCCAGCAGTTCATTCAGGGCTGTGGCCAGGCGCGCGGACGTGGTGAAGTCGGGCGTGTGCAGGTTCAGCACCACGAAAGGTTGAGCCGTGAAATTGTTGGGAACTTCGCGTTCCACCGAGGCACCGTTTGGTACACGGCCGCTGGAAGGCACGTTGACCGACAGCTTCGAGCCGTCATCACCCTTCACGCCAAAGCCGCTGACGATCAGGCTGCCCTGTGCAATGCCATACACCTCACCGTCGATACCGTGCAGCGGCGTCATGAGCAGTGTGCCGCCTCGCAGGCTTGCCGCATTGCCGATCGACGACACGGTCACATCGATGGACTGGCCCGACTTGGCGAAGGCAGGCAGGTCCGCCGTAACCGTAACCGCTGCCACGTTTTTGAGTTGTGGATTGGCGTTCGGCGGAATCGTCACGCCGAACTTCGCCAGCATGTTCTTGATGCTCTGGATGGTGAACGGCGCCTGGCTGGTCTGGTCGCCAGTGCCGTCGAGTCCGACGACGAGGCCATAGCCGACCAGCTGGTTGCCACGCACACCGGCAACCGATGCCAGGTCCTTCACGCGTTCGGCCTGCGCTGTCGAAACGGCAGCGCAGAGGATGACTGCAAGCAGGCCCTTCAGCACGACCTTGATGTGATTGGTGTTCTTCACAGCGGATTCCAGCGGGAATTGAAGAATCGCGACAGCAGGCCTGGGCGGTTGGCATCGGCCAGCGCGCCCTGTCCACCGTATGAGATGGACGCATCGGCGACCTTGTACGAAGGAATGGTGTTGTCCGGCAGGATGTCGATCGGCCGGATCACACCCTGGATGCGGATGAACTCGCGGCCCTGGTTGATGCCGATCCACTTCTGGCCGCGTATCAGCAGGTTGCCGTTGGCAAGGCGCTGCGCCACGGTCACGGTGATGTTGCCCTGCAGCTTGTTGCTGAGCTGGCTGTCGCCCGAACCGTCGAATTCGCGGCTGTTCTCGATATTGGCCGACAGGATTTCCTTGCCACCGATGGTGATGGGGCTACCGCCGATTACTGGCCCTGGGATGTCGATCTTGGATTCCTTGGAGGTCTTGGTGCTCGAACTCTTCTGCGCCGCCGTGCTCTCCTGCAGGTTGATGGTCACGGTGTCGCCGACGCGCCGCGCCACGGAATTCTCGAATAGCGCCACATCGTGACCGGCCTGGTAAATCGAACCGGTGGCGGCGGCGGCGGCCGGAATCTGCTCCGGCAATGTGGCCTCGAAGGTTTCTGTGTGCCGCCTGCTGGCGCAGCCGCTCAGCAGCATCACTACGGCCACGCCGACCGCGAGCGTCATGAACTGCTTGTTGTTCACAGGTTGTTACTCACGTATTGCAGCATCTGGTCAGTGGTGGAGATCGCCTTGGAATTCATTTCATAGGCGCGCTGGGTCTCGATCATCGTCACCAGTTCTTCCACCACGTTGACGTTCGAGCCTTCCAGGAAGCCCTGTTGCAAACCGCCCAGGCCATTGAGTCCCGGCGTGCTGCTCTGTGCCGGACCGCTGGCCGCGGATTCCGCCAGCAGGTTCTCGCCGCGCGGCTGCAGGCCGGCGGGATTCACGAAGTCCGTCAACTGCAGCGTGCCCACTTGCGTCGGCGTGGACTGGCCGGACACCAACGCACTGACCACGCCATCGTTGCCAATGGTCACGCTCTGCGCGCCGGCCGGAATGGAGATCGCCGGCTGCACGCGGTAGCCGCTGGAGGTCACCAGCTCGCCGTCCGCGCTCACCTTGAACGAGCCGTCTCGTGTATAGGAAAAACTGCCATCCGGCATCAGCACCTGGAAAAAACCGCGGCCATTGATGGCCACATCCAGTGAATTGCCGGTGTTGTTCAGGCCGCCCTGGGAATAGTTCTTTTCGGTAGCCACGATGCGCACGCCGGTGCCCAGGTTGAGGCCGGTGGGAGAAGTGGTGTCCTGCGAAGTCGCGGCGCCCACCTGCTTCACGTTCTGGTAGAGAAGATCCTCGAACACCGCGCGGTCCTTCTTGAACCCGGTGGTGCTGACGTTGGCGAGGTTGTGCGATACGACAGTCATGCGCGTCTGCTGCGCATCGAGTCCTGTCTTGGCGGCCCAGAGTGCGGAATTCATGATGTTTCAGTCCTTGGTTTGTCCGGGCTATCGCATCGACAACAGTCGCGCGGAGGCCGCACCGTTGTCCTCGGCGGATTTCATCGCGCGCACCTGCATGTCGAAGCGGCGCGACAGTTCGATCATGTTGACCATGGCATCGGCCACGTTGACGTTGCTGCTTTCCAGCACGCCCGACGCGAGCCGCGCGGACGCATCCGGCGCTGCATCGCTGCCATCCTTCATGCGGAACAAGCCGTCCTGGCCCTTTTCCAAATCCTTGCTGTCCGGATTTACAAGCTTGATGCGGCCGACCTCGGCCCTGGTTTCCGGCCCCTGTCCCAGCGGCACGATGGAAATCGTGCCGTCGCCGCCGATCAGTAGCGAGGCACTGGGCGGCACCGACACCGGGCCCGCCTCGCCGAGCACGGCAAGTCCGGTGCCGGTGCGCAACTGGCCATTGGTGTCAACGCGCAGATCGCCCGCGCGGGTGTAAGCCTCGCGTCCGTCCGGCCCTTCCACCGCGATATAGCCGCTGCCCTGCACTGCCACGTCCAGATCACGTCCGGTGGACATCATGGCGCCAATAGTGGAATCGAAGCCCGTGGTGGCTGCCGTGGCGTAGACGCGCGATTCGAAGCCATCGCCCGCAACCTGCCGTGACTGGAATGCCTGCAGATCGGCGCGGAAGCCAGTCGTGCTGGCGTTGGCCAGGTTGTGGTTGTTCGCGGTCTGCGCCCGCAGTGTCTCGCGGGCGCCGGTCATCGCAACGTAAAGCATCCGGTCCATCTGGCTTACCTGATGTTGATGATGGTCTGCGTGATCGAGTCAGACGTGGAGATCATCTGCGCATTGGCCTGGAAGTTGCGCTGCGCGGTGATCATGTTCACCAGCTGCGTGGTGATGTCCACATTCGAGGATTCCAGCGCGCCGGACTGCACCAGCCCGAAGCCGGAGTTGCCCGCCTGTCCACGCAGCGCCTGACCCGAGGCGAAGGTCTCGGCCCAGTTGGTGTCGGCCAGCGGCTGCAGGCCGTTGGTATTGGCGAAATTCGACAGCGCGACCTGGCCCATGGTCAGCGCCCGGCCATTGGTGAAGCGGGCCTGCACGATGCCGCTCTTGTCGATGTCCATGCCGATCAGGCGTCCGGTTGTGAAACCATCCTGCGTGATGTTGCTGACGGTGAAGCTGCTGCCGTACTGCGTGCCGCCCGTGAAGTCGAACGTCAGGGCTATGTCGGCGGCGCCGGTGGCAGGGGTATAGGCCGGAAACGCAATGTTTCCGCCGGCGGGCGTCGTCATCTGTCCGGTGTTGCTGAACTGCATCGGCTGTGCCGTGCCCACCGCGGTGCCGTCCAGATAGAGCCTGGAATCCCAGGCGCCGCTTGCCGCGCCCTTCACGAAATACATAGTGGCCGTGTGCGCGGCGCCCAACGAGTCATACACCGTCAGGGAAGTTGCGCGGTTGAAACTGCTTGGATCGGCCGGGTCGAAGGTCGGGCTGGCCGGCGCCGTGGCATTGGCCGGCAGGTTCATCAGCATCTCGACATTGGTGGTGGCTGCTGGCGCACTCTCCGCCGACACCAGGCGCAGGTCGGTCAGTGAGCCGGTATTGAATCCGCCGCCCGTCAATGACGGATACACCTGCAGGCGCTGACCCAGCGAGTTCACAACGAACCCTTGGGAATCGGTCTTGAATGCCCCGGCGCGCGTATACGCCAGCGCACCGCCGTCGCTCAGCGTGAAGAAGCCGGAACCGCTGATCGCGAGATCGAGGTTGTTGTCGGTGAAATCGATGTTGCCCTGGCCAAACTGCTGCGCGATATCCGATACGCGCACGCCGCTGCCCGCGGCCAGCGTGGCCACGCCCTGCGACGACACTGCGAACAGCTCCGAAAACTCGGTGCGGGATTCCTTGAACCCCGCGGTATTGCTGTTGGCGATGTTGTTCGCCGTTACGCCAAGGTCAGCCGAAGCTGCGTTGAGGCCACTGAGTGCGACGCGAAATGTCATGGTTTTCTCCTTACATCACTCGCCGCACGCGGCTGAGCGGAATGGGTCCGATATCGGTGTTGACGGTCAGGTTGTTGGTGGCTGGATCAAGCGTGACGCTGCCTACGCGGCTCGCCAGCTGCGTTTCAAGCTGCTGGTCGGCGCCTCCCACGCTTGCAATCGCTGCAATCGTGTAGTTGCCGGCCGGAACGCGCTGGCCGGTTTCATCGGTGCCGTCCCACTGGAACTCGGTCATGCCTTGCTGCGTGGAAAGCGGCAGGCGGCGGATCAGCTGCCCGCTGGCATCGGTTACCACCAGCACCGCGGCAGTGGTGGATTCCGGGATGTCGATGGCGCCGTTGATGCTGCCCGTCGCGCCGAGCATCGCGGTATCCGCGGTGGCCAGCACGCTGCGGCCCACGAGGCTTGTGCCACCGAGCAACTGCGATGACCGCAGCGCATCGGAAAGCGTGGTCAGCGATTTCTGCATGTCCTGGATACCCGACACGGTACCGAACTGCGCCAGCTGACCCAGGAACTCAGAGGGATCCATGGGCTTGGTCGGATCCTGATTGCGCAGCTGCGCGATCATCAGCTGCATGAACTGCGCCTGGCCGAGCTTGTCCTTGTCCGCGACACCGCCCAGGGAGGCGACAGTGGCTTGGTTGCTGTTAACTGCGTCGATGCCCATGGTTATTGACCCAGCCGCAGCGTGGCGAGAAGCAGATCCTTGGAAGTGTTCATGATCTCCACATTGTTCTGATAGGCGCGCGAGGCACTGATCATGTCGACCATCTCCTCCACCACGTTCACGTTCGGGGCAAATACATAGCCATCGGCATTGGCCAGCGGATTGCCCGGCTGATAGCGCATTTCAGGAGCCCTGCTGTCTTCGGTGATGCCGCTGACCCGCACGGCCGTGCTTGCTTCGCCGGACTGTCCAGCCTGCTGCGCACGCACGGCTTCGAATACGGGATGCCGCGCCCGATAGGCGGTCTTCGCATCGCCGCTGACGCTCTCGGCATTGGCAAGGTTGCTGGCCACGGTATTGAGCCGCACCGACTGCGCGGACATTCCGGAACCTGCGATGTCAAAGATCCTGAAGGAAGACATTCAAGTACTCCTTGGCCCTACTGCCCGGTGATCGCTGTCATCAGCGAGCGGAACTTGCTGGAAAGAAAGGAAAGCGTCGCCTGGTAATGCACTGCGTTTTCGGCGAAGGCGGCCTGCTCCAGCTGCGCATCCACGGTGTTGCCATCCAGCGATGGCGCCAGAGGTGTGCGATAGCGCAGAAATGCAGCGGTACTGCCGGGTTCCAGTGTTGCGGCGCCAGCTGCGCCAGCGGCGCCAGCGTGTGCGGACTGCGTCATGCGCAGCGCGTCCGAGCCGCCGGGTGAAGCAATCGCCGACATCGCCGCCTGGAAATCCAGGTCCTGCGCCTTGTACCCGGGCGTATCCGCATTGGCGAGATTGCGCGCGAGCAGCTCGGTGCGCTGCTCGCGCAACTTGAGCGCCGTAGCATGCACGCCGAGATACGAATCTAGATTGACTGCCACGCTTGCTCCGTCGGAAATCCGTCCTGCGGGGATACAGAGCAACAGCCGTGCCACAACCGGGAAATCGCCTTAAGGCAGGCTCGCAGCGAGTATCGAAGCTCAATTCGCGTGATGCAGGTCACGCTGGCGCGGCAGGAATTTGCCGCCTTGCGGTGCGTCGCAGCCGGTTGGCCGGCTCTTCATTGTTTATCGGCCGTGGCCAAATGAAACTTGAGCCGTCTTGATGGCATGCGGCTTGCTTCATCAAGCCCATGAAACCATTCTTAAGGACGGGCGTCTGGATTCTGGCGCTACTTGCAACCGCAACCGCAACCGCAACCGCCGCCGCTGCCGCTGCCGCAAACAGCGCGCTGCATCCGCTGGAAGATCTCAAGGGCTGGGCCGAGGATTTTCTCGAGCAGCGCCTGCACTCCTCCGGCAATGATGCGGTGACGCACGCGAAGGCCGGCGCGCTCGACCCGCGCCTGCGGCTGCAACGTTGCGCCGGAGCATTGCAGGGCATCCTGCCTGCCGGCGCGACGGTGTCCGCGCGCCTGACCATCGGCGTGCGTTGCGATAACCCCGCCTGGACCCTCTACGTA
This sequence comes from Steroidobacteraceae bacterium, assembly GCA_039917615.1. Lineage (GTDB taxonomy): Bacteria > Pseudomonadota > Gammaproteobacteria > Steroidobacterales > Steroidobacteraceae > ZC4RG30. The sequence goes on from JBDSJD010000004.1 coordinate 44,867, forward strand.
CCGATGATCGTGGAGACGGAACTGAAAGTCCTGGTGCTGCGCTCGGCGGCGGCCCGCGGCAGCGGCCTTACAGCCGCGGATGTCGAAGTGCAGCAGCGCATCGTTCCCGGCGTTGCCAATTCCTACCTGACGGACGCCGGCCAGTTGCAGGGTCGCCACTTGAAACTGGCAGCGGCTCCGGGCACTCCGCTGAGCACGGAACTGCTGGCAACAGACATCCTGATCAGGCGCGGCCAACGCGTCACCCTTGTGGCCAGCGTCGGTGGCATCGAAGTCCGCGCCCAGGGTGAAGCCATCGCCGATGCCTCGGCTGCGGGCCGGGTGCGCGTGCTCAACCTTTCGTCCCGCAGGATAGTGGAAGGGCAGGCCGAATCCGCCGACCGTGTGCGGGTGAACCTGTAGAAATGTGCACCATGCAACATATTCCGCAGCCATCAGATTCCATACTCATCTGCCCCTCAAGATCTGGCCGGGCCCGCCGTTACACAAGGTGAAGGTAATCAAATGAAACTACCTGGAGACAGCGCGGTGGCCAGCAGGATCAATGGCGTGGAGGCAAAGCCGGTGCGTGTGGCACCGAGCGCCAGCGCGCTCAAGCGGCAGCATCTGCCGGCCGACAAGACAGCCACAGCCGAGCCCGCCGCCGCTGTGCAGCTCACCGGTACGGCGCGCGACCTTGTTGCCCTCGAACAATCGCTGCATTTGCTGCCCGCCGTGAATGAGCAGCGCGTTGCCGCCGTGAAGCGGCGGCTGGACAGCGGCGAATACCAGATCAATCCGCAGCGCATAGCGGACAAACTGCTGCACCTGGAAAGCGATCTGCAGCGTGGCAATCCGCGCGAACACAGTTCGATTGACTGAGGCCGCAATGGATCCGCAAGCCTGTCATTCGCAGCTGGCGCGCATGCTGGCGGACGAGACCACCTTGCTTGGCCTGCTGGAACAGCAGTTGCAGCGCGAGCACGCCCTGCTGGTTGCCAACGACGTGGAAGGCCTGGAACAGGCTGCCGACGCCAGGCAGGGTTCGATCGTCACATTGTCGCGCCTGGATCAGGACCGCCGCGGCCTTTGCCGCCTGCTGGGTCAAAGCGCCGACCAGATCGGTCTTGCCGCGCTGCTCAAGTGGTGCGACCCCTCCGGAACACTGACTGTGGCGCACGCGGCCGCATCCCGACAGGCGCAGCTGTGTCGCGAGCAGAATGACCGCAATGGCGCGCTGGTCAATGCCCGGCTCAATCGTCTCAACGGCATGCTGGACATGCTCAACGGCAGCCATGCCAGCTCGAGAACCTACGGATCCGGCGGCGCGAAGCGCAGCCCAACGACGCCCCCGGCGGGGCGGATGGTCTCGGTCAGCGCCTAGACGTTGAAGCGGAAGTGCATGACGTCGCCCTCCCGGACGAGGTACTCCTTGCCTTCCAGTCGCAGCTTGCCGGCTTCCTTCGCGCCCGCCTCACCCTTGCAGGCAATGTAGTCGGCAAAGCCGATCACCTCGGCCCGAATAAAGCCATGTTCGAAGTCGGTGTGAATCACACCGGCAGCCTGCGGCGCAGTTGAACCGGCCCTGATCGTCCAGGCCCGCACTTCCTTCACCCCCGCGGTGAAATAGGTCTGCAACCCCAGCAATTCGTAGGCGCCGCGAATCACCCGATCAAGTCCCGGCTCGGCCAGCCCGAGATCCTTGAGGAACTCGGCCCGCTCATCGTCTTCCAGCTGCGCGATCTCGGCCTCCATGGCGGCGCAAACCGCCACCACCACAGCGCCCTCCCGCGCAGCGCGCGCCTTCACCGCATCCAGTTGTGGATTGTCGTTGAAACCGGTTTCGTGCACGTTAGCCACATACATGATGGGCTTGAGCGTCAGCAGATGCAGGTCGCGCAGGTCGGCCCGATCGTCCGCAGTCAGCGTCATGGACCGGGCCGGCTGGCCGTTGTTGAGATGCTCGCGCAGCCTTTGCAGCAGATCGCGCGTGCGCAACGATTCCTTGTCACCGGTCTTCGCCAATTTCGCCGCACGGTCCGCCGCCTTCTCCACACTCGCAAGATCCGCAAGACCCAGTTCCGTGTCGATGACATCGATGTCGGAGATGGGGTCCACCTTGCCCGCCACATGCACGATGTCATCGTTCACGAAGCAGCGCACCACATGCGTGATGGCGTCCGTTTCCCGGATATGCGCCAGGAACTTGTTTCCCAGGCCCTCGCCCTTCGAGGCGCCCGCAACCAGGCCCGCAATATCCACAAATTCGACCGCGGCCGGCAGTATCCGCTCGGGTTTGACGATGGCCGCAAGCTGGGCGAGTCGAGGATCGGGCACCCCCACCACACCGACGTTCGGATCGATGGTACAGAATGGATAATTCTCCGCCGCGATCTGCGCGCGGGTCAGCGCATTGAACAGCGTGGACTTGCCTACGTTAGGCAAGCCGACAATTCCACACTTGATGCCCATTACCCGTTTTTCTCCTGTTCCTGCCGCGTATGCAGCTGCTGCATCACGCGTTCAGCACCCTGCTCAAAAATGTCCGGCATTACATCCGCCGCTGCCCGCACCGCCAGATCAAGTGGGATCCGCTCTTCATTGCTGGTGCGACCCAGCAGGTACGGTGTCACAAGCTCGCGCGTGCCTGGATGGCCAATGCCAATCCGCAGCCGCCAGAAGCCATCGCCGAACTGCTCGATCAGATCCTTCAGCCCATTGTGACCGCCAGCACCGCCACCTGATTTCAGGCGCAAAGCCCCGGGCGGCAGATCGAGCTCATCGTGCGCCACCAGGATCCCCGCCGCATCGATCTTGTAGAACGCGGCAACAGCAGCGGTAACCCGGCCACTGTTGTTCATGAAATCCTGCGGTTTGACGAGCCAGCGCTCCTGCGCCCCGATCTGCACCCGCGCCAGTTCCGCACGAAACTTCGGCTCCAGGCGAAAGCTTCCGCCATGGCGCCGCGCCAGTTCTTCCACCAGCCAGAACCCGGCATTGTGCCGGGTGGTCTCGTATTCGCGACCGGGATTACCCAGACCCACGATCAGTTTGATCGCGAGTCCCCTGGACCCGGCAGCATGCCCGTCATCCGAAGCTTGGGGCGTCGAATGACTTCGCATGTGCCGTCAGGTGGCAGGGAGAAGGCAACCCGCAAACGGATTACTTCTTGCCAGCTCCTTCCTTCTTCGCGTCGCCGCCCTTGGCGTCGGCAGGCTTGGCCTCGCCGGCCTTGGCATCCGCTGCCTTCTTCGCATCGGCTGCCGCAGGCACTGCCGCTGCTGCGGTTTCCGCTGCCACCGCCTCCGGCTCTTCCGCACGCGGCGCATGGATCGATACCACCGGTATTTCGCGCCCCTGGTTCAGTTCCGGAATCGTCACACCAGCCGGCAGCTTGATGTCCTTCAGGTACACCGTGTCGTTCAGGCTCATTCCCGCCATGTCGATTTCGAGCGCCTCTGGCAGGTCCTTCGGCAGGCAGGAGATCTCCACATCCGTACGCAGGTGCGACACCAGCCCGCCTTGCACTTTTACGCCCGGACAGGTGGTTTCATTCAGGAAGTGAATCGGCAGATGGATGCGGATCGGCTGGTCGGCCAGCACGCGCTGCAGGTCCACATGCAGCACCTGGTTCTTGGCCGGGTGCAATTGCACATCCTTGACGATGGCCTGGTGGTCCTTGCCGGCCAGCTTCACCGTGATGACGCTCGAATAGAACTTCTCGTCACTGATCACGTTGAGCAGCTTCAGCTGGTCAAGCACGATATTCGAGGGTTCGCCCTTGCCACCATAAAGGATGGCAGGCACCTTGCCCGTGCGACGCAGGCGGCGGCTCGCACCCTTGCCCTGATCGTCGCGCGTCTCGGCGCCAACTTCAAATGATTTACGCATGATTATCTCCACACAGTTACAACACGATGCCCACCGCGACCAGTGCGCATCACCTTCCAGCAAAAACTAGTCGATATACATCGAGCTCACCGACTCTTCATCGCGGATGCGGCGGATGGTCTCCGCCAGCAGGCCCGCCACCGACAACACACGGATGCGACCGCAGGCCTTGGCCACGGCAGACAACGGAATCGTGTCGGTCACCACGAGTTCATCCAGCGCCGAATCGCTGATGCGCTCCACCGCCTTGCCCGACAGCACCGGATGGGTGATGTAGGCCACAACGCGACGCGCACCCTGCTCTTTCAGGGCTTCGGCCGCCTGGCACAGCGTGCCGGCCGTGTCGACGAGATCGTCGATCAGGATGCAGCTGCGATCCTTCACGTCGCCGATGATGTTCATGATCTTCACTTCATTGGCACGCGGGCGGCGTTTGTCGATGATGGCGAGCTCAGCGTCGTCCAGCTGCTTCGCCAGGGCCCGCGCGCGCACCACGCCACCGACATCGGGCGATACCACGACCATGTTCTCGTATCGCTGCCGCCAGGCATCACCCAGCAGCACCGGCGAGCCATAAACATTGTCCACCGGAATGTCGAAAAACCCGGTGATCTGATCGGCGTGCAGGTCGATGGTGAGCACCCGATTCGCGCCCGCCCCGGCAATCATGTTGGCAATCAACTTGGCGGTGATGGCGGCGCGCGTCGCGCGCGGGCGGCGATCCTGCCGCGCATAGCCAAAATAGGGGATAACCGCAGTGATCCGCGCCGCCGATGCACGCCGGCAGGCATCGATCATCACCAGCAGTTCCATGAGGTTGTCGTTGGTCGGCGGACACGTAGGCTGCATGATGAACACATCGCGACCGCGCACGTTCTCCATCAGCTCGATGTTCACCTCGCCATCGCTGAAACGGCCCACCGACGCGCGGCCCAGCGGCACCATCAGGTGCCTGGCGACATCATGGGCAAGCGCTGCATTGGCGTTGCCCGTGAAAAGCGCCATCGTCTGGGCATCCACGCGAGTTAACCTCTTGAAATCGTTAGGGAACTTTCAATTATAGCGGAACACAGGTGCCCCGACGCGGCATTTTTGCATTTAGCAGCCTGCCCCCACGCACCAAACAAAAGGCCCGGTGTTTTCGCACCGGGCCCTCGTAAATCAACGCGGGTTAGCTAACCAGCCGATCAATCACCCGTCGACAGGGTGGTGGACATCGATAGGATCACACGGCCAAGGTTGCGCGGATGACGCACGCCCAGGTCGCTGCCATCCGCCCACTTCAGTGTCAGGGTCGCGCCCTTTATTTCAGTGGCAAAGCCAAACGACCAGTCAAAGTACTGGCCTAACCGGCCCGGCTTATTCGCCTTCCAGTACTCGCCACCGCTATAACCGGCGTGCGTCACCACGGCGAGGTGTTCACCTGAAGGCAGGTTGAGATTGACGTCAGCGTAGTACGCGGTATCCCCGTGATTGTTGAAATCCCACGAGTACCACAACTTGGCTGAAAGCACTCCCTTGGTCATGCCCACGTACACTTCCGGGTAATTGGCAGTGCCCTGGTTGGGATAGGTGTAATAGATCATCCCGACGTCATAGCCCACGCCTTCCTTGGCATCGCCGCCAGCATAACCGGCGAATACATCCACCTCGGTTTTTGCGTGCGCCTCGCCCCGCTTGACCTCGAAATCAACATTGCTGCCCCAGATTCCCAAATACATGCCGCCTTCGCCTGTATAGGTCAGCCCGAGCTGGATGGCCTCGCGACCGTCTGTCTGGGAAATACCACGGAAGTCGTAATCCGTCGTAATGGTCGGTGTGATCGCGATCTCCGCGCTTGCGGCGCCGGCGATTGCCAGCAGTGAACCTGCGAGCATTGTCCGTGACTTGATCATTTTCTTAATCTCCCTTCGACGAGGCATTGATGCTGGCAGAAACCTGCTTCTTCATGGTCCAAGTTCGGCCGCGCCCACCAGGACGCGGCCAGTACGTTTACTGAGCCCGCTGTCGGCACAAATATACAGGCTCTCGGAACGGAACGCCGTTCTGCGTCGCCCGAATCCCCAAAATCTCTGAGGTGCACCACGTTGTGAATGCTGCTGCCGGCGCTGGGAAAGTCCCAGCCGGGAACCTGGAGGTCCCATCCCCGCCGAAGCGAGCCGCATCAGCAGTAGCAAAGAAAGTGGCTGCTGGAGCAACGTGGTAGTACACAGGCGATGAATATCGGCCGTCCAGAACCGAATTGCCACCCGGCAATCTGTACTCGTAGTTCGGGAAGCGGGTATTCAGCCCCCCTGTCTGCATGAGGCCAGGCACGACGTTTGCCGACGGGGGACCGACGGCGGCAGCTGGAGCCCCCACCGTCGTAGAGGATGCGTGCGTAGTCAACAGCCACCCATCGTCCTGGGACTCTACTGCCGACGTGTACACCTGCTCGGTTGGGAGAGTCCTTGGCCTGTTGATGGGGACGCATCGTGATCGTGCGTCGCGTCGTTGGAAAATGCCCGACGGGCCTTCCAGATCCTCAGTGACGAAGCACGCGCTTGTCAGGTTGACAAGACCGTTGACGCCAACCTGAAAGCCGTAAGTCGTGAACTTGTCCCATGCATAGGATCTGCGGTGGTCCTGCGAGATCCATCCGCCGGTCATTTGGCCGGTGATTTGCGGCACCTCGGTAAACTCCAGGCTTACCTGGCTCACAATGCTGGCCGTGGTCGAGGTTGCGGTCCCAGTCGGAGGGGCGGGCGTGGCGGGAAACCCAATAGGCCCACTGAACGTGAAGGCTGCGGTGGAGTTAGTGGCAGCATTGCCGCCATACGGGCCAGCCGTGCCGGTAATTTTGGCGGGCGTGGCGCCTGAGGCGGCTGTCTTCACAACAGCGCCCATATTGGAGTGGCGAAATGGCGCCGGAGCGTTGGGAGCAGTCGTATAAGTCAATGCCCCTGGCAGCGCGCTGACTCCGGGTGAGTCTGTGTTGTCATTATTGGTACCGCCAAACCCCGTATTGTCGTTAATGTTGAATGCTGTACGGAATACCGTATTGAAGTGAGTATCGGTATGGATTGTGAAGCGCAACCTTCCAGCTGGAGTGGTTGACGGGGGGGCTATCGTATTGTCGGCCCTCAACGTAGCGCTGTACTCGTAGAACCCATGCTCCACGCTCGCGACACTGTGATGGAGGCCGTACGTGAAGGTACCGTCATCAAAGAACGTCATGATGTTACTGCTTGCATTGTTCTGGACGGTCAAGTCGAACGGCAGCCACTTGCTGGTGACGACACTGGTGCTTTGAGTCACCGCGGGGGTGGCCGAGGGCGTATTCGTAGTGGTCAAGATCGTGACTGTCGTGCTCGTAAGCCGATAGACACCGTTCAACGTATCTGCAAGAGCGGGGCGGTTCCGACAAGCAAGGATCAACCGCGTGCCGGCGACCGGAGCGTTGGTGGCAGTGGCAGCTCCAGCAGTTGGGACAGTACCGGCAGCCACCAGGCCCACAGCGGTGACGTTGGTCGGGTTCCCTAAAACCAGGGATTGCAGGCTGACATACCCACCGTCCGGCACGATGCAGGTTTGGCCAGCCGGGTGGTTGGTAACCACCACCTGGAAATCAGCGTCTGGGTTACTGGTAAATGCAGTTGTTGGAGTGGGAGTGTCCAAGTTGTTAAACGTGAATGGAATGCCACCCGCTGGGAAACTTCCGGCGGGCACAGTGGCCGTACCCATCTTCACTCCTTTCATATTGCGGAGCTCGAGAGTCAGCCCTGCTCCGAGAGGCGGATCCGCAACCACTCCTGCGGGCCGGCTGTAATGGGCCGCGCCGCTTATCGTGAACGTGCACGCCCCCACAATAGGGGTACTGATATTCCCAGTGGGATTTGCCGTGGCCGGGCTATTTGAGGGGTTCGTAATCGGGCACTTGGTTGTTACACCGCCCACCGTTGTGGAGGCACTCACAGTCCATGTGAATACCGGCGAGGGGACCGGTGCCCCAGGGCCGCCCGCATTGAACAGCTTCTTAGCAAACGTCACCGTGCCCGCAGCGCGGTCGGCAGCGTCCACCACTTTTACAAAGACCCCGTCTTCAGTTGTGAGCCGAACCGTGGCGCCTGGTGCGTTGGCGAAAGCCGGGTTCAGGTTCACCGTCATGTCATATAGCGTCACTCCAGAAGGGACGCAGTCGATGAGAATGTCTGGCGGAGACTGCGTAGAAAGAATGCCACTATGTTGCGAGCCAGCGCGGAAAGAGCAGGTTTTTCCGTATGGCTGGTCAGTGATCTGGATGTTGTAAGGCACCGGGTTGCCATTAGCATCCCTGACCGCCCTCGCGCCAAACGTAAACCCCACTGGGAGATTCCCAACGGTGGTGGGCAGGGGAACCGGCCCAATGACCCCAAGCCCGTCCGCGACGTCCCCGTTGTTGATGAGTCCAAGTTGCCGCCTGCTGCCCAGACCCGTGACCGTGCCCTTCAGAACCACTGTGGCCGAGGGAAGCTCGATGAACGGCTCGGAGCGCACATCTTCCACTGCGTTGCAGCCCGCCAGCGCGCCCAGAGCCAGGGCGGCAGCGAGAAATCTCGAACGGCTAAACATCGAATTCATGACAATTCCCCCAAGAAATTCACTGATAGGCCTGGCGAGCGGGTGGCGCACCACCCGCTCCGCTCAGCTTCAAAACTTCATCCGCACGCCCATGCGATAAGCGCGGCCCATCGTGTCGTGATACTGCGCGCTTGCACCCGAGATGCCACCACCACTAAACGGCGGGGTCTTGTCGAACAGATTGTTGATCGATCCGAACACCTGGAATTGCTTCATGTTCGCAATCCGGAGGTTATAGGACCCGTTCAGGCTGTAGTTGACGTATGGCTTGACCTTGTTGTTATCGATGCTGCCGTAAAGCAACGTTCCCTGGGCATTTTGGTAGTTGCCGTTGAGATCGGTCGGGCTGTCGGCCCAGGTGTTATCAAGCGACGCACCGCCAATGTAGCGGGCAGAAAGAGAGGTAGCCAGCTCACCCACGAGGTAGGCAACAGTGACGTTGCCCGACCACGCGGGTGTTGCCGTCAAACCCGGCACGAAGTTGCTGGTGCGGATCTGACCAACAAGATCAAGGCAGGTGTACCGATTGGTGTAGAAGCCATTGGCAAAAGTACGCGGCAACACTCCCGTCGTGACATTGATAACGGCTGGCCTGTTATTTTCAGGATCGGCTGCATCGTACTTGGCACCGCAGGCGTCTGGATTCGGTCGACGGACAAGCGGTGCGATCAATGATTGATCGGCTACGACAACTTCGGCGCCATCTGCATTGTTATAAAACCCGGCAGCGTTCGAGGTCAGCTGCACACCCGATGCCTCAAGTGCCCGCGTGCCACGGATGGTCACGGATACACTGCCTGGCAGGTTCGCAAAGGCCCTGTTCAGCGGGAACAGGTACTGCAGTGAAAGATCTATGCCGCGCCGCTGGTAAGGCAACAGGTTGTCCGGCCGCCCGGTGTTGGCACTGACCAGATCCTGCAAATTCCGAGTGCCATCTGGATTCGTGCCGAAAGTAAGTTCCTGGCAAGCGGCACTGTTTTCGTTGAAATTCGCGGCCGGATTGTTTCGCCAAGCGTCGTAGGCGGCCTGATTGGACTGCACGCCACTCTCAGGATCGTAAATAGGTTCCACGCCATTGCTGTCGGCAAAACACTCGGTCATTGGATTGGAGGCCCGGTTAGACACCCCAATGCCATTTTTTATCTTGATGTTGTAGTAGTCCACCGAAAAGCGCAGGCCCTGCGCCCAGCCGCCGGGCGAGAGCACCACACCCAGTGTAAGCGTGTCGCTCGACTCTGGCTTCAGGTTGAGATTACCCACGTCAATTCTGGTGTACCGCTCGGCCTGGTTTTCGTTGCTGATCGCCGTGCGTTCACGCCACGGGTTTCTCAATATGACCGAATCCAGGATGCCTGGTTTCTGGATGAACAGATCGCGATAACCGGCCGTGCGCAAGTCACGGGAACGGGTCAGGCGTGTCCTGAGCCAATCGAATGGCTCGAACACCGTCTGAATTTTCCAGTTGAATACGTTCTGGGTCTTGGTCAGATGATTGCCGTCCGCATCCAACGCGGTGCCCGCGCCACCCTTGTTGTTATACGAAGAGTAGCGGCCACCCAAATTGAGCGACCAGAGGTTGAGGCCCGGCACGCCACTGACCAGCGGCATATTCAACTCGGCAAAACCTTCCGTTACCTCCGTCGAGCCGCCAAAGGCGTCGGCCCAGACACGAGACAGATCAAAGCGCTCCCACGTGTTGCCAGCGGTAGCATTCTGGTTGGCTGCATCCTTGCGCGCCTCGAGGCCAAACGCGCTTGTCATAGGACCAGCTCCCCAACCTTCCCACAACGTACCGTTGACGGAAAACGACAGCGTCTGCAGGGAGTTCTTGCCGCCGGACTGGCTATTGTCCAGGAACGAATAGGCGAGGGCCTCCTCCTGCGTAGCGGCCGGGTTATAACCCCCGCCAAATACGGTGGAAGTTGTGGCGAAATCCTGCCCGAAGATGTTCAGCGGTCGGCAATCGGCCGCCATATCCGCCAAACCTTGTGCATCGGACAGTGGTCGGCCCGCGCTGTCCTGCACTGGCGGGCCGTCCCGAACCACGCGGCAAACAGGCTGACCGTTGGTGAGGTTCGGAATCATCTGGTTATAGGTGGGATTCGGGGCACCGTTTACAGTCACCCGCCTATCCAGGATTGTGGGCCCACGGTTGTCGACGACCGCATCCATTGCAAATGCGATGCGGATGTTGGTCTGGACATCGGACTGCGATGAAACGCTATCCGTCTTTCCCCAACTGTAAGAGGCGTCCCAGTTCCAATCCCTGCCGAACTTACCCTTCACACCGGCCACCACACGCATGGTTTCGGAGGTCTGCGTGGTCACTTGCTTGACCTGGGGATTCCAGACCTTGCGAATGGCGGTGTGGCCCGAGCACGGCGTTGCGTTGAACAGGAGGTCCACGCCAGCACCGCTGCTGGCGGAAGTGCCCGTGCTGATATTGTTCGACTGCTGGAGCCGGTTCAATGCTTCCGGCGTAAGCGTGTTCAGGAAGGCGTACGAATTGGGACCGGTCGCGGCCAGAACAGGCAGGTCTCCGCCATCGTATGGGTCCGTGAGGGCAATGCTGTCGAGCAGCCAGAAATCGTTCCTGTAATACGGGGTATAGAAAGTACCGGGAGTGAGTCGCCGTCCAGCCGCGTCGGTGTGCGTACCGGATGGATCAACGATGCCCCAGCCGTTCGTGAGCCGATCTTCATGGAACCTGAACCGGACCCACTTGCCGACGGCATGGCCATTAAAGGCGTAGGTCGGCGGGCCACCGGGCAGGAGATCGACCGGCATCCAGAACGGGAACACGACGCCCCTGGCGTTGGTGACGCCTTGGGGTTGCCCGGTGGCAGGCGTTCCATTGGCCGTTGCGTTGACGAATGTATTGCTTGTGGCAGTAAAGGCAGCGCCGGTTGGACCAAAGCCATTGCCAAGGGTGTAGTTCGTCACGTTGTTGGGAGTGGGGAAGCCTGTGGCAGTAACGCCGGGAGCACCGATGAAGAACATAAAGCCAGCGTTACCAAAGGAACCACTTCGCAGCCGGTTCGCTGTCGGGTAGGCCACCCCACCCACTATACCGTTGCCGGCTGTTGCCGAAGTGAAGCGGACCTCACCTACGCCAACGTTGGTGCCAGCGGCACCTGCGCTATGCCAGCGCGCGCACTGGTTACTTGTGGTGTAGCGGTTGTTGTTGATGGCCACAGTCTTGGCATAGTTAGTCTGCACATACGCTGTGGTAGTTTCGGTAACGTTGAATTCGAAGTTGCCGAACAGGGTCTTGCGGTCCTGGGCTGGGCGCATTGAGACACCGCTGGTAGTCAACGGGCCGTCACCGTTAATAGCCGTCGGCATGATGTTGGTGCCGGCATTCGGACTCACGCCGCCGCGGAATCCGTAGGGAAACTCCACGATACCCGTGCCGTCCTTGGTAAAACGATAACCCGTTGTGCGGGTGATGTCGTTCATGTAGATGGCGCCGTTGCCGAATTCATCCAGCGTGTCGCCACCCCACTGGCTGTAGCGCACATTGGCCATCTCGAAGCGGGCTGGGTAGCCGGCGTAGCCATCAAGTGGCGTAAGAATTTTCTTGGGATCGTTCCCGGTATTGGGCAGGAAGTTACTGAACAGGGTGCGCGACTCGCGGCACCAGGCGCGGGCATCGCCGCAGCTTTCGATGGCCGCCGTATTCTGCCACTCCACGCCAAGCAGGGCATGGGCCCTGCCGCCAAACAGCGGCATTCCGCCGGAGGCTGAGATATGCGGGCTGGAACCGTCGCCAGCCTCGTTGATCCCATAGTCCATATCGAGCTGGAAGCCGGTGAGCTTGTTGTTCAGGATCAGGTTGACCACACCCGCCATTGCGCCGGATCCATAAGTGGCCGACGCGCCGCCGGTGACCACGTCCATGCGCTGCAGCAGGTTCGAGGGGATGATGTTCAGGTCGACAACGTCGGCCTGGTTCGAAGTGGAGACCATGCGACGGCCATCCACCAGCGTAAGCGTGCGCGAGCCGAAGGCGGGATCGAGGCCGCGCAGGTTGGCAATGGTATTGCCGATGAAGAACGAGCTGCGGTCCATGCTTTCCGTGCCGGCGCCGCCAGAGCCTGACTGGTCGTCACCCACCATGGTGGGCATGTAGGTGGAAATATTCTGCGGCACCAGCTGCTGAAGCGCATCGGACACGTTGACGATGCCCTGACGCCGCATGTCTTCGCCGGAGATGCTGCTGATGGGGTTTGCTGAGGTGTTGCCGGGCGTCTGGATGCGCGTGCCGGTGACCTTTACTTCTGCCAGTTCATCGACTTCATCGGCGGCTTGCGCCCCGGCCGCCAAGGATGGGGTCAAGAATGCGTAGCTCAGCATGGCTGCAAGAGCGCCGCGCACGGCCCAAGATTCAGACTTTGAACTGCGAATTTCCATCAAGAGAATTCCCCCTCATCATTGCCGACCAAACATAAGGGAGCTGCTCGCAGCGTCCGTGTGAGCCTGCACACGACGCCCGCCCCCATTTTGTTTTTGATGATGATATCGCCAACGTTTGCGTTAACCGAACTCTCGGCAATATCAATCTGTGTGGAAGTATTACTACAAAACCCAGCATTGGCAAGAATAAATTCTTGCCCCGCAGCAAAAAGTTCTGGCGAACCGATTGTTGGGAGGACTGGCTGGGGTGGAAGGATTCGAACCTCCGAATGGCGGGATCAAAACCCGCTGCCTTACCACTTGGCGACACCCCAAGAACATGCCTTTTACAAGGGAAAATGCGGGGTCTGGGAGAGGCCACGCACGATCCAGACGTCCCAATTGCGCGGCAGGGTGGTGGAAATCACCTCCGCCGCGGCCCGCGATTCCAGCGGGACGAACACACACGCTCCGGTACCGGTGAGCCGCGCCCCTTGCGGGGCCAGCTGGTCGAGCACCATGGCCACTTCCGGGTGATGTATCCGCACCACTTTCTCGCAGTCGTTGCGGCCACCGTCGGCCGGGAGCGCGCGGATTCTGAGGGGCGCAGTATCACGGGTCAATTGCCTGGCTCTGAATATCTCCCGTGTGGCGACCATCACCGGCGGCTTCACCACCAGGAACCAGCGTGACGGTGTTTCGATGGGTTCCAGCACCTCGCCTCTGCCGGAAGCAAAGGCAGTGCGCCCGTACACGAATACCGGGACATCGGAGCCGAGGACGAGCCCCAGCTCCGCCAGCCGCGACAAGGGCAGATTCAGGCTCCACTGCCGATTCAGGGCCAGCAGCACGGTCGCTGCATCGGAACTGCCTCCTCCCATGCCACCGCCGGCCGGAATTTGCTTGCGCACATGGATGTTGGCGCCCTGCTTTGTCGCACCCGCTTGCTGCAGCAGGCGGGCCGCGCGGATGGTCAGGTCGTCCTCATCCGGCAAAGCAGCAAGCATTGGATCGTCGGGTGGCGGGTGCCGAACAATCCGACCATCTGGACGGGTGTTGATGGTCAGTTCATCACACAGGTCCACCAGCTGGAACACGGTCTCCAGATCGTGGTAGCCATCCGCACGCCGCCCGAGAATGTGCAGGAACAGGTTCAGTTTTGCAGGCGCCAGGTAGCGCATCTGTCTCACTTCATGTGCCAGCGGTCGATCACCAGTTTCAGACGCAGGTTGCCCCTTGTGGCGACAAGTTTTGCTGGCAGCTGCACTCTTCCCGCAGCGGTGTCGACGGGCTTGTGCCCCTCGTAGCTGACCACCCATTCCTGCTGGGAAATTGTCTGTAACAGGCCCGCGGCGTCGTGGCTTTCAGTCGCTGGCGCAGAGGGCGCAGGAATTCCCAGTACCCAGTAGCGCAACGCATCGAACGGTGGCAGGAAACCAAGCTCCCTGATCAGGAGCTGTTCGGCTTCATCATTGGCAAGCGTATCGCCACGGCCAGTGACGATGCGCAGCGAACCCGGGCTGTATTCCAGCTGCAGCGCGCCGGCACCGCCGGGACCAGACAGTTTCACCTTCGCAAGGTCGTGCTGCTGCTGCCAGTCCACATTCGCGAGGCCACCGCCCTGCGAAGCCACTGCCACGCGGCCCTTGAATGTGAAACCGGCCATGCGCTGCAGCGCGTCGCGTTGCTGCAGGGAATCCAGCGGCGTTGAAGGAGGCGTGGTGGCGCATGCCACGAGCAGCAGGGACAACATCCACACCGCGCGCGACCACGGATTGCGGTCAGGGCTTCGCGGCATCCTCGCCCGTCAACCGCTTCATGGTGCCCAGCAGATGCTCGTGCGCGGGGCTGCTGTTCAGTGCCTGCTGCCAGATGTAACGCGCCTGGGCTTGATCGCCCGCACGCCACAGCACCTCGCCGTAGTGCGCGCCAATTTCACTGTCGCCGCTGTTCTGCCAGGCGCGCGCGAGCACCGGCAATGCGGCCTTGGCCTTGCCACGCTGGAACAGCACCCATCCCAGGCTGTCCTGTATGGCGGCGCTATCCGGTGAAACCGCCAGTGCCGCGCGAATCAGCTGTTCGGCGCGCGGCAGCTCCTGCTTGTGATCGGCCAGCGTGAACCCGAGCGCATTCTGGAGTTGCGGATCGGCCGGGCGCTGCTTCAGGCCCTGTTCGAACTGCGCGATCGCGGCGCGTGTGCGGCCGCCAGCTTCCAGTACGGTGGCGCGCTGGTACACGAGATCGGGATGATCCGGATAATCGCTGGCCAGTGCGTCGAGTCCCTGCAGTGCTGCATCAACATCACCGGCCTGCACCAGCAGCTGGGCGCGTGTGGCTCCGACTTCGAGGGCAGCATCAGGATGCTGCTTCACGTAGTCGTCCAGCACGGTCAGCGCCCCCTTACGCTCACCGTGCTTCAACATCAGGCGTGCCGCGGCCTTGCGGGCCGTTAGTCCCAGTGGGCTGTCGGCCAGCTCGCGATAGGCCTGCATGGCGCGCTCGTCATCGCCGCGCTGCTCCGCCATTTGCGCAAAATAGAAAACGGCCAGCACGGTGCTCTCAGGCTCGGTCAGCATGAGCCCGAGCAGCTGCTCTGCGCTCTCGCGGTTGCTCTCACGGAGCGCCATCGTGAGCAGACGCCGCACCGCACCCTGGCGAGTCTCGTTCTGGGTGGCGAGCCGCTGCAGTTCCGCTTGCGCATCCTGGGTTCGCTCTGCCGCCGTCAGGAGGTCGGCCAGCAGGAATACGTCGTCACCTTGCAGCTGCGCCGCATCCAGCGTCCGCGCCCCGGCAATCGCGGCGTTATGTTCGCCCTGTATTGACATGGCTCGCAGCAGAATGATCTGCGTTTCGAGCAGGTTTGGGTCGATGGCCTGCGCGCGCCGCGCAGCGGCCATCGCCACGTTCATGTTCTGCGCGGCAAACGCCAGGCGCGCCAGCGCCAGCTGCACTTCCGCCGTGGAGTCGTCATTCACCAGCACTTCGCCGAACAGCCGATAAACCGCAGTAACGTCGGCCTGCTGCTGCAGCAATTCGGCAAAACCCAGTGGATCCTGACTGCCGCCCACCCCTGATTCACGCCAGGCAATCAATGCGGTGCGGGCCTCGGGCAGATCGTAGCGTTTGAATGCAACGAGCGCGGCGGCCAGCGCCGCCTCACCTGAATATTTGTCCAGCGCGCGCCACCGCGCTACCGCGACCCGCGCAGCGCCGAGCTGATCGCATGCCAGCGCCAGCTGAGTGGCACGCCTGGCCAGCGGCACTTCGGTGCTGAGCTGTGCCGCTGCCACATAGTTTTCCGTGGCGGCCCGGCAATTGCCGTTGCGCAGCGCCTGCTCTGCAGCCATCAGCAACTCCGACTCACCCTTGCCCGCCGTACTTGCTGCCGGTTTGTCTGCAGCGGTGGCTGCGGCGCCGATCGCACTTTGGGTGGGGCACGCGACCGCGACGGTGGCCAGCACAACCAGCACGGCAAAGCGCAAGGCTGACATGGAGCGCGAGGGATCAGGCATCATCGCGCCACTATAACTTGTTCGCCCATGAAAGCTTCGATTCGCCAGAAACTGGAAAAGACCGCGGAACGCTTCGAGGAAGTCGGCCGCCTGCTCTCTGACCCCGGAATCGGCGGCGGCTCGCAGGAGTTCCGCGAGCTCTCCATGGAATATTCGCGTCTCGAACCCGTCGCGGCCGCCTTTCGCGACTATGTGGACCTGACCGCACAGAGCGCCGCCGCCCGCGAGCTTGCTGATGACAGCGATCCGGCGATGCGCGGCATGGGCGAGGAGGAATTGCGTCGGCTGGATTCGCTGTTGGCGCAGCACGAGCAGGACCTGAACCTGCTGCTGCTACCGAAGGACCCACGTGACGAGCACAACATCTATCTGGAGGTGCGTGCAGGTACTGGCGGGGATGAAGCCGCTATCTTTGCCGGCGACCTGCTACGCATGTACACGCGTTATGCCGAAAACCGCGGCTGGCAGGTGGAGATTCTCAGCGAAAACCTGGGCGAGCACGGTGGTTACCGGGAAGTGATCTCGCGTGTAGTGGGGCGCGGCGCATTCTCGGTGTTCAAGTTCGAATCGGGCACGCATCGGGTGCAGCGCGTGCCCGCCACCGAAGCACAGGGGCGCATCCACACTTCAGCCTGCACGGTTGCCGTGCTGCCGGAACTTGATGAGATCGACAGCATCGAGATCAATCCCGCCGATCTGCGCGTTGATACGTTCCGTGCTTCGGGTGCCGGCGGCCAGCACGTCAACAAGACGGACTCTGCCATCCGCATCACGCATATCCCCACTGGTGTGGTGGTGGAATGCCAGGACGAACGCTCGCAGCACAAGAACCGCTCGCGGGCCATGTCATTGCTGAAGTCACGGCTGTTGGCGGCAGAACAGGAAAAACAGGCCTCGGCGCAGGCACAGTCGCGCAAGCTCCAGGTGGGTAGCGGCGACCGGTCGGAACGCATCCGCACCTATAATTTTCCGCAGGGACGCATCACCGATCACCGCATCAATCTCACTCTCTACAAGCTGGCGGATGTCATGAACGGCGCGCTCGACGAACTGCTCACCGCGCTGCAGACGGAATTCCAGGCCGAGGAACTGGCCGCGCAGGTAAATGACTGAGGGCCTTGGGTCAGTTCCGATCATGCCGCTGAATCTCACCGTAGGGCCGTTGGCCGCTGGTGCTGGTCACCGCTTTCTGGATGGTGCTTTAGCAGCTGCGCGTCGCCACGCGCCAGGCCATCACCGACACCGCGCCCACATACACCACAGGCACTGCCAGTACCAGGGCTATCAACCAGCGCGATAACGCGAGTGCGCCAAGAGTCGGATGGGTACCCTGCCCCGCCAGGTTCATGATCAGGGTGATGAGGATGCCGGCCAACAGCGCAAACACCAGCGTGCCACCGGCCAGCGCCAGTGCCATACCGGCGAACTGCAGCCATCTGCCGCGCACCAGCTGGATGGCGCGATTCAGGGCGAGCCAGGCAGTGGTGTTGCCGGCGATCATCGCGGGCCAGGCTGGCAGCGCATACAGCAACAATCCCGACCCGGCCGCAGTCAGCAGCAGCGCCAGCACATCGAAACCGCGCCAGGCTGTGCTCGCGAAGGCCGGCAGCAGCGGCACCATCCACGCGGCGACGAGCAACAGCACGGCTGGCACATCGCGCGCCGCATCGCGCAGCGATTGCAGCAGCTGCGGCCGTTGGCCAGCGGCCAGCCCCAGCTGCTGGCGCAGCATCGCGCCGTAGCAGACCAGTGTCAGCACCAGGCTGGCCACGCAGACTCCCCACCATTCGCGGCTGTGCAAATAGCCGTAGGCCTCGCCGCTGGCAGCGGTCTCGGCGCCGGGTGTTGCACCGGCCGCCACGCCAACCATGGCAAGCGGCAGACACGTGGGCAGACAGACCTGAAATAATGGCCAGGCAAGCCCAAGCACATCCCGCACGACTATCCGTGCCCGATTGCTGACGGGCTTTCCAGAAGGTTCTGGCTTGATCAACGATCTCTCCAAGGCTGCCGGAATCCAGCGCGCGCGCAATGTAGCAGACACATCCCGCGTTGCCGATCTGCTGGCCGAAGCAGCCGCGCTGGGCCTGTCGCAGCTGGACGCGCAGCTGTTGCTGCAGCAGCTCACACAACGCTCGCGTGCGCAGCTGCTTGCCTTTGACGAAGCTGCCGTGGATGCCACCACCGCCGAACTGTTTCGCGCCGCCGCCGGGCGGCGCGCAGCCGGCGAACCGCTGGCGTACATCACCGGGCTGCGTGAATTCTGGTCATTGCCGCTGGTGGTCACTCCGGCAGTGCTGGTGCCGCGCCCGGAAACCGAGTTGCTGGTTGAGCTCTGCCTGGCTCAGTTCGACAATTCGCCGCGGCTGGTGGCTGACCTTGGCACAGGCTCAGGCGCCATCGCTCTCGCGCTGGCTAGCGAGCGCCGCGACTGGATGCTCATTGGCACCGACGCTTCTGCCGCTGCGCTGGAAGTGGCCGCGATCAATCGGGAGCGTCTCGACATCCAGAACCTCGCACTGCGCGCCGGCAACTGGTGCGAGGCGTTACCGGCGGAGCGTTTCGACGCCATCGTCAGCAATCCGCCGTATGTTGCCTCTGACCATCCGGCGCTACGGGATCTCGCATACGAACCACGCTCCGCCCTCGTGGCCGGCGCCGACGGCTACGCGGACTTGTTCAGCATTGCGGCAGCAGCGCGCGCATATCTCAAACCGGGGGGCTGGCTGGCGCTCGAGAATGGCGCCGGGCAGGCAGCTGGCCTGCAGCAAAAGCTGCTTTCACTGGGGTATTCAGGCATCGCAACTCATCAGGATCTGGCCGGCATGGACCGGGTCAGCGTGGCGATCTGGCCCTGACAGGCAACACACGGTAGTGTTGCGTCCCACATCCACTCTCGTTAATTAAAGGGTAATCCATGGTCCGTTTTGAAACTTCGCTGGGCGCTTTCACGCTGGAACTCGATGCGGAAAAGGCGCCGGCCTCGGTCGAGAATTTCCTTTCATATGTCGATGATGGTTTCTTCGACGGCCTGATTTTCCACCGCGTGATTCCCGGCTTCATGATCCAAGGCGGCGGCATGCTGCCGGACATGAGCCAGAAAAAGAACAAGGCGCCGATCAAGAACGAAGCCACCAACGGCCTGCGCAACAACCGCGGTACCGTCGCCATGGCGCGCACCAACGAGATCAACAGCGCCACGTCGCAGTTCTTCATCAATCTCGCCGATAACGACTTCCTCAATCATTCGCCTAGCAACTACGGCTATGCGGTTTTCGGCCAGGTGGTGGAAGGCATGGACACCATCGACCGCATCGCGAAGGAGCGCACCAGTCGCCGTAAGGGGCATGACGACGTGCCCGCAACGGACATCATGATTGTCTCTGCGAAGCGCGTCGAAGCCGGCAAGTAATACGCGAGAGCAGCGCATCGAGTGAGCAGCAGGCGCGACCTGTTTCGGCGGCTGTGGCGCGGGCTGGCATACACCCTGTTGGGCGCACTGCTGCTGTCGATCACGGCGGTGGCAGTGTTGCGCTTCATCGATCCGTGGACCAGCGCCGTCATCGTCAACGCGCGCATTGCCGCGTGGTCCGATGACGATCCACAACCCTGGCGGCTGCGGCAGGAATGGCGCGACTACGACCGGATTTCAGGCCAGCTGGCGCTGGCCGTGGTGGCCTCCGAGGACCAGCTTTTCCCGACCCACAATGGCTTCGATTTCCAGCAGATCCAGAAGGCGATGGACGAGGCAGAACGCGGTCGCCGCGCGCGCGGCGCCAGCACCATTACCCAGCAGGTGGCGAAGAACCTGTTCCTGTGGAACGGTCGCAGCTACGTTCGCAAGGGACTCGAGGCCTGGTTCACGCTGCTGATCGAATGGCTGTGGCCGAAGCAGCGCACTCTGGAGATCTACCTGAACATCGCCGAGTTCGGCCGCGGCATCTACGGCGCAGAGGCCGCAGCCCAGAGTTTTTTCCACAAGCCAGCAAGCGGCCTGAGTCGCGCCGAAGCCGCGCGCCTGGCCGCTGTGCTGCCGAGCCCGCGTCGTTATCGCGCTGAAAACCCTGGCCGCTATGTGCAGCAGCGCGAGCGCCAGATCGAAGCACAGATGGCGGCGCTGGGCGGCACGGCGTATCTCGCACCTCTGAATCGCTGACGCGATTAGTTCAGCTGCGCCGATGCCTCCGCCGCGCCAGCCACGAAAAGCTGCGCCGCGTCCACCGCATCGAACCGGTATGGCTTCTGGCAAAACTCGCAGGTCACAGTGACCGCGCCCTGTTCTTCAATGATGGAATCAACCTCAGGTTTGCCAATGCCATGCAGCATGGCAGACACGCGCTCGCGGCTGCAGCGGCACGCGAAGTGCATCGGCGCACCATCAAACAGGCGCAGGTCGCGGTTGCCAAACAATTTCCGCAGCAGCTCATCCACGTTCCACGCCAGGAGCTCCTCTGGCTGCAAGGTGGCCAGCAGCGCAGTAGCCTCTTCCCATAGATCCTGCACGCCCGCTGCTGCGCCTTCCCCAAGTGCAGCAGGCGTGGGCAGCTTCTGCAACAACAGGCCCGCCGCGTGCTCGGCATTGGCGGCCAACACGATGGCAGTGGGCAACTGTTCCGACACGGCGAAATAGTTCTCGAGACTGTCGGACAGCGCATTGCCCGCAAGCTCCACGACGCCCTGCCACGGCGCAATGCCGTCACCCTGCTCGACGCTGACCACCAGGCGACCGCCACCAACCAGGTCCTGGAATCCATCGCCGGTTGCAGTGACCGCTGCGTCCATATGGGCGAATCCGCGCAGCGATCCGCCATCGGTTGCCTGCGCCACCAGCATCCCCACGCGCCCTGTGCCTCCGGTGAGTTGCAGGGTGAGTGTGCCGGTGAACTTCAGCGATGCTGCAAACAGGCTCGCGGCGGCGAGTGATTCGCCCAACAGGTTCATGACTTCCGCAGGCAATGTCTGATGTTCCCGGGCCTGGGCCCAGGTTTTCGAAAGAGACACCCAGTGACCACGCACCGGCGCTTCCTCGAACAGGAAGCGTTGGAGGCGATCTTCGCTTTTCACGGGGCCAGCTTCTTCTTCAGCAGGTCGTTGAGCAGCGCTGGATTCGCCTTGCCGCCGGTGGCCTTCATGGCCTGCCCGACAAAGAAGCCGAAGAGTTTATCTTTGCCGGAGCGAAAATCTGCCAGCTGCTTCGGATTGGCTGCCATGATTTCGTCGATCACCTTTTCGATGGCTCCTCCATCGGTGATCTGCCTGAGCCCGCGCGCGTCGATGACCGCATCGGCATCGGCCGCATTGGCCCACATCACTTCGAACACTTCCTTGGCGAGCTTGCCCGACACCGTGTTGTCGACAATGCGTTGCAGCAGGCCGCCAAGCTGCGATGCCGACAAGCGACTGGCGGCCACGTCGAGGCCGTCCTTGTTCAGGAAGGCGGAGTAATCGCCCATCACCCAATTGGCTGCAAGCTTGCTATCCCCGGGCACCGCTGCTGCCACAGCCTCATAGAAGGCCGCCATCTCGCGACTGGCCGTCAGCACCTGCGCGTCATAGGCCGACAGACCGTACTGCGCAGCGAAACGCGCCGCCTTCTGGTCCGGCAACTCCGGCAGTTTTGCCCGCAGCGTCTCGATGTATGCCTGGTCGAGCACCACCGGCAGCAGATCCGGGTCGGGAAAATAGCGGTAATCGTTGGCTTCTTCCTTCGAGCGCATCGAACGGGTTTCGTCCCTGTCGGAATCGTAGAGGCGCGTTTCCTGCACCACCTTGCCGCCACCTTCCAGGATGTCGATCTGCCGCTGCACCTCAATATTTATGGCCTTTTCGACAAAGCGGAAGGAGTTCAGGTTTTTCAACTCCGCACGTGTGCCGAGCTTCTCCGCTCCTCTGCGCCTCATTGAGACATTCGCATCGCAGCGGAATGAACCTTCCTGCATGTTGCCGTCGCAGATGCCGAGGTAGCGCACCAGGGTGTGCACTTTCTTCATGTACGCGATGGCTTCCTTCGCGGAACGCATGTCTGGCTCGGAAACGATTTCGATCAGCGGCGTGCCGGCACGATTGAGGTCGATGGCCGAAAGCCCTACCAGCCCTTCATGCATCGACTTGCCGGCGTCTTCTTCCAGATGCGCGCGCGTGATGCCGACGCGCCTGATGCTGCCATCCTCCTGCATCACGTCGAGGTGGCCCTTTGCCACGATGGGCAGCTCGTACTGGCTGATCTGGTAACCCTTCGGAAGATCTGGATAGAAGTAGTTCTTGCGGGCGAACACCGACTTCGGCGCAATGGCCGCATCGACGGCCAGACCGAACTGCACCGCCATGCGCACGGCTTCAACGTTGAGCACCGGCAGCACGCCGGGATAGCCCAGATCCACCAGATCGGCCTGGGTGTTGGGCGCAGCACCGTACTGAGTGGGCGAACCGGAGAATATCTTGGTCTTCGTGGCGAGCTGGGCGTGGATCTCAAGCCCGATGACAGTTTCCCATTCCATGTTGCCGCTTTCGCTCATGGGGCAAACCCCGCGGGATATCCGGCCGGCGCCCGCAGGTGCCAGTCCGTTTCCTGCTGGAAGCGGTGCGCGGCGTTGAGCAGCTTCGGTTCACCGAAATGCGGTCCGATGAGCTGCACGCCGACGGGCAGACCGCTGGCAAAGCCGGCCGGAATGGACATCGCGGGCAGGCCCGCGAGGTTGGCGCCGATGGTGTAGATGTCGTTGAGGTACATGGTGATCGGATCGCTGGTCTTGTCGCCGAGGCTGAACGCGACGGTGGGCGTGGTGGGCCCAAGCAGCAGGTCCACCTCGCGGAAGGCGCGCATGAAATCGTTGTTGATCAGCGCCCGCACCTTCTGCGCCTTGATGTAGTACGCGTCGTAGTAGCCGGCGGAGAGCACATAGGTGCCGGTCATGATGCGGCGCTTCACTTCAGCGCCAAAACCTTCGGCACGCGAGCGTTTGTAAAGGTCGGCAAGGTCCTTCGGATTCTCACAGCGATGACCAAAACGCACGCCGTCGAAGCGGGCCAGGTTTGACGAGCATTCGGCCGGTGCCACCACATAGTAGGTGGGTACGGACAGCGGCAAACTTGGCAGGCTGACTTCCTTTACCACCGCGCCAAGCTTCGTCAACACCGCCAGTGCCTCGCGCACCGGCTTTTCGATCTCCGGGGCCAGACCCTCGCCAAAGAACTCTTTCAGGATGCCGATCTTCATGCCTGCCAGTGGCGTGTTGAGCGTAGCGCTGTAGTCCGGCACCGGCACATCGACGCTGGTGGAATCTCGCGGATCGAAGCCCGCCATGGCCTGCAGCGTCAATGCGGCGTCTTCTGCCGTAACGGTAATGACGCCAGCCTGATCAAGGCTGGAGGCGAATGCGATCATGCCGTAGCGCGATACCCGACCGTAGGTGGGCTTGATGCCGGTGACACCACACAGTGCCGCGGGCTGGCGGATCGAACCACCGGTATCCGTGGCAGTGGCCAGCGGCGCCAGCCGTGCCGCCACGGCAGCAGCCGAACCACCGGAAGACCCACCAGGCACTCGCGTGATATCCCAGGGATTCTTCACTGCGCCAAAGAAGCTCGTCTCGTTCGACGAACCCATGGCGAATTCGTCCATGTTGGCCTTGCCGACCATCACCATGCCGGCAGCTTTCAGGCGGGTAACCACCGTGGCGTCATAGGGGGAAACAAAGTTCGACAGCATCTTCGACCCGCAGGTCGTCAACACTCCCTCGGTGCAGAAGATGTCCTTGTGGATCATGGGCACGCCCGTGAGTGGTCCACCTTCGCCCGCGGCCAGTCGCTTGTCCGCGACAGTGGCGGTGGCCAGTGCCGCTTCCGCAGTGACGCTGACCAGCGCGTTGAGCACCGGTTGCGCCTTGCCGACGCGCGCCAGCGCCTCGCGGGTCAGTTCCACCGAGGAATACTTGCGGCTGGCCAGGCCCGCAGCGAGCGCAGTCAGTGTTGCGGCGGCCACTATTCGATCACTCTGGGAACCAGATACAGGCCGCCTTCCACCTGCGGCGCATTGCGCTGGTAAACATCCCGGCCGTTGCCGGAACTGACTTCATCCGGTCGCAAGCGCTGCACCTGGCCGGTCAGCGGATGCGCCAGCGGTTCGATGTCGCCGGTATTCGCCTGTGCAAGCTCGCTCACCAGCCCAAGAATGCGGCCAAGTGACTCGGTGTAGACGGGAATCTCTTCGGGCTTGAGCGCCAGGCGCGCAAGACCTGCAATGGTTTCGATCTGACTGGGGTCAAGGCTCATGTGATAAAGGCCGCAAACTTCGGAAAAAACAGTCTCAAATGATACACCGTCGCCTTGCGGTATGTCCCTGCCGTTGTTAGATTAGCGCCCGCTTCAATCCCTCCCGACCGCCAAGGTTTATCTTTCAATGTTCAAGCGCCTGCGCGGCTATTTTTCCAGCGATCTGTCCATTGACCTTGGCACGGCCAACACGCTGATCTACGTGCGCGGCAAGGGCATCGTCCTCAATGAGCCATCCGTGGTGGCCGTGCAGGACGAGGTCAATCGTGGCGGCAAGATCATCGTGGCCGTCGGCGTTGAAGCCAAGATGATGCTCGGCCGCACACCCGGCCATATCACCGCCGTGCGTCCCATGAAAGACGGCGTCATCGCCGACTTCACCTACACCGAAAAGATGCTGCAGCACTTCATCAAGAAGGTGCATGGCGACCGTTTCATGCGGCCTTCTCCACGGGTGCTGGTCTGCGTGCCCTTCGGTTCCACCCAGGTCGAGCGTCGCGCCATCCGCGAATCGGCCGAGGGCGCTGGTGCGCGCAACGTCGCCATTGTCAGCGAACCCATGGCCGCAGCTGTCGGCGCGGGCCTGCCCACGCACGAGGCTCGCGGCTCGATGGTGCTCGATATCGGTGGCGGCACATCAGAAGTGGCCGTGCTGTCACTCAACGGCATCGTCTATGCGAACTCGGCGCGCATCGGTGGCGACCGCTTCGACGAAGCCATCATGAACTACGTGCGCCGCAACTACGGCATCCTCATCGGCGAAGCCACTGCCGAGCGCATCAAGATCGAGATTGGCTCGGCCTACCCCGGCCAGCAGGTCAAGGAACTTTCCGTCAAGGGCCGCAACCTTTCCGAAGGCGTGCCACGCAGCTTTACGCTCAACAGCAATGAAATCCTCGAAGCGTTGCAGGAACCTCTGCAGGGCATCGTCGGCGCGGTAAAGCAGGCGTTGGAACAAACCCCGCCGGAACTTGGCGCCGATGTCGCCGAGCGCGGCATCGTGCTCACCGGCGGCGGCGCGCTGCTGCGCGACATCGACAAACTGCTCATGGAAGAAACCGGTCTGCCCGTGGTCATTTCTGAAGACCCGCTCACCTGCGTGGCCCGCGGTGGCGGCCGCATCCTCGAACTCATGGATGAACTGGGTCCCGGACATTTCGGCCTCGAATAAACAGGAGCTTCCCAGGGCATGGCCTTCGCCGGCGGCGGCCTGAATCGCCCCTCCTCACGGGACTCCGCGCCGGGTCCACGTTTCTTTTTCTTTGCTGTGCTGTCCATCGTGCTGATGTATTTCGACCAGCGCGACGGCTGGAGCGAGCGCATCCGCTACGTGCTCACAGTGGTGGCCTATCCCATCCAGGTAGTCATCGGCTCTCCGGGCATGCTCTGGTCCGCAACCTCGGATCTGTTCGAGACCCGCGCCAGCCTCCGCGCCGAGAATGCCGCGCTGATCAAGCGCGATCGCGCGCTTGCGCTCACCGCCCTGCGCTACGAAGCGCTTGAGCAGGAAAACGCCAGGTTGCGCAACATTCACGGTGCGTTGCCACCGCTGGTGCGCCGCTCGCAGCTGGCCGAGGTGGTGAATGCGGACCTTGGCCGTCTGCGCCAGCGCCTGGTCATCGACAAAGGTGATCGCAACGGGCTGTATCGTTCGCAGGCTGTGGTCGATGCTACCGGTCTCATGGGCCAGCTGGTGCGGGTGGGGCCCTTGAGCGCGGAGGTCATGCTCATCACCGACCCGGGACATGCGGTGCCCGTTGAGATCGTGCGCAATGGCCTGCGAACCATCGCGGTCGGCACCGGCGAGGCTACTGAGCTCGACCTGCCTTATGTGCCGGTCACCGCAGACGTCAAAGTCGGCGATGTACTGGTCACCTCTGGCATGGGGGGCGTGTTTCCCGCTGGCGTGCCGGTGGGTGTGATCACCGAGAGTCGCCGTGACCCCGACGAAATCCTGGCGCGCGTGCGGGCGCAACCGCGCGCCGAAATGGATCGCAGCCACCATGTGCTCGCGCTGTGGTTTGATCCGGGTCATCCCGCTGCGCCGGTTGATCCGAAGCTGGTCGAATCGCTGCCGCCTGCCACCGTGGGGCAACCGGTAACGACGCCGCCCAAGCCGCCATCTGAACCCCCGCCCGAAGTTGAGCCCAAATCGGGGGAAAAACCCTGATGTTCGCC
This sequence comes from Steroidobacteraceae bacterium, assembly GCA_039917615.1. Lineage (GTDB taxonomy): Bacteria > Pseudomonadota > Gammaproteobacteria > Steroidobacterales > Steroidobacteraceae > ZC4RG30. The sequence continues at coordinate 71,692 of JBDSJD010000004.1, forward strand.
GGCACCCGTGAATCTGCCCTGCTGGTATACATCACCGCAATGATCGCGCTGATGCTGTCGGTGCTGCCTTTGCCGCAGCTCCTGTCGATCGCGTGGCCCAATCTGCTCGTGCTTGCGGTGCTTTACTGGTCGACCATGACACCAAGCGCCGGCGGCATGCTGCTGGGATTCGTGGCCGGCCTCACCCTGGACCTGCTCAATGGCTCGCAGCTGGGGCAACATGCCTTCGCACTTTCGCTCGTCACCTATCTGGCTATCCGCCTGCACCTGCTGACCCGCGCCAAGCCGATCTTCGAGCAGGCCCTTTTTGTGTTGATCGCACTGTTCGTTTATGAAGCAACCCTGTGGGCCATTGACGGCTTCAGCAGTCACCACACCGGCAGCTGGACCCGCTGGGTGCATATCGCATCCGGTGCGGCCATCTGGCCGGTGATCGTGGGACTGCTGGGTCGACTGCACTCGCCGCGCTGAGCACACCAATGCCCCGCACCGTACGCATCAAGAATCACCAGCAGGAACAGCACTTCTTCATCCAGCGCAGCGCTATAGCTGCGTTCATCATTGCCAGCCTTACAGCGCTGCTGCTCGGACGCCTGGTGCTGCTGCAGATCATCCGTTACGACTACTACATGGATCAGGCCCAGGGCAATCGGGCGCGCAAGGATCCAATCCCTGCCAATCGCGGCCTGATATTCGACCGCAATGGCAACGTGCTGGCGGAAAACCAACCGTCGTACCAGCTCGAACTGGTGCGCGAACAGGTGGGCGATCTTGAAGTCACCCTGAAGGGACTGGTGACCATCGGGATCCTTGCGTCCGACGAACTTTCTGAAGTGCGCCGCCTGGTGCGCGCCCGGCGCAGTTTCGAATCGGTACCAGTCCGCCTGCGACTGACACAGGAGCAGATGGAGCGCTTCGCGGTCCACCGGCACGAATTTCCCGGCGTCGATATTCGCAAACGTTCAGCCCGCTCCTACCCTTATGGCGCGCTGGCTGTCCACGCGCTGGGGTACGTAGGTGCCATCAACGAAACGGATCTCACCAAGATCGACCCTTTGGCCTACGTCGGTACTGCGCTGCTCGGCAAGCTCGGCGTGGAGAAGGCGCGCGAATCCGAACTGCATGGCAAGAATGGCTTCCGTGAAATCCTGGTGAACGCGCAGGGTCGTTCGGTGCAGAACCAGGGTGGCCTGGAATCCACGCTGCGCACGCAGAAGCCGCGCGCCGGTTCCGATCTGATCCTGGCACTCGACCTGCCCGCGCAGCAGGCGGCAGAAGAAGGCTTTGCCGGCCGCCGCGGCGCTGCCGTCGCCATCGATCCGCACAACGGCGATGTGCTGGTACTGGCGAGCCTGCCAGGCTTCGATCCAGGCATGTTCGGTCGCGGCATCACCGACAAGGAATACCGCGCGCTTAACAGCAGCCTCGACCGGCCGCTGGTGAATCGTGCCCTCGGCGGCACCTACCCGGCGGGTTCCACGATCAAGCCGGTACTCGGCATGGCTGGCCTTGCCTACGGCGTGATCACACCGGACGAAACACACTATTGTCCGGGCACTTTCTCTCTACCGGGAGTCAGGAAACCCTGGCGTGAAGGCAAGGGTGGCGTGCATGGCACGGTCGACCTGCGTACCGCGATCGCCGAATCCTGCGATGTGTATTTCTACTCTTTGGCCAACCAGCTCCACGTGGAGCGCATGCACGACTTCCTTGAGCCCTTTGGTTACGGCAGGAAGACCGGCATCGACATCAGCGGCGAAGCGACAGGCGTTTTGCCTTCACCGGAATACAAGAAAAAACGTTTCCGCAACCCATCCGATGGCGCCTGGTATGCGGGCGACACCATCAACTTCGGCATTGGCCAGGGCTTCATGCTGGTGACGCCGATGCAAGTCGCCCAGGTTGCGGCCGTGCTGGCCGCCAAGGGAGCCGTGTTCCAGCCGAGGCTGGTCACCGGCATTCGCGACCCGGCCACTGGTGAGACCAAGACTATCGATCCCATACCGATGCCGCATGTAAAGGGTGGGACACCAGAGCAGTGGGAAGTGATCATGGAGGGCATGCGCGCAACCGTGACGCGCGGCACCGCGCGCGGTATTGAATCGAAGGACTACGCCATTGCCGGCAAGACCGGCACGGCGCAGGCCTATTCAGTCACCGGAAGCCAGCGCCTGGATCGCAAGGTGGACGAAAGGCTGCGCGATCATTCCTGGTTCATTGCGTTCGCGCCGGCGGAAGCGCCGCAGATCGCTGTGGCAGTGCTGGTCGAAAACGGCGGCTTCGGCGCCAGCGCTGCGGCCCCGATCGCACGCAAGATCATGGACGCATACCTGCTGCCGCGACTGGGCAAGAAGGACAGCGGGCCGCCGCCAAAAATCGATGATCTCGTCGGTGAGGAACCCGGCCCGGCAGAAGCAGGAACCTCGCCATGATGCGCATCATGCCGGGCTCCGATTCCACTACACGCCGCACACTGGGAACCGCAGCGCGGGTGCTGATGGCACTGAAGCTGGACGGCCCGCTGCTGGTGGGTCTGTCGCTGGTCAGCGTGTATGGTCTGGTGGTGCTGTACAGCGCGTCCAGCCAGGACTGGGGCACCGTGCTGCGCGCGGTAGCGCGCCTGGGACTGGGCGCGCTCGCGATGGTCGCGCTGGCGCAGGTGCGGCCGCAGCAGCTGCGCGCCGCCGCGCCGTGGATCTACGCGGTAGGCATCGTGCTGCTGGTTGTGGTCGATGTGATCGGCCATATCGGCAAGGGTGCGCAGCGCTGGCTCGACCTGGGCTTCATCCGTTTCCAGCCCTCCGAGATCATGAAGCTCGCGGTGCCGATGCTCTGCGCGTGGTACCTGCACGAGCGACCGCTGCCGCCCACCGCTCCCACGCTGGGCGTGCTCGCCGCAATCATCCTCGCCCCGGCTGCACTCACTGCCGCGCAGCCTGATCTTGGCACCGCGATCCTCATCACCATCGGCGGCTTGCTGTTGGTGATCATGGCGGGCCTATCGGTGTGGTTCATGGCCGGCGCTGCCACGCTCGCCGGCATCGGCGCCTGGGTGGGCTGGAAGTATTTCCTGCACGATTACCAGCGGGACCGGGTGCTTACCTTCCTCGACCCGCAGATTGATCCGCAGGGCGCCGGCTACCACATCATCCAGTCGCAGATTGCGATCGGCTCCGGTGGCCTGTTCGGCAAAGGCTGGATGCACGGCAGCCAGTCACAGCTGGAATATCTGCCGGAGCGGCACACCGACTTCATCTTTGCCGTGATCGGTGAGGAGTTCGGGCTGCTGGGCCTGACAATCCTGATGCTGCTGTACCTGTTCGTGGTCGCGCGCGCGCTGTACCTGGCCTCACAGACCCAGGACACTTTCACACGGCTGCTGAGCGCCAGCCTCGCGCTGACATTCTTCGTTTATATATTCATCAACACCGGCATGGTCAGCGGCCTGCTGCCGGTGGTCGGCGTGCCATTGCCGCTGGTCAGTTATGGCGGCACATCAATGGTGACCCTGCTGGCGAGCTTCGGTATCCTCATGGCGCTTTATTCCCACCGGAAACTCGTCGGCTCCTGAAGGAAGCCGCGCCACGAAATGACAACAACCCTGCTGCGTGTGAGCCTGCTCGCGCTGCTCACCATTTCCTGCACGGCGCCCGCGGCTGAGGTGGTAACTGGCCTGGATGTCGCGCGCCCGGATGTGCAGGAATTCATCGCCAGCATGGCGATGCAACATGGCTTCGACCCCGCGGGGATCACCGGCGTGCTGCGCGATGCGCAAACCCAGCCGCGCATCCTCCAATTGATCCAGCGCCCGGCCGAACGAAGACTGGCCTGGTGGGAATACCGGAAGCAATTCGTAACCGAAGAACGCATCGATGGCGGCGTAAAAGTCTGGCAGACACACCGCGAGGAACTGGCGCGAATTGCAGACCGCAGCGGCGTGCCGGCTGAATACCTGGTGGCCATCACGGGTGTAGAAACATCCTATGGACGCAACACAGGTCGCTACCGTGTGCTCGACGCGCTGGCCACGCTGGGTTTCGACTACCCACCGCGCAGCGAGTTTTTCCGCCGCGAGCTCGAACAGTTCCTGCTGATGACGCGCGAGGACGGTGTCGATCCGCGGATGCCGCTGGGCTCCTACGCCGGGGCCATGGGCATCGCACAGTTCATGCCGTCCAGCGTGCGTGCCTATGCCGTCGACGACGGCCAGGACGGACACCGCGACTTGTCTGAATATGGTCCCGACGTGTTCGCCAGCATCGCCAATTATTTCGTCATGCATGGCTGGAGTGCCGGGCAACCCGTGCTGGCTGAGATCAATCACGGCAATCCGCCGGACGATCCGGCCGCCGCGAAACTGGCGCTGGAAGATACCCTCGCCACCCTGCACGCGCGCGGTTACATCTTCAGCAGCACCATGCCGGAAGACACGCCGGCCATGCTGGTGCCCGCCGCGCTTGAGCAGGGGATGAGCTGGCGCGTTGGCTATCAGAATTTCTACGTGATCACTCGCTACAACCGCAGCACTCTGTACGCTATGGCGGTACACGAATTGGCGCAGGCAATCGCCCAGCGCTATCACGCGGCTGCGGTGCCGGTGCCGGTGCCGGTGCCGGGGACATGATGCGGCTGACCATCGCGCTGACCAGCACCCTGCTGCTCTGCGCCTGCAGCGCTTCACCCCCGCGACGCAGCGCGCCGACGACGCTGCCCCCATTCACATCCACACCGGAGCGCTCCACACCGCCGCCGCCGCCGGCGAATCTCGAAGCCATACCCGACGCCGTGCCCCGGAGCGAGCCGCGCAGCAGCCGCGGCAACCCGGTGTCCTATGTGGTCTTCGGCAAGCGCTACCTCATCGCGGCCACGGCAGAAGGCTACAAGGAACGCGGTGTCGCCTCCTGGTACGGCCCGGATTTCCATTCGCGACCCACTTCCAGCGGCGAGCCCTACGACATGTACGCAATGACGGCAGCGCACAAGACGCTGCCGATCCCCGCCTACGCCCGCGTCACCAACCTGGGCAATGGCCGCAGCGTGGTGGTGCGTATCAATGATCGGGGGCCGTTCGTGGACAACCGCATCATCGACCTGTCCTACACTGCCGCGCACAAGCTGGGCATGACCCAGGCTGGCACCGCGTTCGTGGAAGTCGAGGTCATCACGCCGGGCTCGCTGGCCGAAGCTGCCAGCGGCATCACGCCCGCCCCCGGCGCGTCTGCAACACTTGCAGCGCCGCGGCTCTATCTGCAGGCTGGCGCCTTCGGTGTAGCCGGCAACGCGACGCAACTGGCCGAACGTCTGCGCTCCGCCGGGGTCAGCAACGTGCTGGTGCGCGAGCCAGACGCCACCACTGCGTTGTATCGCGTGCGCGTCGGACCAGTCCGCGACGTCGCCAGTTTCGATATCCTCGCTGCCCAGATTGCGCGCCTCGGCATCGAGGCGCGCCTGGTGAATGAATGAACTTTCCGCCGGAGAATCACTGCTGATGAAGAAAATGTTGTCTACCCTGCTGCTGGCAATCACCGCCGCCGCAAGTTTCGCCGCGCCGGCGCCGATCCCGGCGCCGCCCGCAATCCCCACCAATGGCTACATCCTCATAGACCATGACAGTGGCCGCGTGCTGGCAGAGCAGCGCAGCGATGAGCGCATGGAACCGGCCAGCATCACCAAGTTGATGACCGCGTACATCGCCTTCCAGGCCTTGAAGGAAAAGCGCCTCGCGCTCACCGACAACGTGGTGGTCAGCGAGAACGCGTGGCGCACGGGCGGTTCGGCCTCTGGCGGCTCGACCACCTTCCTTGAAGTCGGCTCGACCGTGCCAGTCGAAGTCCTGATCAAGGGGATGATTATCCAGTCTGGCAACGACGCGACCATCGCGCTGGCGGAGAAGCTCGGCGGCACCGAAGGCGGCTTCGTGCAGATGATGAACGAGTACGCGAAGCGCCTGGGGTTGAAGGGCACGCACTTTCAGAACAGCTGGGGCGGCCCTTCGCCCGAACACTACTCGACGGCGCGCGATCTCGCCGCGCTGTCGCGCGCACTCATCCGCGAGTTTCCGGATTATTACCGCTATTACTCGCAGCGGGAGTTCACCTGGAACAAGCATACGCAGCCCAACCGCAACGGCCTGTTGGGGCGCGATCCCAGCGTTGACGGCATCAAGACCGGTCACACCGATAGCGCCAAGTACTGCCTGGTGACGTCGGCCAATCGCAATGGCATGCGCCTCATTTCGGTAGTGCTCGGATCACCCACGATCAAGGCGCGCGAGGATGCAAGCGCCGCGTTGTTGAACTACGGCTACACCTTCTTCGAGACCGTGAAGCTCAAGGATGCCGGCGCCACCGTCGTCTCGCCACAGGTTTACAAGGGCGCCGCGGAATCAGTCGCAGTCGGCTCTCGCGCACCGGTGAGCGTGACCATCGCGCGTGGCCAGGGCAGCAGCATCAAGACGGCCTGGGAGGTCAAGGGGCCGCTGGTCGCTCCCATCGCTGCCGGTGCTGTCGTGGGCGAGTTCACCGTGCAGGTTGGCGATGAAGTGGTCGCACGCGTGCCGCTGGTGGCGCTTGCGAAAGTCGACGAAGGCGGCCTGTGGCGCCGGATGGTCGACACAGTGAAACTCTGGTTCGAATAGCAGCGCAACGCGCATGGCTACGCCACTTCCCTGGTGTCACCTCAATGGCCAGCAGCTGCTGCTGACCGAAGCGCGCGTGTCGCCGCTGGACCGCAGCTTCCTGTTTGGCGATGGCATCTACGAAGTGATCCCCGTCTATGGCGGCCGGCTGTTCCGACCGCAGGCGCATTTCGATCGGCTGGACCGCAGCGCCGCAGCTATCCGCCTGACCAATCCGCACTCGTCGGCAGACTGGCAGGCACTGCTGCAACGTTTAATTGATGCCAACGGCAGCGGCGACCAGTACGTCTACCTGCAGTTGTCGCGCGGCGCGGAGCATGGCCGCAATCACGCACCACTGCCGCAAATTCCGCCCACGGTGTTTGCCTACTGCTCGCCCTGGCCCACCGTGGCCGCGAGCACTTTGAGCGAAGGCCTGGCCTGCATTACTGCACAGGACACGCGCTGGGCACGCTGCGACATCAAATCGGTGGCATTGCTCGCCAACGTGCTGCTGCGCCAGCTGGCGGTGGACGCCAATGCAGCGGAAACCATTCTGCTGCGCGATGGCGAGATGCTCGAAGGCAGTGCCTCGACGGTGCATGTGGTGCGCGACGGCATCCTGCTCACCCCGCCGAACTCCACCCGCCTGTTGCCCGGCACCACCCGCGGCGTGGTGAAGGAACTCGCCGATGGCATGGGGCTGGCGCGCCGCGACGCCCGCATCAGTGAAGCCGATTTGCGTGGCGCCGATGAGATCTGGCTGGCCTCCGCCACGCGCGAAGTGCAGCCGGTCACGCGTCTTGATGGTGTGCCGGTGGGCAGCGGACTGCCTGGTCCGGTGTGGCGCCGCATCTACGACGCATACCAGCAGCTCAAAAGCCTGCACCCCGTGTAGCCGCGAAAAAACCGCTCAGCAGCGCCGCGCATTCCTGCTCCAGCACTCCGCCAAACACATCGACGCGATGGTTCAGGCCCTTCAGCGCAAATGCATCGATGAGCCCCCCTGCCGCGCCAGCCTTCGGATCGAAGGCGCCAAACACCACGCGCCGCACGCGCGCATGCACGATGGCAGCCGCACACATCAGGCAGGGCTCCAGCGTCACATACAGCACAGTGTCGTCGAGCCGGTAGTTCTGCAATGCGGTACCGGCAGCGCGCAGCGCCAGCATCTCGGCATGGGCGGAGGCATCGTGCAGACTGATGGGCGCGTTGCCACCGCGGGCAATGACCTGGTCATTCTTCACGATGACCGCACCCACCGGCACTTCACCGCGCGCCTGTGCCCGCTGCGCTTCTGCCAGCGCGAGCTGCATGAACTCGATGTCGGAAGGCAAGCCGTTCATTCCGCCACGGGACGGCGCGGCACCATCGCGGTGCGCGAAACCAGCAGCAGCGCGATCAACGTAATCACAGCGGCGCCGGAAAGATAATAGCCCACTGCCGCAAGGCCATAGCCCGTGGCAAGCCAGGTGGCGACATACGGTGTCAGTGAAGCACCGATGATGCCCGCGAAGTTGAAACTCAGCGAAGCGCCCGTATAACGCACCGCTGTGGGAAACAGCGCGGCCAGCGCAGCCCCCAGCGGGCCGTAGCCGAAACCCATGAGTGCCAGCCCCAGCGCCAGGCAAACCAGCACGGAAGCCGGGCTGGCAGCCGCAAGCAGCGGCGCGAACACCAGCCCGAACAGCACCATTGCGGCCGTTGCGGCCATAAGTACTGATCGCGGGTTGAACCGGTCCGCCAGCAGTGCCGATAGCGGAATCGCAATGCCGAAAAACACCATGCCGACCATCTGCAGGACCAGGAAATCGTGCCGTGAGTAGCCGAGTTTGCTGGTGCCCCAGCTCAGCGCGAACACCGTCATCAGATAAAACACCACGAACACTGCCACCGCCGCGAAAGTTCCCAGCAGCAGCGTTCCGCCGTGCCTGAGAAACACCTCTGCGATGGGCACCTTCACGCGCTCGTTGTTCGCCAGCGTGCGCCGGAACGCCGGGGTTTCCTCGATGCGCAGCCGCACATACAGACCAACCAGCACCAGCAATGCGCTCGCCATGAACGGCACCCGCCAGCCCCAGGCCATGAATTGCGCAGCGTTGAGATAGCGGTCGAGGATCAGGAACATGCCCGCCGAACAGATGAAGCCGATGGGCGCCCCGAGCTGCGGGAACATGCCGTACCAGTTGTGTTTGCCCGCTGGCGCATTCTCGGTTGCCAGCAGCACCGCCCCGCCCCACTCTCCGCCGAGGCCAAAGCCCTGGCCGAAGCGGCACACTGCCAACAGCACCGGCGCCAGCAGACCCGCTGTCGCGTAAGTTGGCAACAGGCCGATCAGCACGGTCGACAGCCCCATCGTCAACAATGCTGCTACCAGCGTGGCCTTGCGCCCGATGCGATCACCGTAATGGCCAAACACGGCGGAACCCACGGGCCGCGCAAAGAACGCAAGTGCGAAGGTTGCCAGCGATTGCAGCGTTGCCGTGGCGGGATCGGACGCCGGAAAGAATAGCTTGGGGAATACCAGCACCGCCGCCTGGGCGTAGATATAGAAGTCGAAGAACTCGATCGTGGTGCCGATCAAACTCGCGAACAACACGCGTCGCGGCGAATTCCCCTGCATCACTCCCCCTGATCCTGCGGGCGCTGAGGCGCTATTTTTCGACGAAGGCGCGCTCAATCACATAGTCGCCCGGTTCGCCCGTGCGCCGTGATACCACAAATCCGCGCTCGTCGAGCAGGGTGCGGCAATCCTGCAGCATGCCGGAACTTCCGCAGAGCATGAAGCGGTCGACAGCGGGATCAAATGGCGGCAGGCCAGCCATTGCCGCCAGACTGCCGTCGGCAATCTGCTCGGTCAGGCGGCCACGCGTGCGGAATTCTTCGCGTGTGACAGTCGGATGGTAAATGAGCTGCGCGCGCGCAAGCTCGCCCAGGAACTCGTGCTTTGGCATGTGATCAATGAGGAACTGCTCATAGGCCAGGTCGTTCACCCTGCGCACACCATGTGCCACCACCACTTTCTCGAACCGGGCATAGGTCTCCGGATCCTGAATGATGCTCATGAACGGCGCGAGTCCGGTGCCCGTGCCAAGCAGATACAGATGACGGCCAGGCTTCAGATCGTGCAATACCAGCGTGCCCGTGGGCTTGCGGCTCACCAGCACTTCATCGCCAACGGCCAGATGCTGTAAACGTGAGGTCAATGGTCCGTTGGGCACCTTGATGCTGAGAAACTCCAGGTGTTCTTCCCAGTTCGGGCTGGCAATGGAATACGCCCGCAGCAGCGGTCTGCCGTCCACGTTCAGACCCAGCATCACGAAGTGGCCGTTTTCAAACCGGAAGCTCGGGTCACGCGTGGTCCGGAACGAAAACAGGCTGTCGTTCCAGTGGTGAACCTGCAGTACGCGCTCGGTCGCTATTGCGGCCATCCGGCCCTCGAATCCTGGTGGGGGACAGCCAAGGCTACGGGGTTTTTTATTGCGGAAAAAGCCTGAGCGCGCTTATTGGCATAACAAAATCAAATAAAGGGATTGCCCCTCGCCCCGGGGAACACGCTGGCGGACCCGCCCGCCAAGCTTCAGCGGGCTGCGGGTTTGTCCCAGGACTTCTTGTCGTCCTCGTTCCCGGCCACCGAATACAGAACCTGCGCATTACGGGTCTTCTGGAAATCGTCCAGCGACTGGCCACGCATGGCCGCGTAGATATGCAGGTTGGTCGTGCCCACCACCGCGCCCAACTTCTCCAGCAGGAAGAAGATCACGCCGTAATGAATCAGTGCGCGCCAGTCGCGGCGCCGGACCAGATCGCGCTCTTCCTCGGTGAGTTGGTGCTGCGCGAACAGCGGCTCGGGATCCGCCAGGAACTGCTTGCGGAATTCCGGCTTCACGAGCTCATGCAGGAAGTTGTTCAGGCGGAATGCCTTCACGCTGCGCTCGATGGTGTAAGGATAAGTGCCCTCGATCTTTTCGAGGCCGTCTGACTGGTGCGTCATGCGCGCACGGTATGCCTCGTGCGTTTCGGTTACGGGGTCCACCGAATCGTTCTCGAAGATCACGCTGCAGATGGGCGTCATCGACGGCAGGTAATAGGTCTGATGCAGCTTCTTCACTTTCTTCGAAAGCGCTCCACGCATCAGCAGCCACATCACGACTTCCGCGCCTTCCATGCCACCGAGCTTGGCGTATTCGGCAGTGGTGACTCGCGTGAGCCCTTCCGGATCCTTCTCCAGCCGCTCGATGAATTCCATGTCCCAGGGCGTGTTGTTGAAGCCGCAGCGCTCACCATGCACCTGGTGCGACAGGCCGCCGGTGCCGACGATCACGACTTTGAGATCTTCCGGATAACTCTCGATGGCTTTGCGCAGCGACAGACCGAACTTGTAGAAACGCAGCGGCGATGGAGTGGGCGGATTGAGCACCCCGCATTGCAGCGGAATCAGCCTGCAGGGCCATTCCTTCTCGTGGGGCAGCAGCAGCGAAAGCGGGGAGAACAGGCCGTGGTCCAGATCCTTGCCCTGGAAGTAAGACAGATCGAACTCATCGGCCACCATGCCTGCGGCGATATGCGCGGCAAGCTTCGGATGGCCCTTGATAGGAGGCAGCTTGCGCGGGCCGCCGCCTTCGTCGGCCGGGCCAAACTGCTCGCCAACGCCCAGTGCGAAGTGCGAGTAATGGTCCAGGTGGAACGAGGTGATGTGGTCGTTGAAGATGTACAGCAGCACATCGGGCTGCTTCTCCGCCAACCACTGCTGCACGGGTTTGTAGCCGTCGAAAATCGGCTTCCAGACCGGGTCTTCCTGCTTCTTTGCGTCGAGCGCGAAGCCAATGGTGGGGGTATGGGAGGTCCCAACCCCACCGACAATCCTTGCCATTACAAAAGCTACCTCAGGCGAAAATCAGCGCCCTTCGGCCTGACGGCGGACTTCGTCTGCGGCGCCACGCCCTTTCGAGCCGAAGAACCTGCCGTCCTGCACCTTCGCGCCGACCACATAGCCACCCTCGGTGCCATCCCTGAAAGGAGCAGCCGAAACAGTCATCTGTTCGCCAATCTTCACCATACCCTTGCGGTAGCCGGAGCGGTACATGTTGTTGGTGCTATGACCTTCGAAATGCACGTCACGGGTGCCCTTTGCATCTTTCAGCTGGACGATCATGTGCATGTGGGGATTGATCGCCTGAAAGCTCTTGACCGTACCGGTGTAGGTAACGGTCTTTGCAAAGTCGAACTGGACGGCGGAGTGATGCGCCAACGCTGTTGCGCCGGCCGCGAGCGCGACGACTGCGAGCAGGGACTTGCGGATGATCATGTTCATGTCAGATACCTCAGATTCACGAATACTTCAGGGAACCGGCACGCCGGCTTTCTTCGCCATCTCTTCGATGCGTTGCAGCCAGTATTCTTCGGGGCATTCATAAGGCAGTACGCGGCCGTTCGGGATCTGCGCCCAACGCTTCGTCTGCTTTACGGGCGCCGTGTAGAACTTTGGGTCGGTCATCGTCATTTCAGCAACCAGTATGCGCCTTCCCTGTGCGTCTTTGCCGTCCAGCCTGTAGCGCTCGACGATCGTGGCCTCGTCCGAATGCGCCCAGCTTGTATCAACCTGGTCGACGAGGTTGTTGGTCTCCACTACCAGCGTATCGCCTTCCCAGCGTGCGCTGGAGTAGCCATTGCGGCCAGGCACCCGGTCTGCCTCCGGGGCATTGCGGTCACCAAGATAGATGCGGCGGATTTCCGAGTGGGCCTCGTAAACCACGATGATCTGTTCTGGGCGCTGGTGGATCTCCATCGGATAGCCGCCGGAACCCAGCATCGAACCCGGCATGCCCGTGCCAACGCACCACCTGCCCGGCGAATCGTCGGTGCCCGCCGTCAGCTTCTGATAGGCCTCACGGCGAGCTTTGGCGGAAGGAGTCATTGGCACGCTGGCGGTGGCCCGAGCCCGCGGGGCCGCAGCACCTGTCGCAGGGGTCGCCGCGGCTGCCGGTGCTGCTGCTGGCGCCGCAGGGGCGCTGGTCCACACGCCTGTGAAATCAGGATGCTCGGTAGCCTTTTCCGCCGGAATGGCCACGCCTGCACAAAGCGCGAGCCAGGCGGTCGCTGCATACTTCCCAATGCTCATTGATTGCCCCATTCTGCGTGCTCCCGTATTCGGGTTGTTTCCACTCTGGCAAGCGTAAGGATCTAACCCTCGGCTTGTCAAACTCGCCTTAGGAGATTTCCATGCTTAAACAACCGCATATCGAAAGGCGCGCATCATGACTTGGGCCAAACTTTAACGGTTAACGGCACGTTGCCATGCTGCCCAGTTACTACATTCCGCACGGCGGCGGTCCGTGTTTTTTCATGGACGATCCGGCCGGCGCGTGGAGCGGCATGGCGACCTTCCTGCGCGGCCTGCCTGAAGCGCTACCTGAAAGGCCCAAGGCAATCCTGGTGATTTCAGGTCATTGGGAGACCAAGGGCTTCACTCTGACAGGCAGTGCCCAGCCATCGCTGGTGTTTGATTACTACGGGTTTCCGCCGCACACCTACCAGCTGCGTTATGACGCGGCCGGCGCCCCCGACCTTGCCGAGCAGGCAGCGCAGCTGCTGCGCGACGCGGGCTTCTATGCGCGGTTGGATCCGGCACGCGGGTTGGATCACGGCGTGTTCGTACCGCTGAAAGTCGCACTGCCGGAAGCGAGCATTCCGATTGTCGAGCTGTCGCTGGATGCAGGCCTTGATGCCGGAATGCATTTGGCCGCCGGACGCGCGCTGACCTCACTGCGCAACGACGGCGTGCTGATACTGGGCACAGGCATGAGTTTCCATAATCTGCGCGCGCTGGGTGACCCCCGCATGCTGCTGCCATCATTGCAGTTCGACACCTGGCTCAACGCCACGGTAGGCGCGCCGGCAGCTGCCCGCACGCTGGCGCTGACACACTGGCACGAAGCCCCGTCGGCACGCATCTGCCACCCGCGTCACGAACACCTGCTGCCGCTGATGGTCGCAGCAGGCGCGTCGCAGGGACCCGGACGGCGCATTTTCAATGAACAGGTGCAGGGCTCCATGATCTCCGGCTTCCGGTTCGAGTGAATACTGGCGCATGCCACGCTCGCTGAACCGCTCGATATCCGTGCCGATCGTGCTCAGCTCGATCACCGTGCTGATGACTCTGGCGCTGCTGATCGTCTGGATCGTGGTCATCCGCGAAAATCTGCCGCTGACCCGCGCGTTCGCACTCAACCGCTGGCTGCTGGCTGGCGGCATCGTCTCGTTTGCGCTGGTGATGAGCGTGCTGGTGCTGTTCAGCGTGTCACTGGTGCGCGAGATCCTCGAGGGCCGGCGCCAGCAGATGTTCATCGACTCGGTGACGCATGAACTGAAGAGTCCGCTGGCATCGATCAAGCTGTGTCTGGAGACGCTCGACCGGCCGGAGCTGTCTGCAACCCAGCAGATTCAGCTGCGCGACATGATGCTGTCAGACGTGGAACGCCTCACGGTGTTTGTCGATGACATCCTGCAGGCAACCCGCATTGCCCACCGCCGCCGCTCGCAGACCTGGACGGTGGTGGACGTGACCCGCCTGCTGACGCAGGCCACGGAGAGCATCCGCGCCCGCTACGCACTCGACCCCGGGGTCTTCGTCCTTGCCATGCCGCCCAGCGTCGAGATATTCACAGATCCCACTGCGCTCGAGATCATCATCAAGAACGTGCTCGACAATGCCGTGAAGTATTCGTCCGGTGTGCCGCAGGTGCACGTGGATATGCGGCTCGACACGGGCCACCTGGAAATCATCGTGCGTGACGAGGGCATCGGCGTCGACCGTAACCAGCGCAAGCGCATCTTCAAGCGATTCCACCGTGCGCCCGATCCGCTGGTCAACGAACGCAGCGGGTCCGGACTCGGCCTGTATGTGGCATACCGACTGCTGCGTAATCTTGGCGGTCGCATCCGCGCCGAGTCCGATGGGCCCGGCCGGGGCACTACCATGCGTATCCGCCTGCCCATGAGCGCCACAACGGACGGCACGTCTTGAGCACGGACATCCCCTCGGAAAGTGCCGACAACGCGCGCGCCAGCGTGCTGGTGGTGGAGGACGAGGCTCATCTGGCAGCGGGCCTGAAGCTGAATCTTGAACTCGATGGCTATCGCGTCGCGATCGCCCGCTCACTGCGCGAAGCCGCCGCGCAGTTGCTGCAGGCCGCGCCGATCGATCTGATCCTGCTCGACGTGATGCTTCCGGACGGCGAAAGCTACGGCTTCTGCAAGCAGCTGCGGGAAAGTGGCCAGTACATGCCGGTGATCATGCTCACCGCGCGCAGCGCTGCCGAGGAACGCGTGCGGGGGCTGGATTCCGGGGCGGACGATTACATGCCCAAACCCTTCGTGCTGCCGGAACTGCTGGCGCGCGTGCGCTCAGCCCTGCGGCGCAGCGGTTGGCGGCAGCAGGATTCGCCCGGCGAAGATGCGCGTGGCACATTGCGTTTCGGGACGGTACAGGTGGACTTCGACACTCACGAAGTTACTGCCAACGGCAAGCAGGTGCGGATGACGCAACTTGAGCTGGACCTGCTGTATTACTTCGCGCAGAACCCGGGGCGAGTCTTGTCGCGCGACGAACTGCTGGAACGCGTCTGGAAGCTGCGCAACGCGCCCAATACACGCAGCGTCGATAATTTCATCGCCCGGCTGCGGCGTTATTTCGAACCCCTGCCCGACAAGCCTGTGCACTTTCTTTCGCATCGAGGCGCAGGCTATAAATTCCTGCCGGCAGGCAGCGCCAATCCGTGACGCCGTTCCACCTTTGACACAACTTTTACATTCGCTGACCAAAAGATGACCCGCCCGCAGGGGGTTTTCGCCCACTATTGCTGCCACACAGCAAACGGCCACTAACGGAGCGGGCAGATGCAACAAGCGCAGGAAGGTTCGGAGATCAGGACTTCACGGCCGCCACGAAAGATCGGCTGGCTGGGCACAATCCCGTTCTTCGCCATCCACCTGCTGGCCTTCGGCACCATCTGGACCGGCATTACTCCGGCGGCTGCGATCTGCTGTGCAGCGCTGTATTTCATCCGTATGTTTGCGGTGACCGGTGTCTACCACCGCTACTTCTCGCATCGCACCTACAAGACCAGCCGGGTATTCCAGTTCGTGCTGGCGTTCCTGGCACAGACCAGCGCCCAGCGCGGCGCATTGTGGTGGGCCGCGCATCACCGCCATCACCACCGCCATTCCGATCAGGCCGAAGACCTGCACTCAGTTGCTCAGGACGGCTTCTGGTATTCGCACATGTTGTGGATCTTCGACAACGGCACTCAGACCACCGACTACAATCGCATCCGCGATTTCGCGCGCTTCCCCGAGCTGCGCTTCCTCAACAAATTCTATCTGCTGCCGCCGATCATGCTGGGCACGGCGGTGTTCTTCACGCTGGGCGCTTCCGGCCTGTTCTTCGGCTTCTTTGCCAGCACCGTGCTGCTGTGGCACGGCACCTTCACCATCAATTCGCTGTCGCATGTATTGGGCAACCGCCGCTTCGCCACCACCGACCACAGCCGCAACAACTGGCTGCTGGCGATCGTCACCATGGGCGAGGGCTGGCACAACAACCATCACCGCTATTCCGGCTCCACCCGCCAGGGCTTCTACTGGTATGAGTACGACATCACGTACTACATCCTGAAGGCGCTGTCATTTGTTGGCCTCGTGTGGAAACTGCAACCGGTGCCGGAATCTGTTCTAGAGGAAGGCCGCGCGAGCGACCGGCTGCATGGCCGCATGGCACCAGTGCTGCCCGGAAACACCGCTCAGGGCTGAAGCCGCCGCGACTCAGGCGCGTTGCATGTCGCCGTCGATGGGCAACACCTGACCGGAGATGGATTTCGCGGCGGCGGATGCCAGAAACACCGCCAGCGCGGCGATATCGTTGGGATCCACCAGCGCTTTCAGTGACTGGCCCGCCATCGCGGCCCGCTTTACTGCTTCGATGGATTGCCCGCTGGCCTGCGCGCGGGCCTGGTACACACGTTCTGCGCGCTCCCCCGCCACCGGCCCCGGCGCGATCGCATTCACCCGGATGCCATACTCGCCCAGTTCCATCGACAGCGTCTTGGTAAGCCCGATCAACGCCCACTTCGAGGCTGCATAGGGACTGCGGTTTGCATAGCCGAACCGCCCGGCTGCGGAAGCCATGTTGATCACGACGCCGCGGCCGGAGCGAATCAGATGCGGTATGGCATGGCGTGTTACATCGAAGGCGCCGGTCAGGTTTATTTTCAGCACGGCATCCCAGTCCGCGGGATCGAGCTGCTGCACGGACGCGGTCGGCCCGCCAATGCCAGCGTTGTTGACCAGCACATCGATGCCGCCGAGACGCGTGGCCGCGTCGGCCACCATCGTACCTATTTCTTCACGATCACCGATATTGCAGCGGTGGGCGATGAGGCCGGGCATTTCGCGGGCGGCGCGCTCCAGGCCGGCTGCATCGATATCGCAGATGTACACCTGGGCTGGGCTGGCGTGAAATGCCCGCGCGATGGCAAGGCCAATTCCGGATGCACCGGCGGTGATTAGCACTCTCATGTCGCGAGTCTAGTCGAGACGATGGAGGCTTGCTGGCGGAGTGCGAGCTACATCAAGATGCCGTGTGCACCTGTTCGAAACCCTGCTGCTCCTGCTGTTCGGCGCGACCGTGCTTACGGCGATCGCGAAACGGCTGGGCATTCCCTACCCTACTGTTCTTGCCGTGGGAGGGGGCATTGCGGCGTTCATTCCCGGCATGCCACGTCTCGATATATCACCCGATATCATCATGGCCCTCTTTGTAGCGCCGGTGCTGCTCAACGCCGCTTTCGACACCTCACTGCGAGACCTGCGGCGCAACGGAGTGCAGATCCTGTCGCTGGTGGTGTTCGCCGTGGCATTCACTACAGCCAGCGTCGCTCTCACCGTTCACCTGCTGTTTCCGGAAATTCCGCTGGCCGCTGCCATCGCTCTCGGTGCGATATTGGCGCCACCTGATGCGGTGGCAGCACTTGCAGTCCTGCAGCAGGTGAATCCACCGCATCGCATCCGCATGGTGCTCGAGGGCGAAAGCCTCCTCAATGACGCCTCGGCACTGCTGATCTACCGCATGGCAGTGGGCACGATCCTGGCTGGAACTTTCAGCGTCATGAATACTGTGCCCACGTTTCTCTTCGTGGTGGGTGGCAGCCTCGTTGCGGGGTGGCTGCTGGCATGGCCGGCCAACCTGTTGATGCGACGTATCGATGACGCGCCCAGCTTCGTCATCGTCCAGTTCGTGATCACTTTCGGGGTGTGGCTTGTCGCAGAGCGTCTGCATCTCTCTGGGGTAGTAACCATAGTTGTGTTCGCGTTGACCATGGCCCGGAGCAAGGGACCACCGACGCCGCCACACCTGAGGGTGCCGTCGTTCGCCATCTGGGAAACCGTGATCTTCGTGCTGAACGTGGTGGCGTTCACCCTGATCGGCCTGCAGATGCGGCCGATCCTCGATGCCTTGAGCAGCGCCGAACGCGCGCGCTACGTGCTTGCGGCGCTGATCATTTTGGGTGTGGTGATCCTGGTGCGCCTGCTGTGGGTGATGACCCGCCATGGACTCATTGCTGTGAAGAACCGGGTTCTCGGATCTGCCAAAGACGCGCACGTACCGAACCCATCAACTGCAAAAGAGGGCCTTGTGATTGGCTGGTCCGGCATGCGCGGTATCGTCACGCTGGCAGCAGCCATGGCGCTGCCGCCGGGATTGCCGTATCGCGACTTCTTTCTGCTCACTGCATTTGTCGTGGTGCTCGGCACGCTCGTGCTCCAGGGGATGACCCTGCGACCGCTGCTGACATTATTGCGACTCCCGCAGGACAACACCGTGGAAACGGAGCTGCTGTTGGCGCGCAAGACGGCGCTGAAGGCAGCACTGTCCACGGTGGAGGGAGACGACTCGCCCGCAGCCCAGCGCCTGCTGCTCGGCTACGAGGAAGCCCTGAGGCACGCCAGGCGCGGCAAGCACCCGAGTGCCAGGCCAGCCAACGTGTTGCGCATACACGCAGTGAATGCTGCCCGCACCGCAGTTGAAGAACTGCGCAGCCTGGACAAGATCGGCGACCACGCCTATCACATGATGGAGGAAGAACTGGATTGGCTTGAGCTCAGCGCTGGATCACCGCATCAGCCTGCAGACAAGGAGTAGCGAGTCTGCCAATGACGCTAAAGCAACGGCACCCCGATCAACAGTCGGTGCAGGCAGCAGAGCATCAGGGCATAAATCGCGAGACCACCGACGATCGCGATGGCGTCATTCCACGGCGCTGGTGGCAAACCTGAAACAGGTCGCAACGCCCGATTCTTGAGTGAAATGCGGTCGGCCACTGCCCAGGCCAGAAAGCCACCAAAGAGCAGCACATCAGCCAGCATGCCATTGGCGAGCAGGTGCGCCAGCGCCCAGGTCTTCACGGCCACCAGCATCGGATGCTTCACCGCCATCTTGATACGCCCGGGTAGATACGTCGCGAACAGCAGCGGGAACACCGGCAGCATCAGCAACAGAGCAACGCGGTGCAGCCACAGCGGCGGCACATACAGGACCTGCGGCGACTGCCGGGCAATACCGTATCCGTAGATGAGCATCACGAACCCGGCCAACGAAATCACTGAATACACACCGCGCCAGGCGTTGGCGCCCACCGCGGCCGCCCAGCGATCACGGGCACCAGGCGCTACGATGGAAATGGAATGGATGCCGAGGAAGATCAGCAGACCCGCAATCAACAGCATCATGATCCGAACCTTTACAAACCGCGGGGCGATTCCTGCTGCGTCATTCCTGCGGCGTCATTCCTGCGGCGGGAATACCGTGGAATGCACAAACCGCAACTTGCCGGCTACCGCGGATGACAGCACGAACGGATAGCTGTCTGCAAGACCGAGGCTGCGGCTGAGGTTGTTCATCACATAGGCCAACGGTATCCACGCGTGTAGCATGCGTTCAAAATCCGGATACTCTTCCTTGAGCGGATTTATCGGCGCATTCAGCTGTGGCTCGTCCGGCCGATGCGGCCGGATCGTCAGTCCCGCGGCCCCCGCGGTTTCCAGGGCATCCACCATGTGCATGAAATGCGCCCAGGTCTCTGCCCAGTCTTCCCAGGGATGGGAGGTGGCGTAACCGGAAATATATGCGTTCTCCCAATCGGACGGAGGTCCATTCTGATAGTGCTTCTGCAAGGCAGCGGAATAGTCTGCCCGCTCGTCACCGAACAGGTTGCGAAACTCCTCCAGGCGTGGCCCGACGGCAATGAGTCGATCCCAGTAGTAGTGCCCGATCTCGTGACGGAAGTGCCCGATGAGAGTGCGATACGGTTCGTGCTGCTGCACCCGCTGCTTCTCGCGCTGCACGTCGTCGGCCTCGCCAGCGTTTAATGTAATGAGACCGTTGTCATGGCCCGTCAGCACGCGGCTTGCATCTCCGCCCTGCGGATGGTCCTGCAGGAATTCGAAGGCAAGCCCGGCGTCGTTGGGCTCGACTTTCTGCAGCAACGGCAGCCGCAGGCCATGCAGGGTATAGAGCAGCCGCCGCTTCGCCTTTTCCAGCTGGTACCAGATTTCGCGGTTTCCCATGACCGCAAGATTCGGAATGATGCGCGTAAGCCGGCAGGATTCGCACTGCGGATTCGTATCGGCAGCGGAAACGGCCCAGTTGCAGACCTGCTCAAGCACATAGTTGCTGCAACAACGGTAGCCATCCGCCACTTCAGTCCCTACGGGGTCAAATGCCGCCATGCGCCGTTGGTCTGGCAGGTATGCCAAGCCACGCCCGCATGCCAGGCATCTGTCATTTTCAAAGAAGACCAGCGCCTGGCAATGACTGCAGTGGAAAGTTTTCAAATCTCTATTTCACGATTGTCAGTTCGACCGAACCGGATCGTGCGCGGATGGTGTGCAGAGGGGCATCGGCGGAGCACCGCATCGAGTTGGCGTGGGAATCCAATCCACTTGTAGGCCTACCCCTACGCAGGAATACTTGACATGTGACCTAATAGTCACATATTTTCTGCTCCATGTTTAACGCGGACCTGATATTCAAGGCGCTGGCAGATGCCTCGCGCCGCCAGTTGCTCGATGTGCTGTACCAGCGCGACGGCCAGACTCTGGGTGAACTGGAAGCGCCGCTATCGATGACCCGCTTCGGGGTCATGAAGCACCTGCGTGTACTGGAAAACGCCGGGCTTGTGGTCACACGCCGCGCGGGCCGCGAAAAGCACCATTTCCTGAACGTCGTACCAATCCGGCTGATTCACGACCGCTGGATCGACAAATACACCGAACAGCAGGTGTCCGCACTTGCAGACCTGAAAGCCACACTGGAGAACACGAAATGGAAGGCCAGACAAAAGCGGGCGTAGTCACGCGCGTATACGAGATCTACATCAAGGCGCCGGCGCAGCAGATCTGGGATGCGATCACCACTCCCGAGTGGACGCACAAATATGGCTACCGCGCACCGGTGGAACTCGACCTGGTGCGTGGCGGTTCGCTGCGTTACAGGCCCACTGAACAGATGCGCAGCATGGGTCTGCCGGAAATCATAATCGATGGTGAAGTGTTCGACTCAGAACCCCCGCGCAAGCTGGTGCATTCGTATCGGTGGCTGTTCACACCGGAAACCAAGGCCGAAGGCTTCACGCGCGTTACCTGGGAGATCGAGCCAATGCAGCCTGGCTTCTGTCGTCTGACGGTCACGCATGAGATGGAAAACGCGCCCATCATGGCCGCCCAGACCGCCGCAAAGTTCAGCCTGCAGGGTGGTGGTGGATGGAACTGGGTCCTCTGCGATCTCAAGTCGTTGCTGGAGACGGGCAAGAACATGTCAGGTTGAGGGGCGTGCGATCACCTGACTTGGTAGAACTTGATGCGGACTGCTTCGAGCTTTGCTGGTGAACCGGGCGTAGCTGAGGACCGTTCCGGTTCGAGCGTTGCCACGAAAGTGGCATGCGTCATCCATTCATGTGTCCCTTTCGGCGCCTCGAACTGCGGCCGCAGATACGTGGGCGGTGTGCCCGCCGCGCTCCCAGGGCAGGTGAGCCCCTGATTGAGGACATGGATGACGGTGCCATCTGCGGCACGCAGGAAATAGTCGGCGCTGAGGGAACCACAGCTGCCGCTGCTTGCGAGCTGGTAGTCCCAGCCACCGGGAATCACCTCGCCTTTGAACTTCGGTCCCGCGACCGAGCCGCCCGTGATGGGTATGTATTGCCGGCGCCCGATCGCCGTTTCACCCAGCACGACGGCAGGGGCCAGCGTAACTCGCGCCTCGAACGCGAACTCCACTACTGGCAGCGAAGCCGCTGCGGGGGTAGTGCCGAGTGGCGGGCGCGCAGCCTGCTGGGCGAAGGCAGTTGCACCCATCAATGTGACCGTCAACAACAATGCGCGGCGAATCGACATACAGCCCCCGATCTTTTGGATTGGCGGAAGTATCGCCGCGCCGTGGCGAACATGTAAATTACTTTGCCTGCACTCCGGCTGGCAGCGGCACGCTACTGCGCCCCGAGTTCATACGCCCAGACCCGGAAGCCTTCGAGCACATTGGGGCCAAAGGTCATGCTCAGGGCAACGTCTGCAGCATCCCGACCTCGCGCGATCAGCACACGGCCAATGCGCGGCGTATTGTTGCGCGCATCGAAGGTGTACCAGTTGCCGCCGATATAAGCTTCAAACCAGCCCGCGAAATCCATCGGCGCATCAACGGCAGGGATGCGGATATCCCCGAGATACCCAGTGCAATAGCGGGCTGGAATATTCAGGCATCGGCAAAACGTAACTGCCAGATGCGCGTAATCCCGGCACACACCCTGTCGTTCGTTGAATGCTTCCGATGCGGTCCTGGTTGGCCGCGCAAATGAGTAACCGAATGTGATGTGCTGATGGACGAAGTCGCAGACCGCCTGCACGCGAGCCCAGCCCGGCGCCGAGTTGCCAAACAGCTCCCACGCTATCGTGGACAGATTGTCGGTATCGCAATAACGACTGCCGAGCAGATAGACAAGCGTCTCTTCCGGCAACAACTCCACCGGGTGCTGCTGGGCATCAGGCACGACCGGCTCGGTGAAGCCGCGATCATTGATAACCGTATCGGCGGTGATGCGCGTGAGTCCCGCGGGAACAACCAGGCGCGTGCACCAGTTTCCAAAGCCATCGCGGTATAGCGTCAGCGGCACCGAAGGATTGGTGTACATGTAGTCCGGACGATCCAGGTCAGCCGCCCGCGTGTAGTGGACATTCAGATTCAGGATCATGGGTGTCGGTTGCAAACACCGATAGGTCAGTTCGTAACCAAGACGGATTTTCACTTTGTAAGCTCCGCAGCCGCAGCAAGCAGCGCTTGCGCCAATCGTTCAGACCATTCGAATTGCCCGGCTTCCCCGGCGATCAGGTCCTGGCGGAGCTCGATCCCGACGTGCAGCAGTCCGCGCTGTTCACCATACACCGGAATCGTATAGTCGGTGCTGTCACTGACCGAGTACGGTTCGTTGTCACCAACAACCAGATCCGGATCCGCGCGCAGCAATTGCAGCAGCGCCTCAGCTAGACGACGATCCCTGTTGTAGAGCAGCCCGACATGCCAGGGCCGCTGCTTTTCGAAGAAGCACGGCGTAAAGCTGTGCACCGCGACGAGAATTGTGCGTCGATGTTGCGCCTTGCGCAGATCCAGCTCTGCACGGATTCGGTCGTGATAGGGACGGAACACCTCCCGTTCCCGCGCCATCGCTTCGACAGAAGAAACCAACTCGTTTCCGGGGATCCGTGTTGCCTCGCTCACCCGGACAATCGACTGTTCGCTGCCCGGCGGACGATTGCAGTCAATGACCAGCCGGGACCAGTTTTGCAGGATCAGGAACGCGTTGAGTCGCGCCGCAATCTGCCGGGCAACCGCCCCAGCACCGATATCCCATGCAATGTGGCGTTGCAGATCCAGCGCGGACACTCCCAACGAATTCAGCCGCCGCGGCACCAGCGCGCCCGCGTGGTCGCAGATCAACAGGAATGGCGATTGACCGTGCTCACCCTCCACTCTGAAGGCCGCAGGTTCATCAGGTGCGAGCAATGATTCATCTTTGCGCACAGGATCGGGGTTCAGGACAGAGGCTCGGCCGACGGCACGGCGGGCAAACGCGCGAACACCTCGCGGACACCGTCACGCCACTCCTTCCCCAGGCCACGGAAATAGGCATCATCCTGTTCGAAGCGGTGGCGGACACCGAGTTTCAGACTGTCCCGTTTGCAGCAGACCAGATCGATGGGCATGCCTACCGAGAGATTGCTGCGCATGGTTGAGTCGAACGAAACCAGGATGCATTTCATCGCGTCGCCGAGACTGGTTGCCTGTGTAATGACCCGGTCGATGATGGGCTTGCCGTACTTTGTCTCGCCGGTCTGAAAGAAAGGCGTATCCAGACCTGCCTCGATGAAGTTGCCTTCGGCAAAAGTGCGGAATAGCCGTGGTGGCTCACCCTTGATTTGGCCCCCGATAATGAAGGAAGCATTGAACGGATGGAGGCTTTCAGCCAATGATGCGGCGTCGCGCCGCTCGACATCCCGTACCGCATCCGAAACGATACCTGCGACATCAAACATCGTACGGGCGCTCCAGATGCTGATGGCGTTCTCTTCGCGGGCATCCCCGCGTTGCTTCAGCACGCTGATGACCGCCTGGGTACCCGCCAGGTTTCCCGAGCTCAGCAGTACAATCACACGATCGCCCGGGCGCTCGAACACTGTCATCTTGCAGAAAGACGCAATGTTGTCGACTCCTGCATGGGTGCGTGAATCAGACGCCAGCACAACGCCCTCATCCAGAAGGACGCCTACACAGTAAGTCATGGGTTGCTTTCCTTGAACGGGCGCTCCCGCCTGCCATCGCGGTATTGGTTGGGGCGAGCCCGAAGCGAAGTATGGCACAGACGTGCCGCGGTCGGTCCGGGCACGCGTTGCGACCCTCGCCTCAGAACGTACCGCTGACCTGAAGCCGGTAGATGCGGCCGTAGTTCAGCTTGGAATCGCGCGTGTAATCCACCGGCCCGTCGCGCCGGTCAATGTACGAAACCTGTTGCGTCCGGTCGGCGCTTCTGAACAGGTTTGCAACGGTGACGCGAACCTTCAGTCCGAACAAATCCTTGTGCTCAAGAAATACCGAGCCGAACGGTCGTGAACCAAAGTTATGCTCCTCGAAGTCGAGACGGTAGTAGTGGATCTTGCTCTGGTATTCCGAGAACAGACCCCAAGCCCACGGTGTACCTGGGATGTCCTGGCGGAAATCCGCATTCAAGGAGTAGCGGTTGCCATCGAATTCGCGATGCCGGCCGGAGAGCGGATCGCGCAGGCTCGTATCGAGCACGGTCAGGAATGTGTCAAGCTTGCCGCCCGCAATGCCCAGCGCATCCAGCAACAGGCTGCTGTTGAGCGTGAACTGCAGACGCCGCGCGCTGGGCAGATTACCAGGCGCCTCCAGAGTCGGGCTGATCGGCACCTGACTCACGTAGTCGCTGATGTCCTCAGCCTCGACGGTCATCGTAATCTTGCCGTGCCTTCCAAGGCTGCGGATGCCTTCAAGCTTTGCAATCCAGCTTTGCGGCGGCACCAGTTCCGGATTGCTGCCGTTGGAATTGTTGTTGTTCACGTCGACCGAGGCCAGGAAATCGAAGAAATCCAGCTGGCCTACCTTGCGTTGCAGTTTAAGATTCATTTCCCATTGCGAGGTCGGGTTCCAGGCCAGCGCCACCGAACCCTTGGGCCGCAAGAAACTGCGCGTCTGGCCGTTATCGCCATCCTGGCGCAGCTGGCTGTACTCGCCGCCACCGCTCACCTGCAATGACAGGTCCTTCCCCAAGGGGCGGCTGAAACTCAAGATGCTCTCGCCACGCCGTTCCTCGACACGCGAGCTGGCGCCCGGCAGAACCACGGGTTGATACATGCCGGTGCTATCGAGCATGGCAAGAGCCCCGGTGGCATCGACGAAGTTGTATGCCCCTTCAGCTGAGACACTCCAGTCCGCTCCCCAGCCATGCCAGCGGTATTCAGACCTGAGCACGCGCTCGCCCGCGGCTGAATCGCGCGAAAACCGCGAACCGGTTGGCACTGCGTCATCGGCATCCTGAATCGTCAATTCATTGCTGCTCGGGCCCTGCTGCTGGTTGAAGAAACCGACCAGTTTCAACTTCCCTGCCCCCAGTGCGAATTCGTAGTCGGCGCCGATCTCCGTGCGCCACTTGACATCGTCGCCATGACTGATCTCGGTGGTCTCGGGCTCGCCGGGCAACTGGTACAGCGTGGTGCCATTGCGGCGATATCGCCTGCGTTCGACGCTGGCGTTGATATTCCAGATCGAGCCTGACTCCGTCCTGTGATTGAGCGATCCCGACAGCTGCGGAGCGTCCCGGGCGATACGCGGCTGCCGCGCGCGCAAAAGAACGACCCCGGTTGCGGGTCGGACCTCGGTTTCGCGTCCCCACCCTCCACCGCGGAAGCCATCCCAGCGAAATCCCAGTGCGAAATCACCCATGCCCGCCTTGCCCGACACATTCACTTCACCCCCCCACCAGTAATCCGGAATGCGTTCGCGGATCTGTGGCCTCCAGACGAAATTGCCCTTCACGTTGCCTTGTTCCGTGATCACGTTCAGCACATCACCGGACAGGCCGCTGATATCCAGCGTCGCTCCATCGGAAATCTCAAGGCTGAGTACATTCGTGGCCGGAATGCGGCTCAGCACCGTCATCGCGTCGGTGCCCTTGCCGGTGATGCGCTGGCCATTGATCAGCACGTTCTGCGATGCCTCGCCCAGGCCACGGTCGTTGCTGACGTTGGAGATCGCAAAGCCGGGAATCTGCCGGACGATATCCGCAGCCGACTGCGGCGAGAAGCGGGCGAACTGCGTCACTGAGAAAATGCGCTTGCCGCTGCTGATCAAAGGAACGATGCCGTCCGACAGACTTTCCGGCGCCGCCGAATCGGATTGCGCCATCCCCGCCTGGGCCAGGATCAGTAGACAGAGCGCTGGCAATCTCCTGGAGAAACTGCCTGCGGATTTGCAGTGCAACACGTTGACCAATACCCCCCGATCAATATCCGGAATCGATGGTAGTGACCAAGGGTCTCTGCCAGCACCGGTATGGGCCATTCTGACATTGTCGACGGTCGGACGTTCCATTTGCACTGCGGAGGTTTAGCATGCCACTCCATGAACGGCATCTTCGCGAGCATCGAGCATTGGCCGCTGTCGGTCTGGGCACGTGAAGGCAACTATATTTACTTCGTGGCGCTGATCTTCCACGCCTGGGGCATGGCATTGCTGATCGGCGGGGGCATCGTGATCTGCCTGCGTGTGCTCGGCGTGGGCGGCGCGGCGGCCCTGGCGAAGTTTCGCGGCTTTTTCCCGGTGATGTGGGTAGGTGCTGCACTCGCAATCCCCTCCGGGTTGATGTTGCTGGTCGCCTACCCCGCGAAGTCGTTCACCAATCCGGTATTCGCAATCAAGTTCGCGTGTCTGATCATCGCGGCACTGCTGATGCGCCGGCTGGCGCACGGCGCATTTCCCGCCGCGGCGCGCGGCGAGCCACTGCCGCACAACAGCCGCGCGAGGGCAGGTCTCGCGCTGGCGCTGTGGCTGGGCGGTGTGGCTGCCGGCAAACTGCTGCTGCATACGTATAAAGTGCTGCTGGTGGGCTGATGGATCCGGACCCATTCCTTGATGTTGCGGCGATCGCCCAGTTGGGACGCAATCTGGGCATCAATGGAATGATGACCATGCGCTGGGGCTGGCCCATCGCCGAAGTCTTCCATTTCTTCGGGCTGTGCCTGCTGTTTGGCACGGTCGGACTATTCGACCTGCGGATGCTGGGCGTGGCACGAGGGGTATCTCTCAGGGCGCTGCACCGGCTGATCCCCTTTGGCCTGGGCGGTTTGGCAATGAGCGTCACCACAGGTCTGCTTTTCGTGATGACGACACCCGACCAGTATCTTCACAATCCGGCATTGTTGACCAAGTTCGCCTTGATGCTGGTGGCCGGCTTCAACATGGTGCTGTTCTACCTCATCGCCGCCCGCGGCACGTGGCTGACCGGGCCGGACGATCTGCCGCCGGTGCCCGCGCGCATCTTCGGCGCCATATCGCTGGCCTGCTGGGTGGGCGTGATGACCTGCGGACGCGTGATCACCGTGTTCCGCCCGCCCGCATTCTATTGGTGCCCCTGGTGTTGACCTCTTCAGGATCAGAGGATAGCTACGACCACCATCAATAACCCAGCCATTGAGACCGCCCACACCAGAGAGCGAATCACGGGCACGCCAACCAGATAGAGCAGCAGATACGCAACGCGCGCCCAGAAGTAGATCTGCGCGCCGAGTTGCGCCAGGTGTCCGTCGCGACTGATGGCGATCACGCACACCACCGCCGCCGCAAAGAAGGGGAAGGTCTCGAGGAAGTTGCCGCAGGCTCGCTGGGCCCGCGCTGCATGCACCGACACCGGTGACGGTTCGCCATCGCGGTTGCCGAGGTTCCATTGCAGCCCCCGGCTGGCAGTGACCAGCGTGGCGGCAAGCAGGATATGCAACAAACCCAGCAGAATGCTCAGGGCAAGCATGAAATTCAGTGCGCCGAACATGATCACCTCCATGGGGTACACGGGGGAGCTTAGCACCAGCACGCGGACATCGTGCCGCACGCAGAGAGAATGCCGAGCGGCACTCCGGACGCCGGCTATTTGCCGCGCGTCACAAGGCGGTTCTTGCCCGTTTCCTTGGCTTCGTAGAGCCCCTGGTCGGCCATCTCGATGAGCGCCGGCAATGTGTCGTCGCGTTCCGGTATCACCACTGCTCCGCCAACGCTGACTGTCACATGGCCGCAGACGGTGGAGGCTACGTGCGGGATCTTGAGCTCCTCGATGGCCGCCCGCACACGCTCGCCGACTGTGCGCAGCGACTCCATGGGCGTCGCCGGCAGCAGCACGACGAACTCCTCGCCGCCGAAACGGGCCGGCAGGTCGGTGGGTCGGGAGACGCTCTTCTGCATCGCCGCGCCGACGCTCTTCAGCACCTCATCGCCCGCAAGGTGACCATAGGTGTCGTTGTATTTCTTGAAGTTGTCGACGTCGATCATGAGGACAGCAATCGGCGACCTGTCGCGGATCGCGAGTTTCCACTGCGGACCGCTAAACTCGTTGAAGTAGCGTCGGTTCGAAAGGCCGGTGAGGCCATCGACGTTGGTGAGCCTCTGCAGTTCCTGGTTGATCTCCAGCAGCTTGCTCTGGCTCTCGTGCAGCGCGCGATATGCCTCGTCGCGCTGCAGTTCGTTGATGTACGCCTTCGAATGATGGCGCACACGAGCAATGAGTTCGATCGCGTCCGGGAGCTTGATGAGATAGTCACTCGCACCGAGCGCGAACGCCTCGCTCTTCACCGTGGGGTCTTCCTTCGTGGAAAGCACAACGACGGGAATGCTGCGCGTGGCCGGCGTCTCACGGTAGCGGCGCACCAGCGTGAGGCCGTCCACGCCCGGCATCACCAGGTCCTGCAGGATCACCGTGGGTTTGAACTCTTCGGCCGCCTGCAACGCATCCTGCGGATTATTACAGTAGCGGAACTCGATATCCGGCTCCTTCATCAGTGCACGGCGCACTGCCTCGCCGATCATCAGCTGATCATCCACGAGTAGCACGCGGATCGCGTAGGCACTCGGCTGCAGTGGCTCTGCAGACACGACGTCGGTGGTGGCATTCATGGTTTCACCCTCACGGCTCTACCTGAACAGAACATCTGCTTGAGCTTGTCGGCAATCTTCTCGATTGCGAGGATCTCGACGGCCGCGCCGATTTCCGCCGCTGCCTTCGGCATCCCGTAGACGGCGCTGCTTGCGCGATCCTGCGCGATCGTGTGCCAACCGCCGTCACGCAGCGCCTTCAACCCGAGCGCGCCGTCGCGACCCATGCCGGTAAGCAGCACGCCGGTACCCGGGCCGCGCCAGAAGCGCACCACGCTTTGAAAGAACACATCCACTGACGGCCGGTAGACGTAGTCGGTCGGAACCGGCGTATAGCCGAGGCGGTTTGCAGACTTGAAGGTGAGGTGGTCGCGCGTGCCCGCGAGCAGAACGCTGCCGGGAACAGGCTGGTCACCCTCGACAGCCACACGCACCGGGAGCGGCGAGGACCGGTTCAGCCAGTCTGCCATGCTGGTCGCGAATCGATCGTCCACATGCTGCACGATCACGATCGCTGCCGGAAAGTCCGCCGGCAGGTCACCGAGCACCTTCGCCAGTGCCGCCGGACCGCCTGCGGACGAGCCTATTGCGATCAGGCTGCCGCCGCCCGCCACTGCCCGCGTCGGCGATGCGGCGGCAATCGTGCGGTACTTGCCGCTGCGGCCGGCGATGACCTTTTCGATCCGGTCGATCATCGCAAACAGCACGGCTGCGCCGGTGCGCGAAGTGCTCGCCATTGACGGCGTGTCAATGGCGTCGAGCGCACCATGCCCCATCGCCTCGAACACGCGCTGTGCGTTGGAGCCGACGCTGGATGTCGCGATGAGAATCGCGCACGGCGTGCTCCTCATGATTTGCCGCGTGGCTTCAACGCCATCCACATTCGGCATGATCATGTCCATCAGGATCAGGTCTGGCGTGTCTTTCGCGCACAGTGCCACGGCCTCGGCGCCGTCCTTTGCGACCCAGGCCACCCGGGTGTTGGGCCGCGCTGACACGATTCGACGCAGGGCCTCTGCGATCGACGGCAGGTCATTGGCAATGCCGATCCTCATGCGGCTGCACCGATCAGGTCCGCGACGGCCTGCTGCAATGTGTCGTCATGGAAACTGCCTTTCGTGAGGTAGTAGTCGGCGCCGGCCTCAAGGCCACGCTGGCGATCCTCGTCGCGATCCTTGTATGACACGATCATCACCGGCAGCTTGCCGAGCTTCGGATCTTTCTTGATCATGCGCACGAGCTCAATGCCGTCCATGCGCGGCATGTCGACATCCGTCACCACCAGGTCGAAGTCACCGGAGCGCACGGCATTCCAGCCGTCGACGCCGTCGACCGCGATTTCGACCTCGTAGCCTGCTTGATCCAGCAGCTTGCGTTCGAGCTCGCGCACGGTTAGCGAGTCGTCCACCACGAGCACACGGCGGCGCCCGCTGCGCACTTCCCTTTCGACGTCCGCGCCGACCTTGTTCAGGCGACCGTCGGCAACAAATTTCTCGACCGAACGCAGCATGTCATCGATGTCGACGATGAGCACGGGCGATCCGTCCTCCATCAACGATCCGGCGGCGACGTCCTTGATCTTGCCAAGCCGCTTGTCGAGCGGATGAACCACGAGCTCGCGCTCGCCCAGGAAACGGTCGGTGACCAGCGCATAAGAGCTGGTGCCATCGCCGAGAATGATCACTGGCAGCTCGTCACCCGAATCCCTCGGCTCACCACCGCCGAATATCTGCTGCGCGCTCACGAGCCCGACTGACTTGCCGTCGAGCTTGAAATGCTGCCGACCCTCGAGCACCTCGATTTTTTCACGCGGCAGCTTCAGGGTCCGCACGATATGCGCCAGGGGAAATGCGTAAGGTTCGCCGCCGATCTCCACCAGCAGGGTTCTCACTACCGACAAAGTGAGCGGTAGCTGCATCTGGAAGCGCGAGCCCCGGCCTGGCTCGGAGCTCACGCGGATCGTGCCACGGACCTTCTTCAACAGATTCTGCACCACGTCCAGGCCGACGCCCCGACCAGAGATTTCCGTGACTTCCTGCTTCATCGAGAAGCCGGGCAGAAACAGGAATTCGTAGATTTCGGCATCGCTGAGCTTGTAGGCGGTCTCCTCGTTCGTCAGGCGCCGCTCAATGATCGCCGTGCGTATCTTCGCGATATCCATGCCGCGACCGTCGTCACTGGCGGTGATCATGAGATGCCCGGCGCTGTGGCGGGCCTCCAGGCGCACGACGCCTGCGGCGGGCTTGCCCGCTGCGAGCCGCACTTCCGGCTCCTCGATGCCATGATCAACGGCGTTGCGAAGCAGGTGGCCGAGCGGCGCATCCAGCTGCTCGAGGATGTCTCGATCCACCTGGGTGCCGTCGCCAATGATTTCGAGGTGGACCTGCTTGCCGAGCGCCCGCCCGACGTCACGCACCATCCGTGGCAATGCCCGCGCACCGTCCGCAAACGGCCGCATGCGGCACGCCAGCGCGGAGCTGTACATCCGGTGTGCGAGGTTGTTCGACTGGCTGTCGAACAGGTCGATGTCGACAAGCTGTTGGGCAAGGAGATGACTGCAGGCCTCAAGCCGGTCACGCACATCGGCGAATGCCACTGCCATCGTGTCTTCCAGCTTCGTGTCCCGCAGTTGATCACGCAGCGAGTCGAGCGACGCAGCCGCGGAATTCTGCAACCTTTTCAGCCGCAGCAGCGACTCGGAAAATGGCTTCAGCCGGCGCGATTCGACCAACGACTCTCCCGCGAGACCGAGCAGGCGATTCAGATGTTCGGCCGTGACGCGCAACACACGATCACTGGCTTCGCTGTCGTCGGACGCCGGCGCTTGCGGCGCCTCGACGCGTGGCATCGCGACAGGCACGCTTGCGGCGACGGCTTGTGTCTTTTCCGGTGGCTGCGGCTCAGCAGCGACGACAACTTGCGCCTTGCCAGGGGCTTGCGGCCCAGCGGCGATGTCGCGCAACGCGTTAAGGAACACATCGATTTCCAGGCGCCGAGCGCCGGTCCAGTCGCCGAGCTGCGCCTCGGGAGTATTCGCGAGCCGCTTAAGCAGGTCCGCACCCTGCAACAACACGTCGATCTGCGCGCGACCGAGCAGCAGTGCACCGCGCTGCGCGGCGACAAAACAATCCTCCATCGCGTGCGCAACCTCCACACCGGCACCCAGCCCAATCACAAGCGCGGCGCCCTTGAGCGAATGTGAGGCGCGCATGCAAGCCTCGAGCTGGCTGGCAGCCTGGTTGTCGAGTTCGAGTGCGAGCAGACCCGCATCAAGAGTTTGCACCTGTGATTCCGCGTCAAGTCGGAACAGGTCCATCATTGACAGCTGGCTGAGGTCCTGGTGGCTCACGCGATGCTCCGCGTCACGGCCTGGAACAACATCCGCTCGTCGAGAACCCCGACGGTGCGGCCGGCCCAGAGTAGAGTCGCGCAGGTGTATCGTGCCGCAGCTCCGCCTACGGTCGCTGGCAGGGTGCCAAGGTCTTGGGCCACAAACCGCTCGATGCCATGCACCTCGTCAACGGGGCACACGGCGCATGCCCCATCACGCTGCATCACGAGCATTCGCCCGACCCCGTCACGGCGATTGCCGGCTTCGGCGTCCGGTGCGTCGACGCTGAGGATGCCGCGCAGTGACACGCAGACAATCAGCTCACCGCGAATATTTGCAATCCCCAGCACTATGCCATTGCGCCGGTGAGGCAGGGAATGGATCGGGCGCAGGTTGGCGATTTCGGTAAGCACCGTGGCCTGCAACGCGAACCACTCACTGCCAATCCTGAAAATCAGCACCGACACCGTCTTGCGTTCCGCGATGTTCTTGGTCCGGCGAGCCTGCTCGGTCCAGTGTGCGACATATTCGGCCGGCGGCTCGCCGTCGAGCAGCTTCGTGGCGGCTTGGGAGTAGACCGGGCAATTGCGGCAATGGACTACCTGCTTGAGCTCCGCACACGACGAGTCGCCATGTACGCCGATCGTGTTCCAGCAGGCTGTGACGACTTCTTGCATTGCCAGGCCTAGACCTTCTGCGCGCGGCTACGCAGGAGCTGCGCGCCTCGCGCGTCACCTTGCTGTTCGAGTAGCAGCGAGAGGTGTACGAGCGCGTCGTGGTGGTTCTGATCCAGATACAGCGCCTTGCGGTAATAGCGATCGGCCACGCTGGTCCGGCCGTCGGCGCTGCAGATGAGACCCATCAGGTGGAACACGGCGGCGGACGGGCCGTGCTTGCGCATCTGGTCCTCGCACAATGTCTCCGCCTCGGCCAAGCGCCCCTGATTGGCGAGCGAGGCCGCCTCCTCCATGAGGTCCGGCGCTGCGGGGGGAGGCAGTGGCTGGCACTTCTGTATAGGAGCGGGCTTCTCGCTGAGGGGCTTCGCCGGCGGAGCGGCAGGCGTCGGGACAGAGAGCGGGACCGGCTGCGCGCGCCGCGGGGAACACCTGCGGAACGCAAATGCCATCGGCACTTTCGCCGGCTCAAAATCGTGGTCCAGCACAATGTGCGACTCGGCTGGCCCGACGAAAAGCAGCCCGTTTTCCGTCAGCAACTCACGCAGCTTGGCTATCGTGCGATCCTGGGTGGCCTCGTCGAAGTAGATGAGAAGGTTGCGACAGAAAATTGCATCGTACGGGTCCGCGTCCGCGAGGAAATCGTTGTCGAGCACGTTGCCCTGCCTGAAACGTACCCCGCGACGCACGGCGTCGTGCACGCGATGGCCCCCGTTCACTGCCTCGAAATATCGGTCGCGAAACGCGAGGTCCACACCGCGGAAGGAATGTTTGCCGTAAATGCCTTGTCGCGCCTGCTCAAGTGCGCGCTCGCTGATGTCCACGGCGTCGATCACGAAGCGCCCGGGCGGGCAATCGGCGTCGAGCATCGCCATCGCCATTGAATAGGGTTCCTCGCCCGTAGAGCACGGCAAGCTCAGCAGATGCCGCACGGCTGCCGGCCGGTTCGGACGCCATTCATCGCGCGCGACCCGGGTGAGTTCCGCGAACGCCTGGGCATCGCGCGAGAACCAGGTTTCGGGAACGACGACCACCTCGATAAGCGCCTGCAACTCCGCGCTCGAGTCCTTCATGCGATCCCAATAGTCCGCGATCGTTGCGGCGTGGCATGCCGCGAGACGAGTCCGGATGGCGCGCTCGACCGTAGAAGAGCCGATGGATGCGGCGTCCAGCCCCATCGTGTGCTGCAGTAGAGCCTCGATCTTTGCGGCTGCGGTTTTCACGCGCTCTCCGCCACTGGAAACAGCGATTCGGCAAGGGATTCGGGCAGCAGGTGGGCCACGTCCACCCGATACACCGGACCCGCAGCATCGAGCGCGACGGGCCATACATCAGGGGGCGATGTGGCCCTTACACCAGGGTCCACGAAGTCCGACTGATCGCGACGCATGGTTTCGGTGGCGCGCTCCGCGACGAGGCCGAGCAGCTGGGTCCTGCCGCCCGCCGTGTAGTGAATCATCACGATGCGTGTATTGAAGCGCCGATGGGCCTGGCGGTTCGCGAGCACAAAGCTCATGTCAATGACAGGCACCGGCGTGCCGCCGTAATCAAGAATGCCGGCTACGCCAGGTGGCGCACGCGGTACGGTCTGCAGCGTCACCAGCGGCAGGACCTCAGCCACCTGCGCGATGTCGAGCGCGTAGCGGGCGCCGTCGATCTGCATCAGCAGGTACAGCATCGCCAGCTCAGGAGGCGAGCTTGAAGCGCAGCACACCATTGCGCAGCGCGCTCGAGACCTCGTCAAGATCGCCAATCGCATGCGTCGACTGGGTCAGGGACTCGACCGTCTGTTGTGCCGCATCGGTGAGCTGCGACAGCGCATGGCTGATCTGTTCCGCGCCCGTAGATTGCGCCTGCATGCCCTCGTTCACGGATTCGACGCGCGGCGCCAGCGCCTTTACCTGGTCGATGATATGGGACAGCTGGCCGCCAACCTCCTGCACCTCTTTCATGCCGCGGCGCACTTCCTCGGAAAACTTGTCCATGCCCATCACACCAGCGGAGACTGCAGACTGGATGTGCTTGACCATCTGCTCGATATCGTAGGTCGCGACCGCGGTCTGGTCCGCGAGTCGCCGGATCTCGGTGGCGACGACTGCGAATCCCCGGCCGTGCTCGCCGGCCTTTTCAGCCTCGATCGCGGCATTGAGGGACAAGAGGCTCGTCTGATCCGCGACCTTCGTGATCGTAGTGACGATCTGGTTGATGTTGGCCGCCTTCTCGTTGAGCACCGCAAGCTTTGAGTTGATCGAGCCTGCGGCGTCCATGACCTGCTGCATCGTATCTTCCATGTGCGCGAGGCCGGCCTGGCCGACACCCGCAAGCGCTGCCGACTGTTCGGCGACAGTGGCTACCTCGTTCATCGTCTTGACGAGTTCCTTGGAAGTAGCGGAGATTTCTTTCGACGTGGCGCCTATCTCGATCGTGGTGGAGGCAA
Source organism: Steroidobacteraceae bacterium (assembly GCA_039917615.1). Taxonomy (GTDB): domain Bacteria; phylum Pseudomonadota; class Gammaproteobacteria; order Steroidobacterales; family Steroidobacteraceae; genus ZC4RG30. The sequence goes on from JBDSJD010000004.1 coordinate 107,509, forward strand.
TCTGGCCTGCCGTCGCCTGTTGTTGCTTTGCCGTAGCCGCGATTTCGCTGACAGATGTGCTGACCCTTGAGCTCGATGACTGGACTTCGGAGACCAGCCCGGTGAGCTCATCGGCCATGCGGTTGAAGCCGAACGCCAACGCGTGGAACTCGTCCTCGCGTTCCAGCTTGAGGCGCGTCGAGAAGTCGCCGACGCGCATCAGCTCGACAATGCCCCTTAGCTGGTCGAGCGGGTTGGTGATGGCCCGCAGCAGGTAGAATGCGCAGATGAACGTGAGCACGCCGGCGGCAAGGAAGCTCGCGACCATGATGTACTTCGCGGTGCGCACCTGCCGCCCAATCGCCCGCAATGACTCGTCGGCGCTGGATTTCCTGTCGTCGACAACAGCCTGAATCGCGGCATGCGTCTTGTCGAATTGCGGGCTCAACTGGCTGCGCCACAGCTCGTTGGCGCCCTCGGTGTCGAGCCCGGAGCTGCGCTTCAGAATCTCGCGCTGCGTCGCGACGTACTCCGCGCGCATGGTGACGAACGCGGCGAATTTCTGGCGATCCGCGTCTTCCATCGGCAGCGACTCAAAGGTAGCTATTGCCTTCGCCCATCGTTCGCCATTGGTGCGCAGGCCCTCTTCTATCGTGCTGAGCCGCAGCACATCGGTCTGGCCAAGGTACTCTGCGGTGAGGGCGTAGTTCAGGATCAGCTGGCCCCTTACCAGGGTGCTGTAGTAGAGGCCCGGCACCGACGCGCTTTCGGCGTTTTTGGCGCGCCCGTTGATGGTGCCAAGATCGCGCGCGGCAATCAGACCCATGACGACCATCAGGCCGAGCACGACCGCGAAACTCATCAGGATGCGGCGGCGAATCGTCCAGCCTTTGATCACATTGACGCTCATTTGGCACCGCTCTTCTGTTTGAATATGCGAAGTTCAGCATTGAATTGGGCGGCCAGCAGCTTCAGCTGCTTGACCGTCCGTTCGAATTCAGCGACGCTGCCTCCTGCTTTTTGTACGCAGTCGCCATACACAACGACAGCATCGTTGTAGGCCTTGAGCGACGCCTGGGCGGTCAGCATTTCCTCGCGGCCTGCGGTTGCGCCGCTCGGCGAAACCGGAGGAGCCGGCGGCAGTGTGCATGCTGCCAATGCCGGAAACGATATCAGGCTTGCGATCCCCGCCAGCAACCACGCCTTCATGACTATGTCCTGCTCCACTGAGAATATGTGTAGCTAGGACTATCGGCGATAAGGGAGCCAGATGAAGCCTGAGAAACCCAAAACTGGGACGTACGGCACTTCGGCCGGGCCGGAACTGCGCAATACGGCTACCTTGGCAGCTCGCCCTCAAACCGGGTTGCTAAAAGCTCTGCCTATAGGTGTCGGACTTCGTCCGGCGGGTTCTGCCAGCGGACATCCTGCGCTGCTGTCGCGCCAGCATTATGTTGTGGCTTACCATTCACGTCCCGGCGTCAATCGCGGGGAAGACCAATGAACCGCAGAGGGGTTGATAGATGAACCGTTTCACGCTGCTGGCCGCTGGTGTCGCGCTTGCTGGCATCGCATATGCAGCGGAACCGATTCCCTCCGGCTTCGAACTCACTCTGGTCGATATGCAGGGCCAAAGGAAGGTCTTGGGAACCCTGCCCCGCTCCGTGGTCGCACCGCGCGTCTCGCCGGATGGCACCAGGGTCGCCTTCGAAATGACCGAGGAGGGTGTGCCTCCGCCAAACACGCGGCCATACGTGGCGGAGCTGGACAAGCTGGACAAAAAACGAGCGCTGCAGCCCACGCTACTGATCACGCGCAATGTCTCGCCGGTCTGGTCGCATGACAGCGACTGGACTGCGTTTGTCTCCATCGGCAACGGTACCGACTCCATTTTCTGGCAGCGCGCCGACGGCTATATCCAGCCGAAGTACCTGGTGGACGGGCGCGCGCCAGACGGTCTGTACGCGGGCGGACTGCTGGCCTTCATCACCCTGACCGGTGACAAGGACTATGGCATTTCGCTGATGAACATCGGCACGAAGCAGATCACCCGCATCGACCAGCCCGGTTCGGCGCAGCACAGCAGTGAGATTTCTCCGGATGGAAAATGGATCGCGTACACCTCCGATGAAACCGCCCGGCCGGAGGTGTGGCTGCAGTCTATGGAGCAACCATCCACGCGGGTCCAGCTGACGACACAGGGCGGCAGCCATCCTCAGTGGTCGCCCGACGGAGCGAGCCTCTACTACGACCAGGGCGGAAAATTGTTCCGCATCGATGTCACCCGGGATGCGCAATTACCCAAGGCGAGTGAACCTGTGCCCCTGCCGATCACGGGATTCCAGCAGACAGACATGCGGAGACAGTACGACCTGACACCGGATGGCAAGGGATTCGTCATGCTGTTTCTGGCGAAGGCGCAGCGCAGCGCCGCCTTGTAAGGCTGGGCCTACGCCGCGGCACGTTATCCAAGGGTTGCGTCACCCCCGGATTCTGCGAGGCTAGAAGGTCAAAGTGTAGCCAGCACGACGCTTCCAGGGGAAGTCACGATCAGCTCAATCAAGGAACCGTGCTACCCGGATTGCGGTAGATCCTCCACCCTTCTGCGCCGACATCGGGTGTGGCTGCTGATCGGTGCGATCACTGCCCTGCATGGCTGCAGCACTCTGCAGGGCAGGACAAAGGCGGGAGAAGCACCCAAAACGAACGAGCCTGCCGCAGCCCCATTGTCATTCAAGGTAGATGTGGTAAGCGCCAACGGACGCATTGCCCGGCATCTGGAGCGCTACCTCGACATCCAGCGCTTTTCGAACTTTCCCGACCTGCAGGCAGGTGAACTGCGTCGACTGCTCGGTGAGGCGGAATCCAATGCGCGGGATCTGCTGGCCGCACTGGGCTACTTCTCGCCACAGCTGAAACTCGAAGCTGCGGAACCCTCGGGTGAGCGCGGCACTCGCCGGATAGTCATCGAGGTTGATCCCGGCGAACAGACGAAGATCGAAAGCCACGATATCCGGTTCGCGGAACCGATGAACAGCGATGCGCAGTCCGCGCGTCAACGGCGCGAAATCGAGCGCGACTGGCTGTTGGAGGATGGCAACCCATTCACCCAGGAGGAATGGGACGCTTCAAAAACGGCAGGTCTCAGGACATTGCAGCGCGAGCGCTATCCCACTGCACGCATTGCCAACAGCCAGGCCACAGTGAATGCCGACACCAGTCGCGCCGCACTGCAGGTGGCCTATGACGCTGGCCATGCTTACCGCTTCGGCGCGTTGAAGCTGGAAGGTGTAGAGCGCTACGACGCCGAGGGCATCCGCAACATCGCGCGGATACCCACCGGCAAAGTCTATCGCGAGGAAACCCTGCTGGAGGCTCAGCAGCGGCTGGTCACCAGCGGCTATTTCGACTCCGCCTTCCTGCTGCTCGACAGCAGTGAACGCAATCCGGACGAGGCCGTGGTCATCGCGCAGTTGCGCGAGGCCAAAATGCAGAAGATCGTGTTCGGCCTGGGTTTCAGCACCGATTCCGGTCCGCGGGTGTCGGTGGATCATATCCACAACAAGATGTGGCCACTGGGATGGCGGGCACTGAACCAGATCGAGGTGGGCACGCAGACGCAGTCGTTCCTCACGAACTGGACCGACATGCCAAAGGCTTCCGGCTGGGCCTGGAACACTGGTCTCAAGCTCGAGCATTCCGAATACGGTGACATCACGGCCAACAGTGCCTCACTGACGGGCGGCCGTGCGCGCTCGGCCGACAGGACGGAACGTCGCTACTACCTGCAGTATGACGCGAGCAAAGCAGTGGGCAGCGAGGGGCCGCACAGCAGTTCCTCGTTGCTGGGCAACTACTCGTGGACAGGACGCTACTTCAACGACCGCATCAATCCCACGGGAGGATTCGGCGTTGGCATTGATGCCGGCGTGGGTGTGACGGTGACGCCGGAGCGCCAGGCGTTCGTGCGGATCGATGCGCGGGCGCTGAAGTTGTGGCCGTTCGGTGGTCGCAACACAGTCGGCAAGCGCAGTCGCGTCTCGCTGCGCGCCGAGGTGGGCGCGATTTATGCGGGTGACGATGTAAACATCCCGGCAAACCTGTTGTTCCTCACCGGCGGCGACACCACGGTGCGCGGCTACAGCTACCAGCACATCGGCACGCGCCTGGAAGACGGCAGCATTTACGGCGCCCGGTATATGGCAATGGGCAGCGTCGAATGGCAACACCCCATTACCGTGTTTGGTGATGCCCGCAGCTTTGAGCACACGCTCTTCGTGGACGCCGGCACAGCCACCGACAAGCTTGGTGATGCCATCCTGTTCCCCGGAGTGGGCACGGGAATCCGCTGGGGTAGCCCGGTGGGACCGCTGCAATTCGATGTGGCCTACGGCACGAAGCCACAGCAGTGGCGGCTGCACCTGCGCATGGGATTTCAGTTCTGATGTCAGGCGTTGCCACAAATCCTTCAACGAGCCGGCGCCACAGACGCGTATGGCCGTGGCTGGCGGGCGCGTTGCTGGTGGTGCTGTTGCTGCTGACAGGCATCGGCTGGTGGGCGGGAACTCAGGGTTCTCTGCAACGCGCCTTGCAGATGGCGCAGCGATACCTGCCGGACGATCAGCGCCTGGCGTTCAGCGATGTGCAGGGGTCGATCACCGGCGGAGGCCACATCGGCCGGCTCCAGTGGAGCAAGCCTGGCGTCACGGTGACAATCGACGATTTGCGGGTCGAGTGGTCGCTGCGGCAGCTGTTGGGTCGCGACCTGCTCGTACGCACCCTCGCCGCGCGCAATGTGCATGTGCGCGTGACTCCCAAGCCTGAACCAGATGATCCGTTCACGATGCCGGCGGATGCATCGCTGCCCATCAAGATGACGGTGCCTTTGACCATTGCGCGTATCCAGATTGAATCGGTCGATGCAGACGGCACCTCGAACACGCAGGTATTCGACGATCTCGCGGCGCACTATCGCTACGATGGTGCGCAGCACGCATTGCGGCTCAACAGCCTTCGCTATGGTCAAAGCAGTGTGCAGGGCGAGCTGCAACTTCATGCGCGGGAATTGACCCTCTCGGCACAGCTCGTCGCGTCGCTGCGCGATCTTGTCCCGGACACACCGTTCGCGATGCTGGTGCGTCTGCAGGCCAAGGGCAGTCTGGGCGGCGGCAATGCCGCCAAACTGGACCTGCAACTGGACGCGAGCCAGCAAGCCGAAGCAGGCACCGAGGTTCACGCGCAGGCCACGATCCAGCCTTGGCGCAAGCAGCCGATTCAACAGGCGGAGCTGCAGGTCAGCCGCCTCAACGCGCATTCCTTCAATAGTCGGGCTCCTTTCACCCTGATCCGGGGCCACGCCAGTGTTGCGCCCGTGGCCGATGCAGCTTCCACTGCCTGGGATGCTGTCGTGGATTTCGTGAATGACCAGCCCGGTGCCTGGGACCGGAACGGACTTCCGCTGCGCAAACTTGCGGCAACCGCGCGACTTTCGCCGCAGCTGTTGGACATCGAAACTGCGCGGGCCGATCTTGGGGGCCGCGCCGCTGCTGGCACCGTCACGCTGAAGGGCCAGATTCCACTGCAGCAGCTAGCGCAATCCAGATTGCAGCTCGATCTGCAGAAGGTTGATCTGCGTCCGCTGATGACCAGTCTGCCGCGCACCGCGTTCACCGGCCCCGTCACCATCAAGCCCTGGCAGCAGGACAGCTGGCAGGCGCAGGCCGACATCCGCAACACCCTGCCCGGTCCGCTGGACCAGGAACGCGCGCCACTCGACCGTTTGCTGGCTGATGTGCGCATCGCGCCCGGGCAATGGCGCATGGAAACGCTGCAGCTACAGATCGGCGCGGGCCGCGTGCTGGTGCAAGGCGATTACGCGCCAATGACACAGGCACTGGATCTGCGTGGCGAGTTGCAGCGTCTGCCGCTGCGGCAGATCCACAGGAAGATGGCCTCCGATCTTGCGTCGGAGCTTTCCGGTAAAATCGTGGTCTCCGGTGCCCTGCAGCAGGGATTGGCCTTCACTGCCGACATGGCCAGTGACGCCGCAGGCACCGCTGCACAGCGCGGCCAATGGGAAATCCGTTCCGTACAGACAAAGGGAAACTGGTCACCGACTCGGCTGAGCATCGAGCGCATCCATTTCGATGCATTCCAGGCAACGATCGAAGGCAGTGGAATCGATGTGGTGCTACCGGGCCTGGATTCGATTAAGGCCCGCGTCACCGCCAAAGCTCCGGGCGTGCAGCTGGCGGCCGACGTTGCCATGCAGCAGCAGTCCGGAGGCGGCAAGCTCTCTGTGCAGCTGGCCTCTGCCGAGCAAATGGCAGCCTGGTTGAGAGGGCTTCCCGTGGTGGGAAAACGCCTGCCGGATCTACGCGCAAACGGTGCCGCGAAACTGCAAGCGGACTGGCAGGGCGGCTGGCGGCAATGGATGGCCGGCTTCAAGGCTCCGGCGTCACAGCCGCAATTGCGCGTGAATGCCCTCGCCCACACCGACGGCTTGCGCATTGATGTGCCCGCCGCATCCGGTCAACCCCCGACACGCATCGATGTGCAGAAGCTGGACCTCGACCTGCAGGGCAATCTGGCTGCCGCTACGCTTGTGATCGCGGGCGATGCACGCGCCAACGATACCCACGCCCTGCTCGACGTCCGCATGCGGACCAATCAAGTCCGCGATACGGGCGGTGCGCCACGCTGGAATATCGCCGTAGATAAATTCAATGTATCGGCGAACCTCAGGGACCAGGAACAGCCCTGGCGATTGCAGTTTTCCGAAGGCCTGCAGCTCACCGTGCAGCCAGGCGCCGATATCGAATTGCGCGCCAGCGCAGGCAGTGCCACGCTGTCTGCTCCTTCCGGCAGCGGCACCGTTGACGAGCCGTTGAAGCTGGCATGGCAACCCGTCTTGTGGCGCCATACCGCCAGCGGCGCGACGACGCTGCAAAGCACCGGCACCGCCACCGGCATCCAGCCCGCGTGGGTCGACATATTGCTTGCCAAAAAGAAAGGTGAAGCGCCGCTGGCCGGCGCCGGCATGCGTACCGATCTCTCGCTCAGCGGTGAGTGGAATATCCGGATGACCGACAGCGTGAACATCCGCGGGCATGTCAAGCGCGAGAGCGGCGACCTGTGGCTGCTCGAACCGGAGACTGCTGCCGGTATCCGCACCTTCGACGTCGAGGTGCAGTCAGCCAATGAAGACGTGAATCTCGCATTGAATTGGGATACCGAACGCGCCGGCATCATCACCGCCCGGGTCGGCACGCGGCTCGCGCGGCAGGATGGAGGCTGGCGCCTGCCGGACCCCGCTCCGCTGTCTGGGAATATTCAGGCGCGCCTGCAGAACCTCAACACCTGGGCTTTCCTTGCACCGCCGGGCTGGCGCATAGGGGGATCGCTGGATGCCAACGTCGGACTGGGTGGCACCGTGCAGAAGCCGCAGCTCAACGGCAGCATCGAAGGCAAGGGGTTAAACCTGCGCTCAGTGCTCGACGGCGTCGACCTGCACGACGGCGCGCTGCGCGCGACTTTGAGCGGTGCCCGCATGGAGATTGCTGAGCTCATGTTCCAGGGCGGCAGCGGCAGCCGCGCCTACGTGCGCGGCTTCAGCGGCAATCGCACGCCGTCCCCATCGGAGCGGGGCCGTATGACGGTTACCGGCAGCATCGACTGGAGCGGTGTGGCGAAAGCCAGCGAGGCGGAGTCCGGCATCGTCATGGACCTGCGCTCCAAACTTGCGCGCATGCAGGTGCTGGTTCGCAATGACCGGCAGATGACCCTCAGCGGCGATCTGTCCGCTGATCTCAAACAGGGCGCATTGCGTATCCGCGGCGATATCCGCGTCGACCGGGCGTCGATCGTGCTGCCGGAAGCCAGCGCACCCACGCTAGGCGACGACGTCGTGGTGGTGCGCAACATCGACTTGAAGAATCCCGGCGTAGTCGAGGCGCGCCAGGCACGAGGGCAACTCAACACACGCAAGCCGCTCGACATGGAAATCAAGCTCGACCTGGGGCGAGACCTTGCACTGGAAGGACAGGGAATCACCACCCGCCTCGAAGGCGAACTGACCGTCCGCAGCAACACCATCGGCAGCGCTCCGTTCAGCGTATTCGGCGAAGTGCGTACTGAGCAAGGTCGCTATCGTGCCTGGGGTCAGGCGCTGAACGTCGAAACCGGTGTGGTGCGATTCAACGGCCCGTATAACAACCCTTCGCTAAATCTGCTGGCAATCCGCCCGGACATTGACGTGCGCGCGGGTGTGCGCGTAACGGGCACGTTGAATGCGCCGCGCGTGCAGCTGTTTTCGGAACCGGACCTGCCCGAGGGAGAAAAGCTCTCGTGGGTGGTATTGGGACGTCCCGCCGTCATTGCTGGCGCCGAAGGTACTTCAATGCAACAGGCCGCCCTTGGACTTGCGGCCGGCCAACTCAGTGGCAAGCTCGCCTCTGGTATCGGGCTGGATGAACTGGGCCTGGCCGAGACCGGGGTGACAATCGGCAAACGCCTTTCCAACGAACTGTACCTGACGTATGAAGCCGGACTATCCGGCGCGGCCAGCACGCTGTTCATCTTCTATGACATCACCCGCCGTCTTACAGTCCGCGGTCAGGCTGGCGAGGCCAGTGCAGTGGACCTGATCTATACGATCAAGTATGACTGAGGCCTCCCGGGTCGGATGCGCGTTACTCATCGTTGGCGCGCGAGTGAAGCACTCAGCGACTACTTCCCCTACGTACGCATCCACCTACAAGCTTGTTGGCTGTTCGCCTAGTGCGCGAGGAAGCCAGCGTCGGAACAATTTAACCCCTGAACGGATGTCAATGTAGTGAACGGATGTTGCCAAGGAGACTGCAATGAGAATTGAAAACCGAGTCCTTGCCATGGTGGGAGTTGCTTGCGCAATGGTGTTCGCCGGGTGCGAGGTGGAAAAAAAGAAGGATGGCGATGTCACCCTTCCCAAGTATGAAGTCAGCAAGACCCAGGAGGGCAACGTCACAGTTCCCACCTACGAAGTGACGACTCCGGACGTCACCGTTAAGGAAAAGACAGTCGAAGTCACCGTTCCCGCCGTCGAAGTGAAGACGGCGAGCGAAAAGAAGGCCGAGCAAGCCGCAGGCAAGTAGTCCTGCCGGCTGAGTGACTTGCCGCCCCGACGGGCCTCCTCGCTAGCCCGTCGGGGGCTCGTCCAGTTGAAACTTACAACTGGGGCGACAGAACACTCACGGCGCGTTCGACAACACGTTCCGACCAGGGTCGGCTGCGCCATTCCTGCAGGGTCACGCGCCGCGCGTTGTGGAGATCGGCTTCGAACACTTCGGTCACATGTCGGGCGAAGGCGCGATCCAGCACATTCAAGTTGGCCTCGTCATTCAACCGGAAAGATCGGGTGTCGAAGTTCGTTGAACCTACCGAGACCAGCAATTCATCGACAATGAAGGTCTTGCAATGGAACATGGTGGGTTGGTACTCGTAAATCTGCGCCCCTTCCGTCAGCAGCGGGCCCCAACCGGCGCGTGACGCCTTTTTCACTATATCGGTATCGGTATGCGGGCCCGGAGTGATGATCCGCAGACGCACACCGCGACGCATCGCGCCAAGCAGCGCCTCTGTCGTGAGATCGTCTGGGACGAAGTACGCGGCGGAAAGGTCTATGGTTCGCTGGCTGGCCACGATAGCCATCAGATACATCAGGACCATGCTGTCTGCACCGCCGCTGGGCGAGCTTGTGAAGACCTGCGCAGAAGCATCCCCCGTCGACTGCAGCGGCGGGAAATAAAGCTCGCCCTGCAGCACCTTTCCTGTGGTCTTGATCCAGTTGTCCATGAAAGCAGCCTGCATCTGTGCCACCGCCGGACCTGTGACCCGGTAGTGCGAATCGCGCCAATGCTGCGGATCCTCGGCATTGCCGTTCCAGACGTCGGCGATGCCAACCCCGCCGGTGAAGCCCACGCGTCCGTCCACCACCAGCAGCTTGCGGTGCGTTCTGTTGTTCAGTCGCGAGAGGTGATACCAGTGCAGCGGATGAAACATCTCGACTTCCACACCGGCGTTCTTCATCGTTTCCAGGAATTGATCGTCGATCTTCTGGCTTCCGATCCAGTCGATCAGTACGTGCACCTTCACGCCGGCCTTGGCGCGATCAGCGAGCGCCTGCGAGAACATCCGGCCGATGTCGCCCGACCAGTAAATGTATGTCTCGAAGGTAATGGTGTGCTTTGCAGCCCTGATGTCATTCAGCATCGCAGGGAAAATTTCGATGCCGTTCTCCAGGTTCACTGTGCTGTTGCCGTCCACGATCGGTGGACCGAGCAGGATGCCCAGTTCATGACGGAACTGGGCATCGGAAATGCCGTGCTGATGCTTGAGAGACTGCTTGATCCGCTTTTCCGGCATGGCGAAATTCAGCAGCAGGATTGCTGCCAGCATTCCAGCGAGTGGCCCGGCCACCATCACCGCCATTTTGTTGGCGCGAATCCACCTGCCGATTGTCATGCCCCACCTTCTGCGCCGGAACCCGGCAGCCGCGCGTACGTTTTGTCTACTGCGTGGCCAGTCGCCAGCCGTTGAGCCGCGTTCTGCGCCGGTCCATGAGACTTGTCGCCTCGTGCCGCAGCGCCATCACGAACCTGCCCGATGCCACATCATGATCGCGGCGCTCGATGCTCATGTGCCTTTCCCTGCCGTCGCGCTGCAATGTGACTACATTGTACGAATTCGGGATGCCATTGCGGACGCGGCTCGACAGGCAGGTGCCCGCCTGTAGTAGCACGCCGGTTTGCCGGAGGTCTGCCGTTTGCACTTCGATGCAATAGGGCAGATGGATGTGACCGCCGAGAAACAGGTCGGCTCCCGCAGCAATCCATCGGTCCAGTGCCCGCGTCGCGCCGTGGGCCACGTTGTGCACGTCGGTTTTCACCACGGCGGCGAGAGGTTGGTGCGTGGCCACCAGACGAAACGGCAGCTGCAGGGCGGCAAGTCTTTCCGCGGTGCGCTGGATCTGCTGCTCGGTCAACGCCCCGTCCTTGTGACGCAGAGGGCTGGTGGCATCGACGCACAATACTGCCAAGCGCTCGTCGACAAACTCCGGTTGCAGAGCTGGCGAAATATAGCGCCGATAGTGATCGTAAGGCTTCACCATGCGCGTGAAGAGGTCGAACAGCGGCAGGTCATGATTGCCTGGAAGACTCAGGCAAGGCACGCGGGGCAAGGCATCGAGAAAGCTGCGCGCCTCCACGAACTGGTCACGGCGCGCGCGCTGCGTGATGTCGCCGGTGAGCAGGATGAGGTCGGGAGGATGCGTTTGCAGCTCGCCTAGTAGCGCGTCGCGCACCGCGGGCAACACGGTGCCGAAATGCGGATCTGAGAGATGCGCAATGCGCATGTGCAAGCTGGCGCTCACTTGCGCTCCTCGGGCGTGCGCGGCACGACCACCGCCACGCGCGTAATGCGGCGATGTGCACGGCCTTCGGCGTCCAAGCCAGTTCGGATTTCGCGCTCACAGACCGCGGCGTCGCCATGGCCGGAGGCGATGTTGAGAATGACAGTAATAAGTAACGCATCGCTCATTGCGCAAAAGCTTGTTCTTGTTGTTCGTGCTTTATTACAGCCTTGCGACGTGCCATGCCACAACGCGTGTTCCGGCAGAACACAAGGTAGGATATTGCCGACGTTGCTGAACGGCGACAACGGGACCGAAGGCCCGGTCGTTGGCGCCTAATAGCCAAAGCTGCAGCAACGCCAATATAGTGGGGGCATTGCCCGCCAGCCGGCGGGTACCAGAATGAAGGTGCTGACATGAAAAAACTCTCCCAATCCCTGACAGTCGTGGCGTTGCTGATGGCTGCAGCAGCCGTCCAGGCGCAGGTAGGCGTTTTGCAGGGTACGGTCACAGGCGTGAAGGCGGGCACGGTGCTGTCGGTCTACAAGGGCGACATCACTGCGGCCGACGCGAAAGTGCCCGAAGCCAAGGCCGCCGACATCAAGGTGGAGGAAGGCGGCAAGTTTTCCGTGGCGCTGGCAACCGGCGTCTACACGGTCAATTGCCCGAGCGGCAAGAAGAGCAAGGTGGCCGCGCTCAATGGCGCCGCGACCATCAGCATCAACTGCCAATAACCACCGCAAATGGCCAGTGAGAACGAAGTCGGCGAATCCCTCAGGGAAGTAAGGGCCAAACGCGACGTCCAGTTCTGGCTGGACGTGGTGATGAAGCTGACCGTGCCGCTGGGCGCAATCGTGGCGGCGTGGCTCGCGAATCACTTCGAGCAGAACCGCTCCAACCTGCAGCTCATCAACCAGCGCGAGCAGGCCGAGAGTTCGCTGCGGGCCACGATGTTCGGGCAGTTGATCACCCCGATTGCCGGCCCCGGCGACGCGGGCGCGGAGACCGATCCGGTCCGGTACGCCGTGCTGGCGCAACTGCTGACGCTGAATTTCCACGAGCATTTCGAACTCAAGCCGCTGCTGCAGGATGCCGACGACCGGTTGTCCAAATACAAGGGAACCGTCGCACCAGACGCCGTGCTGCAGGCCCGCAGCAACCTGCGCCAGGCTGCCCATCGGGTGATCCAGCGCCAGATTGCGCAGCTCTGGGAAGACGAGATCGTGGCGTGCACTCCTGCCGCGAGCATGGAGACCACCTTCCAGTTCGTCAGCGACGCGGACCTTGAGGAAAGTTTCAGCGGGGCTGCTGAATCAGCAACCTTGCTGGTACCCGGCAAACCGCTCAAATCCTTCATCGTCAGTTCGCCGGACTGCCGCGACAAACTTTCCATCGTGTTCGACAAACCTGATTTCTTCTCGGAACGCGTGCATGTGTTGATTTCGCCGGCTGCACCCACCGCGGCCATCACGGACTATCGGTTCGATTTCGATCTGACGTCGTTTGCGTTCCCGTTCACCGACAATGCGGTGTTGCCCAAGGGCAATCGCTTCGCGTTCTTCATCAAGGACGTCAGTGAGCTCGACGACACCGGCACGTCCAAGATCATGCGCGTCGGATTACGCTGGTTCCCTCAGAACTACTACCCGCCGACTGAGCGACCCACCGACTACAAGGAATTCCGGCGGGCAATGGGCAATTCGGGTAAATAGCCGCGCTGAAGTTTGGTCCTGCGTCAGGGGCTTGCACCACGCCAGACGTACTCGAGCGCTTCAGGAAGCGTCTGCTGGCGCACCTGTGCTTCGCAGTGACCGGATTCGCGCGCGAATACGTACTGATGGTGATAGCCCTTTGCCGCGAGCACGCGGGCCATGGCGTGGTTCGCTGCGACCCAATCGTGCATATCGTCGCGCATCGGGTTGGGATTCAGCAGGTCGGTGTCACCCACATGCATCCAGATACGGATGGGCTTGACGGGACTATTGGCGATGATCTGCGCGTGATAGTCCCAGGCGCCTCCCGGATGGGCCGGATTGAACGGCCATTGCTGATTCACAAAAGTCCCGGAGTAACTGATCACGCGGTGGTACCACTCCGGATGAAACCAGGCCATGGTGAATGCGGCCGCGGCACCGGAACTGCAGCCCATGACCGCGCGTTTTTCCGGGTCGCGGGTGAGCCTGATCGCATAGCGCTTCTCGACCGCGGGCAACACCTCCGCCTCGATGTACTCGGCGAACTTGCCGGAAACAGTGTCGTACTCGAGCCCGCGCTGCGAGCCCTGTGCGTCGCTACCGCCGTTTTGCATCAACACGGCAGCCATGACCGGAACACGCTTCTGCGCTATCAGGTTGTCGAGGACGTGCGGAAGAGTCTGGTCCTGCTGTCCAAGGCTTGGACCGTCGTGAACCACCATGAACGCCAGCGTCTGCCCGGGCCGGACTCCGGCGGGAATGTAGACAGTAATTGCGCGCTGGTATGGCTGGGGACGGACCTCAACACGCAGCGTTCGCGGATTGTCCGGGTCCACGGTCCCCTGTGCGTTGCGGGCGATTCCCGGAAAGAACTTGCTATCCGTCGATGCCAGTGTGAACTGCTCAACGCGCCCCTGTGCAATATCACTGGTGACATCGAGCTCGCGCGGTCGCAGATAGGGGGGCCCGATGATGAAGTCGCCGTCGCGGTCCGCGGGCGGATTGGTGCCGGGCTGCGCAATGACCACAAATTTCGGCGCGCCCGGCGCTTCCGGGGAACGTACCGGTGGCGGAACGCGTGGTGGCGCAGCCGGCCCTGCAGGCGGCGGGGTGGGGGCGGCTTGCGCGATGACATCCGGCGCGGAGCTGCAAGCAAGCAGGGCAGAAAGACCGGCGAACACAAAGCCGCGAACTGGTCCACGAATCAATGGCATGGCGCATTCCTCCTCGAATGCTCCGATGTTCACCGCTGCCCGGGATTCCCGCAAGGATTGTGGTGCAGAATGCAGGCGAGTCACGGCAAGGCCGAAGAAGTCTTTATCGCCCTGGCTGCACCAAAATACTCGCCATGACTGTCACTACAGCTAAACCGCCAGCCGGGCTATTTCCCGGCGGCTTTCAGCTCTACGATTTTTTTCTTCAGGCATTCCATGACGGGGTGAGCGTCGGTAAAGCCACGGGCCATGTCGGCATAGTTGGCCTCGGCCTGTTTCAGCGTTTTCGCGCCATGACACTGAAACTCAACCAGGTTTTTGATTTCCACGCTCGGTGGCAATGGGTCGGCCATGGCGGCCTGACACACCGAAACCAGCGCCGCCACGACGGCGACGCGAGAGACAATCCGATGTTTGCTGCACTGCATGACTCTGCTCCGAAGAGTATGGGTGTTGATGGGCGCGAAGTTAGCAGCAGCCAAACGGCGCTTGCTGTGTCTTGCTGCTCAAAAAACTGGTCGCCCCCCGTTATCGTTAAATAATGGCGCTGGCATGGGCCAATGGTCAAGGGATTCTCGTGCCGGTCCCTGCCGCTCACCCGGCGTTTCCCCGTGGCGGGAGACGAGCCCGTTCGAATGACATACTCTGTTGGGAACTCACAGCAGGTGCAACCATGCGCACGTTCAAGTCGATCAAAGCCAGCGCCCACTCCCGCCTGCCGGGGTGGAGCATGGCAGCATTTCTCGTGGGTTGCGCCAGCCTGCACGCTGCGCAGCCGGACCTGCCCTTCTCGATGGAGCAATTGAGCATCGGGATGCCGGAGGCTGGCGCGCCGCTCGCGGTAGTGGGCCCGTACGCGGTAGCGAAGGAGAACCCTTCCAACGGGCCCGGATTGCAGGTTTATCGGCCGCGTGATCTGGCGCGATTTCCCGCCAGCGACACCTTGCCCATCGTGGTCTGGGGAAACGGCGGATGCAGGTCTGACGGCCGCGGGAGCGCTGCCTTTCTGTCGACCATCGCATCGTATGGTTTCCTGGTGGTTGGTTCCGCACCCTTGCCGGACAACCCCGGGGCGCGCATTACCACCGTGAATCTGATCCGGGCGCTGGACTGGGCCCAGGCAGAGGCGTCGCGCGCCGGCTCACCGCTCGCCGGCAAGATCAAGAGCGATGCCGTGGCGGTCATGGGCAACTCCTGCGGCGGCAATCTGGCGCTTGAGGCGGCGCGGGATCCGCGCGTTGACACGCTCGGCATGTGGAACTCGGGAGTATGGATCAGCGGTGAAATGCGTCTCGCCGACGGAACCCTGCTAAGCGCGACCACCAAGGCAGATCTGGCGTACGTGCATAGCCCCACCCTTTATATCAACGGCGACAAGATCGACCCGGCAATGATAAATGCCGCCGACGATTTCATGCGTCTTGACAGGGTGCCGGTATTCTTCGGCTCGCGTCATGGCTCCGGGCATGGGGGTAGTTACTCGCACGCCAATGGTGGCGAGTTTGCCAATATCGCAGTGGCCTGGCTGCGCTGGCAGCTCAAGGGCGACAAAGACTCGGGCAAGATGTTCACCGGCCGCGACTGCAAACTGTGCACGGATCCGAACTGGACAACGCAGAAGAAGGGCCTCTAGGCGGGGGCCGTCACTTCCTGATCGGGCCGTCCACACCTTCAGGGGAGCAGTTGAACGGCTCGAGATTCAGGTCCGAAGGTGCGAATTCCAGGGTCGGAAGTTCGAACTCGCGGGTGAAGAACTCCGGATCCTTCAGCGTGATGTCGACCAGCAGCCGCTGGCGTGCCGCATCCAGATGCAGGCGCTCAATCGACGTCAGCGCAGCCGAATGCAGCAGGCCGCGCGTCGGCTGACCGGGCTGTTCGACGTACTGGTTCAACACACCGGCCGAGTAATTGCCGGTCTCGATCACAAGCGTATCGCCCTCGAAATGCCCGATCGAATGGCCGAGTGAAGTGCGTGGTCCGCTTTTGGGATGCTCGCGCTGGTTCAGGTAGACGATGCGCTTCACGTCCATCCACTCGTGCCGCAGGATCATGCGATCCTTTTCCCGGGTGATGGACAGTGGCGTGCCTGGGGCGCCCCACACGCGGCGGATAGCAACCGGGTCGCAGCGGAACACCGGGTCGTCCTTGAAGGGGTTGTACTTGGCAACGGCCGCCTTTCCGGCGTTCGTCAGGAACTCCATCGCCGGCTGCTGACCGCTGGTGCTGCGGCCCGGCGTCGGTGCGAGCAGCCACGTGCCGACGATGTCGCGACGGGCGGCGCGGCCCGGTCGCACCGGCTGGGCATCCGTGCGCCCGTTTACGCTCAGCACCCGCCCGTCGGGAAAGTACACGTTGTTGAAGAAACACTTGTGAGTGTCATTCCGGGATTGGGATCCGTCGATGCGCACCTCGGTGCCTGGCTTCAACATCTTGGGCGTGATGCCGTTGCGGCTTAACTGTGTATAGCCGTGCGATTCGCACACATACTCCTGCGTCCTGCCGTTCTCGTCGACCGCCGAAATGTGCACGTAGCTGTGCGGGTTGCGCGCTTCAAACTGCGTAACCTTGCCGGAAATACTGACTGGCTTGTTGATGTCGAAGTGCGGCGCAAAGCTGTGGTGCGCGCCCGCGACCGTCGCGGACGTGAGGACAACGAGAGCTGCGATGTTGCGGATCGATGCCATGGTCTGGCCCCCTTTTCTCGGCTCTAGTATAGGGGTGCGGTACAATAGTTCCATGTATACAGGGTATGTATTTTCGCCGCCCGCGAGTGTGTCGGCCGCGGTAAGGGGCAGCGACGAACGCTTTCCGGTGCGCCGCATTTTCTGCGTGGGTCGCAACTACGCAGACCATGTGCGCGAGATGGGCGGCGACCCCCGCAGCGAACCGCCAATCTTCTTCTCGAAGCCTGCTGATGCGCTGGTGCCCAGTGGCACCATTGTGCCTTATCCGCCGGGCACCCAAGAGCTCCATCACGAGGTCGAACTGGTGGTGGCGCTGCATCGTGGCGGCGCGCGAATTGCCGCAACCAATGCGCTGACCCATGTCTACGGTTACGCAGTCGGCAATGACCTGACACGCCGAGACCTGCAGTCGCAGGCGCGTTCGCGCGGCCTACCGTGGGACATGGCGAAGGGGTTCGATGCATCTGCGCAGATCGCGCAGATTCACCCGGTCGAACGATTTGGTCATCCGGCCAAAAACGCCATCTGGTTGAAAGTGAATGGCGAGCAGCGACAGCATTCCACCCTTGATCAGATGATCTGGTCGGTCGCGGAGATCATCAGCGGTCTGTCCGCGCTGGTGGAGTTGCGGCCGGGAGACCTGATCTACACCGGAACCCCGGAGGGGGTCGGCGCACTGGTGCCGGGCGATGTAGTCACGGCAGGCATCGAAGGACTGGACGAATTGGAATTCCGCATAGCCGCGGTTTCCTCTTAAAGTTGCGGACGCTGCAGTGAGACAGCACTTTGGGCGTATGGTGCTGCTCGCGGCCTGCACGTCGCTTGGTCCGCTCAGCCTGAATCTGTATCTGCCGTCGGTTCCTGCGGTGCAAGAGCACTTCGACGCGACGGTCGCCGCAGTGCAGGCCACGGTCAGCCTGGCACTGCTGGCCTTTGGCCTGGGACTGGTGCTGCTGGGTCCGCTGACGGATCGTCATGGACGGCGCCCCTGCCTGCTCGTTGGGTTGATCCTGTTCATCGCAGGCGCGGCGGTGGCGGGGCTGGCCTCGTCGCTGCAGGTACTGACGCTTGCCCGCGTGGTGCAATCCATTGGCTGCGCGATTGCGTTCATCAGTGCGCGAGCGATAGTTGCCGATGTGTCGCCGCGGGAAGATCTGCCCAGATCGGTGGCGCACATGACCATGATCATGCTGGTGGTGCAAATGGTCGCGCCCTTGCTGGGCAACCTGATCATGTCTGCGGGCGGGTGGCGCGCCGTACAGTTCTTCGGCGCCGCGCTGGCGATTTCGTTGTTGATCGGCGTAGCGCTGGGGCAGCCGGAAACGTTGCCAGCCTTGCAGCGGGCGAAGCCGCACCGCTCAGTAGCAGACTTTTTCCGGCCCACGATTTCCGTGCTGTCCAGACCGGGGATGCTGATCCTGCTCTTGCAGGCAGGGCTGCTCTATTCTGCATATCCTGCGTTCCTCTCCATTGCCCCCCACCTGATGGTTGGCGCGTTCGGACGCCCACCGTCTGAATTCGCTTACTATTTCGTGTTTTTGCCGCTGGGGTATTTCGCCGGCAATGCCTTTGTACTGAAGTTCGCAAGCAAAGTCGGACAACACCGTCTCGTCTCCGCGGGAGCGTGGTTTGCCACCTGTTCAGCCCTGCTGAGCGTCATGCTCATTGCGCTGGGCGTCCGTCACCCGCTGGCTCTGTTCATTCCTGCCGGAGCGATGCTTAATTTCGGCCTGGGCTTGGCGCTGCCAACCGTGTCTGCCCGTGCGGTAACGCAATCCAGCCCGAACATTGGCAGCGGTTGGGGCCTGGTCGGCTGCGCGCAGCAGGTGCTGGCAGCGGTGTCAGTGCAGACGCTGGGGCTCTTCAGCGCCGACTCACCGTATCCCGTGCTGGCGCTGTGCGCGGGGTCGACGCTGATCGTGCTGGCGTTTGAATATTCGCGCAGCGCGTCCCACGCAGCGGCGGACCGAAGTTGTGATGGAACTGGTGATTCATAGGGTCGCGCACTTTACGGTTCGAATATTTCGTGTCCGCTATTTTCTGCAATAACATGCGGCCACGGACAGCAGCACATGATGCGTCCATATATGCACGCGGCGAGGTATTCAATGAAGCCTGTGGTTTGGGGTGTGTTGAGCACGGCGCGTATCGGCATGGACAAGGTGCTGCCGGCGATGCAGCGCAGCCCGTTGATCGACTTGCGGGGCATCGCCTCCCGCACTCTGGCGACTGCTGAAACAGCGGCGCGGCGGCTGGGCATTCCGCAGGCCTATGGCAGCTACGAGGCTCTCATCGCCGATCCGCAGATCGAGGCCATTTACAACCCTCTGCCCAACCATTTGCACGTGCCGCTGACGCTTGCCGCAGCGCGGGCCGGCAAGCACGTGCTGTGCGAGAAGCCCATCGCGCTGAGTGGCGATGAGGCGCGTGCGCTGCAGGAAGTCGCCGGCCGGGTGCGCATCGCCGAAGCCTTCATGGTGCGCCATCATCCCCAGTGGCAGCGTATACGCGCGTTGCTGCGCAGCGGTCGCATCGGCACTCCCCGGGCGGTGCAGGCAGTCTTCTCGTACTTCAATGACAACCCGGCTGACATCCGCAACCAGCGCGATATTGGCGGCGGCGCGCTGTACGACATCGGCTGCTACGCCATCGTCGCGGCGCGGTATGTCTTCGAGGCTGAGCCGGTGCGTGCGGTGGCGCTGGTCGACCGCGACCCACAACTTGACATCGACCGCATCACCAGTGGCCTGCTCGACTTCAGCGCCGGCCGGCAACTCTCGTTCACCGTCTCCACGCAGAGCTGCGCGCACCAGCGCATCACTGTGCTGGGCACGCGCGGGTGCATCGAGGTGCTGATTCCTTTCAACGCGCCGCAGGGCGCCACCACCCAGATTCGTGTCGACGACGGCGGCAAGCTCGACGGCAGCGGCATCACCGTTGAGACGCTGCCCGAGGCCGATCAATACCAGCGGATGGCTGAAGACTTCTCGCGCAGCGTGCGCGGCGTGCAGGCTCCATTCTGGGGCCTGGATGACGCCATCTCCCAGATGGCCGTGATCGACGCATTGTGGCGCTCCGAACGCAGCAACGCCTGGGAACCAGTTTAGAGAAACCCTTCGCGCAACTCCGGGATGTCCTCTTCTACTGCTGGAACTCCGGCGTCATGTCCTTGCAAGGCTGCTTCTGGAACGGCACCTCCGAGAGATACATGATGTCGTAACTCTCGTACGGAGCCGATAAATACACCGGATCCGTGACCGAATAGTCGCGCCGCAGCGAAAATTCCTGCGGGTCGAACGTGAAGCGCTCGACGATATGCATCTGCTCACTGCTGCGCGTGGGCGGCGACAGGACGCCCGCGGCAAACCCCACGGTATCGACCACGAGCGCATTGCCTTCCCAGTGGCCAATCGAGTGGCCGGCATAGCTCGGCTTGATACGTTCCGGATGCCTGGTCATACCGACATGGATACGGCGATCGAAGTTGTACAGACCGTACGTGATATCGATGACTTTCTCGCCATTCGCCGCAGTCTTCTGCTCGAAGCGGTTGATCGGCCAGTCCGCGGTCCAGTCCCGGACGAAGCTCGTGGGCTTGCAGGCATACCACGGATTGTCTTTCGGCGACCGGGTGAAGGCGTCGGCCGCTTTCCTGCCCTCGGCCGTGTACACGACTTTCGGCCGCGGCGGCTGCGCCGCCTGCACCTGCTGCATCGTGATCTTGCCGGCCGCGAAGTCCTTCGACATGCTCTTCGGAATCATGGAGCCGTGGCCACCGCTTGGGGGAATGGTGAGCACGAATTGCTCCACGGCCCAGTCGCCACTGATGTTCGGCTGGCCATCGGCCAGGCGCAACGGGCGTTTGGAAGTATCGACCGTCTTCGTCTGGAACTGATCGTTGCGATTGATACTGGGCGCGTCGCCAAGCTTGAAGGTCTCGATATAGCAGGCACTGGGATCCAGACGGTGCGGATGCCCTTCGATCTCCACATGCTGGCCCACCTTGAACATGTCGGTGGTCCACCCGGAACGTTTCAGCAGCATCGCCGCACGCATCTCGCAGCGCATGTGCGATTTCTTGCCGTTGGCGCCGACCACATCGACCTCCATGTAGGAGTGCGGGTTGATCAGGTTCATCTTGGTGAGGGTTCCGGACATGTGCAACGGAACATTAATCTGGAACTCGCCGAAACTATGGTGACCCAGCGCTGGTGCGGCGAGGACAACAAGGGTCGCAGCGAAAATGGTGGACCACACAATTTTGTGTGACATGGAATGCTCCCGCATCAACTGTTCATCCAGGACAAGTAACGGCGCGCCAATCCGGAACAAAAGGGTTCGGCGAAATGAGATGCACATCTGCGGCACGAATGCATGGAATCTGATCGGGCGAAGTATGAGTCATTTGCCTTGTTGAACAAAGTGTTATGAGGCTTGGGCCCGGATGCCCGACTCCGTGCTTGTCGAAGCCTGGCGACCGGAAAGATCGTGCTGGTATGCAGGGATCCACTACGCTGAATTCCTTATGTCGTCTTGCCGTTTTCGATATTCGGCTTGGCGGCTGCAAGCACACACGGCTGGGACAACAATAGCGGCGGAGCATAACGCGCTATCCTCCAGCGATAGTACGTGCCTTTGCCGCTCAAGTACGGGGGTCCGCCTGTTTCGGTTCAGGGTCTTCTTCCAAAGGAATACGGGGATTGATGCCATGAGAACACCATGTCGCTCACTACTTTCTGTGCTGCTTGTTCCAGCAGTCCTGCTCGGCAGCGTATCAGCTGTCGTAGAGGCGGCGCAGGCGAAGGCCACGCGCTGGTCTGACCCGGCCACGTGGCCGAACAAGAAGGTGCCCGCAGCAGGCGACAAGGTGGAGATCGCAAGCGGCAAGGAAGTGATCCTTGACGTCAATACGCCGGCGCTGGCCGGCTTGACGATCAATGGCAAACTCAGCTTCTCCAACACTGCGGACCTGGAGCTCACCACCGAGTGGATCATGTTGCACGGTGAACTGGCCATTGGCACCGAAGCCAGCCCCCAGACGCGCAAGGCGACCATCACCCTGGCCAACAACGTCAAAGATGAAGAGTTGATGGGAATGGGTGACCGCGGGATCATGATCTCGGGTGGCACTCTGAACCTGCACGGCAGCCGGAAAAATACCTGGACCAAGCTGGCCAGCACGGCTAACGCAGGCAGCACCTCGATCCAGGTGCTGAACGCCGCTGAGTGGCGCGTGGGTGACGAGATCGTGCTCGCCTCCACGGACTTCAATCCCCGCCAGGCCGAGCGTCGCACCATTTCCGCCATCAGCGGCAACATGCTCACGCTCGACAAGAAGCTGGACTACATGCACTTCGGGAGGATCACGTTCGAGGTCGACGAGCGCGGTGAGGTTGGCCTACTCACACGCAATATCAAGATCCAGGCCACGCCCGATGCGGAACAGTCATTCCTGGGCGGCCACATCATGGCGATGGTCACGAGCAAGATGTTCGTCGAGGGCGTCGAACTCAATCGCATGGGTCAGAACCTGCAGCTTGCCCGGTATCCCATCCACTGGCATCTGGTGGGCGATGGCAAGGGTCAATACATCCGGAACGCGTCCATCCACGACACCTACAACCGCTGCGTGACCGTGCATGGCACCAATGACCTGCGCATTGAGAACAACGTGACCTACAACACCGTCGGGCACTGCTTCTTCCTCGAGGACGGCATCGAACACGGCAACCAGTTTGTGCACAACCTGGCGATCCAGACCAAGTGCCATACCTCCAAGCCCTGTATGCCGACCAACCTCGCCGCATCTGGAGAGGCCAACTTTGCGTACGAGGATCGCCAGGCCGGCAGACAGACTGGCCAGCAAGCCAAGGATGTGCTGCTACCTTCGGACAACACGGTGGCGTCTTACTGGATCACCAATCCTGACAACACCTACCGCGACAACGTGGCCGCGGGATCCGATGAGAACGGGTTCTGGATGTCATTGCCGGAGCACCCTAACGGTGCGCATGAAGGCACGGATGTCGCCAAGGCAACCTGGCCGCGAAACATGAGTATCCGCGAGTTCAAGGGCAACGTCGCGCACTCTAACTACGACGCGTTCATGATGGACCGGAACATTGCGGCCAACAACACCTTCGGTGTGACCGGCAACATGCATATCGCCCGTGAAAATCCCGCAGACTCGCGCAGCAAGATCGTGGAGACGGTCTTCGAGGATCTCACTGCCTACAAGAATCGCAATGGCGGCTTCTGGGGCCGCGGTGAGATGCGCACATACAGGAACATCAAGTCGGCCGACAACGCCATTGGCTACACGCAGGCGTCTGGCCTGGCCGGTGGTGCCAGTCTTGAGGACCCTTACACATCACGGGTCCTTGATTCGCTGTTCGTGGGCGACACCGAGAACATCGGCAATCCCACCACTGACGCGGAAAAGGCTTACGGCCGCAGCCTACCGAAGCCCATGTTGCCGGATTTCCCGACCCGCGGCTTCGAGTACTACGATGCGCGTCATGACGTGGTAAACACCACCTTCCGGAACTTTGAGGACAACGCAACCCGCAAGACCGGAGCACTCTCTTATCTGCTGTACACCAGCTTCGGAGTCAGCTCCAACAACACTATCGAGCGCGTGAAATTCGAGAACGCCAAGCCGGTGTATTTCCCGCCGATGCAGGGCAACGCCAGGTGGGCCAACGATAATGGGAACAGTTCGGCCTACAAGACCGCGGCGATCCGCGACAAGGACGGTTCGCTCGGCGCTGGCCCCAATGCCTACATTCTCATCAACGATGGCGTCAACGACAGCATCGCAACCGATGCAGAAGCCTGCGAGATCAAGTCCACCTGGAACGCTGCGGTGTGCAAGGGCGATGTCGGACGCCTGAATGTTGGCGGCGCCGCTGGCGGCGCTCGTGGCGGTGGCGCCCCGAGAGCCGGTGGTGCAGGCCCAGGCGCTGGTGTTCCGGGTGCAGCTAGTGCTCGAGCTGGCGGCGGTGCCGGTGCAGCACCTGCTGAGCCGCCAGTGGTTCTCAGCCGCAATGGCAAGGACTACACCGTGACCGGCACCAACGTGCGAGCCGGCACCGAGATCAAGGTGACCACCGAGAGGCCGTCCGTGTCCCTCAGGTTGTCGGAGCTGGACAAAGGCTCGTGGTTGATCTTTCAGCTGCCGGGCTTCAACACCGCAGCCTCGGCTACGCAGCAGACCAGCTTGGATGCACTGCGCAAGGCCGGCGAGACCTCATACTTCAAAGACAAAGATGCACTTTGGGTCAAGGTGGTCTCCCCTGACAGCGGCCCCCTCGGCCTTGGTGGTGGAACTACTCTCCAAGTCAGCCGGTAAGCGTAATACGCGCCGCATCCCTTGTTCTGCAGGAATGCTACTCCGAGTGTAGGCTTGCCATACGCAACTTGAGTCAGGGGGGATCATGTTCCTGCAACGCCATGCCCTACGGACAAACGCCGTCCTTGCAGCCATTTTTGCCGTATCCGCAACAGGCTTCTCCAGCTCATCCCAGGCAGCGGAAAACTGTGACCGTGCCTGCCTGACCGGCCTCATCACAACCTATGTCGATGCCATGGTTGCGCACGATCCCTCGAAGCTGCCCATTGTAGACAACGCCAAGATCACCGAGAACTCCAAAGCCATCAAGCTGGCTGACGGTCTCTGGAAGACGGCAACGGCCAAGGGCCAGTTCCGTCAGGACTATGTTGATCTGAAGAAGCAGGTTGCTGCTGCCCATCTGGTGATCATCGAAGGCCAGGCCCAGGCGCTCTACTCATTGGTGCTGCATGTGACGGACGGGAAGATCTCCGGCATCGAAGCACTGGTGCAGCGCGTCACGGCTGAATCACGCTTCAAGCCCACCGAACTCACCAATCCCATCAAGGGCATGAATGATCCGGTGCCGGCAGGCAAGAAGCAGTCACGCGAGTCGATGATCAGGACTGCCCTCACCTACCCCGAGGGCCTGCGTGTCGGCAGCTTCACCGATGGTGGAACCCCCTTCGCACCGGACACCTATCGCGTCGAGAACGGCACGGTTACGGCCGGCGGCAACTGCGGCCGCACCGACTGCGGCATGTATGCGCAGAACATCCTCGTGCACCCCAGCATCATTGCCAGCGTAGCCGCGGTGGACGAAGAAAACGGCACCGTGCTGCTGTGGATGAACTTCGGTCACACCGGTTCATCGTACGGCGAGGGAAATTCGCTGGTGACCTTCGAGGCCTTCAAGGTCTGGGGTGGCCAGATTCACGCCATCAACGCGTTCTTCCTCGGCCTGCCCATTTCTACAGCGCGCTTCTGGCCTTCTTCTGATCCGATTCCGAAGTAGCTGGCGCTCCTTGCTGCGTCTGAGCGCCCTCTTCTACCGGCACGCCCCGATGCTCCGCCCCTCCGCTTTCAACTCACTCACTTCTGCGGAGCCAGTGCGGCGCGGGCCGCGGCGGCTTTCAGCGCAGCCTGTTCACGCTCATAGGTGCCGGGAGCAACCGGGATCATGCGCGCGACACGGCCGGGGCTCGCGAGCAGGACGTAGAGAAAACCATCCGGACCTTGCACGACGGTGCGCACGCGGCCCATCTCGGCAAAGACAATCTCCTGGTGCGTGACCTTGTCACCTTCGGTCACCACGCGACGCAGTGAACGTCCGAGGAGGTTTGCGATGAAGAGGTGGTTCTTCCAGGCCGGGTAACGGGCGCCGGTGTAGAAAGTAATGCCCGAGGGAGCCACCGTCGGCGACCACCAGACCACTGGTTGTTCCATGCCGGCGCGCCCCGTGCCTTCGATGGTTTCGCCGAATGCCGGAGCGCCGTTGGAGATCAAGGGCCAGCCGTAGTTGTGTCCAGGCTCGATGCGGTTGAGCTCGTCGCCGCCGGTTGGGCCGTGTTCCGTGGCCCACATCTTGCCGGTGACCGGATGGTATTGCAGACCCTGGACATGGCGGTTGCCGTAACTCCAGATCGAGCCGAGGGCGCCGGCCTGCTTGACGAAGGGATTGTCGGGCGGAGTGCTGCCGTCATCCATGACGCGGTGGATCTTGCCGAGCGGGCTCTTGAGATCCTGGGCGTCGAGGGCATTTCCACGCTCGCCGAGAGTGAAGAAGAGGTGACCCTGTCGATCCCAGTAGAACCGGCAGCCGTAGTGGCTGGTGTCCTGGTAGTAGAACTGGGGTGCGGCGCGGAAGATGGTTTGCTGGTCGACCCAGGCGCCGTCGCGGATGCGTCCGCGAACAATCACAGTCATCGAGAGCGGGCGGTTGCCGCCGGTGGCTTCACCCATCGCTTCGGTATAGGCGAGGTAGACCCAACCATTCCTCGTGTAGTCTGGATGGATGGTCACATCGAGGTAGCCGCCGTCCTGACGGACGTAGGTTTTCGGCGTGCCGCGGATCGGCTCGGCGACAAGTTTGCCTTTCCTGACTTGTCGCAAAGTGCCGGGGCGTTCGGTGACGAGCATATCGCCATCGGGCAGGAAGACGAGACCCCAAGGCGTGTCGAGCGGGCCCGCGACGGTCTCGAGGCGGAATTCCTGCAGCTCGCTCTTGAAGACGACGGAGTCGGGCGGGCTCGGATAGGGGATCTGGCCGAAGGCAAAACGCGTGGCCTCGGAGCGGATGTAGCTGATCATCGCCGTCTGCTCCGCCTCGGAGAGCAAATTCCCGTAGGGAACCATGCCGAGCTTTGGAAAGCCGTCGCGCATGCTCCTGCGAATATCAGCGTCGGTGCCGCCGTGAACCCAGATGGTGTCGAGCAGGTTGGGAGCGTTGGCGCCCACGAGGTTGGGCCCGTGACAGCCTGCGCAAAGCTCCTGGGCGATGCGAGCGGCGGACCGTGGCGTTACTTCAGCGGGGAGCACTGCTGCCGACGAAAAGCCCGCAAGGATGGCGGCGAGCAGCGCGGTCGTAGAGACGGGTTTCATGGTTGCGTTGCCTGCCCCGTAGGCATCCTGACCCACCCACCCTGCCCTGGCCCGTACCACTTTGTATCCCATCCGGTGGGCTTCGCATCCTGCCGATTCACCAGCACCGCCTGCACTTCCTGGATCTTGCCCGACTTCACGCTGAAGAATTCACCGACGATGCGGTCGATCTGCGTCACCGACGCTGCGTTCTGTACGCCGTCGACCTTGCCGAAGCGCAGGACAGTCAGCACGATGCCGCGCTCTTCATCTACTACGGCATGACGCAGATCCCACAGGTTACGGCCGATGAACTGGCCGCGATCAAACCCTTCCGCCACCGTCGCATACTTGCCGTTGCGCACGGTGCCAGTGAAATGCACGCCGTTCTCGAAGCGCGTGGTATCGGGCATTACATCCGTGCGGTGGTATTCCGGCGTGCCATTGGTCTGGAAAGCGCGCCAGTAACCGTCTGCCACCGACACCAGCTCGTAATAGGAATTGCGCTCTGATGGCGGGATCGGCAGTTTCAGGAATGCAGAAGGCTCCTTGTCCAGCTGCTCCGGCCCCCACCACGGATCGCCCGCGTCGCCCTTGTTGCAACGGATGATCTCCATCTCGGTGATGGCGCCGTTCGCGACCTTCAGGCGCAGGATCTCAATGGTCTCCGAGCCATCTGCATTCGTGACGACCACCTGAGTGCCAGTGTCGCCAAGTCGCTCGTTGACGATGTCGAACCGCCAGCGCACCTTCTGTGCGGCGGGCCAGAACGCGCGAGCCAGCGGCACCTCATCGCCATTGAGCGTGATTCTGGCCTTGGCGGCTTGCGGCAGCGCGCGCGCATCCTTGGCGAACAGCGCGGCGTAGTACGCGTCGATGTAACGCGTGAGGCATGCGCGATCACAGGATATCGGCGCCCAGCCACCGCGCGTCGGACCGTAGTCCGGCGCCCAGGCGGAGGGCAGCTTCTCGTCGCGATTGACCATCACGGCCTGGATGTCCCAGATCTGGCCCTTGCGTACGGCAAAGAACTCGGTCACCAGACGCGTCGCGGCCTGCGCGGGGCGGTTCGGCGTAACGCCGGACTTGAGGCCGAAGCGCGCGACGCTCATCACCACGCCGTACTCTTCATCCACCACCGGGTAACGCAGGTCCCAGATATTGCGGCCCGCATGGGAGCCGACGTCGAACTGCTCCGCAGCGCTCATCGCCTGGTTGTTCGCGAACGCGACGTCGGTGGTTTTGTAGCCGTTTTCCAGTCGCTGCACGTTCGGCCATAACTCGGCCGGGTGGTATTCAGGTGTGCCGTTGGTGTTGAAGGCGCGCCAGTAACCTTCAGCCGCGGCGACCAGGTCGTAGTAGGAATCCTGTTCGGCGCGACGGATCTTCATGTTGAAGTTCGCGTTGGGCTTCTGCAGCGTTTTCAGATCCCACAGCCCGCCTTCGGTGACATTGCGGACCAGGATGGCCTCCGCTTCGGTGATGCGCGAATTCTTCACCTTGAGCCGGAAGGAGTAGAGGTACTGCGAGCCATCGGCATTATTGATGACGGCTAGCGTGCCCGTGTCGCCCCAGCGCGGGTTGGCGATATCGATGCGCGACTGCACGGACGCGGCCTGGTCCCAGAAGAGGCCGCGTCCGGGGACGACGTCGTCGTTCATCGTGAGCTTTGCGTTGGAGGCGAAGGGCACGCGTGCAGGATCGTTGGCGATGAGACCGGCGATGTATGTGTCGATCGCGCGCGTGAGGCAGGCGCGGTCGCAGGAGTTAGTCGCGTCGCGCGGGCTCTGTGCAGAGGCAAGTGAAGTGGTCACTAGTGCGACAATCGCGCCGACCAGGGCGCGGGCCATGCGGACACCATTCATGGTAAGTACTCCCCGTTTTCTTGGGGCAATTGTAGTCGAGTAGCGGCGCGATACGCGTCGTAATCCTGCTCGGGTGGGACCGTCAGCGCGGCGCTTGTCCGACCATCAGGTCAGCAAGCGGACCGGCCACGGCCTGCGCCCAGACCTCGTATCCCTGTGGTCCGGGGTGGATGCCGTCACTCATCAGCGCCGCCGGAATGTTGCCGTCCGCATCCGTGAACAGCGCGCCGATGTCGCGATAAAACACCCAATGACCATCGTCCAGCTTTGCAATGCGCTGATTGAGGGCAGCCACCGTGCGACGCACTGGCGCCCGCGCACTAGCGCGCGGTAGCACGCCGAGCAGCAGGACGCGCGCTTGCGGAAAACTCAAGCGCACCTGCTGCACCACCGCAGCGACACCAGCGCCGATCTCTTCGACCGTATCGTGCCCGATATTGTTGGTGCCGATCATCAGCATCACTGCGCGCGGTGCGAAGCCGCGACCTTCGCCATTCTGCAGTCGCCACAAAAGGCCCTGCGTGGCATCGCCCGAGATGCCGAAGTTGACGATGCGCCAGTTGCCAAAGTGACGCTGCAGCGCCGCAGCGCCTGCGGTGGGGCCGGCGGTGTCACGCCAGAAATCGGTGAGGGAATCTCCGAGCAGCAGCAGTTCCGGATCCGCGCTGGCCGTGACGGCGAGGTTTTCCTCATGACGTGACAGCGGCCAGCCTGCCGGTGCCGGCTCTATGGCGCGATTGCGGCCGCGCGGCAATACCTCCAGCAGCTGCGGCATCCATTGCAGCAGCGCGGCGCGGCGCTGCAATGCGAAGAAGCCCACGCCCGCCATGGTCACCAGCAGCGCCACCGCCATGGGGCGACGCATCACTGCCCCTCCGGGAGCGAGATCCTGATCCTCGGTAATCGCCTTGCCATCCGTCACCTCCAAGCTCATCATCCCACTTAACCTTCGTGTCAGAAAAAATCAGGTTCATTCCATGAAAAATTCGACCTTATCCACCATGGCGCATTCTGAAGTTCCCGCCCGGGCGCGGCGTTCGGCACTGGTACTGCTTGCCCTTGTCGCGCTCGGCGGCCCGGCGCTGGCCGCCGAACCGCCGCGGCCAGACGAGCCCGGAACAGGTCGCTTCCCCGCCCTCAAGGAGGAAGTGGCGAGCCTGCCGAATCATGTGGTTTATCGTCCGGCGGATCTCTCTGCTCTGGGCAAACAGAAGCTGGGAGTGTTGGCCTGGGGTAACGGCGGCTGCTCCGAAAATGGGGCGAGCGTGCGGTTTCACCTGCTGGAAATTGCCTCGCACGGCTATCTGGTGATCGCCACCGGGGGGATCTACAGCGGTCCAGGTGCCCATACGCCGCCGAAGTATCCTGCGCCGCCACCGGGACAGCCCGCGCCGCAGCCTACGACGGCGGCGCAGATGTCGCAGGCAGTGGACTGGGCCCTGGCCGAAAACAGGCGCGCCGGCAGCCCTCTGTTCGGTCGCATCGATCCGAAACAGATTGCCTACTCGGGGCACAGCTGCGGAGGAATGCAGACGCTGAAATTGGGCGGCGAACCGCGAGTCCGTACACTGATCGTCCACAACAGCGGCATTCCGGATCCGTGGCCGGCACAGTTTCCCAAGATGGATCTCAACAATGCTTCGCTGCTGGCCCTGCACACTCCAGTCTTGTACATCCTTGGTGGAGAGAAAGACGTGGCATACAAGATGGGCATGGACAACTTCCGGCGCATCTCGCATGTACCCGTAGCGGTCGCGAATCTGCCAGTGGCCCACGGGGGTACATTCAATGAACCCAATGGCGGCGCGGCGGCCGCAGTGGCGGTGCGCTGGCTGGACTGGCAGCTGCGTGGCGACAAGAAGGCCGCGAAGTACTTCGTCGGTAAGGATTGCGATCTGTGCCGCGATTCACGCTGGACATACGAACGCCGCCAGTTCCCTAAATGACACATCGCGTAGGCGAGCGGCAAAGCTCGCCTACGCATTCGCAGATCAGTTCAGATCCCGCGCCAGGATCAGCTTGAACACCAAGTCGTCCGATGCGGCTGTAAGGCCAAACCCGAGCCCAGCCTGCACCTCAATCTTCTTGCCGACGTAGTCCGTGACAGCAAACAACTGGTGGGACTGCTGGCTGCTGGATGCGAAATTCTTCAGCGGCCCGAAGTCTGCATATTCTTCGAGCGCCAGCGCGAACCGCGGCGAAACGTTATAGGCCAGGCGCATTGATGGCGCGAACACTACATCGCCCAGGCTCTCATACGCCGTGTCGAGGATAGGATTGAAGATTACGTCGAATTTGCCAAGGTGCCAGCCCACAATCGGCCGGAATTCAGAGGTGACGCGAGTGGTGTCCCAGTCGCGCGAATTGAAGCCCAGTTCAAAACCCAGCCCGTAGACGAAAACCTGATCCGCTGCGTTGGGGCGCGCCACCAGTGCGCGCAACTTGAGGCCGTTGTAGACAGTCTTGCCGTGGCCAACGCTGTACAGGGGAAGGTACAAGCCGGCCTCGAACCACGAATTCACCCCATAGGCCCACTCCGTCACGCCGTTGAGCGAGTGATTGGGCGCGATGCCGCCGGGTGCTGGCGGCGTGGCCGAACCCCTGAAGGTGTAGTTGTTGTGCCAGGTGAGATTGAAGACGCCGGGCTCTGCAAGGCCGCCGTCGTAGACCTGGATCTCATCGGCCTGTGCATGACAGAGCAACGGCACACCCACAAGAGCAAGCAGCATGACGGTTGTGGTGAAATTGAATCGCAAGATGTCCTCCGACTTCTGGATTGGCCAACTTCAAGTATGGCGCGTCTGCTCAAGGCCCCACCGGCTGTGCCGAGCGCGCCACCCGAATCTCCGAAATCAGTCCATCGCGCAGCGTGTAGTAGACGAATACCGGCACGCGGATCGATTCGCCTTTCTTCAGCGGCGCCACCACGAAATCCGGAGCATCTTCCAACGCGGTGAATACACTTACGAAGTCGCCGACGACTGCCTGGTCGTCATAGACGATCTGCCTGATCTCCAGATCCTCGCGCACCGTCCGGAACATCTTCGTATAGAAATCGACAATGGCTTTCTTGCCGTTGAGCTCCGCCACCGTGCTCAGATGCAGTTTCACGTTGTCGGTGTAGAACGCGGCGTATTTCTCCGAAAGCCCGCCCGAAAACGCACGCGTGTAGGCAATGAACGCCGCGCGCTGACCGGCCTGATCGCCGAGCCGTGGCGCCTTGGTGACACCGGTCTCCGGCTTCCAGGTCATGGTCTTCAGCGTCTTGATCTTGCCGTTCACCACCGTGTAATGCGCGAAGAACTTCACCGTGAGGATGTCGCCCGGCAGCAGCGCACCGAAGGTGAAATCCGGTCGCGCCTTCGAAGCGACGAAGTCCATGTCTATCTCCGCGAAGATGTGGTCTTTGTCCCACATCACCACCTGCGGGCGGATGATTTCGCGCACGCCGTCGTGCGCCCAGGCCAGGAATTCGTTCATTTCCTTGTGGCCGCGACGCACGCCGCTGCTACTGATCATCTGCGTATCAGTTGCAAAGTACTTTTCGATCAGGCCCCGGTCGTCGC
Organism: Steroidobacteraceae bacterium; assembly: GCA_039917615.1. Classification (GTDB taxonomy): domain Bacteria; phylum Pseudomonadota; class Gammaproteobacteria; order Steroidobacterales; family Steroidobacteraceae; genus ZC4RG30. Next base: position 139,807 of record JBDSJD010000004.1, read on the forward strand.
CGGTGTTGAAGTCCCGTACATAGGCGCGATAGTCGAGCGGCATCTCGCCCGTTCCCTGCCAGCTCTCGGCCTGTGCGGCAGCAGCGCCGACAGTAAACGCGAGCACTGCAAAGAGTCTGCCCAAGAGATTTTGCGACATCTGCGCCCCCGCCATCTCCATCTGATGTGGCGAGCTTAGCCGAAGAGCCTTGCGTTGATTGCTGCCTATTTCGCCAGCGGATCAGGCCGCGTCTGGAAGTGCACCACCAGCGGCCGCGTACCCTTGCCCGTCTCCATCAGCCACGGCGTGCGGTCACCGCTGGTGACCCACAGGCCACGCCCCTTCCAGCCAGCGTTCGGGTCGTCAATACGGCCTTCGACACCCTTCATGTAAAAGCCCAGCGGGTAAGGGATGCGCAGCGTAACCATGCGCGCGCCGACCAGCGCGTGCACGCCGTCGAACAGGTTGCCGGTGGCGATTGGCACGTCTTTGCCGAGGCCCAGCGTGTCGTGCTGGTCCACCCACGTGTAGTAGCTGGATTCAACGCTGAATTGCGGCAGCTCCGCGAAGCCGGGGCCGGGCAGATCGTGCAGCGTCCACCCCTCCGGGCAATGATCGCCCGTGGCCTTTGGGCCGTTCAACGGCGCCTTGCACTTGCGCCGATCGAACTCGCCCAGGTGACCGCTGCCCAGCGATGCCCAGACGACGCCATTGGTATCTATGTCGGCGCCGCGCACGCCGAAGCCGGGCAACGGCGGGCGGTAGATCTCCGTGAGCTGTGTCTGCGGATCGAAGCGCAGGATCGCGCCGGGATATTGAAAAGCGGCCGAGCCCCAGACCGAGCGATCCGCGGGATTCGGCATCACCGCATAGAAACCGGCGGCGATGCGCGTGTCGCGCTTCGCGTCGGTAGGCTGCCCCGGCTCCACCCACTCGTCGCGCCGTCCATTGCCGTTGGTGTCGAGCACATGGGGCGACCAGCGCTGTGACGCGGCGGCATCGCCGGTGGCGTCGAACTTCTTCGTGTCGAGCCATCCCACCACCTGGCCACCGCCGCTGGTCCATAGCGTTTCGTTCGGATCATCGTAGGCGAACTGCAGGTGGTGCGTGCCGTAACAGGTGTCGACGAAGGTGTATTTCTTCTTGTCCGGCTCGTACACCGCGAGCTGGCGACCCGAGCGTTCGATGGGAAAGGCCTTCGCGGAAGGATGATCGGAACCGCGCTTGCAAAACGCCGGATTATCGGCGGCGCGGATGCGTGCCGTGTACCAGACACGGCCTTGTGCATCGAGCATCGGATTGTGCGCGTTCGCCTTGCTGTCCCAGATGCGCTGGTTGCCCCAGTACGGCGACGGCGCGATCACCGGGTCATCATGGGTCGTGGGCGTGTTCGCGTCTCGCACGGGTGCATGGAAGGTGCCCGCGGTGTTGGTCTTCGGGTCCAGTATCGGAAACTCATCCGTGCTGAGCTCCGGCGCGCCGTACAACGGGCCATAGCCGTTTACTGTCGGGTTGCGGCGATCCGTGCCAGAAAGGTCGTGCAGGTAGTGCCGCTCGGTCAGCCAGTCGCGCACGGTGGCGACGACGTTGCGCTCAATGCCCTGTGGCCGCTTCGGCTGCTGCGCAGGCAGCTCGCCATTCGCCACGCGGTCCGTCCAGTCCGACAGATATTTCAGCGGCAGGCCGCCGAGGGTGCCCATTGCGGTCTGGACCATGTTGGTTCCGGCCTGGCCCGACGAGATGCGGCGCACCCACGCATCATGCGAGGTGTTGAACTTGCCCAGGCTCGGCGTCAGCGTGCGCGTTGAGAGCTGGCCAAGCTGGTGGCAACCGACGCAGCCCATATTCTTCACCCCCATCAGGTATTCGTTGCGGCCGTTGCGCAACTGGGAAGTCTCCTGCTCTGTGGGCAGCTTCATCATCGCGTACCAGTAGGCAGCGGGGTAAACCTTCGCGGCCGTGGCTGCGTCGGGCGCGACCGTTGCCTTGAGGTTCAAGGCCTTGCCCGGCTGGCCCGCAACCTTTGCCGAATCAGCAAGACCGTATCCCCGGACCCACACCTCGTATTTCGCCGCCGGCAGATCGGGAATCAGGTAGCGGCCCTGGTCGTCGGTGACGACGATCTTCGCGAAGCGCGTGGACAGGTCGCTCGTCTCGGCGATGACCCACACGCCCGCTTCGGGGCCGGACGCCGAGGTGACGGTGCCGGCGATATCGTCGGCGTCCATCGCAATCGCAGGCGCCGTGCGCTTGCCGCATCCGGTGAGCGCTGCGCTCATTGCGAGCAAGAGGGCAAGCAGCGATGTGCGACTGGCGATCCCGTTCATGCCTGCGCTCCATTCGATGGCGTGAGAGGCCCATCGTGATTCCCCGGCGGCCGGGTGGCAAGGCCCGCAATTTCAGTCCGGAGCGAGCGGGGTCATTCACTGTTTCCCCGGGTCTTTCTGGTGCCCTTGCGCTGCAGCACAGCCTGACGCAGCAGGAATTCGATCTGCGCATTGACGCTGCGCAGGTCGTCCGCTGCCCACTTTTCCACATCCTTCCACAGTTCTTCAGGAACCCGCAGCAGAAAGGCCTTGCGCTCGCCTGCAGCCACGATCAGCTGTACAGCGTTCCAGCGTTGATCACTGGCGTTGCATCGGAGTTCCCGCAAAGAACGACCAGCAGATTGCTGACCATCGCTGCCCGACGCTCCGGATCCAGTTGCACCACCTGGCGGGCTTCGAGCTCCTGCAGCGCAGCGTGCACCATGCCCACCGCGCCGTGGACGATCTGCTGTCTTGCGGCGACGATGGCTTCGGCCTGCTGGCGCCGCAGCATTACCGCGGCGATCTCCGGGGCGTAGGCCAGATGCGTCAGTCGCGCTTCCTCGACGACCACGCCCGCCTTCGCGAGCCGCACCTGCAGTTCCTCCTTCAGTGCCTGCGCGACTTCGTCGGCACTGTCACGCAGAGTGGGTTCGTGCCGCTCACCGTGATCGTAGGCAAAGTGGCTGGCAATGCCGCGCAGCGCTGATTCGCTCTGCACCTCCAGATAGCTCTTGTAGTCCTCGACATCGAACACGGCCTGGGCCGTGTCCGCCACGCGCCAGACGACGACGGCGGCAATCTCCACCGGGTTGCCGCGCTTGTCGTTCACCTTGAGCGTCTCGCTGTTGAAATTATGCGCACGCAGCGAAAGCTTGGTTGAACGCGATCGCGCGCTGGAGTCGGTAGCCGCCCGGCCCAGATGCTTGCTGCCCGCGGTCTGCAACATTGCCCCAAGGCTCTTGCCGCCGCCACGAACGCGGGAATAGAAAGGGTTGGCCCAGTGAAAACCGCTGCTGCGCACCGTCCCCTTGTAGCTTCCGAACAGAATCTGCACGCGGGCCTCGTTCGGCTGCAGCGTGAAAAATCCGAATGCCGTGACAACGCCTGCGGCTACGCCGAGCAGAGCGACGAAGACCCCCAGCGCGGATTCATTGTGGCCGCTGAACAGGAACAGCACGATAACTGCGACAAACCAGGCAATGGTGACGAACAGCATCGCCCAGCCGCTGAAGGTCTGGGCTGGCAGTTCGCGCGCCGGGTTCTGAGAAATTACGGGTGTCATTGCGAATCCTCCTCTGATATGAGGATGATATCATTTTGATAACTTCAGTCAAGTATTGACCAGCCGGCTGGCAGCACTGACTCAGTCAACGCGGATGGACTTGACGACAAGGCCCAACGATCAGGAAACTCAGAGTTGCTCAAGGAGGAACAGGTGAAACCTGGCACACACACAGAACCGGATTGGGGGTTTCGACTCTGTCTTGCTGCTCTCGCGATTGGCGGTTTCCTGGCGTTCACACAGAGCGGGATCTTTTGGCCTGTTCTCTTCGGGATTCCCGTTGGGCTCATGGTGGTTGTCTGGATTTCGCGGCGAGCGTACCTGGATCGGAAGAAACAGGTGACGCGTTCGCGCGCAGTTCTCCGTTCTGCCTGCCTCGTGCTGACGGTGACGGGCGTTGCGGTCTGGCTCTGGTACGAGTCGGGGCCCGGCTACTACCGTGAATACAACCGGGTCAAGGAGCAACTGGCTGCCATCCCCGGCGTCACAGTGATCGACAGCTGGGGCAACATCGATCTGACATTCGAAGACATCTGGGCTCATGTTCGCTTGCGGGGCCGAGGCGATCTCGCGTTCTGGGGCCTTACGGAAAGATCCTTCTCCTCTTCGCGCAATCTGGCCCTTAACGGAATCGACCGCTACTCATTTCGCTGGACGCATTGCGGCTATCACGTCATCGACCGCGATGGAAAACCCGCGCGCTCCATGGAAGTGGGCCTGACACTGGATTTGCGCGGCCACGAGATCTATGCCGGGAAGCAATTGATCGGCACGCTTCCGGTCTCGATTCGTACCGTGCAGGAACTGGTGTCCCACTACGATGTCGTGATGGTGTGGCTGGACGAACATCAGGGAAAGATATTCGAGGTGGACCGCCCGGATGGGAAGATGACCTACCTGATCATCCCGAATCCGCCCATCAGCAGGAAGCCGTGGTTCGCCCGGAATCCGTGGCAACGCCTGCATTCGAGTCCTCTACTCAAACAACTCCTGTCACGCACATGTCGTTGATCAGGAGCAAGGTGTGTGCGTGCGTCTGCCAATGTCTTAAATCGCATCCGCCACCAGCTTGACCGACAGGACAAACAGCGCAACGTGGATGAGCATGAAGAATGTGCGTTCTGGAATGATCCGCACCAACCAGACTCCAGCGAATGTCCCTGCGACTGCAATCGGCATCAGCAGCACCGAGATCTTCAGATTGGCCAGGTCCAGTTGTCCAAGCTGCCAGTAGGGCAACAACTTCACGAGGTTAATCACGGCAAAAGTGATGGTCGTGGTGCCGGCAAATACCGTCTTGGCCAGTTTCTGCGGCAACACGTAGACCTGATAGGGCGTGCCGCCAGAATGCGACACGAAGCTGGTGAACCCTGCAATCGCTCCCCAGAACAAGCCGCGCGGGATATCCGCGGGTCGCGGTGGCAGCGGGTGATTCCGCAAGCGCCAGGCGTTCAGGCAGAACGCGATACCGATGATCCCGATAAGCAATCCCACCATTCGATCAGACACCACGGCAAATGATAGCCAGCCGATTCCGATTCCGGCAATTCCCGCGGGAATCAGGATCAACAGGTTGCGTCTGTCGAACTCGCGTCGATAGGCATAGAGCCCGAACCAGTCGCTCACAACGAAAATTGGCAACAGCAGTGCCGCGGCCTTGACGGGAGATATCACCATCGCCAGCAAGGGCGTGCCGAGGGCCCCTGCCATCGTCAGCCCGCCCTTGGACAAGCCCACCAGCAGTGCCGCAAGGCCAGCAACCAAAAAGAAGGCGACACCAGGCTCAGTTATATTCACGTTGCTGGTGACTCATGGATATGAGGCGGGCGCATCCCTATTTCGACACGATCCGCTCCGGGTACATGACGTAGTTCTTTCCAGAGATTGTGATACGGACCGCCTTCATGTGATTTCGCGCATGCTCCCGATCGCGGTTGCCGAGCACGGTGACTGCGTCCCCTGCTTTGGCGGATTCCGCCGTGAAACCCGACCGCTCCGTCTGACTGGGATTGCCCAGGTCTATTTGCCACACGGCACCATCCGCAGCCGTGACTTGCAGCGTCGGGTGTGGTGCCGCCATCGATATGGATTGAATTTTCCCTGCGAGAGTCGACTGCTGGTCTTCTGCCCAGGTCCAGCCGTGATGCGCGACCGCAAGCTGACTCAGCAGAACCACTGCAATGGTCGGCAGGGCCATTGCGACGACCCAGGGCGTGCGAGCGCGAGCGGTGATTCGGGAGGTCTCAGGTGTGAGCATGATCAAACCCCTCAGTGAAATCAGGAACCCCCGAACTCTACTCTCACTCGAATGGGAGGGTGGGTTGACGTTCCTACCGTGACACCAACATATGTCATCCTGCGAAGAAGACCCAAGGAACTGCAAACCCATGTCCAGCATCCCCTACGAACTGGAGCAACAGAGAACCCTCCTGGGTCACCCGCGCGGACTGTTCGTGCTGTTCTTCGCCGAGATGTGGGAACGCTTCTCCTACTATGGCATGCGTGCGCTACTGATTTTCTATCTGGTGCAGCACTGGCTATTTTCCGACCAGCAGGCCTCGATCATCTACGGTTCCTACACCGCACTGGTCTACATCGCGCCGGTGGTGGGGGGTTACCTGGCCGATCGCTACCTGGGCCAGCGCAAAGCAGTACAGTTCGGCGCTGTGCTGCTGACCGTCGGTCACTTCCTGATGGCCTTCGAGGGTGATGGGGGCGAGCAGGCAGCGGCCCGGAATGTCTTCTGGCTGGCACTATCCTTCATCATCGTCGGCTCCGGCTTCCTCAAGGCCAACATCTCGGTGATGGTCGGCCAGCTCTATCCGCGCACGGACATCCGCCGCGATCCGGCATACACGATCTTCTACATGGGCATCAATCTGGGTGCTGCGCTTGGCTCAATGTTCGCCGGATACCTTGGCCAGACTTACGGATGGGCGTACGGCTTCGGCGCAGCGGGCCTCGGCATGCTGCTGGGTCTCATCGTGTTCGTGCTCGGCAAGCCGCTGCTGATGGGGCAAGGTGAACCTCGGGATCCACTGCGCCTCACCGCGCGGGTGCTCGGCCTGAAATTCGAATGGTTGCTATACGTGGTGGGCCTCCTCTGCATCGTCCTGGTCTGGTTCATGATCCAGCAACAGAGGCTGGTGGGCCTGCTCCTCGGCAGCGCCGGCATTCTGCTGCTCGGATACGTGCTGTACTCAGCCGTGTTCCGCCTGGCCCGGGAAGATCGCGACCGCATTTTTGCCGCGCTCTATTTGATCATTGGCTCGATCCTGTTCTGGGCACTGTTCGAACAGGCCGGCTCCTCACTGAATCTGTTCACTGACCGCTCCGTGGACCGCAGCCTCTTCGGCTGGACGGTGCCGGCCTCGATGTTCCAGTCCCTCAACGCCATCTACATCGTGCTGCTGGCCCCGCTCGTCGCGTGGCTGTGGCTGTTGCTGGGTCGACGCGGGCTGGAGCCTTCAACTCCCACCAAGTTCGCGATGGCGGTAGTCCAGGCGGCTTGGGTTTTCTGGTGCTCGTTGCGGGCGCGAAGGCAGGCGGCGCAGGCAGCCTCACGCCGGTCATCTATGTCTTCCTGATTTATTTCCTCCACACGACCGGCGAGCTGTGCCTGTCACCGGTAGGCCTGTCGGCCATGAACAGACTGACACCGGCACACCTGGCCAGCCTGATCATGGGCACCTGGTTCTTCGCGTCGGCTGCCGGCAATTTTGCCGCCGGTCTGATCTCGGCAGCGACCGGCGGCGAGCAAGCGGGTCCAGAGCGCGTTCTGGAGATATACGGCAAGGTGGGCTGGCTGGCTTTGGGCGTGGGCATGGCCATGCTGGCAATTGCGCCGCTGATCCGCCGCCTGATGCACCTGGACACGCTGCGCGACGGCGGGTAGCTACCTGCTGTCTGGGACCACAAGACCGCGTTTCTCCAGCAACGGTCCGATATGCGGCTCATTACCGGCGAAATTCCGGAACAGCTGCGAAGCATCCACGCTGCCCCCTAGCGACAGCAGCGTCTCGCGGAAGTGGTCGCCATTCGCACGCGTCAGTCCGCCATGCGACTTGAACCAGTCTTCGCTATTGGCGTCCAGGACCTCTGACCAGATATAGGCATAGTAGCCGGCAGCGTACCCGCTCATGATGTGGCTGAAATACGGCGTGCGGTAGCGCGGCGGAACTGGCCCATAGTTGATGCCTTCGGCAGTGAGTGCGGCAGCCTCGAATGGCATTACACCCGCGGCATCCGGAACCTGCGCTGCAGCGAGCTGGTGCCACCGCTGATCCACCAGCGCGGCTCCGAGATACTCCGTGGTGGCGAAGCCCTGGTTGAATTTTGCTGCAGCGACCACTTTCTCCAGCAGCGCGGACGGCATGGGCGCGCCGGTCCGGTAGTGCTTCGCGTAGTTCTTCAGGACGGCGGGCCAGTCCGCCCACATCTCGTTGACCTGCGACGGAAACTCGACGAAATCCCGCGGCACGGCGGTGCCTGCAAAATACGGATACTTCACATTCGAGAACATGCCATGCAGGGCGTGGCCGAATTCATGGAACGCGGTGGTTACTTCGTCCCAGGTCAGCAACGTGGGTTCGCCATCCGGAGGCTTGGAAATGTTCAGGTGATTGGCAACCACCGGCAGGTAGCCAGTCAGCGCCGATTGCGATACATAGGAATTCATCCAGGCACCGCCACGCTTGGTCTTGCGCGCGTACATATCCGCGATGAAGATCGCAAGCTGATTGCCGTCGGCATCGAAGACGTCATAGACGCGCACATCCGGGTGATAGACGGGCAAATCGCCGCGGCGCCTGAAGGTGAGGCCGTACAACTGATTTGCGGCGTAGAACACGCCGTTCTCCAGCACATTGCCCAGCTCGAGATAGGGCTTTATCTGCGCCTCATCGAAAGCGAACTGTTCGACGCGGACTTTTTCGCTGTAGTAAGCCCAGTCCCAGGGTGCAAGAGTGAACTTGCCGCCATCGCTGTCGATGCGCGCCTGCAGCAGCGCCGCCTCGCGCTTCGCATTGGCTACCGCGGCCGGCGCAAGCTGGCGCAGCATGGCGTTGACAGCAGTCGGGGTGCGCGCTGTCTGGTCTTCCAGGCTGTACGCCGCATGATTCGCAAAACCCAGCAGCGCTGCGCGTTCCGCGCGCAGTTTCATGGTCCTGCTGATGATCTGACGGTTATCGAACCTGCCGCCGCTGCTGCCGCGGCGCACTGAAGCCTCATGCAGGCGCTGGCGGACTGCCCGATTGCGCAGCTGGGATTCCAGCGGCTGTCCGGTGGTATTGAGCAGCGTGAGCACGTACTTGCCCTTGAGACCGCGCAACCTGCCCTCTGCGCCCGCTGCAGCGATCTGCGCCTCGCTCAAACCGTCGAGCTGCTTCACATCGTCCACTACCACGGCCGCGCCGTTCACCTCGTCCAGCACGTTCTGGCTGAACTGGCTCGCCAGCGCGGCAAGCTCGGCATTCATGCCCTTCAGCTTTTCCTTGTCGCTCGCCGAGAGTCTGGCGCCGGCACGCACGAAGTCCGCGTAATAGCGTTCAATCAGGCGCACGCCTTCGGCATCCAGATCCAGCGCACTGCGCTGGTCATGGAGCACCTGGATTCGGGCGAACAGCTTGCCATCGAGACGTATTGCATCCTCATGGGCCGCGAAGCGCGGCGCATAGTCGTTGCGCAACTTGTTGCGCGCATCGTTGGTATCCGCACCAACCAGCGCGAAGAACACCGTGGTGGCGCGGTCGAGGATTTGACCGCTCTTCTCCATAGCCAGCACGGTGTTCTCGAAGCTGGGCGGTTGCAGGTTATCCGCGATGACGGCAACCTCCGCCAGCTGGGCTGCCATGCCGGCATCGAACGCCGGCGCAAAATCCGTGTCTTTGATGCGGTCGAACTGCGGGTAGTGCAGCGGCAGCGGACTCTCGGCGAGAAACGGATTCGCAGTAGGCATTGGCGCAGGCTGTGCCGCCTGACTGGTTGCAGTCATGGAAAAAATAACCAGGGTGAAAAGCAGGGGTGTGATTCGGCTGAGCATAGCCGTAGCGGATGTTGGCAGCGGGAGCACAGATTACCCTATTGCGCCGGACTACCGGCATTTGCAGACTTTGCGCGCCCGTTTCGCTGCGCCTAGCAGTCAGTAACGAATTGGGCGATCAGGGCGTACTACACCTCACAGAACCTGGGGATCGTTTGCAGCGCGAAATGGAATGCGCCACCTGGATGCGGCAGGGCATCGACGGTGACGAGGCCGCTTATCGCAGGTCAGGCTTCGAGCCGCATCATAGTGTCAGGCTCTTCGATGCTGGCAATGATCCTAAGTTTCCTGCCGCAGCGGATCCGAAGCGGTCACGTCGTATTCCACCGAGCGGCGCTCCATGTAGGTCTCCTTTGATGAAGGCGGGATCGGCCGCATGGTTCACCCCCGCTTGCCATTCCCGTACCATAACTAAAGAATCTTCAAACAATCGACGCCACTCTATATGTAAGCGCCGGACGGGGCAGCCAATGACTGATTCAAAGAATCTGGGCGTGATCTTCACCGCGAGTCTCGCGGGACTGTTGTTCGGGTTCGATACCGTCGTGATCTCCGGCGTCACCGCGTCGGTGGGCAAAGTGTTCCACCTCGAGGCAGGCAGCTTCTGGTACGGCTTCTCTGTCGCGAGTGCGTTGTTAGGCACGTTCATCGGCGCGCTGGTGGCGGGTGCGCCGGGGGATCGCTTCGGCTCGCGCGATACATTGAAAACTGTGGGCTTCATGTACGTCGCATCCGCGCTCGGCTGCGCGTTCTGCTGGAATCTTGAATCCTTCTACGTATTCCGCTTCATCGGCGGTCTTGCGATCGGCGCATCATCCGTGCTCGCGCCGGTGTACATCTCCGAGATCGCGCCGGCAAGCCGTCGCGGCAAGCTAACCGGGCTGTTCCAGTTCAACATCGTGTTCGGCATCCTGCTCGCGTACGTCAGCAACTTCATCGTGCAGGAAGCGGCGCCGGGCGCGGACCTGTGGCGCCTGAAGCTCGGCATCGCGGGTGTGCCCGCGATCCTGTTTGCCGTGCTGATGTACACCATTCCGCAGAGCCCGCGCTGGCTCTCGCTGCGCGGCCGCAGAGACGAAGCGCGCGCCAGTCTCGAACGCGTCGGCGTCACGGACACCGCGGCGATGCTCGCGGACTTCGAACGCGCCGCGGAGTCCGCGCGCCGCAACGCCGGCGAGAAGCTGTTCGTGAGCGCGTATCGGCGCCCGATCCTGCTCGCGATCCTGCTCGCGATGTTCAACCAGCTGTCCGGCATCAACGCGATTCTCTACTACCTCAACGACATCTTCGCGGCCGCCGGCTTCAGCGGCTGGTCGAACGCGCTGCAGGCGGTGGCGATCGGCGCGGCGAATCTGACCGCGACGATCATTGCGCTGCAGGTTATAGATCGGGTGGGGCGCAAGAAGCTGCTGCTGATCGGCGCCATCGGCACGGCCTGCGCGCTCGCCGGTGTCGCGGTGATCTTTGCGACCGGCGAGGGCAAGGGTCTGCTGCTGACGATGCTGATCGTGTTCATCGCCTTCTTCGCGTTCTCGCAAGGTGCCGTGATCTGGGTCTATCTGGCCGAGATATTCCCGACCGCGGTACGCTCGCGCGGCCAGGCGCTCGGCAGTGCCACGCACTGGGGCATGAACGCGTTGATCGCGCAGGTCTTCCCGATGATCGCCGCTTTCACCCAGGCGCTGCCGTTCGCGTTCTTCGCGATCTGCATGGTGGTGCAATTCTTCGTGGTGCTTGCGATATTCCCGGAAACTCGCGGCGTCGAGCTTGAGTCGATGGACAAGGCCCTCGGGACAACGAGCTAACGCGTGGTACAAGCCGCCAAACTACTCGCCGGTGTTGAGTTGGGCGGCACCAAGTGTGTGTGCATTCTCGGCACCGGGCCGGACGACGTGCGCGCGATCGAACGCCTGCCTACGGCTGAGCGCGAGGAAACGTTGCGCCAGATCGAAGCCGTGCTCGAGCGCTGGCGTGCGCAATTCGGCAGCCCGCGCGCGCTCGGTATCGCGTCATTCGGTCCCGTCGATCTGAAGCCCGCGTCGCCCAGCTACGGATTCATCACTTCGACGAGCAAGGCCGGCTGGCGCAACACCGATGTTGCGCAGCGCCTCGCGCGTCGTCTCGGCGTGCCGGTGGGCTTTGACACCGACGTCAACGGCGCAGCACTCGCGGAAGGCCGCTGGGGCGCGGCGGTCGGGCTCGACGATTTTGCGTACGTCACCGTCGGCACCGGTATCGGCGTCGGTTCGATCGTGCGCGGCCGCTCGATCTTCGGCATGAACCACACCGAGCTCGGCCACATCCGCGTGGTGCGCAGGAACGGCGACAAGTTTCCCGGTGTTTGTTCGTATCACGGCGACTGCATCGAGGGGCTCGCCTCCGGTCCCGCGATCGAAGCGCGTGTCGGCGCGCCGGCGGCGCAGTTGCCGCCGGATCATCCGGCGTGGGATTTCGTGGCGCACGGGCTCGCGCAACTGCTGCACACGATGGTGCTCACCACCGCGCCCGCGCGCATCTTTCTCGGCGGCGGCGTCATGAGCGCGCAAACGCACCTGTTCGGACGCATCCAGCAGGAACTCAAGCACAGCCTGAATCAATACGTCGAGGCGTCCGAACTCGAACAGGGGCTGGCGCAATTCATCGTTCCGCCGGGCCTCGGGACCATGGCGGGTCCGCTCGGGGCGCTTGCACTCGCGGCCGATGCCGACAAACAGGCTGGAGCGCTTAAGGCGCCCATCGTCACCGTCGCGTTGCGATGACGGAACGCCGTCACTAGGCGCCCATCGTGATCAGCAGCTCGTCCAGCAGAGCGAACGTATCGTGCAGCGCGTCCTGCGCTCATGCACGGTGATCTTGTCGCGCTCGCACACTGCTCTTGCCCGCCAGACACCCGATCATGTCCACTTCAAATCGTTTGAACCGCTGCCCCTCGCGAAGGCAGCCTGAATACCGACGGAGTCCACTTATCCAAACCGCGTTCCGTGTTCAAAAAAGGGGGTCCACTTCTTTGATATAAGTCGCGCAAATACAAGACCTGCAAGACCAAGCCCCAACAGCACTGTGCTGTCAGGCTCAGGCACTGTGTGGCCAATTGGTGGTGGAGTAATGCTGAACTGAAGGATGCTCGCAGAACCGAACGGATTAAACGTTGCGGCTGCAACCTGCTGGCTCCGGAAGAAATCATCAATGGTTGCAAGTGAAGTCGCGCCGCCACTGTGTGCATCGCTCAGCAGGCTGATGAACATGTTGTGGCCCATCGGCGCGAACAATTCACTCCATTTATGCCCTACCGCAGCCAGCGCAAATGCGTCGTTTGTGAACATGATGATATGCGCACCTTCAATTGCATCGCCTTGGTTGACGCCTACGATCAGTGTGTTCGTCGGCGTGAAATCCAGTGTTTGAGAAAGCGACTGGACGCCATGGGGCGCGATGACGCTGGATGAGGCAAATAGATTGTCCTGTCCGCCAGCTGATGAAAAAATGAACAGGTCTGTAACCGGGTTGCCATTTGGTACATCAATATTGAATTCATATGTCACCAGGCCGGCCCATGCGGGCGTCGCTAGCAATGCGACAACTGAGATCAGCGCCAATCGGGTCATATGGCGGAAAGTGAACATAATGGAACCTCGCGAAAGTTGAGCTTGTAATTAGAGTGGCTGATCCGAGTTCTTCTTGCGCATCGCCCCGTGATAGGAGCGCGGTCTTTGATTTATGCAATGCAAATAGCGGACCACTTTCGCTAGGAATTTGATAAACCTAGAACTTCTAGATTTACGTAAGAAATGACATGCATGCCATGTAAGAAGCTCCGACACCTACACCGCGACAGACGGCACGAGGTATGACTTCGTCGAAGAAAAACTCCTGGTTGCACGGGCATGATCAAGGATCGGCGCGAGAAACCTTACGTCACATCGACGTACAAATTGAGGGGTGACGAGAGCCCAGCAGCGCTTCCAACACGTCCGGAGTGTCGACCAAACGCAACCTGGCAACTATGTAAAACGGGTGGCCCTTGCTTGCGATTCTTGTGCGGCAGTCAAAAGTTTGACCTCGCTGATGAATCGAGAATTTCTGATCATAGGCAGCAATAAGCCTCCATCGCCCAATGAGGTCAGCGCCAAGCGCTCCACCGCAATCGGCGGACGGCTCACATAACTAGAATGAGAGCGACGCCTAGATCCTCCACCGCATCGGGCAAGCATTGCCCAAGACAGGCAGAGCGTCACCAACAGTAAGCGGGATTGGTTCGAACCCGCAGGGTTCCTCAGCCCCTCTCTTCACAAGAGTCGCATGTTTTCTGGCAGGTTCTTTGAATGCGTGTCTGCTTGGCTGGTCATGATCAATACTCTCGGCAAGTCGCCGGTTACTTTGCGAAACGGGCAACAAGCGCCCCGATGGTGTCTTGATTCCCACGTTCGAAGAACCTTCGCATCGCCTGAGCTTCGGCATCGCTGCCATAACCGACACTGGCAACCCTAACGTGCGTTTTGTCGCCCTCCAGAGGTGTCAACGTCACGACTGTCCAAGTGTGCTTCCACGCTTCCTTAAATGGAAAAGTCGCTGGTGGCTTCCGGATGCGGATGGCAATCATTCGCGGCGGCTCGAAGGCAAGAATCTCATTCTCGACAGTCTGGGCGTCACCAAGTGCACCGTCAGCGCTGTAACGCGACCGAATGACTCCACCGAGCCGAAGATCGACGTCGGCCAACGCAACGCCCAAGGATCTGAACCCCTGCGACGTTGACCACACCTTCCATACTTCCGCAACAGGGGCACTCACGATGCCCTGGTTGACGAACGAAGGTTCGTTCGCGGGCGATTGAGCGTGCACGGCAAGAGGTGCGAAAAAGAGCCATGAGAACGTCCAACGCTTCATATCCGTCTCCTTGCGATTGCACGATTCACCGTTACGGGGCGCCGCTTCTTGGATGGCGGAATGCCGAGCCGTTCGAAATAGTCCCTGAGAATATCCACCGATTCGTCGAATGGTCTCAGGTTGCCGGCGGCGCGTGCCTGCATCAAGCCACCTTCCATCGTGGTCAATACGAACCGAGCCAGACGGCGACGATCCACGTTAGGTGGCAATCGCTTGTCCTCAGCCAGCCAACGCGCTACACGTTCGATCCAATTCTCGAAGTTCTCATGAATCAGAGCACGGGCCTTGCCATTGCCATCACTCACTTCGAGGGCCATGTTTCCAATCGGACAGCCCATTCGACAGGATTCTCGTTCCATACGAACGCGATAGCTCTGAAGAAGCGCAAACACTCGATCTGCTGGACTGGAAACCGCGGCCTCCACTGGCTCCATAACTGCTGGGCCCAAGTAGTCAAGCGCAAATCTGAGCACTGCAAGCAGGAGCTCGTCCTTGCTTTCGAAGAAGTGATACAGGCTGCCGGGATTCACGCCTGCTTCGCGTGAGATCGTGGCTACACCAGTGGCGTTGAAGCCTTGCTCATGAAAGAGCTGAAAGGCTGTCCTGAGAATCCGTTCCCGGGTCTCCGGCACCAGTGGTGGCTCTTGAGTGATCACTCAACTGGAGCTTAAGTGATTGCTCAAATGCACGTCAAGAGCCTTGGAGGGACCTTCACCTGGCGCTCAGGCAGAGCTATCCCGCTAGTGGCTTGCCTTGATGTGTTCGCGCAGCAGGTCGCGGCCAAAGTCGTCCTTGAAATCGCGCCAGATCGAGTGCACGTGGTTGCCGTTGTTCTGGGTGTTGTCGAGTTCGATCAGGAACGTCGGCCCCTGCACGCGGTAATAGTGCTTCTGGCCGCGCTCAGTGGGCCCTGCCCAGGCGAAGGCGATATTCCCGATTCCGGCAGCCGTGATCCTGGCCATGCGGTCGGCGGCAACCTCGGGCGTCATCAGGCCGACAAAGGCATCCAGCACCTGCATCAAGGCAGCGCGCTGCGCCGGCGTCATGGCCGATGCCTTGATGCCATCAGGCGTCAGCGGCTTGATATCGAGCTGATTGGTTGTAACGATCTCGTTCGGCGCGACCGCAGAAATCGTGGCCGTGGCGCGCTGCGTCGCATCGAGCGCCATCAGCAACGCGCGCCCCGTGTCCTCCTGCTGGCCCAGAATGCGCTTGCCCTTCTCGGGACCATCACGCACTTCGGCCGGATTGGTGCCGGCGAATGTCGGGCTGGCGATCGATTTGCCGTCGAGAATCGTGTAGTGCAGTGAGATGTGATGTCCCTCGAACCGCAAGCCCCATGCGCCCTTTTCAGCCGGAGTGCCAAAGACCGAGACGAAATACTTCTCCTTGTCCCGTTCGAGGCGGGCGGGCTGTTCGAGCAACTTGAGGACATCTTCCAGTGCCATGATTTGCGTGTAGGTGAAGTAGCCCCGATCACTCAACCCGGATTTGAGCAGCTCATGCGCCAGCTTGCGCTGCGGCTCGGACATCTCCCTGAGCTGCAACCCCTTCCGCGGGAAAGTCTCGGTCGGGATGAAGTTGAAGCGGGTCCGCTCGGTGGTGTCGTCGAGCGCGAACGTCGCCCGCGTCCGCTGTTCCGGCGTTAGCGTGCCGAGAAACCGATTGGCCGCCACCACCATCTGCGCTGACGCGAGCCGCGGGCGCTCTGCCGAAAACCCAGTCTGAGCAGGCGCAACAGCCTGCGCGAAAGCATTCGTTGCGGCTGCGGACAACACCAGCGCGAGGAGTCGTTGTAAGACCATTGTCATGCCTCCAGGTGAATTGTTGTTGTGGCCGAGCATACACTTTGCGCGCGATTCGGGGATCGGTGCGCGCCGGCACGCGCCGATAGCCTGGACGGCGCTGTTCGTCTGCGTGATCGTCATCAGCGATCTAGGCACGCGACGACGCCTGCTCCGGATGACAGTGGTCGGCGCCGCAGTGCTGTCGGGATGACGCTGCTGATGCCGGTGTTCGCCAACAGCGTCTCGCGGCCGCACCCGTAAAGGGCGCGCCGCTCGCTCTCGATCAGGAAGAGACGGCGCTCTTGAAGCCACCGAAGAACATCCGCTTGCCATCGAAAGGCATCGACTTCGGATCCATGCCCGCGAGGCGCGGATCGGACATCACCTTCTTCATGATGCGGTCGCGATCCTTGCGGGATTTGTAGACCACCCAAGAAAACCACACCTCTTCGCCTTTCTTGAGCTTCACGCTCTGGGGAAACGAGGTGCTCTTGCCAGGTTTGACGTCATCCGCGACGCACTCGCGGTATTCCAGCGCGCCATGATCAAGCCACACCTTGCAGGCAAGTTTGGCCATCTTCACGTAGGCCGCGCGGTTCTTCACTGGAACCGGGAGTACGAATCCATCGACGTAGACAGGCATGAGAATCTCCTTATTCAGATGGGGCGCGCTGGATTGTAGCGGATTGGCCGAGCGGCCAGCTGCCACAGCGTTGGCGGCTATCCGCGGCAGAGGAATTTCCGGCAGATTGCGGCGAAGGCAGCAGCAGTCCATTGCCTTGCTCCAGTCCAGTCCGGCGTCTGCAGTGGGCTGGCCGTCGTTGAGTATGACTTCGGCGTCTACGCTGTCGCGCTGATGAACCCGTGGGTGCGCAGCTCGACCGCCAGCGCATCGCGAAGCGGGCCCAGTGAACGCTGTGCCGCAATGCGCATCGTCTGACGACCGGCTTCACCGCGAACCAAATAACCTGGCAACGCAACGCGATAAGTCCTGCCCGACTGCGGCTCAGTCCCGCGGCTGCGCAGGGCCTTCGCCAGCGCGGGACTGAGGTCCGAGCCCAGCGTCTCGATGACCACGAGTTCGTCGGCCCAGCTTTCCGCCACCCACACGTCGCCCGTGGTCACCGGCCCTTCCCGGAGGCGTCCCACCAGGTTCCAGGCGGGATAGATCGCGACGTCAGCCCGCGCCTGCGAGCGCATCGCGGCTTCGAACCACACGCGCAGGTCCTCGCCTTCGAGGCGGCGTGGGTTCACCGCCAGTTGTTCGCCAATGCCCTGCGGCCGTTCGCCATCCATCGCGACATTCAGGAACGCATGCAGGTGCGGATACCCGCGGAAATGCAGCACCGCGGCGGGACCTTCGAAGCGGAAGACCTGCGAGGGCGCATCGCCGAAGCGACGTTGGTCCTCCTGGAAGTCGATGGCGTAATCAGCGAAGTGCAGCGCATCGATGCCACCGTTGCGCTCGAGGCATTCCCACGCGTACGCGGCGTCGCCTTCAGAATACGTGTCGAAGATGGAACCCACGGTCGCGCGGGCCAGCGCGCGTTGCGAGGCCGAAAGGTTGCCGACGGCGAGGCCGTCGAAGCGACCCTGTTCGCCCTGCAGCCCGATGTTCGTCTGCGCGGGCGCGCGATCAACGCGCACCGCGGCGCGTTCACCCGGCGACAGCGAGGCGATGAGCCGGTGCGCATGTTCCATCTGGTAACGAAAGACGTTGCCGGGCAGACCATCGAGGTTGTCGCCGCGTTGGTCGCCATACACCTGCGCGCCGCCAAACGCCGCGCCCTCCACGGTCTTTCCACCGAGCCGCAGGTTCAGGTGAGTCGTGGACAGGATCGCCTGGCAGGAGCCGCTGCCGCGAGGATCGCCGCAGAAGAGCAGATGCGTGAAGTTCACACCCGACCACGTCGGCAGCCCCTGTCCGAACACGCGATCCGGCCCCGCGGCCGAGAGGCTCGCGTTCGCCAGCGCCGCGAGATCGCGACGTCCGCTCCATCCAAGTGAGCCCGGCGCCACCATCACGCCGCCGAGAGAGAGCCCGCGGTTGTAGTACTGCCGGTGTGGATGATCGAAAGGCACCATCGCTGCCGCGCGCGCCTCTTCGGACAGCGATTCGAACACGCGTCGCATCAGTGTGGCCACATCGGCGCCGTCCTTGCTCGGAGGTGGGGAGGCCACGCCCCACCGTCCCACGGCCACTCCCGCGCCTGCGAGGCTCAGGCCCACGGTTGCCTTGATCACCCCGCGTCGGGAAATCATTTCCGTCCGCCTTTTTCGAACGTGAACACTTCGTCCACCCGCCGCCCGAAGACATCGGCGACGCGAAAGGCGACTTCCAGAGACGGCCAGTACTTGCCCGCCTCGATCGCATTGACCGTCTGGCGCGACACGCCGATCTTCTCCGCCAGATCCTGCTGCGTCATCTCGCGATGCTCGAACCGCAATCGGCGGATCTCGTTGGTGATGACGATTTTCGTCACGAATGCCGCCGGTAGTAGACGATCCGTGCGGTGTAGTTGACGATTTCCGCCACGATGAACACGAGCAGCACGGAGGCGCCTACCACGTGGCCGCCAACGCCGTGGTGAAGATGCAGCGTGATGAACACTGCGGCGAACGAGCCGACGAAGTACACGTAGGCCGCGATGCGCAGTGCCTTCAGTTCGATCAGCTTTTCGAGTTCGTCCTTGGGCGTGCGCGCCTCGGCCGGGTTGCGCAGGCGCAGGACCAGCCACCCCACCACCTCGATGACGACGAACGAAGCGACGCTCATCATCATCGCAACAAACGCCCAGTGGGTTGGTTCGAACACGCGCGGCACGTGGAGCACATACAGCACGGAAACGAAGATGATGGCGATCAGCGTGACCCAAGCGGATTTCTCACGGAACGACATCGATGTACTCCCTACTGCGTTCGACGCAATATATAGATAGCTTTACATCGTGTCAAACAATCTTGACACAGCTGCTACCGGCGTCGATGGGTAATCCCCCCATTGAACTGGGGGTCTGAGAAGTAGAATTTTCTCTGTTGGAGGAGTGGAGCTGCCTCGCTTCCGTGGACAGGTTAGGGTCTTAGTCCCGTGATCTTGTCTTCATGCTGCCTTGCTGATCATACCCGACAGTGAGTCTGCCGCCGGAGGCGGCAGAAGCTCTACCATTCTGGCCTTGGCTTGATGGTGCGCGCGCTCGTAGTCGACCGGCGAGCGGTAGCCGATGCCGGAGTGACGGCGACGCGGGTTGTACCAGCCTTCGATCCATTCGAATGTCGCCATGCGTGCTTCAGTCGGGCTCCTGAACCTTCTGCGGTTCAGCACCTCACGCTCCAGCGACGCAAAGAAGCTCTCGGCCATGGCGTTGTCGTACGCATCGGCGGCGAGGAATCCGTGGCGCGATATCTGACGCGGCCAGATGGAACCGTTGTTGGCGGCGCAGCATTGGCCCGAGTGGAGGCCATGCGAAAGGCCGCCATCGACAAGATGGTAGAAAAGTCCGACCCGAGTCAGCGCGAGATGATGGAGGAGCGGATAAAGACACAGGCGAGGCAGATGGCCTATCGACTTGCCGAAGCAATCCCAAAAAAGCCATCCAGCAGCGGGCGCAAGCGACCTCAATGGGCCACTTCATGCGCTGCTTAAACTCAATCAACGACTTCAGTTGATTTACTTTCAGACACTAAGCTAAAGTAACGGCCACCCTTATTTGAGGTTCCCGCCGCGTGCGCAGACCACCGCCCGGAAGCTACGTCGAGGTCGCCACGGCCGGTGAGCGATTCCGGGCGTTCGTGCCGGCGCCGCTGCCGCCCGACCCGCCCGTGCACTGGTCACCCAAACTGCGGCGCCGCTTCGACGATGCGCTGGTCGCATTGGGCCGGCTGGATGCGCTCACGGCACATTTGCCCAATGCGTCGCTTCTTCTCTACAGCTTCGTGCGCAAGGAGGCGGTCCTGTCCTCGCAGATCGAGGGCACCCAGTCCTCTTTGGCGGACCTGCTGCTCTATGAAATTGACGAGCAGCCAGGCGTGCCTGTGGAAGATGCGCGCGAAGTGAGTCGCTGTGTCGCGGCGCTGGAGAATGGCCTCGCGGCATTGCGCGGCGGGCTGCCGCTATCGATGAGACTGCTGCGAGGCATGCACAAGGAGCTGTTGGCGCATCCCGGCGGGAATGCCAAGACACCCGGCGAACTGCGCCGCTCGCAGGTGTGGATCGGCGGCACGCGGCCGGGCAACGCCGCATTCGTGCCGCCACCGGCCAATGCACTGGCGAAGTGCCTCGGGTCCTTCGAGCGCTTTCTACACGATGAGCCCGAGCCGACGCCGCCACTGCTGAAGGCTGCGCTGGCGCATGTGCAGTTCGAGACCATCCATCCCTTCCTTGATGGCAATGGTCGCCTGGGCCGGCTGCTGATCGTGTTGCAGCTCGTTGCCGATGGTGTGCTGCGCGAGCCGATGCTGTATCCGAGCCTCTTCTTCAAGACGCACCGCGCGCTGTACTACGAACTGTTGAACGGTGTACGGCTCAACGGCGACTGGGAACGCTGGCTGGAATTCTTTGCCGAGGGCGTGGAGGTGAGCGCCACACAAGCGGTGTCCACCGCGAATTCACTGCTCGCGATGGTCAATGCTGATCGTGATCGCATCGCCGGACTTGGTCGCGCGGCCGGCTCGGGACTCGCCGTGCATCAGGCCCTGCAGCGCCAGCCCATCGTTACCACCGCTGCTCTGGTGAAGTCGACATCGCTGACTGCGGCTACGGTCAATAAATCTCTTGTGCATCTGGAGAGCCTGGGCATTGTCGCGGAGCTGACCAACCGTCAGCGCGGCCGCGTGTTCAGCTACCGCCGTTACGTGGACGCACTGGCGGCGGAGCTGGAGCTTGCGGATGCACCGGAGTAGGTATCACGTTGTGTTCGCTTCGCACGGTCGACTGCGGGCGGCGGTGACGCCAGCAAGCCTGGCGCATTGAGTGGCCGATCAGGTCATCCAGCGGACCTTCTGCTGCCTGCGTTGCAAGCCAGGCGTTCTCCATGTCGCGCTCGACCAGGCCGCGTTGCTCCAGCACACGGCCGATGCGCTCGGCGATCTGTTGCACCAGATCCTGAAGCTCTGTTCCGGTCGGCGCTGGCACATGCCGAAACACCGGATGGGCGCGAGAATCCTACGTGCCGCGAGCTCCCCTCAAAAGAGGGGTGGCGAAGGCAGGGGAACTGGCGCATCTTCGTCGTCAGCTGTGCGGATTTTGATGCTTACTAGAGAGCCATGACCGAGGTGACGCCACAAACCCTGATTCAGCGGGCACTGGTGGTCGAGGACCAGCCAGCTACCCGCGAGTGGCTGCGGGGCGTGTTGGACGGGGCATTTCCAGGAATCGATATCGTCGAGGCCGGCACGCTCGGGCGTGGGCGGGAGTTCATCGAGCAACAACCTGTTGATCTGGCCTTGATCGATCTGGATTTGCCCGACGGATCCGGTATCAGCCTGATCCAGGAACTCAATCTGTCGGCACCTGCAACCCGGACCGTGGTGGCTACGATTTATGACGACGATGAACACGTCTTTCCGGCGCTGCGCGCCGGCGCGACCGGATATCTGCTCAAGGAACAACCGCAGGATGTCCTGATGGCCATGCTTCGGCGCATCGTGTCCGGTGAGCCGCCCCTGTCTCCCGCAATTGCGCGGCGCGTCCTGCGATTCTTTGCGCCTTCAGGCCCGACCGCGCCACCTGAGCATCTGTCGCCCCGTGAAGAAGAGGTATTACAGCTGATCGCGAAAGGCTACTAGCTCGCGCATGTCGGCGAGATGTTGAAGGTAACCCGTCATACTGCAGCTGGATATTTGAAGAGCGTCTATCGCAAGCTCAATATTTCCTCGCGTGCTGAGGCCACGCTCGAGGCCGCGCGCCGCGGGCTTGTCACCTCGGCCTGATCCCGGCATGGCGACACCAGTGGCGCCAGTCGCTCCGTCGGGCTGAAGGCGGCCGGCACGTCGGGAATCAGCCCGCGGGTGATCGGGGAACCGTCAGCTCCACGCAACAATTGCCACCTTGCAAAGGGTGCCAGGTGATGGTTCCACCAATGCGGCGTGCACGTTGCCGCATATTGGCGATGCCACTGCCATGTGATTTCCGATCCGGGTCGTAGCCTTTTCCATCATCGGTGATGCGCAACTGGAACCGCTGGCTGTCAGTCCCCACATCAATCGATACGGTAGAAGCGCCGGCATGACGGATGGCGTTGCTGATGCCTTCCCGCAATATTCTGCCGATGTGAATCGCGTGAGGTTGCAGAAAATCGGCTGCCAGCTTTTCGGACTGTTGCCAGCGCAGATTCATCTGGGCAGCGCCCAGTCGCTGATCGGCCTCGGCGCGCCAATCAGCCAGCATGTCGAGGATGGTCAGGGAGGATCCGCGAGGCTGGGAAACCACGTCGCGAAGGTCCTGAAGCGCGGAGCGCGCCAGATCGGCAGCAGTCGTGGTGCCGGCGCGGTACACCATCTGCAGCAGCTTGGCGCCGATGTCGTCGTGCAGATCCCGGTAGATGCGCTCGCGCTCCTCCAGGACTGCCTGTTCGCTACGCAGCGCCTGCATGCTCTGGAAGCTGGACTGAAGCTCCTCGGTTTTCGCCTTGACCCGTTCTTCGAGCTGGACGTTCATGCGTTCGAGCTGGTTCAGCGCTCCCACGAAGCGACTGGTCATGATCCAGCCGACAGTCAGGAAGAACACGGGTGCGCCAAAATGCAACAGGTGCATGCGTGTGCCCAGGTCGAGCAGTGCTGGCAGCATCTTGGCGTGGACCAGCCAGTCGTGCACGCCGAATGCAAGGTTGACCAGCAGCGCGGCAATCAGCAGCCGACCCTCGGTATTGCGTTGACGGACGACAGCCGGTATCAGCACGAACAGGGTCAGGGCCGCGCTGGCCAGCATGACAAGATGCCAGGCAGAGATTGCATTCAGAAGGTCGTCTTCCGGCGTGATGAGCAATGTCGCCGGGCAGGCGATCGCGATCACCCAAAGCAGCCTCTCAATCCGGGGATGCCGCTGGCCTGCGAGAAGAACAGGGACCGCCCAAAGGTTCGTTAAGTTCGCAGTCCGCAGTCCGCAGTCCGCAGGTTACCAGCGTAGCAGTCGCGGGCCCAAAACAGCGCCGACTGCTGCCGGTACACACATTCCCAGCGTGTACCAGGTGGCAATGAAGGCCACGCCCGTTTCAGGGCAATGCAGCGAATACACCAGCATCGAGATAGCCCCAGCCACCAGGCCAGCGCAGAACCCTGCCCAGCGCAGTCGGGTGGGTGCGGCACGCCGCATCACGACGGTGAGTGCCAGCAGGCAGGGCAGGGACAAAGCGCCCATCAGCCACGGACAGATCGCGGCAGTTTCACCCAGCCAGTCGGTTGTGCGCGCTTCATGGGGAAGCGCTGCGGTGCGCAGCAGTGCTGCGATTCCGGCCAGAGCGATCGGTAACACAACAAGGGCGATGCGCCAGCTGGGCTTTGCAGCCGGGCGCGCCGCCTGCAGACAAAGCACGTAGCC
The DNA here is from genome assembly GCA_039917615.1 of Steroidobacteraceae bacterium. Taxonomy (GTDB): domain Bacteria; phylum Pseudomonadota; class Gammaproteobacteria; order Steroidobacterales; family Steroidobacteraceae; genus ZC4RG30. The sequence goes on from JBDSJD010000004.1 coordinate 163,624, forward strand.
GCCGGCGGTGAGCGCCGCAGCGTAAGTGAGCTTTCCCCACAGGATCCATCCGCCTGCAGCGGTCGCCAGGTCCGGGCGCAACCCCAGCGACGCGATCATCAGCACGAACGCGGCCACTGCACCAACGGCAATCGCAGCAGCCAGCTTGTGATCCAGAGCGCGAGGTGGCAACGGCTTGAGTCCCTTCCCCAAGCGTTCGATCAGCTCTGACGTGGAGTCTTTCATGGGTCCTCGCTCGCGGCGCCCATCAGCTTTGCCAGTTTCTTTAGGCCGCGATGCACACCCACCTTGATGGAAGCAGCCGATTGCCCCGTGCTGCTGGCCGCCTCCTCGATGGAATACCCCTCGATGCGCGTGAGCCTGATGGCTGCACTCTGCGCCGGTGGCAGCTGCGACAACAAGGTCTCGACGTCGCGTGAAGCATCGCGGGCGCCGCGGTCGTCGTCCGCGACAAACATGTCCTCGAAATCATCCAGCGGCAGCGTGGCGCGAATGCGCTGGCGCCGCATGTAATCGATGAGCTTGTGGCGCGCGACGGCATACGCCCAGGCCGTGAAGGGCCGGGCCGGGTCATAGGTGTGGCGTCGTTCGTGCACGGCGATCAGTGATTCCTGTACGAGGTCCTCGGTATCTGCTTCGTTCCTGAGCCTGCGCCGATGGTAGCTGCGCAGCAGCTTCGCCAGCGCACCCAGCAGTTCGCAATGCGCGCGGGCGTCACCAGCCTGGCTGCGCAACATCAGCGCCCGAAGCTCGGCTTCAGGAATTCGGGAAGTCTCCATGCCGTTATACGCAGCGAGTCGGGAGTTGGTTACAGGGGGAATGACGAAGTTGGTGACCGACTGTAACCGATCACCACTGCGGCGCGAACTGACATGCAACCGGGTGCACCCATCCCGGGACAATCAACAGATCAATTCAAGGAGACAAGGAAATGAAACATCAGGCAATCGCACTCGGCGTGCTTGTCATGTCGGCACTCACCACGGGGCTGGCATCGGCCGCAGACAAGGCCAAGGGCAAAATGGGGGCCGATATGCCAACCATGGAGAAGTGCTACGGCGTGGCGATGGCGGGCAAGAACGACTGCAAGGCAGGCGCTGGCACCAGCTGCGCGGGCACGTCCAAGTCCGACTACCAGGGCAATGCCTTCAAAAACGTGGCCGTGGGCACCTGCACCACCATCAAGACACCCAAAGGCATGGGCTCGCTGACCGCGAAGGGCTGAACTTCCATGACACCCACCGCCGGGCTCGGCTTCAAGCCGGAGCATTTTGCCGAAGCCATGTCGTGTCCGGCGGCTGGAATGTGGTTCGAGGTTCACGCCGAGAACTACATGGTTGCGGGCGGGCCAAAGCTCGCGATGCTCGAGGCATTGCGATCACGGCATCCGCTTTCCATCCATGGTGTGGGCTTGTCCCTCGCTGCCGATGCGGATCCGGATCCGCGATCGCTGGCGGCGCTGAATGTCGTCGTGGATCGCTTTCGGCCTTTCGTCGTATCGGAACATCTCGCCTGGTCCAGCTGGGCCGGAGCGCATCTGCCGGATCTGCTGCCATTCCCCCGCAACCAGGAATCGCTGTTGCGCATGGTGCGCAATGTCGACATCACGCAGCAGGCGCTCGGTCGGTCGATTCTCATCGAGAATCCGTCGGCCTACCTGCCGCTGGCGCATGAAATATCCGAGGCGGAATTTCTTTCGGACCTCGCGCGTCGCACGGGCTGCGGCCTGCTGGTCGATGTGAACAATGCCTATGTGAGCGCCAGCAACCTGGGTGGCGATGCTGGCGCGTTTCTCGCGGCGCTGCCCGCGGAGGCTATCGGCGAGATTCATCTCGCGGGCCATTCGCCAGATGCCGGGGTTCCAGACAGTGGTCTGTTGATCGATACGCACGCTGCGCCGGTGTGCGATGTGGTTTGGCAGCTGTACTCGGATCTGCTTGCCCGCATGGGGCCGCGCCCGACCTTGATCGAGCGTGACGACAATGTGCCGGCCTTTGATGTGCTCATGGGAGAACGAGATCACGCAGCGTCTCTGCTGGCCGCTGTTGTGTCTGAAGGCAGGCCACATGCCATTGCTTGCTGAATACCAGCGCGATTTTGCGGCTGCGTTGCTGGCGCCGGCCATTGGCGATGACCCGGCCGTGGCGGCCGGAGTGCGCGTGCATCGCAATACCGTGATGAAGGCCTTGATCGACGCCGTGCTGGCCAACTATCCGACAATCGGCGTGCTCATGGGTGAGGAATGGCTCGCCGATGTCGCGCGCGCCTATGCACTCCAGCATCCACCGGGTCGGGCGGCACTCGCCGATTACGGCGAGTCCTTCCCTGATTTCGTGCGGAGCATGAATCTGACCCAGGACTGGCCATATCTGCCAGACGTGGCGGAACTGGATCGCGCGTGGACGCAGTCCCTGCTGGCTGCCGATGCACTGTCCCTCACTCCGGCTCGCCTGACTGGCATGGAGCCCTCAGAAATGGCGGGCTTGCGGCTGCGACTGCATCCCGCAGCGCGCTACAAGGTATACGGCAATTCGGCCGTAACGGTGTGGCAGGCGAATCGTCCACCGGCAGCACCCCCAGCAGAGCTGCACGTCGATGGTCGCGACGAAGTAGCCCTGATGGTGCGCAACGATGAAGGTGTGACGCTGCTGCCTCTTGATGTCGCGGGGCGGGCATTTCTGGAATCCATCATTTCAGGTGGCAGCATTTCCGAAGCTGCTGGCACTGCCTTGCAGGCCGCCCCGGACACCGACATCGCCGGCTGCTGGTCAACATTGCTGGGACAAGGCGCATTCGCAGATATCGAGACTCAAGGAGACTGAAGATGCGTCCCGAAACTACAGGCTGGCGCGCCCCGTTCAACTCGCTGGCGACAATTGGCGCCCGCGCTCTGCCGCAATCGTTACTGCTGCTGGTAGCGAGGCTGGGGATCGCCTCGATCTTCTTCCTCTCCGGTCGCACCAAGGTTGACGGGGTGCTGAACATCAACGATTCAGCGCGCTCGCTGTTCGAGACCGACTATCGGCTGCCTCTGCTGTCGCCAGAAGTTGCGGTGCATCTGGCTACCTATGCCGAGCATCTGTTTCCGATACTTCTCGTACTGGGACTCTTCACCCGTGCGGCGGCCCTCGCGTTGCTCGGCATGACGCTGGTGATCGAAATATTCGTGTATCCGGATGCCTGGCCCACGCATCTGAGCTGGGCGGCCATTTTGCTGCCCATCATTGCGTATGGTGCGGGCCGATTTTCACTGGATCGAGCGCTACAGATCCCTTGACAGCTTTGAGGTACAAGGGAGCCTCCTTTCACTGGCTGGGGCTTGCGGTTCTTTTTTGCTTTATTTGAGGGCGCACGCGCCGAATCGCCCGTACCCAATTGCTGTTGACGCCTCAAGCCACGGACGAAGATGGCCGGCAGCCGAGCAATCGGCAGTGGGGTTCAGAAGACTTGTGCCTCAATCAGCCTGGGTGGTTGCAGGACTGGTTGGTGTGAGGTGAGTGGGCAGGAATCGCAGGCTCAGAGACCCCGGGACAGGTTTCAGACCTCTTGGCAGGAGACCCTTCGGGCGGTGTTCAGGCAAACATGCCGGCAAGCTGTGGCAGGGCAGGTGGTTTGAAAGTCCTATCCGCAGCCACCTCCCACAGCATTTTTCGGCAGAACCGGCGGCCATCGGATACGCCCCTCCCCTTCGACGCAAGAGCTAATCAGCAACCAGCGACGACAACGGTGCCGGTAGCAACCCAGACTCCGAATAGGGCTGGATCGAAACCTTCACTTTCAAATCGGATCTGCAGAGTGCATGCAAGAAGCAGGTCTGCTCGGACATGGCGAGTGCCGTACGTGCGAAATCCTCATTCTCGCTGGTGTCCAGATAAACGTGCGTCTCGACGGGATCAGCCCTGCCTGCCACGCCGGTTTCGCCGGATGCACCACCGAGCGAGAAATGTGCATCCTGGATGATGCGATATGCCTGGATGCTCTTCCTGGCGATCTTTGCATAGCGACCAAGCTGCGTCATGAAGCAGAAGGCGATGCCGGTCGATGCGTAGCTGATGGCATCCGGCGCAAGGCCGTGGCCTCCGCTTTCAGGCGACTCGTCCGAAAGAAAGTAGAATATCGACCCGTGAGGATTGTACAGATGCTGCTCAATCTGTTTGACGCCATCATCGCGCAACGTGCAGATGGCACGAACATGCAGCAGTCGATTTTGCTCGTCTGACAGGCTGTCGTTGGTCAGGGTTGTCGAGTGTTCTGCCTTCGGCGTAATGCCCCCGCGCTTGATCAGGCCAGACCAGTCGGTGGGTGCCGGCCGCACCGCTTCCATGCGATCACCGGGATCCGTTTCGGCGAACCGACCGACCGGCCTCGCCCCGGCGTGCTTGAGTTCAGTACCGTTGCGAGTCAGCGTGAAAAGGCTTTCTCTTGAACCACGCAGCAGCCCGTTGATCGGTGAGGCCATCGTCGCATCAATCACCAGTTGCGCAAGCGTCTGCTGGGGGCTGCGACTTGCAATCTGGGCAGTTAGGTGGACATTCCTGGCGCCGCCAACCATGGTGCCTTTAAGTGCCGAGCCGCGCATGGTGTAGTAGTTGTCCTGAACGAGCCTGACATTGTCGATGGCGATGCCGCGCTGTCCAGCCAAGGCCAGAATCTCGTTCATGTAGGAACTGACCATGCCGGTCGAGAAAAACGCGAGCGGACAAGGGGCTTCGTCCTGACCGGCTAGGTATGCGCCTTCGTCGCTCGCCAGTCGCCACATGGCCCCTGTGCGACCCGACAGGACCAACGCCTCCTTCTGCATCACACTCAGGTTGCGAGCACAAACGCGGATGGAATCATCCAGCCGTATGGCAGGCGCACTGATACCCAAAGCACCGACATTGCCTACCTTGAAGAACAATGGCCTGCCATTGCTCTTGAGCGGATTGTCGGATGAGGTAGCTGCTGGGGGCGATCCTGGCATGGGGTAGATCTGATGCTGAAGCCGGGGCTTTATTTTGCGAATATTCGCAATCAGTGGATAGGAAATTCAACCCATCTGTGCGACCTGTCCCACCCGAACCAAAGTCGGAGAATGGGCATTCTGTCGAGCCCTGGCCTGGCTCCTGTACGCCGAAGAGCCCCTGCCAGTTCGTGACTCGCTGCCGATCATTGCCCGGGAACTCGCAAGTGGCCTGAAACTCTTGCGTCCCGGATGGGAGGTGCAGCCCTGCCCTTCCTGCCGCATCAGTTCCCGGCATGCAAACTTCATCCGCGGCTGGCCAGACGGTGCCCGTGCCGCCAGTGGCACAAGCTCCGGCCGAGATTGGGTCGCCAGCTGTCTTCTCAAGATGCTCGCCGGGGGTGTATCTGCCTGTGGCAGATACAC
>JBDSJD010000005.1:0-101141 GCA_039917615.1 Steroidobacteraceae bacterium
GAGCACGACCTTTTAAAAAAAGCCATCGCCTTCACTTCAGCTCAAAGGGCGGCATCTTCGCCTTCCTCGAGCACAGTGAAGGCGCGTACCCGATCCGAATGATGTGCCGCCTGTACGGGGTCAGTGCGGCGGGGTTTTATGCCTGGAAGGGGCGCGCCCCGAGCAAACGCGCGGTTGCAGACGATCGCCTGGTCGAGCAAATCCGTCAGGTGCATGCCGACAGCCGTCAGACCTATGGCAGTCCGCGTGTGTACCAGGGCCTGCGTCTGCACGGCGTGGCCGTTGGCCAGCGCCGTGTTGAGCGGATCATGCGCGAGCGTGGCATCCGGGGTTGCTCGGCGGATCTGTACCGCAAGTTGCCGGGCCTGGGCCGCTTCTACGGCACGATTGGCTGTCAGGTGCATGAGACGCAGGTGACGGCGCAGGACCAAGTGTGGGTGTCTGACGTAACGTATCTGAAGGTGGCAGGTCAGTGGCGATACCTCGCCACGGTGATGGACCGGCACTCCAGAAGGTTGCTGGGTTGGGCGTTGTCGCCAGACAAGGGCCAGGCGGTGGTGCAGCGGGCGCTGGCTGCCGCGCTGCGTACGCGCAGGCCCAAGCCGGGCACCATCTTCCATAGTGACCGCGGGTCGGAGTTCCTGGCGTACGACGTACGCCAGCAGCTGCAGGAAGCCGGCCTGGTCCAATCGGTGAATCGACCTCGCCGGATGACCGACAACGCGCACATGGAGTCGTGGAACAAGACGATGAAGTCAGACATGTACCACCGGCAGGACTTCCACAGCGATCAGCAGCTGCGAACGGCCATCCAAAGCTACATCACGTTCTACAACAGCTACCGCTTGCACTCATCGCTCAGGTATTGTTCGCCCGTCGAGTTCGAGAGTCGTGTTCACTAACTATGGGTGTCCACTTTTGCGTAGGAACTCTCCACATAGGTGACGGTTTATACCGGAGACATGGGTGACAGTTTTGCGGCGAAAGGGTTTGCCGCGCTCTCGATCCGGCATGTCTCATCGTCGAAGTAACCCAGATCGTACTTCATAAAGCTCACCAACCAGATTTTCTCTTCGACCTGTTTGATGCCGACCATTTGTCCGGCGAAGGCTTGGGAGAGGTTGATCTTCTGGCCCTGCAGACGGAAATCGCGCAACAGCTGAATGTTGCTCGGGGTTTCGCCGGCCCTCGCGAATGAGCCGCTGTCATTCTGGCTGCTGCGCTATAGGGAAAATGAGGCAGGCGGACGTGATCGCAAGGCGCACGGACGGCTTCACATATTCCACGTGACTATCGTCTCGCAACACCAATCTGCTGCGAATTGGCCTTTTGACCTTTATCAGAATTAGTGGTAAACCCCCTCGGGTTCTATGAGCCTTCCTCCAGCGAAGAGGAAGTCGTAGGCACCCCTAAGGGATTTGATTGACCCATTCAATAGCGCGCAAAGCGCAAGGAAATCAAGATGAAACACTTGTTCGTAGCGTCAGTAGTAGCCGGCGCCTTATCGGCTCTGGCTCCAGGAGTCGAGGCAGCGGCCTGCACCCCAACGGGATTCATTCGCGATTCGATCAACATGACCGCCGCGCTAATTAATCCCGTGGGCACGGTCTCTGGAGTGGTGGATGCGGCGGGCTGCAACATCGGTATCTACTACGACCATACCGGGTCCGGCGGCACGGTGAATGCTGAGGTAAAGAATTCCAATTACTTTGGGGTGCTGGTCAACGGTGACGCCGGCATCGTCGGTGTGGACGTTCTCAACAGCAACATTCATGACATTGGCGAATCTCCTCTCAATGGCGGCCAGCACGGCGTGGCCATCTACTATCGAGGATTTTCGGATAGTAGCGCGGTAACCGGCAAGGTGTCAGGCAACCGGATCTCCAAGTATCAGAAGGGTGGGATTGTTGCGAACGGCCCTGCGACACAGGTGGCCGTGAGTGATAACACCGTAGTTGGCGAAGGCCACATAAGTTACATCGCACAGAATGGCGTCCAAATCGGCTACGGTGCATCCGCTTCGGTCATGCGGAACACCGTGTCGGGAAATTCCTATGTCGGCTTGGGGGGCTGGTCATCGGGTGGGATTCTCGTGCTCGGGGGCGCGTGCTACCAAGGAGCTCTGACGACGGGAATCCAGATCGTACAAAATACACTCGCGAATAACGATGTGGGCGTCTACCTCTCTAACGGTGATAGCGATGGCGATTTTTGCAGTGCACCGGCCGATCCGACGAATGTGAAGGTTGTAAACAATACAATCTCCAGCGATCTTTGCTTCAACGCGGCGTATCAGGCAGGCGTGTCAGATGTTGGCAACAACGACAAGATCATCAACAACAAGATCTCTGGTCCCGGTTATGTCGGCTGTAGCACCGCCTGGAACCCGGCCGGAGTTGCGGTGGATGCGGCCTTGAGCTTCACGAACAGGCCGAAAGTCCACGCGAACAAGTAGACGTGGCCGTGTGAATCGTGAATGGCGATAAAGCAGGATAGACACAAACGTCCGCGTGGTGGAAAGCTGTAACGAGACAGACTTGCTTCACCACGTGGGTGTTTGCCTTCTGAGTCGGCTCCAAGGTCAGCGCATTGCCTCACCTGCAACGCTTCTTGCTGATGCTAACCGGCATGACAGATCGACAGCCCCAAGCGATCCAGCGGCGGATAGGAAATCCTTGATCAATTTCGCGGGATAAGTCTATGTCCGGCCGCCCGCAGGCTTATGAGGCGTCCAATTGCCGCTGCCTGCGCCCGAACCCCGCGCTGATCACGACCGACGTCGGCTACCGAGGGATCTCCGCGGGTGCGCAAGCTGCGGACGTGCTGCAGGTGAGTGGCAAGAGACTGGGGAAGTCGGCCTTTGTTCTTTTCTACTTCATGAATAATTCAGGCTAGGTCGTGGTGCCCGCGCCAGAATGACAGTCTTGCCATTGCATCCCCTGACTGTCACCTGCAGGTATTCCGTCGCAGGGATCGTCATCTGGTTCTTTTGAATGATGAAGGTGGCCTGCGGCTTGTTTGTGTCGGCCCACTCGCCGATGCCCCAGGCGGTTCGATTGCAGTAGTGCAGATCGCCACCGTGAGGACTTGATTCCTCAATGCTCCCCCGGCGGTTGAATATGACGAAGGCATAAGCCGATTTCGAATTGCCGGAGAGCGCCAGGAAGTGTTTGCGATCCGGTTAGGCAACCACCGCTTCAACATCGAAATCCCGGAAGGCCGCAACGAGCCTGCCGTCGACGTACATCTCCAGCCACTTCATGGACGTGCCCGCACCAATGACAAAACTCACATCACCAAAATTACGCTCCGCGATGATCTGGCGCTCGGGCGCTTTGCCCGTTACCGAGTCCGCGGGCCACGCAATGCCGTAGGACATACCCACAATCGCGGCCAAGCAAGGCAATACTTGTTTCATGGCGGAAATCATCGGGGCAGTAACCAGATGCGCTGCTTGCGAAGATCGAAAATGACGCGGTTGCGGCCAAGCACGGACATGCCCAGCAGCTCACCACAGGGTTCTTGATAGGGCAGTTCGCTCACCGGGACATTGTCGTAAACCTGGTCCCCGATCCGCACCTCCTTCAGCGGCGCGAGCCCCGACAGCTCAAAGCGTTCTCCGCCAATACCCTGAGCTACCATCTTGGTGTCGGCATCTTTGGGCAGGGCCAGTTCCTTCACGACTTCGGCCGCCATCGCTATTCCAGAGTTGAAGCCGGTGTCGATGATGGCGCAGACGGCCCGCTCATTGCCGTTCACCCTGAGCAGCAATGTGGGCAGGAAATTCACGGTTTTCACTGACAGCGGATCCGCGGCCGGCGGAATGAAGGCGTCCGGATGGATCAGCGTCAGACGGCCGGCGCCGAAGTCCATCTCCACGATCGCCTCGCGGAACAGATCGGCGCCGATGATGATCGGCGCCACGGCAGGATGGTCGACGAGCAGCACCTTGCGCAGTTTGATGGACGCTGAGCCGAACTGAACCGGCACCTCCGTGACTGCCTCGTAGGGCTGGCCATTGACCGTACCTGACCCGCGAGACTGCGCATCCACTGCTGCGGCCAGCGCCGGCCGCATCACAGGCCCGCTGGCACCGGAATCGATCATTGCCATCACATCCTGGTCCAGAAGCCGGACGAAAATAACAGGAAGACCCTGAGCGTCGAGCGCAAGCGGCAATTCGATGCGGGGCTGGCCGCCCCAGCTCATTCGCGGCGAATCGGCGAAACGCGCGTCAGCCAGGCTTTGACAATCGCCGAGCGAAGGCAAAGCAGCGATGAGCAGGGTTGCCAGAAACGTCAGGCGGGATGGCACAGGCGACACTAACGATCACCGATCAGCTTGACACTCAGATCCCAGAGCCGCTTGCGCGCTGCGGCGTCGTATGCCTGCTGGTTTGCCCTGGCTTCGTTCATCTGGTTGAAGTAGAGCCCGGTCCTGCCGGCGACCGCAGTCCCCACGGCCAGTTGCATGACGGCATTGGCGCCATCCTGCACCGACGCCATCGGTCGGCGGCCCGAGCTCGTCACCATCGGCGTATCCATCATGGTCGCCGGATGCAGTGAGTTGACGGTGATCTGCTTGGGATCGAGCATCTCCGACAGCGTGATCGTGTACATGATCTGCGCGAGCTTTGACTGCGAATAGGCGCCCATGGTCTGGTAGTTGTTGTTCATCATGACGTCGTCGAAGTTTACCGCCCGCTGGCCGATCGAGGCGACGTTGACGATGCGCGCGGGCGCACTGGCCTTGAGCAGGGGCAATAGATCCCGCGTCAGCAAGAAATGCGAGAGATAGTTGACCGCGAAGACCAGTTCGTAACCTTCTGCGCTCTCGTGGCGCTCGTCGTTGCTGGCGCCGCCGATGCCGGCGTTGTTGATCAGCAAATGCAGTCTGGGCTGCTCTTTCCGGATTCGCATTGCCAGTGCCTCAACTTCCTTCAACGAACTGAGATCGCCCGGGTAGTAAACGGCGCGACCGGGACCTGCCTTGGTGATCTCGGCGGCGATCTCCGCGCCGCGTTTCTCGTTGAGGCCGTGCACGATGACAGAAGCGCCCATGGCGCCGAGGCGTTTGGCGACCACTTCGCCAAGACCGCTGGTCGAGCCTGTGACCAGGGCTGTCTTGCCCTTCATGTCGATGATGTCCTGGGCCACTGCCGACTGGACGAAGGTCCCAAGCAGGGCAAGAAGTCCGCCGATCACATGTCTGCGCTGCATAATCATGGAGGCCCCTGCGATTCAGCTGCTTTCATTCTTCGATGCTGCCTGAGTCCGACGCTTTGCGCGCGGTCTTGATCAGGGTTGTCGCGCGGATCTGGTAAAAGCCAGCGCACCCACTGCCACAGCAGCCAACAGCAAGAATGGCAACACCGTCACATTGACCATGTTCCATCCCCATGCATTCAGCACTCCGCCTGCCGAGAACGACGCCATACTTACCACCGCCATCATCAGGAAGTCATGTGCAGCCTGGGCTTTCGCGCGTTCCGCGGGTCGATAGGCTTCAGTCAGCAGGTTGGTGCCACCCACAAACAGAAAGTTCCAGCCAATGCCAAGCAGCACAAGTCCGGACAGGAATCGCAGGTATTCAATACCCGCCAGCGCAATCGCCACATGTCCGCCCAGCAGCGCGGCTCCGGATCCCATTACTGCCAGCACCCCAAATCGCCGGATCAGCGTGCCGGTGAAGAACGACGGCACGTACATCCCGAGCACATGCCACTGGATCACGGTGGCCGAGTCACCCACTGTGTAGCCGCACATCAGCATGGCCAGCGGCGTCGCCGTCATAACCATGACCATCACCGCAAAGCCCACCGTGGAGCAGATCAGGGCAGTGATGTAGACGGGCTGACGGATGATGGTCCGCAGTGGCCGGGCAGGACCGCTGGCGTGGTCCACCACCAGCGGCGGCAGGGACAGGCGGCTGATCACGAACAACGCGGCGACTCCCAACACGGCAAGTGCGAGATAGGTGAACAGGAAGGGTGTGACGCCGAGGCCCTGGGTTACGCGCACGATGTTCGTACCTACGACGGCAGCTACTACACCGCCGGCCACCACCCACGAGATGGCGCGACTGCGGAATGCATCGCTGGCAATGTCCGCGGCAGCGAAGCGATAGTAGCCAGCGAAGCCAGAGTAGGCACCCACCAGCATGCTCGCGCCGACGAACAGCCAGAAATCGTGTGCGTGAATCGCGACCATCGCCACGACGCCTGCTGCGGCACCCAGTGCCGCACCAAGCAGAAATCCGACCTTGCGGCCATGGCGTTGCATGAGCAACGAGGCGGGAATCATCGTGACGGTCGAAGCGAGCAGCGCCATCGCAACCGGCAATGTGGCCAGGCGCGGGTCCGGTGCGAGCAACAGCCCGACGATACCGGAGGCTGTGGCCATCAGCACCGATACGGACTGGGACAAAGCCTGTGCGGCGGCCAGCAGCAGGACGTTGCGCTTTTCCGAAGTGATCAAGTTGGGTTACTCACAACTTCCGGTGCTGCGCTTGAATCCGTTCGCGCCATTCGTCGCCCAGCCGTGCTGCTGCCGCAAATTCCGGCCAGCGTTGCACAGCCGCTTGCACTTCCTCGATGATCGTCTCGGCGCGACCGCGCTTCATCACCGCTGATTTCGCGCACAGCACGAAGTCCTCTCGCTTGAATTCGTCCCGCTTGCCGTTCAGCGTCATCTGGTGCGTGGCCGTCCATGAGCCGGACGGGTTGTAGCTGTAGGTCACGTCAAAGGCCGGTGCGAGCGACCACTCTCCCCGCTTGTTCATCAGGAAGGCAATGTTCTTCACGTGATCATCCTGGTTGCGCGCGACGATGTTGAACACCATCCGCCGGAACTGTTCCTCTACCGACGCCATGGGCAGCTCAAGCTGGCGAACCGTCAGCAGAGCCTGCTCGTAGCCATAGGCCCCCGCCTGGTTGAAATCGAAATGCGCAAGGGCGCCCAGCGACTGCATGTGCAGCTTCTCGCCGCCGGCCAAACGATCGAAACGGCGTGTCATGAAATGGCGGCGTCCGTTTTCCTCCAGCAGCCGACACTCGCTCATCGTGATGCCCGCGGCTTTCGCCATCAGGTGGTAGGCGTACTCGATGGCTCCGTAGCCTTGCGGGTCTTCCAGCTCCTTGTCCTTGTTGCCCGCAACGCCGTCGAATTTCAGCAGCCAGTATTCGAAACCTTCGCCCGCCGCGATCTGCCCGGATCGCACTTCGTTGGTTGCGCGGTTCCACGCGATCACTGCCTTGGCTCTCGCGCCTCCGGCGGATGTGCCCACACTCAGGATATCCCGCAGGGCCTGCTCCTTGCCGGGTTCATGAAAATGCCCCTGCAGATTGCTGCGGTGGGTGAGCACCTCACCGGCCAGCCGGACCAGCGCATCAATCTCGACCTTCGTTGTTGTGCGGGCCTTTGGCCCTTGCACTGGCGCGAACTCAAGCGCCCCCATGCCGCGCTTGCCGATGTAGCACAGGCGCTCGACTGCATTGAAACTTTCTGGCGTGCGGCCTTGCGTGGCGAGCCATGCATCGATCAGTGCGTTGCCGAATTTGTCCGGCAGTGAATCCGCGAGCAAACCCGGCAAGCCGTGAAAAGTCAGCCGCTGCAACGCAGGAAATTCATACACGCGCTCGTTCAGCGGCATCATCAAAGGCGAGAGTTCTATGCCGCTGGCGGCGAAGTCTGGCGTGTATTGAAACGCCGCCACCTCGCGTCCTGCCTCGAGCGACACAGCACCGATGGTCCGGCCCCATAGCTGGACCTCTGCGATCAATCCGGCTCGCCCCAGGTCCATTTCGCGGGCGTGCCTGGCGCAGTATTCCTGCCGGTTGCACGTTGACGCTTGCGGCCTTGCTGCTTCAATTGTTCCACCGGACTTGCCGCGGGTTCCGGAATCAGCGTTTCGAAGTTCTCCACCAGCCCGAGCGCGCGGCAAACCCGCACGAAGCCCGACAACTGGGTGGCCGCCAGACCCAGTTCCAGGCGCTGCACCGTCCGCAGCCCCAAACCTGCCTGCTGGGCCAGTTGCTCCTGGGTGAGATTGCGGGCCAGGCGCAGGGCGGCGAGACGCTGGCCGATCACGCTCAATACGGCGTCGTCTGTTAGGTGTTGATCGATCTTCATAGACGCCTAAAATGGCGTCCTAGAGGCTGTTTGTCAAGTTAATACGTCAGAAATGGCGTATAAGCATATGATGCGCCGAAAATGGCGTACTAGAGGGAAAAGCCCACTATCGAACGCCATTTGCGGCGCGTTAGGCCTGCGGCCCCGTCAATCTTTATCGAAACCGTAAGACGGACGACGCGCCATTGTCATCTCGATGGCGGACGCTGCACGCCAAGCACAACGGGGCATGAAGCAGGGCAACCGTCGAGTTGGATTGACTCGGGAATTGGCGTGACCGCCTGAGCCGCAGGCTACATCCTGGAGGCCTTCTTCTCCTTCTTGGCCAGCCGCTTTTCTTCAAGCGTCTTGGCGGGTTTCTTCTTGGCTTCCTTCTTTTTGTCCAGTCCCTTGCCCATGTGTAGTTCCCTTGTGGTGATTGGCCCGGGAGTGATTTATACCAATCATTTTGCCGGTCGCGCCAGATCCCAGAACAGTGCGTTGAAGCCTATCCTTATGCCGGGGTCAGGCTTCCAGTTGTATTGCTTGTCCCATCTCACCAGCGGTTCCACAGTCACGAACAGCCAGCGGTTTGTTGCCGGTCGGGTGTAGAAGAGGCTGGCTTCGTAGTAGGTGATGACGTTGGTCGTCTCGCCGCTTGCCAAGGCGCGACCGCCCCAGCCACGACCGATGTCTCTTGCCCTTGGGTAGGAACCGTAACGATCCGGGACGAGCAGTTGATTGGCGCGCGCATAGATGAAAGATTGCGCCCATTCAGTGCGGTCCCGATCATGACGCCACTTCGCATACGTGGAAGAGCGCAGCAGATTGCGGCCGGACCAGTGATCGAAGGTGGATCCCAGGGCGTACCCCACGCTCTCCTTGGTTTCGGCGAACAGTTTCGCCAGCGGGTAGAAATCCCAGTTGCCGAGCTGGTATTGGCGCGTCAATCTCAGCGACGCGAAAGCCACCGGTGGAACATCAATTCGAACACCAGCATCAAAATCGACGAAGCGCGCCAGCTGATAACGCACACCCGCACGCAGTTCGGACCTGTCGCGGGCGGTGTCCGGCGATTCATCCAGCGCATTGCTGGTGACGAAGATGCGCAACCGCTTCTCGATGTTGGGCAGGCTGAGGGCGATGTCGAAGTTGGCGTTGAACGCGAAGTCCATGCCATTTTTTCGGTCTATGGACTCGAGCTCCATGCCGAGCCGGAACGGCGCAGCTGGAGTAGGTTCCAGTGGCTTGTCTTTGTCCGCAAACCTGCGATCGGTTGCTTCCACCCGGCCCTGCATCCAGGTGTAGAGGCGGTCGTGGACATGATCCAGCCGCTGTTCGAAATCGAGAGGGTAGGATTCCGCTGCAGCCTGGCGGCGGATTTCTTCGGTAGAGCGGCCGGTGGGTCGGGCTCGCTCGGCGCGTGCGGCCCTTTCGAGGGAAGTCGTAACGGCGGTGGCTTCTGTCGTGGCGCGCTGCTCGGCGCCGGCTCCCGCAGCCACGGCTTCGTTGGCCGTGACATCCGGGGGCTGCTCAATCACCGCAGGCGGCGCCTGATAGCGTGTAGTGGCGCAGCCAGCAAGCCCGAGGATTGCGCCGGCGAAGAAAACACGTGCAAGCGCAATACTTTGAGTCATTTCAGCATGATAAAACATACCGCCGCCGTGGGGATGGCAAGTTGGGCCGATTGCTTGTGTCAGACGAGCCCTACGCTGCAGCGGATGTCAAAGCTGCGGCAGCAAACATTCCGGTCCGACTTAGTATTTCATTGGATGATTCAAACTGAAACGTCACTCTGACAGGCCTTGGCTGCAGGGCTGGCGCGGGACGCGCTATGCTCAAGATGCCCATGGACCGAGGAGTTCTGGCATGAAGAAAAGCAAGATTCCAGACATCGACATCGGCCTGAAAGCGGGCGATCGCAAGAAGATCGTGGAGGGCCTCTCGGCGCTGCTCGCAGACAGTTACTCGCTCTATCTGATGACACACAATTTTCACTGGAATGTCACCGGGCCGCAGTTCAACAGCCTGCATCTGATGTTCATGGCGCAGTACACCGAGCAGTGGACCGCGCTTGACCTGATTGCGGAGCGTATCCGTGCGCTGGGTCATCCCGCACGGCCCGCAAACTGTTTCCGGTCTCCAGCGAGGCGAATGACCAGCCGACTGCCGATCTGCTGACGCAACGGCTGGAGGTACACGAGAAGACTGCGTGGATGTTGCGCAGTACGCTTGCGGGATAAAGCGACCGGTTGCCACATGCCGCATGTGGCAACATCTCCAGCCAGAGGATGGTTCCAGCTAGAGGATCGTGTAGACGAAGCTCGCGGAGATCACGCGGAGTTTCTCGTCACCAAACAGCTTGAATTGCTCGAATTCGACACGCGCGCCAAGACTGCCGAAATGCGCCTGTGCGCCCACGCCCCAGGCAAAATCGGTATCGTCATCGGTGTGGCGAAAAGCCGGCTGTCCCGGAGTGGTCAACTTGGCGTCCGCCCTGGCGAGGCCAGCCTTTGCAAATAGGTCCAGCAGCGGAAAATCAACAAACCCCACCGCGTAGGCGGCCAGGGTTTTTGCAGCAACGTGCGAAGTGTCGGGGCAGTTCTGGCCAACCAGTGCAACGCAGGCGATACCCGAAGGCACCGTTGCCTTGCCGTGGTCGCCGTAGTTCAGCTCCACCCCGAAGCTGTCGAGCAGCCTGACACCCCCGATCAGCTTGAAGCCCGTATCGGTGTTCTTGATCGCCGCATCGATGTTGAAATCACTGCGTTCCGCACCGAGGCCCAGATAGAAACCATTGTCGGCAGCACTTGCGGTTGCAGCGACGCAGCACGAAGCGACTACAGCGAGTCTTGTAATCATGATCCCTCCGAACGGCCGTCGGGGAGAATGGTTAACGCTTGCGGCGCTTGGGCTTGGGCTCGTCCGGGGGCGCTACGGGACGCGTGAAGTCCACCGAGAAACTGTCGCCGTCGAATTCCACCACGCGACCTTCAAGGTCGCTGCGCACATGAATCACGCGCTTGGCCAGCCCCTTTGGGGCAGTAATCACCACCGGACGCACGGTCGTGCCCGCATCGAGAGCGGCAGTGAGCTGGGTGCGCAGATCGGTAACACGTGCCTTGGTGTCAGCCAGTTCGGATAGGCGCCTGCTGTAACGCAGGATGCCGATGCCGGGCCTGCTGAAATGCAGCGACTCACAGCTGAGCACCAAGCTGCCGTCGGTCGCCAGCGCAGACAGGCTGCGCTGCTTGTTGATGGCCTGCGCACCGTATCGCGCGAAGGCCACTTCGAGGCTCAGATTTTCCACCTGCTTCTCCTAGTAGCGGCGCGCGCCGCCACCCCCGCCACCACCGCCCGAGCGCTCACGCTCCTGGGCTTCGTTGACCTTCATGGCGCGCCCGTCGAAATCAGTGCCGTTAAGGCCCTGCATGGCGCGGGAGGCGTCGGCCTGCGCCATTTCCACGAACGCAAATCCGCGGGGACGACCCGTGTCGCGATCGGTGATGAGGGCAACTTTTTCCACGGTGCCATGCGCAGCGAACAGTGCGCGCACGGAGTCTTCCGTAGCTGTAAAAGGGAGATTGCCAACGAATAGTTTGGTCATGGGAAGTACTCGCAAATCGACAGACAGGAATTGACAGCGTTGGTGCTGTCCGGCGGATTCGCAGGCGCTTCAGACTTGACCGACAGGTAGCTCCGACGGAAGGGAGCCCCGGGAAAGACACGCAAAAAGGGTCGCGAACGCAGTCAGTGTAACGTGTTCACCCCGCGCTGATCCGTGTTATTCGGGAAATGCACGAAATCCGGCAAATCCGGGGGCCGCGGCAGAGCGGGCTGCAGGGCAAGGCGGGCCGCTGTATAGGGTCCGCCCTGGTTGCCGATGCGCTGTTACTTGGCTTTGCCTTTCTTCTCTTTTGGCGGCGCCGCGCTCTTGGTCAGACTGGCAATCGGGCAGCGAGCGTTGTTGGGGACCACAACGTAACCGAAGCGATCCAGACTATTCATGGTCTTGGGTTCGAACTTCAGGGCCGCCGCGAACTCCAGCCCCATGCAGGGTGCTTGCAGCTTCGCGTAGAACCAGTTTTTGCGTGCGTCCTCGATCCATATGCCCTGCTGGCCATCGGCCTGCCAGCCGTGGATAGATTGGCTCTGGTTCACAAAGGGAATGGAAGCCTGCTCCGGCTCTGCCGCCATGGCACTGGCGCAGCCCGCAGCCACCATCGCAGCAAGCAAAACAGTCCGCATCGTTTTCATGTCTCTACTCCTGAGCTTTGCGGGATTTTTACTGAATATGCCAATTGTGGCCAGTCAGCCTGAACGCAGGCTGACCGTGGGACGACGGCTACGATTCCCTTCGGCAGTTGACGCTCCGGGGGTATTCACAATATCTTGTATCTGCCAGCGGTTCCTGGCCCAGCCAATGGTGGCAGGGCAGGATTAAAAGGGAATCCGGTGTCTTTCCCCCAGGGGAAAAAATCCGGAACTGCCCCGCAGCGGTGATCGGGAACGAACGGCACGAAAACACTGCAGGCCCAAGGGGCTTGTGGGAAGTGTGCCCAGTAGCGGTCGGCGTAAGCCGACCTAAGCCCGAGAGTCCGAAGACCTGCCGCAGCCGTCCTACGGGTTCAAACCCGCAGGATGAAAAGTCTGTCGGGCTCTCGTGGGAGGAGCAGGCGGTTCGTGCTGCGGGAGTCCGCGCCTTTCGGCGCCGCTCCCCACATGGCTGCATGTTGTTGCCCGCGTTCCGTTCACGGGAATAGGTACAACTTGCAAGTCGAAGCTTCCGCTGAGATTCGCTATGCAACGCCCACCGGCACATCCTGCCGACGCAGGACGGTGTAGTGGTGTTCCAGCAACCGGAATCCTCCGAACAGCAGCGCGGAATAGAGAACGTCGCCTGCCACGGTATTGCGGAAGAAAGGGATGGCAGCCACATAGCTTGCCGCAAGGCCCGCTGCAGTCTTTGGATACCAGGACTGGAAGGCCCATTCAGCAAGATTGGTCAATGCAAAGAAGACGCAGGAAGCCAGCAGCGTAACCACACCCACACGCGTGAAGCTGCGGTCTTTCAGCAATACCAGACCCATGCCGACAATCAGCAGGAACACCAAATATTGCACCCACATTTGCGGCTGGATTGCCATAGATGACCACGACCAGTAAACGCCAAGCGCGAGATCGCTCAACAGCAATGCCAGCATCGGCACAGCAAAAGCCAGGCGACGGTCGGAAAAATACGAGCCGCCAAAAAGCGCCAACGCTGTCATGGCGGTCAGATTGGGAGGATGTGGCAGCAGCCTGGTTGCGGCCGCCGCCAGAACCATCAGCACCAGCGCGCCCACACGTGGATTGAACATGAACTTCCCTCAATACGCCGGAATACGGCCATCGCGATACGCGGCACCATTGAACAGGTTTGCTGGAATGCAGGCAAGGGGCACAGCGCATTCGGCAATGACCCGCTCAATTGCAGTCTGCGGCGTCGTCTGCTGCGCGATGCTGACAGCCTGCGTACGTGCTACGCAGCTTAGTCCGCCCGGGCACCTCGCCTATGAATTGAGTCTGGCAACCGACGGCGAACGCATGGTGGTCGGCTGGCACGGCGGCAGCAGTGGCAACGCCATCTGGATCCGTGGCCTGGATGCTCATGCGGTGCCCGTCGGTCCGCCGATACGCGTGACCGACGCGAAACTCGATGCTTTCGAACCGGATCTGCAGTTGCTCCGCGAAGATCTGCTGCTGGCGTGGTACGAGAAGGATCCTGGAACTGGTGCGTTGACCGCGTGGCTCGGCAGATTCAGTCAGCAGGGGCAGGCGCGGTGGCGCCTTGCCTTGTCAGCAGCGGGCGCAATGGGCCGCAATGCAGTTGTACGGTTGCACGGCGACCAGGCATGGGTTGCATGGATAGAGACGCCTGCTGACGATCAGCCTGCAGTGTGGACTGCGGAAGTCGGGATCGATGGTACCTATGTCCAATCGCCGCAGCGCAGGGCCAGCGTCAGCACTGATACCTGGAATTTGAATGCTGCGGTGGACACCAAAGGCACATTCCTTGTGGTCTACGACGCGCATACCGACAGCCGCGCCAGGGAGCTGCATCTTCTGACTGTGGGGCAGGACGGCGCGGCGGAGCAACTTCTCAGCAGCGATGACGGCCATGATTCCGTTTATCCGGATGTATCCCTGTCTGGTGATCATGCAGCGTTGTCCTGGGTGGACGCCCGGGACGGAAATTCCGAGATCTACCTCTTTGTCGGTGATGAGTCCGCACTGCGCTTCCCCATGGATACGCGCGGCATCAGGGTCACCCACACGCCGGATGAATCCATGGGTGCGTATGCCGCCTGGAACGGCGATCGGCTGGGTATCGCATGGAGCGAAGGCAAGGCAGGCAACACAGCGGTCTACAGCCAGGAATTCCAATTCTCCGGAGTTTCACGGGGTGCACCGCATCGGGTAGGCCACGGGCCTCGCCACGCTTCGATTCCGGCGATAAGTCGGTGGCGAAGCGGATTTGCGCTGGCGTGGAACGAGTACCAGACCGTTATCGACAAGGCAGGTCAAGCCAGCGTTTCCGAATCAAAGGCGGTGATAGCCGTGATGCGATAGTCCCCGGGCATTTGCCTGCAGCGTCTTTTCGCCCGGAGCCCGGGCGATTTATCAGAACAATCATCAAGGTTTTTTTACATGAATTCGAAAATCAGCATGGCCGTTTCGGGATCTATCTTTCTCATCACTGCAGCACAGGCTGCCGGAGTGCCGGAGGAAGATATCCTGCTGGACGAGATAGTCATCTCCGCCTCTCGCGGACCCGAGGGCATTCCGCGCAGCATGCTGGGCGCTTCGGTATCCATCGTGGGACTCGATGACATGCACAACCGGCAGGTGCGCATTGTCTCTGATGTGTTGCGCGATATTCCCGGCGTTGCCGTGAGCCGGTCGGGAGCTGTCGGCGGCCAGACGCAGGTGCGCATTCGCGGCAGCGAGAGCAACCACACACTGGTGATGATCGACGGCGTCGAGGTTTCGGACCCGTATTACGGGGAGTTCGATTTTGGAACGCTGATTGCCGACGAGGTCGCACGGATTGAAGTGCTGCGTGGCCAGCAAAGCGCGCTGTACGGTTCGGACGCCATAGGAGGCGTCATCCTGTACACCACCCTGAGCGGCCGGGAGGCGCCCGGCGCCAGCACGCGTCTGGAAGCGGGAAGTTTCAATACCTGGGATGCCGCTGCACGATTCGGCGGCGAGTCCGGCATGCTCGACTACGCCGTAAGCGGTGGCTGGCAGAACACCGACGGCTATCCCACGGCGCGCAACGGAATGCGGGATGTGGGCGCGAGAAACATCGCGCTGAGTGGCCGCTTCGGCTGGACGTTGAGCGACAATCTCCGCATCAAGTCGGTATTGCGTCTGAACACCACGAAAGCCGACAACAACGATCAGGATTTCGATTTCACATCGCCGACCTATGGCTTTGTGATCGACAGCGACGATTTCTACAGGAATCGTTCGCTGCTGGGCATGGTGCGCGCAGAGCTGGATTCCGCGGGTGGGCGCTGGCAGCAGGCATTTGCCGTGCAGGGTGTCGATGCGAAGCGGTCCAGCAATTCCGGGGGCGCGCGAACCGATGGTGACAAGGGCAGCCGCATGAAGGCGTCGTACGAATCGACGTTTCACCTCGGCAGCGATGCAATTGCGCAGTTGCTGACCATTGCCGCTGACTACGAAGATGAGCGCTTCCAGAACACCGGCGCGGGGATTACCACCCTGCAGGCAGAAAAGCACAGCGTCAACAACCTGGGACTGGTTGCGCAGTACAACCTCATGGCCAGCGAACGGCTGGGACTTGGCGCTTCACTGCGCAGTGACAACAACAAGCGCTTCGACGACGCCATGACCTATCGGGTGCAGGGCAGCTACCTGTTCGACAACGGTACGCGGCTGCGTGCAGCCGCCGGCTCCGGTATCAAGAACCCGACGCCGACCGAGATCTACGGCTACGACCCCAGCACTTTCACCGGCAATCCAGCATTGAAGCCAGAGAAATCAGAGGGCTGGGAAGTGGGTGTTGACCAGTCGCTGGCAGGCGGGCAGGTGCTGCTCGGCGTGACTTACTTCGACAACGAGCTCAAAGACGAGATCTACACGATTTTCACGCCGCCCACTTACGTTGCCAGCCCCGGCAATCGCACCACGCTGTCGAAGCAGAAGGGCGTGGAACTGACCGCGGAGGCACGCATTGCGCAGTGGCGTGTTGCTGCGGCCTATACGCATCTCAACGCCAGGGAAGCTGCGGTGAAGGAGATCCGGCGCCCGGATACTATCGCCAGCCTGAATGTGAACTGGCGCGCGCTGTCGGATCAGTTTGGCGTGAATCTCACCGTGCGTTACAACGGTGACATGCTCGACAACAATTTCACGGCGACAGGCCCGGCGCGCGTGACACTGGAATCGTTCACTTTGGTAAATCTTGGAATGGACATGCGGTTGAGCGACCGCACGAAGCTGTATGGCCGCATCGAGAACTTGCTCGATGAGAAGTACGAGGAGATTTATACGACTGCGACGCCTGGTCGCGCGGCATACGTCGGGTTAAGCCTGAAGTTCTGACGCGCTTCGAGCGCAATGTGGGTCACCAGACGAGGTCGTCGGGAACCACGTAGTCTTTGTAGGGATCGTCGTCGCCCGGTGAGGCGGCAGGCTTGTTGTGGTGAATCAGGGCGCGTTCCACACGGACGCGCACCTGTTCTCCCACGGCCGCTGGTACGAAGGCATACCGGCCTTCGCAACGCACGATCGCCAGGGCCCCGCACACCAGTTGTTGGCGTAGCGCTGGGTTCACCGGCACGCGCTTTATGTTGGTGCCATCCTGGAAGTTGTAGAAATCTTCGGTCTCGACGCGCGGCACCTGATGGGTGGCAACCAGCTGCTTGATCTCGGCGAACTTCGCCCGCCGCTCGAGTTTGTCCTGCTTGCGGCGGTTCAGTTCGGCGTCTTTCGCGGCCTTCTCGGCGGCGGCCCTCTGGGCGGCCAACTGCTGCGGCGTGGGGCCGGTATGCTTCTTGCGGCCGCGCGGGGCAACATAGTCCTTCTGGCGCTGGTCCCGCTCGGCGCGCTGCGCCTGTTGTTCGGTGACCAGGCCAGCTTTGATCAATTGATCGCGTAACGAAAGACTCATGCGGTGATTTTAGCGGGTAACCGTGTTCGGTTACGATAGGGGCCAACCGAAGGAACTGCCCATGCGTCTGAATCCCGGATTCTGTGCCTTGCTCCTGGCCCTGTTGGCGCCACTGGCCCAGGCCATTCCGGATGCCAATGGCAACCTGATCCCCCCCGACGCCCCGAATCTGGCCGACGACCCGGCAATGAGCGCGCGCCTGAATTACAACCTGGGCTTCGAGCGTTTTGAGAAAACGCAGCAGCTGGAAGCCAAGGCAGGCGCGCCAGCGGATGTGCGACAGGGCTACACCGAAGCGCGCGAAAAGTTTCGCAAAGCAGCCGCAGCAGACCCGGGCATGAAAGAGGCCTGGAACATGGTCGGCTACACCAGCCGGCGCGTGGGCGATTACACAGAGTCGCTATCGGCTTATGAGACAGCACTCAAGCTGCAGCCGGAATATCCGGAAGCCATCGAGTATCTGGCCGAGCTGTATCTGCTGACCGGCCGTCTCGACGACGCGAAGGCGTCGTTCGCGAAACTGGTGAAGCTGTCGCCTTCGTATGCCAACGTGCTGCTGCAGGCGATGCGCGACTGGATCGCCGCGCCGGTCAGGTCTCCCGCAGCATTCACTACCGCGCAGCGCGATGCATTCGCGAAGTGGGTCTCGGCCCAGAAGGCTGCGTCATAGCAACTGTTCCGCCGCCGCGACGCCTGACAACCAGGCGCCATGTAGAGTGCCGTAGTAATGCGTCGAGCAGGCCTCGCCCGCAAACAGCAGCTGTGGCGTCACCGGGCGGGCGAGAATTGCACGGCAATGTGCCTTGCCTGGCAGCGCGGCGGAATAGGAGCCGCGTGCATGCGGATCCTTGCCCCAGGCGGTCGCGATATGGGCTCCGAGTTCACTGACGAATCCGGCGCCGAAGATTCCGCGCAATTCCTCGCGCGCGAATTCCACCAGCTCGCCGCGTTGTTCCAGTTCCCACGACAGGTCGCCGCCGAAGTAGGCACACAGCAGCGGCTGCTCGGCCGGATACACCTGGTAACTGCAGGTACGGGAACTGTGGTCCGTGCCGATGAAGTACCGGCTTACGCCATCGGCAAATTGCCCCGCACCAAGCTTGAAATACACCTTGTTGACTATGCCCAACGGCAGAGCGTGGAATGTATCGGTGTACGTAACGGGCAGCTGTGGGGTGAAGCGTAGCGCACCCTGCGCCAGCACCGCAGTGGGCAGAGTGACGATGCTCGCACGGGCTTCGACGCGGCCTCTGCTGCAGTCGATGCGCAGCAGAGGCCCGGACCAGTCGATGGCCGTGACCTCGCTGCCATACTGGATCGGCAGATTTTCGGCACTTGCCGCTACTACCGCACCCAGGCCTTCCCGTACCGCCCAGTTGTGTTCCGAATCCGCGTAGCGCGCCAGATCGAGCGTGGAAACCTGGCGGCTTTCCGCGCCCACCGCCCAAGTCATGATTGCATCGAAGCGCGTCCGGTAGCCCTCGCGGGGCAGGATGTCGCTGAGCGGGATGTCGCGGGCGGCGGCGGCAGTTGCTTCGATCAATTCGTTGTAGTGCAAATAGCTCGCCTGCGCCGCCGCGCGTTCTGCGGTGCTGGGCTCGCGCGCGCCGATGCCCGTCGCGGCGCCCCAGCCCGGTTCGCGGCGAATCACGGCAAATCCAGTTTCATCGGCCAGCCGCGTCCAGGCGTTTTCTGCGGCGAAATGCAGCCAGGCGGCGCCCATGTCGGCTGGCACCCCGAGCGACAGGCTGGTGAAGGCCCGGCCACCGACACGGTTGCGTGCCTCAAGCACCAATACCTGCTGGCCAGCCGCCATAAGACGGCGCGCGGCCGCAATGCCGGCCGCGCCGGCGCCGACGATGACTGTGTCGAAGCTGTTCATGCGCGGCCATTCTAGCTGGCAGTCCATAGTCGGTCGGCGCTTGCTAACATGCACGCCATGAAACGACTCGAGCAGCTGTTGAACAACAACCGGCTGTGGGCCGACAAGGTCACGCACCAGGATCCTGATTACTTCAAGCGACTGGTTGCGCAGCAGAGTCCGCGATACCTGTGGATCGGCTGCGCCGACAGTCGCGTGCCGGCCAACGAAATCGTGGATCTGGCACCAGGTGAATTGTTCGTGCACCGCAATGTGGCGAATCTCGTGGTGCACTCCGACCTGAACTGCCTGTCGGTGATTCAGTACGCCGTGGATGTACTGAAGGTGCAGGACATCATTGTCACCGGGCACTACGGCTGCGGCGGCATTGCCGCCGCAATGGGTTCGGCATCGATGGGGCTGATCGACAATTGGCTACGGCATGTGCAGGACATCCGTGACCGACATCCCGAGCTGCTCGCCAGTGGTGGCCCCGAGGCGGTGGACCGCCTGTGCGAACTCAATGTGCTGGAGCAGGCGCTGAATGTCTGCCGCACTACGGTGGTGAAGGATGCCTGGAACCGCGGGCAGTCCGTCGCGGTGCATGGGCTGATCTATTCAGTGGCGGATGGCCTGCTGCGCGATTTGAGCTTCTGCGCAAGCGCCAGCTCGGACAGCACGGCGGTGTTCGATACTTCCGTGGCGCGGCTGGCGCTCAATGCGCGGGCGTATCCACAGCAGTAGCCGGCTTGGCTGAGCGCCCAAACAGGCGCTTGATCGCGTGCTCGAAATCGTCCATCAGCGTGTAGATCACCGGCACCACGAACAGCGACAGTGCGGTTGACGCCAGCAGTCCACCGATCACCGCGGCGCCCATGGGGGCGCGGAAACTTGAATCCCCGTGCAGGCCGATGGTGATCGGAATCATGCCGGCCACCATGGCGATGGTGGTCATCAGGATCGGCCGCGCACGCTTGCTGCAGGCATCCAGAATCGCCTGGTGTCGCGACAGGCCATGTTCGCGCCGCGCCATCACGATGTACTCGACCAGCAGGATCGAATTCTTCGTGACGATACCCATCAGCGTGAGCAGGCCGATCAGCGATGGCAGCGACAGGTCCATATTCAGAAACCACAGCATCACGATGGCGCCACCGGCAGAGGGCGGCAGGGCTGACAGGATGGTGATCGGCTGCAACATGTCGTGGAACAACAGCACCAGCAGCGCGTAAATGCAGAAGATGCCGATCACCATGGCGAGCGCGAAGCCGCTGAAGACATTGCGCATGATCTCGGCTTCGCCGGATTCCACCGGCCGGATGCCCGGCGGAAGATTTTTCATCGACGGCAGCTCGTTGACGGTCTTCACGGCCTGGCCCAGTGGCATCACGCCGCGGTCGGCGGAGATCGTGATGTTGCGGCTGCGGTTGTAACGGGTGATCTGCGACGGCCCGGCGCCGAGACTCACATCCGCCACGTTCATCAGCGGCACTGGACCGAAACGAGAGGGCACCTGCAGCAGCTTGATCTGCTCTATGTTCTTGCGCGCGTTGTCGTTCAGGCGCACGCGGATCGGAATCTGCCGGTCGGGCAGGTTGAGTTTGGACAGGTTGTTGGTTACGTCGCCGCTGGTAGCTATGCGCGTGGCCTGGCTGATGGCGGACGTCGTCACGCCGAGCTCGGCGGCGCGATCCGCGCGCGGGCGGATGGTCAGTTCCGGCTGCAGCAGGCTGGCGCTGGTGGTCACGTTGCTGAGGCCTGGAACCGTGCGTATTTCGCGCTCGATATTCATTGCCGCGCTGGCGAGCGTGGCCGAGTCGTCGCCGGTCAGCTCGATCTGCAGCGGCCCGTTGCCCGGATTGCCGCCACCACCGCCGCCGCCTCCGATACGAACGCCGGGGATGGCGCGTAGATCCTTGATCATCCTCTGCTGCAGCTGCTGCTGCGTCAGGATGCGCTGCTTGCTGCCCACCAGTGTGACGAAGGTACTCGCGTTGCGCGGACTCACCGTGATGTTGACGTGGATTACTTCCTTGTACTGGCTCACGATGGCACGGATCTTTTCGGCGACTTCGCGGGAATTTTCCATGGTCGAGCCCGGCGGCAGGCTCACGTTCAGGCTCACGGAGCCGAAATCCTCGGCGGGTTGGAAGCCGGTGGGCAGGGTGGTGGCCAGCCAGCCAGCGCCGACCATCAACGCCGTCGACGCGGCAATGGTAATGACCCGGTGCCGCAGCGCCGACTGCACACTGGCCAAGTACCAATTCTTGAACCGGCCCGGCTGCTCCACGTGGGTATCCGGACGCATCAGGCGCGAAGCCATCATGGGTGTCAGTGCGCGTGCTACAAGCAGCGAGAACAGCACTGCCACGGTGGCGGTGAAGCCGAAGGGTTTGAAGAATTCGCCCGGAATGCCGTCCATGAAGGCGACGGGAATGAACACCGCGCACAGCGTCAGCGAAGTGGCGACCACTGCAAGACCGATCTCGATTGCCGCGTCGGTCGCCGCCTGCAGTGGCGGCTTGCCCATGCGCAGATGGCGCACGTTGTTCTCGACTTCGACGATGGCATCATCGACCAGCATGCCGACCACCAGCGACAGCGCCAGCATGGTCAGCGTGTTCATCGAGAAGCCGAAAATGTGCAGCGCCCAGAAGGTCGGAATGATCGACAGCGGCAACGCCGCCGCGGAGATCAGCGTGGCGCGAATGTCCCGCAGGAAGAACCACACTACAATGATCGCAAGGATGGCGCCCTCGACCAGCATGATCATCGAACCATGGAAACTCTTGCGGGTTTCCTGGTCGGCGACCGCGTTGATTTCCGTGATGCGGATGGCTGGATATTTTTCCTGCAGTTTCTTCACGGCGACGCGTGTGCCATCCGCCACCTTCAGCGCGCCTTCCCCCCAGGCACGCATGACTGCGAAGCCGATTACCGGTTTGCCATCGAGACGCACTTCCTGGCGGACTTCGGCGGCCTGATCGCGCACGTTGGCAATGGAATCGAGGCGAATATTGCGACCGTCGCCCAGAGTGACCGGCATGGCGGCCAGTTCCTGCACACTGCCGATGGTGCCCAGCGTTCGCACGCTCTGCTCTTGCGAGCCAATTCGCGTTTCACCACCCGGCAGTTCCACCTGTGTGCGCCCGAGCTGGCTGGAAATCTCGCCGGCGGTCACGCCGAGCGCAGCCATGCGATCCGGATCCAGATCCACCCGCACTTCACGCGACACGCCGCCGATGCGGCTGACCGAACCCACGCCATCGACGCCGCTGATGTCGCGAATCACGTTCAGGTCGACGAACCAGGACAGTTCGGTGTCGGTCATGCTGTCTGAAGCTACGGCAAAGGTGAGCACCGCGATGCCGGCCGTGGTGCGCCGTGAGATGAATGGCTCGGTGGCGTCGATCGGCAGATCTTGACGGATGCGGTTGACGGCGTCGCGCACGTCGTCCATGGCCTGCGAAAGATCCGAGCCGAACTGGAATTCGATGAGTGTCTGCGACGAGCCGGTGGTGACAGTGGAGTTGATGTTCTCGATGCCGACGATGGAGGAGATGGCATCCTCCACCTTGCGCGTGACCTCGGTTTCCATCTGCGAGGGCGGCACGCCGGCATAACCCACGCTTACGGTGATGACCGGGAACGAGATGTCAGGCTGGTTCTGCACTGCGAGCTTGGGGAAGCTCAGCAGTCCGCCGACCACCAGCGTGATAAACATCATGATCACCGGAACCGGATTCCGGATCGACCACGTTACAAAGTTCACGATGCCTCTCCAGTTGCGGGATCAAGCGGCGAAACAACGAAGTTCATGGCGTTGCCGCGGCGGAGTTGCTGACGAGCACGGTGTCGCCATCCTTCAGGAAGCCCGCGCCCTTGACCGCGATCACATCGCCGGCAGCCACGCCGCTGGCAACTTCCATCGAGTCACCATGCATGCCGGCCTGCTGCACCAGGCGACGCTCAACAGTGTTGCCGCCCTTCACCACGAATACATAGCTGTAGCCGTCCTGCATCACGACGCTGGTCACCGGCACCAGCAGCGCCGGACCCGAGCCTGCCTCGATGGCGCCGCGCGCAAACATGCCGGGGCGTGCGCCGCCGCCGGTGATATCCACGTAGGCGATGCCGGTGCGGTTGGTGGTCTGCACGGTGGGCGCCACCGCGCGCACCTTGCCATTGAGTGTGCTGCCGTCAACCGCTGTGACCTGCACCTTCTGGCCTGCCTTGATGCGCGACAACTGCGATTCGGGCACTTCGGCACGCCATTCCACGCGGTCCTGCCGCAGCAGTCGCAGCATCTCCTGGCCGGCCTGCGCGATCTGGCCCACGCTGACCGTGCGCGAGGTGATCGTGCCGCTGTCGGATGCGCTGACCGTGGCGTAGCCCACGCGCAGCTCGGCTGTGTGCAGATCCACGCGCGCGGTATCCACGCGCGCATGCGCGGCAACCTGATCGGCCTTCAGCCGGTCTAGGTCGGCAGCCGACAACGCACCAGAAGTGGCGATCTGCTCGCCACGACGCAACGCGGCGGCAGCGTTCACTTCGGTCGCTTCGGCGCTGCGCAGCGCGGCCTGGCGTGACGCAAGATCAGCCTGCAACATATCGCCTGACAGTTGCACCAGCGGCTGGCCTTTCTGTACGCGCGTGCCGACATCCACCAGCACGGCGGCAACCCGATAACCCCCGACCTCCGCGGCGACAATCACTTCCTGCCACGAAAAGATGGAGCCGGTAGCCGGCACGGTGCGCACAATCTGTTCGCTGCGAACCGGGGTGGTGGTGATGGTCATGGAAGCAGCCCGGGTGGCTGCAGGTGCACCGGCTTTTGCAGCCGCTGCAGGTGCGCCGCGATTGCAGGCCGGGAGTAGCGCGGCGGCAAGGAGGCAGAGAATGAGAATTTTCCCGGACACTTGAGGTCTCAGGAAGGGCGTCGGGTCCTGGCGCATCGGTCACTTCCGCTTGTGGGATATCAGGTCACTGATATAATATCAGGCACCTTATTTTTCGCAAGCCAGTTGAATCTTCAAAAAGTGACTGCCAACCGCTCCTGCAATCGAACTCCGGAAGAGCAGATCGGCTATCTGCTGAAGCGGTTGATGCATCAATTCCGTCATCAGGTTGATGAGCGGCTGCGGCGCAATTCCGATGTGTCGTTTGCGCACCTGGTGACGCTCGACCAGCTGCAGCAGGAACCCGGCATCGCCGGTGCACGGCTGGCGCGCCGCCTGCTGGTTACCGCCCAGACCATGACCGGCCTGCTGCGTCGTCTGGAAACCGATGGTGCCATCGAACGGCGGCCGGATCCGCTCAATCGTCGCGCCGACCGGTGGTATCTGTTGCCGGCTGGTGTGGAGCGGCTCAATGCCGCGCGCGGCGCCGGTGCGCCGGTGATGACTCAGATGCTGTCGATGCTCAAAGCCCGGGAAGTCGCGGAATTGCGTGGCTATCTCGAACTGTGTGTCGAGGGACTGGAATCCGGCGCGCAGCGCGACAGCGCCGAGCTTGCGGCTGGGCGGCGTCGCAGCGAGACGCGTACGATTCCATGACGCCGGTACTCGCCGGTATCTACATCTACCCAGTCAAGTCGGCTGCGGGCATTGCCTGCAGCGAGGCGGTGCTTGACGCGTACGGTCTGGCTCACGATCGCGAATGGATGGTGGTGGATCCGGCCGGGCAATTCGTTACGCAGCGCAATGAAGCGCGGCTGGCGCTGCTCGGCACGGCCATTGCCGCTGGTCGGCTGTTGTTGTCATCGCCAGCAGGCGCGGGACCGACGCTTGATCTGCAGCACGAAGGTGAACCGCGTCAGGTGCAGGTGTGGCGCAAGAGCGTGCCGGCATTCGATGCCGGTGCCGAAGCTGCGCAGTTCCTGTCGGACTGGCTCGGCAGGCCGCTGCGCCTCATGCGGTTCGACAAGCGACATCAGCGGCTTGCCAACCAGGATTGGACCGCCGGGCGGGAAGCGCCGACGCTGTTCTCCGATGGCTACCCGATACTGGTGATGTCGCAGGGATCGATTGCGGACCTGGCCGCGCGGGTCGGGCACGAGCTGCCGGTGGAAAGGTTCCGGCCGAACCTTTTGCTCGGTGGTGTGCCCGCCTATGCCGAGGATGGTGCGACGGAGCTGGCGATGGGCGAGGTCCGTGTCGCCCTAACCAAGGCCTGCACGCGCTGCGTGATCACGACCATAGACCATGTGACTGGCGTCCGCACCGGTGAGGAGCCGCTGCGGACGCTCAAGAGTTACCGTTTTGATGCCGCGTTGCGTGGCGTGGTGTTTGGCCGCAATGCCTATGCCACTGCGGGCATCGGCGCGACGCTACATCGCGGCGATGCCATGTACCTGGCGCCGTTGCCTTTATAATCGGGGACATCATGGAAAAATTTGCCGAACGCATGTTCTTCGCCAGCCGCTGGTTGCTGGCGCCCATCTACTTTGGCCTGTCGGTGGCGCTAATCATCCTCGGCTTCAAGTTCTTCCAGGAGCTTATCCACGCTTTTGCGCACATCAGCGAGGCCAGCGAAGCCGATATTGTGCTGTCGCTGCTGGCGCTGGTTGACCTGTCGCTGGTGGCGGGCTTGATCGTGATGGTGATGTTCTCTGGCTACGAGAACTTCGTCTCCAAGATTGATGTGGACGAAGGCGGCGCCGACAAGCTCGGCTGGCTGGGCAAGCTCGACGCCAGCACGCTGAAGATGAAGGTGGCAGCCTCCATCGTGGCTATCTCCTCCATTCACCTCCTACGCAAGTTTATGGAAGTCGAGGACATCAACAATAGGCCGCACGGAAACAGCAACCTGATGTGGTACGTCATCATCCACATGACTTTCGTCTTTTCAGCGGTGTTGATGGGTGTGCTGGATCGCATGACCAGTGCCGGACATCGCACCGCGCACGCCAAAGACGGCTGACCGTTAGGTCCCTGCTTGATTCATCGGCAAGGCAAGCGCGATCAAGAGCGCTTCGTCGAGTTCCC
This sequence comes from Steroidobacteraceae bacterium, assembly GCA_039917615.1. Classification (GTDB taxonomy): domain Bacteria; phylum Pseudomonadota; class Gammaproteobacteria; order Steroidobacterales; family Steroidobacteraceae; genus ZC4RG30. The sequence continues at coordinate 26,140 of JBDSJD010000005.1, forward strand.
GCAATTTTTGTCGGCCGTCAAATCGCCCATGTAGTCGGTCAGTCTGGATTTCTCCAGGCTCATCAGTCCATCACACTGAATTGCACTCTTGTGCTTGAGCCCTTCCGCGGTTCCGACGGATACCTGCGTCGGCAGGCTCCGCATTGAGCCGGGCAGAATGACGGTTGATCGCGGCTACTTCCCGTGCGTCTTTCCGGGCCTTGGCACACAGGTCCACGAATTCACGCAGGATCTGCTCAATGTACGCAGAACGGGAGATCTTCGTGCCAGCCGGTTTGTCGCTCACTCCCGCGACAGCCACTTGCCGCGGGCCACGAGCCACAGCAGCACAACCAGCAGCAGGAAGGGCAGCGTCGACAGCAAGTCCGCGTGAGGCCCTTCAAAGAACGGGTTGCTGGTGGTGGACCAGCGTTGCAGGCTGGCATCGAAACTGCCCGTCACACCTGCCAGGAATGCAATGACGATGCCGGCGATGGCGCCGCCGGCGATGTATCCGGACGCAAACAATACGCCGGGGCCGCGATCCGAGAGGGCGGCAAACTGCGTTTCATCCAGCGCGCGCGCTTCCGGCTGTTTGCGGCGCATGCGGTCGATGAAATAGCGGATCAGGCCGCCGATGAAGATCGGTGTGGTCGAGGAAATCGGCAGGTATACGCCCACGGCGAAAGCCAGCGAAGGCACGCCGGAGATCTCCATCAGCAGCGCAATCATGGCGCCGAAGAGGATGAGGTCCCAGGGCAGTTCGCGGTCGAGGATGCCCTTGATGATGTAGGACACAAGCGTAGCCTTGGGCGCATCGAACTTGCGCACCTCGCTGCCGTCGGGTCGCGTGTTGTGCACGCCATTGATGCCCGGGTCGACCAGCCATATCGCCTGGCCGTCGTCGTTCACCAGGTACTTGCCGGCGGGCGCGCCGACAAGATCGGTCTTGTGCCACACATGGTAGCTGGCGGCATCTTCCTTCGACTGCACTCCGGTCAGTGATTCGCGCCTTTCGCCAAGCGCGGCGGGATTGGTCGTGAGTCCCTGCGGCGCGACCTGCGCGATGGGCACGTAGACCGTGGCGGTATCGTTGAGCTTCAGCAGGATCGGACCCATCAGCAAGGCAGAAGCGAGAGATCCGAACAGGATGGCGATCTGCTGCAACTTCGGTGTGCTGCCGATCAGATAGCCGGTTTTCAGGTCCTGCGAGGTGGTGCCGCCATTGGAGCAGGCGATGCAGACGATGCCGCCCACTGACAGCGCGGTGATGTAATAGGCGCCACCGGTCCAGCCAACGATCAGGAACACGAGGCAGGTGAGCATCAGCGTGGCGATGGTCATGCCCGAAATTGGATTGGAAGTGGAGCCGATCTCGCCGGTGAGCCGCGAAGACACGGTAACGAAGAATGCACCCAGGATGACGATTAACAGGGCGCCCAGCAGGTTCATGTGCAGGGGCGGCGCGATCCAGATCAGTGCCAGCAGAACCAGCGTGCCAATTGCCACGATCTTGAGGGGCAGGTCCTGGTCGCGGCGATCTGTGCTGGCCTTGCCGGCGCGCGCGGCAGCGGCATCGCCGAACCCCTGTCTGATGGAGCCCGCGATCAGTGGTAGCGAGCGGATCAGGCTGATGATGCCTGCGGTGGCCACCGCGCCGGCACCTATATAGAGAATGTAGGCGCTGCGGATGGCGCTTGGGCCCATTTCGCTGATGGGCACGGTGCCCGGTGCGATGATGCCGGGCACTTTCGCTCCGAAGAACATGATCATCGGAATCAGCACCAGATAAGTGAGGAAGCCACCAGCGAACATCATGGCCGCAACGCGCGGACCGATGATGTAACCCACGCCAAGCAGTTCCGGCGAGACTTCTGCAGCAATGGAACCGCCCTTCAGTGGTGCGCCGAAGGTGACGCCGGGTGCGTCGCGCCAGCCTTTAAAAGCCACATTCAGGGCCTTGTAGGCAAGCCCGATGCCAAAGCCCGTGAAGATGGTGCGGGCACTGATGCCGATTGCCCGGGCATCGACAGCAGCCGGATCCGCGGCAGCACGCGATTCTTCCGATGCGCCGGCTTTCAGCACTTCGGCACAGGCGGTGCCTTCGGGATATTTCAGCACACCGTGCTGCTTCACGATAAGTGCCCGCCGCAGCGGGATCATCATCAGGATGCCGAGCAGTCCGCCTAGCACTGCTACCAGCAGCACGCGGGTGAGTTCCAGTTCGAAACCCAGGATAAGTATGGCGGGCATGGTGACGCCCACGCCGAAGGCGATGGACTCGCCGGCGGAGCCCGCCGTCTGCACGATGTTGTGTTCCAGGATGCTGGCATCGCGCACGCGGAACTTCGACAACAGCCGGAACAGCGTGATGGAAATGACCGCCACCGGAATGGAGGCGCTGACGGTAAGGCCGACCTTCAGCACCAGGTACAGCGACGATGCGCCGAAGATGATGCCGAGCAGGGTGCCGGTGATCACCGCGCGCAGCGTCATCTCAGGCAGGCGCGTTTGTGCGGGAATATACGGCCGGTGTGCCAGCTTCTCGGTATCCATGCGCCCCAAGCCTAACTTGTTTTCTGTTGCAGCAATACCCGCAGCAGCGCCAGCAATGCGATGGGCTGGCTGATCGGCAGGTGATGGTGGCTGCACGGAATGCCCGTGACCGTGCGCACGTTGCGCAGGCAACCCGCCAGCAGCGCGGCGCGGGTCGGGGTTACCACCTGGCTTTCCTCGCCGTAGATGAAATCCACCGGGATCCGCATTTCCTGCAGGTCTATGGTGTCATTCACTCCCGGTGAGCGGCTGCGGTTCTGGAGCAGGCGGGTGACATTCTCGTCGAACTTCCACACCCAGCCTTCTGGGTCCTGGCGAATGGAGGCCCGCGCCATGTGCTGCAGGGCGGATGCCGGCGCTGGTTCCACTGGACGAAGCAGGAAGCGGCTGAGGATGGAGGCCTCGTCGGGATAACGTTTCTTCGGGCGCCATTCTTCATCGAAACCGCGCAACGGGTCGCTGACCGAGCCCAGACGCGAATCGACGACGATGGCCCGCTTAACGAGCGCGGGATGCAATGCGCAGGCGTACAGCAGGGCCCGGCCACCGAAGCTGTGGCCGATGGCGCAACAGCCGCCGATGTCGGTGGCATCCACAATGCCGGCAATCTCTTCATAGAACTGCTTATGGCTGTAGCTGGCGCGATACTCGCTGTCGCCCATGCCGCCAAAATCAGGCGCAATCACGCGGTAGTGCTCGGCGAGCCAGGGTGCGACGAAATCCCACCAGTGCGCGTGGGCCAGAAAGCCGTGCAGCAACAGCAGGGCCGGTGCATCGGCGGGTCCCGGCCATTCCAGGTAATGCATGCGAATGCCGGCAACCCGCGCATGGCGGGACTTGCCGGGCCGTGCCAGCGAGCGTGCAATGAAGGTGTCGAAGGATTCCTGGAGGGGGTCGGTCATGCGCGGCCTCGTTGACAGTGCGCAGGCGAAGGTAATGTAGTGCCGCGGATGTTGCTCAAGAAGTTGTTCATCGGCGTCGCCGGGATTGTGGCTGGCCCGTCGCCGGGTGCCCACCCGGGCCCGATGCCCACGGCAACGGTACTGACGGCGGCTACGCGACCGTCTCGGAGAGGGCGGCGGGCGGCCCGAATTTACTTCAGCGGATGGGCCGGACAGGGGCGCAGCATTACGTCATCGGGCGCTGGCGGTTCTCTGCGAGCCAGCGGGAAACTCGCCACTATTGTCGGAGAAGATGATCTCCACGCGGCGATACAGCACGTCAGTCGGCCTTACCTGTCTCTGATAGCCGCTTCGCCGCTGCAAGCTCGGTGCGCGCACTACCGAGCGGGCCAGGTGCGAACTGACCCGCTCCCGCAGAATCCGCCTGCTCAAACCAATGCCGTCGCCTCCGCCAGTTCAGCCACCGGTGCGCTGGGCACGCTGGCACAGGCCGAGCAACATCACGGCAAGTGCGATGGGCGTAGTCTCAAGGGCTCGTTGCTGGTTCATGGCGGAGCTCCGAAGCAAGCAGTTACTTGTTATCCAGCTTCTGCACTGCGTCGCCCTGAGCCTTTGTGACATCCAGGGTAGTCTTGGCCTGCGCCTTGGCGACGTCATAGTCGCCAGACGCCTTCTTGTTGCAGGCTGGCTGCGAGTCTTTGGGCATGCCATCGCAGAGCTGTTTAGCAATCTTCATGTCGCCCTCGGCTTTCGCGATGGCTACGTCGTAGGCTGCCTCCGCGCGTGCCTTCATGGCGTCGCCGCGATCGTCAGGATCGGCGGACACTGCATCGGCAGCCGTTTTGGCGGACACCTCTGCCCGGTCCTGCAAGGCATCGCCGACGTTTTCAGCCTTGTCCGCCTCGGCCTTGGCCACATCCGCATTTACTTCGGCTGCCGGCTCCCGCTTGTTGCAGGCTGCGAGCGCAGCCAAGGAGCCGAGCAGGGCAACCAGCAGCGGCTTTCTGAGATCAATCATATTTATTCTCCGCATTGAAAAATTTCGTTTCCGGCACGCACCGGCGGTCGTGCATGGTTGGAGTCTGATCTGTGGCGTGGGTGGCGGCAGCAGGCCAGTGCCGGTTGGCGCGATAGGAAGTGTCCTACTCCTGTCGACCCCTTCCTACAGATGGAGCAGACTGCGCCGACGAATTAAATACGGTCGGGGGAAAATAGAATGCAAATTACGCATGCCGTATTAGCCACTGGCGCACTTGCGCTCTCCGGCATTCAATGGACGCAGGCCGCCCAGCCAACCTGCGATCGTGCCTGCCTCGAAGGGTTCGTCGAGCGCTATCTCGACGCGGTCGTTGTTAACGATCCGAAGAAGGTGCCGCTGTCGCCGAACGTGCGCTTCACGGAGGACGGTCAGCGGCTGCTGATTGGCGATGGTCTGTGGAACACGATGAGGGGCAAGGGCAAGTACCGGCTGTTCGTCACGGACGTTCCGGCAGGCTCGGTGGCCGTGCTCGCCACCATCCAGGAGGATCATCGCGACGCAGGGCAGTTCAATGGCTCACTGCTCGCGCTGCGCCTGCGCGTGCAGAACCAGCAGATCACCGAGGTGGAGCAGATCGTGGTGCGCAATGCGTCCGAGAACAACAATCGTACGTACAACACCGTCGACAACATGGCGACGCATCCGAAATATCTGCAAGCCGTGCCGGCAAACGAGCGCATGTCGCGCGCCGACCTTGTAATCCAGGGCAACAAGTACTTCAGCGGCATCCAGCGCAACGATGGCAAGGGCGACTACCCCTTTGCGCCGGAGTGCAACCGTGATGAGAACGGCGGACGTGCCACCAATGCGCCGGTGCCCGCCGGCCAGACCAAGTCGGATCCGAAGACCGCAGCGGTTTATTCCGGGCAATGGACCTGCCTGGAGCAGTTCCAGTCCGGGCTGATCCACTTCGTCAACCGCGTCCGCGACCGGCGTTTTGTCGCAGTGGACCAGGAGCGTGGCATCGTGTTCGCCTTCGGCTTCTTCGACCACTCGGGAGGCGAGACGCGCAAGTTCAAAACGCCGGATGGCCGCGAAGTGGTCGCTGGCCCGGTGCAGCCGCATACCTGGCAACTTGCCGAGATCTTCAAGGTCGAGAGGGGCCTCATCACGAAGATCGATGCGTTCCTGCAGAAGGCACCCTATGGCATGAACGCCGGCTGGAGCACCTGGGAACAGGGCATGTCCGACCAATACCGCGATGTGACGATGGAAACGCCGACCTGGATTTTCTGAATCGCCATGATCCGAGTGCGACCAAGTAAAGGGCGCCTTCATGGCGCCTTTTTTGTCATGCAGTTTGGAATGACCGATACTAGAGAACATGAAAAAGGTATTGCGCAGCGGCATTGACCGTCGTTACGTGCTGCTGCCATTGCTATTGGGGGTGGCGCTGGTTGTCTCCATGCACTTCTTGATTGAGGCAAGGCGCGAAGTAACCCGCAATCTGACCTCCGAGCTGCGTGAACGCGAAGACCGCATGCGGCAGATCGACGAACTGATCTACACCTCCGTGGCAGCGGAAAGCGCGCAGAGAGGATTTGTACTGACAGGCGACGCGGCGTATCTGACGCCATACGCTTCAGGGCGGGTGAACACCGCCGCTCTGCTTGCGCAGCTCATCTCGTGGTATGAGCTGCGGGACCCGTCCGAGGTGACGGTGCTGCAGTCCGTCAAGAACACACTGGCGACCAACTACGGGGAAATGGACCGCACCATCGACATGGTGCGCAACGGAAACCGCGCGGAAGCGCTGCGCCTGATGAGTACCGATGTCGGCCTGCACGCCATGGCGCAGATTCGCAGGGAACTGGATGGTCTGCGATCCCGTGAAAACCAGCATATCTCCGACGGCGTCGCACAATGGAACAGTCAGGTTGCGGCCATCCGGTTCGCCAACGTTGCTTCGACGGTTCTCACACTGGTGCTCCTGATTGCCATCGGCCTGCTGATTTCCCATGAAATCAAGCGCCGCGACCAGGCAACAAAGGAGCTGGAGATCGAGGTATCGCTCCGGACGGCGGAGCTGCGGGAACTGTCGGAGCATATGCTGCAGATTGCCGAAGTCGAAAAGTCGGCGCTGGCGCGCGAGCTGCACGATGAGCTGGGCGGGTTGCTGGTGGCGATGCGCATGGACTTCTCGCAGCTGCGGCGCAAGCTGCAGATGCCTGATGCGGCTGCCGAAGAACGCTGGGCACGCATCGACGCGGGGCTGAAGGCCGGTGTGGAGCTGAAGCGGCGCGTTATCGAGGAACTGCGGCCGACGTTGCTCGACAACATGGGCCTGGTGGTCGCGTTGCGCTGGCAGGCGGAACAGAGTTGCCTGCAGGGCAACCTCAAACTGACGACGGATCTCCCCGAAGCAGAGCCCGAGCTCAACCACGAAGCGGCAATCGCCGTGTTCCGCACGGTGCAGGAAGCGCTTTCAAATGTCCTGAAGCATGCCCGCGCGAGTCATGTGCGGCTGGAGATGGTGGTTGACGGCGACCATGCGACTATCACAGTCGAAGACAATGGCATCGGCCTGCCCGATAATGCGGGCTCGCGCACCGGAGCCCATGGCCTCAAGCAGATGAAATTCCGCATGCAGGCCATCCGTGGCAGCTGCGACGTCAGGAATGCGCCGAACCGCGGCACGATCACGACAATCAAGTTTGCCATTACGCCCAATACGCGACCGCAGGTGGGCGCGTGGGACCCGTCGTAGCCGCGCGACTCAACCAGCCCGACGTATTTCGCCCAGTATTTCCGGCAGTCGATCGAAGTCCACTGACTTGTCGAGGAAGTGTTCCACGCCGTAGCGGCGCGCCAGATCGCGGTACTGTGGCAACGCGTAGTTGGTCATCACGATTGTTGGCGGGCGTTCCGTGCCCAGTGCTTCCAGCACGCCGAAGCCTGTGCCCACCGACAGTTGCAGATCGAGAATCATGACGTCGACATCACCGCTGCGCGCGGTGTCGATGGCGGACTGCTGGTCGCGCACCGTGGCAACAATGCTGACGTCCGGTTCGGAGGTCAGCAGATCACGCACACGGTCGGCAATGCGATCCGAGTCTTCGACCAGCAGGATGTTCATTATGCTCCGGCGGTATGCGTGGCAGGCATCAGCGTCATTGCATTAGTCCGTTGCGCAGCGCATAGGTGGTGATATCGGCGTTGGAAACGAAATTCATCTTTTCAAGAACCCTGCTGCGGTAGGTGCTGACGGTCTTCACGCTCAGGCATAGTTCCTGGGCGATATCGGACACAGCCTTGCCGGTGGCCAGCTTGCAGAAGATCTGGAATTCACGCTCGGACAGGCTCGAATGGACGGGCTTTTCATTGTCCACATCCAGGTCCGACACCAGCTGCTCAGCCAGCGTGGCGCTGACATAGCGACGCCCCGCCAGCACGGCATGCACCGCCTTCAGCAACTCTTCCGGCGCACTCTCCTTCGAGATGTAACCGCTGGCGCCGCTTTTCAGCACATTTACGGCGTATTGCCGCTCCGGGTAGCCACTGACGATGAGCACCTTGGTATCAGGGTGGGCGCTGGTCACATTGCGAAGAATGTCCAGGCCATTGCGTCCAGGCATGTTGATGTCGAGTACCAGCAGGTCATAGCGGGTGCGGCGCAGTGCGTCCATGGCCAGCTGCCCGGATTCGGCTTCATCCACCTTGGTGATGCGCGGATCGTCCAGCAGAAATTGCCGCAGTCCCGCGCGCACGACCGCGTGGTCGTCGACAATTAATATATGTGACATGCAAACCCCTTTGCTGTCCTGTCGCGTGCATGAAACAGGTATATGTAGCCTACACCTGCCGGGAGCGGTTGGTCTCCATGGCGCCGCGCGGATGAAGGCGTAGGACTGTTCCTACATGCGCTCCAATCAGATAGCTCCTGGCGCTGGCCTGGCAGGCGCCTTACCTTGAGTCACGCCGCAGCTGGCAATTTCGTCCAGCTTCGAAAATCAAGGAGTTAGCGAATGAAGATTGGAAGCAACCGCGCCGGCGTCCTGCTGATTGCTGCGCTCATGGGTCTCGGCCTTGCTGCCTGCGAAAAGAAGGGGCCGCTAGAAAAAGCCGGCGAGGAAGTGGATGAAGCGGTGGACACCGTCAAGAACGGCGGCAAGGAGCCCGTGGCAGCCAAGGTAGATGATGCGATTGACGATGCGGCCAAGAAAATAGACAAGGCCACCAAGTAGTCAGCGCCTATGCCCGAATGACCGGCTTGCTGTGGACAACCTGCGGCGGGCCGGCGGGGTCCGTGATAGCGCCTCGACCCAATACCTGCCCCCAGCGTCGCCAACCCGGGTGTGCATCCGCTGCGATCTTCAGTGATGTGAGAATGGGGACGGCAAGAAAAGCGCCGCCTATGCCCCAGGCAGTGGCTCCAACCAGCAAGCCCAGGATCACCACCAGCGGATTGAGCAACAGCTTCCTGCCAAGCAGCTGCGGCGTGACAAACTGTGACTCGGTGATATGCAACAGCAGGAATGCGGCCACCGGCAGGAAGGTGATGGACACCAGGCCGTGATCGGCGAAACTACCGGCGAAAATGAGTGCTGCAGTAATCAACGCGCCAATGATGGGCACGAAGTTGAACAGGCCCGCCACTACTCCATAAGCGGCTGCATCCTTCACAGAAAGGGTCCACAGCAAGGCGCCTGTGACGAAGCCGAAACCGACATTGATGACAGTGACCAGGTAGAGATAGCGCGAGGCCTGTTGACGGATTGCGGAGCAAACCCTGAGCCATGCGCGCCGCTCGCTCTTGCCGCGCACCGCGACCAGCACCGCCCGCCCGACGCCTGAACCGGAAGTCAGGAGAAAGAAGCACAGCACGATCGACGTGCCAGCGCCGAGCAGCGCGCGGGAAAATCCGGTGGCAAGCGGCGTAAGCATGGTCAGCACTGCCTGCTGTTCTTCGGTCCGTGTACGGGCGGTGCTTATCGATGGTCTGGTCTGTCCGTCGGTGATGTCCATGACCTCGTGATGAACGACCCTGAGGATGTCCGGACCCCGTGCCAGCAATTCAACCAGTGGTTGCCGCACCTGGTATATCGCTGTTCCCAGGGTCGTGAGCAATATAAGCACTGCCAGCAGGGAGGCAAGACCGCGGGGAATATGCAGGCGGCATAGCTGATGACACAGAGGTGACAGCGCGAGTGCCAGCAGGACGGCGGCGAACAGCGGCACGGCGACTGTCCTGCTCATCACAAGCGCCGCGAACGCAGCAACGCCGGCAGCCACCCTCACCCAAGGCGTCAACCGCTTCCCGTCTGATGCCGCAGCAGCAGAGGGAGGATCGACCCGGCTGTTCATGTCGTCCTGCGCTGTGCCTGCTGGTAACGCCTGGCGGCTATGGCCCAGTTGCTGTATTGAAAGAGGTCGCCCATGTACTTGTCGCGCCCCTTCGGGCCGTAGTCGAGCCAGTACGCGTGTTCCCACAGATCCACGACATACAGCACGGCGCTGCCGGCAGGTATGCCAAGTTCGTGCAAGTCGATCCAGAAGTTTTCGATCGAAGCGTTTTCCGCGCGGTAGCTGGTGAGCACCCAGCCTGGGCCACGGGCCTTGCCAAGCTCCAGAATGTCTTCCTGCCACTTTCTGAACGACCCGAAACGTCGCTGCAACGCCGATGAGAATTCCGGATCCTCGCCCTTGCCGGGTTGTTCAAACTGTTCGAAGAAAAGTTCGTGCAAATTGGCGCCATTGCCTTCAAAAGAAAGTCTGCGCGCAAGTGTTTCACGGGCGGTGAAGACGGAGGGGGGCTGGGCTGCCAAGGGGGCAACGAGCTGTTTCTGAACCGCGTCGGTCTGTTCTGCGTAACCTTTATAAAGCTCAAGATGGGTCTTGATTGATGCGGCGGAGAGCGCGCCAAACGGCGCCAGAGTGAACTCCCTCATGACCGTCAAACCCCGTTTCAGCCCTTTTTCCGCATGAAGGAACGGGCGACGTCCGTGACCAGCCCCAAGCGGTTGACACCGACCACACGGGTGACCAGTACCGCCAGCACGGACCCGGAAACCATCAAGATACGCCGGTTGCGAGGATTGAATGCAAAACGCATGACCTTGCTGCGCGGGAAATGGTCGCCGTCATCATCGTGCTCGATGGTGTTGTCTGCTGCAGGTAGCAGGTAACGGCGCAGCTGCCTGCGGGTGACTTCCATGGATTCGCTCATTGTTGGGCTCGCCGCCATTCCTGCAATAATGCGAGATCCTGCGCCGCTTCATCACGGAGTGTCCTGATGTGCGGACCAGGCGTGGCACGCCGGCTGGAAAGTGTTGCCAGAACAACTGTGGCGACAACACATAGCAACACGGAGCCAATGCAATAGGTAAGTCGCCACTGGGTATCCCACAGCAGCGCCAACCCGGTGGTCCAGCCCGATACCAGTGTCGCCACCGCCATCACCGTTGCAGCGACACCCAGGAGAATTCGTCTGCGGAACGAGGCCCGGTACTCGACTGCAGCTAGACCCAACAGTTCAACGTATGAACCCAGGTGTCGAGCGGCAACCTGTACCAGGCCTGCAATCCCCATGATTACTTGCTCCGGATAAGGGAAGCAATCAGTGCACCGGCTACTGCAGCGATGCCGATGGCAGTCCACGGGCGTTCATGCACGAAGCTGTCTGTCGCCTTAGCTGCGGCCTTGGTGGATTCCACCGTGTGGGTGATGCCGCGCTCGGCGGTGGTGCGCACCGAGTTGATGGACGATTCAACGCGCTGCCGTGCGCGGGAGATGTCCGAATCCTGCAGCGGCGTGACGTGACGGAGCAGATCCTCCACATCGTCCAGAAACTTGCCCAGCTGGCTGCCCTTTTTTTGGACAGCATCTTCGGCGCGACCTGAGATATTCGAAAGCTTTTCGGCTGTTGTTGCCATGTGACGACTCCTACGTGTTACGTGTACGACCAAAGATGAAAGTGGCAACTGCAAAGACCAGGAACACAACGAACAGGATCTTTGCGATACCGGCTGCGCCGGCAGCAATGCCGGTGAACCCGAACACTGCCGCGATCAACGCTATTACGAAAAAGACAACTGCATAGTGAAGCATGGGGGTCCTCCGTTAGCCGGGGGTGTCCGGCGTCGGAATCAACAATGCAATGATCGCGTGGGTGGTGCAGTAGGCCTAAGCTTCTGACGCGGTGTAGGACATCGCCCACGCACGGCGTAAACAGCAAGAGTGGTCGATAGGAGCCGTCTTACAGGGCAATCTTCCGCCCGCCACTGCCACGGACGAAGCTGTTGCCGCACGCTCTGTCACACCCGATCCGGGGAATAGTCTTGAGTGGAGAAGCAAAAATGAAATTTGCAAGTGCAAAGGTGATTATGGCTTGCGTGCTGGCTTTCGGTATGGCCGGCTGCAATGTGTTTCGTGGTGAATCGACGGCCGGCGAATACGTGGATGATGTGGTCATCACCACGCAGGTGAAGGCCGAACTTCTTGACTCCAAGAAGGTGGACGGACTGGACGTCAATGTGGATGTCATGAACGGCAAGGTGAAGCTCACCGGCTGGGCGTCAACCGCCACTGAGCGCAACAAGGCAACTGAACTTGCCCGCGCCGTGAAGGGCGTCAAGTCGGTCGACAACCAGCTGAAGATCAAGGGCTGACGAGTTCGTCTGGCGGCAACTTCCCCTGAATGCCGCGCAGACCACTGGACGATGGGGCGTAACAGCCCCGTCGTCGTTTCTTCATCTACAGGAACATCTTTACTTTGCGTTCCTGGCAGTTGCCAGCAGCGCGGCGCGGATGTCTTCCACATCCTTCTCGCTGAGCCACTGCGCGAAACTGCCCATGCCGCGCTGCCTTAGTGCCCCGCTATGCACAACCGCCGCGAAGTCCTGCGCCGTGTAGATACGCGGCGAGCGCGTAAGGTCCGGCGTGTAGATGCCGCCGATGTGGCAGGACATACACCACTCCGCCATCAGCTTGGCGCCATTGCCGGAATTGCCTGTGGAAGCCGTTGCTCTGTTGAGATCCAGTGGCGGCTGCGGTGCCGGCGGTGCGAACTCTGGCGCCTGAACCGTGCCGCCGAGCTTGTAGACGTAAACACGGCCGGGGCGCCGCGGATAGCGACCGCCGATCATTGCATTGGCGCCGCCATAACCAACTGTTACGGCGATGTATTGCACACCGTCGATTTCGTAGGTGGCCGGTGCGGCCATCACTGCCGCGGCGGTCCTGTCGGTCCAAACCTTTTTGCCAGTCGCGGCGTCGTAGGCATTGAAAGTATTATCCGAACCTGCGAACACCAGCCGGCTAGCCGTGGCGAGTACGCCACCGGTCCAGCTGTTGTCCTCTGGTGTGATCCAGCGCGGCTCTTGTTTTACTGGGTCCCAGGCAATCAGGTAGCCGCCAGCGGCCGGCAGCTTCGCGCGCGCTGCTTCACCGACAGCGGAGAGTTTGTCCTCCGGACGGGTATCGGGCGGTCCGAACGCGCCTTCCAGTGCGAGGTTCCATCGACCACGCACGAACTGCCATGCCTTGTCATGTTTGTAGGTGAAAGCCTCGCGATGCGCAGGTATGTAGACCAGGCCTTCCTGCGGGTTGAAGGCCATTGGCTGCCAGCCGTGACCACCGTTCGGGCCGACGGCCAGGCGTGACACTCCGCCCTTGAGATAGCGTGTGCGCGGATTGTCGACGGGGCGGCCCGTTGCAAGGTCGATCTTCTCCGCCCAGTTCACCCCCGCATACTTCTCCGCCGAGATCAGGCTGCCACTGGCGGCGTCCAGAACATAGAAGAACCCGTTCTTTGGCGCCTGCATTACCACATGCCGCTTCTCGCCGTTGATGGTGAGGTCCGCCGTCATGATGTGTTGCGTGGCCGTGTAGTCCCAGCTGTCACCGGGCGTGGTCTGGTAGTGCCAGACGTATTCGCCCGTGTCGGGCCGCAACGCGAGGATGGAAGACAGGAACAGATTTTCACCCTTGCCATCGGAGCGTGCCTGGTGGCTCCACGGCGAACCATTGCCGGCGCCGACGTAAAGCAGGTCGGTGACGGGGTCGTAGGTGATCGCATCCCATACCGTGCCGCCGCCGCCGGTCTTTTTCCAGCCGTCGCCATACCAGGTGGCCGCGGCATGCTCGGCGAACACCTGATCGGACGCCGCGCCGTCTGGCTTACCTTGCGGATTCGGCGTGGTGTAGAAGCGCCACGCCAGCTTGCCGGTAGCCGCTTCATAGGCGGAGACAAATCCGCGCACACCAAGCTCAGCGCCGCCGTTACCAATGATTACCTTGTCCTTTACCACTCGCGGCGCGCCGGTGATGGTGTAGGGCCAGGCGGTGTCGGTGGTCTGTACCGACCAGACTTCCTTGCCGGTGCCGGCATCCAGGGCAATCAGTCTGCCGTCGAGCGCGCCGACGAATACCTTGCCCTTCCAGATGGCCACACCACGGTTCACTACGTCGCAGCAGGCGTCCCGCGCCTTCTGACCGTCGACCTGTGGGTCGTAGCTCCACCTCAGCGATCCTGTCTTCGCATCCAGCGCATGCACGCGTGACCAGTTGGTGCTGGTATAGAGCGTGCCGTCGACGATCAGCGGGGTAGCCTCCATACCGCGATCGGAGTTGGCATCGAACTCCCGATACCAGGCGAGGCCCAGCGTGTTGACGTTCTCGCGGTTGACCTGGACGAGCGGGCTGTAGCGCTGCTCGGAGTAGGTGCGCCCATAGCTCAGCCATTCAGCATTTCTTTCAGCGGCGATGATGCGCGCGCCGTCGACATTGCCTGCTGCAGCAGTCTTGTCTGCGGCGAGAGTTTGTGAGCGATTGCAGCCGACGATGCCAAGAATTGCCACAGCTGCTGGAAATGCCAGCAAATGCAATGCACGCATTGGTCCCCCGTCCGCCGGTGATCCTGGCTGTCTTGATCGGTAGTACGATGACAGATTCTAGCTTGCTGCAGCGCCGGCACAATCAGCAAGGGTGCCTCGCTATTGCACACGATACCTATAGTGTCCGGTGACGGGATAGGCAAACAGCATGTCTTCTTCGGCTGGTCCCGCGCCGATATTGTGGATGATCAGCGGGTTGCCAGAAACCGGTGCGCGTCGGTCAGAGACGATGCCGATATGCGGCAAGTTTCCGGGCAGCATCCAGGTAACCAGGTCGCCAGGAAGATAGGTCGCTGCCGCAGGGCGAACTCTTGCGTCGGCACGTTCAAGGAATTTCTGGAGATTGGGCACCCGCCGATGATCTATGTTCGTGTCGGGCTGCTGCAGACCCCAGAGACGCGGATATAGATCGAAGTGTGCGCGCATGTCTTCGTGCACCAGGGCTTGCAGGTCGATGCCAATCGCCCGGTAGGCGCGAATCACCACGTCTGTGCAGACGCCGCGGTCAGGTGGCACGTCGCCCATGGGGTAGGCGATGCGGGTGTATGAGCCATCGTAGGTCACCGCGTCGCGGGTTTGTTGCCGCGCGGCACTTACGAGATCTGGTGCGGCAGCACAGACCTGGGAGAATAAATTTCCGCCGAACAGCAGCAGAGCAGTGAGGACCAGGCCGGCCAGGGACCGCCGCAATTGGTTGTCAGACTTCACTCAGGCACCTTCTCCCAGGAAGCCACCGACCCCGTGACCTTCCGAAATAGGGGTTTGCGGCTGCGTTAAAGAAAATTGTTCGGCCAGATCATCGTGCGCCACATATGCGCAACCGGTGAATTGTCGAACCCCAGGCCTTCCGCAGGCTCGCGGAAATGCCGCCCGATGATGTCGGTGAAGAGGGCAGGGTCGACATCCTTGCCCTCCTGAAAGCTGTAGATGTCGTAGATCGTTATGAGTCGCGAGGTCATGTACCAGCGATGGTTGCGTGCATCCCGATGCGCCTTCTGGATGTATTCCGGCGGTTCGTAGTCGGGGCCGAAGAACTGGTTATAGGCATCGGGGTATTTGAACCCCACCGAGTCGTCGGCGAAGTAGCGCAGGGCCTGGTGATACTGCACAGCCCAGGCCACCTCCTCGCTGACATAGGGCGCAATCATCTGTGCCCCCCAATAGCCGTGATCGCTGCGGATCAATGCGCCATTGGATATATCGTGCAGCAGGCAGGCGATGACCACGGTCTCGCTCTGGCCGGCATCCAGCGCGGTCTTCGCGCTTTGCAACAGGTGACGGAAGGCGATGTCGTTGAAGCGGTAGTGGAAGAAATCCAGCAGCCGTGGTCGCTCCGGCATAACCGGCAGATTAGGATTATCGCCCATCATGAATACGGCGCCGGTGTCGAACATCTGCTTGAGCAGCGCAGGTTCCGGTTCGTGGATGCCGTCGGCCGTGAAGTTGCCCAGCGGTTGCGGCATCACCAGTCGTTTATGGTTTGCCTGCGGACATTCGGCGGGCGGCAGGAAGGCGGGCTTCTTTCGATAGGGAATCATGGGGTGCGTTTCGCCTGGCGGGGTGCAATGGTGGCGCTGACCATCAGCTGCAGCTGGTGATAGATCATGATGGGCAGGATGATGGCGCCGATCTCGGCGGAGGGGAACAGCACCCGCGCCATGGGTACGCCGCTCACCAGGCTCTTGAACGAGCCGCAATACAATGCGGAACGGCGGTCCGCGGCCGTGAGTCCGATGAAGCCGGTGCTATGGAATGCGAACAGCATGGCTACTGTCAGCAAGGTGGCGCATACGGCCACCAGCGTGAGTAGCGTACCGATGGACACCTGCGACCAGATGCCGGCAATTACCGCGGCGGAGAACGCGCTGTAAACCGACAGCAGGATGGTTAGCCGGTCGGACCAGGAAATGAGCTGCTTCTGCTTCATCGCCCAGTTGGCAAGCAGAGGACGCAACAGATGCCCGGCCACGAACGGAAGCAACAGCTGCAGCACTACCTTCCAGATTCCCGACAGCGGCGTAGCGCCGCCGCCTTGTGCGTGCAGCAATGCGCTCGCGATAAGCGGTGTCAGCGCAATGCCGAGCAGGTTGGAAGCAGCAGCAGAGGTGACGCTCGCGGCGACATTGCCCTTCGCCAGTGACGTGAAGGCGATCGACATCTGCACCGTGGAGGGAAGCGCGCAAAGAAACAGCACACCCGCCCAGAGATTGGCGGGCAGCAGTGAGGGCCAGAGCCTTGTGAGCGCCATGCCCACCAGCGGCGACAGTACGAAAGTGGTGCCGAGAATCAGCAGGTGCAGTCGCCAGTGCGTGAGCGCGGCGACGAGATTCTCGCGTGGCAGTTTCACGCCATGCAGGAAGAACAGCAGTATGACGGCGGCGGTGGCCGCATTGCCGACCCAGTACGCTGTCATGCCGGAAGCCGGAAACAGCGTGGCGAGCACCACTGTTGCCAGCATTGCCGGGATGAACGGATCGGGGAGAAAGCGATTCATTTATGGTGCGCCATGCGCGTCGCTACGATGCTGCCTGACGCGCCGCGCCCGCATGTTGAGCAGCTCGACCAGCACCGAGAAGGCCATCGAGCAGTATATGTAGCCCTTGGGAACGTGCACGCCGAAGGCCTCGGCCACCAGCATGGTGCCGATCATCAGCAGGAAGCCCAGCGCCAGCATGACCAGCGTGGGATTGTTGTGGATGAAGTTTGCCAGCGGCGTGGCGGCGAACATCATGATGCCAACCGTGACGACGACGGCGACCACCATGATGGGGATATCGTTGGTCATGCCGACAGCCGTGATGATGCTGTCCACCGAGAAAACGATGTCGAGTACAACGATCTGGCCGATGGCAGCGGCGAGGCCCATGCGGGCGACGGGCTCGAATACGTCCGGACCGTGGCTTGCGTCCGTGTTGTGGTGAATTTCCTTGGTGGCCTTCCAGATCAGGAACAGGCCGCCTGCCATCAGGATCAGATCCCGCCACGAGAACCCGTGGTTCCATAATTCGAATACCGGGGTGGTCATCTTGACGATCAGCGCCACCATGCCCAGCAGGGCCAGGCGCATGATCAGGGCTAGCGAAATGCCCACCCGCCGGGCCACGGCCCGGTGCTCCTGGGGCAACTTGTTGGTCAGGATCGAGATGAAAATCAGGTTGTCGATGCCCAGGACCACTTCCATGGCAATCAATGTGGCCAGCGCCAGCCAGGTTGCGGGGTCGGCGGCCAGGGTCAGCAGGCTGTTCATGGGTGGGGGCAGGTCTCGCGAGTTTTGCCGGATTATCGCATGTGCTACCTTCCGGGGCATTGGCCGAACCGAACCGTCCTAAAAATCAGAAGCAGGGAGTTCTAAAATGTCAGACGTACGCCTGAAGCAAGGTCTGGTTGTACTCGCCGTGGCGGGTGCATTGTCGTTTGGCGCCGCCGCAGCAGCGAAGGAAAAGCCCGCGCCCGAGATTCCCAAGTGCGCCAAGCGATTCGGCACTCTGGCGGTGAAGGAGCCCGAGGTGCAGTGGTGGCGGGAGCTGGGCCTCGAATCTCCCGAAGCGCTTATCAAGGTGTTCATCGCAGAATCAAAGTGCTTCACGTTGGTGGATCGGGGCAAGGGATTGCAGGCGGCCCAGGCCGAGCGTGCGCTTGCGGGAGGCGGAGACCTGCGCGGAGGTTCGAACGTTGGCAAGGGTCAGATAACGGCCGCTGACTACGTACTGATCCCCGACATCGTCAACAAGAACGCGAATTCGGGCGGCAAGAACATCGGCGGCATGCTGGGCGGCCTGCTGCCTGGCGTGGCGGGCGTCGTGGCCGGCGGCATCAGCCTCAAGAGCAAGACCGCAAGCGTGGTGTTGACGCTGACCGACGTGCGTTCCACCGAACAGGTGTCGCTGGCGCAGGGCACTGCCAAGAAGACCGACCTGGGCTGGGGCGCGGGCGGCGGCGCCTTCTTCGGCGGTTTTGCTGCGGGCGGCGCCAGCAGCTACGCGAATACCGAGATCGGCCAAGTCGTGACCGCGGCGTATCTGGACGCGTACATCAAGATGGTCGCTGACGTGCAGTCCATCGCGCCGGATGCGAAGGCCGCCAATGTTTCGCAGTCGGTGACGATGGCGAAGCCGGGCAAGATGTATGAAAAGGCCGATGCCAAGGCCAAGGTCGTGCGCGATCTGGAGCCAGGGATGACGCTGTATCCCAGCGGCGAGAAAGAAGGCATCTGGTGGAAGGCTTCGGACGAACTCGGCAATGAGGGCTGGGTGCCGTCCACGCTCTTCGGCCTCGCGAAGTAAAGGCAATTGCGACCTAAGAAGGCCTCGCGCGGGAGTACTGCGCGGGGCCTTTTCTTTTAGAATGGCCGGATGCAAGCGCTCTCTGCCCAGGGTCTCACCAAGACCTACAAGAATGGTGTCCACGCCCTCAAGGGCATCGATCTGGATGTGGAAGAAGGTGACTTCTTCGCGCTGCTGGGACCCAACGGGGCAGGCAAGACCACGTTGATCGGCATCGTTACCTCGCTGGTGAACAAATCCGCCGGCAAGGTGAGCGTGTTTGGTTACGACATCGACCGTGACCTTGATCGCGCCAAGTCCTGCATCGGCATCGTCCCGCAGGAACTGAATTTCAACATGTTCGAATCGCCCGAGACCATCGTGGTCAACCAGGCGGGCTTCTATGGTGTGGAGCGCGGACTGGCGCGAGTGCGCGCCGAGAAATACCTGAAACAGCTGCAACTGTGGGACAAGCGCAAGAGCATGGCGCGATCACTTTCCGGCGGCATGAAGCGGCGGCTGATGATTGCGCGCGCGCTCATGCACCAGCCGAAACTGCTGATCCTGGACGAGCCCACGGCTGGCGTGGATATCGAGATCCGGCGTTCGATGTGGGATTTCCTGCGCCAGATCAATGCGGAAGGCACCACGATAATCCTGACAACCCACTATCTTGAAGAGGCGGAAAACCTCTGCCGCAATATCGCGATCATTGATGATGGCCGCATCATTGTGCGCGACCGCATGAGCAACCTGCTGCGCAAGCTGCAGTCCGAAAGCTTCCTGTTTACCTTGCGCAATCCGTTGGGCACGGCGCCCGCGCTGGACGGCTACGTGGTGAAGCTGGTCGATGACCACACGCTCGATATCGAGATGTCGAAAACCCAGAGCCTGAACGACATCTTCGTGCGGCTGTCCGCAATGGGGCTGGACGTGATCTCCATGCGCAACAAGGTCAACCGGCTGGAAGAAATGTTCATGCGACTGGTGGAGAGTCGCGCGCCATGAACACTCAAACGCTGCCAATGTCCACCATCCGGGCGATCGGTTTCCGCACCATCATCATTCGCGAGTTCGGCCGCATCATCCGCATCTGGGGCCAGACGCTGGTGCCCTCGGCGGTGACCACCACGCTGTATTTCGTGATCTTCGGCAGCCTCGTGGGGCGCCGCATCGGCGCGATGGGCGGCCATGATTACATCGCCTATATCGCGCCAGGCCTCATCATGATGTCGGTGATCACCAACTCCTATGGCAATGTGGTGTCGTCATTCTTCGGCGCGAAGTTTGGCAAGCACATCGAGGAGCTGCTGGTCTCGCCGCTGCCGAACTGGGTGATCGTGGCTGGTTATGTCTGCGGGGGGCTGTTGCGCGGCATCATGGTCGGCCTGGTGGTGACCACCGTGGCGCTGGTATTTATATTCCTGCATTCGCATCACCTGCAGGTGCACAACATCGCAGTGGTGCTGGGTGCGGTGCTGCTGACTTCGGCGGTGTTCTCGCTGGGTGGGTTGATCAACGCGATATTCGCCAAGAATTTCGACCAGGTGAACTGGATTCCCGCGTTCGTGCTGACGCCGCTGACCTATTTCGGCGGGGTGTTCTATTCCATCGACATGCTGCCGGAGTGGGCGCAGAAGATTTCGGTGGCGAACCCCATCCTGCATATGGTCAACGCCTTCCGCTACGGCTTCCTGGGCACCAGCGATGTGAGTGTGACGGGGGCCTTCGCGATCATGATCGTCTGCGTGGTGGCCATGTACGCATGGGCGCTGGTGCTGCTGAACCGCGGGAGCGGCACGCGTGACTGAGCGCGGCGGTTTCGTCGGCCAGCTTTACGCCGCGGCGGCACGCAACAACTCGCTGGTTTGCGTGGGACTCGATCCGGAGGTTGAGAAGATTCCGGCGCAGATCCTGGCGTTGCCGCGACCCATCTTCGAGTTCAACCGGCGCATCGTCGACGCCACCGCCGAATACGCCTGCTGCTACAAGCCGCAGTTTGCGCACTATGCGGCGCTGGGCGCCGAAGACCAGCTGCTGGCAACCATTCAATACATTCACGAGAAGCATCCCGGCCTGCCGGTGATTCTCGATTCCAAGCGCGGTGATATCGGGAGCACTGCCGCCAAGTACGCGCAGGAATCCTTCGAACGTTACGGTGCCGACGCAGTCACGGTGAATCCTTATCTGGGTTCAGACTCTATCGAGCCTTATCTGAAGTGGGCTGGTCGCGGCGTGATCATTCTGTGCCGCACTTCCAATCCCGGCGCCCGCGACTTCCAGGATCTGGAATCCGGGGGCAAGCGGCTGTATCGCCACGTGGCCGAACGTGTGGCCCGTGACTGGAACACCGCCGGAAACTGCATGCTGGTGATCGGTGCGACTTATCCCGAGGAGCTTGCAGAGATTCGCGCCGTCGTCGGTGATCTGCCGTTCCTGGTGCCCGGAGTGGGGGCGCAAGGTGGTGATGTGGCTGCTGCAGTCCGTGCCGGTCGCGCTGCCGATGGCTTTGGGCTGGTGCTCAATTCATCGCGCGGCATCATCTATGCCGGCGGCGGCGAAGGGTTCGGCGATGCAGCGCGCACGGCGGCGCGCGCGCTGCGGGACGAGATCAACAAATACCGCTGAATTGCAGGCGTTCGTCTTACTTCTTGACCCAGGCGCCACTGGCGTTCTGGTAGTACCAGCCCGCACGCGCGCCACGCTCCACCCAGCGTCGCGCGAAAGTCTTGCGAATATCGGCCGCCCACTCGGGGTGGCCGTTCGCCCTGGCGATCTCGGTGTACAGCGTCTCGCGATCCTTGTTGTCCTGCGTGACCAGCTGGTTGATCAACGCGCGGTCAGGCAGCGCCACGCTGGCTGGATCCCGCAGTTCAATCAGTCCGGTCTGCGTCATGCCCAGGGAGCCCGCGTCGAAGAATTTCTGCAGCTGGCCGAAGCGCGCCTGCATCGAAGCGGTGATGGCGCGGATCTCGGGCGAGGAGATATCCAGATTTACGGCGTCCTGCGCCTGCGCTGCAGGGACGACGGCATACAGCACCTTGCCCAGCGCAACCACCAGCAGGTTCGACTCCTGACGGCGGAACAGCCCCGTGGGCGGCGTGACAGGTGCGGGGGCTGGTCGCGCCGCGCCGTTGGCGGAAGAGCCGGTCACCGCGTCGATGATCTGGTCCGCTGCTTTCTCGGCAGCCGCCGCCGGGAAGTACACATTGATGGTGACGCAGGCGGCGATGACAACGCTGGCCAGCGTGATCTTGGCAAGGCGTGCGACGCCGCGAAGCGGTTGGTGCGACATGGTGGTACTCCTGGTCATGCTTGCATTGAATGCGGTGACGGCTGAACTTGGGCTGAATAGCCCTACTTTACCTCTATGCCCTGCGGGTTGCGCAGCGCATCGCGGACTTGCGCCAGCAATCGCGGCCAGTCCACGAGCTGGTTGTTGCCGATGATGTCGATGCGCGGCAGGCCCTTGCCCTTGACGATGTAGAAGCCGTTGCCGGCGGCACCGACACCACCCATCTGGCAGATGTCGTTGCGCAGGCGGCAGGAAAGTCCGATGCGGTCGTAGCCGAATTCGTCGAAGAATTTCAGGGCGCCGGATTGCAACGCAGCAGCTACCCCCCCGCCACCGCCGCCAATATCGGAGAGGTTCTGCACGGCACGTTGGCTGATGCGATGGCGCGAGCGGTCACCTTTTGGAGTTGCCATCGTGAGATCGAACGCGACCGCAGTCCAGTTGAAGGTTTCAAGGCCGGTGAGGTCGACATCAAGTTTGCCGGTGATGCTGCCAAACTCGAAGGTGCTGGTGATGAGCCCAAGGTCCAGGTTGCGCGCGACAACGTCGCCGTACAGGCGGGGCCAGGCGCCAAGTGGCTCGCGCACGCGCAGGTTGCTTGCCACCATGTGACCGCTGAAGACATCTGCTTCGAGATTGCCCTGCAGGGTAAGCACTTTGTCCTTGTATGTAAGGCCTGGGACCCGGCCGGAGAGCTTGCCCGCAAATTCCGGCAGGCCTAAAGCTGTGGCAATCGGTGCCACGCTGATCGGCTCGATGAATGCATCGAATACCCCGCTCAGGGATTCAGTGCCGATCTGTTCGGCGGAAAGCGCATTGATGAGCACCGCACCGTCAAAGACTGGCAGCCGCGCCGGCTTCGTCAGCCGGAAGTCGCGATCCTGTACCAGGAAATCCAGACGGGAGCGGGCGCCAGCGATTCCCCAGCCGGTGGAGTTTTCCCACGCCAGCCATGAAGGTCGGGGCGGACCGGTGAGCCCTGCGGTCCAGTGCAGTTCGCTGTTCACGCCTTCGACCTTGAGAGACCGACTGACATCACTGAGCTCGAGATCACGAAGGATGAGGTCGAGCTGTGTCGGCAGGTTGTCGCGCAACTGCACCTGCATTTCCGCGCTGCCGGTGGTGTTGAGCTGGTTGAAGGGGGTTGTGGAGAGCGACAGCTGTGCGTAGCTGGTGTACGCAGCCGGAAAGCGGATGTCGGAAACCTGCAAGGACGCCTCTTTCACCATGAAAGGGGCGAGCGCGACTCGGGCGGTGCCAGTCACCGTGGCCAGGTCGCGCTGCACGCTGCGGAAACTCGCGATTTCCACTGCGTCCGGTGCGTAGCTGCCGGCCAGCGTCAGCGCCAACGGGTTCTTGTCGAAGTCCAGCAGTACCGGACCTGCGAGCGCTTGTCCTTTGGTGCCGGTGATCTGCATCTCGAACGCAGTTGGCGTGCGCGCGAGATCCGCCGTCGCCCGCGCCGTGAGGAAAAGCTTCTCGCCAATCATCGTGAAGCCGGCATTCTGGAATCCGGCATCGCGCAGCGACAGGCTGATTTCGGCAGTGCGGCGTTCGCCCTGCCGCACCACGCGCGCGTCCAGGTCACCCGTACCTGCATAGGTGAGGTCGGGTACTGGCAGTTTCCTCGCCAACAGGAACTGCTTTGCCTGGGTGAGCTGCAGACCATGCAGCGCCAGTGTTGCCTGCAGTCCCGCGGCTTTGCCCGCCAGCGAAAAGCTCAATGGCGCGCCGGCGATCTGCATGCCGCCGCCAGTGGCCGCATAGGCGCCGCTGTCGCTGCGGAAGCTGGCTTTGCCTTCGATGTGGAAGCCAGGCCACAGCGTGCTGACCGCCTGCAAGCTTGCGGCGGGGCAGTCGAACACTGGTTCGCGCACCACCGGATTGGTGCAGTGAACGTGAAGCGCAGTCAGTACCCCAGTCTGCGCCTCGATGGTTTTCGGCAGCAGCAGGCGCGCTGCGCGCAGGTCAACGGTGCTGCGGTCCGCACCATGAAGCTGCAGCGTGGCATCAACATCAGTCAACTGCATGTCGGCTGCCGCGATGCTGGCCGCGCGCAAGTGGATACGATCAATCGCGTGGGCGGGCAGCACACAACCTAGTGCGAGCCATGCCAGCGCGCGTTTCATGCGGTGTTGGTCTCGACGGTGATGTGGCGCAGCTGCGGCAGGGTCGCCAGCTGCGAGCGGTATTGATCAGGTGTGTCTACCCCCGGGCCGCGCAGCGTGACGATCAGCCCGAACTGACCTGGGCCGAGGCGCCACAGGTGCAGGTCAGTGATTTCTGCGTTGCCGGACACAGTCTGCAGTCTGGCGCGCACTGCCTGTTCCAGGGCGCTGTCGTCCTGGGAATCCAGCAGGCTGCGGCCAGCGTTGCGGGCAAGTCCGAGCGACCAGTGTGCAATCACGGCCGCGCCGAGCAGACCGGCGCCGGCGTCCATCCAGATCCACCCCATGTAGCGTCCCGCCAGCAGTCCGATGATGGCGAGCACCGAGGTCAGCGCATCGGCCAGAACATGCAGGTAGGCGGCGCGCAGGTTGGTGTCGTGATGCGCCGCTTGCGTGTGGTCGCGATGATCGTCGTCATCGCCATCGGCATGGTCATGGCGCAACAGCGCCGCGCTGACGAGATTTACTATGAGACCCACGACGGCAATGGCGCCTGCCTGCAGGAAGTCGATGCGCTGCGGATGCAGCAGGCGCTGCAGGGATTCCGCACCGATCAGCAGCGCAACGATGGCCAGCGACACCGCGCTTGCGAAGCCGGCCAGTTCGCCGACCTTGCCGGTGCCGAAAGCAAAGCGCGGATCCTGCGCGTGGCGGCGGGCATAGCGGTAGGCAAGAGCGGCAATGCCCAGCGCCGCAGCGTGAGTCGCCATGTGCCAGCCATCTGCCACCAGCGCCATGGAGCCGTAATACGCGCCGCCCAGAATCTCCGCGACCATCATCACCAAAGTCAGCGCCACCACCCACTGCGTGCGGCGAGCGTGGTGGTCGTGATGCTCGCCAAGCCAGGATTGCGGACAGCGGCGCGATGCGGGGATCTGTGACATGACTCCCGTATTGTGCACCTGCTGGGCGCTGAAACAATTCCGCAACGTCACTGTCATCCGGCTGTCGCCCTCTGCGAACAGCATTGCGTCATGGCCAGAAGCACGGCACCGGCGAGAGTTCTGGGCGCGATCGCCTGGCTGGACCAGGCGGAGCTGCACGCCTGCCGGCGCTTCAATCGAGCCGTGCGCACCGCGGGGCTGCTGAAGGTATTCCAGATCGCAAGCCGCCTGGGCGATGGTCTGCTCTGGTATACCCTGATTGCGACGCTGGCGCTGTTCTTCGGCGCCGAGGGGCGACTGGTTGCCCTGCAATGCGCCGTGGCGGGTGTCAGTGGGCTGGCAATCTACGCCCTGCTCAAGAACGTGCTGGTGCGCGAGCGGCCCTACATGACCCATGCCGCGATCGTCTGCGCCGGCAAACCGCTGGATCGCTTCAGCTTCCCTTCGGGTCACACGCTGCACGCGCTGAGCTTTACGGTGATCGTCTGCAGCAGCCTGCCGGTGCTGGCCGTGGTGCTGGTGCCGGCAGCCGTGCTCATCGCGCTGTCACGCGTGGTGCTGGGTCTGCACTATCCCTCGGATGTGCTGGCGGGCGGCGTGTTGGGCGCGTTGATCGGTACAGCGTCCATGGTGTGGATCGGAGCCTGATCCTGCATCCGCTCATCGTCTCGGA
Organism: Steroidobacteraceae bacterium; assembly: GCA_039917615.1. GTDB lineage: Bacteria > Pseudomonadota > Gammaproteobacteria > Steroidobacterales > Steroidobacteraceae > ZC4RG30. Next base: position 51,731 of record JBDSJD010000005.1, read on the forward strand.
TGTCTACTTCCCGCGTGTGAACGGTGTATCGACGTCGATACGCAGCTTCCGACAGGATCTGCGGCGCCTGGGGGTGGAGTCCACGCTGGTGGCGCCGCAGTATCCACAAGCCACGGCGCCGGAAGCGGACGTGCTGCGCGTGCGGTCGCGTCCGGTGCCGTTCGATCCGGAAGACGGCATCATGGGCTGGCGGGCGCTGCGCCGCTGCCTGGCCGAAGTGCCGCAGGATCACTGTGACCTGGTGCATATCCAGACGCCGTTCCTCGCGCATTACGCGGGCCTCAAGCTCGCCCGCGCCCGCTGCGTGCCGGTGGTGGCGACCTGCCATACCTATTTCGAAGACTACCTGCATCACTACATGCCGCTGCTGCCGGGATTTGCCGGTGCATGGCTCGCGCGCAGCGTCATGGCACGGCAGCTCAATGCTGTCGATGCCATCGTGTCGCCTTCTGAACAGGTGCGCCAGCGGTTGCTCGCGTACGGCGTGTCGCGCCCGATCCATGTGATTCCCACGGGGTTGACTGAAGACCGCTTCGTCGCCGGCACCGCGTCTCGATTTCGGGCGCAGTACGGCATTGCGCCGACGCGGCCGTTGGTGCTCAACGTCGGGCGCGTGGCGCATGAAAAAAACCTGGGTTTCCTGTTGCGCATGTTCGCGCAGGTGCTGCGCACCGAGCGCGAAGCATTGCTCGTGATTGCAGGCGAAGGCCCGGCCCGCGGCGCGCTGGAGCAGGAGGCGCAGCGGCTGGGCATTGCCACCAGCACGAAATTCGTCGGCAACCTTGATCGCGAACACGGCCTCAACGACTGCTACGCCGCGGCGGATGCATTCGTGTTCGCATCACGCACCGAAACGCAGGGGCTGGTGCTGCTCGAGGCGATGGCGCAGTCGCGGCCGGTGGTGTCGACAGCCTGTTTGGGCACGCGGTCGGTGCTGACCGCTGGCAGTGGGGCCTTTGTAGTGAATGAACAGGAAGCAGATTTCGCAACCGCGGTGGTTCACGTACTGAGGCATTGCGAACACGCCGGCAACATGGGTGAGAAAGGTCGCGCCTGGGCCGCGCAGTGGTCGTCGCGCATGCTGGCTGGGCGCATGGAACTGCTGTATCGCGGATTGCTGCCTGCATCGGTCGTACTCGCCTGAGCTACACTCGCGCTGCGGGTGCCCCAGTGGGGTTTGCGGGTGCGGAGATGGCATGGCGGCGAAGCGCGCTTTGGTGGTGGACGATTCCAAATCGGCCCGTGCATTCCTTGCCCGGCTGTTGAAAGAGCAGCAGGTCGAAGTCGATGCCGCCGAATCCGCCGAGCAGGCGATCGAGTACCTGAACAGCCACAGCCCCGATGTGATCTTCATGGATCACCTGATGCCGGGCATGGATGGTTTTCAGGCGGTGCAGGCGATCAAGGGCAATCCGCGCACGGCGATGATTCCGATCCTCATGTACACCTCGCAGGAAGGTGAGCTGTACCTGGGTCAGGCGCGCGCGCTGGGCGCGGTGGGTGTGCTGCCCAAAAGCGTGTCTTCGACCGATGTGCGCATGGTATTGCAGCAGCTGCAGATGACGGATGCGCCGCCCGCCATGGCGTCGCGGGAAGAGCATGCCGCGGCGCTCGCCGAAGTTCCCACCATCGAACTGCCGACCGCGGACGCAGGTCCGACATTCGACGAGCTGTTCAAGGAGGAGGCGGCGGCACTACGCCGGCATCTCGCCGAGGCGCTCGATACCCACAGTCAGCAGGTGGTGCGTGAAGTGCGTCGGCTGATCCCCGAGGCGCAGCCCCTCCTGCCGGAGACGCCGCGGCACCGCCTTCTGCCATGGGCGGTGGCGCTGGCGGCGAGCTTCGCCGCGGCGGTGTTCGGCGCGCTGCTGTGGCAGGGCGGGCAGCAGCTTGGCGCAATGCGCGCTGAGCTGATGGACAGCCGCTCTACAGTGGCATTGCTGACGGCAAGGCTGGGTCCAGTGCCGCAGGCAGCGCTTCCAGCCGCGGCGGTGCGATCTGTGGATGCGCAGGAGCTGAAAGTGCCGTTCGGAGAAGCACCTTTGTCCGGTTCGCGCATGCAAGCATTGCGTGAGTTCGTGACACGCGCCGCGACGCTGGGACAGAAGGGCACGGTAGAAGTGCGGTATTACGCTGGCCGGTTCTGCCTGTCTGGTGGCGGGGCGGCGCCCTATTTGCTCGCCGATGCAGCTGTGCCTGCCAGTCAGTGCGATGTGGTTGCGGAGGGCACCGACCCGGTGCTGGGCAATGCGTCGCCGGAATCGGCAGCCTTCGCTGCTTCGCTCGCAGAATTGCGCAAGAAACATGCGGGATTGCTCACCATTGACGTGGCTGCGGCAAGTGGCGACGTGCCGGGCAGCTCCTACCCGCAGGCGGATGGCACATCGTCGCAGGTACCCACAGCTGGTGAATGGAATGCCGTCGCCGCCGGCAACAACCGCGTGGAGATCCGCTGGCAACCGACGTGACGCCATTCGAGCCGCGCTGGCCCTGGCGGCACCGCCATGTGCAATCGATTCTGCCGAGCATCCTGCCGCGATGGCGGTTGCGGCGGACGGCCGCGCCCTTCCTGAACGCCAGTCGCGAGCTGATTGTCGATTGCGGCGATGGCGTGCGACTGCAGGCCTTTCACGCGCGTCCGGCGAACTGCAACGGACGCGCCGTGATTCTGCTGCATGGCTGGGAGGGCAGCGCAGATTCCTACTACATGGTGTCGCTGGGCAGCAGCCTGTTTGCGGCCGGTGTGGAGGTGGTTCGGCTGAACCTGCGCGACCACGGCGATACACATCACTTGAACGAAGGCATTTTCCATTCGTGCCGGCTGGAAGAGGTGTGCGGCGCGGTGGCGCAGCTAGGCCGGCAGCTGGCTCTGACCGAGCCCTGGCTCGTAGGCTTCTCACTGGGCGGGAATTTCATGCTACGCGTTGCGGCCAGCGGCGACCCGCGCGTGGGCAAACTCGGCGGCGTAGTGGCCATCTCGCCGGTGCTGCATCCGGACAATGCCATGGTCGCGATGGAGCATGGCTGGCAGCTGTATCAGCGCTACTTCGTATACAAGTGGAGCCGCTCTTTGCGGCGCAAGCGTGCGCTGTGGGCGGATCTCATCGATGCCGGCATCTTCCGTCTGCGTGATCTGCGCGGCATGACGGCCGCGATGGTGGCGCGTCACACGGCGTTTACCGGGATTGGCGCCTATCTGGATGGCTACGCAATTACCGGTGATCGTCTGGCCACGCTTGCGGCACCAGCGGTGATTCTGGCGTCGCGCGATGATCCCATCATTCCCGCCGCGGACCTGGAACGGCTGGCACAGCATCCGTTGTTGCGGGTGGTGCTCACAGAGCGCGGCGGGCATATGGGGTTTCTGATCAGCCCGCGCGCGGGCTCGTGGGTCAATGAATTCGTCGCCAGTGAACTCGGGGTCACGAGTTTTTCTACGTAGGTTTGCGTGGGTTTTCAGGACTGGTGCAAGGGTGCGGGCAGTGATGAATTTCCACAGAAACAACGTAGAAATCCGTGCTGGAATTTCGGCACGGACTATTCGGCGGAACGTTTTTCGTCGAATTGCACGACGGGAGCGCCGCTGGTGACCTGCATCTCGCCCTCGATCACGGCGCCGCGCGCAATCGCCAGGGTGCGGGCGCTCACATTGCCCTTGATGACCGCGGCGGAGCCGACTTCCAGCTGGTCCGTGACTTCGATGCTGCCGGTAAGCGCGCCGGCGATGACTGCGGAGCGCGCCCGCACCTGACCTTCCCAGTGCGCGCCACGAGCGATGGCTAGCGTGCCGCCAATGTCGCCGTCGCCGCGGACGTTGCCACTGAGGATCACGGCGCCGGGCGCAATGATGTCGCCCCGGAAGCTGACTCCGGTGCCGATGACGGTGGGTGGTCCGCCGCGGCGGTCAACCAGCCTGCGGTTAGGGGGGGTGCTCACGGGTCCATCTTCGCAGCTGGCAGATGGCGTCTGCCGTGAAAAAGGCCCGGATTACGATGCCAGCATCTGGCGCACGCTGCACCGGGCGGGTGCGGGCTGGAGGCTTCCCGGGGCCGCCGGGGCAGGCTACAGAGGGTCAAGGCCGCATTCAAAGCTGGCACGGGCCTTGCTTTATATACATCGGGGCAGAGACAAGCTGTCCCATGCGAAGTGCCACTATCCCCCCCGTTGGTCTTCGCTCACCTCAAGCGCCGCAAAGGCTTGCCTCTGCGGCGCCTTTTTTTGTCAGGCGCCGTGACGGCTCATCATCACTCGCACAGGCTTTCGAGCATGCCCTGCGCTACCGGCGAAAGCCGCTTGCGGGCCAGTTCGCGTGCCTTCGGGGCATCCATGATGTGCTCCAGCGGGCCGGACACCATCAGGCCCCGCACATGCGGATGTTTGGCGGACAGGCGCGCCATCTTGTTCAGCACCGTGAAACCGCGGTTGATCTTCTGTCGGGGAGTGCGGTTGTGCTCGATGGAGCGGGCCAGATACTGGCCAAACCGGCTGAAGAGGAAATAGTCGTCATCGCCCACCTGGAAACGGGCTTCGGCGAAGAAATCAGGGAAATTCTTTTCAAGATACTGAGTAACACTCAGCAAGCGAGGTCCGGAATCGGAAGTAGCCAGCGCTTTAGTAGTCTTCATTAAAGTTGCAACACCTCCAAAGGGTCCTGACAACCATTTCTGGGCGTCACGGGCGGCACCACACCCCGCAACGCGCGCGGACATTAAGGCCAATGGACTGCAGATGCAAGAGCTTGTATCACATCTGTATTTTGAGGAGCCGGTGCGCGTGGGTATGATGAGGAGCCAGGATCTCCCAAGAAGCGAGTTCACGCGCTTCCTCCGCCCGCCGGCGGTCCAAGGTTCCTGTGGTGTAACTTGTTGATTTAAATGCTCTGTGACCGTGCGGCGCAGTGTCGGGAAAAGTCTGCCTGCGATGGCCGCAAGGCGCGAACTTGGAAGCTGAGGAAAGCCGATGAGCGTTCGAGAAGAGCAGGGCCTGTATCGCGAATCCTACGAGAAGGACAGCTGCGGCTTTGGTCTGATCGCCAACCTGGACGATCAGCCCAGCCACTGGCTGGTGCAAACAGCCATCGCGTCCCTGAATCGCCTGACCCATCGCGGCGCAGTCGCGGCCGATGGCAAGACCGGCGATGGTTGCGGCCTGCTGCTGAAGAAGCCGGAGAAGTTCCTGCGCGCCGTGGCGAAGGAAGCGGGTATCAAGAAGCTTGCGCCGCTCTTCGCTGCGGGCAATGTGTTCGTCAGTCCCGATGCGACCATCGCTGCGGCCAGTCGCGCGGAATTAGCGGCGCAGCTGGAGCGTGAAGGCCTGGTTGTTGCCGGCTGGCGCGAGCTGCCGACCAATCCGGGTGCCTGTGGTGCCGAAGCGCTGAAGACGCTGCCGCAAATCACGCAGGTGTTCGTGAATGCGCCGGTCGATGTGGATGAAGCCGCGTTCAACCGCAAGTTGTTCATGGCGCGCCGCCGCGCCGAGCGCGCGCGCGCGGATGTGGATGCGTCGTTCTATCTGCCCAGCCTTTCTGCGACCACCATCGTCTACAAGGGCATGGTGATGCCTTCGCACCTGGTCGAGTTCTTTCCGGATCTGGGCGATTCGCGCGTGGAGGCTTCGGTGGCCGTGTTCCACCAGCGTTTTTCCACCAACACGCTGCCGCAGTGGAAGCTCGCGCATCCATTCCGTTACCTCGCACACAACGGCGAGATCAACACCATCGAGGCCAACCGCAGCTGGGCCGAAGCCCGCGGACCGGTGATGAAGACGCCGCTGTTGCCGGACCTGAAAGACATCACGCCGCTGGTGTCGATGACCGGTTCGGATTCGCAGAGCCTCGACAACATGCTCGAGGTCTACCTGCTCGGCGGCATGGACCCCATGCAGGCCATGCGGCTGCTGATGCCACCGGCCTGGCAGAGCGTCGATGGCATCGATCCGGACCTGCGCGCTTTCTATGAATTCTATGCGCCACACCTGGAGCCCTGGGATGGTCCCGCCGGCGTGGTGCTGACGGATGGCCGCTACGCCTGCTGCGCGCTTGATCGCAATGGCCTGCGTCCGGCGCGCTTTGTGATCACCAAGGATCGTCATCTGACGGTGGCTTCCGAAATCGGCGTGTGGGACTACAAGCCCGAAGACGTGGTGCGCAAGGGCCGCATGGGTCCCGGGCAGATGATTGCGCTCGACCTGCAGACCGCCACGCTGCTGGAAAACAGCGACATCGACAACCTGTTGAAGGCGCGCTACCCCTACAAGGTGTGGCTCAAGAAGGGCGTGAAGTATCTGGAGTCGGACCTGATCGATCCGTCGCTGGCGGCCGAGCCGATGGACCGGCAGACGCTGTCGGTGTATCGCAAGATGTTCAACATCACGGCCGAAGAGCGTGAAGAGGTCATCCGTGTGCTGGCGCGTGATGAGAGCGAGGCGGTCGGCTCGATGGGTGACGACACCCCCATGCCGGTGCTGTCGCATCACACCCGCAATCTCTATGACTATTTCCGGCAGCAGTTCGCGCAGGTGACCAACCCGCCGATCGATCCGCTGCGCGAGTCGATCGTGATGTCGCTGCAGACCGAGATCGGGCCGGAATGCAATGTGTTCCAGCCGCAGGCCTCGCACGCCAACCAGATCGTGCTGAACTCGCCGGTGCTCTCGCAGCGCAAGCTGCGGCAGATCATGGCCATGGGCGATCAGGGCGTGCCGAATGCCTTCATCGACCTGCAGTACCTGCCATCCGAAGGCCTGCAGGCGGCGTTGCAGCGCATCTGCCGCGAAGCAGAGGCCGCCGTGCGCGACGGTACCGTGGTGCTGCTGATCTCGGATCGGTATTTGCTGCGCGACAAGCTGCCGATCCACGCGCTGCTTGCCACGGGCGCCATCCACCATCATCTGGTCAAGCAGGGTTTGCGCTGCAAGTGCAACCTGCTGATCGAAACCGGCACCGCGCGCGATCCGCATCATTTCGCCTGTCTCATCGGCTATGGCGCCACGGCGGTCTACCCGTACATGGCGTACCAGACCCTGTATGAAATGATGAGCAAGAACAAGGCGCAGCTGGACCGCGGCGAACGGTCGGAACTGGGCCGTAGTTATCGCAAGGCGATCCGCAAGGGTCTGATGAAGATCATCTCGAAGATGGGCATTTCGACCATCGCGAGTTATCGCAGCGGCCAGCTGTTCGAGATCATTGGCCTGGGCACCGATGTGGTTGACCTGTGCTTCCACGGCACGCAGAGCCGCATCAAGGGTGCGAACTTCGACGACCTGCAGGAAGACCAGCAGCGACTCGCGGCGCGCGCCTGGAACAACATGCTCAGCGTCGAACACGGCGGGCTGCTGAAGTTTGTGCATGGTGGCGAATACCACATGTACAACCCGGATGTGATTGCCACCCTGCAGGCGGCGGTCAACACCGGCGACTACTCGCTGTACCAGGACTTCGCGACGATCGTGAACACGCGGCCCGCCTCGACACTGCGCGACCTGCTGGCGCTGGCGCCTGTGGGCAAGAGCATTCCGGTGGACGAGGTCGAGTCGGAAGAGCTCATCCTCAAGCGCTTTGATTCCGCCGGCATGTCGCTGGGTGCGCTGTCGCCCGAGGCGCACGAAGCGCTGGCGATTGCCATGAACCGTCTTGGCGCACGTTCGAACTCCGGCGAGGGTGGCGAGGATCCGGTGCGTTATGGCACCGAAAAGAATTCCAAGATCAAGCAGATTGCTTCCGGGCGTTTCGGCGTGACGCCGGAATACCTCGTCAACGCAGAAGTGCTGCAGATCAAGGTGGCGCAGGGCGCCAAGCCTGGCGAGGGTGGCCAGCTGCCCGGTGACAAGGTGAACGCGATGATCGCGCGGCTGCGCTTCGCGCGGCCGGGCGTGGGTCTGATTTCACCGCCGCCGCACCATGACATTTATTCCATCGAGGATCTGGCGCAGCTGATCTTCGACCTGAAGCAGGTGAACCCGAAAGCACTGGTGTCGGTGAAGCTGGTGGCGGAGCCCGGCGTGGGCACCATTGCGGCAGGCGTGGCCAAAGCCTATGCCGACCTCATCACCATCTCCGGCCATGATGGCGGCACGGGCGCGAGCCCGCTGACCTCCATCAAGTACGCTGGCTCGCCATTCGAGCTGGGCCTTGCAGAAACTCACCAGACCCTGCGTCGCAATGACATGCGCCACAAGGTGCGCGTGCAGGCGGACGGCGGACTCAAGACCGGCCTCGACGTGATCAAGGCCGCCATCCTTGGCGCCGAGAGTTTCGGCTTTGGCACCGCGCCGATGGTGGCGCTGGGCTGCAAGTATCTGCGCATCTGCCATCTGAACAACTGCGCCACTGGCGTCGCCACCCAGCACCAGGTTTTGCGCGAGAAGTATTTCATCGGCATGCCCGACATGGTCGTCAACTATTTCCGCTTCGTGGCCCGCGAAGTGCGCGAAATCATGGCGCAGCTCGGTGTGCGCACGATGGCGGAGCTGATCGGCCAGACGCATTACCTGCAACCTGCACCGGGACAGAGTGCGCGGCAGAGCCGGCTGGATCTCTCGCCGCTGTTATCGACGGCCGGCCTGACCCAGGGCGGTCCGCAGTTCTGCACGGAACCCGCCAACCCACCCTTCGACAGGGGCCTGCTGGCGGAGAAAATGGTGGCCGACATGTCGGCGGCGATCGAAGGCGGGCTGGGCGGCGAGTGGAGTTATGAAGTGAAGAACTTCAACCGCTCGATCGGTGCACGCATTTCCGGTGAAATCGCGCGGCGCTGGGGCAACTACGGCATGGTGAAGACACCGGTCACGGTAAAACTCAGCGGTAACGTGGGCCAGAGCTTCGGCGTCTGGAATGCCGGCGGTTTGCACATGATCCTGGAAGGCGATGCCAACGATTACGTTGGCAAGGGCATGACCGCGGGCAAGCTGGTGCTGCGGCCGCCTGCCGAAGCCGGCTATGTGGCGCGTGACACTGTGATCATGGGCAATACCTGCCTGTACGGCGCCACGGGCGGTGAGCTGTTTGCCGCGGGCCAGGTGGGTGAGCGCTTCGCCGTGCGCAACTCCGGCGCCGTCGCGGTGGTGGAAGGCGCGGGAGACCATTGCTGCGAATACATGACCGGTGGCGTGATCTGCGTGCTCGGCCCCACTGGGCTGAATTTCGGCGCGGGATTCACCGGCGGTTTCGCCTATGTGCTCGACACCGATCGCGATTTCGTCGACCGCTACAATCATGAGCTGATCGATATCCATCGCATCAACACCGAAGGCATGCAGGAACACCAGCTGCATCTGCAGCACCTGATCGAGCGGCACGTCGCCGAGACTGGCAGCGTGTGGGGTGAAGAGATCCTGCGCGACTTCCGGTCTTTCGTCGGGCATTTCTGGGTGGTGAAGCCCAAGGCTGCCTCGATCGAATCGCTCATCGAAAATCTCAGCAGGGCAGCTTGATGTCATCGGTCGACAAGAACATGCAGTTCCTGGACATTCCCCGGCACGATCCGGAGAAGCTGCCCATCGAGGTGCGCAAGACTGAGTTTCGCGAGATCTACACGCAGTTCGAACCGACGGGCGCTGCGCAGCAGGCTGGTCGATGCATTGCCTGCGGAAATCCGTTCTGCGAGTGGAAGTGCCCGGTGCACAACTACATTCCGAACTGGCTGAAGCTGATCAACGAGGGCAACCTGTTCGAAGCAGCGGAGCTTTCGCACCAGACCAATTCGCTGCCGGAAGTATGCGGTCGCATCTGTCCGCAGGATCGCCTGTGCGAGGGAGCCTGCACATTGAATGACGGCCTGGGTGCCGTGACTATCGGATCGATCGAGAAATACATCACCGACGAAGCGGTGAAGCAGGGCTGGCGGCCCGACATGTCAAACGTGGTGAAGACCGACAAGCGTGTAGCGGTGATCGGCGCGGGGCCCGCTGGCCTGGGCTGCGCCGACATTCTCGTGCGCAATGGCGTGCAGCCGGTGGTGTTCGATAAATATACCCGCATCGGCGGGCTGCTGACCTTTGGCATTCCGCCGTTCAAGCTTGAAAAAGAAGTGGTCGAGACGCGCCGCGAACTCATGGAAGGCATGGGCGTGGAATTCCGGCTGGGAGTGGAGATCGGCAAGGATCTGTCGTTCGGGAAGCTGCTCGAGGAATTCGATGCCGTGTTCCTGGGCATGGGCACGTACAAGTATGTGAAGGGCGGGTTTCCTGGTGAAGATCTGCCGGGCGTGCACGAAGCGCTGCCGTACCTGGTTTCGAACATCAACCACGAACTTGGCCTGCCTGGCAGTGCGTCGTTTGTGAACCTCGAGGGCAAGCGCGTGGTGGTGCTCGGCGGCGGCGACACCGGCATGGACTGCAACCGCACCGCGATTCGCCAGGGCGCGGAGTCGGTGACCTGCACCTATCGCCGTGACGCCGACAACATGCCGGGGTCTCGTCGCGACTACAAGAACAGCGTGGAGGAAGGCGTGACCTTCCTGTTCAACCGCCAGCCCATTGAGATCATCGGCAACGGCAAGGTGGAAGGCGTGCGCGTGGTCGAGACGCACCTGGGCAAACCCGATGCACGCGGTCGCCGCGTGGCTGAGAGCGTGCCGGGCACGGAGGAAGTGATTCCGGCAGATGCTGTGATCATCGCGTTCGGTTTCCAGCCCAGTCCCGCGCAGTGGTTCGACCAGAATCAGATCGGCGTGCACGGCAATGGGCGGGTGCGCGTGACGGCCGATCGCAAGACGCCGTTCCAGACCACGAACCCCAAGGTATTCGCGGGTGGTGACATGGTGCGCGGATCAGATCTGGTGGTGACGGCCGTGTTCGAAGGCCGTGAAGCGGCCAAGGGCATTCTCGGATACCTGGGGCTCAATGCCTGAAGTGTTCGTCAAGACGCCGGGCTGGCTTGACTGGTATCAGGGGCCAACAAAGCCGCGGTTCAAGCTGCCGCCCGGCGCGGTGGACGCGCACTGCCATGTATTCGGGCCGGGAGCGGAGTTTCCCTTCGCGCCGGAGCGCAAGTACACCCCCTGCGATGCATCCAAGCAGCAGCTGTTTGCATTGCGCGACACCCTCGGCTTCGCGCGCAATGTGATCGTGCAGGCCACCTGCCATGGCGCCGACAACCGCGCAATGGTCGATGCCTGCGTTGCCGCGCAGGGGAAGGCCCGCGGCATCGCCACGGTGCGCCGCTCCGTTACGGACGCCGAACTCGCGCAATTGCACGCAGCCGGCGTGCGTGGCGTGCGCTTCAACTTCGTGAAGCGGCTGGTGGATTTCACGCCGAAGGACGAGCTGCTGGAGATCGCGGGCCGCATCGGCAAGCTCGGCTGGCATGTGGTGATCTACTTCGAGGCAGTGGACCTGCCTGAGCTGTGGGATTTCTTCACCACGCTGCCAACCACAGTGGTGGTGGATCATATGGGCCGTCCGAACGTCGATAAACCCATCGATGGCCCGGAGTTCTCGCTGTTCCTGAAGTTCATGCGTGAGCACCAGAACGTGTGGAGCAAGGTGAGCTGCCCGGAGCGGCTGTCGACGAGCGGACCGCCCGCGCTGAACGGCGAACGGCACGCCTATCGCGATGTGATTCCCTTCGCGCGCCGTGTGGTGGAGGAATTCCCCGATCGCGTGCTGTGGGGCACGGACTGGCCGCATCCGAACTTGAAAGACCACATGCCCGACGACGGCCTGCTGGTGGATTTCATTCCGCACATCGCGGTATCGGCGGAGTTGCAGCGCAAGCTGCTCATTACGAACCCGATGCGGCTCTACTGGCCGGAAGAAGTCTCGGACTAGTTCGAACTGTCTGGTGCGAACTGCACCGAGAACTCGCGGTGCAGCTGCAATTGTCCCTGTGCATCAATGGCGCCTGCCGCCAGCTGCGACTGACGATAGCCAGAGCGCAGCGCGATCACATTGACGGTGGACCCACATACCTCAAAGGCGATGCGCCAGTCCTGCACCGCGAGGGTCAGGCCTCCATCCTGGTCGCGTTTGATGCGCCGGTATGGATGTGGCTGTGGCCCCAGTATCAGCGTATTCACGATGCGCTCGCGCAGCGGCAGCGGGGACCTCGCCGCGATCCATAGCAACTGCGCCTCGGCTTCTGCGGTGAATGTCACGTCAAAAGACTTGCCTGGATCTGCCGCGCGAGACTGCAGCCAGCCACTACCGGATTCAGGAAATGCATCGGTGTAGGGCACATAGGGTTTGATGTCGAACACCGGCGTGCCATCGAGCAGGTCCACATCGAGCACATGCAGGCTGAGTCCTTCGACGCTCGCCAGCCGCAACACCGACAATCCGAGCGGATTGGGCCGATGCGGTGAGCGCGTGGCGAGCACACCCTTGCGGCCATCGGTGCTGCGAGGTGGCAGCACCTTCGGGCGCCAGCTCTCGTTGCGGTTGAACCAGAAGATGACCCAGATACGTTCCCAGCCAGCCAGATCTTCAATGGCATGTTCCAGGTTGCAGCCGGGCAGCAACTCGATGATGCCCGGTATGCCTGCGGCGGAAGCGGGTTGCCGCGGCGCTTCCACCTTCTCCGCGAGAACAGTGCGCATGTGCCCGATGGGCTGGAGGGTGAGTGTCGCCGCGTCAGAAGCAGAACTGCCTGCAGCGCGCGGCGTCAACGACTGCTGCGTCTCGTGGTCTTCACCAGATTCAGGAGGTGCGGGTGTCAATGCAGTCGACTATAGCGGAAGGTGATCTGTGGTAGCGGAGACGCGTCATGCAGGTCTAGGCTAGGGACTTACAGTGGTTGAGTTCTCGTTGGCGGAAAATAAGGGAAGAACATGGGTGTACCGGGTGGCGATTTGTGTCTGGCGGTCTGCGATGTGACGAAGTGCGAGGGTCAATGCTGTTACGACGGGGTTTACCTGCAGCCGGGAGAAGAGGAGTTTCTGCGCGAACTAGTCGATAAAGTGCCCGCGCTGCGCGCCAAGGTGCCGGCGCAGTTCGTCGTGGATGGTTTTTGGGACGGCGAATACCTGGGGCGCAAGACCGCCACCCGACCAAATGAATACCGCAGCGCGGATTTTCCGGCGCATTTCACACGCACGCGCTGCGTATTCGGCGACAGCCAGGGTTTCTGCGAGCTGGAGAAATTTGCGCGCGGCAACGGCCAGCATCCATGGACGTACAAGCCCACCACCTGCTGGATGTTTCCGCTGCAGGATGAAAATGGTGCGGTGGCCGAGCCGGTGCGCGGTCAGGCGGATGATCCGTATTTCACGGAGGACTACCGCGGCTATGCAAGCTGCCTGCCTTGTGGGCGGCACGATCCTGCCGGCAAACCCTGGCGAGAATCGCTGGCGCGCGAGATCTCGTGGCTTGCAGCCGCGCCGTGTCCTCCGAAGCTGGGCACGCCGGGACATACCGTGGACGAGTTGCTCGCTGCGATACCGGCGGCAAAGTGAATGGGTGCAGATTTGCCCACCAAGAACTGTTACAGAAAAAAAACCCCGCTTGAAGGCGGGGTGTTCAGTTCCAGCGTAGTCCCTAGATCAATCAACAAACACGGGTGTCATACACCCGGAAATGGACATCAAAAGCTTCGCCGGCTGGTGTGTTGGTCCTTCAGGAGGTCCGACCGATTTCCGGCCCGGGCGGCAGTTCGCCCGACTACACACCGCGACTGCCCAGCAAATGGAGCTGTCGCGCACCGTGCCCACTCTGATCGCCTGGGTTTCTTGTATCGTCAGCCCCACAAAGGGCAAAAACCTCAACCAATCCAACCAGTTAGTTGCCGCGCTTCGCGCCACCACTTACTGCCTGACGCAAGTGTAGCGTAGAACCCACGAAAAGGCGCAACTGTCTGCTTATTGCAACATATTCCGGCGAGCGGGGGATGTGACGCTGCTCATGTTCCGGACGGATTGAGGTGTGACGAAAGTGCCGGAACCGGGGGCGTCCCGGCCTTTCACGTGAACAGCGGCACATTCAGGAGCTGCGAGCAGCAGTCGCAAGCAGCAAAAGCGCGGCTACGCCGCCATCAGTGCCTTCACGCGTTTCATCGCGGCTGATTCGATCTGCCGGATACGCTCGGCGGAAACGCCATATTCATCGGCGAGTTCATGCAGCGTGGGTTTGTCTTCATTGATCCAGCGGCGGCGCAGGATGTCCTGGCTGCGTGCATCAAGGCGCGCAATGGCAGTCGTCAGTCGTTCGCGCAGATCAGCATCCCATTCCGAATCCTCGGCCTGTTCGGCCGGATCCGCGGCGGGCGAAGGCAGGTACAGCGACGGACCGTAGCTGTCGTCGTCGTCGGACTCCGGCGCCGGATCGAAGGACATGTCGCGCGCCGACAGGCGCTGTTCCATCTCCGTGACTTCAGCGGCCGTGACGCCCAGATCCTTCGCTACCGCCTGTGTTTCCTCATGCGTCAGCCAGTTGAGGTCCTTCTTCATGCGGCGCAGATTGAAGAACAGTTTGCGCTGCGCCTTGGTGGTGGCGATCTTCACCATGCGCCAGTTGCGCAGTACATAGTCGTGAATTTCGGCGCGGATCCAGTGCACGGCAAAAGAAACCAGGCGGACGCCTTGTTCGGGATCGAAACGCTTGACCGCTTTCATCAGACCGACATTGCCTTCCTGCACCAAGTCGCCCACGGGCAGGCCATAGCCGGCGTAGCCGCGGGCGATATGCACCACGAAACGAAGATGCGACAGCACCAGGTGGCGCGCCGCCTCGAGATCGCTTTCCTTGTGGAAACGGTGGGCCAGATCGCGTTCTTCCTCGCGACTGAGCACCGGAATGCGGCTGACGCGTTCGGTGTATGCGTCGAAGCTGCCCAGCGGACCAGCCAGCAGGGTATCGGGACGGGCGACTAGTGCGGATGTTGCGTTCAAGGGTTACCTCCTGGGGCCGATGTTAGCACTCGTGAAGTTCGAGTGCTAACGAGGCGGTCAGTTCCCGGCTTGGCTAAGTATTTATTCAATAAATACAATACGTTAGCCCAATGGCAACTGTTGGGCGCCAAAACGACTGAGCCCAGCGCATCGACCTCGCTGGGCTCAGTTTGAGGCGGCGAATGGGCTTTGATTGGTTCCATTCCCGTGGCTCTATTTTGACTCGGCTCCCAGATGGACTAAATGCAAATACGTCCATTTCGTTTGCCAGAAATCGCCGACACCCCAGTGCCGGGTGTATTCCTGCGGCCCGAGCTACCTCAGAGCAGCAGTGATCGCAGCGCTGGCCACAGGCGCCATCAGTGTGTACCCCGCAGCATTCGGATGCAGGCCATCGGCGGTAAGTTCCGCGCGCAACATGCCATCCGTGCCAACTGTCGCGGCGTAGTAGTCCACGAAGCCCGCGCCAACCGTCAGCGCATAAGATCGGATCCACGCATTGAGTTTGAGGATATCGGCCGGCGGGCGCGTGGCGGACTGATTGATCGGTCCGCCACCACGCTCGGGTGCATTGGTCTTTGCGTCGGTGATGGGCATCACGGCGCACAGGATCACCTTGATGCCATGCGTTTTCGCCAGTTCAACCATCGCCATCAGGTTCTGCTGGATCATCGTCAAGGTCTGCGGGCCGTTGTTGCCCGCGATGTCATTGGTGCCGGCGAAGACGATGACGGCGGCGGGCTTCAGCGCGATCACATCCGGATACATGCGCACTAGCATCTGGGCGGTGGTCTGTCCGCCGATGCCGCGGTTCACGTAGGGCTTGCCGGGGAAACTGTCGGCCAGTCTCCAGCCATCGGTGATCGAATCGCCCATGAACACCACGCGATCCTTCGGCAGCGGCTGGCGCATCAATTCGCCGTTGGCCTGGTGGTAACGGCCCAGCTGGTTCCAGTCGGCCAGCTGTTCCGCCAGGCGGTTGGCGTTGCCGAGCAAACAGCAACCGGCGGGTCGCTGCGGTGCGAACTGTTCGATCAATTGCGCCTGGGCTGCTGTTCCAGTCAGTGCGGCGAATAGCGCGACTGCGACAAGCCTCATCCTGTTCATTTTCATCTTCTGCTCCCCCGGTTAGTTGCTGTCAATTATCAGGCGCGAGGGTCGATACGCGCGAGATGCCGGGCCGCAACCACCCACGCCCCCAACAGACCGAGAAGTCCGCCGCAGCCCAGCAGTCCCGCCACATGGGTTAGTCCCGGCGTCAGCAGCCGGAAATCGCTGCCATAGCTTTCGGCCAGCGTCGTCACCGGCCTGTTGAGCAGCAGCAGCCCCACCGCCACCAGCAGTGCCGCCAGGATCGCGCCAAGCAAGCCGTAATAAAGCCCGGTGTAAAGAAAAGGCCGCCGTACGAATGCATTGCTGCCACCCACGAGCTTGGTGACCTCGATCTCCGCGCGGCGGTTATAGATCTCCAGGCGAACGGTGTTGCCGACGATCGCCAGCACGCCAGCGCCGAGCAGCACGGCCGCGCCCGTGACCACGCCGCGCAACAAATCCAGGATGGCGTTGAGTCGATGCACCCATTCGCTGTCCAACTGCACCAGCTCCACCTCCGGCCACGCGGTGAGATAGCGCCGTAACGACGCCATGCGATCTGCGCTGGTGGCGTCCGCAGCGGGGCGGATGTCGATGGCATGCGGCAACGGGTTGCTGGCCAGCGCATCCAGCGCGCCGCCGAAGCCGCTGCGGTCACGGAAGGATTCCAGCGCCTCATCGGCGGTAATCAGCTTCACTGCGGCAATGCCGTTGCGCTGTCGCAGGCTCGCGGCGAGCTGCTGGGCTTTTTCCAGCGGCACATCGTGCTTGAAATAGACGGTTACATCCACCGCGTTGGCGAAGTCGCCGGTGGCTTCGCGGATGCTGAGGATGGCAAGGCCGAGCGCCATGGGCAGCGTCAGCGCCACCGCGATGACCAGCACGGTGAATGCCGTGGCCAGCGGCGCGCGCGCCAACCGGCCTGCGGCAAACAGCGCGGATTGCAGATGCCGCGTCAACCAGCCGATCATCGCTGGGCCTCCATGATCGGCACTTCCAGCGCTGCCACGGCGGAATCCTGCACGCGTCCGTCGGTGACCACAATTTCGCGCAAACCCCAGGCCTTCACGATGTCCAGATCGTGCGTTGCCACGAGCACAGTGACACCGACGTCGTTGAAGCGTTTGAACAGCGCCATCACTTCCAGCGACAGCGCCGGATCCAGGTTGCCGGTGGGCTCATCGGCGATGATCAGCTTCGGCTTGCCGACCACTGCGCGTGCGATGCCCACGCGCTGCTGCTCGCCCACCGACAGTTCCAGCGGCAACGCCTGCGCCCGATCGAGCAACCCCACCTGGTCGAGCGCGGCACGCACGCGCTTGTCGATTTCCTTCATGGGTGATTCCGAGGCGTGCAACGGCAGCGCCACGTTGTCGAACACGCTGCGCTCGGGCAGCAGCCGGTGATCCTGGAACACCACGCCCAGTTCACGGCGGAATGCGGGAATCCTGCGCGCAGACAGTGCGGCCGTGTTGTGGCCGTTCACCATCACAAGACCTCGGGAAGGACGTTCGAGCAAGGCGATCAACTTGAGCACGGTGCTCTTGCCGGCGCCGGAGCGACCGGTGAGGAACAGCATTTCGCCGGCGGTCACTTCGAAGCTGGCTGTCTTCAGCGCCTCGCGGCCGTTGGGATAGCGTTTGCTGGCGCGATCAAAGCGGATCATGGCGGGTTACTTTACACCTCTGCCCAGACCCAGCAGCGCATCCACAAAGGCCGCGGCTTCGAATTCGCCGAAGTCGGCCGCCTGTTCGCCGATGCCGATAAAACGGATCGGCAGTTTCATGGAACGCGCAATTGCCACCACGATACCGCCGCGGGCAGTGCCGTCGAGCTTGGTCAGAACCAGTCCGGTCACACCCACCGCAGCGTGAAATTCCTTCGCCTGCGTCAGCGCGTTCTGCCCCTGGTTGGCATCCAGCACCAGCAGCACTTCGTCCGGCGCCGCGACATCCACACGCTGAATCACGCGCCGGATCTTCTTCAGCTCATCCATCAGGTGGGACTGGCTGTGCAGCCGGCCGGCGGTGTCGGCGATGACCACATCAAAGCCGCGGGCCTGCGCGGAACGCAGGGAGTCGAAGATGACGGCCCCGGGATCTGCACCCGCAGCCTGCTGCACGATTTCAGCCCCGCTGCGCTCGGCCCAGATATCGAGCTGCTCGGCGGCGGCCGCGCGGAAGGTGTCACCCGCTGCGAGCATCACCTTGTGACCGGCCTTGGTAAGCCGCATGGCGAGCTTGCCGATGGAAGTGGTCTTGCCGGAGCCGTTCACGCCCACCACCATGATCACGTACGGGCGCCGGTTGCGGTCCACGGCCAGCGGCACGGCGCAGGGACGCACGATGGCCAACAGCTGCTCCCGCAATGCAGCCACCAGCGCGTCGGCATCGGCAAGTTCGCGGCGCGCGACGCTGGCGCGCAGATTTTCAAGGATGGACCGGGTCGCTTCCACACCCACGTCGGCGCCGATCAGCCGCGCCTCGAGGTCGTCGAGCAATTCGGCGTCGATCTTGCGACCGCGGAACAGGCTGGTGAAGTCGCCGGTAAGGCTGGTGAAGTCGCCGGCAAGACGAGCCGCACTTTGCGCGAGCTTTTCGCGCATGCGACCAAAGAATCCGGTTCCTTCGCTGCTGCCGGCCATGCTTTTTTTCAACCTGGGGGTGGGGCCGCGCATTGTAATAGGCTTGCGCCATGAAACGAGGTGTCAGGGAACTGCGGGTGGTGGGCGGCAGCCTGCGCGGCAGGAAGTGGACCTTTCCGGATGTGCCGGGCCTGCGCCCCACGCCGGACCGGGTGCGCGAAACCCTGTTCAACTGGTTGAGTCCACACCTTCCCGGCATGCGGGTGCTCGACCTGTTTGCCGGCAGCGGCGCGCTGGCATTCGAAGCGCTGTCGCGCGGCGCGGCGGCCGCAACCCTGGTGGAATCGGACCGGGCCGCAGCCGCCGAACTGCGCAGCACTGCGGTGCGGTTTGGCCTGACGCAGGCTGTGGTTGAAAACGCCGATGCGCTGGCGGTGCTGCGTGCCGCTGCCGCAGGCAGCTTCGACCTCGTATTTCTGGATCCGCCGTTTGCATCGGAGCTACTTGCGCCTGCGCTGATGCTAATCGGACAGCGCCAAGTGCTGGCCGGTGGCGGCTTTTGCTATATCGAACAGGCGGCGGATTCCCCCCTGGCGCCACTGCCCGCAGGCTGGCTGCCACACCGCACCGGGCGGGCTGGCGAGGTCGGGTATCATCTGCTGCATGCCCCGCAGAGCCCTGTACCCCGGAACATTTGATCCCATCACCAATGGCCACAAGGATCTGGTGCGCCGTGCGGCCGGAATCTTCGACCAGGTGCTGGTAGCCATCGCCGCAAATCCCAGCAAGACGCCGATGTTCACGCTCGAAGAGCGGGTGGATATGGCGCGGCGCGTACTGGCCGACATACCCAATGCCGAGGTGGCCGGTTACGCGGGACTCACCGTCGATTTCATGCGGCAGCATGGGCTGAAGGTGGTGGTGCGCGGCCTGCGCGCCGTGTCGGACTTCGAGTTCGAGTTCCAGCTGGCCAACATGCAGCGGCATTTGCTGAAGGACATCGAGACCGTGTTCCTGACGCCGCAGGAGCAGTTCACCTTCATTTCTTCGACACTGATTCGCGAGGTCGCCGTGTTCGGTGGCAGTGTCAGCGAGTTTGTGGATCCACTGGTCGCAGAAGAACTGCGCAAGAAGAAGCGGGCGCCATGAAGTCGTTGCGTGCAACTGTATTGCTGGCCCTCCTGCTGGTGGGAGCGATTGGTTCGCCGGCCGCAGAACGTGCGCCCGGTGCATCGGCCATTGCCAGCGCTCATCCGCTGGCAAGCGAAGCAGGCAACGAAGTGCTGCGCGCTGGTGGCAATGCTTTCGATGCAGCGGTGGCGGTTTCCGCCGCGCTGATGGTGGTGGAGCCCAGCGGCTCCGGCCTGCTGGGCGGCGGCATGTTCCTGCTGCATCGTGCCAGCGACGGACGCAACATCGTGATCGATGCGCGCGAGGTGGCACCACGTAAGGCAACGCGCGACATGTTCCTTGATGCTGCTGGCAACCCAGTGCGTGGCGCTTCCACCAATACAGCGCTCGCGGCAGGCATCCCCGGTGAAGCGGCGGGCCTTGCGCTGCTGCAGTCCCGTTACGGAAAGTTGAAACTGGCGCAGACGCTTCAACCTGCGATTCGCCTGGCCCGCGATGGCTTCGACATGTATCCACGACTGCGTGCCGGCGTCACTGGCAAGCGCGCGCAGATGTCGAAGTCTGCCGAAGCGGCCGCCATCTGGTTTCCCAACGGTGAGCCGCTGGCCGACGGCGCGCGCGTCAAGCAGCCGCAGCTCGCGCAGACTCTCGAGACCATCGCGAAGGAAGGTATCGACGCCTTTTATAAGGGCAGCATCAGCAAGCTGCTCGTCGCCGCCGTGCAAAAGATGGGCGGCATCTGGACGGCCGAGGATCTAGCAGCCTACCGGCCCATCGAGCGCGAGCCCGTGGTCGGGCATTATCGCGGCGCCACCATCATTTCAGTGCCGCCACCCAGTTCCGGTGGTGTGGCGCTGGTCGAAGCGTTGAACATCCTGTCGGGCTACGACCTCACCAAGACTGATGCGGTCACACGCAAACATCTCATCATCGAAGCCATGCGCCGCATGCATCGCGATCGCGCGGTGTATCTGGGCGATCCGGCATTCACCGAGGTGCCGGTGAAGCGGCTCACCGATCCCGACTATGCGGCTGGCCTGCGCACTTCCATTCGCATGGATCGCGCCACGCCCAGTGCCGCGCTCGAGTCGGCTCCCGACAGCGCCGCCGCCGGCATGAACACCACGCATTTCTCGGTGCTGGACAAGGACGGCAATCGCGTCGCCGGCACCATCACGCTCAATGCCGGCTTCGGCTCCGGGCTGGTGATCGATGGCACAGGCATGCTGCTCAACAACCAGATGGATGACTTCTCGGTGAAGCCAGGCGTGCCAAACATCTACGGTCTCATCGGTGCCGCCGCCAATGCCATCGAACCGGGCAAGCGCATGCTGTCGTCGATCACGCCGACCTTTGTGGAATCGCCCCGCGGCTACATGATCGTCGGTAGCCCGGGCGGCAGCCTGATCACCGGCATGGTGCTGCTGGCCACGCTCAACTGGGTGGACGGCATGAGCGCCGCGCAGATCGTGGCCGCGCCCCGCATCCATCACCAGTACCAGCCTGATACGCTCACCTACGAAACAGACGCTTTGACCGCCGACGAAGTGGCGGAGCTGAAGCGTCGCGGCCACGACCTGCGCACGCGCGACAGTTTCGGCAACCTGCAGGTGGTCATGTTCGATGCGGCCACGGGCAAGGTGAGCAGCGCGTCGGATCCGCGCGGCATCGGTACGGCCGGACTCTACTGAACTGTCGTCCTGATCCAGATCGCCAGGTATCAGACTCTCCGAAGAATGAACCTCCGCGAAGACCGCGGAGTCTTGCGTTCCGAGGTATAGAGGAAGTCCCGGATGACTGGATGTCGGCGGTGGTATGGGTCGGTGCAGTGAGTCTGGATCCGGCGCTCGAGCGCGAGTTCGAAGCGCGGCTGCACGATTCATCCCCTCTGGCATTCCGTGTGGCGCTCTCCGTGCTGAAGCAGCGAGAAGACGCCGAGGATGTCGCCCAGGAAGCATTCCTCCGTGCCCACCGTTCCTTCAGCGCGATTCGCGACCGGGATCGGTTCCGTGCCTGGCTCGTGCGCACCACGTTCCGACTCGCGCTGGATCGCATGCGCGGCGAGAAGCGGCGCACCCGACGCGAGGACGCGGTCGCAATGGACGCTCCGCTGGAAGTCGCTTCCACGGAGGTCGATGCGATGCAGGTCGAAGTGCGGACACGTGTGGCAGAAGCCGTGGCGGCCCTGCCGGAGAAGTTGCGGTTGGTGATGGTGCTGGTGGCGATCGAAGAGCAGGACCTGATTTCGGTCGCGCGTTTGTTGGAACTGCCTGAAGGTACTGTGAAGTCGCGCCTGCATCGCGCGCGCAAGGAACTGGCGGAGAGACTCAGATGGCTTGTGCAAGATACAACGACGCGTTGAGCGGGGTGGCGGCAGGTGGCCCGGTGCCGGCCGGGCTCGACGCTCATCTCACCGGATGCGCGCACTGCCGCTCGGAACTTGCATTGCTGCGACAGGTGCTCGACACCGCCGATCAGGAGCTTGGGCAACTGTCGGTGGCCGAACCTTCCGCAGGCCATGTGCCGCGAATTCGTGCGGCGGTAAACGAGTCCGCCTCTGATCCTGCGTGGCGCGCGCGCGCGGTCTGGTTCTGGCCATCGCTCGCCACGGCGGCGGCACTGGTCATGACGCTCATGCTGTTCGTGGAAAACCGTTCGTCGCCAGAACCCATTGCGGCAATCGAACCCCAGGGATCCCGATCGCCCGCGGCCGCGCCAGTACCTGAGCCAGTCCGTGAAACCGTTGTCGCGACTACCACTGAAGAAAGGGTCATTGCAGCGCCGTCACAACTTCGCACGCGCCGGCGCATCACACCGAAAGAGCCGCAGGTTCTCGTACCGCCAGGAGAGTCCCGGGCGCTGATTGAATTGATCGCGCTTGTGAATCGCGAAAGGATCGCACCTGAGTCACTCAGTGCCTCAGGCGAGCCATCGGCCGATCTCGCAGGATTGACCCCAATCACTCTTCAGCCAATCGAGATCGTCCCGCTCGACCAGGCGATGAACCTCGGGACGTAGATCGAGGAGAAATACGCATGTTCCACAGCAAGTTCCTGCCGATTGCAACCATTGCAGCGCTGTTCTCCGTCGCGGGAAACGTCGGTGCACAGAATCTCAGCGCATCGGGCAGCAGTGCCCAGAAGAGTTCGGGATCGCAGGCCGAGCCAGCCATGCCGATGCTGCGCATCCAGCTCGTCATCTCACGTTTCGAAGGTGAGAAGAAGGTCGCCAGCCTTCCTTACACATTCACGGTCTCGCCGTTGTCACAACGCAATTCGGGTAGTGCGGCGATACGCATGGGAGTGGATGCGCCGATACCGATGACTTCGATTCCGGATGCCGACAAAGGCGGTACGACCGTACAGTACAGGAGCATCGGCACGGACATCGATTGCAACGGCGTCATGGAACTTCCAGACGGTCGCTACCAGTTCCAAATCGGTGTTCGGAACACGGCGGCAGTTCCTCCCTCGGCGGGTGATGGCAAGAACTCATTGCCGCTGTTCCGCCGCTTCGACGCCAGCTTCACTCCGGTGCTACGGGACGGACAGAGCATGCAGACCATCGCATCGACCGACCCGGTGACCGGCGAAGTAATCAAGATCGACGTGACGCTGAACGTCATCCGGTAACCTGGCGAAAATCTCAACGAAGGAGCTCGGGCCAGGCTGGATTCGGCGGCCTGGCGCTGAAGATTGCGTCAGGGGCGCGACTTCGTTGCCTTCCGACATGCGACAGATCCAGCGCTGGGCGCTGACTTCTTTGCGGGCTTGCGTTTCGCGGCAGTTTTCGACTTCTCCACCATGATCTCGATTCGCGGCGCCCGTCCTGCGCGCTTCGGTAGCCGGTCCTCCTTGTGCAGCTCGATCGCACGCCACATGTACCAGGCACCAGCCGAGCGGTAAGGCTTCCACCGCTCTGCATAGACCAGCAACGCCTTCGGCTTCGGCATCCCCTTCAGCCCATACGCAAGCTGGAATCCCTTGCGCACGCCGAAGTCATCCACCGGCATTACATCCTGCCTGCCGAAGTGGAACATCAGCAGCATCTGCGCCGTCCAGCGGCCGATGCCACGCAAGGCGATGCAGCGTTCGATGATGGCTTCGTCATCCATCGCGGCCAGCGTTGCGTCGTTGGGCAGACGACCATCGACGCAGTGCGCAGCCAGGTCATGCAGCGCCGCGATCTTGGCGAACGAAAACCCCACTGCGCGCAATTGTTCGGGCGTGCTGGCTGCAAGTTGGACGGGCGAGGGGAATGTTCCCCCATGCAGTGCCACCAGACGCTCCAGGATTTTGCGGGCGACCAAGCCCGAAATTTGCTGGCTGGCAATCGACTCGGCCAGCGCCTGGAAGGACGAGCCGTCCTTGGCCGGCTTCAAGCGATATTGTCCCAGTGAAGAAACAATACCGGCGACAATTGGGTCCTTTGTCCTGAAATGCCGCAGTAATTTCGCTTTCATCGGTGGTCTCTTGGTGATATATAGCAAGTGATATATAGCATCTGGAATCACCCGGCATGGATAAGGCAAAGATCTTCTGGAGCGGTCGCTCGCAGGCGGTACGCCTGCCTAAGGAGTATCGCTTCAAAGGCACCGAGGTGCGCATCCGCAGGCAGGGGGGCGCGATCGTCCTTACGCCGATCGAGGATGAGTGGGCGTGGCTGAAACGAGTCATTGGTCCGGTCGACGAGGCTTTCAAGCGCGCGGCGCTGGATCGTCCAAAGGATCCGCCCCAGCAGCGACCGGAAATCAAAGAGTTCTTCAAGTGAGATTTTCGCTCGACTCCAACGCCGTCATTGCATTGATCAAGGGCAAGCAAGGCGTAATCGATCGGCTGCGGCAGCACGGCATCGACGCAATCGGGCTTTCGTCAATAGTGGTCCACGAGATCTACCACGGCGCACGCGGCAGTGACCGTGTCGCCGAGAGCATCGCACGCCTCGACGAGTTGCCATTTACAGTCATGGCCTTCGATCGTGACGATGCGCTTGCAGCTGCGGAAATCCGCCAGCAGCTGCAGAGGGCGGGGACTCCCGTCGGACATTTCGATCTACTGATCGCCGCGCAGACGCTGGCACGTGATCTCACTCTGGTCACCCGCAATGCCCGCGAATTCCAGCGTATTCCCGGCCTGCGGCTGGCCGACTGGGAAACCGCCTAGCGCTGGCAGGTCGCGCAGAAATACGTCGATCGCTGTCCCTGGTTCCGATGCCGCACCAGCACGCCGCATTGCCGGCATGGCTCCCCGGCCCGTTCGTACACGAACAGTTCCTGCTTGAAATACCCCGGTTCGCCACCCGCGCCCACATAGTCGCGCAGCGTTGTGCCGCCGTGCTCAATGGCCTGGGCGAGCACCGCCTTGATTGCCACCGCCAGCGCCGCACATTCCGCATGCGTCAACGATTGCGCCGCCCGTCCCGGCCGGATGCCGGCGCGAAACAGCGCCTCGCTTGCATAGATGTTGCCGACGCCCACCACCAGCTGGCTGTTCATGATGGCGAGCTTGATCGCCACCCGCCGTTTGCGCGTCACCCTGTGCAGATAATCCGCATCGAAGGTCGGATCCAGCGGCTCCGGCGCCAGAAACTTCAACAACGGATGCAGGGCTACATCGCCCCTGCCGTGATGCAGGCTGCCGAAGCGGCGCGGATCGTTGAAGCGCAGCGTCCACCCTGAATCCAGTTCCACGTCGTAGTGGTCGTGTTTTTCCCGTGCGGTGGAATCGGGCAGCACGCGCATCGAGCCCGACATGCCCAGATGCATGAGCAGCCAGCCGCGTTCCAGATCCAGCACGATGTACTTGGCCCGGCGCCGCACCGCGGTGACTTGCTGGTCCTTCGCCCAACGGGGCAGGTTGGCCGCAACAGGCCAACGCAGGCGGCGATCATGCACCGCCAGTCGCCGGATCCAGCGTCCGGTTACATGCGGCGCAATGCCGCGGGCGGTGGTTTCAACTTCAGGCAGTTCAGGCATGCCTCAAGCATGCCATGTCGGATGACTTCATTCGCGCTTGTCCGGCGTCGTGAAAATACGCGCGGCTCGCTCGAAAGTAACATAGGACCAGGCCCAGTCGAGCAACACCACCAGACGGTTGCGAAAGCCGATCAGGTAGAACAGGTGCACACATAGCCAGAACAGCCACGCCAATCGGCCCGACATCTGCAATCCACCAACTGTTCCAACTGCAGCGTTGCGGCCAATGGTGGCGAGCATGCCGTAGTCACGGTAGGCGAACGACTCTGCTTTCGTGTTCGCCATGCGCGCGAGAATGTTGCATGCAGCCCTGTGTCCCATCTGCTTGGCGGCTGCGCCCACGCCCGGAACGGGCTTGCCACGGGAAGTCGTGTTCGCGAGATCTCCCACCACGAAGATCTCTGGATGCGCCGCAAGGCTGAGGTCGGGCAAAACGCTGACGCGCCCGGCGCGATCCACTGGCGCATCAAGAAACCGCCCGAGCGGTGAGCCCTGCACACCGGCCGCCCAGATTACGGTGTGGCTCGGCAGACGTGAGCCATCCTGCAACGACACACCGTCGGCGTCGATGCCGGTGACCCGGGCGCCGGTGTTCACGGTGACTCCGAGGCGCTGCAGTTGCTGCCGTGCCTTGTCCGAAAGCGCTGCCGGAAAGGCGCTCAGCACGCGGTCCGAAAGTTCGATCAGGTGCACTTCGGCGCTGCGCGAATCAATGCGCCGGAATTCCTGGGGCAAGGTGTGCCTTGCGATCTCGGCCAGCGTGCCGGCCAGTTCCACACCTGTGGGTCCGCCACCGATCACGATGAATCGCAGCCAGCTTCTGGTTTCTTCGGCAGTGGCGGCGCGTTCCGCGAACTCGAAAGCCTGCAGTATGCGACGGCGGATGTGCTGGGCATCTGCGAGTGTCTTCAATGCAGGCGCGTGGGCAGCCCATTCGTCCCTGCCGAAGTAGCTGTGCGTCGCGCCGCTGGCGACCACCAGAAAGTCGTATTCCAGTGTCGATCCATCATCAAGCACCACTTTGCGTCCGGCAGGCTCAATGGCCTGCACGTCAGCTAATAGTGTCCTGATGTTCCGATAGGTGCGGAGCAAGAAGCGCGTGGGTGCTGCGATGGCGGGAGCCGCCAACCCTGCCGTTGCCACCTGGTAAAGCAACGGCTGGAACAGATGGTGATTGCAGCGATCGACGATCGTCACCCGACAGCTGCTACGACCAAATGCCTTGGCGCAGGCGAGACCACCAAAGCCCGCGCCAATGATCACTATATGCGGCGGTTCCATCAGAGCGGCGCCGACGCCTTTGCGTCTAAGGGGGAGACCCTTACTTGATCTTCGTCTCTTTGTACTTCACGTGCTTGCGCACCACCGGGTCGTACTTGCTCAGTTCCATCTTCTCGGGGTGAAGACGCTTGTTCTTCATCGCCACGTAGAAGTGGCCGGTATCAGCGGTGGACAGCAGCTTTACTTTTTCACGCATGATCAAGGCTCCTTACAGCGACTGACCGGCGGCGCGCAGCTTGGCGACCACGGAGTCGATGCCGTTCTTCTCGATGGTGCGCAGCGCGCGGGCAGAAATGCGCAGCTTGATCCAGCGCTTCTCGTCTTCCAGCCAGAAACGCTGTTCGTGCAGGTTGGGCAGGAAGCGGCGCTTCTTCTTGTTGTTGGCATGCGAAACCCGGTTACCAACCATCGGTTTCTTGCCAGTGACTTCGCATACGCGAGACATGGGAAATTCCTGTACTTCGTCGCCCAAAAAGGGCGTGCTTTATACCAGTCCGAGGCGGGCAGGGGCAAGGTCAGGGCCTAAATGAGCCCCCGTTCGGCAAACGACACGCAGCGGGAGTCTCCCACGACCAGGTGGTCGAGCACCCGGATATCCACCAGGCCCAGGGCGTCCCGCAGGCGCAAGGTGATCAGCTCATCGGCCTGGCTGGGCTCGGCCACCCCGGAAGGGTGGTTGTGGGCCAGGATGACCGCCGCGGCATTGCGGAACAGGGCCTGCCGGACCACCTCCCGCGGGTGGACGCTGGCGCCATCGATGGTGCCGCGGAACAGTTCGTCGAAGGCGATCAGCCGGTGGCGGTTGTCCAGGTGCAGGCAGCAGAACACCTCGTAGGGTCGGTCACGCAGCTGCGCCACCAGGAAGGCCTGGGTGGCCCGGGGCGATTCCAGCGCCGGCCCGGCGGCCACCTCCTGCTGGTAATGGCGCCGGGAGACCTCAAGCGCCGCCTGCAGCAGGCCGTAACGCCGGGCACCCAGGCCAGGTGCGTTGCTGCAACGGCTACGGTCGGCCAGCAGCAGGTGCCGCAGCGAGCCGAACTCCCGCAGCAGGCGGCTGCCCACATCCACCGCGCTCGCGCCGCGGCAGCCGCTGCCGAACAGCACGGCCAGCAGTTCCGCGTCGGTCAGTGCGCTTGCACCATGGGTCAGCAGTTTTTCGCGCGGCCGTTCGGCTTCGGGCCATTCATGTATGGCCATGGGCGCTCCCGTCAATGATTTGTGATCCGGCAGTGTGCGTGCCCGGCCATTAACGGCGCGACCAGCAAATCACCCGCGGATCACAAGTTACAGGAGCGGGAAGTCAGCGCTTCTGGTGATCTGACAACAGCAAAGGTCCGGTGGGAAGTTCGCGCTTCGGGATGCCGAAAAGCTGCGCGTTGGCCAACCGGCTGACCTGGTGGCCCGGGTCTGTTTTCGAGTTGATGACCTGGACAATGGCCGCAGCAATCATGTCCGCCAGGATGTTGCCGCTGTTGCCGTTGGAGTTCTGCTGGGCGAGCGCCTTGCCGTCCCACAGCACCTCCCCCGACCGCGTATCCACCAGTCGCGCACTGACCTCCACCGAGGTGGTGGTGCCCAGGAGAACGTACTTGCTGCCGTACTGGTGCAGCACCACGTACAACACGGCATCGGCACCGGTGATCTCGTGGATTTTTGCCGGGGGAACTGCGTGCATCTCACCAGCAGTGGGCAGCCCGTTCTCTTTCATCAACTGGTCGATCACAGCAACCGGAAAGACGTAATAGCCCCGTTCGGCCAACGGCAGGGTCACGGTCGAAAGATAGCTGTACGTGCCTTCGACTGCCGTGCTCTGGTTCAGTGGCGGCAGCACCAGGATCGAACGCGGCGGATGTCGTCTGAAAGCCGTGTAGTCGTAGGCAACCGGCGTCGCACAGGCAGCGAGCGACAGCACGGAAAACAGGGCGAGCAGGCGCAGCGTGGTGCGCAGTGTCATGGCTTCGACTTCCGCAGGTTGGCCAGCAGCCGGTCCATCAGTGTGGTGGCTTCAGGAAACGCAGCCTTTTCCGCAAGCAGTTCCCGTTCGGCCAGATCGACCCGGCCTGATTCCGCATACAGCGATGCGAGCTGCGCATGCCAGCCGGGAGGCAGGCGTTTTCCAGCGGCTTCTGCGACCTGTCGGTCGTTCTCGAGCTGGTCGGCCTGGGCTTCAGGCGTCAGGGAACCTGGTTTCACGTTCGCGGTGTAGATGAGTTCTTCGTAACTCCCCCAGGCGTACATCGTCCGCGGTGCGGTTGCACACGCTCCCATCGAAAGCGCGGCGCACGCCAGCAGCAGTCGCCGCGCGACGGGCCAGTGTCTCTCCATGACTGATTATTTCCCGGGCTTCCACTGGCCTTTTTCGATGCCTTCAACGAGCCGGTCCACGGCTTCGCGAATGGCCAGATCGAGGACCTTTCCGTTCAACGTAGAGTCGTAGCCCGCAGTGCCGCCGAAACCCACTACCTCGCGGTTGCTCAGCGCGTATTCACCGGCGCCCTGCACCGAATACACCACGCGCGATGTGCGCACCTCGATCACATTGATCGTCACCTTGGAGTACGCCGTCTGCGTCTTGCCGCTGCCCAGGATGCCGAACAACTGCTGGTCGCCAGTTTCCTTGCGGCCGAATTCAGTCACATCGCCTGTGAGTGCATATGCGGCTCCCTGAATGGATTGCGTGGCGCCACCAAGCTGCGACTCGCGGGCCAGATCCGCGAGGTTGTCGCGGTCCATGACGTCAAAACGGCCGCTGGACTGCAGGTGAGCGATCAGCAGGGTCTTGGCCTGGCTACCCAGGCGATCCACACCATCGGAAAACATTCCCTGCAGATAAGTAGAACGGTTGTTGAACTTTGCGACGATCAGGCTGTTTTTCGGGCCGTTGTATGTCGTGCCCGCGGAAACCGGCTTGGCAACCTCCACGGCTCGGTGCGATTCCGTGGCACAGCCTGTCACCGTGGCCAGGGCCACCAGCGCAAGCATCAGGCGGACGGGTGTGAATTTCATTTCGGGGACTCCTCGTGGGACGCCAGCTGGCTGATTCTGCCAGCTATCCCCCGGATTCTAGAGGGGTAGGCAAGTTCACGCATCGCGCAAACGCGGTGGATTGTGATCCGGTCGCGTTTTCCCATAAGCAAATCGCATGTGCATCATGGATAACCGCGCCTCATCCGCCCACAATTTCGATGCATGGGCGGCAAACACATTCTGCTGGGCGTAACGGGTGGCATCGCGGCCTACAAGAGCCCCGATGTCGTGCGGCGCCTGATCGAACGCGGCGCGGAAGTGCAGGTGGTGATGACCGATGGCGCGCGCGAGTTCGTCGCGCCGCTCACCTTCCAGGCGGTCTCCGGCCGCGAAGTGCGCAGCGACCTGTGGGATGAAAACGCCGAACGCGCGATGAGCCACATTGAGCTCGCGCGCTGGGCCGATCTCATATTGATCGCGCCGGCCACGGCGGATTTTCTCGCGCGTCTCACTCACGGCATGGCCGACAACCTGCTCTCCACCATATGCCTGGCCAGCAGCGCGCCGGTGGCGGTGGCGCCGGCGATGAATCGCCTGATGTGGGCCAATGCCGCCACCCAGGCCAACATCGCGCAGCTGCGCGCCCGCGGCGTGCATGTATTCGGTCCCGACAGCGGCAGTCAGGCCTGCGGCGAAACCGGCGAAGGCCGCATGATGGAGCCGGCCGATATCGCGTCTGCAACGTTTGCGCTGCTGCCTGCCGAAGGTCCACTGCAGGGACGCAAGCTGTTGATCACCGCAGGTCCCACCCGCGAGCGCCTGGATCCAGTGCGCTTCATCAGCAACCGCAGCTCCGGCAAAATGGGCTACGCCGTCGCACAGGCCGCGCGCGATCGCGGCGCCGAAGTGGTGCTGGTCAGCGGTCCGGTGTGTCTCTGCGCACCACCCGGGGTGCGGCGTATCTGCGTAGAAAGCGCCCAGCAGATGCACGATGCAGTGATGAACGAAATCGCTGGCACCGATATCTTCATCGGCACGGCAGCAGTGGCCGACTACCGGCCCGTTACCCCCTCCGATTGCAAGATCAAGAAGATCAGCGACAAACTTGAGATCTGCATGGAGCGCACGATCGATATCCTGCACGCGGTGGCGGCGCTTCCTGATCGTCCCTACACCGTGGGTTTCGCCGCCGAAACCAACAATGTGGAAGAACACGCCATTGCGAAGCTCAAGCGCAAGAATCTCGACCTGATTGCCGCGAACGAAGTGGGCGACACCAAAGTGTTCGAACAGGAAGACAACGCCCTGACGCTGTTCTGGCCGGATGGCGGGAAACTCGAGCTGGGCGCCGCCGCGAAAACCGTGCTGGCCGCGAAGCTCATGGATTTCATCGCCGCGCGTTTGCTGAAAGCGACGAATCAGGACCAGTAGGTCCATGGCACATGCGAAATGCCATCCTTTTCGAGTTCGACACCATCATGAGCCCATGCGAGCAGGGCGTTCTTTGCTTTGGTCTTCTTCAGCGCGTCCTTGAGTGCCCGCTCATCGTAGGCAACCTGCGAACGTGAACTGGCAGACACCTTGATGAGGGTGTTGTTCCATACGAAATCCACTGGGCTGCCACGGGCGCTCTTGTAGTAAATCGGCCGTGCAGGTTTGCCGGCGTATTCCGCGACGGCAAGAATTTCCTTCAACACGAAGATTCTGCCCAGGCTGAGGCTGCGGCCAGTACCCAGCGTGCCATCCATCAGGTGAGCGGCGATGCCTGTGTCTGCAGGTAACCATGCATCCTGTGCAACGCTGGCATCGTGTGGCGTCAGTTTCTGCAACAGGAAGATGTCTTCGAGGGCCTGCAGGTATCTGCGCAGTGTCCGGGAGTCCTGCTTGAAGTGCCGCAGCGTCGGGAGTTCCCCTTCATCCATGGCGCGGGACATCTGCCGCAGGATGGACCAGGCAACGTCAGGGTCGTATCTCCCCGCGTAGGCGCGCGCTGCGTCGCGCACCAACGTGGTGTCCAGCCAGTTGCGGAAGAACAGGCCTCGCTCTTCAGCGCTGCGCGTGAAGAGTGGCACCGGCAAACCGCCGCAGGCCAATTGCTCGAGCGCCTGCTTTTGTTGAAAGCGCGGCGCAACCTTGTGCAGCGGCGTGGCCAGGGCAGCGGAAAAGTTGGCTTGATGTGCTTCCGCCAGGGTCAACGGGTAAAGGTGGTGCAGGCCGATTCGGCCAGTGAGCGATTCACGAATGCCCAGCTTGGCAGAGAATTTTGACGAACCCGTAAGGAAGTATTGTCCTGGCTGCCGCGCCCTGTCGACATTGAGCTTGATGGCATTGAACAGAGATGGAGCCTTCTGTGCTTCGTCGATAACGACGGGCGTTGGCAGTTTCGCAAGGAAATTCTTGGCTGAAACCTGCACATCTTCCAGCGCATCCTGATCGTCGAGTGTTACGACATCGGCAATGCCGAGGAGATTGCCAAGCAGGGTGGATTTTCCCGACTGCCGCAGGCCCAGTACGCCGACGACTGGCCAGAAACCACTGCTTTTGCGCAGTTGCTGGAGGAGGTGCCGGTTTCTGAGGTGCGCCACCAATGTATGGTATAAAATTGTATATCTAGAGTCAACTATTGACTATAGTTGGAGCGAGTAACACGAGCTTGCGCGCGCAGATTTATACGCATACACGCGCCCGCCCGGTCTATTTCCTTCCCGGCGGGTACTTGGCGAGCAGTTTGCTTGCGTCTTCAGAAAGCTGCTTCGAGAGCTGCGGCGCGCTGGCGGCGCGATCCTCCAGGGTCCCGCGCCACAGCAGTGAATTCGACGCGTTGCTGATATCGATCACCAGCACGCCTTCGGTGTAGAGCACCGGGGTGGCTGGTGGTCCCTGGAGGACGACATCCGGTGCGCCTCGGCCGCCGCGAATGCGTGTCTGTCCCATTCGCGCCACGGCCCGCACATCCTTGTCCGTGACAGAGTACGTCACCCACACATCGGGTTTATCGGGCGTCTCTCTGAGCCCCTTCTTGAGCAGCGCGGCGCGGATACTTGCGTGCAGCCTCTGGCGGAAGAGCCTGTTGCTGATTTCCAGTTTGTCGCTGACGATGCCGCCCTCGCGAATGGCGAATGTCCTGAGAGAGCGGAAATCCGTGCCGGCGGCGAAACTGATGTCGCTCGCCGCGCTGACCGGCGGCGCAAGCGGCGCAAAAATCACGGCCGCCAACAGCCAACGCAGCATGCTTTTCATTTGCCGCGAACCGGATAAGCGGCCAGCAACGTCGTTGCATAGGCCGGCAGCTGGTGTGCAAGCTTGCCACTGCCTTTTTCCCGGTTGCGATACACGCCTCGCCACACCAGGAGATCGGACGAGCGCACTGTCAGGTCGACGGCAAGCATGCCTTCGACGAAGGCCTCGGGGAGATTGCGCCAGGGACTGCCAAGAGGCAGACCCCGTCCGCCCGGAACATTGTCCAGCGGAATTGCGTTGCGCCACTCGTTGATCCCGAAGCGCTGGCCACTCGCTGTCCAGTCAACAAGCAGATCAGCGTCCTCTGCAGTCTCCCTCAACCCCCTGGCCAGCAGGGCGGCGCGAACCGCTGCATTGATCTGGCCCCGTACCAGCTCGCTGTTGAGTTCAGGTCGCTCCGACTGGATCTGGGCGCGGCGAAAGGCAAATGTCCGCTGGGAGGAAAAATCGACCTGGCGATCTACGTCGACGATGTAATCGGATGCCAGCACGGGAGCTGACAGCACTGCCAGGACAGCCAGAATCGCCGCGGATCGCTGGTCGGCCGTTATACGCAAGCTGAGAAACTTCTGTACCAGACCGATCATGCCCTGCCTCCTCCGTGCCAGGCATCGTCGCGGATGCAAATGCCATTAGCAACTGAACCACGCAAGACACTCGGGAATGGCGGCTTCCGGCAAGCAGACCTGGACCGCAAGTGCGGACAATGTCCACAACCCACGCGACATCATGATAACTTCCACCCTTGACGTTTAACGTTACCCGTTATACGATTCTGAATGATTCAGGGCTTCCGTTGCAAAGACACGCAATCTCTGTTTGAGACCGGAAAAAGTCGGCGCTTCAGTTCCATTTCGACTGTGGCGACGCGCAAGTTGGCGATTCTGGAAGCTGCGCAGACATTGGAGTTTCTGCGTTCGCCGCCAGGCAATCGTCTGGAGGCACTTCGGGGTGACCGCAGCGGGCGACACAGCATCCGGATCAATGACCAGTTCCGGATCTGTTTCCGGTGGACGCCGGAAGGCCCTACGGACGTCGAGATCGTGGACTACCACTGAGGAATGACATGATGTTCAAGAACGGCATGCGCCCGGTGCACCCGGGCGAGATACTGCGCGAGGAATACCTCAAGCCACTGGGTCTCACGGCCAATGCGCTGGCGCGCGCTCTGAAGGTGCCCGCCCCTCGCATCAATGACATCGTTCGCAAGCGGCGCGGCGTTTCAGCCGACACGGCGCTGCGGCTGGCCCGCTATTTTGGCGGAGATGCGCGTTCCTGGCTCAACCTGCAGACCGCCCATGACTTGCGCATTGCCGAGATGGCAGTCGCGAAAAAGGTAGCACGGGAAGTACAGCCGGCTGCCGCGTGAATTCGAAGTCACTCCTGACATAGGTTGAATTCCCTGCACTGCGGCGCGATGGCGTATTTTCGGCCAAACTGACGTAAAGCATAAGGAATGCGCACGCGCTACCGGCTGTTCGGCAGGGGCGGATCAGGCCCGGGCTGACAGCGCCGGGTTAAGTCGGTACCCTCACAGTCATGGCCGTTCCCTGGTTACAGATCATTCAATGGGCGCCGCAGATCCTCTCGTTGTCGCGAGACCTGCTCAACCGTTCGAAGCACCCCACGCCCGGCGAATCGCTGGTGCGGGCGGCCGAGTCCGACCATCTTCCCGCTCGCGTGGCCGCACTCGAAGAGAACGAGCGCCGTCAGGCCGAACTCGTCGACCGCATGGCGGCGCAGCAGGCCGAGCTTGCGAAGGCCGTGGTCACGCTGCACCGTCGGCAGCGGGTGCTCATCAGCGCGGTCGTCGTGCTTGCACTCGCTTTGGTTTACTTGGGCTTTTCATCCTGACGGGTGATTTCTTCTTCGCCGATTTCTTCTTTGCAAGGTTCGCCGCGTAGATATCGGAGGTGAACACCCCGTTCACGTTCATGCCGTAGTCCCAGTCGCTTAAACACCTGCCCCGGGCGGGCGAACGGCCGCAGCCGCCACACTCTCGCGGCGGATCAGGTACAACCCGCTGACAACGATGATGGCCGCCCCCAGCCAAGTCATGCCGTCGGGCAACACCTGCCAGATCGCGAGATCGAGCATCACCACCCAGATCAGTCCCGCGTATTCCAGCGGCGCAATCTGACTCGCCTCGCCCAACCGGAATGCGTGGGTCAGCGCGACCTGCCCCAGCGCACCGGTGAGGCCGATTGCTGCGACGATCCACAGATGCGCCCGTTGCACCGGCTGCCAGTCAAATGCCGCAATGCCGCCCGCGAACACGGCCAGCAAGACAAGGAACCAGAACACCATGGCCTCGGGGCTGTCGCGTTGCGCCAGTTTGCGCACCGTGATCGCCGCGACGGCATAACACAGCGCCGCTCCCACCAGCACCAGACCGGGCAGGGTTGCAACACCCGTCATGCCCGGGCGCAGCACCACGAGCACACCCAGCAGCCCCACGACAATGGCAGCCCAGCGCCGCGGACCCACCTTCTCGCCCAGCAGCGGCACCGCGAGCGCCGTGACCATCAGCGGCGCGACGAATACGATGGCGTAAGCCGTGGACAATGGCATGCGCGCCACGCCGTAGACGAAGCCCACCATCACCCCGAGGCCGAGTACGCCGCGCAACAGATGCAGCGGCCAATGCAGGTGCAGAAGCGTGCTCACCTTGCCGCGCAGCAGGATCCACAGCAGCACCGGCGGCAACGCCGCAACACTGCGCAATGTCGCCACCTGGAACGGTGAGTAGCTGCCGGCGATCCACTTCATGCCCGCGTCCATGAACGCGAACATCAGGCCGGCCAGCAACATCCATGCGGCTGCGGTGTCGGCGCGATGCGCTGGTACTGACATCAGATCACCGGCAGCGGGTTAACGTCGCGCATGAGTAATTATAGCGTCACGACGTCCCATTCCGATCGCGAGCGCTGGTCCGGCACGTCTTCGTTCAATACGGCACGGCTCCTGTTGACGATTTAGTCGCTTTATCCTGGCGCCACGACGCTGATCCCCACAGGCATGGCGATTCACATCGACAATCCCGGCTTTGCCGCGCTGATCCTGCCGCGCTTCGGGCTCGGACACAAACACGGCATCGTGCTCGGCAATCTGGTAGGGCTCATCGATTCCGGCTATCAGGGCCAGTTGATGGTGAGTTGCTGGAACCGGGGCCAAACCGGTTTCACGATTTAGCCCGGCGAGCGCATCGCGCAACTCATCATCGTGCCGGTGGCGCAGGTTGAGTTGAATGTAGTGGACGACTTTGCCGCGACAGATCGTGGCGCCGGCGGGTTCGGGCATTCCGGACGCAGCTGATAGACTGCGGCGGAAGTTTTCCGGCCAGCAGACAATCAAGGAGTTCCGTCATGCGCATGTCGCGAAGCACGCTTCTCGCAGCCGTTACGTTTCTGACATTGACTGGTCCCTTGTTGCACGCACAGCAGGCGAACCCCACGCCATCCCAGCAAGGTGTGCTCAAAGCATGCAGGGCGAAATCCGCACACCGGAGGAGCGCGCCCGCGACGTCAACCGGTTGCCAGTCGAAATCCTTTCGTTCTTCCGCATGCGCGAAGACATGCGTGTCATCGAGATACTGCCCTCCGGGGGCTGGTTCACCAAGATCCTCGCGCCCGTGCTCAAGGACAAGGGAAAACTCTATGTGACGCATCCCGAGGGTCGCTACGCAGAGCAGTATCGAACCCTCGCAAAATTGCCGGGGCTGGAGAAAGTGGGCGAGATCGGTTGGGGCGCCGCAGGTACTGGCAGCAGGGATTTCGGCCCTTCAGGCAAGTGGGTGGTGGATCCCGTAGACATCGTGGTGACCTTCCGCAACTACCACAACTTTTCGGTGGCGGATCGCGCCACCGTCAACCATTCGGTGTTCGATGCACTGAAGCCGGGCGGTTACTACGGCATCGTCGACCACACCCGTCGCCACAACGAACCCTCCACACGCGCGAACGGTCGCCGCGTAGACCCGGTGCTCGTCATCAAGGAAGTGCAGGAGGCCGGCTTCCAACTCGTCGATTACAGCAACCTGTACTTTCGGCCGAACGACACGCTTGCATTGGAGGTCGGTGATCCGGCGGTGAATGATCGGACGGATCGCATTGCCTTGCTGTTTCGCAAGCCGGAACGCCGCTAGATCAGCCGCATGGATGCTTTGATATCTATTCCAGGCCGAATGCCAGCAGGACGTTGCCGGGCTGGCCCACCAGCCCGCCATAACCGGCATTCACGAACATCATGCCACCGGCCACAATCGGCCCGGCACTGTCCATGCTGGCGCCTTTTGCCGTGACGCCGTTGACAGTGTCGAAGCTGCGGTTGGCGTTGAAAGTCCACAGAATGCGGCCATTGTCTGTGGCATACGCTCGCAGGCCTCCATCATGGGCGCCGCTGAACACCGCCCCTGGAATGACCGTAACCGCTCCGCCCTGGCCCGCGTTGCAACCGGTGGCCTTCGCTTCGCAAAGCAGGGGCTGTGGTGGCATCTGCCAAGCGATTTCGCCATCGCTCAGGCGGATGGCCGTCATGCCACCGGAAACAGCAAGGAAGCCATTGGTGCCGGTGTAGAAGTTCACGCCATCGACTGCGCCGCCCCACTGGCCGCCGAGGCCGCTGCCCTTGGCGAAGGCACGTTGCCACACCAGTGCGCCGTTCTTGTCCGGATCGATTGCAAAGGCAATGCCGGATTTCTGCGGTATGACCAGCAGGTCACGATTGCCGGTGCGCGTGAGGATGGGCGTGGCGGAGAAATCATAATCGGGGCCAAGCACCGCGGGGCAACCTGGATTGTCCGGGTTGGTTGCCTGGCAGCCCATGGCCCACTGGTCGGCCACCGTGAACTGCCGGTACCAGCGGATGGCGCCGGTCCTCTGGTCGAAAGCAATCACTGCATCGGTCATTTTCTGCGCCGGATCGGCAAAAGCATTGCCGGTCGCGGCGTATACCAGGCCGCGTCTCACATCAATGGATGGCGCGGACCAGATGGAGCCGCCTGCCGGACCGTACATCTGCACGCCGGCCTTGTTCTTCCCGCGTGGCTGCGATTCGTCGACGGTGTGCGTTTTCCAAAGCACGGTGCCGGTGTTGATGTCCAGGGCAGACAATGAACCACGGAATGTGCAACAGCCGTAGCCATTGGCAGCGCCGCGTCCTTCCTCGCCCAGCCCCTGCGTTCCTATGAACAGCCGGCCGTCGTGGATGATGGGCGCACCGGTGAGCGACACGGACGGATGCTCATCGATACGGCGTACCCACAACTGCGTGCCGGTCTGTGCATCGACCGCGTAGACATTGGCCTTGGTGTCGCCGAAATAAACCGCATTGCCGCGAGTGCCCTGCGGCGTGCGATACGCAGCAACCGACGGTGCGGTGCGCACACCGGACTGCGCGCGGAATGTCCAGTAACTGCAGCCGCTGCGCGGATTCAATGCATGCACTTCGCCATTTTCGCTGCTGACAAACAATCGGCCGCCAGCGAGTGTCGGCTGCGTGCGCGCGGAACCAACATTGGCGTAACCAAAGGCCCAGATGAGCTTGAGGCGCGGCAGGTCAGCAGCAGAGATGCCACCGCTGCGCGCGTTCTGGAAGCGCGTGGCCGCGGGTCCATTGCCATGTCCGTTCCAGCTGCTGCCAGTGGCCGGGTCGGCCATGGGCGTGGTATCGGTGCAGCGATTCATGACCTGCGTCTGTTGGGCGGCAGGAAGTGGCTTGCCGCTTGCGAACTCCGCCACCAGCCGGCGTTGCGGCTCTCGCATGAGGCTGCCCTGCAGCTGCATCTTGCCGTTGGTGAGCGCGTTCAGCACCGCTTCGGCAGTGAACTGCCGAAGCTGGGTACGGGTGGGCGCTTTTTCGTTGGGGGTGCCTGGAAGAGCCATGCTCTCCTGGTGGCACAGGGCACATTGCGCCGTGAAGAGGGCTTCGTCTTCGGGCAACTGGGCTGCAGTAGCAACGCCCGAAAGGCCGAGCAACACGGCTGACAAACTTTTGAGTCTCAAGCGCTGCTCTCCATTCTTCGCCAACGGCCGATTATAGAAGCAATTCCAGGCCGGTCAGTACCGAAGGCTCATTCCGGATCGACGCATAGAGAGTGCGCTCATCGCGACTCTTGACACCTGCGCACCATCAGTTGTATTTTGATGGTTATCGAAATTCAGGGGCGACGACTTGTGAAGGATTCACTATTCAAGGCCATCGCCGATCCACAGCGACGCAAGATCCTCAAGCTGCTTCAGGACGGCCCCCGCACTGCGGGACAGCTGGCTGCGGATTTCGAGATATCCAAGTCCTCCCTTTCCTACCACTTCAACATCCTGAAGGACGCAGATCTGATCCGTTGCGAGCGACATGCGCAGGAACAGATCTATTCGCTCAATACCAGCGTATTCGAGAGCGCCGCCGCGCTGCTGCTCGATCTGTTCCAGAAGCCGGCAACGAGGAGACAACGCGCATGAAGCCTGTTTTGGCCTTGCTCCACACCTATTGGATCGTGTTCGCATTCGTCGCGGTCAACCTGCTGCTGCTCGCATCGCTGTACAACCGCCTGCCGGATCCCATGCCATGGATGTGGGACGTTGACGGAACAGCAACTCACTGGATCTCCAAGCTTTGGGGCGCCCTGCTGCTGCCGGCGGCCCACCTGCTGATCACGCTGTTCCTGGTGTTCGCTCCGGCCGTCGACCCCGGAGCGTTGCGCACCCGGGAGGCACCACGCTTCTATCCGTTCGTCGTGGCCGTGATCTCCTGCTTCCTGCTGCTGACAACCTGCCTGCACTACGCGGCCGCGCTGGGTACGGACCTCAGTGTGCCCCACGCACTGCTCGGTGGCACCGGATTGCTGTTTGCCGTGGTGGGGAACTACCTCGGCAAGGTGCCAAGGAACTACATGGTCGGAATCCGCACGCCCTGGACCCTCTGCAACGACTACGTTTGGGAGCGCACGCACCGGTTTGCCGCGCCACTGTTTGTTTGCGGCGGTCTTGCCGTTCTCGTTCATTGCCTGACTCAGCGCGGCCCACTGAGTACGGCATTTATCAGCACGACGATCACGACTGTCCTCCTGGCGCCGTACTGCTACTCCTTCGTCACGTGGAGGCGGATGCAGTCCGCCCACACGGCGTGATCACCTCAGCCGCCACACCGAATATCACCCCTCATTTTCCGGGAGACGACGCATGATCCGCCGATACCTGCCCTGCATAGCAGTGGCTGCATTGTCCAGCACACCTGCCTTTGCCGCTTCTCCCACGTTCAGCTATCTCGACTTGGCCTATGTCACGGCGGGCGATGGCGCCGACGGCGGGGGGCTGCGCGCGTCCGCAGCGATCGGCAGCCGGGTTTTCATACAGCTGGACTCAGCGGTTCGCGATCACATGGACGGAACTGTTGGTCATGCCTCGCTTGGCGCTGGTCTGCGCTGGCCGATCTCCGATGCCATCGTGGTCGCGTTCGGACTGTCCGCAGATCTCGTTGGTGGTTCATTTGAAGGCCGAAACGACTCGGGCTGGAGCGGAATTGGAGGGGGTGCTGGCGCCAGCGTGGAACTGCGGGCGTGCCTCAACCGCCACGTGGAACTGAATGCCGGTGCGCGGTACGAAAGCGTGACCGATCAGGTCATGCCTTCAGCAGGCGCGCGCTTCTACTTTTCCAGAGGTGTGGGCGCAGGCCTTCGGGTGGTCCACGATAACTTCGACACACGCGTCGACCTCGCCCTACACATCAACTTCGGCGACTAGGCAAGGCGCAGCCGGTTATCCTTACCGCAGCGCTTCGACCGACCTTGATCGCGCCACCAACACCGCATGACCCGCCACTGTGGCCACGACGACATGAAC
The DNA here is from genome assembly GCA_039917615.1 of Steroidobacteraceae bacterium. GTDB lineage: Bacteria > Pseudomonadota > Gammaproteobacteria > Steroidobacterales > Steroidobacteraceae > ZC4RG30. The sequence goes on from JBDSJD010000005.1 coordinate 92,660, forward strand.
TTTCGCCGGTTGTACCGGTCGATCTTCCTGGAGTCTGCGCGCCGCGCGGAATATCAGGGACCTCACATGCGATTCAATCGAACATGGTTTCGCCGGGAAGTGGCGCCGATGCTGCTCCTGTTGCTGCTCATTACGGCGGCGCGCTCGTCGTTCGCGGATCACTACTACGTGCCTTCTGGTTCGATGGAAAACACCTTGTTTGCCGGTGATCGTGTCGTTGTCGACAAGACGGCGTATGGGTGGCGCATTCCCTATACCAAGATCGATCTGATCGAGGGCGCGAGGCCGCAGGCTGGCGAAGTTGCCGTGTTCGATTCACCCGCCGATGGCGTGTTGCTCATTAAGCGCATCGTGGCAACGGGTGGGCAGATCGTCTCCTTGCGCGATGGGCATTTATACGTCGATGGCGTTGCTCTCGCAGCGGTCGGCTTGAAATCGCGGGAAGTATTTGGCGAGCGCGTGGCGGAGCTCAATCTCGCGGACGGTGGAGGACCGCCGATCGACCGGCTGGTGGTGCCGCAGGGCAAGTTGCTCGCGATTGGCGATCATCGCGGCAACAGCCTCGATGCCCGGTATTGGGGACTCATCGACGAGCGTGAGCTTTACGGACGGGCGGTGGCTGTCTATTTCCGCAAGGGCGACGGCTTCGTCTGGAAGTCTTTGTAGGTCAACCTCGGGGTAGCTGTCGCCACCCTGTTCGATCAAAGAAAAAATCGGCGCATCGTCACACCTCATCAAATGCGCTGAAACTTCGCGACAGATCCGCCTCGCCCAGGAGATCCTGTCATGAAGGCAATACCCTTCATGTGCAGTCAACTGCGGTTGAGCGAAGCCGCGATGTGGGGGCACTTTGGAGTCGTGGAGCACGCCCAGCTGCTGATAAGCGCCCGCGTCTGCCTTGGTCGCCGTGGCAGCGGATCGCGCGCAGAGACTTCGGCCCTGCGGGCGCTGGAGGGCAGGTCAAAACATCGCCGTTTGAAAGTACTATCCGCCGCTGGCGCCCGCTAGCAACCGCAGGGATCTTATGCAGCAACTGAAAGTCCGCGTGCTCGATGCACGCATCGGCAGCACCTGGCCGCTTCCCACCTATGCCACCGCAGGCTCGGCGGGTCTGGATCTGCGCGCGGTCATCGACGCGTCGGTAGATTTGGCACCAGGAGCCACGACGCTGATCCCCACCGGCATGGCGATCCACATCGACAATCCCGGCTTCGCGGCGATGATCCTGCCGCGCTCCGGCCTGGGCCACAAACACGGCATCGTGCTCGGCAATCTGGTGGGCCTCATCGATTCCGATTACCAGGGTCAGCTGATGGTCAGCTGCTGGAACCGGGGCCAGGCCAGTTTCACGATTCAGCCCGGCGAGCGCATCGCACAGCTCATCATCGTGCCCGTGGCGCAGGTTGAGTTGCATGTAGTGGACGACTTTGCCGCGACGGATCGTGGTGGCGGCGGGTTCGGGCATTCCGGACGCAGCTGATAGACTGCGGTGGAAGTTTTTCGGGCCAGCAGAAATTCAAGGAGTTCCGTCATGCGTATGTCGCGAAGCACGCTTCTCGCCGTCGTAACGTCACTGGCCTTGATTGGCCCCATGCTGCATGCGCAGCAGGCGAACCCGACGCCGTTCCAGCAGGCCGTCCTCAAGGCTATGCAAGGCGAAATCCGCACACCGGAAGAACGCGCCCGCGACATCAACCGCCTGCCAGTGGAAATCCTCTCGTTCTTCCGCATGCGCGAAGACATGCGCGTCATCGAGATACTGCCTTCTGGCGGCTGGTTCACCAAGCTCCTGGGGCCCGTGCTCAAGGACAAGGGAAAACTCTATGTGACGCATCCCGAAGGCCGCTATGCAGACCAGTACCGGACCATCGCGAAATTGCCGGGGCTGGAGAAAGTGGAGGAGATCGGCTGGGGCGCCTCCGCCAGTGCCGGCGGCGGTGCTTTCGGCCCCTCAGGCAAGTGGGTGGTGCAACCCGTCGACATGGTGGTGACATTCCGCAACTACCACAACTTCTCGGTAGCGGATCGCGCCACCGTCAACCGGTCCGTGTTCGATGCACTGAAGACCGGCGGTTACTACGGCCTCGTCGACCACACCCGCCGCCACAACGAGCCCACCACTCGCGGCAATGGACGCCGCGTCGACCCGGTGCTCGTCATAAAGGAAATCCAGGAGGCGGGTTTCGAGCTCGTGGATTTCAGCAACCTGTATTTTCGACCGAACGATGCGCTTGCACTGGAGGTCGGTGATCCGACTTTGAATGACCGGACGGATCGCATTGCCTTGCTGTTTCGCAAGACGCAGCGCCGATAGGACCGGCTGCACGCAAGTCAGGCGGTGAGGTGTGAACAACCGCAGGGGCCGGACGGCGCGCTTTACATCCTCGCCGCCGCCGCCGCTGCTAAGCTGATCCTCCGACACTGTTGATTGACGGGTCGCGCCGCGCATCCCGTAACGGCGTCAGGCTTCAGCAATCTCAAGACAGCGGCAACTGTCAGTTGCCCGCAGCTGGCTCTGCCGAAATCTCCACGGTGTATCCCTTGGCACGCAACTGATCGACGAGGCCATCCTTGTCGAGCACGTCGTTGACGTTGAGCATGGCAAACGTCGAGGCATTCCTTGCAATGGCGGCTTCTGCAACGGTGAGCCATAGCTGGCGGCTCGCCTTCATCATTTCATTGCGATCCTGGGTGAGCAAACCGCCAAGTTCCGGATAATCCTTCTGGAGCTTCTTCATGGCCGTGAGATCCTTGGCGTCGAAGAACGGGTCCAGACAGGAGCTCGTGACACTGTACAGAGGCGTTGGATTGACGAGATCGTCGACATGGCCCCGCGCCCAGGCATTGGCCCGCTTTTTCACGGGTTCGAGGTCCTTCTCGAAGTATGCAACGATCCGCTCGAAACAGGCCACCTGCTGCCTTTGAAAGGCAGGTGATGCCATAGCTTCATTGACAAGTTTGCGCAACGCCTTCAGGGAACCCGATGTGATCTTGACTGACTTGCCGGTACTGGCTCCAGTCTGGCGTATGGTCTTGTTGTTCTTCAGAACCTCGCTGGTCCTGTCCGTGATCAGCTTCGGCGAGAACCTGCCGCCATAAAGCATCTCCAGATTCTCGTGATCCAGGATGGCATTCTTCATGACCTCGGCGGCAACGTCGATATTCTTCCTGTCCATGCTCGTGTTGACCCTGAAGTAGCGCGATTTCAGCGCGCGAAAGCGGCTGTATAAATCCGGCGGCAACACATCTGCCAGCGTCTTCTTGCCCGGCAGATACACTGCTGCTCTGTACAGGCGCAGCCCTGAAAACAGAAGCAGGGGGTTGGATACATGGAAGCCATTGGCAGTGCCGGGCCTGTAGATATATTCCTGCGAGCCCGCGATCAGCTTCTCGACCCGCGCGGACTCCCATTGCATCTTCTTCGGATACACATCGACCAGCGGCAGTATCCACAGCACGTGGTCGCCCTTCGACACCTTCCACAGTGGCGGACCGGGGTAGCGGCCCGTCACCACCACTTCAGTCAGTTCGTCGAGGGGTTGCGGGGTGGTGTCGCCCGCAAGCGCGGCCTGGGTGATGAACAACAGACCAGTGGCCAGTAGTGTCCGATCAACCCGCATGCGAATTCCTGTCCCCAGATCCAGCAATCCCTACAGCGGTCGCAGCCCGGTGCCCGTGATGACGCCATTCGCATCCACCTGGATGCTGTAGATCAGCGAACCGTTCTGGAACTTCACGACGTACGTGTCACCCCCCTGCAAGCCCACGCCCTGGAACTGGATCGATTGCATCCTGCCAAGAGAGGCAAGCATCTTCTCCATCGCGGGCAACTGTTCCCGCACCGCTTTCGCCACCATCGGCGACATCTTCTCGTAGTCGGGGGGAAGGCCGGCTTCGCGGCGCTCGATAAAGCTCCGGACTGCGGCCTCGGTTCCGGGACTCGCCTGATTCATTTGGACACGGGCTGTCAGGTTCCCTTCCAGCTGTTGCGCAGTGCCTGCATCAATGCGCGGCATGGTGATGCTGCGCCCGTTCTGATGCAGCGTCATCGCGGATGCCGGTGCAAAGCCGTCGGCAACGAAGTCGACCTCCGCTTTCACCACCTTGTAGTAGAAGTGCGTGGGTGATTCGGGAAACATCTCCAGCGCCGGTTGACCTGTCAGCTTCGCGGAGAGCTGGGTTCCTGACCGGGTGACGGTCATGATCGACACGTCACTGAGCTTGTAATAGCCCGTGTAGCGATCCAGCACATTTGCATCCACGGAGATGAGCACTGGTCCATCCGGCTGCGCATTCGGCGGACTCACCTGCGCAGCCACGGCCACCAGCGCCAATGAAAGACATCCGAGCGCAGTCGATGTGATCTGCCAGAATGTCGCGGGTTTGCTGAGCATGATTCTTATCCTCTGTTCCAGAAATGATGGAGATTCCGACATCGCGGCCACCGCCCCGATGTAGCTGGACTGACGTTCACCCACGGCGATCAGGGTCTCGCCGTATTCCGCTGCATTCGTGCCGCCGCTCAGCACCCGCGCATCGCAGTCCACTTCGATGGCGTGACGCAGCCGACGCAGCTGCCACCACAGCGGCAGGTTCCACGGCATGAAAACCAGCAGGCATAACGCGATGGTGAACAGCTGCGGATCGTTGGCCTGGAGATGCGCCCGCTCGTGGGCCATGACAGATGCCTGGGTGCGCGGGGGCGATTCGGTAAGCCAGGCGGGCACCACGATGCTTGGATGCAGGAAACCCACAACGGCAGGGCCCACATCCGGCGCGACGTAGACCGGCGCACCCGTCATTTCGCCGCGCCGCCAGATCCGTTTGCGGCGATAGAGCTGCACGCCGTTGACCACCAGCACCAGGAGCATGCCGACCGACACCAGCAGCCAGGCGTTCTTGAGAAGGTCGTCGAAGGAGCGCCAGTTCGTAACCGTTACATTCTCCGTGCCCAACCACTGCACGGGATTCAGTGGGATGGATGTTGCATCGCGCAGCACCACAATCTTCTTCGCGGCCGCAGCACCGACGATGTCCGGCAACTGCACCGACACCGACGCAATCACGGTGGGAATCAGCAATGAGGCGAGAATGGCGACGAGCCAGTACCAGCGTGTGGTGGACTTCTTCAGGCGCGCGCCGCGTTCGGCCACCAGCGCGGCGCAACCCAGCAGCAGCGACACCGCGACTACATAGATCATCCAGACGAGCATTACTCGCTTTCCTTGTCGGATTTGTCGTGCAGCAGCTTCCGCATGCGGCGGATCTGTTCGGTGGTGAGCTTGCGGTCTGACACCAGGTGCGCGAACAGCAGTTCAGTGGAGCCCTGGAACAGCTTGCCGGTCAGGTGCTGCAGGGCGCTGCGCCGCGCGGCCTGCTGTGGCACCGCTGCGGAGTAGCGATGTCCGCGGCCTTCTTCCTTGTGTTCGACATAGCCCTTGGTCTCCAGCGTGCGCAGGATGGTGAGCACGGTGGTGTAGGCGAGGGGGTCGGCCAGGCGCTCGCGCACTTCCGAGACTACCGAGGGGCCGTGTTCCCACAGCACGTGCATGACGTCCGCTTCGCGGTCGGTGAGGGCGATTTTCATCCTATGGCAACCTATCAACTATATTTATAGTTAACACTAACAGTGCCACTGCAGCGCGTCAACTATAAATATAGTTGACGCGAATCCAGCCCTTGAGAAGCATTCAGGGTTGGTTCAGCCCGGCGAGGTAGACTGCCTGTCATGAACAAGCAAACCCTGCCAGTGCTGCTCGCTGTCGCGGCGCTTTCAGCCTGCGCCGCGGCCCCGGTGTCGGGCCCGCGCCTGGCCGGAGCGCCCGCTGCGCCCCCGGTAAACCTGACCAAAGTCTATTTCTACCCCTCACAGGGGCAGTCCGAAGAGCAACAGGATCGGGATCGCTACGAGTGCCACAGCTGGGGCGTTCGCGAGACCGGTTTCGATCCCTCGCAGCATCTGGCGCCTGGCACCGAGCGCGGCTCCGTGGTTCCCGCCCGTTCGTCGGGCGAGACCATCGGTACGGGCGCCGTACTGGGGGCTGTAATCGGGGCCATCGCGGCCGGCCGCGGCGACACCGCCAAGGGTGCAGTGGTCGGCGCCATGGCCGGTACCGCACTGGGCTCGGCGGCAGCCAGCGCAAATGAAGCAGAAGCACGGCGTGTGGAACAATCCAGCTCGTATCGGGGTTTCCGCCGTTATGAAAAGCAGGCCGGTGAATTCCGGCGTGCGATGTCCGCATGCCTGGAAGGCCGCGGCTACTCGGTGAAATGAGGTCGTCATGAACAGTATTCGCAAAGCATCAACCATCGTCACCGGCCTTATTACTTTTGGCCTCGGGGCTACAGCCTTCGCTGCGGTGCCGGGTCAGGTGTTCGAGAGACTCCACGACAGGGGTTCGGACGGTGGTCAGTCGCAGTCGGCACCATCGCCGGCGCCGTCATATACACCGGCACCCGCGCCGCAATATTCGGCGCCAGCCGCATCGCAGTCGGCACCGCCGCCGCGCTCGTCCGAACCGCGTGGGGACTTCAGGAACTCCGAGCGGTCACGCGCTGCGCCCGGGCCGCGAAGCCAGTCGCAACCCGCCGCAACGCAGCTGCCTGGGCGCGCTGCGGGATCGGGGAACCGCAACAATTCCCGCAATGACAGGCCGCGCAACGATTTGCCAGGCAACGATGCCCGCGGTAGTGACGGCGGCGTCGTTGGTGGCAGCCTGCAGCGCAACTTCCGCGGCAATCCGGGTAACCCTGGCAATCCCGGCGGAGGCAACAGCGATCGCGGTGACCGCGGCGACGATCATGGCGATCGTGATCATCGGCGACCTCGCGTGGTTTACACCCTGCCGCCGAGCTACCTGGACTATTACTGGGCCGGTTCTCGCTACTACAATTTCGGTGGCGGCTGGTACAGCCCATACGGCAGCAGCTATGTCTCCGTCGGTGCGCCCTATGGTCTGTTCGTGTCGTCGCTGCCGGGCTATTCCACCAGCTTCTATTACGGCGACATGCGCTATTACCGTTATGACGACACTTACTACACATACGACACGGCGCGCCGTGGCTATGTAGTTTCCCGGTCACCGTATGGCGACGACGAGGACTACTACTACGATGAGGATGTGCAGCCGGATAAAGACCTGTACATCTACCCGGCCCAGGGTCAGAGCGAAAAGCAGCAGGCGGATGACCGTTACGCCTGTCATCGGTGGGCGGTGAAGGAATCCGGCCACGATCCAATCGACGATGACTACGATCGCACCAAGCGCGACGGGTACACGCGAGCGATGAGCGCCTGCCTCACCGGGCGCGGCTACACCGTCCGTTGAGCGGTTGCGCTACCGAGTGACCGCGCGGCTGGTAAGTTCGCGATAACGCGCGATGTCGGCATCGAACTGGGTCCGCAGCTGGTTCTTTTCCAACTCGCGCGACGCCAATCCTTCCTGCAGCCCGCGGCGCTCCTTGAGCGCCCGGACAACCTCTTCGACCAGCTGGTCCGGCATCCGGCGCGCATTCGGAATGTTTGAATAGGGTTGGAAATTGCGCATGCGATCCTGCAAGGTCACGATGCGCTGGTCAGCCGAATTGATGGAGCCACGCACGATATCCTGCTGCCCTTCAATCAGCGCCACCCGTTCGTCCCGCAGCTGCTCGATATCCCGGACCTGCGCATAGGTGGCCAGCAGGAAGGAATCATGCTGCCGTCTCTTCGCAACATCGGCAGCAGCCAGCTGTGCTGCGGCTGCCTCGGCGGTTGACAGTTGCCGCGGTAACTCGCGCAGCGGCACGCCCTGCGGATTCAGCTCCGACCGTCCCTGCGAGGCATATTCAGGGGGTACGCTGTCACCATAGTGGACAACGCCATGGCTATCCACCCAGCGATAGGATCTGCCTGCACCGGATGATTCGGCCGCGCCGGCCGTTCCCGTGAATACGAGCGCGGTTGCGATTGTGGCGGCAATGAAGACCAGGCGGCTATTCATGACCCGGCATCCTCGCTCCAGCGGCAAGCGCTTTGCAAACGAATTGCCCAATCTCGTGGACTATGTCCGGTTGCTCAGCAGGGGCGGTCGCATCAGTCGTTACGCACTGGCCGCGCCATAACGGGCGCGATAGCCTTCCATGCCCTGTAGCGCATCCGCCGGCAGCAACCCGCTGCCCGAACGCAGACTCTCGATGAGACCGCTCAAGCTCAGTATGGCGATGCAGGGAATACCATACATTCGCTGTACCTCCTGCACTGCGGATTCGGCCAGATCCTTGCCCGCAGCATCGCGGCCACGCTCCTGCCGGTCCAGAGCGAGCGCAACGCCTGCGGGAGTGGCGCCCGCGCCGCGGATGATCTCGATGGATTCGCGGATCGCGGTGCCGGCGGTGATCACGTCGTCGACGATCAGCACGCGGCCGGTCAGTGGCCTGCCGACGATGCTGCCGCCTTCACCATGGGTCTTGGCTTCCTTGCGGTTGTAGGCAAAGGGCAGAT
>JBDSJD010000006.1:0-55011 GCA_039917615.1 Steroidobacteraceae bacterium
TCCCTTTCCGAACTCGGAAGTGAAAACGTTCTGCGCCGATGGTAGTGTGGCTTCAGCCATGTGAGAGTAGGTCACTGTCAGGCTCCTATTAGAAAGCCCCGGTCACGCAAGTGATCGGGGCTTTCGCCTTTGTGCGCCCCGTTACGCCCGCTGTGGATTTGCCGGCGCAAGCCGTCGTCTTCCGCCCTGACGCAGACTAGTATCGCCGTGACGTTGCGGCGTCCGCGTTGCCTGGAAAAAGGGGGATGTGTGGCCAGAAGTGGTGTTCTGTATTTTGCTGCCCGATCGGCACTGCTGCCATTGGTTGCGCTTCTATTGGTGGGTTCCGCCGTTGCCGCCAATCCCACTCCCTCCCGCACGGCGCCTGTCACCCAGCCGGCGAATGCTTCCGCAGATTCCGAACTCGACGAGTTCGTCATTGAAGGCAAGAAGCTGTCTCAACTTCGCAAACAGATCGTCGAGGCAGAGGATCGTTTCTACCAGCTCTATAACGAGCTGAATACGGACAAGGACTTCGACGTGAACTGCGAAACGCAGGCGCCACTGGGCACGCGCATCACCCAGCGCGTCTGCAAGCCGGTGTTCTATGCCGAGGCCGAGGCCGAATATGCGCAGGCCATGCTCAGGGGCGACTACGCTCCGCCACCCGAGCTGGTCGCGCTGCAGCGTCAGGCTGCCTATCGCGCCAAAGCACTGGCCTTGATCAACAAGAATCCGGAGTTGCTACGCCTGCTGCGCCGGCGTGATGAACTGGAACGTGGTTACCTGAAGACGCGCAAGGAAAGATTCAAGGGCCACTGGATCCAGTTCTAGCTGCCCACGGCCGCTGGATTCTGTTCGAGTAAGTGGATGAGGCAGGTCAACGATGTCCATTGGAAATGAAGTTGACGCTGGCGCGTTCAGTGACTGGCTTCGCGCGATGCGCGCAGTACTGCGGGATGAGCAGGACGCCGCGGTGCCCTGTGGCGACTGTGTCGGATGCTGCGTCTCTTCATATCCCATCCCGTTGCGACCATCCGATGCCGTGGCGCAAGAACAGGTCCCGGAGCAGTTCCTGCTGCACGGACCGCATCCGCCGGGCCACATGCTGATGGGATTTCGGGATGACGGTAGCTGCCCGTTCCTTTTCGAGCGGGCCTGCTCCATCTATCGGGACCGCCCGCAGACCTGTCGCGACTACGACTGCCGCATTTTTGCGGCCACAGGCCAGCTGCCGGGGCCGCGTCCGATCATCCGCGAGCGTGTCGCGGCCTGGCGCTTCCGCTATCCAGCGGAGGAAGACCGGCTCGATGCTGCGGCCGTCAGGCGGGCCGCGGATTTCATCGGCAGGTACAAGGATCAGTTCCCGGTGCATATGCGGGTGGGGACGCCCGTTGCAGCGGCGGTAGTTGCCGTGAAGAGCTATGGATTATTCCTTGCTCGCGTTGCAGCGCCAGAGGGTAATGTCGACGTTGCATTGCTGGTCGCCGAAGTTGTAGCGGTAGCGCATACCTTTGACCAGGCCAGCCAGAACAAGAAGAGGGGTTGATGATGACGGGCAAGGCGGTGCGTGGAAAGTTGGTCGTGGGCGCGATTTGCCTGGCGGAAGCTCTAACTGCCAGCGCTGCGGGCATGCAGGTGCCGGCACCCACTGAACAGTTGGACGAGGTGGTTGTGGAGGGTGCACGCCTGTCGAAAATGCGTGAGCGCATCGTTGCAGCAGAAGACCGCTTCTACGCGCTCTACAACGAACTCAACAAGAATGACGACTATGACGTGCACTGCACGAACGAAGCGCCCCTCGGCACCCGCCTGACGAAACGCTTCTGCCGGGTGGAGTTCTACTCGCGCGCCCAGCAGGAATACGCCGCGTCATTCGTCGCGACGCTGACAGGGGCTGCTGGCGGCGGGAGTGCCAAATCGCCAACGCTTGTGGCGCTGGAGCGTGAAGCGGACTACCGGGCGAGCATGGTGAAGGTGGTGCAGGAAAATCCGGCATTGCTGCGCTTGTTGAAGGAGCGCGATGCACTGGAGAGACGGTACAACGAGGCGCGCAAGCAGCGGTTCAAGTGATATTTAAGGCGAGCTTCACGGGTTCGCCTGGAGGAGGGCCTGGCAGGGAGAGTCGCTACTGCGTGCCGGCTCTGACTGCATGTTGAGCACATCACTGCGACCGGCACTGTACTCGCCACTCCACAGCGCCGTGTCGCTACCATCCGGCACCAGTTGCACGAACACGCGCAGCTTCATTCCGGGTCGTTGCGAAAGGCAGCGCAGCAGGGCTGCGCTGGTTTGCTCGGGTGGCTTGTCGGCGCCGCCTGGCTGGCGCAGCCGCAGAATGATGGCTGCCGATGTCTCTTCAATCCCGGCGGATGCCGCGGCATCGTCCGCCTGGATTGCGGGGCCTGTGATCCGCGGCAGGGCAATAGCGCCGAGCGTTGCAATGACTGCCATCGACACCAGAATCGCCACGTACGGCGGCTGGCTTCTCGCCACCGGCGCTGATGCTGTGGATTCCCTGCTTGCCGTGCTTACCGGGCACACAAAGCAGTAGCCGCGTCCCGGCACCGTCATCACAAAGCGGTTGCTGCCGGCAGTTTCGCCCAGCGCCTTGCGTATCGAAACAATGCACTGATTGAGATTGTTGTCTTCAACGACCGCATCGGGCCAGACCGTCTCCATCAGGCGACGCTTTTCCACGATCTGCCCGGCATTCGTGACAAGCAGCAGCAGCGCATCCATCGCGCGCGAACTTACCGACAGCACCAGGCCACCGCTGGATATCAGCTTGCGTCGCGTGACATCGAGCTGAAATCCGTCGAAAAAATAAACTGTGTGCTGCAAGTCCGCCTGTTTTCCTTTCCCCCCAGAGCAATTCACAACGATTCATGCAATCCCAATGCCATTTCAGCAGCGGGCATGGAAACTCGGGGGCGTCGGGTGAGCAAGTGCACCCGGCGTGATGAACCCCCCAATGGAGCTGACAGGAAGGTGCTCAATGAAAACCAAATGCAATATGGGAAAGGCCGCGCTGCTTATCGGCGCAGTGCTGCTCTCGACAGGTGCAATGGCGTCATCGGTTGAAGATGCGGTTGTCGTCCAGTCCGTGCAGGTGAAATACAGCGTGTCGGAAGCAGCGACTTCGGTCGGCGCGGCCGAGCTCTACGCCTCGCTGCATGCAGCGGCGCGCAAGGTATGCGTGGAAACGTTCGGCAGGACCACCGTGGGCGAAGATGCCCTGGCTGCGAAGTGCATCAGTGCTGCCGTCACTGCTGCGGTTGCCGACGTCAGTATTCCCGCAGTCACTGCCGTGCACATGCAGGGCAAGCGCGGCAAGGTTGCCGTGATGACGGTGGCAGGGCGCTGATCTGCGCACGGGGGGGGCGCTGCATTCAGTGCAGTGCAAAAAGAAAGGGCCCCGATCGGGGCCCTTTCTCATTCAGTTGGCGATGGCGCCAACCGGATTCATCCGCTGACTCAGCCCGCGGCCTTGGCCTTTGCGACCTCGGCAATGACTTCATCCGCCACATTGCGCGGCACCGGATCGTAATGAGAAAACTCCATCGTGTAAGACGCACGACCGGAGCTCATGGCACGCAGGTTACCGATGTAGCCGAACATTTCCGATAGCGGCACATTGGCCTCGACGGCGATGTTCGTACCACGCTCGAGCTGATCCTGGATCGAGCCACGACGACGATTCAGATCGCCGATCACGTCTCCCAGGTAGTCGCCCGGGGTGACCACTTCCACCTTCATCACCGGTTCCAGCAGGATCGGACCCGCCTTCCTGATGGCTTCGCGGAAACAGGCCTTGGCGGCGATTTCGAAGGTCATCGCGTTGGAGTCGACGTCATGGTAGCTGCCGTCCACCAGCGTGGCCTTGAAGTCCACCGTCGGGAAGCGCGCCAGCACGCCGTCTTCGAGCTGCACGCGCAGGCCCTTCTCGACCGAAGGCACGAACTCGCGCGGCACCGAGCCGCCCACCGTCTTGTCTTCGAACACGAAGCCCGCACCGCGCTCGAGCGGCTCGAACTTGATCCACACCTCGGCGAACTGGCCCGAACCGCCGGTCTGCTTCTTGTGCGTGTAGTTTTCCTGCAATGGCTTGGTGAAGGTTTCACGGTAGGCCACCTGCGGCTCACCCATGATGCCTTCCACGCCGAACTCCGATCGCATGCGATCCAGTGTGACGTCCAGGTGCAGCTCACCCATGCCACGCAGAATCGTCTGGCCGGTTTCGCGGTCAGTTTCCAGGCGCAGCGAAGGATCGGCGCGAACCATCTTGCCGAGCGCTGCACCGAACTTTTCCTGCTCGGTCTTGTTCTTCGGGATTACCGAGACGCTGATGACGGGCTCGGGGAAACGCATGCGCTCGAGCACCACCGGATTGGCGGTGTCGCACAGCGTGTCGCCGGTGTCGGTGTCGGCCATCGAGACCGGCGCGATGATGTCGCCGGCGCGGGCTTCCTCGATCGGGTTGGCTTCCTTGGCGAACATCTCGACCATGCGACCAATCTTCTCGCGCTTGCCGCGCGTGGAGTTCATGACCGAGGCGCCCTTGACCAGCACGCCCGAGTACACGCGCACGAAGGTCAGTGCGCCATACACGTCGTTGATGACCTTGAAGGCCAGCGCCGAGAATGGCTCGTCGTCCGAGCACTTGCGCTCGCCAATGGCATTGCCGTCCGCGTCCACCGTGTTGATGGCTGCGACGTCGGTGGGCGCGGGAAGATAGTCGACGACCGCATCGAGCACCTGCTGCACGCCCTTGTTCTTGTACGAGGAACCGCACAGCACTGGCGTGAACACGCCAGTCAGCGTGCCCTTGCGCAGGCAGGCCTTCAGCGTTGCGACCGAAGGCTCGGTGCCTTCGAGGTAGGCTTCCATGGCCACGTCGTCCAGTTCCAGCGCCGTGTCGACCAGCTCGGTGCGGTACTTCTGGGCGTTGTTCAGGATGGCGACGTCGGTGGGCACGGTGATGCCGAGCTTGGCGGCGAGATCAGGCGTGATGTCCAGGGTCTGCCACTCGGAGTCCTTGTCGTCCGAATCCCAGACCAGCGCCTTGTATTCGACCAGATCGATCATGCCCTTGAAGTTGTCTTCCGAGCCGATCGGAATCTGCAACGCCAAGGGGCGGGCGCCAAGGCGCTTGACGATCATGTCGACGCAGCGCGTGAACGAGGCACCGCTGCGGTCCATCTTGTTCACATAGCACATGCGCGGCACGTCGTAGTTGTCGGCCAGACGCCAGTTGGTCTCGGACTGCGGCTCTACGCCGGCCACGCCGTCGAACACCACGACCGCGCCGTCGAGCACGCGCAGCGAGCGGTTCACCTCGATGGTGAAGTCCACGTGCCCCGGGGTGTCAATGACGTTGATCTTCTTGCCCTTCCAGAATGCCGACACGGCTGCGGACTGGATGGTGATGCCGCGCTTCTGTTCCTGTTCCAGATAGTCCGTGGTCGTCGACGTCTTCATGTCCTTGGTGTCATGGATGTCGATGATCGTGTGCTTGCGTCCCGTGTAATACAGGATGCGCTCGGTCGTCGTGGTTTTGCCGGCATCGACGTGCGCGATGATGCCGATGTTGCGGATGTCTGCGAGCGGTGTAGTGCGGGCCATTGCGAAAATTCCATGACAGGTCGGAGTGGGATGGGCCCGTCAACCAATGAAGGTGTCCGGACCCGCTAAAAAGCCCGTAAGAATACGATAAATGCCCCCGTCGGCGCCATCTGCTATACACTCCGCCGCCGCATTTCCGGCGGCCACGCCCGCCCCAGCGCATCCACGCGAGCTGTCCATGCTTTCCACGGCAAATCTGACCATCCAGTTCGGCGCCAAGCCTCTTTTCGAACAGGTTTCTGTCAAGTTTTCCGATGGCAACCGGTACGGACTAATCGGGGCTAACGGCTGCGGCAAGTCCACCCTGATGAAGATACTGGGCGGGGAACTCGAGCCCAGTGGCGGCGAGGTGATGCTGCAGGCTGGCATGCGGCTGGGCAAGCTGAACCAGAACCAGTTCGGCTACGAGGATGAGCGGGTGCTGGATGTCGTAATGCAGGGTCACATGGAAATGTGGCAGGCCATGACGGAGCGCGACCGCATCTACGCTGATGCCAATGCCAGCGATGCAGACTACATGCAAGCGGCGGAGCTCGAAGGCAAGTTCGCCGAATACGGCGGCTATGATGCAGAGGCCCGCGCGGCCAGCATACTGACAGACGCCGGCATTCCCGAAGCACTGCACACCGGGCCGATGCGCGAGGTGGCGCCTGGCCTGAAGCTGCGCGTGCTGCTGGCGCAGGCACTGTTCTCGAAACCCGATGTGCTGCTGCTCGACGAGCCCACCAACAACCTGGACATCAATTCGATACGCTGGCTTGAGGACATCCTCAACGATTACGAAGCGACGATGATCATCATCAGCCACGACCGGCATTTCCTGAATCAGGTGTGCACGCATATCGCGGACCTGGATTTCCAGCAGCTGAAGATCTACCCGGGAAATTACGACGATTTCATGCTCGCCTCGGTGCAGGCGCGGCAGCGCGTGGAGGCGTCCAATGCCAAGGCGCGCGACCAGATATCCGACCTGCAGGAGTTCGTGCGCCGTTTCTCGGCCAATGCCTCCAAAGCCCGCCAGGCCACGTCGCGTCGCAAGCAGCTTGAGAAGATCAAGATCGAGGAGATCAAACCCTCGTCACGGCAGAATCCCTACATACGCTTCGAACAGGCGAAGAAGCTGTATCGCTCGGCGGTTACCGTCGAGAAGCTGAATTTCACCTACCCGGCCTCCGATATAAAGGTGTTGCGCGATGTCGGGTTCACCATCGAGGGCGGCGAGCGCATCGCCATCATCGGTCCGAACGGCATCGGCAAGACCACTTTCATCCGCTGCCTGGCCGGGGAGTTGAAGCCCGACAGTGGCCGCATCACCTGGGTGGAAAACGCGGAAGTGGGCTATATGCCGCAGGATCCGCAGGCCGAATTTGCCGACAAGGTCGATCTGTTTCACTGGATGTCCGCCTATACCGGCAAGGCCGATGACGACCAGATCGTGCGCGCCACGCTGGGTCGACTGCTGTTCTCCGGCGACCAGACGAAGAAATCCGTGAAGGTGCTGTCGGGCGGCGAGAAGGGCCGCATGATCTACGGCAAGCTGATGCTGACCCGTCCGAATGTGATGCTGATGGACGAGCCGACCAATCACATGGACATGGAAACCATCGAGTCGCTGCAGATCGGCCTGGAGAAGTATCCCGGTACGCTGATTTTCGTATCGCATGACCGGGAATTCGTCAGCGCCCTGGCCACCCGCATCATCGAGATGAAGGCCGACGGCACGATTGCTGACTACAACGGCACCTACGACGAATACCTGCGGGCGCAGGGGATCCCGGCCTAGCTGATTCGCTCCTTGGGGCAGCGATAGCCTCCTTCTTGCTTATACTAATGAGAATGATTAGCATTCGTACTTCAGCCAGAAGGCGGAAGCAGGAGTTCGGCTGCATGATCAAGAGTCGCAAGCGTCCGGCTGGCCGTTGCCCGCGGTCAGATCCCTGGGCGCTGGGTACGGTCCTGGCTTCTCTTTCTGTTGCCGAGATGGTGCATGGGGCGAGCAGCCCGCCAGCTGTGCCGCAGGTCATGCAAGCGGTAACGGTCAGCGAAGAGGTGGAAGACGGTTACAAGGTCGATGCGGTCTCATCGCCCAAGTTCACCCAGCCGCTTCAAGACACTCCCCAGACCATCCAGATCATCACGCAGGAGCTGTTTAACCAGCAGGGTGCCACCACCCTGACCGAGGCGCTGCGCAACAGCGCTGGAGTCGGCACTTTCTTTGCGGGCGAGAACGGCACGACCAGCACCGGTGATGCGGTCTACATGCGCGGCTTCGACAGTTCCAACAGCATCTTTGCCGACGGCATCCGCGATCTGGGTTCGATTTCCCGCGACGTGTTCAATATCGATTCAGTCGAAGTCCAGAAGGGACCGGCCGGCACCGACAACGGACGCAGCGCGCCCACGGGCGCCATCAATACGGTGAGCAAGCAGGCATTCCTCGAGGATGCCAGGTCGGTGATCGTTTCTGCCGACGATGCCGGCCAGAAGCGCGTCACCGCTGACTGGAACCAGATTCACAGTAGCCTGGCCGGCAGCGCGCTGCGCCTGAACGTGATGTGGCAGGACAGCGACGTGCCGGGCCGCGACCATATCAACAACAAGCGCGTCGGGTTCGCGCCGTCGCTGGGTTTTGGCCTCGATACCGCGAACCGTGTCTACCTGAATCTGTACTACGTGAAGCAGGACAACGTGCCGGACGGTTTCGTGCCGACCATCGGCCTGCCGCGCTGGGTGCCGCAGACAGGCCTCACGCAACTGGCCGGCCACCCGGTAAATTCCAGCAACTTCTACGGCACTCGCCTGGATCACGACGATGCCACCGCCCGGATGGTCACGCTGCGCCTGGATCACGACTTCTCGGAGACGCTGCGACTGACCAACACGGTGCGCTGGGGCAAGACCGTACAGGACTATCTGCTGAGCGCATTCACGGTTACCGGCGGAACCATTGCCAACCCGATGGCCGGCAACGTCAAGTGGACCAACGTCAGCGATCTTTCCACCTACACGCTCAACCGCAGCAACAACACATTCAAGGATCAGGGCAACAAGCTCCTGACAGACCAGCTGAATCTGCGCGCCGACTTCGCCACCGGCAGCGTGCAGCACAACCTGAGCACCGGCCTGGAGCTGATACGCGAGGAGCAGGTGGTCCACACTGTCGTTGGCACGGGCAGCCGTCCCGCTGCCAATCTGTACGATCCGAACTGGAACGACGCCGGCACCCTGACGTGGTCGCGCAGTGGCGCCGGCAATCAGGGCCAGACCGATACCACCGCGATATACCTGTTTGATACCCTGAAATTCGGCGAACGCTTCCTGCTGACTGCCGGCCTGCGCGCTGATCATTACAAAACCGAGTACACCAGCGACGCCATCTGCAACAACGGCACCGGCAACACGGCGGTGCCCTGCGGAAGCCAACCGTTGGGCACCCTTGTCCAGACCGCCAACCTGCGGGGCAAGGACACCCTGTTCAACTGGAAGCTCGGCGGTGTGTTCAAGCCGGTCGAGCCGCTGAGCCTGTATGCCAACTACGCGCTTTCGCAACAGCCTCCCGGCGGCGCCAACCTGCAACTGAGTTCCGCGGCCAACAACGCCAACAACCCGAACCTGGAGCCGCAGAAGGCGAAAACGTTCGAGCTGGGCGGCAAATGGAGCGCGCTTGCGAACAGATTGTCACTGAACCTCGCGCTGTTCGAGACCAGGGTTACCAACGAGATCAATACCCAGCTGCTTGACGTAAATGGCAACCCGACCCAGACCGGTGAAAAGAAGGTAAAGGGTGTCGAGCTATCCGTGGTCGGCAACCTGACCGACCAATGGCTGGTTTCGGCGGGCTACAGCCATCTGAAAACCAAAGTGGTGGAGGGCGCGAACGTCGCGCAGGATGGCACGCCCAACCTGACCTACACGCCGGGTGACAGCTTCACCACATGGACGAGCTACCGTCTGCCCTTCGGGGTAACCCTGGGCGGCGGGCTGCGTCATATCGGGGGACTGCATCGTGGCGCCGACGGCGCGGCGGGGACGCCGACGACGACCGGCGGCTACGGCGTGTTCGACGCCGTTGCCTCTTACGAGACCAGCGAGAATTTCTCGCTCCGGCTGAACGCCTACAACGTGACCGGCAAGCAGTACGTAGCCGCGATCAACAAGAGCGGCTATCGCTATACGCCAGGCTCGCCACGCACCTTCCTGTTCAGCGCGGATTTCCGCTTCTGACATGCTGCTGCACATCGCCGATGTCCTGACGCGCGACGAACTTTCGCGTATCCGCCAGGCGCTAGAGACGACGGACTGGGCCGACGGCCGCGAGACCGTCGGTACGCAGGGCGCGCAGGTCAAACGCAACCAGCAACTACCCGACGCCTCACCGCTGAAAGCGGAACTGGGCAAGCTGGTGTTGGCCGCGCTGGAACGCAGCCCGTTGTTCTTCGCCGCAGCGCTGCCGCTCAAGATCCTTCCGCCGCGATTCAACCGTTACAGCGGGGGCGGCGAGTATGGCTTTCATGTCGACGGCGCTGTGATGAGTCTCGGCGGCGGCGGCGGCGGCGGCGGCGGTGTGCAGTTGCGTTCGGATGTTTCCTGCACGCTGTTTCTCAGCGAGCCTGATGAATATGACGGCGGCTACCTCGTGGTCAGCGACACCTACGGTGAGCACGAGGTGAAGTTGCCGGCCGGTGACCTCATCGTTTATCCGTCCAGCAGCCTGCACAAGGTGACGCCGGTTACGCGCGGCGCGCGACTCGCTTCGTTCTTTTGGGTACAGAGCATGGTACGGGAGGATTCCCGGCGCGGTGAGCTGTACAGCCTTGATCAGACCATCCAGGCGCTGCGCGCGCGCTTGGGCGAGAGCCCTGAAGGCGTGCGGCTGACCGCGCATTATCACAACCTGCTGCGAATGTGGGCTGAAGTCTGATGGCATCCCTGCTTCTTCAGCCGGCCGCCAGCAGGACATGGATTTCCCGCGCGACGGCCATTGCGGCGATCACTGTCGGGCACATGGCGATCATCGCATTGGCGATGCTGACGCGTGGACCGCGGCCGGATGTGCAGCAGGCGCAATCCATCTCGGTTTCATTGCTGACCGTGCAGCAGGACCAAACGCCGCCGCCGCTGCTGCGCCCCCGACCAGTGGAAATCGTTCTTCCCGATGCAGTACCAACGCTGATCAATATCGATTTGCCGGTGGAGGGGCCGCCGATCCAGATCGCTGTGGTTGCGACTGCCTCGGCGCCCGCACCATCGGCACCCATATCACCCGTGTCGGTGGGCGACACCAGTGAGCCGATCCTGGTGACAGCGGTGGAGTATCTGCAGCCACCGGTTGCCAACTATCCGCTCGCGGCCAAACAGGCGCGCGCATCCGGCATCGTCTGCATACGTGCGCTGGTGGAAACGGATGGCCGCGTACGCGAAGTGCGGGTGCAGCGCTCCAGCGGGCACGCTTCATTAGACAAGGAAGCCAGCAAGTCCGTACTCGAGGCCGTGTTCAGGCCTTACATGCGTGACGGCAGGGCGCATGCGACATTGGTCGACGTGCCGGTGGATTTCTCGCTTAAAACACGCGGCGCCAGGCGCGACAGGGAGCCGCTCCCGTCACTGTGCTCACAGCTCGATGTCCGTGGCGAGAACCATCACGCCATGCGTGGGCATCCGGAAGAACTCGGCAGCCTGGGCACTGCGGCGCTGCATGTAGGCGAATAGCCGGAATTTCAGATCGGCGAGGAATGAATTCCGCGGGCGGGCGCGCACCAGGTGCCAGCCCAGGAAGAAGGACAGATCTTCATCGGCGTCCTTGAGGCCGCGCTGGCGCGCACTGCGCAGTGCTTCCATGACGTCGGGCGTTTCCATGAAGCCGAAACGCGCGCGCACCGCATAGACATTCGGCATTAGCATTTCCACCCACGCGCGCGGTCCGGAGTATCGCGGCGTCCGTGCGATCTCGAGGTTGAGCATGACCACCCGTTCGTGGCAGACGCGGTTGTGTTCCAGGTTGCGAAGCAATGCGGTAGGCACGAAACCGGCATTGCTGACCAGGAATATCGCGGTGCCGGGCACGCGTGTGGCACCAGCCAGCAGCTGTGGCAGGGCATCGAGCTTCACTGCCCGGCGCCCAAGTTCCGCGCGCAGGGCAGTGCGTCCGTCGCGCCAGGTGGTGAAGATGAAATACATCACGGCCGCGATGCTGAGCGGTACCCAACCACCGTGCGGAACCTTGGTGGCATTGCCAGCTACGAAGGCCAGGTCTACGAGCAGGAATGCGCCGAATATCAGGACGACCCGCCACAGCGACCAGTTCCACTGCGTGACCGCGACCACTGCGCCCAGCATCGTGGTGAGCAGCATGGTGCCGACCACCGAGGCGCCGTAGGCGGCAGACAGCGCACTGGAAGACCGGAAGGACAACACGAACAGCAGCACGGAGATCAGCATGAAGATGTTCACTGCCGGTATGTAGATCTGGCCGTGCGCCTGCGCCGAGGTCTGCAGGATCTGCAGGCGTGGCAGCAGGTCGAGCTGCACCGCCTGTCGTGCCACCGAGAACGCTCCGGAGATGGTGGCCTGCGAGGCGATGATGGTGGCAGCGGTCGCCAGGACGATCAGCAGCGGCAGAAGGCCCGCAGGTATCAGTGCGAAGAACGGCTGCGAGACGGGGCCGGATGCACCCATCAGCAGCGCACCCTGGCCGAAGTAGTTCAGCAGCAGGCCTGGCCAGACAATCGCGAACCATGCGATGCGCACGGGCTTGCGGCCGAAATGCCCCATGTCCGCATACAGCGCTTCACCACCGGTCACGGCAAGAAAAACCGAACCGAGAATAGCCAGTGCCAGCAACGGGTGAGTGGAGAGCAACGCGATGCCGTAGCCTGGGTGGACCGCGGCCAGCACTTCCGGCGCCGCAAAAAGCGCGCGCAGGCCGAGCACTCCGATAACCACGAACCACGCCAGCATGATCGGACCGAACATCCGCCCGACGCGTTCGGTCCCGCGCCGCTGGATGGCAAATATCCCGAGGATGATGCCGATGGTTATGGGCAGCACATAGCGATGCAGGCCGCTACCCAGCAGTTCCATGCCTTCTACGGCGCTCAGCACTGAGATGGCCGGCGTGATGAGCGCGTCGCAGAAGAACAGGGCGGTGCCCAGCATACCCACTGCGACCGCCCGCTTTGCCCAGGGGCCGGTCTGTCCGACCTTCTGTTGGATCAACGCGACGAGGGACAAAATGCCGCCTTCACCGGCGTTGTCCGCGCGCAGCAGCAGCACGACGTACTTCAGCGAGACAAGTATCAACAGGCTCCAAAAGATCAGCGACAGCACGCCGAAGATTTCCGCGGTCTGGCCAGCGCCGCCGCCGGCAGCGTGGAGCGATTCCTTGAATGCGTACAGCGGACTGGTGCCGATATCGCCGTAGACGATGCCCAGTGCGCCAATTAGCGTTGGCGCAAGACGCTTGTTGTCTTGCAAAGCTTCCTCGGTCCCGACACCTGGAAACGGCTAGAAGCCGCGCGCCAGATCCACCACGTTCAGCATTTTCTCACCCGCCGCATAGCGGCGCAAATTCTCGGTGGCGATGGTCCAGCGCGCCTCGTCTGCCAGATCGGACCGGGCTGAAATATGGGGCGTGAACAGGATGCGCGGCGATTTCCACAGGGGATGGCCGGGCGGTAGCGGCTCGGGATCCACCACATCAAGGCCGGCGCCCGCCAGGCGCCTTTCATTCAGCGCGGCCATCAATGCTTCCGTGTCCACGCTGCCGCCCCGCGCAATATTGATGAAGAGTGCGGTGGGCTTCAGCACGGCGAAGAATTCTTTGTTGTACAGGTCGGTGGTCTCCGGCGTCAGCGGCACGGCACTGACGACAACATCGGCGGTGCGCGCCAGTGCCAGCAGTTCATCGGGCTGTCCGACGTGGCTGACGAAGTCCGGTTTGCCCGTTCCCCCCAGCCGCGTGGCGACGACTTTCATGCCCAGCGCGTGTGCGCGTCTGGCGACTTCAGTGCCGATGCCGCCAAGGCCCGAGACCAGCAGTGTCTTGCCTTCGAGGAACTGCATCGGAACAGAGGCGGCGCTGCCGCGACTCCATACGCCCTGCGAAGTATCCACTGCAAAGCGGTCCAGGCCATGCGCCAGCGCCAGCATCAGGGCGATGGCATGTTCGGCAATGACGGGCGAGTCGACGCCGCGCATGTTGGTCATCACCACGCTGCGGGCTTTTACAGCCGGCAGCTCCATGCAGTTCTCGACACCGGCAGAGAGTGACGCCAGCCATCGCACCTGCTTTGCGTTGTTGATAATGCGCGGGTCGCAGATATCGGGATTGGAGCCGATGATGACGTCGGCGTCGGCCGCAGCCGCTATGGCGCCGCGGGAATCATTGGCGACGACCACGATCGCGTCGCCGGCAGCAGCCCGGAATTCTTCCACCAGGGCGAGGTCCATGCCGTATTTCAGCAGCAGCACATTGCGTGGCTTGCGCCACCGCGCATCCTCACGCACTGGCGACGCATTTTCCTGGATGCCGTGACGTGCGAGTGTTGCGGTCACGTCGGCAGCCGCAGGGCTGGACGGTGCGCCCAGCAGGCCGATGATTCCCAGGAGCCCCAGGTGCCGGTTCTTCATTTCGTGTCGATGCGCAGGCGCGCCTTGCCGGTTACGGGGTCTGCGTATTCGCGATTGTCCTCGCAGACATACTCATACATCTTGTAGTTGGGGCGGCGCTGGTAAACCCATTTCCATTGCCACGGGCCAGTGAGGTATTCCGGGTCCTCGACCGTCACGTCATCTTCGAAGTGATCCGCGTCAAGCCTGCGCATGCGCTCGCGAATGCGCAGGCCGGCGGAATGCGGCGCGTTGCGGAATCGCACGTACTCCTTGATGCCGATGGTCTCGACCACGAAGTCGTTGCCCTCCCACTTGCCGGTGGAATGACCCCAGAAGCCGGGCTCTGCATCATCGATCGCCGGCAATGTGTAGCCGTGATAGATGCGCCGAACCTGGTTAAAGGCTTCCTGGATGATCGTGGTCTGTCCCTTGCTCTGCAGCACTTCCATCGGGAACATGCCCTGCATCATGGTCGGCATGCCATCAGGGAGACACTGCGTGTAGCCGGTGGCTATTGGTTCTCCGGCGGCGGTGGCGTCGGCGAACTTCTTCTGCTCTGCATCGTATGCGGCTTTGAATTGCGGCTTCAGCGGCGGTGGCGGAATAGCTCCCGGTGCAGGAATCGCCGGCACGGCGCCGTTGGCACTACGCGGCGGGGTGTAGCGATCCCATGTGCCGCTGAGGTCCTTTGGATCAAAGGCGCCGATGCTGGGCGCTGCTGCCATGGAGGTCGAGGTCGGCGCCCATACACCGATTGCCTGCAGAGCCACGATGGCGATCATGCATCCAACGCGGCGGCTCACGGCGTTGCGCCCTGCGCCAGCGGCTTGCCGGTTTCGATGCTGATGTTTGGCGGGCCGGCCGGGGTGCCGTTGCCGAAGATGCGGCCGTCGGCGAGCTTGACCTGCTTGAGCAGCGCGCCGGACTCGCCGGTGCGCAGCGGCGCGACTACAGTGCTGATCTGGTCGCCCTTTTTGATCATGTTGAACTTCCAGCCGAGGCGATTGAGGATGCCAGGATTGGCGCACTCAATGGTCCACTCCTGCATTTTTCCCTTGGGATCAGGCGCCTCGAGATGGATATATATGTGCGGATTCTGCCAGCTGAACTCGACGACCTTGCCCTTGAGCAGGACCTGATGGTCACTGTCGAACATCGCGAACGAATGATGCGCAATGACTGGCATGGCGCAGAGGACCAGTGCCAGTGCAAACAGTGAGCGGATCTTCACGTTTTTTCCCCCGTGACGAAGTATTGTCTGTTGCAAGCGATTCTGGTGCGGGAACACTCAGGTGCGTCGGTATACCGACTGGATTCGCAGCGCCTTCATGCCGGGCCGCTGCACCTCGCGCGTAACAAGCAAAGTTGCGCGGCCGCTTTGTAGCGCATAGGTTTCTGTATATCTGCGCTTGCGGTCGTAGCGCTCCGTCACTGTGAGCCGGTCCGAGTTCCAGGCGGCATTGATCTTCGCAGTGCCATTGGCATCGACCCGCGCCTTCGGTGTTCCAGCAGAGATCCGGCGCGCAATCTGGTTGTCGCCCTGGATGACAATGTCGCTGCCACGCGCGTCCAGCTTCAGCTGGACCGGCGCGCCGAGCAACGTCAACAGTTCTGCGCGCAGTTCATTGCGCTGCGGACGATCCTGCATGGGGCCGAGCGAATGTTCCAGCTCCGCATTCATCCGGTCCAGGGTATCGTTCCGGGATCCTCTGCGGTATTTGGCGCGCGGGTCGCGGTACGACTGCAGCGCCGCATCGACGGCCGGTACAACGGCTGCGCTTTGGGAAGTATCCAGTTGCCAGTTGCCACAAAGGCTGGCACAGCCGGAAGGGGACACGGCGGCGGCGGGAAGCGCGACGACCAGCAGTGCAGCCAGTAATTTCATGCCCCAACTGTAGCCCGGGCCTCGGGGATTTGCAGGCGTTTCGCGGGCAAGTTCGGCTGCCGCAGCAATGGGTGAGTTCTATTTCACCCTGGCTGAGGAACCACCAGCCCTGGCGCCACTCGCGGCACCCTGACTGCCACGGCCGCGGCCGCCGCCGCGATTGTGATGCTGGCGCTGGTGCGATGGCGCATGGCGGCGGGGCTGGCCCTGAGCGTGAGTCTGGGTCTGTGCCGACTGATGGGGCGGAGACACATCCTTCATTTCGAAAGCCGGCAGCGGCAGGGTGGGCAGATCCCGGCCCAGCAGCCGCACGATGTCCTTCAGGTACGGCGCTTCATCCGGCGATACCAGCGAGATCGCCTTGCCGGTGGAGCCCGCGCGCGCGGTGCGGCCGATGCGATGCACGTAGTCTTCCGGAATATTTGGCAGTTCGTAATTCACGACGTAGGGCAGTTCCTTGATGTCGAGGCCGCGCGCAGCGACTTCGGTTGCCACCAGCGCAATGATGCGGTTCGACTTGAAGTCTTCCAGTGCGCGCACGCGGGCGTTCTGGCTCTTGTTGCCATGGATGGGCAACGAAGGAATGCCTGAACGCACCAGTTGTTCGGCCAGACGGTTGGCACCGTGTTTGGTGCGCGTGAAGATCAGCACCTGGTGCCAGTTGCCGTCGTTGATCAGATGCGCCAGCAGATGCCGCTTGTGTTCCTTCGGCAACCGGTAGGCAACCTGTTCCACGCGGTCGGCGGTCTTGTTGGGCGGCGCCACGTCGATCCGCTGCGGATTGCGCAGCAGATTTTCGGCGAGCTGACGGATGTCGTCCGAATAAGTGGCGGAGAACATCAGGTTCTGCCGCTCCTTGGGCAGCATCGTACGGATCTTCTTGATCGTGTGGATGAAGCCCATGTCGAGCATGCGGTCCGCTTCATCCAGCACGAACACTTCCACCTGCGCCAGCGATACGAATTTCTGGTTGATCAGGTCCATCAGGCGGCCGGGCGTAGCAACGAGAATGTCGCAGCCATTGCGCATTGCGTCGATCTGCGGGCGTTCACTGACGCCGCCGAACATCACCGCCGAACGCAGCGAAGTGTGCTTGCCGTAGTGGCGCACACTCTCCGCAACCTGTGCCGCCAGCTCACGTGTCGGAGTAAGGATCAGCGCTCGTGGCGTGCCGTTGCCGCGTGCGCCTAGCTTCTGCAGGATCGGCAGCACAAACCCTGCAGTCTTGCCCGTGCCAGTCTGCGCGCCCGCGAGCACATCGCGGCCGGCGAGCACGGCCGGAATGGCGGCCAGCTGTATGGGAGTAGGTTCGGTATAGCCTTTTTCGGTGACAGCCGTCACCAGCTCGGGCTTGAGCCCGAGTTCGGAGAAATTCATGTGTTTCCTGTTAGGGGGAGCCGAGGCTCGCGATGCCTGGAACCCGGTCGTGAATCAGACCGGTCGCGATCCGGCAAGGAGACGCCAGTTTACCACAGTCGCAACAGGTTTCCCGTCACTGGCTCACAGATCCCCTGCACATGGCTGCCTATGGCACTGATCTGAGGTCACGCCTGAGTTCACGTCTGAGGTTCACGTCAGAGGTTCACGCGATCACTCTGCCGTAGCTGGTTCTTCTGTCGCTGCTGATTGATCTGGCGTTGCTGCTGTCTGCGCGCGCGCGCTTCGCGCAGCAGTTGCTGCTGCTCGGCGCGTGAGCTCTGCTGCCATGCGCGGCGCAACTCGTTGCGGCGCCGTTCCGAGAGACGCTGATATTCGCGGAAATCCGCGCGGATGCGTGCCTGTTCTCCCGGCGGCAGATTCTGGAAATCATTCCAGCGACCGCGGATCAATTCGCGCCGCGGTTCGGACAGGCCGCGCCATTTGCCGAAGCGCTGTTGGGCGGTGCCGCGTTCATTGGGATTCATCTTCAGCCAACGCTCGGCACCGCGCGCCAATGCAAAGCGGCGCTGCGCTGGCAGCTGTTCCCAATTCGACTGAAACTTTTCCAGCAGTTTTTGCTGATCCAGGCTGAGACTGGACCAGGCGATTGCGCCGGAAGGTGTCGTTGAGGCGGCTGGACCGCCAGCAGGTTCTGCACCGAAGGCGCTGCCACCAAGGGCGATCAAGACAATGCTGACTGCGATGAGAGATTTCATTTTTCCTTCACCTGTTTCGGAGCGGGTTTGCGGGGTGCCGGTGCAGGCTTTTCGGGCGCCTTGGCCACGGGCTTGACCGGTTTCTGCTCCAGGTAATCCTGCCAACCTTCCTCTTCCGCGTCGATCGAACCGAGAAACTCCAGCAGCTCGACATCCACCTTCTTGTCACCTTCTGCAACCTGTGCCGCATCCACGGTCAGGCTGACCATTGCAAAGGCAAGCAAGGACCGGCGGACGATCACGTGCCGGCCTGTTCCTTCTCGCCCATCGCTGCCGCCCATTCAATGAAATCCAGATCGGCTTCCTGGGTCAGCTCGTAGGCGTCTGCATCGGCGAGTAGCTCCAGGTCATACAACGCGCTGCCCGCCGGTTCGTTGACGCCCGCTGCATCGTGGCGTCCCACGAACAGCACGGTCACGAGCACGGCCGCGGCCATTGCGCCAGCCGGCGCAAGGTAACGGAAGTCGAACCAGCTGCGCCGGGTGTCGCGCTGCGTGAGTGCGACTGCCCGCGCCCGCGCCAGCCGCGAGCGGGTTGACCCGTCCAGATGCTCCACGCTGTCACGCAGCAACGTCCGCATGCGTTGCTCAAATGGCGTCAGGTCGTTGTCTTCATTCATGTCCAGAACTCACCTAGCTGCTCCCGCAGGCTCTGCACTGCGCGGAAATAGTGTGTTTTCACGCTGCCGTCGCTGCAACCCATGGCAGCGGCCGTCTCTGCCACATCCATGCCTTCCAGGCTGCGCAGCAGAAAGGCTTCGCGCTGGCGCGCGGGCAGCTTCTGCACGGCGACCTGCAGGGCAAGCATGATCTCGTCGCCCTCGGCACTTGCACCCGGCCCCGGCGCAGGGTCCGCCGCCTGCGCCAACGGGTCGGTGCCCGCACCCTCGTCGTCTGCATTCCACGGCAGGAATGCCATCACCCTGCCGCGCACCGTGCGGCGCCGCTGCGTATCGCGAATCCTGTTTTCCAGGATCCGATAGAACAGCGGCCGCCATTCCTGCTGCGGCCGGTCGGCATAGCGCCGGCTCAACTGGATCATGGCGTCCTGCACCGCATCAAGCGCGTCCTCCTCGTGACGCAAGGCGAGTTGCGCCATGCGATACGCCTTGCGTTCAATTTCCGCGAGAAAAGCGTTTAGCGCACGGGTGGTCTCGTCTCTCGATGCCGGCAAGACCAGCGCTCCGCCATCCGCAGGGGCCTCGATACTACAACGCACGTTCGCGGATCCGGTTGACCTATGTCTAGTTTGTCTTTGCAGTCTGGATCAGGTGCCGGACCTGGGCCGCATCCCGCGTCAGGATCGCCTGCTCACGGCGTGAAAGCTCGCCGTCTGCGTTTGCCCGGCGTTGCATCTGGTGGTGTTCCTGCACCTGATTGCGGATCCGCGCCGCTTCAGCGGGGCTGATTGCAGAGCCTGGGTGCGGACGGGGTGTGACGGGGCGGACCGTGACAGGACGGCTCGCGACGGGGCGGGCTGCGGCGCGTGGCGGGCTGGCGTTGGCCAAGGTGGTTCCAGCCAGTGCGAGGGTTAGCAGCATGCCGGCCACCAATGTTTGTGAGGTTCGGCACATAAATCCTCCCGATGTCAGGTTGTGCGGTTTGCACAGGTAGTACAACGTAGGGGGCCGGATCGGGTTGACAGTCAGCGGGTCAACGATCGGACTGCTGGCGCGTTCTGCATATTGAGCAGGGGAGAATTAATGACCATGAAAAAGATGCTTGCGGCAGCTCTCGCCGCGTTGTCCCTGCTGGGTGAGTCGGCCAGCGCGGCGTCCGTGACATTGTCGGGGCTGGCAGATAGCGAAGACGGGATGTCTTATGGCGTGGACGCACGTTTCTCGCCCACCGACAGCTGGGCAGTAGGCGCAGGAGTGGGGAAGAACAAGTCGAGCGTGGGCGGTGCGGATTTTTCCGGTACCAGCCTGCGTCTTTCCACGGATCTGTCTCTGGGCGACTTTTCCGCCGGTGCATCAGTGCAACGCTGGAAGGACTCGAACCAGCTCAGGTCGACAACCGTGCTGGGCGAACTGGGATGGATGGCGGCGAATGGCCTTTCACTGCGCGCCCTGCTGGATGATCGCAACCTGACAGTGCAATACACGACGACGGTGCTGGGGCAGCCCCGGGAAACCCACACCGATTTCAAAGGTACAGGTATCGGCGCTGATATTTCCTGGTATGGAACCCACTGGAATACCGGCGCGCGTTTCATTGACTACGACTATGGCCGCAGCGTGGATCGCGTGCGCGCCGCGCTCAATTCCACCAGCACCACACGCTTTCCCGGCGTGCCAACCCTGCTCGACACGATTGTGACGCGCACTGCCGGCGCGCCGGACCAGCAGTTGATGGCGACAGTGGGCCGGAAGTTTTCGCGCGCATCACTGCACGGTGACTGGGCCATGCAGCGCGACGCATTGACCCACACAAAGGTCAAGAGCGTTTCGGTTACGCATGGTTACGAGTTTGGCGCGAAGCTGCGGCTCGACACCACTGTCGGATTCTCCGACAGTGGTGCCACTGACACGGTGGCATTCGGTGGCGTGGCGCTGACGCTGCGCAACCAGGCCGCCCGGGATTAGCTCAGTCCCGTGGGCGCCGGATTCAGGCCAGCGCTTTCTTGAACAGCTCGAGCTGCCGCGCCCAGGCCTTTTCAGCCAGTTCCTTGTTGTAGGCCCCCGTGTCGATGGCGCACCAGCCATGCTGCGAGCCCTTGTAGACCTCGATCTCGGCGGGCACCTTGGCGGCATCGAAGGCCTTGCGCAGGATGTCTTTCGAGGTTGGGTCTTTCTGATCGTCATTGTCTGCAATGCAGATCAGCATGCTCGCCTTCATCTTTGGAATCAGCAGGTGCGGGCTGTTCGCTGCGGTGGTGTTGAGGCCGCCGCCGTGAAAGGTGGCGCCAGCACCTATGCGGTCTGGAATGTTGCCCGCCGTGCGCATCACGATCGGTCCACCCATGCAGTAGCCGGTGGTTCCGATCTTGCGCCGCTTGTCCACCTGTGATTGCGCATCGAGCCAGGCGACAAAGGCCTTCGCATCGGTAACATGGGTGGTTTCAGTCAACGCACCCATCATGCCCTGCAGGTCCGGCGTGAAAGAGGTGCCTGTCGAAGTGGGCGCCTTCTTCAGACGGTAGAAGGGATTCACTGTCAGCACGGCGTAGCCTGATTCCGCCAGGCGCCTGCCCATGGTGCGGAAGCCGTCGCGCAGACCGAAGATATCCGGCCAGACCAGCACAGCGGCGGTTGCGCCCACTTTCGGATGCACGAAGTGCGCATCGCAGTTGCCATCTGGAGTCTTGATCATGACTTCGGCTTCCGAAGTTTCTGCGGCATTGGCCACAGGCGGCAGCATGGCCGCAAGACCCGCGCCCAGGCTCAGAGCGCCGAACTTGCGCCGCGAAATTTCCGCGGCCTTTTGCATGTCATTGACGGTATCCAAGTCGCACATGTTGGCCCCCAGGAGGATTGATGAAGCAAGCGGCGATTCTACGCCAGCTTTTCCACATCGCGCAGCGTTGGGAACAAACGCATCCACAGCAACGCGATCAGCACGCTGCCGATGCCGCCCACCAGTACCGCCGGCTCCGCGCCCCACCAGGCCGCGGTCAGGCCGCTCTCGAATTCGCCCAGCTGGTTCGAGGCGTTGACGAACAGGAAATTAACGGCGCTGACGCGGCCACGCATGTCGTCGGGCGTGGCCAGTTGCACCAGTGACAGGCGGATGACCACGCTGATCTGGTCGGCCGCGCCCATGATCAGAAGAGTGCCCAGCGACAGCCAGATATTGGTGGACAGTCCAAACGCCACCGTGGCGATTCCGAACACGATCACGGCCTGGAACATGCGCCGGCCGACGCGCCGCTGCAGCGGCTTGCGCGCCAGGATCGCGGTGGTGATCAGCGCCCCGACAGCGGGCGCGGCGCGCAACAGTCCGAGTCCCATCGCATTGGTGTGCAGGATGTCCTTCGCGAAAATGGGCAGCAGCGCGGTGGCGCCGCCCAGCAACACGGCAAACAGGTCCAGCGAAATCGTGCCGAACAGCGTGGGACTGCGGCGGACGAAATGCACGCCGGCAAACAAGGTACTCATGGAGATGGTCCCGCTGCTTGATGCGCGGTGCACTACCGGCAACAGACCGTTGAACACACCTGCCAGCAGCCAGAACCCGGCGGTCAGCGCATAAGCTGCGCCCGGCGACAAGGCGAATACGAATCCGCCTATGGCGGGACCGCCGATTGTTGCGATGTGAAATGCGCCCGTGGCAAGCGCCGTCGCCTGCTGCAGCAGGGAAGTGGGCACAATGTTGGGCAGCATCGCTGCGCCTGCAGGTCGCTCGAAGGCTGCGGCCGCGCCAAAGACAGCCGAAACGATGTAGATGTCGAGCACGGACAGCCACCCCGCCATGCTGCCCCACGCCAGATAGGCTGCGGAGATTCCTTCGACCCACTGGCAGACCTGCACGATGTACTTGCGGTTGTAGCGATCAGCGGCGTGCCCGGCGTTGAAGGTAAGAACCAGTGCTGGCAGGAACTGCGCGAGCCCGACCATGCCGAGGTGCAAGGCGCTGCCGGTCATTTCGTAAATCTGCCACCCGACCGCGACGGCCACGATCTGGCGCGAGAAGCCCGAGAACAGCCGGCCGCTGAAATAGAGCAGGAAGGCAGGGTGGCGGAACAGGGTGGGGGAGTCTGCGGAGGCGGGCGACAACTAACGGCCTGGAGCTGGCGACTATGTGGGGGCCCAAGATTACTGCGTTCCGCGAGCCTCCGGTAAGCTACGCCCGCTGATTGTGGCGTTTCGGAGATTCAACGTGCGCGCACTGAAGATTGCTGGCTTTGCCATTGGCGGTCTGGTCGCCCTGTTGGCTCTAACCCTGCTGGGGGTGTGGCTTTTCGTCGACCCGAACAACTACAAGGACCGCATTGCTGCGGGAGTAAAGCAGTCCACCGGGCGCAGCCTGTCTCTGCCGGGCGAACTGAAGCTGTCGGTATTCCCGTGGATCAAGGTCCAGACTGGCGAGGCGAGCCTCGGAAATCCGGCGGGCTTCGGCGACGAACCGTTCCTGACGCTCAAACATGCTTCCCTGAGCGTGAAACTGCTGCCGCTGCTGAAGAAGCAGCTGGAAGTCGGACGAATCGAGATCGATGGTCTGGACCTGAGGTTAAAGCAGAACACCGGCGGCAAGGGCAACTGGGAGGACTGGAGCGCCACTCCGGAAACCGCATTGCCCGCGAAGCAGACCGCAAGTTCCGCTTCCCTGGATCTCGCCGGCATCAACATCTCGAACAGCCGCATCGGTTTCGAGAACCTGGTTGCCGACCAGGTCAGCGTGGAGGTTGGTCGCGTCGCTTCGGGCGCCGCGATTCCTGTCGATGTCAAAATGCAGCTGGTGACCGCCCCCGGCGCGAAGCCGCTGCCGCTGATGGCGAAGTTCAAGCTGACGCTCGATCTGGACAGGCAGCGCTACCAACTTGCGGAGCTGACCTTGAATGGAACCGTGCAGCCATCGGGTGCGCCCAAAGCGCTTGAATGGAAGCTGGGCATGCCCGCTGCAGATCTGGATCTGGCGGCGCAGACACTGGCGGATACCTCGTTCACCGCGCAGGTTGGCGCGGCTGCGCTTGCGGGCAGCATCGCCGGCAGCAAACTGATCGACGCACCTGCGCTTACCGGGCGTTTCGAGCTCAAGGAACTCGCGCCGCGCGCACTGATGCAGCAGTTCGGTATTGCGCCACCGGTCACCCGCGACACGAGCGTGCTGGCAAAGTTTGCAGCGCAGGGCAGCTATGTCTGGCAGAACAATGTGGCGCGCCTTGGTGATCTCAAGCTGCGCCTGGATGATTCCGCGCTGACCGGTCGCTTCGCCTATGACACTGGCAACAGTGGCATGGACTTCGCGCTGTCGCTGGACAGCATCAATCTCGACCGCTATCAGCCACCACCCACGGATTCGAAAGTCGCGTCGGCGCCCATCGAGTTGCCGGTGGACTTCCTTAAGCCGCTACGCGCGAAAGGCATGTTCAATGTGGGCGAGATCCGCATCGGTGGCGCCCGGTTGACGCAACTTTCGGCTGGCATCGATGTGCAGAACGCGGTGGCGCATTTTGCACCGTTGAAAGCACAGCTCTACGGGGGGCAATACAACGGCAATATCGGCATCGACATGCGCCCGGCACTGCCGCGACTCACCATGGATGAACACATGAGTGGCATCGATATCGCGAAGTTCATGAAGGAATACGCCGACAGCGAGCGGCTTTCCGGCAAGGGTAGTCTCGATGTGAGGCTTGCGGCCAGTGGCCGCAGCGGTGATGCGCTGCTGAGGACGCTGAACGGAACCATCAGCACCGATCTTGCCAATGGCGCCGTGGAAGGCATGGACCTGTGGTATGCCATCGCTCAGGCGCAGTCGCTGCTGCAGAAGCGGCAGCTGGCGAGCGTCAGCAACACGAAACGCACGGCCTTCGATACTTTCAAGGCATCGGCTGAGGTGGTGAACGGTGTCGCCACGACAAAGGACCTGGCAATCGGCTCGCAACTGCTGCGCATTGCAGGCAGCGGCAGCACCAACCTCATCACGCAGGCGCTGGACTACGCCGTGACAGCGACCGTGCTGAAGGCGCCGCCGACTGCCGATGAGGGGACGGCGCAGCTGGCGCGCGCAACCATTCCGGTGAAGATCACCGGGACGCTTGCCGATCCGAAGATCCGTCCTGACCTCAACGGCATGGCGAAAGAGCGCGTGAAGCAGGAAGTGGAAAAGAAGAAAGATGAGTTGAAGGACAAGATAAAGGGCAAGTTGAAAGGCCTGCTCGGGCGTTAACCCACAGGCGCCGGCCCCGCCGAACGAACGACCCGGAGAATTGCTTCGCCATGGCGCGCCAGCCGCGTGGCGCCGATGCCCGAAACGCCGCTGAGCAGCGCTGTGGTATCGGGCAGCCGCTGCGCGATTTCACGCAGGGTGGTGTCGTGCAGGACGGTATAGGCCGGCACCGCATGTTCGCGCGCGACTTCGCGGCGCCACTCTCGCAATGCCTGAAACACGGATTCTTCCAGGGGCGACCCCGCAGTTGCAGCGATGCCTTGCCTGGCAGCGGTTTTACGACGGCGCCGTTCCACCGGCCTGGGCGCCGCGGCGTGCCGTAGCGTCAGGCGCCGCGCGCCGGTAAGCACGTCACGACTGGCGTCGGTCAGGCGCAGCACATTCCAGTGGTCGTGATCGATCGCAATCAGGTGCAGCGTGACCAGCTGTCGCAATACAGCGCGCCACTGTGCTTCTTCAAGCCCTGCGCCGATTCCGAAAGTGCTGACCGTGTCGTGGCCGCGTTCGATCACCTTTTCTGTGGGCTTGCCGCGTAGCACGTCGATGATGTGCTGTGCGCCGAATGCAAACCCGCTGTGCTTGCCGCAGCGATAAATGCATGACAGTAGTTTCTGCGCGGCCTCGGTGCCATCAAACTGTGCCGGTGGCGTCAGGCAGTTGTCGCAGTTTCCGCAGGGCTCGATCGCCTGGTCGAAATATTCGAGCAGATACTGGCGCCGGCACCGCACCGTTTCGCACAGGCCCAGCATGACGTCGAGCCTGGCGCTGGCGGCGCGCTTGAAGGGCTCTTCTGCGTCCGACTGTTCGATGAGGCGGCGCTGCTGCACGACGTCGGCAATGCCGTAGACCATCCACGCCTCTGCCGGCTGGCCGTCGCGCCCGGCGCGACCGGTTTCCTGGTAATAGCCTTCCAGGCTTTTCGGTAGATCCAGATGCGCGACAAAACGCACATCGGGTTTGTCGATGCCCATGCCGAAGGCGATGGTGGCCACCATTACCACGCCGTCTTCTTCGATGAAGCGATCCTGCCGTTGCTTGCGTTCGGTGGCGGTGAAACCCGCGTGATAGGCAAGTGCATCGATGCCTTCCTTCACCAGCATTTCGGCCGTCTCTTCGACCGATTTGCGCGATAGACAATAAACGATGCCCGATTCGCCCGCATGCTCCTCGCGGATGAAGCGCAGCAGCTGCCGCCGCGGCGCGTCTTTTTCGGCGATGCGGTAGCGGATGTTGGGGCGATCGAAGCTTTCTGCGAATAACTGCGCATCCTGCAGATGCAGGCGCTGGATCATTTCGCGGCGCGTGGCGGCGTCGGCGGTGGCCGTCAAGGCAATGCGTGGCACCGAGGGGTAGCGTTCGGCGAGCACTGCCAGCTGCAGATATTCCTGACGGAAATCGTGACCCCACTGCGATACGCAATGCGCCTCGTCGATGGCGAACAGCGCGATCTCGAGCTGGTCGAGCAACGCAAGGCCGCGATCAGTCAGCAGGCGCTCTGGCGCGAGATAGAGCAGATCCAATTCGCCAGCCCGCGCGCGCCGTTCGATGTCTTGCGCGCTTTGCCAGTCTTGCGTGGAGTTGAGGAACTCCGCGCGCACTCCAGCTTCGTGCAGCGCGGCGACCTGGTCCTGCATCAGCGCGATCAGTGGTGATACGACCACGCCCACGCCGTCGCGCAGCAGCGCCGGCACCTGGTAGCACAGCGACTTGCCACCGCCGGTGGGCATCAGCACCAGCGCGTCGCCGCCGGCGGCGACGTGCGCAACGACATCGGCCTGCTGACCGCGGAATTCGGGATAACCGAAAACGTCTTTCAGGATGCTTGTGGCACGGGCAAGAGTTGCGGCACGGGTATCGACGATCATCACCTGATTATCGCATCTGCCTATCGCTTGCCGCGCGCCGCATCGGCGACTGTTCGTGGCCGGAAACGCCAGAAATGCCCGCTAGCGAAGCTGGCTGTCCTTGCTGCCGCGGCGGTTGTAGCCGGCCACGGGTGTGTTTTCCTGATCGGCCAGTTGCTGGCAGGTGATGCAAAGGCGCACGCCAGGAATCACGGCGCGACGGGCTTCGGGAATTTCCTCGCCGCATTCGGCACAACGAGAAAGTCCGGGCCCGCTGGGCAGCTGGCTCGTCGCGCGATCAATGGCGTCTTTCACCGTCGCGTCGATCTGGTCCTGCACGGCGCCTTCGCGCGCCCATCCCGTAGCCATGGGGTTTCTCCCGGGCGTGCCCGCCCATTGCGGGAATATTGTAGTCTCTGCCCATGCTCCGGCGCCGCAAACTGCTGCTCTCAGTTGTGACCTTGGGGTTGCTGGTGGTCAGCGCAGCCTGGGCCGCACGCGAGTTTCGTGTTTACCGAAGTTTCGAGGAGCAGGCGGACTACACCGAGCTGCCAAAAGACTGGAACGAGCCGGCGGGGTTCGTGGTGGCCCGCTTGATGTACCCCTCCGGCGGCAGGGGCGGCTTTGGCGGTTTCGGCGGGTTTCGCGGCGGCAACTGGCGCAATGGCGGCACCTACTGGGCTGTGGACTATCCCAGGGGCGATCGCTATTACGCCAGCATCCTGCGTCGCCTGACCACCATCGATGTGCGTTCGGTGGAACAGCCGGTGAACCTGGAAGACGGCGACGATGTGTTCGACTGGCCGTATCTGATCGTGGGCCTTGCCGGCTTCTGGGATCTGGACGACATGATGGTAGACAAGCTGCGCGACTACCTGCTGCGTGGCGGCTTTCTGCTCGTCGACAGTTTCTGGGGCACCGGGCAGTGGCAGGGTTTCATGGAGGGCATGAGCCGGATTTTCCCGGATCGTCCGGTGGTGGACCTGCCTGACGACCACGCGCTTTTCCATTCGGTGTACAACGTCAGCACCAAGGGACAAGTGCCAAACATGAACTCGTTGATGGGCGGTGGCGGGGGGTATCAAGGCGATGGCGACACGCCGCACTGGCGCGGGGTTCTCGATGATTCGAACCGCGTGATGGTTGCGATTGCCTTCAACAATGACATGAGCGATGCCTTCCAGTGGGCCGATGACCCGGACTATCCGGCCGAAGGTGCGGCCCTGGGCGTGCGCATGGGCGTGAACTTCGCGGTATACGCGCTGACCCACTGACATATCTGGCCGTTTGCAGCGCATTGCGGCCTGCCAATCCGGCGCTGCAGTCGGCAAACTAGCCCGATGACTCCCCGCATCACTGCCTCGCAGCTTTACAGCCATCTCACCTGTTCGCATCGGGTGGCAATGGATGTCATCGGCGATCCCGCCCTTCGCGATGCCGTAAGTCCGTTCATGCAATTGTTGTGGGAACGAGGCACTGCGCACGAGCGCGATGTGATGGCCGGAGTGGGCACGCAGTTCCTGGATCTTTCCAGCCTGAAGGGCGATGACAAGGAAGCTGCCACGCGCGAAGCGATCGCGCGGCGCGAACCCCTGATCTACAGCGGCCGCCTGTCCGTGCACGAGCTGCTGGGCGAGCCCGACCTGTTGCGCTGGGAGCAGGGCGGCTATGTCGCCATCGACATCAAATCCGGCGCGGGCAGGGAAGGCGCCGATGCAGACAGCGAGGGCCAGCTACGCAGGGAATACGGTGTGCAGCTTGCGCTGTACACAGACATTCTCACCCGCATGGATCTCGCCGCAGGACGATACGGCTACATATGGGATGTACACCGCGCCGAAACCCGCTACGACCTGGATGTTCCGCTGGGCCCGCGTTCTCCGAGTCTGTGGGAGATTTACCTCAAGGCCCGCGCTGCCATGCAGGCCACGCTGGCAGCCCCTGCCGAGAGTCGGCCGGCGTTGTGCAGCCAATGCAAGCAGTGCGTGTGGCGCAGCGCCTGCTTCCGCGCCCTGAAGAAAGCGAACGATCTCACGCTGCTGCCCGAGCTGGGTCGCGTCAGGCGCGACGTGCTGGCCGTGGAGTTTCCTGCACTGGCTGATCTGGTCGCGGCCGATCCTGCCCACTACATCCAGCGGGACAAAACAGACTTCCCTGGTATCGGCGCAAAAACACTAATCAAATTCCACCGCAGGGCTCAGTTGCAGCTGGAGCCCGGTGCCCAGCCCTATCTGACTCACGCCATACAGTGGCCGCAGGCCACGACGCAGCTCTTTTTCGACATCGAAACCGATCCGATGCGCGACCTCTGCTACCTGCACGGGTTCGTGATCCGCGAGCCAGACGCGGCAGGGCGGTCCGGTGAACGGTTCGAAGGCATCTACGCCGCCGACCTTTCGCCGCAGGCCGAGCGCGATGCGTTTGCGGCGGCCATGGCGCTGTTCCGCCGCTTCAGCTCTGCGCTCGTTGTGCACTACTCCAAATATGAACGCACGCAATACCGCAAGCTCGCCGGCAAATACCCGGATGTTGCAGCGCCGGAAGAAATCGACGCGCTGTTCATGACGCCGCGCGCGCTGGATCTGTATTGCGACGTGGTGCGGCCCGCCAGCGAGTGGCCGACTCATGACTTCTCCATCAAGAGCCTCGCGAAGCACTGCGGCTTCAGCTGGCGCGATGTCGATCCGTCCGGCGCCTCTTCCATCGAGTGGTTTGACCAGTGGGCAAAAACTGGAGATCCGCGCCTGCGTCAGCGGCTGCTGGATTACAACGAGGACGACTGCCGGGCGATGCGGGTGGTGTGGGACTACATGCAGAAGCTTCCCGTACGGATCGATGCAGCAAGCTGAGGCTTCCCGTAGCATATCTGGGCAGAGGTTCCCTGAAAGCCATGCCACAGATACTGATCGTCGAAGACGAAATCGCCATTGCCGATACGTTGCTGTTCGCGCTGACCAGTGAAGGTTTTGCGGCGCAGCGCGTCGCGCTGGCAATGGATGCGCTGGTGCTTTTGCGCGGTGGCGGCATCGATCTTGTGATCCTGGACGTTGGCCTGCCGGACATGTCCGGGTTCGAGGCCTGCAAGCAGCTGCGCCAGTTTTCGGCGGTGCCGGTGATGTTCCTGACTGCGCGGGCGGAGGAGATCGATCGCGTGGTGGGCCTGGAGATCGGCGCCGATGACTACGTCGTGAAGCCCTTCAGTCCGCGTGAAGTCGTGGCGCGGGTGCGAGCCATACTCAAACGCAGCACACGCAGTTCGCAGGTGGCAGGTCCGGGCTACGAGTTCCACATCGACAACGAGCGCCTGCAGATCCATTTCTGCGACCAGCTGCTGAAGCTCACCGCGCTGGAGTTCAGGTTGCTGCAACAGCTGCTGTCGGCACCGCAGAAGGTGCTTAGTCGCGAGCAGCTGCTGGCTGCTGTGGGCATGGCCCCGGACGTAGGTTACGAGCGCAACATCGATTCGCATATCAAGGCGCTGCGTGCGAAGTTGCGCGAAGTGGCGCCGGAGCGGGAACCGATCCAGACGCATCGCGGTTTCGGCTACAGCTATCAACCTGCTTCATTCACCGCACCAGGCCAGTGAAACAGTTGTCCCTGACGCTGCGCCTGTTTCTCATCGGCAGCGTGCTGGTTGCGGCCTCCGGGTGGTTCGCGTTGCATGTGGTACAGAAAGAAATCAAGCCGGCAATGCGACAGTCCACCGAGGAAACGCTGGTGGACACCGCCAACCTGCTTGCAGAACTTGTGGGCCGGGACCTGCAGGCGGGGACGCTGTCGCAGGGTGATCTGGCGCAGGTCATGGCCGCGTATGGCAAGCGCAGACCCGACGCCGATATCTCCGGCATCCACAAGGATGGCGTGAGCCATCGCGTCTATGTCACCGATGCGCGAGGCATCGTGCTGCTGGATTCAACAGGCCGGGATGTTGGCAAGGACTACTCGCGCTGGAACGACGTCTATCTCACGCTGAGGGGCAGGTATGGCGCCCGCACCACCGAAGATGTTCCCGGCGATGATCGTACCGCGGTGATGTATGTCGCCGCGCCGGTGCACGACGCGGGTCGCATCATCGGCGTGGTTACCGTGTCGAAGCCCAGCAGTAGCGTGCAGCCATACATCGAGAAGGCGCAGCACAAGCTGTTGTTTATCGCCAGCCTGTTCGTTGCAGGTGGGCTCGCCATCGGCGGCGTGATGTCCTGGTGGCTCAGCCGCTCCATTCGCCGGCTGACACGTTATGCCGATGCGGTTACTGCCGGCGAACGACCTGTGTTGCCTTCGCTGCCGGGCGGTGAACTGAATCAGCTGTCTGCGGCCCTCGACACCATGCGCGCGCGCCTGGAAGGCAAGGCGTATGTGGAGCGCTATGTTCAGACGTTGACGCATGAGCTCAAAAGCCCGTTGGCCGCGATCCATGGCGCGGCCGAATTGCTGCGCCAGGACATGTCGCCGGCGCAGCGCGATCGTTTCCTCACCAACATCGATGTGGAGACTGCGAGGCTCCAGTCGCTCAGCGAGCGGCTGCTGCACCTGGCACAGGTAGAGCAGCGGCGTGATCTCGATGAACGCGTGCCCGTGCAGATGCACGACCTGATTGAAGAGTTGCTGGCGGGGCTCGCGCCGCGCATGGTGGTCGCAAGGGTATCCGCCAGCAATGCCGTGCCGCCGCAGATGCAGGTCACTGGAGAGCGTTTCCTGCTGCGCCAGGCATTGACCAACCTGCTGGATAACGCCATCGACTTCACCCCGCCAGGACGCCGCATGCTGGTCGAAGCAGGGCCGGGGCCAGTGCTGGCCGGTGCGCCGGCCATAGTCATCGCAGTGTTCAACGAAGGCGAGCCGATTCCAGACTACGCGCTGCCGCGGGTGACCGAGCGGTTCTACTCGCTGCCCCGGCCCGGCTCGGAGCGCAAGAGCACCGGCCTTGGCCTGAATTTCGTGCAGGAAGTCGCGCAGCTGCACGGCGGCCTGTTTCGCATTGCCAACGTGGCTGGCGGCGTGCGTGCGGAGCTGATACTGCCGACCGGCTGAGCCGCAAGCGGCCCCAGGGGTAGCGACCGCAGAACGCGACCTGCGTCTCCACGCAATCTCCACAGACACTCCATCCCTGTTCAAGGGGGTGTTCCCGATACTGCCTCTCATCAGGATTCTGCTGGGAGATCGACTGTGACTGGATTGATGAACCGCTTGATGCCGCTGCTGAAGATTGGCGCAATCCTGCTGCTGACCGTTCTGCTGCTGATTCCAATGGTGCGCATCCAGGGACTCATCCGGGAGCGGCAGGCCTTGCGTGATGGAGTAGTGCAGGAAATTGCGCGCAGCGCTGCCTATGCGCAGACCCTGACCGGGCCACTGCTGATCGTGCCCTATACACGCAAGCTGCAGGAGCAGCAGCTCGACGCCAACCAGAGGCTGGTCACCGTCAACCGCGAAGTGTCGGGTGAGCTGCGCCTGTTGCCGGCGACGCTGGATCTGGGTGGTCGTCTTGAAACCGAAGAACGCCAGCGTGGAATCTACCGTGCGCGTATCTTCAATGCCGACACCAAGCTGCAGGGTCGCTTTGATATTCCCGCGAACTACGGAATCGACAGCGATGTCGCAAGCTACAGCTTCGGGCCGGCCCATCTGGTGCTGGGAATCAGCGACATCCGCGGCATCGGCAACGCGCTGGCATTGCAGGCCAATGGCGCCCGCGTGAACTTCCAGCCTGGCACTGGCACGCTGCTGCTCGGCAGCGGCGTGCAGGCGCCGCTGAGTCTTGCAGCAGTGGCTGCCGCACAGACCCTGGACTACCAGATCGAGCTGAAATTGCAGGGCACGGGCGATTTTCAGGTGACGCCGGTGGGGCGCGACAGCCACGTCAAACTTACCTCCAACTGGCCGCATCCGAGTTTTGCGGGTGAGTTTCTGCCCAGGGCGCGCGAGGTCAAGGCCGATGGCTTCTCGGCGGAATGGCAGACCTCGTTCTTTGCCACCAACCTGGAGGAGGCGCTGGCGCGCTGCGAACCAAGTGCGGACAGCAACAACCCCAGCTGCGTGGATTTTCGTACGCGGCACTTCGGCGTAAGTTTTATCGATCCCGTGGATCAGTATCTGAAAAGCAATCGCGCGGCCAAGTACGCCTTTCTGTTCATTGGCCTGACCTTTGCGGGCTTCTTCCTGTTCGAAGTGCTGCGACGGTACAGCGTGCATCCCGTGCAATACGGACTGGTCGGCCTGTCGCTGGCGATGTTCTTCCTGCTGCTGCTGTCATTTTCCGAGCACATCGGCTTCGCGGCGGCCTACGCCGTTTCCGCGACAGCCTGCGTTGGACTGATTGCTTTCTATGTGAGGTATGTGCTCGCCAGTCGAGCGCACGCGGCGGCCTTTGGCGGCGCGCTGGCAGCGCTGTACGGGCTGCTCTACGGAATCCTCAGCTCTGAGGACTACGCGCTGCTGATGGGATCGCTGCTGGTGTTCGGCCTGCTGGGTGCGGTGATGGTGCTGACCCGCAAGGTCAACTGGGCGCGCGTGGGTGAGTTGCACGGCCCCTGAGGCCCCGCCGCGGTCGGGCTTCACGCTTTCCTACACGCCGCCCGGTGCCTCGCCGACAGGCACAAATGCTGCAATACGATAATTTCTGCGATG
Organism: Steroidobacteraceae bacterium; assembly: GCA_039917615.1. GTDB lineage: Bacteria > Pseudomonadota > Gammaproteobacteria > Steroidobacterales > Steroidobacteraceae > ZC4RG30. Next base: position 33,536 of record JBDSJD010000006.1, read on the forward strand.
ACATGTTTTCAAATCTTCAAGAAAATCAGCACGCAGAGTGGCCCGAGTCCCCCGAGGTATATGAGGGCGCGTTCGTGCGAACGGTGCTTTCCCTTCACGGCATCGGACCCAATCCATCACCTTTCCAGCTGGCGAAGGCAAGAAAGGTGCTTGGTCTATACGGCCTGAAGGTGGCCACGACCACGATTCGCCAGGTGGCATTCAATATGGACGCAGGGAGAGGGCGGCTCTCCCAGTCGGCCGGTGTGGAACACGCCTTCATGTTTGTCAGGTTCGATTCAGTGCTGCCGCCCGACGCTGCGCAGATGCAGGAATTCAACGACTGGCTGGTGGAAACGGAAGTTCGCTAACAGCACAGGCAACGGTACACGCTGTTTAACGCTTCAACGGTGACGTAACCAGCGCGCTGCGCTCTGTCGTTTGGCGCAAACATTCTAGTTTTGCAGTTCCCGTCCGAGCCGCCTTGCTCTCACTCACCCGGGTATGTGCGCCGGCGTACAGAGATCGTTGCGAAGGATGGCTATCCTTGCAGGTAGCGACGCCCTGCGGGCGCCTATGTTGAACCAATCCCGTAAATCGAACAGAGAGCATTCTCATGAAATATTCAATACTCCTGGTTCCTGCCGTGGCAATCCTCGTGCTTGGAGCCTGCACTGTATCTGGCCCTGCTGGGCCCCAAGGTGCACCCGGCAATTCCGGCAATACGGGTAACACCGGAGCGACGGGTAATACCGGCGATACCGGCAATAAAGGTGCGACCGGTGCCACTGGCAATACGGGCGACACCGGCGCAACTGGCAACACTGGCAACACAGGTAATACCGGAAACACCGGAAACACTGGCGCTACTGGTGAACCCGGAGCTCCGGCCAAGTACTGAGATCGATGCTGTCTGGAGTTGTATCCAGACTGCGGCGTCCAATCCGGTCATAACTGGCTGTGCGGCCAGTTATGCTGCCGCATTATTGCGGTGTGAGTTTCTCCGCGATCTGAACAGCGTTCAGCGCCGCACCTTTCAGCAGCTGATCGCCAGCAAGGAACAGGCCGAGCGATCTGCCGGAAGGGTCGCTGCTGTCGCGGCGGATACGCCCCACCAGCACATCGCCCTGACCAGATGCTTCAATGGGCATCGGGAAATGATTGTCCGGCACGTTGTCCACTACGCGCAGTCCCGGCGCGCCTGACAACAGCTCACGCGCGGCGCCGGCAGTCACGGCCTTTTCGAACTCCAGCGTCAGCGAAATGGCATGTGCGCGCAGCACTGGCACTCGAATACAGGTTATCCCGATACGCAGATCGTCCACTGGACGCCTCCCGGATGTGTGGTCGGATTCCAAGCCCGCGGATGCACAGTGCACACGGGATCGGTGCGAGCGTATGCTCAGCGGCATTAATGATGTCTGAAAGTTGAGGGAGAAGCCGCCATGCCTGACATCCAATGGGCCCTGCACGGCCGGGAATTCGCCAACTGCAACTGTTCCTACGGCTGCCCCTGCCAGTTCAACGCACTGCCCACCTATGGCAACTGCAGCGCGGTGGTGGGCATAGAGATCGACAAAGGCTTTCATGGTGAAACGCAGCTCGACGGCCTGCGCATTGCCGGCATATTCCGTTATCCCGGCGCCATCCACGAAGGTAACGGCGAGGCATTGCCCATCGTCGATCACCGCGCCAATGCGGCACAGCGCGATGCATTGTTACGCATCATGAGCGGACAGGACACCAGGCCCGGCGCCACGATGTTCGCCGTGTTCTTCTCCATGCTGAGCAAGGTGCACGATCCGGTGTTTGCTGACATTGACTTTGCCGTGGATATCGCAAGGCGCCGCGCGCACCTGAAAGTGTCGGGCTACATCGAGCAGCGCGGGGAGCCCATCCTCAATCCCGTCACCGGCGCCGAGCACCGCATCCGCATCCAGGCCGAGGGCGGGTTCGAATTCACGGAAGCCGAGATTGGTCGCGGCTGGACCAAGACCAGCGGCCCCATCACTTACGAGCTGACCGATTCCTACGGCCAGTTCGCCGAACTGCATCTCGGCCCGAACGGCATAATCAATTGAACGGTGAGGTGGCCCTCGCGTCGGTACTGCGGCGCGAACGGGTCATTGCCTTGATGGCGCTGCTTCTCATCGCTGCGCTCGCCTGGGCATGGGTGCTGCATCAGGCCGCCCGCATGGCGGCAATGGACATGCCGGAAATGGAGGGCATGGCCATGAGCCACATGCAGATGATGTCGCCCGCATACGCGCCGTGGACAGCAACGCTCGCGATCTATCTCTTCGTGATGTGGTTCGTGATGATGATCGGCATGATGACGCCTTCGGTTGCGCCGATGGTACTCATCTACGTCGGCGTGGCGCGGCAGGCAGCCACGCGTGGTTACCGCTTCGCCGCCGCAGCCTGGTTCTTCGGCGGCTATCTCGTGGCGTGGGCTGCCTTCTCGCTGTTTGCCACACTCGCGCAGTGGTTGCTTGAATCCACGGCCATGATGACTTCCACGATGCAGGCCGCAAACAGGAGCATCGGCGCGGCAGTGCTGATCGCTGCGGGAATCTACCAATGGCTGCCGCTGAAAAATGCCTGCCTGTCGAAATGCCGTGCGCCGCTGTCCTTCATCCAGGGGCATGGCGGCTTTCAACCTGGCGCTGCTGGCTCCCTCAGGCTCGGCTTCAGGCATGGCCTCTACTGCGTGGGCTGTTGCTGGCTGCTGATGCTGCTGCTGTTCGTAAGCGGAGTAATGAACCTGGTGTGGATCGCGGTCCTTGCGATCTTCGTGCTGGTCGAGAAGCTCGCGCCAGGTGCGAAGTGGGTCGCGCGGGGTGCGGGACTCGCTGCCTTCACCGCAGGCGTGTGGATGTTGTGGCGCTGGTGAGGCGCGCCGCCTGGCGGGGGTGAAAGCGCGTACAGCCTCGCGACGCATAAGATTTTTCCCCCGGCGTGCGTCCCGGGGCCCTGTTCCCGGCCGAAGAAACCACCGGCGGCTTCTGCGACACCTCGCGCAGTGGCAGCCCTACTGCGCGCGTAGAATCAGACAATGATCAGGTATGTGACATTGTCGCTCGTACTGACGCTGTCAGCCTGCGCGAGCTTCCGCCCGCTGCCCGCCCCACCGGCGGCAGATGCCGAGCCCGCGCTTGCGACGCTGTCGGTCATCGGCCCGAAGGGTCAACTGGACCGCCAGGCTCGGGAGCGCCTCACGCAGCAGCTGGCTCGCTTCGGGGATGACAACCTGCTGGAGCGTCACCTTGCCACGATGCAGGCAGTCAGCGATGCGCCCTTGATTATCGGCAATCGCGTCAAGCTGCTGGTAGACGGACCGCGCGCCTACGCCGCGATGTTCGCGGCCATCGCCAGTGCAAAGCAGCATATCAATATCGAGATGTATATCTTCGACGAGGCGCACCAAGGAGAGCAGGCACTCACGGACCTGCTGGTTGATCGCGCGACCCGGGGCGTCGCGATCAATGTAATGTACGACGCGGTGGGCTCCAGCGACACGCCGCCCGTCGTCTTCGACAAACTGCGCGCCGCTGGCGTGAAGGTCTGTGCGTTCAACCCACTGGATCTTGGCAAGAGCCGCACGGGGAGCTTCGTGCAGCGCGACCATCGCAAGATCGTCGTCGTCGACGCGCAGCAGGCCTTCACCGGCGGCATCAATTTCAGCGCCACCTACACCAGCAGTTCGCGTATGCGCCGTCCCCGCGTGGTTGATGCCAGGAAGGAAGGCTGGCGTGACACGCAGATCGGGGTGCAGGGGCCTGCTGTGCTCGAGATGCAGCGGTTGTTTCTGCAAAGCTGGGACAAACAGAAATGCCCGGAACTGGCGCCGCTCAATTATCTGCCAGCACCAAACGAAGCCGGCAGCACGCTGCTGCGCATCAACGCGAGTTCGGTCGATTTGCACCGCAACGCGACCTATATCGATGCGTTGTCGGCAGTCACTTTTGCCGCGAAGTCGATCGACCTGACGATGGCATATTTCTCGCCGGATAGTCAGCTTGAGGACGCGTTGCGTGCCGCCGCGAAGCGCGGCGTGAAGGTGCGGCTGCTGCTGCCGGGTCTGAGCGACTTTGGCGGCATCGTTCAAGCCGGTCGCGCTCATTACAACAGGCTGCTCAAGGACGGCATCGCGATTTACGAAGAACGGCGGTCGCTGCTGCACGCCAAGACGCTCATGATAGACGGCATCTGGAGCACGGTAGGATCGGCCAACTGGGACTGGCTCAGCTTCGCGCGCAACGACGAGATCAATGTCATCGTGATCGATCAGGGGTTCGCGGGAGAGATGCGCGCAGTGTTCGAAGATGATCTGACGCAGGCCACGCCGATCAACATGGACGAGTGGAAGAAGCGACCGTTCAAACAGAAGCTACGTGAGTGGTTCTGGGTATTCTGGGAGCGCATGCTTTAGGCAACGCCGCGGGTTTTTCAACCGCCGTTTGTGGCGATCAGGGCAGCGCAGTCGGCGTCCTGGGCGCGGCCGGGATCGATGAAGGCTGCGATAGCCGCAAGAGGCGTTAGCAACACGCCCAGGGCCACACCCGCGCCGGTCTGGGCGACCGAATTGCCCGCCTTTAGCCCAACCACCGGCTGCGCCATTGTGCCGCCCACAACCAGCGATGTGCGCAAGCGCAGCCGGACATGCTTGGGATGACCACGAAACTGGAAGTCCAGCGCCTCGGAAGTAAGATCGAGCATGCCTTTGCCCGTGATCAGCACCGGTTCGGTATCGATGACGAACGCGGTCGACGTCAGCTTGCCGTCGTGCGCTTCGAAGGCGGCAACCCCGCAGCGCAGAGTTGTCATTTCCTTATTGCCGGACAGCTTCAGCCCGAGTGCGCGAAGGTCGAGGCCGCCCAGTTCCGCCAGCGAAGCCCGGATCTCGCCTTGCGGCAGGATCGCCACGATCGTGCCGTCGGCACTGGCGGCAAGCTCGTGGACAGAGCGGCCCTTGCCGGCGAGCTGCAACCGTGCGCGCAACAGCCCCTTGAGCGGGGGCTGGTCCTTGTCGCGGCGACCGAATTGGCTGAGCTGCAGTCCGTCGAAATCCAGCGCGATTTGCGATGCGGACAAGTCCTTCGATGCGTCGAATTTCCACTGGCCGTGCACGCTGCCGTCGGCAAACTTTGCGGACAATGGCGCTGCGGTCAGTACGCCATGGTCCAGCTTCACGCGCGCGGCAAGCGTGTTGAGCTTCAGCTTGCCCATGTCGATATCGCGGGCACGGTAGTTGATGGTCCAGTCGTTGCGCCGCAGATTCCTAAAGTCCAGCGGGGTATCGGGCAGCAATGGCTGACCCTTCTTGCGCGCTGGTTTGCGATTGGCAGCGCGCTTGCCGAGGTCAGCTCGGCGAACCCGCAAGGAATGCATATCCGCGGTGAGCTGCGATCGCTCGGCGGTGGAATCAACGTGCGCGGTGCCTGCGATATCGCTCTCGCCGGACTTGCCCTGCACGTCCGCGAATATGAATCGCAGCCCCGAGCGCTGCATTTTCCCCGACACGCGATAGGCGCCGGTGTCGGGGAAGTTCACACCGACCAGGAAATACAGGTCCTTCAGGTCGTCGCCGCTCGCTTCAAGCGTCGTCTGCAGCTCGCGCACATCGAAGGGCCTGGCGAGCGCGCCATTGCCGGCAAGCGTAGAGCCGCTGGATTTCTCTTCGAAGCGGAAACGATACGGCCGGTCGCGGCGCGCAGTAGCCAGCGGATCGGCAATGACCGCCAGCGTCATGGGTCTAGTGTTCAACTTTCCGATGGCATTGATCCGCAGATTGTCAGCACCGAGACCGAGCGCGGAGACCTTGCCATCGAAGGTCAGGTGACGTCGTGCGTCGCGCAGATGAACCTGAGCGTCAGACACCGTGAGGCTGCCCATGAGAGGTGGTCCTTTTTTGCCCTGGCGAGCGGCTGTGGCGCGCCAGTTGGCCTTGCCTGATGCGTCGCGCACCAGGTTGAACGTGGTGGACTGAAGTTCGAGGCGACGAAAGCGCAGGGGCTCGGCCAGTGTCGGAGTTTCAAGGTCGACCGTTGCCCTGCCGATTTCGGCCAGGATGCCCGCAGGAACCCACGGTGGGTTGTGGATGACAACGTGCTCGGCCGTGAGCGAGGGATGCCAGGAGAGCAGATGCGTCTGCACAGGCCCGAGTATCCGAATCTCTCGATGGGCCTTCGCGACCAGCAGCTTGCGGATGGGCTCGTGCAGATATCCGGCATCAATCAGTGCTGCTGTGCCGACTATTGCTGTAACGCAAAACCCGATGAGACCTGCCAACGCGATCAGCGGCCATTTGAACCAGCGACGGAATTTCGATGCGCGCACTCGTCAGGATGCGACGGAAAGGCTCTGCTGTCTGTAGGCAAACACGCCTAGCTGATGCGCTGGCTGGTGCCTCCACTCGGAATCGAACCAAGCTCTGCGGTTTACAAAACCGCTGCATCACCACAATGCTTTGGAGGCGTCAGGGGGCGGGGATTATATCCGCGGCGGGCCCCGCTGGTGCGACCCCCGGGCAGGCCTCCACCCGCAGTTTGTCCAGGGAGATGCCTGCCTTCGCAAGGCGGCCATCACTCAGGGTCTCTCGTGCCACGCCAGGCGCGTCCAACCACACAATGGACTGTTCCCGCACACGCTCGGTAACCACCGCATCAAGCTTCAGCCGTCGCACCTGCGCGGCGCGATTTTCGGCGCGGTCTTTCGTGGAAAAGATGCCTGCTGAAACCTGGAACTCGGGATCATCGCGCATTGCAAACGCCTCGCCGATGCGCGCCAGGCGCAGGGCGTAAACTGTGCGGGTCTGGCTGTCCAGGTCGGCGTGGTCTACATGCACCCACCAGCCTTCGTGGACTGACTCTTTGGTGTCGCGCCGCCGGACTTCCCATCCGGAAGCTTCAAGCTTCTCTTTCGCCTGCAATGCCTGCAGTTCGTCATTGAACGGGCCAAGTGTGGAGCAGGGTGTCAGGGCGGCAGGTGCATGGGTGGCTGCGGGTATCGTCGGTTGTGTGCTGACGGCGGCCGTCAGTTGCTGGTTATCGCGGTCTATCCAGCGCGCCCAGCTGAAATAAAGCAGGTTAAGGGCAAGCAGTACCAGCACCAGGAGACGGATCATGGCTGGAGACTATCAAGCCCGGCGACGAATGGGCACGTCGGCGAGGAGGGCTACGCCGCGCAATACCAGCTCCGGGCAAGGTTTGTTAGCACCCTTGAGCAGCGGCAGCACGGAATCCGCACCGCCGCCGGTCACGAACACAACGGGCCTTACTCCCAGCTCGCGGGTGACCTGATTGATGGTGCGGTCGATGACGCCCGCGGCCGCTGTGAGGCAACCAGCTTCGATTGCCTCGCGGGTGTTGTCCGCCAGGGGTCTGACCACGCCGCGCCGGCCTTGCGCCGGCCTGCGGCGCGTGCCAACGGTTGAGGCGCGCTCGGCGATGCCGTGGGTCTTGCCCAGCAGTGAGCCGAGCATCACCTCAGGGCCGGGCGCGATCAGCCCGCCACGATGATGGCCATCGTGGTCGACCAGGTCGATGGTGAGCGCCGTGCCAATGCTTACCGCGCAGACGGTGCGATAACAGCCGGCGCGATGCCAGGCGGCCACGGCGCCAGCCCAGCGGTCGTCTCCCAGGCGCCAGGCCTCGCGGTAGCCATTGCTCACACCGGCGGCTGTCGCGCTGCTTTTCACGAATTCCGGTGCGGGAAGTCCTGCGCGTTGTAGTGCGGACTTGAGGATGCGCTCATAGGCCGCACCAGCCACGCACACACCGACAGCCCGGTCGATCTGCGCGCTGCGCGCCAGCCAGCGCTGCAGCGCCGTGGTGTCATCCAGCGCCGCAGCTTGCAATGCGCCCAGCCGACCGTCACGCACCAGCGCCCACTTGATGCGCGAATTGCCCGCGTCGAACAGCCAGGTGTTCATGGACCGCCCGCCCGTACTGACACTTCACCTCCGATGATGCGATGGATGCAGCCGGCGTATTCGACGCGCAGTGCGCCATCCGGATCGACGCCGCGCGCAATTCCGGTGGCAATCGCTGCGCTACCTTGCACGTTGACGGGCAGATTGCGCAAGGCATCGGCCTTGGTGAACTCGTCGCAGAATGGCAGAAATCCCTGCTGAGTAAATTCCTGCATCGTTGCAACGCCGTGATGCAGCAGCGCGGCAACCAGCGCATTGCGGGCCGGCAGGGCATTGGCCTCTGTCAGCGAACGCAGGTCGACCGGCTCGTTGCCGCTGGCATCGATGCGCGCGCGCAGACTGCTGCCCAGCGCCATGTTGAGCCCCAGCCCCACGACGATCTGCACTGGCCCGGCTGATTCGGAGCGCATCTCGATGAGAATTCCTCCCAGCTTTCCATCGGCGGTGACCAGATCATTCGGCCATTTGAGCTTTACACTCTGCACGCCCTGCGATTGCAGCGCGCGCAGGCAGGCTACGCCCACCACCAGGCTCAACGCACCCAGTTGCGCGGCCATGCCTTCAAAACACCAGGACCAGGACAGACAGATTGCGCCGCCGGGTGGTGCCAGCCAGCTGCGACCGCGTCGCCCGCGACCGGCCTGCTGGTGTTCGGCAGTGATAAAGTCGAACTTTCCGGGTGGCGGGGCGCCACGTTCCAGCAGCAGCGAGTTGGTGGAACTGGTTGAGCCCAGGCACTCACCTTGTCGCAGCAGGGCCAGTGTGGCCGGTGGCAGCAGCGCCGTGACACCTGCGGCATCGAGCGGACTGGCCGGTTGGGAAAGGCGATAGCCCTGGTGGGTGACCGCTTCCACGTCCGTCCCCAGTTCGCGTAGTTCTTCCACGGCTTTCCAGATGGCGCTGCGCGTGACGCCGAATTGCGTCGCCAGCTGCGCCCCGGAAACGAAATGACGTGCGCGCTCCTCGCCATTGCGCTCGGTGGCCAGCATCTGCAACAGCGACATGGCCAGGCGCATCAGCGCGTGATTCCCGGCGCGGGGACTTCAGCCAGCATGCAGCGCACGCTGCCGCCGCCCAGGCGCTCGATGGTTGGCACCGCGCTGATCAGTGGAATGCATCCCGCATCGCGCAGCAAAGAATTCTGCTCTTCATGCAGACTGGCGGCGGCGCTCGCGGACATGATCAGATGACGCACGTCAGCGGTCGTATTTACTTCCAGCATGTTGCCGGCGAAAGCATGCAGTTGCGCATCGTCCAGCAGCAGCACGGCCTTGCCGGATGCACGCAACCGTTCAAGCAGTCCCGCGCGCTGCGCTGCTGCCACCCATTCGATCCCGATGCCCGCGATGTTGGCGCCAATCCACAGCAGTACATTGGTGTGATAGACGGGCGTGCCGTCGCCCGTGGCGGCGTCGAACAGGAACGGTTCGTAGCCCATGAGCTGCGCCCATTCGCGCACCAGTGATTCGTCTGTGCGCGGCGAGCGGCAGGCATAGGCAACGCGTGCCTGATGGTCCAGCACCAAGCTGCCGGTGCCTTCCAGAAAGCGCCCCTGTTGTTCGTGCCTGGTGAGATCGAAGCGTTGCGATTCAGTGAACCCAAGCTCCCGTTTCACGCAGTCGATCACGGCCTCGCGGCGTTCGGCGCGACGCGTCGGGCTGTGCATGGGATAGAGCACCACCGTGCCGTCGTCGTGAAAGCTCACCCAGTTGTTGGGGAAGATGGCGTCGGGTTTGAGCGGCAACTGCGTGTCGGCAGCGATACACAGGCCGATGTTCGCGGCGCGCAACGCGGCTGCCAGGGATGCAAATTCGGCGCGTGCTGTGGCAGCGGCTGCGGGCAAGTCCAGGTTGTGCTGGAAACGGTTGGTCGTCGCGGTCTCGGCGTTGAAGCCGAAGGCCGCAGGCTCTACGAGGCACAGGTTGGAAACGGGAAAGTCGCTCATGGAAAGCGACATTATGTCAGCTAGCGCGTGGCGTATGCGTCCATCAGGAGTCCGGTGCCACCGCCGGAAACGTGCGCGACCAGAGCCGTGCGCCGGTGCAACTTGGTGATGGTGCCGAGGTTGATGGCAAATGCCAGCTCGACCTTCTGACCCTTGCGCAGACCCATGCCCGAGGTGCGAATAAACACACCGCTGGCACTGAGATTGACCGCCTTGCAAAGAGAGCGACGCCCATCGGGCATGATGATGTATACGACAGTGCGGGCACGATGTCTGGTGTGTAAACGCCGCTCCACTAAACTCCCCCAAACCGATCCCATCGGAACTGGATCACATTATGCCTCGGAACACTGCCGCGTCAGTGCGGGAGTGAACTTAATTGAGGGAAATGCTGACCGGGCAATGGTCCGACAACCGGTAACGCACCACATCGGCACTGCGAAAGCCGAAGTGGCGAGGGCTGGCGGGCTGGAGTCTGGCCTGCAGTGCCTTGCTGATGAGCATGTGATCGATGAACTGCGAGTAGGGCTGACCAATGAAGCAATTGCTGAATGGCAGGTGCATGGCAAGCAGGTCTGCCGACCCCGGTTGAACCAGCTGCCAGAAGGCGTCGTTCGCAGACTCCGGCAGCACCCGGTTGAAGTCTCCCAGCACGATGAACTGCGTCTGACGCGCTGCGCGCGCTGCGATCCATTCCCCCAGGCGCGCGGCCTGTTGTGCCAGCATGCGACAGGCGGCGGTTTCCGATTCCAGCGGGTCGCGGGAGCAGCCGGACTTCAGGTGCACCACTAGCAGTTCAATCGCAGCGCCGTGGGCTGGCGTCAGCTGCAACGACATCGCCTTGCGGCTGCGACCATCCAGCGACAGCGACGCAACGACCGGTCCGCAGCTGTGAGCCAAATGCGGACGCACGGCAAAGCCGACATGCTGCACGCCCGCGCCGTCTGCCATACAGATGCGATAGCCGGGGAACACCTTGCGGGCGATCGCTTCGTTCTCCACTTCCTGAAACGCCACGATGTCCGCATCAAGTTCGCTGGCGTAGCTTGCAAGCCGCGCCAGATCAGCGCTGTCGCGCGACAGGTTTTCGACTACATCGCAGGGCAATGCCGACCGCTGCCCACTGCGGCAGGCGAGGCGAGCCGCGTGGGATGTTCCCGGCGCCACCAGCCACTCGAGATTCCAGGTGGCGATGGTGATTGCATCGCTGCGATCAGCGCGGGCTGGCCACACGGTTGCGGCCGCCAGAGGCAGGGCCGCGGCAAGACAGAGCAGCAGGCGTTTGCGGGTGATGCGCATGGTATCGAGCCTGCCATGGGAGCATGGCCGCCGCGCCGGGCATTCCTGTGCTGTTTGCCGACATTCCAACGGCAACAGACCCGCGTCTTGTGCTCACGGGCGGCAGGCTTCTTGCATTACTCTGCAGGGGTGAGCACCACGCAAGGTTCAATTTCGCAGAACGCCGACATCCGCTACCTCGGTCGTCTGCTCGGCGATGTCATTCGCGCCTACGGCGGGCAGTCGCTGTTTGAACGCATCGAAAGCATCCGCGCCGCTTCTGTCGATCGCTATCGCGGTGTCACCCGCACTACAGCGCAAGATGATTCTCCCGAAGCTCTGGATCTGGACGACACGCTTTCTTTCGTGCGCAGCTTCATGCTGTTTTCAATGCTGGCAAACCTGGCCGAAGACCGCCAGGGCCGCAACACCCACAGCGACGTGGACCTTGCCGCCGCGCTGCAGAAACTGGCAGCCGCAGGAGTGCCGCTCGAGAGTGCGGCGAAACTGCTCGAAGACTCGTTGATAGTGCCCGTGCTTACCGCGCATCCCACCGAAGTGATGCGCAAGAGCATGATCGATCATCGCAACCGCATTGCCGAACTCATGGTGCTGCGCGATGGTGGTGCGGTGGAAACTCCCAATGGCGATGTGATCGAGCAGGCGATCCTGCGGCAGATCGCGCTGCTGTGGCAGACCCGGCCGCTGCGGCGCGAACGCATGCAGGTGCGCGATGAAGTGGAAATCGCGCTGGCGTATCTGCGCGACGTGTTCCTGCCGGTGTTGCCGCAGCTGTATTCGCGCTGGGACCGGCTGCTGCCGCGGCGCGCCAGCAGCTTCCTGCGACTGGGCAGCTGGATTGGCGGCGACCGCGACGGCAATCCGAACGTGGGCGCGCAGAGCCTGAAATACGCATTGGGATCGGCGTCGCAGGCGTTGCTCAATGCGTACCTTGAGCAGATCCACGCGCTGGGCAAGGAGCTGTCAGTGTCGACCGAGCTTGCCGGCGCCAACCCGGAAGTTCTGGCGCTCGCCGATGCGAGTGGCGACACATATGTCGGACGGCGCGATGAACCCTATCGCCGCGCGCTGATCGGAATCTATGCGCGCGTTGCGGCAACCTATACGGCCTTTACCGGCCGCGCGCCGCCGCGGCTGGCGAACACGACTCTACCTGCGTATACCTCACCGCAGGAGTTGCGCAGCGAACTGGTCGCCCTGGCACGCAGCCTTGGCGATCACGGCGCGGGTCTGCTTGCTACCGGTGGCGCGCTGGGCCGACTGATCCGCCAGGTAGAAGCCTGTGGCTTTCATCTGGCCACGGTGGATCTGCGCCAGAACTCGGACGTGCATGCGCGCGTGATCGCCGAGCTGCTGGCGCGCGCTGGTTGTGGCGATTACCTCGTCATGTCTGAAGACGAACGCGTGCTGCTGCTGCGCCGGGAGCTCACCAGTTCCAGGTTGCTGACCAACACGTATCTGGAATACAGCGCCGAGACGCAGTCTGAGCTGGCCATTGCGCATACAGCTGCCGCCGCGCATTTGCAGTACGGGCCGCAGTCCATCACCGCCTACATCATCTCCAAGTGCGAAAGCGTTTCCGACCTGCTGGAAGTGCAGATCATGTTGAAGGAGGCAGGGCTTTACCGTGGCGGCGATGCGGGAAGCGCGGCCATCATGGCGGTGCCGCTGTTTGAAACCATCGGTGATCTGCAACGCGCGCCAGAGATCATGCGTGAATGGCTGTCGCTGCCTGAAGTGCGCGCAGCGGCACTGGTGCGCGGCTGCCAGGAGGTGATGGTCGGCTATTCCGATTCGAACAAGGATGGCGGCTACCTGACTTCGGTGTGGAGTCTGAACCAGGCAACGCGCGCACTGGCCGGGGTGTTTGCGAGTGCTGGCGTGCGAATGCAGATTTTTCACGGTCGCGGCGGCTCCGTGGGTCGCGGCGGCGGACCTGCCTTCGAAGCGATTCGCGCGCAGCCGCATGGCACCGTGCAGGGCCGCATCCGCATCACCGAGCAGGGCGAGATCATTGCCGCAAAGTACGGCAACCGCGAAAGCGCTGCGACGAATCTCGAATCCATTGCGGCCGCGACTCTGCTGGCTTCGTTGGAGCCAGATAAAGGCGCGGCCCGCGAACAGGCCGGCTTTGTCGACGCGATGGCGGGCATCTCAGCGCAGGCATTCGAGAACTATCGCGCGCTGGTGTATGGAACTGAAGGATTCAGGACCTTCTTCCGGCAGTTCACGCCGCTGCTCGAGATTGCGACACTGAAAATCGGCTCGCGGCCGGCCTCGCGGACCAAATCAGATCGCATCGAGGATCTGCGCGCGATTCCATGGGTGTTCTCCTGGGCGCAGGCGCGCGTGATGTTGCCGGGCTGGTACGGCGCAGGTCAGGCGCTGGCCGCCTTCGGCGACCGGAGCCTGCTGCGCGAAATGGCGCAGGGCTGGCCGTTCTTTCAGGCCACCTTGTCGAACCTGGAGATGGTGCTGGCGAAGTCGGATCTGCAGATCGCGCGCCGTTATCTGACGCTGGTCGAAGACCAGGCGATGGCCAGGGAGATATTCGGCCGCATCGAGTCGGCATGGAAGACCACTCATGACGTGCTGCTCGACATCACCGGGCAGTCGAGGCTGCTTGAAAAGAATCCCGTGCTTGATGCTTCGATACGGTTGCGCATGCCCTATATCGAGCCGTTGAACCTGCTGCAGGTGGAGTTGATCAAGCGGCATCGCGCTGGCGAGGCTGACCCGCGGATTCAGGAGGGCATTCAGCTATCGATTAATGCGGTTGCCCAGGCATTGCGCAACAGCGGCTGAAGCAGTGGTCGCTTCAAAGTGGCGCACCTGAGGAGTTGACGCGCTTCATCATGGTGCAGATGCGGGCCTTTAACCCGCCAGCACCCGCCCGCCGTTCTGCACGGTAATTGCATCGTCTGAACCGGAATCTTCAAACGGAACCGCATGATGCTGCAGTCGGTCGATGTGCCGGGCGTGACCACCCGCGACGCTTTCAAACATGCCTTTCTCGACAACCTGTTCTACACGCAGGGGAAGTTCCCCGCGCTGGCCACGCAAAACGATTACTACCAGGCGCTCGCCCACACCGTGCGTGATCACCTGCTGCAACGCTGGATCAGCACCGCAGCTGCCTACACCAAGCAGGGGTCGCGCACCGTTGCCTATCTGTCAGCCGAATTCCTGATGGGGCCGCATCTTGGCAACAACCTGATCAACCTTGGCATCCATGACGAAGTGCGCGCGGCAATCGGCGAGCTGGGGCTGGATTTTGAGCAGCTGCTGGAGATGGAGCAGGAACCCGGCCTCGGCAATGGTGGCCTCGGGCGGCTCGCCGCCTGCTTTATCGATTCGATGGCGACGCTGGAAGTGCCATCCGTCGCCTACGGCATCCGCTATGAATTTGGCATCTTCCATCAGGATATCGTCGACGGTTGGCAGCAGGAGCGCACCGACAACTGGCTGCGCTTCGGCAATCCCTGGGAACTCGTGCGCCCGGAATGGGCCGTCAGTGTGAAGCTGCGTGGGTACACCGAAAAGTACCGCGATGAACTCGATCGCCTGCGTGTTCGTTGGGTGCCGCACAAGGAAGTGATCGGCGTGCCCTATGACACCCCTATTCTTGGCTATCGAAACAACACGGCCAACACTTTGCGGCTGTGGAAGTCCGAAGCCTCGGAGTCTTTCGATTTCTCCACCTTCAATCGCGGCGACCACTACGGCGCGGTGAATCGCAAGGTGGAGTCGGAGAATCTGAGCAAGGTGCTGTATCCGAATGACGAGCAGCTGCAGGGCAAGGAATTGCGCCTGGAGCAGCAATACTTCTTCGTTACCTGCTCGCTGCAGGACATGTTCCGCATCCTGCGGACCCAGCATCTGCCGGTAGAGAGGTTTCACGAGAAGTTCGCCATCCAGCTGAACGACACGCATCCGGCCATCGCCGTGGCGGAGTTGATGCGCCTGCTGATCGATGAGCAGGTGATGGCGTGGGACGATGCCTGGAATATCACCAGCCGCGCGTTTGCCTACACCAATCACACACTGATGCCCGAGGCACTGGAGTGCTGGCCGCTGGATCTGTTCCGGCGCGTGCTGCCGCGGCATCTGGAGATTATTTACGAGATCAATGCGCGGTTTCTCGATCAGGTACGCATCCGCTTTCTCGGTGATGAAGAGCGGTTGGCGCGGTTGTCACTGATCGATGAGCGCGGCGAGCGCTATGTGCGCATGGCGCATCTGGCCTGCGTGGGCAGCCATGCGATCAACGGCGTTGCGGCGCTGCATTCGGAACTGCTGAAGACTGACGTGCTGCGCGATTTCCATGAGCTTTGGCCCGAGAAGTTCCAGAACAAGACCAACGGAGTGACGCCGCGACGCTGGATGGTGCTGGCGAATCCGCGGCTGGTGAAATTGATCAGCGGCGCCATCGGAACCGGGTGGATCACCGATTTGAACGAGCTTAGACGCCTCGAGCCCTTGGCCGAAGATGCAGGCTTTCGCGCCGCGTGGCAGGCAATCAAGCAGGCAAACAAGCGCGATTTTGCCATGTTGGCGCTGGAACGCACTGGTGTGGTCATTGATCCAGCGTCACTGTTCGATGTGCAGGTCAAGCGCATCCACGAGTACAAGCGCCAGCATCTGAATATCCTGCATGTGATCGCAATGTATCTGCGCCTGAAGTCTAGCCCTGGCTTGTCGGTGCCGCCGCGCACCTTCGTGTTTGGCGGCAAGGCGGCGCCTGGCTATCGCATGGCGAAATTGATCATCAAGCTGATTACCGCGGTCGGCGACATCGTGAACCGCGATGAGGCCATCCGCGATCAGCTGAAAGTGGTGTACCTGCCGAATTTCAATGTCAGCAATGGCCAGCGCATTTATCCCGCGGCCGATCTGTCTGAACAGATTTCCACGGCTGGCAAAGAGGCCTCGGGCACCGGCAACATGAAATTCACCATGAACGGCGCGCTGACCATAGGCACGCTGGATGGCGCAAACGTCGAGATCAGGGAGCAGGTGGGTGCGGAGAATTTCTTCCTGTTTGGGCACGACACCGACGGGGTTGCGGCCACCTGGGCGCGCGGCTATCGGCCGACGGTCGCCTGTGCAAAAGATCCGGAGTTGGCCGAGGTGCTGGAACTGATTCGCAACGGCTTCTTTTCACGCGGCGACACGGATCTGTTCCGACCGCTGCTCGACAACCTGGAGTATCACGACCCTTACCTGGTGCTGGCAGATTTTTCGTCGTACCGGGATTGCCAGCAGCAGGTGTCCGCAAGCTTTGCCGATACCAGTTCGTGGGTTCGCATGGCTATCCTCAACAGCGCGCGCTCGGGCATGTTCTCGTCAGACCGCACCATCCGCGAGTACTGCCGCGATATTTGGCACGCCCGCTCCGTGCCGGTGCGCCTGTTGTCGGAAGCAGAGGTGAAAGTCGGGTTTTTGCAGTAACCCTGCCCGGGATCAGCCGGCGAGGAAGCCCCGGATCGCCGCATCGAAGCGCGGCAGGTCTACCAGAAAGGCGTCATGTCCCTCGACACTGGACAACTCCGCGAACTGCGTGGGGATTCCAGCAGCACGCATGTCCTCGGCAATCTGTCTCTGCTCCTCGATGCCGAAGAGAAAGTCGGACTGGACGCCAACGACGAGCGCGTGGCTGAATCCGGCGCGTCGATACACGTCTGCGGGTATGCCGTGCGCGGTGATGTCAAAGCAGTCCATGGCGCGCGACAGATACAGGTAGCAGTTCGGATCAAACACGCGCACGAATCTTTCGGCCTGTGACTCCAGATAGGTTTCAACCGCGAAGCGGGGACCAAATCCTTCCGGCACGCGCTTCAGGGCCTGTTCCACAGCGCGTTTTCCCACGGGCGTAATGCCTTGGCGCGCGAAGCGACCCGCCCACTCAACCGACGAGCGGTAGGTGATGGTGCCGAGCTTGCGCGCAATGCGCATGCCGGATTGCGGACCGCGTTCGGGGTCGGAGTAGTTGCCCTTGTTCCAGGCAGGGTCGCTCATCACGGCCTCGCGTTGCACCGAGCGCAGGGCGATGGCAAATGGTGAAGACGCCGCTGAGCCAGAAATGCTTACTGCGCGCCGCGCGCCGCCGGGTACTGCCGCGGCGAACGCCACGACTACCATGCCACCCAGTGACGGACCCATTACGGTGTCGAGCTGTTCGATGCCTAGCGAGCGCGCAGCCTCGAAACCCGCGCGTGCGATGTCTTCCACCGCAAGCTCGGGAAACTCGAGCCGGTAGACCTTGCCAGTGACGGGATTGACCGACGCCGGACCCGTGGAGCCGAAGCAGCTGCCCAGCGAGTTCACGCACATCACAAAATACTGGTCGGTATCGATGGCCCGACCGGGGCCGATCATTTTCTCCCACCAGCCAATCTCGGTGTTGGCCGGGGATGACGCGGCATGTGCCGACGGCGACAGGCCAGTGAACAGCAGAATCGCGTTGCTGCGTTCCTTGTTCAGCGTGCCCCAGCATTCATAGGCAAGCTGCGCGTGCCTGAGTTCGCCGCCCTTCCACAGACGAAACGGATCCGGCAGCGCGGCATGGCGAACTGCTGTGGGTGGCGCGACGGGCTTGCGCACGGCGTTGCTTGTTTCAGGGCTCAGAGTCGCTCCCCTCATTGATGCCTTCGGCAAGTGCCGTGGAGAGATATCGCTCACCCGTGTCCGGCAGCACCGCGAGAATCACGCTGCCCTCGGTCGAGTCACGCGCGATCTGCAGCGCTGCGGCGAATGTCGCGCCGCTGGAAATGCCGCAGAAAATGCCTTCGCGCTGCGCCAGCGCGCGCGCGGTGGCGATGGCGTCGCCATCGCTGACGGGCAGGATGCGGTCGGCCACTTTGGGATTCAGCACTGCGGGAATGAAGTCTGGCGTCCAGCCCTGGATCTTGTGCGGGCTGAAAGCCTTGCCCGACAACAGCGAGGCGTTTTCAGGTTCGGCAATGATGATCCGCGTGTCGGGGCGCGCCAGCTTCAGCATCTCGCCAACACCGGTCATCGTGCCGCCGGTGCCCCAGCCGGACACAAATGCATCAAGACGCTTGCCTGCAAAATCACTGAGGATTTCCGGGCCGGTGGTGTTGCGGTGATAGGCAGGATTCGCGAGGTTCTCGAACTGCCGTGCCAGGAACCAGCCGTTTTTCTTCGCCAGTTCTTCGGCCTTCTTCACCATGCCGGTGCCGCGTTCTGCTGCCGGAGTGAGAATCACCTTCGCACCGAGCATGCGCATGATCTTGCGACGCTCGATCGAGAACGTTTCCACCATCGTCGCCACAAACGGGTAGCCCTTGGCGGCGCACACCATGGCCAGTGCGATGCCGGTATTGCCGGAAGTGGCTTCGATGACTGTTTGTCCGGGCTTCAATGCACCGCTGCGTTCAGCGTCTTCAATGATGGCAATCGCGAGGCGATCCTTCACGGACGAAGCGGGATTGAAGAACTCGCACTTCGCGTACATCGTGATGCCCGCAGGCGCGAGATGATTGATCCGGACCACCGGCGTGCGGCCGATCGTCTCCAGAATGCTGTTGTAGATCATCGGCGCGTCCTGCCTTGTCATGTCGCCGGCAGAAGCCGGAGGGCGACTCTAGATCTGTATACGCCACCGCAAAAGGGACATGGAGGCAGGTGAAGGATTGATAACTGTTTGTTATAATGAGAATGTTTCACCAGGGCAGTCATGAATTTCCACCAACTCCAGTACGCACTCGCCGTGGCCCGGAACGGTTTGTCGGTCACCAATGCTGCGGCAGCACTGGGAACCTCCCAGCCTGCAATCAGCCGCGCGCTCAAGGAACTGGAGAAAGAGCTGGGTTTTGACCTCTTCGTGCGGGAAGGGCGCAGTTTTGCCCGCATCACGCCCGAAGGCACCAAGGTGCTCGAGTACGCGGCGCGCGCGCTGGCCGAAATCGAGAGCCTGCGGGCGGTAGCGGCGGACCTCAACCAGGACGCGCGCGGCACCCTGTCGATCGCGACGACACACACCCAGGCGCGCTACGTGTTGCCTCCTGTAGTGCAGGCCTTCCGAAAGCGCTATCCCGAAGTGGACCTGCACCTGCATCAAGGCACCTCAGAGCAGATTTCCGAGATGGTCGCCAGTGATCGCGTGCATCTGGCCATCGCCACGGGATCCGAGGCATTGTTTCCGGAATTGGTGTTATTGCCCGTATACCGATGGCATCGTCAGGTGATTGTTCCAAAAAATCACCCATTGACGCGGCAAGGGGCCCCCAAGCTGACCTTGGCGGCGCTGGAAAAATACCCGCTGGTGACCTATGTATTCAGTTTCAGCGGGCCTTCGTCCCTTGAAACCCTGTTCGCCCGCGAAGGCCTCAAGCCGCGGGTGGCACTGACTGCGCGGGACTCCGACGTGATCAAGACCTACGTGCGGCTCGGCATGGGCGTGGGAATTGTGGCGAGCGTTGCATTCGAGCCCGCGCTGGATACCGACCTGGTGCTGATCGATGCCTCGCACCTGTTTCCGATCCACACCACCTGGGTGGGCTTCCGACGCGGCACGTTGCTGCGAAATTATGCCTATGATTTCATGCAGTTATTCGGCCCCCACCTTAACCGCCGCCAAATCGAGAGCGCCATAGATGCCCGCGATCCCGAGAGCAAGGCAGCGATGCTCAGTAAACTGCAACTGCCCATCCGCTAGGGGTTGACCTTGGCTGAGCGCATCCAGAAGCTGCTGGCGGCAGCGGGCCATGGGTCGCGGCGCAATATAGAAGAGTGGCTGCGGGCGGGGCGGGTCAGCGTCAATGGCCAGGTCGCCAAGTTGGGGGATCGGGCTGAAGCGGTAGACCGGTTCGAGCTCGACGGGCGCCTTCTCGAAGTTGCCGCTCCTGCGGCGATTGCCGGCACGGCCGCGGTGGCTGTGCTGCTGTACCACAAGCCAGTCAGCGAAGTGACCACCCGTAGCGATCCCCAGGGACGCCCCACGGTGTTCGAACGCCTGCCGCCTGCGCCATCCGGTCGCTGGGTGGTGATCGGGCGCCTCGACGTGAACACCTCCGGCTTACTGTTGTTCACCAACGATGGCGAACTGGCGCACCGGATGATGCATCCGTCATTTGAAATGGCCAGGCGCTATCTGGTGCGGGTGCGTGGCGCGCCAGGTCCGGAACTCGTGCAGCGGTTGCAGCGCGGCATCGTGCTCGAAGATGGCCACGCCAGCTTTGATGAGATCGAGCCACAGGGCAGGTCGGAAGGTCACAGCTGGTACCAGGTGACCCTTCACGAAGGCCGTAATCGGGAAGTCCGTCGGCTGTTCGAAGCTGCGGGGTACGAGGTCAGTCGCCTCAAGCGCCTGGCCTATGGTCCGTTTGAGCTGCCGGAGGATCTTCCGGCCGGAAAGACCCTGGTTGTGTCCGGCCAGGGTCTCGCCAAGCTGCTGGACGGGCTGCCAACGGCATAAAACTTGCGTTGACACTGCGGCGGCAGGAAACCAGAATACGCGGCTCGATTTCGCGGAGGGGTACCCAAGCGGCCAACGGGAGCAGACTGTAAATCTGCCGGCTTACGCCTTCGTAGGTTCGAATCCTACCCCCTCCACCAAGGGAGTTCGCGCAAGCGGTTGATTTCAGAAGTAGGCGGCATTACTTGGCGGGTGTAGTTCAATGGTAGAACCTCAGCCTTCCAAGCTGATGACGCGGGTTCGATTCCCGCCACCCGCTCCAAGTCTGAACGTGATTGTGGCTCGTGTTGATGTTTGAGGTGTCCGTTTCGCTGGTCCTGCACGTCGTCCGCTCACGTAGCTCAGTTGGTAGAGCACGTCCTTGGTAAGGACGAGGTCACCGGTTCGATCCCGGTCGTGAGCTCCAGCGAAGCAGAGCGTGGGTATTTTGGTTTTTGAAATTGTCTTTTAGAGGAACTCGCCGTGTCCAAAGAAAAGTTCGAACGCAGCAAGCCCCACGTTAACGTCGGGACGATTGGTCACGTTGACCACGGCAAGACGACGCTGACGGCGGCGCTGACGAAGGTGATGGCCGAGATGCATGGCGGGGAGTTCAAGGCCTACGACCAGATTGACAAGGCCCCTGAAGAGAAGGCGCGCGGCATCACGATTTCTACCGCACACGTGGAATACACGAGCGACGCGCGGCACTACGCGCACGTGGACTGCCCCGGGCACGCGGACTACGTGAAGAACATGATCACAGGCGCTGCGCAGATGGACGGAGCGATCCTGGTGGTGTCGGCCGCAGACGGCCCGATGCCGCAGACGCGCGAGCACATTCTGCTGGCGCGCCAGGTGGGCGTGCCGCACATCGTGGTGTTCATGAACAAGGCGGACAT
>JBDSJD010000007.1:0-37157 GCA_039917615.1 Steroidobacteraceae bacterium
CTCATTCGCTGCTCACCACATGCGCGCCGCCCGACTGCACGGGTGCGATCCATTTATCGGTCTCGATGCTGTGCGCGGCAAACGCCTGCACCATCGCATCGCGCACGGCGCGCGTATCTCGCTCCAGGCACAGCGCGAACATGGTAGGCCCGGCCCCGGATATCGAGCATCCCAACGCACCTTTTTCCAGCGCCGCGGCGCGCACGTCGATGAATCCCGGAATCAGCACCTGGCGCTGCTTCTCGATGATCACGTCTTCGAGCGAGGCTTTGATGAGATCGAGGTCGTTCGTATAGCACCCGGAAATGAAACCAGCGAGGTTGGCCGTCTGCCACACGAAGTCGGACATGTTCACCGTGCGGCTCAGGATGGCGCGCGCTGCCTTGGTGGACACCTGCAGGTGCGGATGCACGATGACGGCATGAATCACCTGCGGCACCGGAATCTGCTTCACGCGCGGATTGTCGATGCCCACGGTGAGCACGAGGCCGCCGAACAGTGAGGGCGATATGTTGTCGGCGTGCTTCGAACCGCTGGCAACCGCCTCGCCTTCCATCGCCACCTTCAGCAGCTCGATGCGGGTGAGCGGTGCGTCGAGCATGGCATTGGCGGCCACCACGGCCGCCACCGCGGACGCAGCCGAGCCGCCGAGCCCGGACGATAGCGGAATACCCTTTTCGATCTGCATCTCGAAGCCGAACGGCAGCTCGCGGGTCTGGATCAGCGCCAGCAACGCCTGCCCTGCAGTGTTCTTCGCGGCTTCCAGCGGCAGGTCTTCGACCACGCCACGGATGGAGGTGATCTTGACACCAGGCGCAGCGCTGCGCGTCAGTGTCACCCGGTCACCTACTGCATTTACCGAGAAACCGAGGATGTCGAAGCCGATGGCAACATTGGCCACCGAGCCGGGCGCAAAGGCCGTCACCTTGGTCACGCTCACATTCTTGCTCCAAGGTATGCCGACAGACGCAACAGGTCAGCGAACACCCCGCCCGCCGTCACCTCGGGTCCGGCGCCCGGGCCTTGCACGATGAGGGGATTGTTGCAGTAACGGGTCGTAGCGAAACGCACCACATTGTCGGTGAGCGCGATGTTGGCAAAGGCGTGTCTGGCTTCGAGCTCCACAACCCCCACGGTGGCCTCGCCCTGCGCGGTGATGCGACCGACGAAGCGGAGCACTTTGCCGGCCTTCTTTGCCGTCTGGTAGCGCGTCAGCATCGCGCCATCGTAACGGACCAGGCCATCCAGGAATTCATCGATGGAACCGCCGGCCAGGTCGCGCGGCACGAGGCTCTCCACTTTCACATCACCCATTTCGAGCCGCAGGCCCATCTCGCGGGCGAGGATGATCAGCTTGCGCGCAACGTCGGTGCCGGAGAGATCGTCTCGCGGATCAGGCTCCGTATAGCCGCGCTGCTTTGCTTCGCGCACTATGGCAGAAAACGGCACCGAGCCGTCATAGACATTGAACAGATAGGCGAGCGTGCCGGAGAAGATGCCTTCGATGCTGTCGACCACGTCGCCGGTCTCACGCAGATCCCGCAGAGTCTGGATGACCGGCAGGCCAGCCCCGACCGTGCCTTCGTAAAGGTAATGCGATCCACCCGCGCGCCGCGCATCGCGCAGCGAATCGTAGTAGGTCATTTCGGCGCTGTTGGCCTTCTTGTTGGGCGTGACCACGTGGATGCCATTCGCCAGCCAGTCCCGATAGTGCCGCGCCACGGACTCGTCTGCGGAGCAGTCGATGATGACGGTGTGCGGCAGGTAGTCCACCTTCAGATGCTCGACGAAGCGCGCCATATCCGCTGGAACCTGTGGGGCGGCTTCGACCTGTTCTTTCCAACGACCCAGGTCTACACCGCGATCCGACAGGCACATGCGGCGCGACGACATGATGCCCCGCACCCGCAAGTCAAGCTTGAACTCACGCGACAGCCGCGCCTGCTGTGAAGCCAGCTGGTCGAGCAGCACCCGACCGACAGTCCCGGGCCCGATCACCCCGATCGACAGCGTATTGGGCGAAAGATAGAAACTGGCATGAGTGGCGCGCAGGGCGCGCGTGGCCTGGCGGCCCTCCACCACCACCGAGATATTTCGCTGCGAAGCACCCTGCGCAATGGCGCAGACGTTTACCGCAGCGGCGCCCAGCGCATTGAACACCTTGGCCGAAACACCCGGTGTGCCGGCCATGCCATCGCCCACCACCGCGAGAATTGCCAGCTCGCGCGAAGTTTCCACGCTCTGAATCTGGCCTTCATCCAGTTCCCGCGAGAACGCGGCGCGCACCACCCGCTCGGCGCGCTCGGCCTGATTGGCCGGAATGGCGCAGCAGATCGAATGTTCGGAACTGCCCTGCGAAATCAGGATCACCGAAATGCCTTCTTCGCGCAGCGCACCGAACAGGCGATGCGCCGTGCCCGGCACTCCGATCATGCCGGCGCCCTCGATGTTGATCAGCGCCACATCCTCGATGGTGGTGATGCCTTTCACCAATAGTTCGGAGGCAGGTTGCGCGCAGATCAGCGTGCAGGGATTTCCCGGCGCAAACGTGTTGCGGATGTAGATCGGAATCGCGCGACCGATGGCCGGAGCCATGGTCTGCGGGTGGATGACCTTGGCGCCGAAGTACGCCAGCTCCATCGCTTCGTTGTACGACAACTGGTCGATCACCCGGGCGTTGGGCACGCGCCGCGGATCGGCCGACAACACGCCATCCACATCGGTCCAGATGTGGATTTCACTGGCATCGAGCAACGCGCCAAAAATAGATGCCGAGAAATCACTGCCATTGCGACCCAGCGTGGTCTGCACACCCTGCGCAGTGCGGGCGACAAATCCGGGAATGATCAGCGTGCCGTTGAATTCGGCGGCACCAGCTTCTGTCAGCCGGGCGCTTGAGTTGTCCCACTGCACGGCCGGACCCAGCGGCCCCCACTCCACCACCACGACCTGGCGCGCATCCAGCCAGCGCACGGTGCTCGGGTCCTTGCGACGCGCCGCCAGATACGCGGTGAACAGGCTCGTGGACCAAAGCTCGCCGTAGCCCGCGACCAGGTCGCGCACATTTTGCGCGGCGGAACGCATCAGGCTCGTGGTGTGCAGTACCCCTTCCAGATTGGCGCGGTCCTGGTCGAACTGCGCCAGCCATTGGCGCGAATTGGCGGCGTCAAGCAGGGATTCCGCGATGGCCCGGTGCCGCTCGCGCAGCCCTTGCAGCTGGGTGCTAAGCGCCGGGTCTTGCTTCTCGGCCATGGCGACCAGGCCCAGCAGCACGTCCGTCACGCCCTTACAGGCGGACAGCACCACCGCCACCCGCTGCGACGGCTGCGTCTCGATGATGTCCGCCACCTTGCGAAAGCAGTCAGCGTCGTAGACGCTCGTGCCGCCGAATTTGTGCACGACCCAGGCGGGTGATCCAGTGGATTTCATCTGATGTTGCGGCCGAAGTTATTGTTTAATAGGAAAAAACCCGCGAACTCTAATGGTCGCCGGCCACCCGCGCAAGCAACTCCAAGTCATACCACGAGACCGGCATGAATCCTGGCAGCAATCTGCATGTTCTGGTGCTGGCGGCGGGCGCCGCCACCCGCTTTGGCTCCCCCAAGCAGCTGGTGCGGATCGGTGGTCAGCCGTTGCTGCACCGGGCTGTCTCCCAGGCCACGCAGGTGGCCGGTGGGGCCGTTACGGTGGTGCTGGGTGCCAATGCCCAGCTGCTGACTCCCCTGCTCAAACACAGCCCTGCGTCGATACTGGTCAACCGCAATTGGGAGGAAGGCCTCGCAAGCTCGCTGCGCATGGGCGTTTCCCACCTGCCGATGGGCTGCGAGGGTGTGCTGGTAACGCTCGCTGACCAGGCGGCTGTAACCACCTTCGATCTGCAGCGTTTGGCCAGCGCATGGCGCCGGCAACCGGACTGGCTGATTGCCGCAAGCTATGCAGGTCACACGGGGGTGCCTGCTGTTTTCCCGGCGTACACCTTTGCCAGTTTTGCAGAACTGCGTGGCGACGCCGGCGCCCGTGCAATTCTGGCGCGGCATGCGGACCGCTGCCTGCGGGTGCCGATGCCCAATGCCGCCATCGATATCGATACGCCGGAGGATCTGCTGAAGCTTGAACCCGGCACCAGCTAGGGTGCGGCCACCATGCGGCGTCCTCCAAGCGTGATGCTGGTTGTCAATACGTTGTATTGACTTTCAGCAACTCCAGCAACATCGCTTCATCCAGCACCGGCACCCCGAGTTCGCGCGCCTTCGTGAGCTTGGAGCCAGCCTCGGCTCCGGCCACGACATAGCTGGTCCTTTTTGAAACGCTACCTGCCACTTTCGCACCCAGCGCTTCGAGCTGTTCCGTAGCCTGTTCACGCGTCAACGCGACCAGCGTGCCGGTGAGCACGATCGTCTTGCCTTCCAGCGGCGCGGTGCCCGCGCCTGACTGCGGCGCGAGTGTCAGCAATTCCTTCTGCATCGCATATCCGTTCAGCAGCAGCTTTGAATTTCCCTTTTGCTTCAGCCACGCCGCCAGCGGCTCCGCCGCATCGGCGGGTAGCCCCGCGGCGATGAGTTCCGGAAGCGTTGCCTTTGTGATCGACTGCGCTTCGGGAATGGCCGCCACCAGCTGCCTGGCGCGCAGCCCGGTCAGCTTCGGGATTTCCAGATCGGCCAGCAACGTCGCGAAATCCAACCCATCGCGCAGTTTGGCGCTGGGCGGATGCGTGTCGGACACCCGTACACCGCTCTTCAACAATGCATCAATGACTTTCTGGTTGCCGCGCTGTTCGAAAAAGTGCCCCAGCGATCTCGCAACCTCGCCGCCAATATCCGGCACGCGCTGGAACAGCGGCCATGGCATTCGACGGATCAGCGACAGATCGCCGAACCACTGCGAGAGAACCTTGGCGGTGCTCTCGCCCACGTGCTCGATTCCCAGGGCATAGAGCAGGCGTTCCAGCGTCGCTTCCCGGCTGTGGTCAATGGCCGCGACGAGATTCTCCGCCCACTTGGTGGCGATCTTGCCGGACTTCACTGTTTCCGGTGTGGTGCCGTCGCGCTCATCAGCACGACGCTTCATCTCCAGCAGGTCGTCCAGTTTCAGCCTGTACAGATCGGCCACGGACTCGACATACCCGAGATCGGACAGCTCCTCGATGAAGCGATCGCCGAGGCCCTCTATATCCATCGCCCGTCGCGAAGAGAAGTGACGGATGGCTTCCTTGCGCTGCGCCGGACACGACAGCTCGCCCGAACAGCGCCATGCGGCCTCGCCTTCTTCCCGCACCAGATCCGAGTTGCATACCGGGCAATGTGCCGGCATTTTCCAGCGCGGCGGCGCCGGATCGCGACGACTCTCCGCCAACACGCTCACCACTTCCGGAATGACATCGCCCGCGCGCCGCACGATTACCGTATCGCCGATGCGCACGTCGAGGCGCGCGATCTGGTCGGCGTTATGCAGCGTCGCATTGGTAACCGTAACTCCGGCCACCTGCACCGGTGCCAGTCGCGCAACCGGCGTAGCTGCACCGGTCCTGCCGATCTGGATCTCGATGGCCTCGACGCGGGTGGACTGTTCCTGCGCCGGAAACTTGTGCGCAATGGCCCAGCGCGGCGCGCGCGACACGAAGCCCATCACGCGCTGAGCGGCCAGGTCGTCGAGCTTGTAGACCACGCCGTCGATGTCAAACGGCAGCCCGTCACGGCGAACACCGGTGCGGCGGTAGTAGTCGAGCAGGCCGTCTGCGCCGCGCACCACTTCGCTCAACGCACTTACCGGGAAACCCCAGCCCGCCAACGCTGCAAGCTGCGCCGAGTGCGTTTCAGGCAGCGCGCCGTCCCGCACTTCGCCCAACCCGTAGGCAAAGAACGCCAGCGGTCGCTGCGCCGTGATCCGCGGATCGAGCTGACGCAGCGAACCGGCCGCACCGTTGCGCGGATTGGCCAGCACCTTGGCGCCGCTTGCGCGCGCCTGCTCGTTGTAACGCTCGAACGCAGCCCGAGGCATGTAGACCTCGCCACGGACTTCGAGCAACGCCGGCCAGCCACTGCCCCGCAGCTGCGACGGAATATCCTTGAGTGTGCGCAGGTTCGCGGTGACATCCTCGCCGCTGGCGCCATCGCCACGCGTGGCGCCCTGCTCGAACAGACCTCGCTGGTATCGCAGGCTGATCGCCAGCCCATCCAGCTTTGGCTCTGCGGAGAACGGCAGTGTCTGACGATCCAGCTTCTCTTCGATACGCCGGACGAAATCGCGCACTTCGTCCTCAGTGAAGGCATTGGCGAGCGACAGCATGGGCACCGCGTGGCGCACTTCGGAAAACGTGGCCGAAGGCGCCGCGCCGACGCGCCGTGTCGGTGAATCGGGGATGGCAAGTTCTGGGTGGGCCGCCTCCAGGGTCTGCAGTTCGCGCATCAGCCCGTCGAAAGCGGCGTCAGTGATCGCAGGCTCATCCAGCGAGTGATACAGGCGGTTGTGGAATTCGATCTGCTCGCGCAACTGCTGCACGCGCCGCCGGGCGGATTCGCTCACGCGTCGCCTTCGGGCAGCGACTGGCGCAACTCCGCAAGCCGCTGCGCATCAAGCTCAGCGCCCTGCTCATCCTGCACTGTTGCAGAGAGCCGCTGCGCCAGGCTGCGCGCCAGCGCCACCAGCTCGTCCAGCATGCGCACTGGCGGCAAAACGCCGGGCAATACGCTGAACAGGCTCAAGCCGCGAAACTCCTGCGCGTCCATGAGCGCGGGTTCGAAGTTTCCCGGCCGCAACAAATTGGCGACGCTTACCAGCACTGCGCCGTCCGCAGTTACCTGGTGATAGATCTTCTGCGGTCCATGCCGCAAGCCCGCCGCCTCGACTGCAATCCGCAGCGCACGCCCGGACATGGCTTCACCGCGCGGGTTGACCACGCGCAGACTCAAAACCTGCCCTGCATTGCGCGGTGGCCACTGAATCTCCACCGATGCAAGCACTGGCACAGGCTTCGGGCCGGCCTGAGTTTCATACCGCGCCGCGGAGGGAACATCCACGGCCGATTCTGCTGCTACTCCGACGCGCACCGCTTCGACTGGATGGATGGTGGGCACCTCAAGGAATTCATCCGGCTCGGCCGCCGACAGACCTGCCATGGCTTCCATGCCAGACTCAATGCGCCGCGCCCGTTCCATCGGTTCGATGACGGCAGCCGGTTCGGCGCGAGCGTGAGGAGCGTACTGGCGTCTTGACCGGCGCCATTCCCACAGCGCGAGGCCAGCCAGGAACAGCAGGCCCAATCCGATCAGTGCCCAACGCAGCTCCGGCATGCCCTACCCGCCTCCTGCTATACAGCCGCCATACGGACAGCCTCGTCCACATCCACGCTGACCAGACGCGACACGCCGGGTTCGTTCATCGTGACGCCCACCAGCTGTTCGGCCAGCTCCATGGTTGTCTTGTTGTGGGTGATGAAGATGAACTGCACACGACTGGACATCTCGCGCACGATATCGCAGAAGCGCGCGACATTGTGCTCGTCCAGTGGCGCATCCACTTCGTCCAGCAGGCAGAACGGCGCAGGGTTCAGATCGAAGATCGAGAATACCAGCGCCACGGCGGTCAGCGCTTTTTCGCCGCCCGACAGCTGCGAGATGGTGCTGTTGCGCTTGCCCGGCGGCCGCGCCATGACCGCCACACCTGCCGTTAGTACATCGTCACCCACCAGCTCAAGATAAGCATGCCCGCCGCCGAACAGGCGCGGGAACTTTTCTTTCAGCCCGGTGTTGATGCGCTCGAAGGTTGTTTCAAAGCGCGCGCGGGTCTCCTTGTCGATCTTGCGCATCGCCTCTTCCAGGGAATCCAGCGCATCGGTGAGATCCTTCCACTGGGCATCAAGGAAGGTCTTGCGCTCGGACTGCTCGGCCAGTTCATCGATCGCTGCCAGGTTCACTGCGCCAAGCCGCTGCAGATCGGCCTGCACGGCTGCCAGGCGATCCTCGCGTTCGATCACCGTGGCTTCGGCAGCCAATGTCGCAAGCACTTCTGCGAGCTCGAAGCGGGTCTGGGTGAACTGCTCCACCAGGGATTCGCGCCGCAGGCGGGTTTCCTGCGCTGCGAGCCTTGCGGCCTCGAGTGCTTCGCGTGCGCCTGCCACGCGGCGCTCGGTCAGCTGGCGCTTTTCGTCCAGCGCGCGCAGTTCGGCATCCACGGCTTCCAGATCGCGACGCGCGGCAGCCAGCTCGTTTTCGATCTCAAGCTTGCGCGACAGCAATTCATTCAGCTGCTCGGCCAGGCGCAGCACCGGCTGGTCGCCGTCGCCGGATTCTGCCTCCAGCTGTTGCTGGCGCGTTGCCAGAGAATCGCGTTGCTCCTGCATGCGGACCAACGTTGCGGCCAGCGAGGATTCGGTGGAGCGGCGGCCTTCGAGCTGGATCAACAACTCCCGGGCTTGTCCACGCGCCAGATTCGCCGCTGCACGCGCCGCCGCCGCAGTGTTGCCCCGTTCCTCGCGCTCGCTTTCCATGTCGCTGCGGCGGGACGTCAGCTGCGCCAGCGTCACTGTGGCTTCGTCCAGGGCAGCGCGGGCGCGTTCCAGTGCCTGCTGCGCCCGTTCTCGCTCCACCTGCACATCAGCGGCCTCGCGGTCGATGCGCTCAAGGCGCAGCGCCGTCTGCTGACTGTGCGCGCGGGCAGCTTCCAGCGCGCCGCGCGCTTCGGAATATTCGCGATGCGCGCCCTGGATCCGCTGCTGCACGCTGTCGCGTCCCGCTTCAGCCGTTGACACTTCAGTGCGCAGATCCCGCAACCGCTGTTCAATGGACTGCACCGCGGCTTCACAGGTCTCGCAGACGCCCCGCAGCGCGCGAATGCGGCTCTCACGTTCCAGCACGCCAGTATGGGCATCGCGACCGCGCGACACACGCAGCCAGTCCCGCCCCACCCAGATGCCATCCGCCGTTACCAGCGACTCACCAGCGGCAAGTGCATGGCGTTTCTGCAGGGCTTCCTGCAATGTGGCCACGGTCCCGACACGCGCCAGGCGCCGCAACACCGCCAGCGGACCACGCACCCGCGCAGCCAGCGAAGCCGGATCACGAATGCTGTCTTGCCCACCTTCGACCAGCATCAGGTGGCCGCTGGTCAAGTCCGCAAGGCTTTCGGCAGCGCTTTCGAGCGATTGCACGCATACCGCTTCGAGTGCATCGCCCAGCACCGATTCCACGCCACGCTCCCAGCCCTTCTCGACTTCGATCTGTGCGGTGACGCGCGGTCGCCCGGTGAGCCCCGCCGCTGCCAGCCACTTGCCGGCATCGCGATCGGCCTCGCCCAGCGCCGCCTTCTGCAGGGCGTCCAGCGACATCAATTCGGAACGCGCCCGGTCCCGTTCGCCGCGCGCGCGTTCCAGGTCGGAATCGGTTTCATGCTGACGGGTGCGCAGCGCCTGCAACTGCGTCAGGCAGACCTGCAATTCATGCAGCAGCGCTTCATTCGCTTCGCGCGCGCGCTGTTCGTGGGCCTCCGGGGCGCCGAGTCCGGATTTGGCGCTGGCCAGCTGCAGCTGGTCGTGCTCTACAGCCAGACGATCAGCCTGCGCGGCAAGGCGCCGCAGTTGATCGTCCAGCTGCTCGATGCGCGTGCGTTCGACCTGGGTCGTCTGGTAGGTGCCGCCCAGCTCGCGATTGAAGGTTTCCCACCGCTCCTGCCACAGGCGTTGCTCGGCTTCGGCAGACTCCAGCGCTGAATTGGCGGCGGTTTCGGCCTGTTGCGCAGTGGCGGCGCCCGGCCCCAGGTCCCCGATCTCGGCGCGCAGCCGTTCTACCAGCGATTCATCACGCGCCAGCTGGCCGCCCACATCCGCCAGCATCTCGCGCACCTGCGACAGTTCGCGTCGCTGGCGCTCGCGCAACTCGCGGGTGTGCGCGAGCTGCTGCTCGGCGCGCGCCACGGCAGCACCCTGCTGGTAGAAGCTGCCCTGCACATCATTCACCCGCTCGCTGGCGGCGAACTGGAACTCGCGCTGCTTTTCTACTGCGGCTTCGGCAGCGCGCTGCCCTGCCAGGGCTTCCTGCAGATGCAGGTCTGCGTCGCGCATGGCGCGGTCATTGATGGCGGCGCCGCTGTCGATCTCGCGCAGCCGCAGTGCCAGCACTTCGGCAATGAGCTTGCGTTCGTCGTTCTTCAGTTCCTGGAAGCGCCGCGCCTGGTTGGCCTGTCGGGTCAGGTGGCGGATCTGCTTGTCCACTTCGTCACGTAGGTCTTGCAGGCGCTCCATGTTCTCGCGCGTGCCGCTGACCCGCGCCTCGGTCTCGCGCCGCCGCTCCTTGTAGCGCGAGATGCCGGCCGCCTCTTCGACAAATGCGCGCATGTCGTCGCTGCGTGCCTCGATGACGCGCGAAATCATGCCCTGTTCGATGATGGCGTAGCTGCGCGATCCCAGGCCCGTGCCAAGGAACAGCGTGGTGATGTCCTTGCGCCGGCAGCGCGAGCCATTGATGAAATAGGCCGATGTGCCATCGCGCGAGACCACGCGCTTGAGCGAGATCTCGGCGTAACTGGCATAGGTGCCGCCGATCTTGCCGTCGCTGTTGTCGAACACCAGCTCGACCGAAGCCGTGCCCACCGGCCGTCGACCACCAGAGCCGTTGAAAATCACATCCGTCATCGACTCGCCGCGCAGGTGCCGTGCCGATAACTCGCCCATTACCCAGCGGACTGCGTCGATGATGTTCGACTTGCCGCAACCATTCGGACCAACTACCCCGGAAAGATTGGTCGGAAACAGCACATTGGTGGGTTCGACAAAAGACTTGAACCCGGCGAGTTTTACTCTGGTCAGACGCATCGTAATGGCAACAAAATCTTCGGCGGACGAATGAAGTCCCCTAGTGTAGATTAGTTGCACTGACTATGAGCACCCAACCTGCCACGTCGATCGAGACGTTTCCGAATCCCGCGCCCGAACGCGACTACACCATCCGCATGTCGATGCCGGAATTCACCTGCCTGTGTCCGAAGACCGGGCAGCCGGACTTTGCAACGCTGAAGCTCGAATACGTCGCCGACCGGCTGTGCATTGAATTGAAATCACTGAAACTCTACATCTGGTCGTTCCGCAATCGCGGCTGCTTTCACGAAGCCGTGACCAACGAAATCCTGGGCCTGCTGGCGAGCGTAACTTCGCCACGCTTCATGCGACTGACAGCTGAGTTCTACGTGCGCGGCGGCATCTACACCACCGTGGTGGCCGAACATCGGGCGCCGGGCTGGGCGGGCCCCCTGGAAGTCAAATTACCCTGATTCCACTGCCCAGGGAGTGCCTGGAGCGCGTCGGCGAGGCCGGCTGTACACCCGGCGGCTGGCCGGTATAATCCCGCGTCCTTTTCCAGGCTCATGGTCGTTACGGGAGCGCAACATGGCCGCGAAGAAATCCGCGCCTAAAGCTACCAAGGTCAAGAAACCCGTTGCGGCAAAGCCTGCAACGAAAAAGGCTGTGCCCGTAGCGAAGGCGCCCGTAGCAAAAAAGCCCCCGCCGAAGGCCGTCGCCGAGGCAGTCAAACGCAAAGTTGTAATGAAGTCATCCAAAGTATCTGAAAAGCCCGCAAAGAAAGTTGTAGCTCCCGCCCCGCCTCCTGCCCCAGCGCCCGCCCGCGTTGCTGCGCGCTCCGCGCCAGTCACCAACGTCGACGATGCCGATGCCAACGACAATCTGCTGGCCGGACCGCGCAATGTGCAGCCCTACGTCGCCAAGCGCGGCGAGCAGTACATGAGCAAGGAGCAGCTGGACCACTTCAGGCAGATCCTGCAGAACTGGAAGCAGGACCTCATGCTGGAAGTTGATCGCACCGTCTCGCACATGAAGGACGAGGCCGCCAACTTCCCGGATCCGAACGACCGGGCCACCCAGGAAGAAGAATTCAGCCTCGAGCTGCGCACCCGTGATCGCGAGCGCAAGCTGATCCGCAAGATCGATGAAGCGCTAGGCCGTATCGAGGATGGCAGCTATGGCTACTGCCTGGAAACCGGCGAGCAGATTGGCGTCAAGCGTCTGGAAGCAAGGCCGGTCGCCACGCTGAGCATCGAAGCGCAGGAGCGTCGCGAACGCCGTGAAAAGCAGTACGGCGACCGGGACGATCGCTACCGCTGACCCACGCCAGGCGACGCGATGCCGGTTCGCACAGGCGCTTCGCCCGACTTCGTAGCCACGCCCAATCGCGGACTAGCCCCGCCCTATCGCGGGCGCTTTGCCCCTTCCCCTACCGGGTTGCTGCATAACGGCTCTCTGGTCACTGCGCTGGCCAGCTGGCTGGATGCACGGGCCCACAACGGCAGCTGGTTGATCCGCATGGAAGACCTGGATGCATCACGCTGCATTCCGGGTGCTGCGGATGCGATTCTTTCCACACTGGCCGCGTTCGGCCTGGAATCAGACGCCCCCGTCATGTACCAGTCAACGCGGCATGCAGCCTATGCCGCTGCGCTTCTGCACCTGGATGCTGCTGACCGTTGCTACCGCTGCACCTGTTCCCGCAGTGATTCCGCAGGTGTATACGGCGGGCATTGCCGTGACCTTCGTCTGCAGGCTGCAGACGCAGCCTGGCGCCTGCGTCTGGAACACGGTGCCAACATCCGCTTCACCGATGGCCTGCAGGGTGAATGCAGCGCATCGACCGCAGCACTGGGTGACCCGATCATCTTCAGGCGTGACCATCTGGCTGCCTATCAGCTGGCCGTGGTCGTAGACGACGCCGCCCAGGGGATCACGCACGTGGTCCGCGGCGCTGATTTGCTGGACAGCACGGCCTGGCAGATCGCCATTGCCACGGCCCTGTCGCTGCCAGTGCCGCGTTATGCCCATGTGCCGCTGGTGACCGAACCCGATGGCTCCAAGCTCGCCAAGTCGCGCCGCGCCCTGCCGATCGACTTGCGCAATATTCCCGCCGCGCTGGTTGGGGCTTTATCGCTGCTCCAGCAGCATCCTTTAAAGGAGCTGACAACTGCCTCCGTCAGGGATATCCTCGGGTGGGCGGTCGAGAACTGGCGGCCTGAGCGGCTGGCCGGCATTCGGGCGGTCCGGCTTCGCTCATAACGATAATTTGGGGGGGGCCGGAAATGAGTGAGCCTCGGGTCATAAAAAAATATCCCAATCGCCGTCTCTATGACACGGTGGAGAGCCGTTACATCACCTTGTCGGATGTGCGTCGACTGGTGGTCAATCGCGTCGACTTCCTGGTCCTCGACAAAAAGACCCAGGCCGACATAACGCGTTCGATCCTGATGCAGGTGATTGCCGAGCAGGAGCACGGCAATCATCCACTGATGAGCCGGGAGTTCCTGTCGCAGGTGATTCGCACCTACGGCACCCCCGTGCACAACGGGATGGCGGGCTACCTGGAGCAGTCGGTGCGCCAGTTTCCGCAGAACGGGACGGATAGCTCAATGCCGTTGGCACGCGGCTAGACGCGAACCGGGCCCGCTGGCCCGGTGAGTCATCCGATGCGATTCGTAGTCGCTTACGAAGCGGCGACGTCGCGCATCGACAGGCGCACGCGGCCCTGGCGATCCACTTCCAGCACCTTCACGCGCACCACATCGCCTTCCTTGAGCTTGTCGCCGACATTCTCGACGCGCTCGTCGGAAATCTGCGAGATGTGCACCAGGCCATCGCGACCCGGCAGGATGGTGACGAAGGCGCCGAAGTCCATCAGGCGCGCCACGCGGCCTTCATAGATGCGACCCACTTCCACATCGGCGGTGATCAGCTCGATGCGCCGCAGTGCCTCGCGGCCAGCTTCGCCGTGCACCGACGCGATCTTCACCGTGCCATCGTTCTCGATGTCGATGGTGGTGCCGGTCTCCTCGGTGATCTGGCGGATGACTGCGCCACCCTTGCCGATCACGTCGCGGATTTTTTCCGGATCGATCTTGATGGTGATGATCGACGGTGCCCACTGCGACATGTTGGTGCGAGCGGTGGACATCACCTTGTTCATTTCGCCCAGGATATGCAGGCGTCCGGCCTGTGCCTGGTCCAGTGCGACCTTCATGATCGCAGGCGTAATACCTTCGACCTTGATGTCCATCTGCAGGGCGGTGATACCGCCGGCCGTGCCAGCGACCTTGAAATCCATGTCGCCGAGGTGATCTTCGTCGCCGAGGATGTCGGTGAGCACTTTGTGCCGCGCACCCTCCAGCACCAGACCCATCGCGACACCTGCGACCGGTGCCTTGATCGGCACGCCAGCGTCCATCAGCGCAAGGCTGGTGCCGCAGACTGAAGCCATTGAACTTGAGCCGTTGGACTCGAGGATTTCCGACACCACGCGGATGACGTACGGGAAGCTTTCCATTACCGGCATCACGGCAGCGATGCCGCGGCGCGCCAGGTTGCCATGGCCGATCTCGCGACGCTTGGGCGAACCCATCATGCCGGTCTCGCCCACCGAGAACGGCGGGAAGTTGTAGTGCAGCATGAACGGCTCGCGGCGCTCGCCATCCAGTGCGTCGATGATCTGCGAGTCGCGCCCAGTGCCGAGCGTCACAGTGACCAGCGCCTGCGTCTCGCCGCGGGTAAACAGCGACGAGCCGTGCGTGCGCGGCAGCGTGCCGACCTGAACGTTGATCGGACGCACCGTCTTGTAGTCGCGGCCGTCGATGCGCGGCTCACCATTGAGGATGCGCTCGCGAACGATCTTGCTTTCGATGTTGAACAGCTGGGTTGCCAGCTGCTGTGCATTCCACTTCGGCGCGCCGTCTACCACGGGCACCGCAGCGCTCACGCCTGCCTTTATTTCCCCAACCTTGGTGTAGCGCTGCTGCTTCTCGGTGATGCGGTAGGCTTCAGAAAGTTTGGCCTCCGCCTGTGCGGCAATGAAGGCCACAAGCTCGGCATCTGTCTCGGCCGGTTTCCAGTCCCAGCGCGGCTTGCCCGCCTGCTTGACCAGCTCGACAATGGCGTTGATGGCGACCTGCATCTGTTCGTGACCGAACACCACAGCACCCAGCATCACTTCTTCAGACAGGCAGTCCGCCTGGGACTCAACCATCAGCACGGCGCCGGCGGTGCCGGCAACCACCAGATCCAGACGCGAGCCTTCGGCTTCTTTCTTCGTCGGGTTCAGCAGGTAGGCACCGTCCTTGTAACCCACGCGCGCCGCGCCAATGGGGCCGGCGAAGGGCACACCCGACAGCGCGAGCGCGGCCGAAGCACCCAGTAGCGAGGGAATGTCGGCCGGAATATTGGGGTCGAGGGAGACCACCGTCGGCACGACCTGGACTTCGTTGTAGAAGCCGTCCGGAAACAGCGGACGAATCGGGCGATCGATCAGGCGTGAGGTCAGCGTTTCGTTTTCGCTGGGGCGACCTTCGCGACGGAAGAAACCACCGGGGATGCGACCGGCAGCATAGGTCTTCTCCTGGTAGTTGACCGTCAGCGGGAAGAAGTCCTTGCCCGGCTGCGCTTGTTTGCGCGCCACTGCAGTGACCAGAACCACGGTATCCCCCATGGACACCAGTACCGAACCGTCGGCCTGGCGCGCAAGCACACCGGTTTCGAGGGTGACCTGCTGCGAACCGAACAGGAAGGATTGCTTGGCAACGCTCACGTTTGCTTGACCTCAACGATTGATACTGTTTTTACGGCACATTGTGCGGGTGCCACATACGATTCGGGCCGCGCTGATTCATGGCGCGGCCCGAAGGAGTGTCGGCTAGCGGCGCAGTCCCAGCCGCTCAACGACTTCCTGATATTTCTGGGGCTTGGTGGACTTCAGGTAGTCCAGCAGCTTGCGACGCTGGTTGACCATCTTCACCAGACCGCGACGCGAGGAGTGATCGCTCTTGTGCGTGGTGAAGTGGCCGCCGAGTCCGCTGATGCGCTCGGACAGCAATGCAATCTGGACTTCAGGAGACCCCGTGTCCTTCGGGTCGCGGCCGAACTGCGAAAGGATGCCGCTCTTTTTTTCAATCGATAACGC
Source organism: Steroidobacteraceae bacterium (assembly GCA_039917615.1). GTDB lineage: Bacteria > Pseudomonadota > Gammaproteobacteria > Steroidobacterales > Steroidobacteraceae > ZC4RG30. Next base: position 15,936 of record JBDSJD010000007.1, read on the forward strand.
CATTTTTGGGCCCTTGTGGAAAGCGCGGCATTCTACCCGCGCACCCCTGCCGCCTCAAGTCGGATTCGGGCCTAAATCGTTGAAAAGACGGACCGGCTTCAGAATCAGCCTCGCTGCCTCACTGGTGCCTACCTGGCCTACTCCGAGGAAATGGCCCCCGTGCGCGTATACCCGCACGAGTCCGGGCGCTGCAGCGCCGTCAGGACAGCCGACTGTCTGCCCCTGCCGCAGGCGCAAGGTTCGTTCTTCATCAAGCTGAACGCCCGCCAGGTGCGCCAGGGCGGCGTCCGGAGCCAACAAGGTAACTTCTGCCGGGCCAGCCGCTTCCAGCGCTTCCAGCGTCACCATTGCGTTGTCCGAAAATGGCGCCACGTTCGTGCGGCGCAACGCAGCCAGATGCGCGCAGCTGCCAATTGCGCGCGCCAGGTCTTCCGCCAGGGTGCGCACATAGGTGCCCTTGGAACAGCGCACGAGCAGCCGCGCCTCTGCGTCGGCGACCGCAAGCAGCAGCAGCGAATGAATGACCACCGAACGGGCCTCACGTTCGATTTCTATGCCCTGCCGGGCCAGCTTGTACAGGGGCTGGCCGTCGCGCTTCAGCGCCGAATACATGGGCGGTATTTGGGATATCTCGCCGTGGAACGCTGGCAGCGCCGCGGTCAGCGCCGCCAACAGATCCGCGGGCACCGCACACTCTTCCACCACCTCACCCTCAAGGTCGCCGGTGGTCCGACGTGCGCCAAAACGCGCAGTAAATTCGTATTCCTTGTCACCCTCAAGCAGGTAGCCCGCGACCTTGGTGGCCTCGCCCAGGCAGATGGGCAGCATGCCCGTGGCCAGCGGATCCAGACTGCCGGTGTGTCCGGCCTTGATGCGGCCGAAGTGGCGGCGCACCCGTTGTACCGCCGCACTCGAACTTAAGCCCAGCGGCTTGTCGAGCAGCAGGATGCCGTGAAACATGTCAGGACTGCGGCTTGTTGGCGGCGGCAATCAGCGCGGTGAGATGGGCGCCGCGATCGAACGAATCATCGGCAACGAAATCCAGGCGCGGCGCATGGCGCATACCGACCCGCCGCCCGACTTCGCCCCGCAGGAATCCCGCTGCCGCACGCAGCCCTTCCAGCACCTGCGGGTGCGCCGCGCGATCGCCGAACGGCACGAACAATATCTGCGCATGACTCAGGTCACGCGCCAGCACCACCTGCGTGATGGTCACCGGCCCCACACGGGGGTCCTTGACCTCCCGCGGGATCATTTCCGCCAGGACGCGCTGCATCTGCGCTTCGAAGCGCTGCAGCCTGCCTGAACCCGCACCCTTTCCTGCCATCGCGCGAGTCCTGACCCAAGGGTCAGATCGTGCGCGCGACTTCCACGCGCGAGAAGCACTCGATCTGGTCGCCAGCGCGAACATCCTGATAGTTCTTCACGCCGATGCCGCACTCGGTGCCGGCACGCACTTCGTTTACGTCATCCTTGAAGCGACGCAGCGATTCCAGCGCACCTTCGAAAATCACCACGCTGTCGCGCAGCACACGGATCGGATTGTTGCGCTTGACGGTGCCTTCCATGATGAGACAACCCGCCACCACACCGAACTTGCTGGATCGGAACACATCGCGCACCTGCGCAACACCGACGATCGTTTCCTTGATCTCCGGCGCCAGCATGCCACTCATGATCGCTCTCACGTCATCGATGGCTTCATAGATGATGCTGTAGTAACGCACCTCGACGCCGGTGTCCTTCATGGCCTCGCGCGCGCCGGAGTCCGCGCGTACGTTGAAGCCGATGACCCGTGCCTTCGACGATGCCGCCTGCTGGATATCCGAAGCAGTGATGCCACCGACATTCGAACCCAGCACCTTGACCTGCACTTCGTCGGTCGATAGTTTGTCGAGCGCCTGGCGCAATGCCTCGGCGCTGCCCTGCACGTCGGTCTTGATCAGCACTGGAATGATGCTGATCTTGGCGTCTTCCATCTGCGAGAACACATCTTCGGCGGTGGCCGGTGCGCGGCCGGCGACGCGGGTGTCGCGATGCCTGCTCTGGCGATGCAACGCAATTTCACGCGCCTTGCGATCGCTTTCCACCACCAGCAGGTCATCGCCGGCATTGGGTGCGCCGGTAAGTCCCAGCACCACCACCGGCATCGACGGCAGGGCTTCCTTGACGGCCTTGCCGGTCTCGTCAAACATCGCGCGCACACGTCCGAACTGTTGCCCCACCAGGATCGGATCACCGAGCTTCAGGGTGCCGCGCTTGACCAGCACGGTGGCGACGGCGCCGCGACCCTTCTCCATGCTGGATTCGATTACAACGCCAGAAGCCAGGCCGTCGCGCGGTGCCTTCAACTCCAGCAATTCGGCCTGCAGCAGGATCGCCTCAAGCAGCTGATCGATGCCCTGACCAGTCTTCGCGGAAACCTGCACGAAGATGTCGCTGCCGCCCCACTCTTCGGAGACGACTTCATGCTTCGACAGTTCCACGCGCACGCGCTCGGAGTCGGCATCAGGCTTGTCGATCTTGTTGACAGCCACCACGATCGGCACGCCTGCGGCGCGCGCCTGCTGCGCGGCTTCGATGGTCTGCGGCATCACGCCGTCATCGGCGGCCACCACCAGCACCACCACATCCGTGGCCTTGGCACCGCGTGCGCGCATGGCGGTGAATGCAGCGTGGCCTGGCGTGTCGAGGAAGGTCACAACGCCACGCGGCGTCTCCACGTGATAGGCACCGATGTGCTGCGTAATGCCACCGGCCTCCCCGGCAGCCACCTTGGTACGGCGGATGTAGTCGAGCAGCGAGGTCTTGCCGTGGTCGACATGCCCCATCACCGTCACAACGGGCGGTCGCGGCTCAAGTGCCACATCTTCATCGGTGACGACACCCTGGATGTCCTCCTCGATCTCGTTGTCCTTGACCAGCTTGGCTTCGTGACCCATTTCCTCGATCACGAGCACCGCGGTGTCCTGGTCGAGTGACTGGTTGATCGTGGCCATCACGCCCAGTCCCATCAGGCTCTTGATGACTTCGGTAGCCTTGACGGCCATGCGCTGCGCCAGTTCGGCCACCGTGATGGTTTCGCTGACGGCGACTTCGCGTTTCATCGGCGCCGTGGGCATCTCGAAGCCGTGCTTCTGCTCACCCTCTGGCGTAGAAGGCCGGCCGCGCATGCGGACCTTCTTCTTCTTGAAGCGCGCGGCATCACCGCCGGTAACATGTAGTTCCTGCCGTCCGTAGCGAGTGTTCTGTTCACCACGCGGCTCCGCCGCGGTGCGCGTTTCAGGCTTCTTGTGCTCTACCCGGGTCTCGGGCTTCCTGGGCTCGACCCTGGTCTCGGCGCGCGCGGGTTCCTGTGCGCCCTTCGCATCGGGCGCGCGCCGCGTACGGTCCGCATCGTCGCGCTCGCGCTGTTCCAGCGCACGGCGGCTTTCTTCGGCCTGCCGCACACGCTGCTGCTCGTCTTCGAGCCGGCGGAGATTCTCAAGATCCAGGCGCTCCTGCTCGCGACGCTCGGCTTCCACCTTGTCGGCTTCGAACTGCTGCGCCGCCTCGATTTCCTTGCGCTTCTGATCGGCCTGTTCCAGCTGGGCGCGATTCTGCTCTTCCAGCACGTCGCGCTTTACATAGGTGCGTTTGACGCGCACCTCGACGTTGACGGTGCGGGCCCGACCCTGCGTGCTCGCCATCTTCAGCTCGGTCTGGGTTTTGCGCTTGAGCGTGATCTTGTTCGGCGCGGCAGTTTCCGCGCCGCTGCCATGGCTGCGACGCAGATGCGTCAGCAGTTCCATCTTGGCGTCATCGCTGATCTTGGCATCCGCGCCAGACACGGTGATTCCGGCCTGTTCCAGCTGCACCAGCAACCGGTCCACAGGGACTTTCAATACATCGGCAAATTGCGAGACGGTGACGTCAGCCATTGCTCTACTCCCTGTGGCCTATTTCTCCGCCTGAAACCAGTGTTCGCGGGCCTTCATGATCAGCGCACCGGCGCCTTCTACATCGAGCCCGTCGATATCCGCCAAATCATCAACCGCCTGCTCGGCCAGCTGTTCGCGCGTGCGCACGCCGCGTTGCGCCAGCGCCAGCGCCAGATCCGGATTCATGCCCGTGAGCGCCAGCAGATCGTCCGATGGCATGGTGCTCTCCAGACTCTCTTCGCTGGCGATGGCCTGCGTCAGCAGCACGTCGCGGGCGCGATTGCGCAGCTCCTTGACCAGGTCTTCGTCGAAGGCATCGATCGAGGCCAGCTCGCTCACCGGTACATAGGCCAGTTCCTCGATGGTCGAAAAGCCTTCCTGCGCGAGGATGGTGGCAACGTCTTCGTCCACGTCCAGCGACTTCATGAACATCTGAACCAGGCGCGAGGCTTCCGATTCACTCTTGGCATCGGCGTCTGATTCGGTCATCACGTTCAGTTCCCAGCCGGTCAGCTGACTGGCCAGACGGATGTTCTGTCCGCCACGACCAATGGCCTGCGAGAGTTTTTCTTCGGCAACGGCGATATCCATGCTGTGCGAATCTTCATCCACCACGATGGACTGCACTTCGGCCGGCGACATCGCATTGATGACAAACTGGGCCGGATTGTCGTCGTAGGGAATGATGTCGACGCGCTCGCCGGCAATCTCGTTGGACACCGCCTGCACGCGCGAACCACGCATGCCGACGCAGGCGCCCACCGGATCGATGCGCGGCTCGTTGCTGCGCACTGCGATCTTGGCGCGGATGCCCGCGTCACGGGCGGCGCCCAGGATCTCGATGGTGCCCTGCCCCACTTCCGGCACTTCCAGCTTGAACAGCTCGATCAGGAATTCGGGCGCCGTGCGCGACAGAAACAGCTGCGGACCGCGCGGTTCGTTGCGCACATCCTTCAGGAAGGCCTTGACGCGATCCTGCGGCTTAAGCGCCTCGCGCGGAATCAGGTCGGTGCGCGAGATAAAGCCTTCCGCGTTGTTGCCCAGGTCGACAAAGATGCCATTGCGATCGACCCGCTTGACCACGCCGCTGACCAGCGTATTGATGCGGTCGCTGAATAGGTCGACCACCTGCGCACGCTCCGCCTCGCGCACCTTCTGCACCATGACCTGCTTGGCCTGCTGGGCCGCGATGCGCCCGAAGGCCACCGATTCCATCGGCTCTTCCACGAAGCCGCCCGGCTCCGCGTCCTTGCTCAGATCCAGCGCATCGTCGAGGCGCAGCTCGCGATCAGGAGTCTCGAGTTCCGTCGAATCGTCTGCGAACACCTTCCAGCGACGGAACGTATCGTAGTCGCCTGTCTTGCGGTTGATGGCGACGCGCACGTCCCATTCCTCGCCATGCTTCTTGCGAGTGGCCGCAGCCAGCGCCGCTTCCAGCGCCTCGAAGATGATTTCCTTGTCGACTCCCTTCTCGTTGGAGACGGCATCGACAACCATCAGAATCTCTTTGTTCATCATTTCTTGTTACCTCGACGCTTCTTGCGCGACCAGTCCGGTGCGAGGCGGGTCTTGCCCACCTCGTCATACCGCACCGTCACCACCGACTCATCCACATTCAATGCAAATTCCCCGTCATCAGCGCGCGTAAGTTCACCAGTGAACCTGCGTCTGCCGTCGCGGGCTGCAGTAACCTCCACGTGCACGCGCTGCCCGACATGGCGTCGGTAGTGCGCAACCGTGCGTAGCACCCGGTCCGCGCCTGGCGAAGACACCTCCAGCTGATACGGCACAGCAATCGGGTCTTCCACATCCAGCAGCGCCGACAGCTCGCGGCTGACACGCTCGCAATCTTCCACACCGATGCCATCGAAGGCGCGCGTGCCATCATCCGGCAGCGCTGCCGTTGCAGCTGGCATCTTCCCGTCCGGCCAGTCGACATACACACGAAGCGTTGCTTCGGAATGCGTCGCCGCATATTCGATATCGACCAGCTCGTACCCCAGTCGCGCGAGCAATGGCTCGGTCAGTGCTATCAGGCTTTCCCGCAATGACTCGACCACCAATCCTCCCCGCCGGGCGGACAAACAAAAAAGGGCCCTATCGGCCCTCTATCCAAACAAAAGGCCCCACTCGGGGGCCCATCGTGCAGAACATCACCCGCCTGACCCTCCAAGCGGGACCGGGATTCTAGGGCCAGAAGGTCCGCCCGTAAACCCCTGCGGGGGCTGAAATTTCCTCGTCCGGCATGGCCGAAGCGCGCTCGCCGGTCTGGTCAGCGCGGGTTGGCGTGGAAAGTGTCGTCCACCATGTTGGACAGATCCTGCTCCACGCAGGGCGCGGGCTCGGCCATTTCGACATCCGAGAGAACCAGCCGCCGCGGACGTGGTTGCCACGGTTCCGCCAGCACGGTGGGATCATCGACGCGGAAGCGGTAATCGATCTCGTTACCGCGGCGTGTAAGCCACTCTGTGACCTTCAATGCGGGCGAGTGAAACGCGCCATCGTCGGTCAGCCAGGTCAGCTCGTTGAAATTGGTTGTCTCTACAACAAGCGTGTCGCCGTCCCAGCGGCCAGTGGCGTCGCCGAGGTAGCTCTCGCTGTCATCCGCGCGACGAACACCGGTGCGCAGCGGCACGATGCGAAAGAACGGTCCGGAGACATCCTCATAGAGGAACACAACTTCGCGCGCGGTCTGCACAATCTTGTCTGGCGGACCGATACGCGGCACACCCGGAGGCTGACAACGCAGCACGCCGTCTTCTTTCTGCTGCCGCTTGCGCAGATCTTCTACCCGCGCTGCGAACTGCGGCAGGTAACGTGGCCGTTCAGGAGCTTGGCGCACCGCTGCGGGAGCGGGCGCAGCGGTGGCAGGTGTGCGCGCGACAGCGGGCGCACAGCCGGAAACACACAGCGACCCATCCGCCCGTTGCTGCGGCTGCAGGAAGTCGATGCCACCGCCGTTGTCCCAGATACCGTTGAGATCGGGGTGTCCATCGGAAAGACGTGGCGTCGTGGCCGGTGCCGCAGCCAGCGTGAGGCCAGTAAGCAGCGCCGACAGCAGCGTGCCGCAGGCGGACCGCGCGCTCATCGAGCAGCTCCGGGGTCTTCGGCACCTGGCACACGCGCAAACTGGATTTCCCGACCATCAACCAGCTTGAGGACCAGCATGTAGCCCAGCGTCACCGTGCCGTTGCGTGCCGGATAGGCCGTGATATGCACGGGCTTGCCATCGCCAAGCAATTCCTGCCGCGACAATCCCGCCTTTCGCATCATCGCAACCGGCAGCGATTCCAGCTTGTAGGTGAGCAGACTGCCCCCAGACTGCTTCACATCCACGTAGACATAGGTGTGCGGATTCACCCAGTCCACCCGCGATATCACGCCGGTGATCTCGAAATTCTTCGCAACGTCGAACTGACCCGCCACCGAGTGATGCGCCTGCGCGCAGAGCGGCATGAACACTGACGCAATCGCTGCGATCCACGATCCTGCGATTCTCCGCTGCATCACCATCTCCAGTTGCAACATCCGCCCCTGTCACTGAAAACCGGTGCGTCCCTCTGCGTCCACCGGGTTGCGGTCATTTTCAGCGCAGACGAATTCCAGCAGGTTCCAGTCGCGCTGGCGCTTGAAGGTGTAGGTGGAGGTAGAAGGCTTCTCCAACGCCAGCGGATCCTCCATGGTCGTCTCCACGGTCAGCGTGTCCGGATCGCCGGCCTTGAGTGCGAAGCGTTCTGTGATGTGCAGTTTGTCGCTGTGCTTCATGCCCGTGGCAAGCGCGGTGATCGTCTTGATGCCGATCGTATCGACCACCAACGTCTGGCCCTCCCAGTGGCCGATCGAATGGCCGAAGATCCCGCCATCCCAGTCGTCGGGGTGACCGCGCCCGTCGGTGAAGATTGTGCGCGACTGCATCCAGGCCTCGTGCAGCGTTGTCACGCGACCTGGAGTGAACAGGAACTCTATCGGATACTGAGCCGTACCCATCATGCGCGGCATGCCCGGCGGCATGCAGTTCGACGTTTCGCGGACTGCCTCACCATTGTTCGCGCTGGTTGCCTTCACCCAGGCCTCGTATTTCGTGCGGTACTCGCCCTTTAGCTGGAGGGGCGGGGACGGAGAACGGCCAGGCACCCACACGCCGCCCCAGTCCGGTAGTTTGTCGAGAGCGGCATAGGAGCCCTTGGGCCAGGCAGCGCCCTTGCCCGGGGCAGCCGCTGCGGCCGGGACTGCCTGTCCAGCTCCAACCGTACCGCATGCCGTAAAAACGAAGGCCATCAGGACCAGCCGCAACGGCATTGCCGCACTGTTTTTGATACTCATCTTGACCTCATATGCCGGCCCGCCGCCGGTAGGTTATAATTGCTGCAGAATGATCTCATATACAGCGAATTGGGGTGCGAAATGAAGGTGCGGTCCATCGTCGCGGTGTTCGCCATGGCAGCCATCGGGTCTGCCGCGCTCGCTCATCACTCTTTTGCCATGTTCGACCAGGCCAAGCGCACGGAGCTCAAGGGGAAGGTCACTGAATTCCAGTGGACCAATCCCCATGCGTTCATCCACATGGATGTCCCGGGTGCCGATGGCAAGACCGAGTCATGGGCAATCGAGCTCAACAGCCCCAACAACCTCAAGCGGCAGGGCTGGAGATCGACCAGCTTGAAACCCGGCGATGCGATCACGCTCGTCACCTCCCCGCTGCGCGATATGACCACCCACAAGGGCGGGCTGTTCGTGAGGCTCACTCTGGCTGATGGCACTGTACTCGGGGAGTCGCCCAACGCGCGCTCTGGACCTATCAACGTGCCGACGCTTCCTCCCCCGAATTAGTCCTGGCGGTAATCATGAAAAACCATTTCCCCATAATTCTTTCATCTGCCCTCCTGATCGTGCCGGCACTTGGCGTGGCCCATCACTCCGGGGCGATGTTCGATGGCGCCCGCACCCAGACCCTCGAGGGCGTGGTCACCGAGTTCAACTGGGTCAACCCACACAGTTCGTTCAAGGTCGACGTGGCAGGTGCCGACGGCAAGCATGAAATCTGGGCGGTCGAGATGAGCACGCCGCAGAACCTGGTTCGTGATGGCTGGAAACGCACCACCCTCAAGCCAGGCGACAAGTTGACCGCCGTGGTGCGCCCGATGCGCAACGGCCAGCCCGGTGGCTCCTACGTTTCGGTTACGCTGCAAGACGGCACGAAACTGGGCGGCAACAGTGCCGCAACGAACACTCCCACCACGGCGCCGGCCGCGGGAACCGCCAGTTACTGAGGATTTGCGCGCCCCTGCGCGCTGCAAGTTCTCGGCTGGCGGTCTGTCGATGACTCTGCAAGTCGCCGACCACTCTCCATCTCGGCTGTAAGATCCATGGCCATCAATGAAATTCGCGCCGGCGACCGCGTACTAGCGCGGCACATCCCTGCCGCGGAAGCCTGGGGCGCTGGCCTCAAATTCTTTTCCGGCGACGGCGACTATGTTCAAGCCGGAACCTGGGGGTATGGAGCCGGAAAGGAGCTGCTTCCCCACATCCACAACACTGTTCCGCGCACCGCTCAATGGACCCAGGAGGTCATTTACGTGCGCAAAGGCAGCTTGCGCGCGTTCGTATACGACAGGTTCGAATCACTGGTGGCGGAGGTTGATGTCGGACCAGGCGACCTGCTCGTGTTGCTGGAAGGCGGACACGGCTACCGGATTCTGGAAGACGGCACGGAAGTCCTCGAGATAAAGAACGGGCCATATGGCGGTGCTGAGGTGGACAGGCGAAGGTTTGTCGGCAAATGAAGCTGCACCTGGGGTGCTGGCGCAGACAGATTCCCGGCTTCATCCACGTGGATCTCTGCGACATGCCGCATATCGACCACCAGTCCGGAATCGACCGGCTTCCTTTTCTGAAAGACGGCAGTGCCAGCCTCGTGTACTGCAGCCACGCCTTCGAGTATTTCGACAGGCTGCAGGCTGTGGAAGTTCTTGCTGAATGGCGGCGCGTGCTGGCACCAGGAGGCTTGCTGAGGCTCGCGGTGCCGGACTTTGACGCGCTGGCAGGTATATACCGGGACACGGGCGATATCTCCACGGTGCTCGGCCCGCTTTACGGGCGGATGACCATCCCGACCAGGGACGGCGACAGCATCCTGTTCCATCGTACGGCCTATGACTTTCCTTCCCTCGCTGGAATGCTGGAGGCCAATGGATTCCAGGACGCGCACAGATGGGACTGGCGCACCACTGAGCATGCGCACATCGATGACTTCTCCCAGGCCTACTTCCCGCACATGCAGAAAGACACCGGAAGACAGGTATCGCTGAATGTCGAGGCGACCAAGGCGTGAACGGCATCGAATACATACCGCAGATGCGCCCGCTGTTCGGCGACGAAGAGCGTGATGAACTCCTGAGCTATCTCGCGGAGGACGGTTTCATGACCGAGTTCCGCAGGACCGCGCTGTTCGAGCAGGGCATTGCCCAGTTCACGGGCGCAAAGCACTGCATCGTTGTGAACAGCGGCACGGTTTCGCTCACTCTGGCAGCCATCGCACTGGATGTAGGCCCCGGGCACGAAGTCATTGTCCCGAACTACACGATGATCGCTACGCCGAATTCAGTGAAAATGCTGGGTGCGGTGCCGGTCTTCGTCGATGTCGACGCGGACACACTGGTCGCGGACCTTGACCTGGTCAGGGCTGCGATAACGAAAAAAACCAGGGCAATCATGCTGGTCACCCCGAATGGCCGTGAGACCAGTCGTGGAATCGCCGCATTCGAGGTGCTGTCCCGCGAAACGGGCATTCCCATCATCGAGGATGCCGCGCAGTCCCTGGGGTCTTTCTATCGCGATGGCAGGCATGTGGGCCTTGCCGGCAGGGTTGGAACCCTGTCCTTTTCTGCGCCAAAGCTGATCTCAACCGGCCAGGGTGGAGCACTGATTACGGATGATGACGAGCTCGCAAGGAAGATCCGTGGGTTGAAGGATTTCGGTCGCTCCAAGGGCGGGATAGACGTACACGACACGATCGGGTTCAACTTCAAGTTCACCGAACTGCAGGCCTGTGTCGGCCTGGCACAGCTCCGCAAGCTGCCTGCGAGGGTGCGTCGCAAACGCGAGATCTGGCTCAGATACAAAAGCAATCTCGAGGGTGTCCGGGGGCTGCGCCTCTATGCGCACGACGCAAACCTGTGCACCCCATGGTTCATCGACTGCATGGCTGAGCGGCGCGAAGAACTCGCCGTGTTCATGCATGATGGGGGAATCGGCACCAGGGTGATGTACCCGCCCATTCACAGCCAAAAGGCCTACCTTCATTCTGGGAGTTTTCCGGTTTCCGAGGCAGTGGGACGTGAAGGCCTGTGGCTGCCTTCCATGATTCAACTCAGCGATGGGCAGATAGACCGGATTTGCTCGCGGATCGCCGAGTTCTACGTGGGCCTGAGCTGACGATCCGCAGGGCGACTCGACAGCGCGCGCGCGTGCCTGTGCATTGGATTGCGCCAAGGGTGCTTTCCGCAACACAATGGCGTATGTCCACAACACAATGGCGTATGCCCGCTCTCTGGTTGCTGCCGTTCCTCGCGGGCGCGCTCGCTTCGGCCCAGGCTCCTGCGCCTGGTAACGAACAATTCGCCGTTCGCGTCGTCGCGTCGGGTCTCGAAAATCCCTGGGAAATGCTCTGGGGTCCAGACGGTCGCATCTGGATCACGGAACGTACGGGCAAGCGCGTGGTGCGCGTGAATCCGGTGGATGGTGCCATCTCCCCGGCCCTGACTGTGCCGGATGTGATGCAGAAACTTGGTCAGGACGGGCTGCTCGGCATGGCCTTCCATCCTGACCTGCTGCGAAACAAGGGCAGCGATTTCGTCTACCTTGCAATGACGTACGACTCGGATCCCGGCCCCGCGGAAGTGCGGCGCCTGCGGATCCGGCGCTACACGTATGACTCGCGAACGCAGACGCTAGGCAGCCCGCGCGATATCGTTTCGGGCCTGCCGGCTGGCTCAGATCATATTTCCGGGCGGCTCGTCTTCGGCCGGGACCAGAAGCTCTATCTCACCGTTGGAGATGGCGGTTTCAATCAGCTGTCGCTGTATTGCCAGCCAATCCGCGCGCAGGAACTGCCGACCGCCGCAGAGATCGCCGCCAGCGACTTTCAGCACTATCAGGGCAAGATCCTGCGCATCAACCTGGACGGATCGGTGCCTGCCGACAACCCAACGCTCGGTGGCGTCCGCAGCCATATCTACACCTACGGCCACCGCAACGCGCAGGGTCTCATCGTGGCTCCGAACGGCCGGATATACGCCTCCGAACACGGGCCGAGCATCGACGATGAATTGAACCTGATCGTGCGCGGCAAGAACTACGGCTGGCCCTACGTTGCTGGATACAAGGACGACCAGGTGTACGAATACACCAACTGGTCGGCGTCGGCGCCCACGCCCTGCTCGTCCCTCAAGTATACGGAGCGTGTGGCGCCGGCAAGCGTGCCGCACCAGAAGGAAAGCGCCTGGAACGATCCGGCATTCATGCCGCCACTGCGCACATTCTTTACCGTGCCGAACGATTTCGACTTTTCCACGCAGCAGTTCGTGACAATTGCCCCATCCGGCATCGATCTATACGCATCGACCGCCATCCCGGGGTGGGCAAGGTCGATTCTGGTGACGAGTCTCACGCGCGGCACGATCTATCGCGTCAAGCTCAACCCAGCCGGCGACGCGGCAGTGGGCCAGACTCTGGAATACTTCAATTCCACCGACCGCTATCGCGACGTGCTGGTAGCTCCCGATGGACGGACGATTTTCACGGTGACCGATGCCGCCGGTCAGGGGCGGCCCACGCATCCCGGGTCGCTGCTGGCATTCACCCTCAAATAGGGCGGCTCGCGAAAAGGAGCCATCGTCCACATCACGGGGCGGAAATACCTGCGCGCCCTTCGGACGAGGCTGAGAAGCGCCACAACATTTGCACCGTGACATGTTCGCTAGGATCCCAGGCATCCTTGAGCTGCGAGCAGGTGCGAGATGGGCGTGCTGACTGAAGACCAGGCCAAGAAGCATATTGTCAAATTGCTGACCGCCATGACCCAGGCCGGCGGATCCGACCTCTTCATCTCGATGGACTTCCCGCCCAGCATGAAGCTGCGGGGCGCCATGAAGCCGCTCACCGGCCAGAAGCTCAGCGGCGAAATGACCCGCGCGCTTGCCGATGCGCTGATGAACCCCCGGCAGCGCGAAGAATTTGGCCGCGAACTGGAATGCAACTTCGCCATGTCAGTGCCCGGCGTGTCGCGCTACCGCGTCAACGTCTTCATGCAGCAACAGCAGGTCGGGATGGTGATCCGCACGATCGCCAACGAGATCCCGGATCTGGACAGTCTGGGTCTGCCTGAGACGCTGAAGGAAATCGTCATGGTCAAACGTGGCCTGGTGCTGGTCGTCGGGGCGACCGGGTCGGGCAAGTCGACCTCGCTCGCGGCGATGATCGATCACCGCAACAAGTCGTCCGGCGGTCACATCGTGACGGTCGAGGATCCGGTGGAGTTCGTGCATCAATCGAAGCAGTCGCTCATCACGCACCGCGAGGTGGGCATCGACACGCACTCCTGGCACAACGCCCTCAAGAACACGCTGCGCCAGGCACCCGATGTCATCCTGATCGGCGAGATCCGTGACAGTGAAACAATGGAGCACGCCATTACTTTCGCGGACACCGGCCACCTGTGCCTGGGCACGCTGCATTCCAACAGCGCCAACCAGACGCTGGACCGCATCATCAATTTCTTCTCCGAAGAGCGGCGCAAGCAGGTGCTGATGGATCTCTCCAGCAATCTGCGCGCGATCATCTCGCAGCGGCTGGTGCGCACGGCAGACGGCAAGGGCCGCCGTGCCGCGGTCGAGATCCTGCTCAACACACCGATCGTGCAGGACAAGCTGCTCAAGGGCGACTTCCACGAGATCAAGACCATCATGGGCAAGTCCCGGGAACTGGGCATGCGCACCTTCGATCTTTCGCTGCTGGAGCTCTACAACGACGGCGCAATCGACCTCGATGAGGCATTGCGCAATGCCGATTCCGCCAACGAGCTGCGCCTGGGCATCAAGCTCAGCAGCAAATCGGGCGCGAAGTCGCCTTCGGTGACACAGATGACCAAGGGCCTGTCGCTGGAACCTGCCCCCGAGCACAAGGACGGCGCGGCCGCCGCCTGATTGGCCGCGCTCCTCGTGGCGGATCAGTCGACGACCGCCGGTCGCCAACTAGATCGGCCGATGAACCTGTCCGCTACTTTTTCGCCCGATCATCCATTGCCTTTTGTCCGGCGGCGGTGCTGGGCAGATTCTCGTTGAGGTTGGGCAGGCACTCGGATTCGGGAATGTCGCTGTGGTCCTTGCGGATGAAGCGCTTGGTGTTCTTCCATTCGCCCTTCCACATCTTCGGGTCGGTCATCGTGTAGTCGATGCGAAGCATCATGCCGGCATCTTCCATCGTGATGCGCTCCTCCATCTCGAACTGGTCGCTGATCGGAATCCCCGAATCGATGTAATGCTCGTTCGGCTCGAAGTACTTCGTACGTACCACCAGCGCATCCTTCTCCCAGCGCCCGATGGACTCGCCGTTGTAGGTGTAGACAACAGTGTCTGGGTCGCTGAAGTTACGCCCATCCGTGTAGATGAAGCGCATGCTGTTGGTGAAGCCGAACAGCATGTACGTGATCGTGGGCAGCTGAATCATGCTGATCGGGTGCACGCGCGTCATGATCATTGGCATGCCGGCCGGGAAGCACCGGCCGATGGCATCGCGATAGGGCTCATTCTTTGCGCGGGCCGCGGCGTACTCCTTCATCGCCGTCTGCCCCGGCTCGTAGAATTCCGGATAGGGCGGACCGAACTTGAAGCTCGCGCCATTGCGCAGATTGATATACCAGGTGGCGGTCATGTCGAAGGGGGGCTTCGAACGCGCCTTGGCGCGGTTTTCCGGTGCGAGGGCCCCGAGGTAGCCATCGTGCGCCTGGGCGAGCGTATCCTCGCCCCGCGTGCTTCCGCCGCCACCTGCTCGGGCGCCGGGTGCTGCCGCGGGCGCCGGCGCCTGCCCGGCAATCGCTGCCACGCTGCAAGCCATCAACAGGAACATCAGATTGCAGATTTTCATTTGGGAGGTGCCTCGATGAATTTCAGGATTGGACTGGTCAGCGACTGGTCCGCTGTACCAACTGCATAGGTTTCGGAAAGGTGCGAATGATTCGGTAACCGCAGGCTGACCATTGGTTTGCCTCCGGCCTTTCGACCGGCGATCAGTTTCTCAGTGTCAGGAATAAAGTCGGGGGGGTCAAGCTCGGCCCAGTTGACTAGCAGGGGCACAGACACCTGGATCAGCCGTGTGAGAGAAGCACGCTGCGGATACAGGGCGACATCCTCTCCGTAGTAATCCTTCCAGACCGAAACGGTGTCGCCCAGCTGGTAGACACCCGATGTCAGGATCGCGCCGGCCACCGGCGCCTTCGGCCCGCGCGCCAGATAGTCCGCAACATGCGCGGCACCCGCCGAGTGCCCCCAGAGGAAGATGCGCGCCGGGTCGGCGCCCCACTCGCGTGCGTGTTCGCGCAACCAGGCAACGAGGCGGTCCAGATCCTCGGCGCCGGCCGGATACTTGAATTCCGGCGCCAGCCGGTAGTTGATCGTCATGCCAACGAGGCCGTGCTCGGCAGCCCAGTAGCCGATGTTGTCGTAGTAGAACTGGCCGGCGGAACTCTTGGCACCGCGCGAGAAGCCGCCACCGTGCACAAACACCACCAGCGGCCGCGGGGCTCCTGGTGCCTTCGGCATGAACACGTCGGCGCGATGCCGCTCGTGCGGGCCGTAGGCAAGATCCCGGCGCGTTGCAACGGCATCGTGTTGCAGGGCTGCATGCAGCGGGGCGTACAGGGCCGTAGTCTTTGCGGCATCGATCTTGGCGCCAATCTCGCGCAACCCTGCTGCCACGCTGGCAGGCATGCCGGGCGGTGCAGAAGCTGGCGACGTTGGTGCGGCCGGCGTTGCCTGCGCACGCAACTGCGCTTGTTGCGCAGCCATGGGTATCAGTGGTGGCAACGAGTTTCGGCCCGTCACCGGATTGGCATAGTGATAAGGGATCTCATACACCACGGGGTACATGGCAATCGTGCGTGTTGGCGGCGAATCCGGCGCGACGAGTTCCGGATTCGGCCCGGGCATGCCGCTGCTGGCAGCCTTGGTCCAGCCCCCGTCATAACTGGCGGTGAAGGTATTCCAGGCATTCACCTTGCTGTAGCGCCAGACGCCGTCCGCGCCGCGCACGGCCTCGTTCTCGTAGATTGCTCCGCCCCATGAGGCGCGCGCGCCCTGGCTCATCTGCTGCAGCATGCGCGAGCGAATCTTCGCGCTCTTGCCGTCGGCAGATAGTGTGATGACCGGCTGCACCTGAATGTGATTCCCGAGGCGCCCGGCCACTGGCCCTTCCTGGCCCCCTCGTCCGAACACTTTCACGAGGAATTCGCGCACCTTCGGACCCCGGTAGACGCCTCGATGCGCAAGCTCAATCGAACCCAGCTGCGGATCGAAGAGATCGGCGAGGTCGTTCCACAAGTTCTTGTCGAGGTAGTAGCCGTATGCGCTGCTCAGGTTCTCGATCTCGTGCACGGCCTTGACGCGTCCCACGAGACGCTCGATCTCGTCGGCGGCAACCTTAAGGTCCCGCACTGGTTCCAGACTCTTGGTCTCGCCACTGGCCTGCGCTTGCGCTATCTCACGCGCGCTCGGACCTCCCACCGTTGGGTACTGCAAAGGCTTGAGCGTTACGGGGTTGTTGTAGTGGTACGGCGGAACATGCGCCTTCGGATAGATGGCATACACGCTGCTCGGCGGACGATCCGGCGGCAGGTCTGCAAGGGGACCCGGCGCGGGCTTCGCATCCTTGGCCCAGCCCTGGTCGTAATCAGTGATAAAAGTGGGATAGAAATGCATGGACTTGATCTTCCACACGCCACCCTGCTTCACATACTGGTTCTCGTAGATGCCTTCAGTCCACTGACCAGCCTCGCCGAGACGCCCGGTCATTGCCCATTCGCGATTGTGCGACCAGGCCTTGTTGCTGTCGGGTAGCACGGTAACTACCGGCTGCAACTGCATGTGGTCGTTCATCCAGCCAGTGACGAGCCCATGTGGCCCCAGCTTGCCGAGGAATTCGCGCACCCTCTTCTTGCCAACATAGACTCCCTGCTGCGCAAATTCGATGGTGCCATCGTCTGCGAACAGGTCTGACACCTGATCCCAGTACGCGCGATCCAGGTAGAAACCGTAGGTACGCAGCAGGCTCTCGACCTGTTGTTCATCAGCCAGCTGCCGCGCCTTGGACAGCAACTTTGCCGCGCGTTGCTTCGCATCCCCGCTTGCAGGCGAGGTTTTCGCAGTCACGGTCCATACGGGGCTGCCCGCGCCCTTGCCAGGATTGGCGTAATGAAATGGCGCGATGCATGCCGCCGGAAATCCTTCGCAGGAGGCATCGCGTTCGCGATCAGCAGGATGCGCCAGCTGCCGCGGTCGCCGGGGCGCAGGCACCGCGCTAACTGCGGGCTGCGGCGGCGCTACCCATCCGGTTGCGTAAGGCGCGCCGAAACCGGAGTGGTAGTCCAGCCGCGCGATCTTCCAGACACCGCCTTCCTTGGCGTATTGCATCTCATATAGCCCTTCGGCCCAGGTGGCGCTGCCGCCAAAGTTGCCGAACATGGCGATGACGCGCCAGCGCCCCTTCGCAGTCTGTCCGCCGGGATCCAGGTTCACCACCGGCTGGATGCTGAAATGGTTGTAGACGCGCTTGTCTCCCAGGCCAACCTGGCCCATCGGCACATTGCCGACGTTGCGAAACAGATGCTCGCGGATGCTGGGTTTGCCAATGAATACGCCGGCCGGATAATTCGCCACCGCATCTGTGGTGAAGTACTCCGCCAGATCGGCCCACATGCCCTTGTCGACGAAGTAGCCGTAAGTGCGCTGCAGACGCATGACGGCACTGATGTCGGCAGCAGCCTCAACCTCGGCTTCAAGCTGGCCGAGTCGCTGCTCTGGTTTTTCTGCGGCAGCGCCCCCCATGGAGAAGCTCAGCAGCAATGCGACAACAAGCACGCGTCCTGACTTCATCTCTAGTCTCCGGAAGCCTTCAGACGATCCAGTGCGAATCAACGGGTTCGAATTCCGGGTGTACCGTCGCATGGCATACCGCTGACTTCATGTGTAGTGAATACGGCGGATAGGCAATGCAGATATCGTCCAGCTGCCAGTCGCCACAGGCGTCGGTCACGCACGCAGGGGCGGCCTGCACCAACGAGATGGGCAGCCAACTGCTCAGTGCCGCACCGCCCGCAACAAAGCTCACACTGCCGAGGAAACTACGCCGGTCCATATCGCAAGCCGTGGCTTTCATGCCTTGAACGGCGGCAGTTCGCCCGCGCCGTACCAGTTGGTGTGGGTGCCGCCGCGCAGGCGAAATGGCAGCTTTACCGTGGCGATGGTGCCCTCTTCCATGCGCTGCGCATCCACGATGACCAGGTCGCTGGACATCGTCTCGTAATTGCTCGCAATACCCATGAGGTAACCATCACCCTCGCCTTTGCTGCCTTTACGCGGCACGAAACAGCTCTCCTGCAGACTCGACACCGGCCCGACGAAATACTTGCCCGGATCGGCCTTGGGATTGGTCACATCCACACGCAGGTACTGGTTGGTGGCCCGGCCAGCGTTGTTGCCACCGCGCGCGGTGTCGTACGGCAGGGAGGGATCCCGGTTGCCGACAAAGCAGTACTTGTACGGCAAGCCAAGATAGCGATCATCCATGCGCGCCAGCGGGCCGCTCGCGGTAGAGATCAGCTCTTCGTCAAAGGTGTCCTTGTTGGGGGACCGCATGTCGAATGTCCAGCGCCGGATCTGCGAAGGATCGCGCTCGCCGCTCGACGTAGGCAGATCCATCTGGACCTTGCCATCGGGCGTGTCCACCGCGTTCAGGAAATGCAGGGTGTTGCGCGCCGGACCCTTGAACCACCGCACATCCTTCGCACTGCCATCGCGCGGCAGGATGCCGACCATGGTCGGCAGGTTGCCGTTCCATTCCCACATCGGCTCGCCCTTGCGCAGCCGTTCGTCGCTGGTGGTGCGCGCCACCACCGGAAACACGATGTATTTCTTGGTGATCGCGATGTCGTGCATGATTCCGACGTACGGCGACTTGAACCAAACCTCATGCTTGACGCGACCGTCCTTGCCAATGATGTACGACACCACGTCATCGGTAAGATCGCCCTTTGCCTGGTACCCATAGGCAATCATCTCGCCGGTCTGCGCATCGATCTTCGGATGCGCGGACATCGTAGTGCCTTTGTACTTGCCGTAGAAATCCCACACGCCCTGGGTTTCCAGCGTGTGCGGGTCGATGGCCCAGGGCAGCGAGTCTTCCTTGAGCGTCAGCAGCTTGCCGCCATGCCAGTACATGTGGGTATTGGCGGCGGAACGGTTGAGCTTCGCGACTGAAGGGTCGTCTGTGTAATGGTTGCGATAGACGCCAAACAGGCGCTTGTGCGCCGCGCGCTCAGCCATCAACCGCGCCGTCTTCACATAACGGGCGCGGAAATTGACGTTGCCATCCTTGAACCAGAAACGGCTGATGTGACCATCGCCATTGAATCCGGTGGCCCATTCATTCTGCGGCGGCCGGTACTGGAAATCGCATTGCATGCGATAGAAGTTGCCTTCGATATCCGTGGGCACCTTGCCCCAGACCTCGCAGTCATAGATATCGGCCTCGAATCGGGTCGGCGTGTTGAAACCCGTCGACGGAAACATCGGATGTCCGCGAAAATCCACCGCCATGTCATCCCCCACTCGGATGTGTCGTGCCGTTGTAGTACCTTGAACGCCATAGTAATCCATTCCGGCTACTAAATGACCAAGGGCGGCCCTCCAGGCACCTGCCTTTGCGGCAAGCGAACTGGCGGCGCCATCGATCTGAACCAACCGTATCGCGACGGCCGCCTCATTGCGCTCGACAAGCGCTGCGTCCTGCGCCTCACGGTCTCCAGAATCGCGGAATGGGCTCGCCGATGAGGCCGGCGTTCTTGGTCTGGTGCTCGGCCAGCGCCGGCGACTCAAGAAAGCTCTTTGCCTTTGCCATGTCGTCGATCGACCATAGCAGCAGCAGGTTGGTGGGGTCGTTCGCGTCCCGCAGCACGCCAACGTCAGTGAGACCGGCTGCTAGTCGATCCGCCTTGTCTGCGGCGTAGGCTTTACGGAATGTCTCAAAGTCACGGACGCGGCAGTTCACCGTCAGGTATTGCGAGGAATCGGGTACCGTGAATTCGCCGCGGCGGAAGTGCACATCTGGCGCCCCGGTGATCCCAGCTTTCTGCATCACTTCGCGCAGTACCCGCGATGTCACGAAGGCCATGGCTTTCGCCGAGTCGCTGACTTCGAAAATCAGGGCGATGACATTTGGCCTGTCTGCCTGACGGACGAGCACGAGGTCCGTGAGACCCGCAGCCTGGCGATTGCCGGCGTCGGCGTCGTAGTCAGCTTTCCACTTGTCGAAGTCCGCGCATTCATGGACGAGAGTAAGGAATTCGCGCATCGGGCTCCCCTTGGATATCTTCAAACATGGATTGACACGTTAAGCGGCGCGTCTCATACCCCAGCGCTTCAGGTTTCCGCCGCTTCCTATGCCAGCCTCTATATTCGTCGGCCACCGTACATACCGGCCCGCTCCATAAGACCATGAAATTGGCTTGAGGTGTGCGCTTCGCGGCTAGGGGAATAATCCATCCGGCTTGGCTTATTCCCCCATAGCCGGTCGGCAGCCCCTTAATTCCGGTCTGCGCCGATAGCCAGTTCAGTGGATCGATCATCCGTTGCATGCCGCTGTCGAACAACGAATGAGGACGCCATGCGCGTTTTATATCTGGGCCCGGGCGCAACACATCCGCGCTCAACAAGGCCGTGTAGAGAGGTGCAGTCCAATCCTTCGTGCCGACCTGCTTGCTTGCGTCTGAACCTGTGCCGAGGACCACCGAGAATCCGATCAGAACAAATCAGTCTTCCGCTCTTGACGGGGAACTCCGTAGAGAGATGTTAGCGTGCAGCAGCATCACGGAATGCGCGCAACACTGCATTCATTCGCGACTGATATCCGGATCCTGTGCCCCGGAACCAATCCAGAACGTCAGCATCCACGCGTAGCGAGATTGACGCCTTAGGAGGAACGACCTTTAGGCCGCGCCTTACGATCCCGCCGACGAGGTTCTTGAGACTTGCCT
>JBDSJD010000008.1:0-73799 GCA_039917615.1 Steroidobacteraceae bacterium
GACAAGAATGCAATGAACAAGCCGACACTTGCCTTCAGATCAGTCCGACAACCGAAGATGACCTCGACCTGTCGCGCAATCATGGACTGCCGCGCTCCTGGCGCGGGTAGTTCAGAGCTTCCCTAACTGATATTTCTTCATTTGAGTTAAATCGCAGCTCAATCCAGGGTGGCGGATGGTACTTTCAAACGGTCATGTCCGGGGTGATGGCCCCCGCAGGCTGCTAGCGGCGGCAGCCCGGACTGCTGCTACTGTTGCCGGCGAGCTTTGACAGATCGAGTCCGCCCTCACGCTGGAGCCCGCCGATCCTGAAACCTGCCTGCATAGTCATTGTCATTGCCATCGCTGCGTTCGTCCTGCTCGCGGGGTCTGCCGGAGCACAGCAAAAGGCCGCCCTAATGGCGAATGGAATTCCGGTTGCGCCCACCGGGCTGAGCGGCCAACCACTGGGCCAGGGGCCGTTCCTGTACCACACGGCCGAACAGCAGGATGTGAAAGTCACCGTGATCGCCCGTGACCTGGAATATCCCTACAGCATCGCCTTTCTGCCTTCCGGCGAACTGCTGTTCACGGAACGGCCGGGACGCCTGCGCATCATCCGCAATGGCGTGCTGAACCCGAAGCCCATTGCTGCCGCGCCGGCCGCGCGTTTCTCAGGTGTATCGGGCTCGCTCGGTGCGGTGCATGGCTACATGAGCCTGGTCGTGCATCCCCGCTCTCAGTTCCAGTGACCCGAACTTCTTCGCTAAACTCGCAGCGCTTCCCTTTGGCGGCGATGCCTACAGTGCGAGTCCGAATCTTCGGACGCCGTACCTGTATCAATATGACTTCAGTGTGCAGCGCCAGTTGACGAAAGATCTCGCTCTGGACGTTAGCTTCGTTGGTAGCAGCAGCCACAAGCTGGTCAACCAAATGGATGTAAATCCGATGATTCTGGGAACGAACGTCCGTATCCTGAACGCCGGACGCTATCGTGCCGTCCAAGAGTTGGTCGGCGCAGCCTAACTTTCCATTCAAAGTAGTTATTCAGAGGAGGGACATCCGCATGGCGGACCATTCACAAGACTCGGCACAAGACCGGGAACTGGGCATGCATAGAACGATCACTCGCCGCGACTTCGTAAACGGAGTTGCGGTGGGTATCGGAGCGCTAGGAGTGGGATCGCGTCTACACGCAGCGTCCACCTTCACGCAGGATCAGCCAGGTTACTATCCTCCGACAAAGATGGGTATGCGCGGAAGCCACGACGGCTCGTATGACTACGCGCACCCTCTCCGAGATGGGAACTTCTGGAAGACCGCGTCAAAGCCCGTTGATACGAAGGAAACGTTCGATTTAGTGGTTGTCGGCGCTGGTATCAGCGGCCTCGCGGCAGCTTACTATTACCGCAAAGCCAAGCCGAACGCCAAGATTCTAATTCTGGATAACCACGACGATTTTGGCGGTCACGCTAAGCGTAATGAATTTCAGATCGGTGGCCGTACTCTCATCACCAACGGAGGTACGCAGGGAATCTCGTCGCCTTTTGATTACAGCAAAGAAGCGCGCGAGTTGATGACTGATATCGGAATCGAACCACAGAAGCTTTCTGCTGCATCGAATGAGATCGCGGATCGCACGATCTTCGCCGGCCTTCAGAACTCTACTTTCTTCGACAAAGAGACCTTCGGTCAGGACCGGCTGGTGATTGGCAGTCCAGCAGGTCGCGGACGCAACGGCAACGCCGCGCCTGCGGGTGTAAGCCTGAAGGAGTGGCTCGCGAAGACCCCTCTCACCGCGCGCATGCAAGCGGACATCCTACGGGTAGAAGAAGATGATGTTGACTATATGCCGGGCCTCACGTCTGCTCAGAAGAAGGATCTTCTCTCTCGCATCAGCTATAAGGATTTCCTGCTGAACTACGTCAAAGTTGACCCGAGCGTGATCCCGTACTATCAGAAACGTACACACGGGCTCTATGGTCTGGGTATCGATGCCGTGGGAGCCCTTGAAGTATGGCCGAACTATCCCGGATTGGCGGGGTTGAAGATTGATCCGGGTCCCCATCCTCGGATGAGTATCACCGCGCTCGGACGGCACGTTCCCAAAACGGGTCCGTACAACTACCATTTCCCCGACGGCAATGCTTCCGTGGCACGCATCCTCCTGCGCAAGTTGATTCCAGGTATTGCTCCTGGAACGACGGCGGAGAGTGTGGTTACTGCGAAGTTTGACTACAGCAAGCTGGATCAGGCCGCAAATGCCGTCCGTGTACGTTTGTCGAACACCGTGCTGAAGGTGCAGCATCGTGGCAAGGTGGCCTCGGCCAAGGAAGTAGACATCGTGTATGGCCGCGAGAAGCAGCTCTATTCGGTCAAGGCGAAGAACGTTGTAATGGCCTGTTGGAACGGCATGGTGCCTTACGTCTGTGACGATCTCCCGGCTGCTCAGAAAGATGCGCTGAAGTACGGCGTCAAGGTGCCGCTCTGCTACATTGCCATCGGTCTCCGCAACTGGGAAGCGTGGCAGAAAGTCGGCATTCGTTCCGCGTCTGCGCCCGGGATGCTTATACAAGGCATTAGCTTGGAATCTCCGACGAGAATCGGGGACTACCGTCCTGAAACGAAATCGCCACAAGATCCAGTGTTAGTGCGGACGGGCTACGAACCGAATCAGCCTGGATTGCCCTCACGAGATCAGCATCGGGCAGGCCACGGGCAGTTGCTTGCGATGCCATTCTCCACGTTCGAACGCGAGATTCGCGACCAGATGGTTCGTGTGCTCGGGTCCGGCGGATTCGATCCCGCCCGTGACATCGAAGCGATTACCGTCAATCGCTGGCCGCACGGGTACGCGTATGAGTACAACTATCTTTGGGATGCCGAGTTCAAGAAAGGTGAGTCGCCCTGTGAACTTGGGCGGAAGCGCTTCGGACGCATCTCGATCGCGAATTCGGACGCATCAGCAGCCGCTTATACGGACTATGCAATCGACAATGCCTACCGGGCCGTCCAGGAGCAGCTGGCGCTCTGAAGAATCGAGTGGGGCGGACCTAGGGGTAAGAGCTGACAGGCTCTTACCTTTTTAGCGGATAGTACTTTCAAACGGTCATGTCCGGGGTGATGGCCCCCGCAGGATGCTGGCGGCGGCGGCCCGGACTGCTGCTATTGTTGCCGGCGAGCTTTGACAGATCGAGTCCGCCCTCACCCTGGAGCCCGCCGATCATGAAACCTGCCTGCATAGTCATTGCCATCGCTGCGTTCGCCCTGCTCGTGGGGTCTGCCGGAGCGCAGCAAAAGGCCGCCCTAATGGCGAATGGAATTCCGGTTGCGCCCACCGGGCTGAGCGGCCAACCACTGGGCCAGGGGCCGTTCCTGTACCACACGGCCGAACAGCAGGACGTGAAAGTCACCGTGGTCGCCCGTGACCTGGAATATCCCTACAGCATCGCCTTTCTGCCTTCCGGCGAGCTGCTATTCACGGAACGGCCGGGGCGCCTGCGCATCATCCGCAATGGTGTGCTGAACCCGAAGCCCATTGCTGCCGCGCCGGCCGCGCGTTTCTCCGGTGTATCGGGCTCGCTCGGTGCGGTGCATGGCTACATGAGCCTGGTCGTGCATCCCCGCTTCGCGGAAAATCATTTCATCTATTTCGCCTACAACAAGCCAATCGACGCCCAGCGCGCGAATGTAGTCATCGCACGCGCCCGTCTCGAGAATGACACGCTGGTGGACGAGCGTGAATTCCTTGCCGGCGAAGGATTGCGTGGCTCCGTCTCTCTGACGATGACGCCCGACGGCATGCTGTGGATTGCATCAGGCGGCGATGCAGCCCAGGATCCCAAAGCGCTCGCCGGCAAGGTGCTACGGTTGCGCGACGACGGCAGCGTGCCGCAGAACAATCCCTTCGTCGGCAAGGAAGGCTATCGGCCCGAGATCATGTCGATGGGGCATCGCGCAGCGCTGGGCCTCACCGTGCATCCAGTCACCGGCGAAGTCTGGCTCAGCGAGATGGGCCCGAACGGCGGTGACGAGATCAATATCATCAAACCAGGTCGCAACTATGGCTGGCCCACGGTGAGTCTGGGACGTACCTATCCGGGGCCCTGGCAGGCCAAGGCCAACGAGCCTACGCATGCCGGCTACGAGCCGCCGGTGATTTACTGGATGCCGTCGATTTCTGTTTCCGGACTCACGTTCTACACCGGCGACAAACTGTCGAAGTGGAAGGGCGACCTGTTTGTCGGCGGCCTGCGTTATGGCGAAGTGCCAGGCACCGGTCGTCTGGAGCGCGTGCTGTTCAATGACAGGATGGAAGAGTTGCGGCGCGAATCCTTACTGACCGAACTGCACCAGCGCATTCGCGATGTGAAGCAGGGCCCCGATGGCCTGCTCTACGTCGCCACCGACGAGCCCAAGGGCGCCATCCTGCGCATCGAGCCCGTCAGTCCCTAGGCCGGGCGCCGTGCTATCTGTGCGTAACAAGCACCACGGCCTGCGCGGCGAGACCTTCTGATCGGCCGATGAACCCTAGCTTCTCAGTGGTGGTTGCCTTGAGATTGACAGCGGACAACGGCACGCCTAGCGCTGCGGCGATGCTCTGACAGATGACGGCTCGGTGCGCGGCCACCCTAGGCGCTTCGGCAAGCAAGGTCAGGTCGGCATTCACCACGCGCCAGCCATCACGCGCCAGCAGTTGCACCGCATGGGCCACGAACTGCGCACTCGCCGCGCCGCGCCACTGCGGATCGGTGTCGGGAAAATGCTGGCCGATGTCGCCCAGGCCACCCGCGCCAAGCAGCGCATCGGTGAGCGCGTGCAGCAGCACGTCGCCATCCGAATGGGCCACCACGCCACCGCTCCAGGGCACTTTCACGCCGCCAAGCATCACGCCATCGCCCGGTCCGAACGCATGCACATCGAAACCGCTGCCGACGCGAAATCTCATGCCGTTCTACTCTCCTGCGCCAGCACGGCGGCCACCAGCGCCAGATCCGTCGGGGAAGTGACCTTCAGGTTATCCGCGCGCCCGGCCACTAGCCGGGGCGCGTAGCCCGCCCATTCCATTGCCTGTGCCTCATCCGTGGGCGCTCGTCCGCCGACTTCGGCAGCGTGCAACGCTTCACGCAGCAGACGCAACCGGAACATCTGCGGAGTCAACGCCCGCCACAGGGATTCGCGCGACGGAGTGTCGACCACACGCTGCCGTTGGTCGGCGCGCTTGAGCGTGTCGGAAAGGGGCGTGGCGAGCAGCCCGCCTACCGCATCGTCGGCCAGCGCGGCGATCAGCGCGTCCACATCCGCGCGCGTCAGGCACGGCCGCGCGGCATCGTGCACCAGCACCCAGTCGTCGTCGGCCGCAGCAATCCCGGCGACTGCATTGCGCACCGAATCGCAGCGCTGCGCGCCGCCCGCCACGAGGCGAATCCGCGGGTCACCGGCCAGCGGCAGCTGGCGAAACAGCGTGTCGTCAGGATCTAGCGCCACCACAATCTGCTGACAGCGCGGATCTGCAAGAAATGTTGCGAGTGCGTGTTCGATGACCGTCCGGCCAGCCAGATCCAGGTACTGCTTGGGCAAGGCCGCACCGAACCTGCGTCCGCTGCCCGCCGCCGGCATGATGAGCCAGTACCGCATGTTTCGAAATCAGCGCGCTGCTGCACGCAGCGCGGCTGGCGATGCCGCAGGCGTCGCGGGTGTTCTCTGGCTGGCGGGCGGCACGACCTGATAGTAGGTTTCGTTGGCGCCAATCAAGCCCAATTCCGAACGAGCCCGTTCTTCCAGAGCCTGGAAATCCTGGCCCTTCAGGTTGCGCACTTCGGCTGCCAGCTGCTGGTTGCGCAACAGCAGGCGTTGGTTCTCGGCGGACTGGGCGGCTACCGCATCGCGCAGCTGCAGCACCTCCCGAGTGCCATCTGGCGACAGCCAGATGCGGTACTGCAGCAGCAATACCAGCACAGCAAGGACAGTGATGAACCATCTCATGAGCGCGCAGCCTATAGCGCTAGAGCGCGAAAGGGAATGCCTCCCTGCCTGCATAGTGTGCTGCCGCACCAAGACGCGCTTCAATACGCAGCAGCTGGTTGTACTTCGCGACGCGATCCGAGCGCGACATCGAGCCCGTCTTGATCTGGGTGGCTGCCGTGGCCACCGCGATGTCGGCGATGGTGTGGTCTTCGGTTTCGCCCGAGCGGTGCGAGACAATCGAGGCGTACTTCGCCTGCTCGGCCATCTCGATGGCTTCCAGCGTCTCGGTGAGCGTGCCGATCTGATTCACCTTGATGAGGATGGCGTTGGCGATCTTCTTCTCGATGCCTTCCTTCAGGATCTTCGTATTGGTCACAAACAGGTCATCGCCCACCAACTGCAGCTTGCTGCCCAGCTTGTCGGTTAGACCCTTCCAGCCGGCCCAGTCACCTTCGGCCATACCGTCTTCGATCGTGATGATTGGAAAACGCGCTGCAAGGCCGGCCAGATAGTCGGCGAAACCGGCAGGGTCGAAGCTGCGGCCCTCACCTTCCAGGTGGTACTTGCCGTCCTTGAAGAACTCGCTGCTGGCTACGTCCAGACCCAGGTAGATGTCCTTGCCGAGTTTGTAACCGGCCTTTTCCACAGCCTCAGTGATTATCGTCAGGGCTTCTTCGTTGGATTTCAGGTTCGGTGCAAAACCGCCCTCGTCGCCCACCGAGGTAGCCAGACCCCGGTCGTGCAGGATCTTCTTCAACGTATGGAAGATCTCGGCGCCATAACGCAGCGCTTCGGAAAGGCTCGGCGCGCCAACCGGCAGAATCATGAACTCCTGTATGTCGAGCGAGTTGTCGGCGTGCGCGCCGCCATTGATGATGTTCATCATGGGCACCGGCATGACCGGCTTGCGGCTGCGATCGGCTCCCAGTGCTGCCAGGTGCTGAAACAGCGGCCGCTTGGTATCGATGGCTGCGGCCTGCGCTACCGCCAGCGATACTGCCAGCAGCGCGTTGGCACCCAGGCGCCCCTTGTTGTCAGTGCCGTCCAGGTCGATCATGCGCTGGTCGATCGCGCGCTGCTCCGTGGCTTCCAGCCCGAGCACGGCGGACTTCAGGTCGTTACTGACATGCCCGACGGCCTTGAGCACACCCTTGCCGAGAAACCGCCGCTTGTCACCGTCGCGCAGCTCCACCGCTTCACGTGTGCCGGTGGATGCACCAGAGGGCACCGCCGCGCGGCCCACTGCACCCGACTCCAGAAACACATCGGCCTCCACGGTGGGATTACCACGCGAGTCGATTACTTCACGACCGACAACATCGACGATACGGCTCATGATCTAGGCTTCCTCGTAGGGTCTTGATTTCACAATCGCGTCCAGCTGTACAAGCGTGGTGAGCAGGGACTCCATCCGGTGCAACGGCCAGGCATTGGGTCCGTCCGACAGGGCCTGCGCAGGATCCGGATGGGTTTCCATGAACAGCCCTGCAATTCCTGCGCCCACTGCCGCACGGGCGAGCACCGGCACGAACTCGCGTTGACCACCGGACGACTGGCCCTGGGCACCGGGAAGCTGCACGGAATGGGTGGCGTCGAAGATCACCGGACAGCCGGTGGTGCGCAACACCACTAGCGAGCGCATGTCAGCCACCAGGTTGTTGTAACCGAAACTTACGCCGCGCTCACACACCATGATGTTGTCGTTGCCCACGTCCCGAGCCTTGGCTACGACATTGCCCATTTCCGCCGGCGACAGGAACTGGCCCTTCTTGATGTTGACGGGCTTGCCTGCGCTTGCCACCTTCTGGATGAAATTGGTCTGCCGGCACAGGAAGGCTGGGGTCTGCAATACATCGACCACGGCCGCCACCTCGGAGATCGGTGTGTCTTCATGCACATCGGTCAATACCGGCAACGAAAATTTCCTGCGCACGCCTTCCAGAATCGCGAGGCCTTGTTCAAGGCCGGGGCCGCGAAAGCTGCTGGCGGCGGACCGATTGGCCTTGTCGAACGAGGCCTTGAACACGTAGGGAATGCCGAGGCGGGTGGTCAGTTCCTGCATGAAGCCTGCCACGTGCTCCACCAGCGTCTGGCTTTCAATGACGCAGGGGCCGGCGATCAGCAGCAGCGGGTCGGTGTTGCCGATCACGGCGCCGGCAAGCTTCACGGGCAGACTCGAACCATGTGCCTGCCGAACTCGTGCCCGGCCAGTTTCACAGGCTGGCAGCCGCCGGCAGCTGGGCTGCACAGGTTGCCCGCGCCGCCTTGATGAAGCCCGTGAATAGCGGATGCCCAGCACGGGGATTGGAGGTGAACTCCGGGTGAAACTGCGTGGCCACAAACCAGGGGTGCCCGGGCAGCTCGACGATTTCGACCAGTCCGTCACGCGAGAACCCCGAAAACTTGAAGCCGGCCTTGCGGTACTGCTCCAGGTAATTGTTGTTGAACTCGTAGCGGTGTCGATGCCGCTCGCGGATCACGTCTGCGCCGTACAGCGTGCGGGCCAAGCCGCCCTCGCGCAGTTCGATTTCCTGCGCGCCGAGGCGCATCGTGCCGCCGAGTTCCGAACCCTCGCTGCGCTGTTGCGCGCCACGGGCCTGGTCCTGCCACTCTGTGATCATGGCGATCACCGGATGCGGCGTGGCGCGATCGAATTCGGTGCTATGCGCGCCGGCAAGCCCCAGCACATTGCGACCGTATTCGATCACCGCGACCTGCATGCCAAGGCAGATGCCGAGGTATGGGATCTGCTTTTCGCGCGCGAAGCGCACCGCGTGGATCTTGCCCTCGATGCCGCGTTCGCCGAAACCACCTGGTACCAGGATGGCATCCATACCCTCCAGGCAGTCGGTGCCCCGCAACTCGATATCAGTGGACTCTATGAAGTGCACGTTTACGCGGGTGCGCGATTTGAGGCCGGCATGGGTCAGCGCCTCGTTGAGCGAGATGTAGGAATCGCGCATCTGCACGTACTTGCCGACCATGGCGATATCGACCACGGCATCCTGATGTGCCTTGGCCTGCACCACCTGCTGCCATGCCGACAGATCAGCTGGTGGCACGTCCAGGTGCAGCCGACGGACCACGATCTCGTCGAGCGCCTGCTCATGCAGCAACATCGGAATTTTGTAGATATCGTCGGCATCCACGGCACTGATGACCGCGCGCTCTTCCACATTGGTGAACAACGCGATCTTGCGGCGATGCTCGTCGGGAATCGTATCTTTGCAGCGGCACAGCAGGATGTCCGGCTGGATCCCGATGCCACGCAGCTCTTTCACCGAATGCTGCGTCGGCTTGGTCTTGATCTCCGAACCGCCCACGATCGGCACCAGCGTCAGGTGCATGTAGATGCAGCTCTCGCGGCCCAGCTCCACGCCCATCTGGCGGATGGCCTCCAGGAATGGCAGCGATTCGATGTCGCCGACCGTGCCGCCTATTTCCACCATGCAGACGTCGGCATCGCCCGCACCGAGCTTGATGCTGCGCTTGATCTCGTCGGTGATATGCGGAATGACTTGCACCGTTGCGCCGAGGTAGTCACCGCGGCGTTCGCGCGCGATCACGCGTTCATAGATGCGACCGGTGGTGAAATTGCTGTGTCGGCCGGTGGTGGTGCTGACAAAGCGCTCGTAGTGTCCGAGGTCCAGATCCGACTCGGTGCCGTCGGTGGTAACGAACACTTCACCGTGCTGGAAAGGACTCATGGTGCCCGGATCCACATTGATGTAGGGATCGAGCTTGACCATGGAGATCTTCAGGCCCCGAGCCTCGAGAATGGCGCCCAGCGAAGCCGCCGCAATGCCTTTTCCCAAAGATGAAACCACGCCACCGGTGACGAAAACAAAACGGGTCATGGGAAGTGCACCGCCGGAAAATGATAAGGGGGCCAAACCGCTCGCGCGAGTCCGGCTACGACGGGCAGACAGGCTATCAAATCAGCGCAGTTCCCGCCAGAAAATTCGCCCGCGCCTGACGCTGTGTACGGTGCTTCTCAAGTCTTCCGTAAGCCACAGATCAGCAATGGCAAGCGGTCGGTGCGCCGCCTTTCTGCCTGCGGCGAAGATCAATGGCAGACGCTCGCGCTGCCAGTCTGGTACGCCCAGCTCCTGCATGAGTTTGCGAAGCGCACGTCCGGCCGGGACTGACGGGTACTGCACCAACAGGCGTTGCGGCAGTCGCGCCAGATCCAGATCGCCGTGGCTACCGGCAACAATCTCCAGTCGCCCGCCTGCCAACTGCAGGGCGCCGCGCCGCCATGACCAGCGTTGGATGCGGCAAGGTGAGGCGTCGCGCCGTTGCGATCGCAGTTCCAGAACCAGGCGGCCGGCGTGACGCCGCACCAGAAATTCTGGCAGACGCAGTTCCGGCCGGGCGTCAGGACGCGCGTCCATCAGCACGGCGATCTGCTCGATATGACGCAGTTCCGGTACCTGCAGACCCTGGTCGGCAATCCACAAACGCAGCACTGCTGCGCGCCGCGCCGGCGGCCAACGACGCAGCACGGCAATTTCCAGATCCGGTCCATCGACTGCGGCTTCCAGATCGCGCCGAGCCGACTGGGAGAGCGCGGCGGCAGCCACGGCACAATGTCCGGCGCTGCGGCTCGCGGTCCTGGCGACGGCCGGCCAGCGCTCGCGCAGCAAAGGCAGCACGCGGGCGCGCAGGTAGTTGCGATCGAATCGCAGCTGTTCATTGCTGGGATCGTCCCGCCACGACAGCTGGTGCCGAGCTGCATAGGCTGTGAGCTGCCCGCGTTCCAGATTCAGCAGCGGTCGTAACAGCAGAGTGCTGCCGAAAGCCGCTGCCTGGGGCATGGCCGCAAGACCTGCGGGTCCTGCGCCGCGCAGCAGCGCCAGCAGCAGGGTCTCCAGCTGATCGTCTGCATGCTGCGCCGTCAGCAACAACTCGCCGGGCAACAGCGCGTCGGCCAGCGCTGCGTAGCGGGCCGTTCGCGCCGCCTCCTCCACCGACTCGCCGCCTGCCAACCGCACGTGTGCCTTGATCACAGTCAAAGGCACCTTCCAGTCGCGGGCAGTGCTGCGGCAGAAACGGCGAAAGTCGGCGGCGGCCGCCTGCAGGCCATGATCTACATGCACTGCGCGCAAGCTCAACTGCGTGGGCAGGCGGCGTCGTGCCTGCATGAGGATGTGCAGCAGCACCGTCGAATCCAGACCGCCTGACCAGGCCACCGTACAATGCAGGCGCCGCTGCGGATCGCGGGCCAGCTCGCGAATGCGATGCAGCACGGACTCAGGGGTCAGACCTTGCTCTCCGTAAATACACCGAAGGCGGCCAGGCGCCGCCCGCGCTCGGCAACCAGCTTTGCGGCAGACAAGGCGCCCAAAGCATTCAGGTGGCGCAACAGCGCCGCTCGCACCGACTGCGCCATGGCTTCAGGATTACGATGCGCACCGCCCAGCGGTTCGGTCAGCACCTCGTCGACCAGCTTGAGCGCCGACAGGCGCTCAGCGGTGATTCCCATGGCATCTGCGGCGGCCTCCTTCTTGTCGGCGCTCTTCCACAGAATGGACGCGCAGCCCTCGGGCGAAATCACCGAATAGACCGCGTATTGCAGCATCACCAACCGGTCGCAGACGCCAATTGCCAGCGCACCGCCCGACCCTCCCTCGCCAATCACCACACTCACGATCGGCACCTCGAGCGTGGCCATCTCGAACAGGTTGCGGGCAATCGCCTCGCTCTGACCCCGTTCCTCACTGCTGATACCAGGATAGGCCCCCGGCGTGTCGATGAAAGTCACCACCGGCAAGCCGAAACGCTCAGCCGTGCGCATCAGCCGCAATGCCTTGCGATAGCCCTCTGGTTTGGGCATGCCATAGTTGCGTCGCACACGTTCTTTGGTGTCGCGTCCCTTCTGCTGGCCAATGACCATGATGGGCTGCCCGTCCAGTCGCGCCATGCCACCGACAATGGCCAGATCATCGCCGTACATCCGGTCGCCATGCAGTTCGGAAAAATCCGTGCACAGCATGTTGATGTAGTCCAGCGTATAGGGTCGCCGCGGATGCCGTGCCAGCTGCGTGATCTGCCAGGGGGTCAGCGCTGCGAAAATAGTGGTGGTGAGCTGACGGCTTTTCTTCTCGAGGCGCGCGATCTCCTCGGCGATATTGACCCTGGAGTCGGAAGTGACATGCCCCAACTCCTCGATCTTCGCTTCCAGCTCAGCGATCGGCTGCTCGAATTCCAGGAAACTGACTGCCATTGGCCTTGGGGTGCCTTGCGGTGGTGAAAGTGGCGGAAGGTTAGTGGGCCGATGCCGTGCCGTGCAAGCCACCGCCCGCCACCCCTGCAGGGAGGTCATAAAGCAGCTGCAGGCCTTCGCGCCCGACCAGAGTTTCCAGTTCATCGATCAAGGTGGGAGTGGGCCGTATCGCCCAGTCTGCACCCAGCGCCAGCGTGCACCGGGCCTGGTTACCGCGATACCGAACCAGCACTTCGCAGGGCCCGGGGCCGGAGGTGCGCAGTACCGATTGCAGCCGGGTAAGGAAGGTGCCGGAGGCATCGCGTGCGGTGTCCGGCCAACGCAACACCAGGCGTCGCGCCTGTTTCTCGCGCATGGAATCCAGCAGCGTGATGCGCTTGCCGGCAATGCGCCAGGCATTGCTGAAATCATCGAAGCGCAGATTGCCCTCTACCAGCACCACGGCATCCCGCACCAGCAGGTCGCGATACAGCGTGGCCTGTTCCTCGAACAGGGTCACCTCGATACGTCCGGTGCGGTCATCGAGCACCAGGCTCGTGCGGTTGTTGCGCTTGCGCAGTTCATAGATCAGGCCGGCGGCGCTCACCTGACGACCACCGTTGAAGCGCGGCCCCTCGCCGGCCGCCGGCGCGCGTTCGCTGATCAGGTCGGCGAGCCGACCCGTGACCAGCCGCGGCAGGTCGGATTCAAATCGCTGGATCGGATGACCGGTGAGAAACAATCCCAGTGTCTCCCGCTCACCGGCCAGTCGCAGGCTTTCCGGCCACTCCGGCAGCTGGGCAGGCTTGACCTGCACTGCCGCGCCGCCGCCAAACAGGTCGTCCTGACCTGCGGCGCTGTCACGCGTCGCCTGCTCACCACGATGAACTGCTGCATCCAGGGAGGCCATCAGCGTCGCCCGATTCATGCCCATTCCATCCAGACTTCCCGCGCGGATCAATGCCTCGAGCAGACGGCGGTTGACCCGCGCCAGATCGATGCGCTGGCAAAGCTCGTCAAGGGTTGCAAAAGGACCGCCGCGCTCACGTTCCTGCACCAGGGCTTCGACTGCCTGCGCACCGACGCCGCGCACAGCGCCCAACCCGTAGCGAATCACCTTGTCGCCAGCTGCGGTGAAATCATGGCCGGAAGTGTTCACATCAGGCGGCAACACCGAAAGGCCCATGCGGGCGCATTCATCAACAAGCGTCACCACTTTGTCGGTGTCGTCGAGGTCGGCGGACATTACCGCCGCCATGAAGGCCGCGGGATAGTGTGTCTTGAGCCAGGCGGTCTGATACGACAGCACCGCATACGCCGCTGAGTGCGACTTGTTGAAACCGTAGCCGGCGAATTTCTCGATGAGATCGAAGATCCACGCCGCCTGCCTGCCATCGATGCCGCGCGCCACGGCGCCGTCGACGAATCCATTGCGCTGCTGGGCCATCTCCTCGGCCTTCTTCTTGCCCATCGCGCGGCGCAGCAGGTCAGCGCCGCCCAGCGTGTAGCCGGACAGCACCTGCGCGATCTGCATCACCTGTTCCTGGTAGAGGATGACACCGTAGGTTGCTTCCAGCACCGGCTTGAGCGAGGGGTGCAGGTAGTCGATGGCCGCGCCGGTGGTGCTGTGCTTGCGGGCGATGAAATCGTCGACCATGCCGGACTGCAGCGGCCCGGGGCGGAATAGCGCCACCAATGCCACCACGTCCCCAAAACGATCGGGCCTGAGGCGCCGGATCAGATCTTTCATGCCGCGCGATTCCAGCTGAAACACCGCTGTGGTGTGACCCGTTTTCATCAGCTCGTAGGTGGCGGCATCGGTCATGGGCAGATGCGCCATGTCGAGCGGCGCAGCTGCACGTTCGGGCAGCGCATTGATGATCTTCACCGCGCGATCGATGATGGTCAGGGTGCGCAGGCCCAGGAAATCGAACTTCACCAGGCCCGCTGCTTCCACATCGTCCTTGTCGAACTGCGTGACCACGTTGCTGCTGCCGGCTTCACAGTAGAGCGGTGTGAAATCCGTCAACACCGACGGCGCAATGACCACGCCGCCCGCATGCGTGCCCGCATTGCGGGTCAGGCCCTCCAGCGCCAACGCCAGTTCCATCAGCGTGCGCACTTCGTCATCGGTCTTGTTGAGCTTGGCGAGCTCCGGCTCTTTCTCCAGCGCCTGTTCCAGCGTGATGCCAAGTTCGTTGGGAATCAGCTTCGCAATGCGATCAACAAACCCGAACGGGTGCCCCAGCACCCGCCCCACGTCGCGCACGGCTGCCTTCGCCGCCATCGTGCCGTAAGTGATGATCTGCGATACGCGCTCGCGACCGTAACGGTCGGAGACATAGGCAATCACGCGGTCGCGGCCCTCCATGCAGAAGTCGACGTCGAAGTCCGGCATGGATACGCGTTCGGGGTTCAGGAAGCGCTCAAACAGCAGGTCGTGCTCGATGGGATCAAGATCCGTGATGCCGAGCACCCATGCCACCAGTGAGCCGGCGCCGGAACCACGCCCAGGGCCCACCGGCACGCCGTTCTCGCGCGCCCAGCGGATGAAGTCAGCCACGATGAGGAAGTAACCGGCAAAGCCCATCGAACAGATGACGTCGAGTTCGCGTGTCAGCCGCGCGCTGTACACTTCCGGCGCTTCGGTAACATCGCTCGCCGCCTTGGCCGCCATGCGCGCGCCCAGGCCTGCTGCTGCCGTGATGCGGATATAGTCTTCCGCGGGGCTACCGTCGGGCACGGGGAATACCGGCAGCCGGCTCGCACCGAGCTTCAACGGCAGGCTGCAGCGCCGGGCAATCTCCAGACTGTTGGCAAGGGCCTCGGGCATGTCTGCGAACAGCTCGGTCATCTGCGCAGGCGTGCGCAGGAACTGCTCGCGCGTGTAACGCCGCTTGCGCGCCGCATCGGCCAGCAGGGCCCGCTCACGGATACACACGCGCGCCTCGTGCGCTTCGTAGTCACTCTGTTTCAGGAAGCGCACGTCGTTGGTGGCCACCACGGGGACATCGCATTCGGCCGCGAGTGCTGCGGCTGCGCCGACGTAGTCGGCATCCGTGACCCGCCCAACCCGCTGCAGTTCGACGTAGTAGCGGTCGCCCAGCAGCGTCTTCCAGTCAAGCAGCAATCGGCGCGCCATGGCCGGTCGGCCAGTGAGCAATGCGCGGCCCACGTCGCCCTCCCAACCGCCAGACAGCGCGATCAGGCCCTGCAGGACATCGGCAGTCAGCCAGGCGCGATCAATCACCGGTGGGGTCTGGCGCTCGTCCTGCAGATAGGCACGCGAAACCAGTCGTGACAGGTTCAGATAGCCGACTTCGCTCTGGCACAGCAGCGTCAGTCGGGCCGCGTCCCGATCGGAGCCATCGTGAATCCACAGGTCGATACCGATGACCGGCTTGATGCCGGCGGCGAGGGCCGCGCGGTAGAACTTGACCATCGCAAACAGGTTGCACTCGTCGGTAACGGCGATGGCGGGCATGCCCTGCGCCGCCGTCGCAGCCATCAGCTCGGGCACGCGTACCACGCTGTCGACCAGCGAGTACTCGGTATGAACCCTTAAATGAACAAAATTCTGCGAGCTCATGTTGGAATTAAATCAAGCGCCTCACGCACGGGTGCGAAACTGCGTCGGTGCTGGGGCGATGGTCCCAATCGGGCCAGTGCCGCCAGATGATCGGGCGTAGCGTACCCCTTGTGGGCAGCGAGCTGATACCCCGGATAGGCCAGCTCAAGCGAGGGCATGAGCGCGTCACGAGCGTGCTTGGCGAGAATCGACGCCGCACTAATGGCAGCAATGCTTGCGTCACCTCCGACCACGGCCTCGACCCGATCACAACAGTCCGCAATCTGCGGGATGCAATTGCCATCCACCTGCACCAGCGACGGCCTTATTGAAAGACCAGCCACTGCGCGGCGCATGGCCAGCAGGGTCGCGCCAAGGATATTGAGGCAATCGATTTCTTCGACATCGGCCCAGGCCACCTGCCAGGCCAGGGCACGCTCGCAGATCTGCGTCGCCAGCAGCTCACGGCGCGCCGCAGTTAACTGCTTGGAGTCGCGCAACCCGTCAATGGGACGCCGTGGATCAAGAATGACGGCTGCCGCATAAACAGGACCCGCCAAGGGCCCGCGCCCGGCCTCGTCGACACCCGCAATGTAGACCGTCAGGGTGTTCATGCAGAACCAGATGCCGTGCCGTAACGGCTGGCCAGCAAGTCCATCACCACCTGCGCAGCACGCGTCGCGCCGCCCTGCCGCAGCTGCAGATGGATCAACCTGAAGCGCTGCCGCAGATATTCCCGACGCGACGTGTCGAGCAGGGTTTCGCGCAGGGCTGCCGCCAACGCCACCGGCGTCACGCCCCGCTGAAAGAATTCCGGTACCAGCGTTTCTTCCGCCAACAGGTTGGGCAGCGAGAAATTCCTGACCTTCATCAGTCCCAGATCACGGGCGATAAAGGCAGTAATGGGCGCAAAGCGATAGGCCACCACCATTGGGCAACCATACAGCAGCGCCTGCAGCGTTGCGGTGCCGGAGGTCACCAGCGCCGCATCCGCGGCCGCGAACACTTCATGGGCCCGCTGCTCCACGAGCTGGATTTGGGCCCCCGCTGCATGTACCTGCTGCCTGAAGACCGCACCTACCCGCACGGACGCCAGCGGCGCCACAAAGTGCAATGGCCCCGTCACAAGTTCCCGCAACTGCCGGGTTGCAGCTACGAAATCCGCACCGAGCCTGCCAACTTCACCCAGGCGGCTACCGGGCAATACGGCCACTACGCACACATCATCGGCAATGCCAAGAGCCTGCCGCGCGGCCTGCCGATCAGCATTCAGCGGAATCTGGTCAGCCAGCGGGTGGCCCACGAACTCAGCGCGCACTGGCTGATCCTCATAGGCCGCAGGCTCGAACGGCAGCAGACACAGCACGGCATCGACTGCCGCTGCGATCTTCTGCACTCTTCCCCTGCGCCAGGCCCAGACCTGCGGGCTGACATACTGCACGGTGATGCAACCGCGCCGCCGCATGCGCAGCGCAAGGCCGATATTGAAGGCAGGAGAATCGATGCCGATGAAGACATCGATGCGGCGTTCCTGAAAGATGCGCAGCAGCCGGGCACGCAGGCGCAACAATCGCGGCAGATGACGTAGCGGTTCTACGAGCCCCATGACGGCCAGTTCTTCTGAAGATCCAAGCGGCTCACAACCTGCGGCACGCATTTGCTCGCCGGCAAGCCCAATGAACTCAACCGCGGGCAGCTTCTCGGTCAACGCCTCGATGAGCGCCGCGCCCAGCAGATCGCCGGAAGCCTCGCCGGCTACCACTCCGATGCGAAGCGGTTTGACCATGCTGTCCTTTTGCGTCAGCGCGCCAGGCTGCGCGTCGACTGCGAAATGAAATCCACCAGGATGGTCAGGCAATCGTGTTCGGCCGCCATCTCGCGCAGCTGCGCCACCGCCTCTTCCAGCCTGAGTTCGCTGCGATACAGCACCCGGTAGGCGTTGCGGATGGCCCGGATCTGCTCTTCACTGAAACCGCGCCGCTTGAGTCCTTCTATGTTGGCCGAGCGTGGCTCGGCGGGATGTCCGGTGGCAAGCACATACGGCGGAATGTCGCGGATCACCGAAGTGTTATTGCCGATGAAGGCATGCGCACCAATCCGGCAGAACTGATGCGATCCGGCGAAACCACCCATGATGACCCAGTCGCCGAGCTCCACGTGGCCGGCCAGATTCACTGCGTTGGAGAGGATGATGTTGTCGCCAAGCACGCAGTCGTGCGCGATGTGCGTGTATGCCAGCAGCAGGTTGTCATTGCCGATGCGGGTTTCCCCGATGCCGGTGACCGTGCCGCGATTCACGGTCACATATTCGCGGAAAACATTTCTGTCGCCGATCAGCAGCCGCGTTTCTTCGCCCTGGTATTTCTTGTCCTGCGGCGCCTCGCCGATGGATGCGAACTGGAATACCTTGTTGCCGGCTCCTATCACGGTGGGGCCGTTGATCACGACATGCGGACCGATCCAGCTGCCCGGCCCGATGCTCACCTGCGGTCCGATGACAGCAAACGGCCCGATTGCGACCCCGTCCGCGATCTGCGCGTCAGGCGAGACAACTGCGCGTGGGTCGATGCTCACTCGCCCTCAACCCCCGGCGAAGTCGATGGCCGTGGTGTTGTCCGCATCCGGAAACAGCAGCATTTCCGCGTTGGCGGCCTCCGAATCACCCACAAATGCGGCGGTGGAGAGCTTCCATATCCCCTTCATGTTTCGCACTATGCTGGCTGTGAGAATCAGCTGGTCGCCGGGCTCCACTGGGCGACGGAAGCGGCAGCCGTCGATGCCGGCGAAATAGAAGCGCGTGGTTTCATTCGGCACCTTGCGCAGGGTTGCGTAGGTCAGGATGCCGGCGGTCTGCGCCAGCGCTTCGAGAATCATTACGCCTGGCATCACCGGCCGCTCGGGGAAATGCCCGGTGAAATGCGGCTCGTTGAAGGTGACATTCTTGAGCGCGCGAATGCTCTCACCCGGTTTGCATTCCAGCACCCGGTCTACCAGCAGGAATGGATAACGATGCGGCAGGTACTTGAGGATTGCGAAGATATCGAGAAACGGTTTTTCAGTTGTCATCATTCTGCCCTGCTGGCTTGATCGAAAGCGTGGTTTCCAGTTTGCTGACTCGGTCCATCAAGAGGTCGAGCCGCCTGAAGCGGCCGACCAGCCGCCGCCAGAGACGCACATCTTCAACGGGGAAGACACTTGCGTACATACCGGGCTTGTCGAGCGAGCGCGTCACCACACCCACGCCGCCAATGACAATATCATCGCCAATCGAAAGCTGCCCCAGGATCACGACGCCAGCGCCGATCATGCAGCGCCTGCCGATACGGGTGCTGCCAGCGATGGCCACGCAGCCCGCAATCGCGGTATGCGCACCGATGAACACGTTGTGTCCCACCTGGATCAGGTTATCCAGACGCGCGCCATCGTCAATGACGGTGTCGACCAGGGCGCCGCGGTCGACAGCGGTATTGGCGCCGATCTCCACGTCATCGCCGACCCGCACGCTCCCCACCTGCGGCACCTTCACCCACTGCCCGTCGTCCTTCGCGTGGCCGAACCCTTCCGACCCGACCACAGCACCGGGGTGCAGTATGCAGCGGCTGCCGATTCGTGCTGCGCCACACACCGTGACCCTTTCATGCAGCGTGGTGTCTGCGCCCAGGGTCACACCTGGACCAACAATGCAATGCGCAGCAATGCGGCAACGCGGGCCTATCACCGCACCTGCGCCAATCACCACCAGGGCTGCGATTTCGGCAGATGCATCCACCTGGGCGGAAGGATCTACGACCGCAGTCGCGTGTACGCCAGGAGCTACCGGAGGAGCCGGGTGCAGCACGGCGGCAATGCGGGCAAAGGTTGCGTGGGGGTTGGCGTGCACCAGGGCCGCCACAGGGCAATCCTCTGCCAACCGCTCATCCACGACCACCGCAGCGAGTCGTGTTGCAAGAAGCTGGGCGCGATAGGCCGGACTTGCGACGAAGCCCAGCGAAGAACTGCCACCTTCAAGGGTCGCTACGGAACTGACCTGGATATCCGGATCGCCACGCAGCCTGCAGCCGAATTCCACCGCCAGCGCGCCGAGACTGCGGCTCACGGTGACAGCAGGCACCCCGAACGTTTGCGATCAGGGCTTGGCAGGTGCAGGCGGCTTGGTGGCGGGCGCTGGCGGTTTAGCGGCAGGGGCCGCCGCCGCAGGCGTGGCAGCAACGCCTGCCTTCTTTTTCAGGGCTTCCAGCAAGGCAGGAGTCACGTCATACGCAGTCGACGCATATGCCACGCCGCCGGCCAAGATCAGGTCATAACCCTGGGCTTTGGCAAAAGCGGATATCTCGTCGCGCACGTAGCGCTGCAGCTTCTGCATTTCTTCGTCACGGCGGGCGTTGAAATCTTCCTCAAAGCCGCTCTTCTTGAGCTGCAACGCTTGAGTGCCCGTGCGCAACTCCCTATCCGCTGCGCTGCGCTGCAATTCGGTCATGGTTGCAATATCTTTCTGCAACTTTTCCGCCCGCGCCTGGAGCATCTGCTCCTGGGCATCGATTTCATTTTTGCGCGGCCCGAATTCCGCACTGATGTTTTCCTGGGCCGTCTTGTACTGCGGCGCGCTCGACAGCAGAAGATCCGTGTTTACCGCACCGATCTTGGCTTGCGCGCCCGCCAGTGAGGCAAAGCCGGCCGATGCGGCGGCCAATAGAATAATGACGGTACGTTTCACGATGGACCTCACTAAGAACTAGAACGCCTGCCCGACTGAGAACTGGAACCTTTCTTTCTCGTCGCGGTACAACACGCTGCTGCCCTTGGATGATCGCAAGGGTATGGCATAGCTGAACCGGAACAAACCCAAGGGGGCCAGCCACTCAACTGACAAGCCCGCAGAGCGGCGCAGATTAGCAAATTTGAACTTGTAGGTCACCGGTGTGAGCCCATCCAGGCCGAAAAACTGCGTATCTTTGCCGGTTGAGAACACATTGCCGATGTCGTGGAACACACTGACGCGGGCGCTGGTCTCGAACTTGGCCGGCATCGGAATGATTATTTCTGTCCTGCCTACTATTAGCAGGTTGCCCCCATATGGGTTGCCGAAATCGTCCTTGGGGCCCATCCGGCTTTCCTTGAAGCCCCGCACCGTGTCAGGCCCACCCCCGAAAAACAGGCGGTACGGTGGCAGGCCCTTGGTGCTGCCGAATGAATTGCCGTAGGACGCCCGCAGATTCAGCAGACCCGTAAATCGCCGCCAGACTGGCAAGTATTGCTGGAATTCGTAGTCGAGCACCCAGTATTCGACATCGGTCCCCGGGATGCTGGAGGACAGCGAAAGTACCTGCTTCTGGCCGCGGTCCGGAAACAGCCCCCTGTTCAGCCCCTGCACGCTCCAGCTGGCCGAAAGTTCCAATGCAGTGAACTTGCTGCCAAAGAACTCGTACACATTGCCGAGCACGTCGACTGCGCTGTGACTGAAGGGATTGCCATTCTGCTTCACCCAGTTCTGCGCCTGCTGGGCGCTGCCGTTGGACGTGGTCAGCAGCTCGGACCGCGTCGCATTGGCACCGAACCTGATCACCTGGTAATCGTTGATTATCGGATAGCCGAAATCCAGCCCGAAGGAGAACGTCTTGGATGAGAAGTCTGACGATGCCGAGACGAACTGCGATACATCCGAGTAGCGCACATTCACGGAACGGGAAATATTGTTGATCCCGATATAAGGATTGGTGTGCGAGAAGGTCAGTGACCTGGAGTACTTGCTGGTATCGACGTCAAACGCCACCCGCTTGCCGGTGCCCATGAAGTTGGAGTCGGCATAGCTGCCCTGCAGGATGAATGCGGATGATGCCGAATAACCCAGGGCGCCGGACAGCGACGCGCTGGGGCGTTCCTTGATGGTGAAGTCCACGTCGACAAGGTCGTCTGTCCCCTCGACCTTGCTCTTCTCGAAATCGACTTTCTCAATGTACGGCAGTTGCTCAAGGCGCCGCTTGGAACTTTCAAGCGCGAGATTCGACACCCACGCGCCTTCGAGCTGACGCATCTCCCGTCGCAGCACGACGTCATTCGTGCGATCCACGCCAGTGAACTTGATATGCCGCACATAGACGCGCTTGCCCGGATCCACGAGAAAGGTTATCACCACTTCTTTCTTCTCGTCATCCAGCTTTGGCACGGGGTCGACCTTGGCGAACGCATAGCCTTCCGCTCCCAGCCGGTTCTCGATAAATTTCTGCGTGGCGGAAATCCGCTGCTGCGAATAGATCTGCCCCTTGCGCACCTGCACCAAAGCCTGCAATTCCAGCAGCGGCACAATCGTGTTGCCGGCGATTTTGGCCTCGGAAATCCGGTAGATCTCCCCTTCCTTCACGCTGACGGTGATGAACATGTCCTGCTTGTCGTCGGAGATGGTCACCTGGGCCGATTCGATCTCGAAGTTCGCGTAGCCGCGATCCTGGTACCAGGACTTCAGCTTCTCCAGATCTCCCTGCATGGCTTCGCGCCCGTAGCGATCATTCGACTTATACCAGGAGTTCCACTTCGGGGTCTTCGACTCGAAGGTCTCGAGGATGTCTTTTTCGCTGTACTTGGTGTTGCCGACGATGCTGATCTGGCGGATGCGGGCGCGATCGCCCTCTTTGATGTCGATCTTGATGCTGACGCGATTTCCCGCCAGCTCGTCCACGGTGGTATCAATCTTCACGCCATACTTGCCGCGGCTGAAATACTGGTCGGTCAGATAGCTCTTGACCTCCTCGAGCACCGAACGGTCGAAGGTCTTGCCCGCAGCGAGCCCGACGCCGCGCAGTGACTTGGTGAGATCTTCGGTCTTGAGGTCCTTGTTGCCCTGGATTTCGAAGCTGTCGATCGAGGGCCGCTCGCGCACGTCCACGATCAGCGTATCGCCGTCGC
Organism: Steroidobacteraceae bacterium; assembly: GCA_039917615.1. Classification (GTDB taxonomy): domain Bacteria; phylum Pseudomonadota; class Gammaproteobacteria; order Steroidobacterales; family Steroidobacteraceae; genus ZC4RG30. The sequence goes on from JBDSJD010000008.1 coordinate 22,620, forward strand.
GCCGCAGCTCGACATTGCGGAAGAATTTGGTTTCATAAACCGCGCGCAGCGCCTCACGCAGGCGTTGCGGAGTGAGTTCATCGCCGATATCCACCGGCAGGTAGTTCAGAACCGTGCCTTCGGACACGCGCTCCAAGCCTTCCACGCGGATATCGCCCACCTGAAAACGGCTTTCTGCCAGCGGCTCCTGCTGTGCATGCGCCAGTGGCGCTGCCAGCAGGGCCAGAATGGCCCAGACAGGACTCTTGTTGATCATTACCTAACCGAACTGCCGAAGGATGTCGTTGAACAGCGCCAGGCCCATGAGCAGCACCAGCACACCAATGCCGAGCTGCTGGCCGACCACCTGGGCGCGTTCCGACAGGGGGCTTCCCTTAATCCATTCCACCAGCTGGTAGACGATCTGGCCACCGTCGAGGATGGGTACCGGCAGCAGGTTCAGGAAGCCAAGACTGAGACTGATGAGAGCGAGGAACGAGACAAATGCGGCGACACCGGACTGGGCGGAATTACCGGCGGCTTCGGCGATGCCAAGCGGACCGCTGAGATTCTTGAGGGACACATTGCCCCGGAGCATTCGCCAGAACACGATGGCCTGCAGTGAAGTCATGCGCCAGGCTTCATTTGCGCCCGCGACCAGCGATTGTGCCGGGCCTAGCTTGCTATGACGCACCATTGATTCGGGCAGGCTGGTGCTCTGCGAATAGATACCGAGACGGCCAACGCGCCGGCCGTTGATTTTCTCCACAGCCACCTCGACCCGCAACGACAGCTCCTGGCCCGCGCGGCGAATGCCCAACAGCACGCTGTTGCCTTCTTGCTCCTCGATGCGGCGGCTCAGATCTTCGAAGCTGGAAACCGGAGTGCCATTGAGCGCAGCAATGACATCACCGACCGCGAGGCCGGCGCGTTCGGCGCCCGCCCCTGGCACGAGTTTTCCGACGATAGCTGGTGTCACAGGTGCCCAGAAGTCGAAGCCCAGCCCACGCAAGAGATTCTCGGGTTCGGTCAAGCGGCGCCGCTCAGCTGAATCGGGCACCGACATAATGGCCGTCCGCTGTGCGCCGTTCTCCGACTGCAGCAACATCTCAACGTGACCATCCAGGGTCATCTGTTCGAGAAGGCCGAGCACGACATCGCCCTTGCCGGCGACCGGTTCGCCATTGAAGGCGAGCACTTCATCACCGCGCGCGAGCCCGGCCCGTGCAGCTGGCGAGTCTGGCAGAACATCTCCCACCACTGGACGCACTTCCGTTACGCCTTTCCACCAGAAAAGCACTGCCAGCAGCAGGATGGCAAACGCGAAGTTGAAAGCCGGTCCGGCGAGCAACACCAGGATGCGCTGCCAGTGCGGACGACGATTGAAAGCACGATGCAACTCGTGGGCTTCGACGGGGGCTTCCCGTTCATCGAGCAACTTCACGTAGCCGCCAAGCGGGATGGCGGCCAGCACGTATTCAGTGCCATCTTTGCCTGCGGTACGCGACCACAGTGACTTGCCAAAACCCACCGAGAAACGCAGCACCTTGAAGCCCAGGCGCCGGGCAACCCAATAGTGACCGAACTCATGCACGGTAACGAGCAGACCTACGGCGAACAGAAAGGCCAGCAGATGCTGCCAGGACAGATTCAAGAGTGCGCACTCCGCGGCCGCCGGGATTCAGGCAGCAGCGTGCCAGCGAGCTGGCGCGCACGCGCGTCGGCATCGAGCACCGACTGCAGGTCCGGCTTGCCGCCGTAGCTCACCCAAGTATTCATGACCTCTCCAATGACCCTCGGTATCCCGCCAAAGTTCAAATGCCCTTCCAGGAAGGCCGCGACGGCCACCTCATTGGCAGCACTGAGCACGGCTGGCATCTCGCCGCCCGCGTGAGCCGCCTCCATGGCAAGTCGGAGGCAGGGAAACCGTTGCAGGTCTGGCGGTTCGAAATCGAGCCGCGCCACCTCTAGCAGGTCAAGGAATTGTACACCGGAGGCCAGGCGCTCGGGCCAGGCGAGAGCCTGTGCAATCGGCGTACGCATGTCCGGCGAGCCAAGTTGCGCGAGCATGGAGCCATCCACATACTCGACCAGCGAGTGAATGACGCTCTGCCTGTGTATCACGACCTCGATCTGCGATGCGGGCACCCCGAATAACAGACTCGCCTCGATCAACTCCAGCCCCTTGTTCATCAGGGTGGCGGAATCGACCGAGATCTTGCGGCCCATGCTCCAGGTCGGATGGGCGCAGGCCTGTTCGGGGGACACTTCCTGCAGCGCGTCGGCGGGCCAGTCCCTGAAGGGGCCGCCGGAGGCCGTCAGCAGGATGCGCCGCAAGCCCCGCGGTGATTCGCCCAGGCGCATGTCGTGAGGCAAGCACTGGAAGATGGCGTTGTGTTCGCTGTCAATCGGAATGATGCGCGCACCGGAACGGGCCGCCGCGGCCAGCACCAGCGGCCCAGCCATCACCAGCGCCTCCTTGTTGGCGATCATCAAGCGCTTGCCACTCTGTGCCGCGGCGAGCGTTGAACGTAGTCCGGCCGCCCCGACAATTGCAGCCATTACGTACGGCGCCTCAGGCAGTGCCGCCAATTGCTCGATCCCGCCCTGGCCCGCGAGCACTGCGGTGCGAAGGCCCGCCGCACGTAGACTTTGTTGCAGGCCTGCAGCGAGCGACTCATCGGCCACCGCAACGCAGTCTGGTTGGAACTCCTCGCATTGCTTCAACAGCAGGCCCACATTGCGCTGCGCCGACAGGGCCACCACCCGAAATCGGTCGCGGTGCTGCCGCAGCACATCCAGCGTGCTTTCGCCGATGCTCCCAGTGGAGCCGAGTACAGCAACACCAATCATGCGCGCAGCCCCGGCAAAAGCTCGATACCCAGCAACAGCAGCGGCGCAGCCGCCAGCAGGCTGTCGAACCGATCCAGCACACCACCATGCCCAGGAATCAGCGAGCCGCTGTCCTTGAGTCCTGCAAAGCGCTTGCACAGGCTTTCGGTTAGATCACCCACCACGGAGAAAGCGCCGGCGATGAGGGTGACCAGCAGTAGTGATGTCACTGGAATTCCTGCTATCCAAGCGGTCAGTGCAGCCAGAACGGCGCATGCGGCCAGGCCACCGCACATGCCCGCCCAGGTTTTGCCGGGCGAAACGGCCGGCGCCAGCTTGCGCACGCCCCAGGCACGACCGGCGAAATAGGCACCACTGTCTGCCAGCCAGACGATGAGCAGGGCATACAGTACGGCGCGATCGCCATCCTGCAGGTCCATGCGCATGCGCACCAGAGCAAGCCAGGCCAGTGACAGCGCCAGCAATCCCGCCGCGCCCACACTCGCGCTGTTGACCCGTTGCGGCATCCAGAACACCCATAGCAGTGCCAAGCACCAGAACGACAGCGCGAACCAAAGCACCAGGCGCAGCGCAGCGGGAGTATTGGTAATCAGCCACCAGCACACGCACAGGCCGATTGACATGGCAACGAACGCGGCGCGAACCCAGCGACGTCTGCTCCCCACAAACCCCGACCACTCCCACGACGCGGCCAGCATCACGACGCTTAGCGCCAGCGCCGACCAGAAGGCCGGCAACCCCAGCACCGCGCCGATCAGCAACGCCGCGATGAACAGCGCCGAAATAACCCTCTGCCGGATCACTTCGCGGCACCGGGTTGTGCATCGGTGAGGCCGTAGCGCCGGTTTCGCGCGGCAAAGAACTTGAGTGCCGCTTCGAATCCTGCTGCATTGAACTCAGGCCAGAGTTCGTCGCAGAAATACAGCTCGGTATACGCGAGATTCCAGAGCAGGAAATTGCTGATGCGTTTTTCGCCGCCGGTCCGGATGAAAAGATCCGGATCAGGAATGCCGGCAAGCTGCATGGCCTCCCCCAGAATCGCGGGAGTGATTTCCGCCGGGCGCATGGCGCCACTAACGCAGCGGCTGGCAAGTTCCCGCGCGGCGTTCGCGATATCCCAGTGGCCGCCGTACCCCACAGCGATCTGCAGCCGCAAAGCGGTATTCGCCACCGTGCGCTCCTCGGCTGCAAGCATGCGAGTCTGCAGCCGAACGGGAAAATTCTGGCGCTCCCCGATAAACAGCAGGCGCACCCCATTACCGTGCAGTTCGTCCACCTCGCGATCCAGGGCTTCCACGAACAGACCCATGAGGGCGCCCACTTCATCGCTGGGACGGCCCCAGTTCTCGCTGCTGAAGGCAAACAGCGTGAGAGCCTCGATATGCCGCTGCATGCTTTCGCGGATGCACATGCGCACTGGCTCGACACCTTCCTTGTGGCCGGCCTGGCGCGGCAGGCCCCGGCCGCTGGCCCAGCGGCCATTGCCATCCATGATGATCGCAATATGACGCGGCAGCGTCATTGGGAATACCCGCAGTCGGAAGCGCGAAGGCGCCTCAGACCTGCAGGATTTCCTTTTCCTTGACGGCCATCAGTTGCTCGATGTCGGCAATGGCCTTGTCGGTCAGCTTCTGGATTTCGTCGTGACCGCGTCGTTCGTCGTCCTGCGAGATGAGTTTTTCCTTCAGCGCCTCTTTCGCCTCGGCCAGCGCGTCGCGCCGCACGTTGCGCACGCTGACCCGCGCAGCCTCCGCATCCTGCTTCACCACTTTTAGGATGTCGCGGCGGCGCTCTTCTGTCAGTGGCGGCAGTGGAATGCGGATCACGGTGCCCGCTGTGTTCGGCGTCAGATGCAGATCGGACTTGTGGATGGCCTTTTCGATGGCGGCCACCATGTTGCGATCCCAAGGGGTAACCACCAGCGTACGTCCGTCTTCCACAGAAATGTTTGCCACCTGGTTGAGGGGCGATTCACTGCCGTAGAAATCGACCTTCATGCCCTCGATCAGGCTCGGGTGCGCGCGACCCGTGCGCAACTTCTTGAGATCCGACTGGAAGCTCTGGATGCATTTCTGCATCCGCTGGCTTGCCTCTGCCTTGATGTCATTGAGCATGTTGTTCTGGCCCCGGTTTCAATCATTCATTGGTAACGAGCGTACCGACATTCTCGCCGCGCACAACCCGTAGCAGGTCGCCGGGAGTGTTCATGTTGAACACGCGCAGCGGCAGGCGGTTGTCGCGACACAAGACAATGGCCGTTGCATCCATGACCGCGAGGCGATCATCAAGCACGCGGTCGAAGCTCAGCGTCTCATAACGTGAGGCCGCCGGGTTCTTCTCCGGATCGTCGGAATACACACCGTTCACCTTGGTGGCCTTGAGCAACAGGTCGGCGCCGATCTCGATGGCGCGCAGGCTGGCCGCCGAATCCGTGGTGAAGTAGGGTTTGCCAGTGCCGGCCGCAAAGATGACTATGCGGTGCTTCTCCAGGTGCCGGATCGCACGGCGGCGCACGAAGTCCTCGGCCACCTCGTTGATGCGGATTGCCGACATGACCCGGGCGTGAGCGCCCAGTGCCTCGACCGCGTCCTGCATGGCCAGCGAGTTGATCACCGTGGCGAGCATGCCCATCTGGTCCGCGGTTACCCGGTCCATGCCGGACCGCGCCAGACCCGCGCCGCGGAAAATATTGCCGCCGCCCAGCACCACGGCGATCTCGACACCCATGGCAGAGACTTCAACCAGTTCTGCGGCCACGCGCTTCAACATGGCCGGATCGATGCCGTAGTCCGCCTCTCCGAGCAACGCCTCGCCGGAGAGCTTGACCAGAATGCGTTTGTAGCGCGGTGCGCTCATTCCCTGCTCCCTGTTGAAGAAAACCCCGCCTTGGCGGGGTTATTGTTGGCGTGAAACTAAATCCCCTCGACGCCCCTGCTCTTTGCTTCGTCCTTGAGCTTCTGCGCCTCTGCCTGCGCCTTCACTTCGGCGACGAAATCATCCTTCTTCTTCTCGATGCCGGCGCCGACCTCGAGGCGCGCGTAGCGCAAAATCTTCGCGCTGGCTCCCGTAAGCAGCTTCTCGATGGTGAGCTTGTCGTCCTTCACGAACGGCTGCCCGAGCAGCGTGATCTCGCCCAGCCACTTGTTGAGCCCGCCCTCGACGATCTTCGCGAGGATGGCGTCAGGCTTGCTCTTGTTCTTCTCGTCGTTCTTCATGATCTCGACGCGGATGTCGCGCTCCTTCGCCACGTCAAGCGCCGGCACTTCGGCCGCCGTGAGGTAGCGCGGATTGCTGGCAGCTACATGCATCGCGAGATCCTTCGCGAGCTGGGCGTCGCCGCCTTCGATCGCGACCAGCGAGCCGATGCGCGTGCCGTGCAGATAGCTGCCCAGCAGCCCTGTGCTTTCGACCCGCTCGAAGCGACGCAGACTGATGTTCTCGCCGAGCTTGGCTATCAGGGCACGACGACGCTCGTCCACCGTTTCGCCGGACGTCAGCGCCAGCGCGCCCAGCGCCTCGATGTCGGCGGGCTTTGCAGCCAACGCGACAGCCGCAACATCCCGGGCGAATGAAGTGAAATCCTCACCCCTGGCGACAAAATCTGTCTCGGAGTTGACCTCGAGCAGCACCGCAGTGCGGCCATCGGCACTGGCGGCCGTGGCAATCACGCCTTCCGCGGCCACGCGGGAAGCTTTTTTGTCAGCCTTGGCCAGACCCTGCTTGCGCATGAGTTCGGCCGCAGCGTCAAGGTCTCCACTGACCTCAACCAATGCCTTCTTGCACTCCATCATGCCGGCGCCAGTGCGCTCGCGCAGCTGGCGGACTGACTCAGCGGTTACGCTCACCGACGTGCCCCGCCACGCGTCCCGCCAGTGGCTCCGGCGACAGGACGACGACGGGCCGTGCCGATGGTCTCCTTGCCGCCAGCCTTCACGCCTTCGACAGCTGGCTCATCGAGTTCGGCCTCGGCAACTTCCACTGGGGCGCCTGGCACGGCATCGGGGGCTGCGGCAGCCACCGGCTTCCTGCGTACCGTAGCCTGGGGGCGCGGACGGCCGCCCGGACGACCCGCATTGCGCCGCGGCGCACCGGATTCGTCGAGTTCCACGAAATCATCTTCGCCCACGGCGACCTGCGGCACAGCGGCCTTGCCCTCGAGCGCGGCATCGGCAACCGCCGAGGCGTACAGGCTGATGGCGCGCATGGCGTCGTCGTTGCCGGGCACAACGTAATCCACGTCTTCCGGCGAACAATTGGTGTCGACAATCGCGATGACGGGAATGCCAAGCTTCTTGGCTTCATTGAGCGCGATACGCTCATGACCGACATCGATGACGAACAAAGCATCCGGCAGCGAGTTCATGTGCTTGATGCCGCCCAGGCTCTTTTCAAGCTTGGCCATCTCGCGGCGCAGCTGCAGCGCTTCCTTCTTGCCGCGCTTGTCCAGAGCACCGGATTCCTGCAGTTCGTTCAGATCCATCAGTCGCTTGATGGACTGGCGGATGGTCTTGAAATTGGTCAGCATGCCGCCCGGCCAGCGCTGGTTCACGAAGGGCATGCCGCAACGCAGGGCTTCCTTCTGCACGGCATCGCGAGCCGAACGCTTGGTGCCCACGAACAGCACCGTGCCGCCGTCTCCCACCACGCTCCTGGCGTAGGCAATGGCTTCCGCGAAAAGAGGTTGGGTCTTTTCGAGATTGATGATGTGGATCCGGTTGCGCTCTCCGAAGATGTACTGGGCCATCCGGGGGTTCCAGAAGCGGGTCTGATGTCCGAAATGAACACCCGCTTCCAGCATCTGTCGCATTGACACGCTGGGCATAGCAATACCTCTGATCGTTCGGGTTGGGGACCTGTTGCGATTCCCTGGCGGCGATTCCGCGGAAACGATGCATGCATCGCCGTTGGAACACCCGGCCGCCAGTGTCGAAAAGCGCAGGGATTGGTTTGCCAAAAAAGGCCGCGCTTTATACCATGAACTTCCCGCCTGAACAACGCCTTACGAGAGGCTCAGCCCGCAGCCTCCGCCCCTCAAGATGCCCATCACGATCAAGTCCCCTGAAGACCAGCAGAAAATGCGCATTGCCGGCCGCCTGGCCGCCGATGTGCTGGACATGATCGGGCCCCACGTACAACCGGGGGTGTCCACCGACGAGCTGGACCGTATCTGTCATGATTTCATCGTCAACCAGCAGCGGGCAATCCCCGCCAACCTGGGCTACAACGGCTTTCCAAAGACCATCTGCACTTCAGTCAACCATGTGGTCTGCCATGGCATCCCCAATGACAGAAAGCTCAAGGCGGGCGACATCATCAACATCGACGTCACGGTCATTCACGACGGCTTTCACGGTGACACCAGCCGCATGTATTTCGCCGGCAAGCCCCCCGTGCTGGGCGAGCGGCTGGCGCGGGTTACCCGCGCCGCCATGTGGTCCGCCATCCAGCTGGTGCGCCCGGGCGCACGCCTGGGCGACATCGGTCACGCCATCCAGACGCTCGCCGAAGGCGAAGGATTCTCCGTGGTGCATGAATACTGCGGCCATGGCATCGGCCGGATCTACCACGAGGAGCCGCAGGTGCTGCATTACGGCAAACCGGGCACCGGCACAGTGTTGCGCGAAGGCATGACCTTCACCATCGAGCCGATGATCAACGCGGGCAAGCGTCATGTGAAGCCGCCGCTCGAGGATGGCTGGACCGTGGTGACCAAGGATCATTCCCTGTCGGCGCAATGGGAGCACACCATCCTCGTCACCGCCGATGCGTTTGAAGTGCTCACGTTGGGCGCTGCCGAGCGCGGCGCTGACTCCGCGAAGGTTGCCTGATGGTCTCCATGCAGCAGGCCTCCCTCGACGAGGACGATGCCAGCAGCGGGATCGAGATGCCGCCGTGGCCGTTGCTGGATCGGCTACCGCAACTGCTCGTAGAGGGCCAGTATTCGCGCGACGTGTGCCGTACCCTGATCCAGGATGCGCAGAATGAACTGCGCGAACGGTTCGCTGCGGAAGAGAACATCGAAGTACTGGTGCGCGCGCGCGCGCTATTCATCGACACGCTGCTTTGCGCGTTGTGGCAGCAGCTGCTGCAAGCGGACATCGCCGCAGAACTGACGCTGCTGGCGGTGGGTGGCTATGGCCGCGGCGAACTGCACCCACACTCCGATGTCGACATCGTGATTCTCACCCCCACCGGCAAGGCGCTGTCGGCGGAAGATCGCACGCAGTTGGAACAGCTCATCACGTTTCTGTGGGACATCGGCCTTGAGGTCGGCAACAGCGTGCGCACCGCCGCTGAATGCGCGGAAGAAAGCGCGGCGGACGTTGGCGTGATGACGACGCTGCTGGAAGCGCGGCTGCTCGCAGGTTCACCTGCGCTGCTGGCCGAGATGCGCGCCGCACTCGCTCCCGATCGGGTCTGGCCCTCAAACCGCTTTTTCGAAGCCAAGCTGCAGGAGCAACGCGAACGGCATCTGAAGGCCAACGACACCGCCTACAACCTGGAACCAAACGTCAAGACCGGCCCCGGTGGCCTGCGCGACCTGCAGACCATCGGCTGGGTAGCCAAGCGTCACTTCGGCGTCCAAAGCCTCGACGACCTGGTGGTCAAGGGCTTCCTGACACCCGCGGAGCTGCGCAAGCTGAAGCAGGCACAGGACTTCCTGTGGAAGGTGCGCTTCGGCCTGCATGTCCTGACGGGCCGCCACGAAGACCGGCTGCTGTTCGACCACCAGATCAAGCTTGCCCAGGCCTTCGGCTACGAAGATGCCAGCTACACGCTGGCTGTCGAGCAGCTGATGCAGCGTTACTACCGCACGGTGCTGGATGTCAGCTTCCTGAACGAGCTGCTTTTGCAGGCATTCCGCGATGCCATCCTGCCAGGCGACACCGCGCCGAAGGTATTGAATGCGCGTTTCCAGATTCGCAATGAATACCTGGAAGCCACTGCAGCGGATGTATTCGCGCGTTCCCCCTCCGCGTTGCTCGAACTGTTCGTGCTGCTGCAGCAGAACCCGCAGCTGCTGGGCGTCAGCGCTGCCACGATGCGCGCCGTGGCGCGTCACCTGTGGCTGATCGACGAGGAATTCCGGCAGAATCCGCGTCACCACCGGCTGTTCCTCGATATCCTGCGCGCGCCGGTCGGCGTCACGCACGAGCTGCGGCGCATGAACACCTATGGCGTACTGGGCCGCTACATACCGGCGTTTGGCCGCATCGTCGGCCGCATGCAGTACGACCTGTTTCATGCCTACACCGTGGACGCGCACACGCTGTTCGTGGTCAGCAACCTGCGCCGGCTTGCGATGGCGAAGTTCGATCACGAGTTGCCGAAGCTATCCGGAATCATGCAGCTGGTGCCGAAACCGGAGATCGTCTATCTGGCTGCACTTTTCCACGACATTGCCAAGGGTCGCGGCGGCGATCATTCCGAACTGGGCGGAACAGATGCCGAAGCCTTCTGCCTGGAACAGGGCCTTTCGCCCTACGATGCCCGACTGGTGGCCTGGCTGGTGCGCCAGCATCTGACTCTGTCGGTCACCGCGCAGAAAAAGGACATCGGCGATCCGGCAGTGGTGAGCGAGTTCGCGCGGCTGGTAGGCGATGAGTCGCGCCTGGACTATCTCTACCTGCTGACCTGCGCGGATGTGCGCGGCACCAATCCGAAGCTGTGGAATTCGTGGAAGGCCTCGCTGTTCCATGAGTTCTATGAAAGCGTGCGCGCCGCGCTGCGCCGGGGTCTGGAAAGCCCGCTGGATGAAGAGCAGCTGATCAAGGAGAACAAGGAAACGGCACGCAATCTGCTGGCGCCACAGAAATTCGACAATGCCGACATCGAGCGCGCGTGGGCGCCGCTGTCGTCGACATTCTTCCTGCGGCACTCGCCGGAGGAAATAGCATGGTTCACCGGATTGTGCGCCTCGCGTGAGGGTGGCGCAGACGAGCCCCTGGTCGCCGTGCAGGCCCACAGCCAACGTGGCACAACCGCTGTACTCATTTACGCGCCCCACCGCCGGCACGGGTTTGCGCGCGCCACCGCCGTGCTGGACCAGCAAGGCCTGACAATTGTCGATGCGCGCATCACCCCGGCAGCCAATGGTTTCAGCCTCGACATCTACCACGTGCTGGAGGACAACGGCTCCCCCATCACCGACGCCGATCGGATCGAGGAAATGGAGCAGTCGCTGTGGAACTCACTGCGACGTCCGGAAGAATCGCCGATGGAGGTGTCGCGTCGCGCGCCCCGTCAGGTGCGCATGTTCAATACTCCGACACGCGTGATCATCACCCGGGACTTCCGTAACAACCGTTCGGCGCTGGAACTGGTGTGCGGTGACCGGCCCGGCCTGCTATGCGACGTCGGCAAGGTATTTTGGGAGGAGCGCATCGACCTGCAGGGCGCACGCATCAGCACCATCGGCGAACGCGCCGAGGACGTGTTCTACATCACCGACACCGCGCAGCGCCCGCTGGACGATGTGACCGCCGAGCAGCTCAAGAACAAGCTGATCGCGGCGCTTGTCCGGCCGGCCTGATTGCGATGAATCCGGGATTCCAGCGGCTTGCCGCCTATCCGTTCGAACGCCTTGCGATCCTGAAACAGGGGCTGGTGCCGCCTGCAGGGCTGTCGCACATTCCCTTGTCGATCGGCGAACCCAGGCACGCGCCACCCGGGTTCGTTCTGGATACCCTGCGCGAGCACCTGGCAGAACTCGGTAGCTATCCGGCGACGCGCGGCGAACCGGCGTTGCGTCATGCGGCTGCCCGCTGGGCCGAGCGACGCTTCGGGATGTCTGTAGGTAGTGTCGATGGCGAAGCACAGGTACTGCCGGTAAACGGCACGCGAGAAGCCCTGTTTGCCTTCGTACAGGCCATGGTGGATTCCCGCAGCGGCACGCAGGCACCTCTCGTGCTGATGCCGAACCCGGGCTACCAGATTTATGAAGGTGCCGCTCTGCTGGCTGGCGCCGAGCCGTACTATTTGAACACCACTACTGACAACGGCTTCCTGCCGGATCTCGACGCCGTGCCTGCCGACGTCTGGCAGCGCTGCCAGCTGTTGTTCCTGTGCAGCCCTGCCAACCCGGTCGGCGCGGTCATGAACAATGACTACCTGCAACGCGCGCTATGCCTGGCCGAACAGCATGACTTTGTGGTTGCAGCGGACGAATGCTACGCGGATCTCTTCGATGACGAATCTTCGCCACCGCCGTCGTTGCTCAGCGCCGCCGCGGCGATGGGCAACAACGCCTTCACGCGCTGTATGACATTCCACTCGCTGTCGAAGCGATCGAGCCTGCCCGGCCTGCGCTCCGGCTTTGTTGCCGGGGACGCGGCGCTGATCAAGTCATTTCTGCTGTATCGCACCTACCACGGCTGCGCCATGCCGATACCGACGCAGAAGGCCAGTGTCGCCGCCTGGAATGACGACGCCCACGTCGTCGCCAACCGTTCCCTGTACCGTCGCAAATTCGATCAGGTGCTGCCGATCCTGGCGCCGGTGATCAAGGCGACCCGTCCTGCCGGCGGCTTCTACCTGTGGCTGAACGTTGGCGGCGATGACGAGGCGTTCACTGCCGGCCTGTTCGCCGCACAGAACGTCACCGTCGTGCCTGGCGGCTATCTCGCCCGCCAGACGCCGCATGGCAATCCCGGCGCAGGTTTCATCCGCATCTCACTCGTTGCTTCGGAAGAAGAATGTGTGCAGGCTGCGACCCGACTGCGCGACTTCATACTTTCACGACACACCAGGAAAACATGAGCGAGTCCCTGCAACAGATCATCGAAGGCGCATTCGACCGGCGCGCCGACATCACCCCGTCCACCGTCGACGGCTCGCTGCGACACGCAATCGAAGACTGCATCGGCCTGCTCGACACCGGCCGGGCGCGTGTTGCCGAGAAGATCGACGACCGCTGGCAGGTGAACGAATGGCTGAAGAAAGCCGTGCTGCTGTATTTCCGCGTCAACGACAACCAGCCCATCGATGCCGGCGCGCTGCGCTACTACGACAAGGTGCCGCTGAAGTTTGCCAACCAGAATGCCGCCGAACTCAAGGCCGGCGGGGTGCGCGTGGTGCCGACGGCCACCGCCCGGCGCGGCTCCTACATAGCGCCCAACGTCGTGCTGATGCCGTCCTTCGTGAACATCGGTGCGTATGTCGACTCCGGCAGCATGGTGGACACCTGGTCCACTGTCGGCTCCTGCGCGCAGATCGGCCGCAACGTGCACCTTTCGGGCGGAGTCGGCATCGGCGGCGTGCTGGAACCATTGCAAGCCTCGCCCACCATCATCGAAGACGACTGCTTCATCGGAGCGCGCTCCGAAGTGGTGGAAGGCGTGATCGTCGGCGCAGGCTCCGTGCTCGCCATGGGCGTATACATCAGCCAGAGCACGCGCATCTATGACCGCGCCACTGGCGAGACCACCTACGGTCGCGTGCCACCCGGATCGGTTGTCGTGCCGGGCTCACTGCCATCCAGCGACGGCAAGTACAGCCTGGCCTGCGCCGTGATCGTCAAGCGCGTCGATGCGAAGACGCGCGCCAAGACTTCGATTAACGAGCTGCTGCGCTCGACAGACTAATACCGGCGGTGGCACATCATTACGCCACTCAGGAGACTCGCGCTTTTCCGGTGTCATTGAATAACACTCCTGCGACCACCACGGCGACGAACGCACCTGCCAGCTGAGCAAGGATGAACGCCGGGGCATCCAAAGGCCTGATACCCGCAAAGGTGTCACTGAGCGCGCGTGCGATGGTGATCGCTGGATTTGCGAAGGAGGTTGACGCCGTAAACCAGTATGCCGCGCCAATCCATGCAGGGACGCGCCATGCGGCGTCCCTGACCGACGCACAGCTCAGAACCACGAGCACCAGCCGATCACGGTCGCGGCCAGAATGGCCGTGCCCACCCCTTCAGCCAGCAATCTGCGGCCAACACTCACACCGGATCTTCCAGGTGAGTCTTGCCGATGGCGTTCAGAGTCTCCTGCAGCTTGATTCGATCCAGAGTTCGCAACGGCAGGCTGGTGAAAATCTTTATGCCGTTCTCCAGCTGGTTGAACGCCTGCCGGAAAGCAATCCACTTCTCGGCTTCAGCGCCCTCCACTGCAGCGGGGTCTTCGACGCCCCAATGAGCGGTCATGGGCTGGCCCGGCCAGTACGGACAGACTTCCCCTGCCGCGTTGTCGCAGACAGTGAAGACGAAATCGAGGGCCGGAGCGCCGGGTGCTGCGAATTCATCCCAACTCTTGCTGCGCAGGCCCTCCGCCGGCATCTTCATGCGGCGCAGTAGTTCGATTGCGATTGGATGCACTTCGCCCTTGGGATGGCTGCCTGCACTAAACCCCAGAAACTTGCCACGACCCCAATGGTTGATGAGACTTTCGGCAAGAATGCTGCGGGCAGAGTTGCCAGTGCAAAGAAAGAGAACATTGTATGGACGCTCGTTCACGCAACGTTCCTCATTCGTTCACGCGCGTTTTTTCAAGGCAATTGCCCCACCGGGCCGGCAGTCGGCATCACAGACCCCGCTCGCCAGGCTGCAACAGTTGTCGGTGAGGAAACTGACGAGTTTGTTCATGCGTGCAAGGTTGGGGCTATAGAACAGATTGCGACCGTCCCGGCGACTGGCAACAAGGCCGGCGTGTACAAGCTCCCGGAGGTGAAAGGACAGTGTGGGTGCAGGGATGTCGAGATGCGCGGACAAGTCTGACGGCGTATAGCCTTCCGGACCCCGCTTGATGAGAAGCCGAAACACGCCAAGTCTGGGTCGGCGGACACACGGACTTCGCTACAGGCTCCCCAGCGCCTTGCCCAGCTCGTACTGAGCCTTGTTGTATTCGGTGATGGCGCTCAGGTACTCCGTCCGGGTTCGGACCAGTTCCTGCTGCGCCTGAATATCCTCCAGCACGATGCCGACACCCAGCTGCTTGCGCTCGCGCGTCAGCCGCAGGGTCTCGGTGGCATTGCCAAGGGCGCTGCGGGTGGCAGTCATCTGCCCGGCTGCAGACTGCACGCGAGCCTGCGCCTCGATGACCTGTCGCTGAATGCTGCTGGTCGTCTTCTCAAGCCCCAGTTCAGCCGTGTGCAGTTTCGACGTCGCGGCCCGGCTGCGTGTGAAATCGAACAGACCGCCCGGGCCGAACCGCCAGTTCAGGCCAATGTAGTAGTCGCGAGATCCGCTGAAGTGGCCGCTGTCGCCATCACTTCCGCCACTGAGCGCACCCAGAAATGCCTGCGCGCCCACCGAGGGAATGAACGGACCGAACCTGGCGTTCTTCTGCGCTTCACGGGCTGCCTGCACCTGCGCCTGGCCTTGCTGCAGCTCGGCGCGATTGTTCAGGGCCTGCGTGATCAGATCCGTTGCAGCCTGATTCCGCACTCCGCCGATGCCCGCAAGCTCTATCGGCAGCAACTCATTGTCCTGGGGTATCAGCACAACCACCGGATCCAGATGCAGCAGCTCAGCCAACCGTGCGGAAGCTGCGCGCTGCTGCTGTTGTGCCTGCACGATGCCGGCCTGATAGCGCTGCGTCTGGGTTTGCACGCGCAGCAGATCTCCCTTGAAGATTACGCCGGCTTCGACACCACCCTGCAGCTGCTGCTCATAGGCCACCGAGGTGGCGAGCGCTTCGCGGTTGGCTTCCAGGACGGCCTTGGCCTGCAGCAGATTGAAGTAGCCGCTGGCCGCCGACAGGGCGCTGTCCTGTTCCTGCGCCGCCAGCGCTGCATTGGCGGCTGCAATGTATTGCCGGGCGGCAAGCGTAGTGAACAGCGCATCCCCGATATCCATCTGTGCCGTAATGGTTGGTCCCACGCTGGTGCTCTGCTTGTCGACGTCCAGCATCGTGCCATCCACAGCCTGCGTCCGGCCTTCATGGCTGCGGAAGCTGACGCCGGCGGTGACCCACGGCAGGAACTTCGCCACTGCAGCGCTGTGATTGTTCTTCGCCTCGTTGATGCGCTCCTGTGCCAGCTTTACATCCAGGTTGTCGGCGCGCGCCAGCCGCAGCACTGTGGGCAGATCGATGACGTAGGTGTTGTTGGCGGCGATCTGCGCATAGATGGCCAGCGGCGCAAGCGTCGCCATGGCCGCCAGCAGCAGGAGGTGCGCCCAGGAGCGGCGTGTGCTGCGGACCGGTTTCATTTCGCGGCAACCTGAATGGCCATGCCGTCTGTCAGTGGCGTCTTGCCCGCGAGGATTACGGTATCAGTGGCGGCGATGCCTTCCTGCACCTCTACAACCATACCGTCATTGAAGCCGATCTTCAGTGGGCGCTTCTTCGCGCTGGTGCCATTGACCGTGTACGTGAATGCGTTGGCCTTTTCCATCACCAGTGCTGCGGTGGGGATCAGCATCACATTGTCGTGACGCTGCAGCGCCAATTGCACGCTGGCATACATGCCGGGACGCAGTTCCAGCTTCGGATTGGGGATCTCCAGTTCAACCAGCATGGTCTTGCTGCCTTCGTCCAGTGCATAGGCGAGTCGCGAGATCCTGCCTTCAAACCTGCGCTCACCGAGTCCTTCCACGCGGAAGCGTGCCGGCTGGCCCCTGGCTACCAGTGGCGCCTCGGCCTCTGGCACTGCCACCTGCACTCGCACCGTACTGAAGTCCATCAGCGTCAGGACGGCGGCGCTTTGTGCTGCGCTGCCGGAGGTGGCGGCAGGGATGAACGCGCCGACGTCG
This sequence comes from Steroidobacteraceae bacterium, assembly GCA_039917615.1. Classification (GTDB taxonomy): domain Bacteria; phylum Pseudomonadota; class Gammaproteobacteria; order Steroidobacterales; family Steroidobacteraceae; genus ZC4RG30. Next base: position 39,145 of record JBDSJD010000008.1, read on the forward strand.
ACGAAGCGTTTGGTCACAATGCCGGAAAACGGCGCGGTGATGCGGCTGAACGTCATCAGGGTCTGGATGCGCGCCAGATTGGCCTTTGCAACTTCGTACTTGCCTTTGGCGCGATCCAGCTCCACTGGCATGACCAGGTCCGGCGCCTGCGTGACTGCCTGCTGCATACGCCCATATTCGGTCGTTGCGGCATCACTTTCGGCGCGATAGCGCGCCAGGTCAGCGCTGAGTTCCGGGGTTTCCAGAATCGCCAGCGTCGCGCCGGCCTTCACGCTGTCCCCCTTGTCCACGCTGATGGATTGCAGATATCCGGCCACCTTGGCGTACAGCACAACTTCCTGCAGGGGCTTGATGCTGCCCGGCAGCGATACCCAGCGTTGCACGCCACCCTTTACGGGTTGCGCGACCTGAACGGCAACCGCGACGCTCGGTTTCGGAGCCTGGGCGTGACAGATGCCGATCAAGATGAGGGGCGACAACAGCAGGCCCGTCAATGCGGTGCGGGAAGCCCGGAAAGACAATTTGTGGTTTGGCATGACTGGTAGCGCTCGGTGTGTGTACTTCAGGTTGTCGTTCAGGACGCCGTGAGAGGTGAGGCATAGTGACCACTTTCTGGATCGTGCGGATCCAGCGAGCGTGAGCCGGTGCTGGCCCGGTTGCGGAGCAGCGAAAAGACGGCCGGCAGCACCCACAGCGTTGCAATGGTCGCGCCGAGCAGCCCGCCGATCACCGCGCGACCCAGCGGTGCGGTCTGCTCGCCGCTTTCACCCATGCCCAGCGCCATCGGCAGCATGCCGGCCATCATCGCAAGGCTCGTCATGAGAATTGGGCGCAGTCGGCTCTGCGCGCCGTCAGCGGCGGCATCCCTCGCGCTCATGCCGCCGATGCGGCTGCGTTCGGCAAAGGTGACCAGCAGGATGGCATTGGCCACAGCCACACCAATGGCCATGATCGCCCCGATGAAGGACTGCACATTGAGAGTCGTGCCCGTCACCCACAGCGCCAATGCAACACCAGCGATGACCGCCGGTGCCGAAGAAATGACGATCAGCGCCAGCCGCAGAGACTGGAAATTGGCAGCCAACAACAGGAAGATCACGATGATGGCGAGGTACAGGCCATCGCGCAGACCACCGAGCATCTGGTTCATCGGTGTGACCTGACCGCGCAGGTCCACGCTCACGCCCGTCGGTGTCTCACCGAGTTCGGCGAGGGCCGCGGTAACATCTTTTGCGACACTACCCAGGTCGCCGCCTTCGATATTCGCCGTCACCGACACCATCCGCTGCATGTTGTAGCGTTCGTACTGACCCACGGCCGTGCCGGTGGATATTTTGGCAACGGAGCGCAACGGAATGGAGGTGTTGCCGCGTGCGGCGATCGGCAGATTACCCAGTTCCTCGAGTGAGTTCATGCTTGCCTTGGGAATCTGGACCTGTATCTGGTATGCCACGCCGCTGCCTGCATCAGCCCAGTAGATCGGCGTTGTAAAGCGGCTGGAAGCCGTCGCGGCAGTGAGTGAACGTGCCACATCAGCAGTCTTGACGCCCATCAGGCCAGCGCGTTCGCGATCCATGTCCACTTTCACCGTGGGATAGTCCAGCGACTGCCCGAACTGCAGATCGCGCAGCGCAGGAATGCCCGCAAGCTTGTCGCGGATCTTTTCGGCAAATGCGCGACTGGCCGGGAGGCTGGAGCCGCTCACCGCGACTTCAATGGGCGTATTGGCGCCAAAGCTCATGACGCGACTGATGATGTCGGCCGGCTCGAAGGAGATCGCGACGTCCGGCAGTTCCTCCCGAAACTGTTTGCGCAACGTCTCGCGCAGCGCGCTCATGTTGACGTGAGCGCCGTCCTTCATCTGCACCTGCAGAATGCCTTCTTCCGGTCCGCCGTTCCACTGGTACACAAGGTTGATCGGGTAATTGGGCGCATGAACGCCCACGAAAGCCAGCGTGATGGCCACGTTCTGTGGCCCTGCAGCTGCCTTGATCGACTCGAGCACCCGCTGCGCAGTGGCTTCGGTCTTCTCGACGTTGGTGCCGGCCGGCCCGCGAATGCGCAGCTGCAGTTGTCCGGCGTCGGATTTTGGGAAGATCTCCGTGCCAAGGCGGCCACCGATGAGTGCAACGGCGAGCCCAGTGACGATCAGGTAAGCCAGCACGGTTACCAAGCGGTTATTCAGCGTGGGCAGCAGGCTGCGCAGGTATCGTTTGCGAAAACGGTTGAAGGCCGACGTGGTGTGTTCAGCAGTGGCGAACTCCTGCTGGCGATGGCTGCGGATCAGCCACGTTGAAATCACCGGTACGAAGGTGTTGGCGAACAGATACGCCGCCACCATCGAGAACCCAACGGCCAGCGCCAGCGGCACAAACAGCGCCTTGCCCGCTCCTTCCATGAACAATGAGGGAATGAACACTGCCAGCACGCACAGCATGGAGATGAACAGCGGCAAGGCAACCTCGCGGCCGGCGTCCGCCACGGCGAGCGCAACACGCTTGTGATTCGCCAGATGCGTATGAATGTTTTCGACCGTGACGGTCGACATGTCCACCAGGATGCCAACGGCCAGCGCGAGACCGCCCAGCGTCATGAGGTTGATGGTCTGCCCGGTGAGCCACAGGGCCAGCGTCGCGCCCATCAATGAAAGAGGAATGTTGATGACCACCACCAGCGCGCTGCGCCAGTCGCGCAGGAACAGCAGCACCATGAGGCCCGACAGCAGCGCGCCCAATGCGCCTTCCAGCGTCAGGCTGGCGATGGCCCGCGTGACAAAGGGTGACTGGTCGAACTCGTAGCTGACAGTGATGCCATCTGGCACGGCCGCCTGGAACTTGGCCATATTCTGCTTGACCAGATTCACCACCGTCAGAGTCGAGGCATCCGCGCGCTTGGTAACGGGCACATACACCGTGCGCCGGCCGTTGATGTTCGCGTAGCTGGTGACGATGTCCGACGCATCCGCGATGGTGGCGACATCGCGCACAAACACGGCAGGGAAAACGCCGGTACGTAGCGGTACGCCACCCAGATCCTGGATGTTCTGCACCACTGAATTGAGCGGCACGATGGGGTATGAATCGCCCAGAGTCATGTTTCCGGACGGACTGATGGTGTTGGCCGATGCGATGGCACTGACGATATCGTCGGGCGAGATGTTATAAGCGCGCAGCTTGTCCGGCTTCACGTTCAGCACGATGGTGCGCGCACTGCCGCCAAAGGGCGGTGGTGCGGAGACACCGGGCAGCGTGGCAAACAGTGGTCGCACCTTGTTGAGCGCTGCGTCCTGCATCTCGCCAACACTGCGCGACTCACTGGTGAAGACCAGGTTCCCCACCGGTACGCTACCGGCATCGAAGCGCGTGACAAACGGCGCCACCGTGCCGGTGGGCATGAAGGCGCGGGCGCGGTTTACGTAGGAAACCGTTTCCGCCATCGCCTGGTTCATGTCCGTGCCGGGATAGAACTGCAGTTTTATCAGCGCTGCGCCCTGGATCGACTTGGACTCAACGTGTTCGATGCCGGTGATGTAGAGGAAATGATACTCGTAGTAGTAGGTGAGGTAACCTTCCATCTGTGCCGGATCCATGCCGCCGTAGGGCTGGGCAACGTATATGGTGGGTACGCCCAGCGTCGGGAAGATGTCACGCGCCATTTTCTGCAGCGCCATGGCTGACGCAAGCACCACTGCAATGATGAGCACGATGACCGTCAGCGGCCGACGCATCGACATTTCTACAAGGCGCATTAAGGATCCTCAAACTCGATGCGGGACTTTCGTCCTGCAATTGGACATCTTAGTGCGTGACTACCGGCTATACATGACAGAACGGTCATCTGGCTCATGTATGCGCAGGGATATTGGCTAGTGGCGAACTGCCGGGAATCCCCTGGTACGCAACCCCGGGGGAACCAGCGGGCAGCTTCGGCACCGGTGGGCCGCAACCTAACCGAACCGCCCCGTGATGTAGTCCTCCGTCAGCTTATGCCGCGGATTGGTGAAGATCCGGTCGGTCTCGCCGACTTCGATGAGATCGCCGAGATGAAAGTACGCGGTGCGTTGTGAAACGCGCGCGGCCTGCTGCATGGAGTGGGTAACGATCACGATGGCGTAGCTGGCGCGCAGTTCGTCGATCAGGTCTTCGATGCGCGCCGTGGCAATGGGATCAAGCGCCGAACATGGCTCGTCCATCAGGATTACTTCGGGATTCACCGCGATCGTGCGCGCGATGCACAGTCGCTGCTGCTGGCCGCCGGACAAGCCCGTCCCCGGGCTGTTGAGACGGTCTTTCACCTCATCCCAAAGCCCCGCCCGGCGCAGACTGGTGGTGACGATTTCATCCAGTTCGACGCGATCGGCTGCCAGCCCGTGGATGCGTGGACCATAGGCAACGTTTTCGTAGATGGTCTTCGGAAATGGGTTCGGCTTCTGGAACACCATGCCGATGCGCGCCCGCAGCTGCACCACGTCCCGGCGCTTGTCGTAGATGTCCGTGTCTTCCATGACGATTCGGCCGGTGACGCGCGCGCCCTCGATCGTATCGTTCATGCGATTGAAACAGCGCAGAAAGGTCGACTTGCCGCAACCCGACGGGCCGATCATTGCCAGCACCTGGTTGCGCGCGATATCGATATTCACGTTGTGGATCGCGCGCTTCTCGCCGTAGTAGACATCCACTTCCCGGGCGCAGATCAGCGGGTCGTCGACCAGCACACTGCCAACTGTCTTGCACTCCGCGCCCACGGGGAGCATGGGGGTGGTGCGCAGTTCTATCGGTTCAGCGGACATGCGTGAGGACTCCTGGGCTACCAGCGGCGCTCGTATCGATTGCGCAGTATGACGGCGGTTGCATTCATGACGACAAGGAACACCAGCAGCACGATGATTGCGGCTGAAGTCCGCTCGAGAAAGGCCCGTTCCGGAAGGTCGGCCCAGAGGTAGATCTGCACGGGCAGCACAGTGGCGGGATCCGTCAGGGAGCCCGGCACTTCGACGATGAATGCCACCATGCCGATCAACAGCAAGGGCGCGGTCTCCCCCAGCGCACGAGCCATGCCGATGATGGTGCCCGTCAGCACCCCCGGCATTGCCAGCGGCAACACATGATGCCCGACCATCTGCAGCTTTGATGCGCCCATGCCGAGCGCAGCTTCACGAATCGAGGGAGGAACGGCTTTAAACGCTGCACGGCCAGCGATGATGATGGTAGGCAGAGTCAGCAGAGTCAGCACGAATCCACCGACCAGCGGCGCCGAACGGGGCATGCCGAAAATATTCAGGAACATCGCGAGGCCCAGCAGGCCGAACACGATGGAAGGGACCGCCGCAAGGTTGTTGACATTGACTTCGATCAGGTCGGTCCAGAAATTGCGGGGCGCGAACTCTTCCAGGTAAATCGCCGCCGCCACGCCAATGGGAAACGACAACAGCAGGGTTACCGCCAAGGTATATATCGTGCCCACGACGGCACCCCATACGCCGGCCTGTTCCGGTTCCCGTGAATCGCTGCCGGTAAAGAAGTGCGAGTTGAACGACAGTGCGAGCTGCCCATTGGACTGCAATGTGTCGATCCAGCCAATCTGTTCATCGTTGAGAGCACGGGTTGCCTCGGGAATGTCCCGATCGATCCTGCCTTTCAGCAATTGATCGACATTGGCAGATGCCAGGAACGACACGCGTTGCCGCTGACCGATCAGCCTGGGATCATTCTCGACCTGGTGCTGCAGGTCGAACGATGCGGAACTGCTGGTAAGGTCATAGAGCGCACGCGTCCGTTCCCGTCCTTCCACACCTGGAAACTGCGCGCGCAATGAGGCGCGCACCAGCGCTATGTAATTGGCGGTTGCCAGGGTCTCCGCGGTGCGCGTTCCTTCGGGATCGATGATCGCCGGATCGTAAAAGATATCGAGCGTGATGCGAGCCTGACGAAACGCCGAATAGCCCTGCGAGAACAGCGTGCCGAACAGAAACAGCACGAATGCCATACCAATCAGCACGGAACCCAACCCATAGGCACGGAAACGTTGCTCCGCCCAGTAGCGGCGACGCAGGCTCTTTTCCACCAGTGCGCGGGTTTCGGTGGCGGAGCGGCTACTCATACTGCTCCCGGTACTTGCGGACTATGAACAGCGCGAAGACGTTTAGCACCAAGGTCACCAGGAACAGCACCAGGCCCAGCGCAAAGGCAGCCAGTGTCTTGGGGCTGTCGAATTCCTGGTCGCCGGTCAGCAGCGTCGCGATCTGCACGGTCACCGTGGTGACGGCCTCTAGCGGATTCCAGGTCATGTTCGCTGCAAGCCCGGCGGCCATGACCACGATCATGGTTTCGCCGATGGCGCGCGACGCGGCCAGCAGCACACCACCGACTATTCCCGGCAGGGCCGCGCGCAATACCACCTGCTTGATGGTTTCGGAACGCGTGGCGCCCAGCGCGTAGGCGCCATCCCGCAGCGACTGCGGCACAGCCGAGATCATGTCATCGGACAGCGACGACACGAACGGAATGATCATGATTCCCATGACAAGGCCTGCAGCCAGCGCGCTCTCGGAAGCAACGTCCAGGCCCATCTGTTCGCCGAAGGTACGCAATGCCGGACCGACGGTCAGGGCGGCAAAAAAACCGTACACAACAGTCGGGATGCCTGCCAGGACTTCTATCAATGGCTTCGCCAGGGCGCGAAACCGGCGATTGGCGTATTCGGCAAGGTAGATGGCCGAAAACAGTCCGATAGGCACAGCTATCAGCAGCGCGATGCCCGAGATCATCATGGTGCCGAGAAACAAAGGTACCGCTCCGAAACTTCCAGAGGACCCGACCTGGTCGGCGCGTAACGCCGTCTGCGGACTCCATTCGATTCCAAACAGGAATTCATGCACCGGCACGGAGCGGAAGAACAGCACCGATTCGTAAACCACGGAGAGGACAATTCCCAGCGTCACGAACACGGCGAGCGTGGAGCACGCGAGCAGCAGTTTTTCGCAGATGGACTCAACGGCATTGCGCGCGCGAAGCTCAGGCCGGATACGCGACCGTACCCAGAACACACCCAGCAGACCCAGCGCAAGGATGGTTCCAGTGAGCGCGAGCGAGAATGTGGAGCGCAGCCGCCCGTAGGTGGCTGCGGCCATGCGCGCCGCCTCGCTGACACTCTGGGCCGGAACCGCGCCCGACGCGACATTGCGTACGTCGTTCATCAGCAATCCGAGGGAAGCGCTGTCGCGCGGCGCGGCTTCGCCCATGCCGCGGGTAACCAGGGAAGTAATGACGCTGTCCTGAAAGGACACCCAAAGAAGCAGCACGGCCAGACAGGGAAGAGCACACCAGAGCGCAGTCAGGAATCCATGGTAGCTGGGCAGGGAGTGCAGGCGGCGAATGCCGCGACCGCCGCCAACCAGGGCCAGAGAGCGGTACTTGCCGAGCCAGTAGCCCAGCACCCCCATTGCGGCGATCAACAACAGCAATGCGCCAATAGACATGTTAATCCGCGGTTGTCAGGACAGGGCCGGTGTGTTGGAGCCACCTTAGGCGGGCAAGTATACCTCGCCGATGTGGCAGTTCCCGGCGGCGGACAACTAAAGCCGCCGCCGGAAATGCCTTGCGGGCCGGCCTTTAGTACTTGAAGTTCAGATCAAGCTGCAACCGCTTGTAGTCGCGGTTGAAGGTGCCGGCAGGCACGCCCGTGCCGCTTGCCGCCACATCCATGTTCGTCTTGTTCAGGAAGTACGTTCCATTGAACGTCCAGCCCTTCGCGAAGGCATAACCGAACTTGAGAGTGGTGCCCTTGCCATCGGTGTTACCCGCGCCCCAGTCGGAATCGATGTATTCCCCGTAGAGCGAATCCTTTTCGACCTTGGCGTAGTAGAAGCCGATCTCCCAGGTGCGCGGATCCGACGCCTTGCCGTAGAGCACCCCCGTGCTATATGCCGTATCCATGCTGTTGATGGCCTTGTCGTTCTTCACGTAGTCCAAATACAGGGACAGCGGCCTGCCCGCGATCGCCGTGAAGTCATACTGCGCGAACACTTCCATCAGGTCGTAGTCGTTGGCGAGGCAGCCCGTGCCACCGCCAAAGCAGCCGGTGTTCTTCGTGGTGTTGCCGTTGGCGGCGACGTACACGGGCGCCCGGTTCTTGACGCTGTTGGCGTCGAAGTAGCCTGCGGCCAGCGTCAGGCGCCCGGGACCGATCATCGGCTTCCAGCCGAACTGGAATCCACCCATGGTCGATTCGCCCGCCCCGAACACAGTGGTGCCGACAGTGAACGAATTGCGCTCTTCAAGAATGTTGTAGAAGGAACTGGCGAAGAAATCGCCGTGCGTAAAGTTGACTGCGAGTCCCTCGGGATTCACATCACCGTCGAAGAACACGCTCTGGCCGGCTCGCACCCAGGGGTACTTCATTTTTCCAACAGTGAATTTCCAGTCGGCGTGCGGCTGCCACTCGGCATAGGCCAGGTCCGCAAAGATGGCCTTTCTGGAATTGCCGTTGGTCAACGTCTGGTTGGAGGAGCGCGAATCACCACCGTCGGTAAGGGTGCCACCGTATTCCGATGTGGACAGACCGATCTCCACCTTGACCGTATCGTTCACCTTGGCCACGAAGCCCGCGCGCACCCGAATGCGATCACGGTTGCGGTCGGGCGCAAACTCCTGCTCGATGTTCTCGTTGCGGTAGCGGAAGTCACCCTTCCAGGTGAAATTCGGCACCCAGCTGGGAACGTTGCTGCGGACCATCGCAATCTGGTCCGTCTGGCGATCATTGGTGGACTCCAGCGTGTCGATGCGCTTCTGCAGCGCTTCGACTGCAGCTTTCAGCTCGCTGACCTGATCGGCGGCTGCACGGGCGGTCACCGGCGCACCTGTTGCAAGGACCAGCACGCTGGCAAATGCCTTGGCCGGCGCGAACAGGGAAGCCGTACCATTCTTGGAAGATTTGTGCATTTCTGAATCCTGTAGTTCGTTGGTGTACTGCGTTACTTGATCTTGCCGAGGACGTTGGCACGCACCTTTGCGAGCTCGGCGGCCGACATCGGCACCAAGCCCTTGCCGGCGAGATAGCCCTCATCGCCCATCGAGCGGTCGCTGACATACTCCGTCACGAATTCGCGCAGACCCGGAATCACACCCAGGTGAGCCTTTTTCACGTAAATGAAGAGCGGACGGGAGATCGGGTACTTCGAGGACGCGATGTTGTCGAAGGTCGGCGCCACGCCATCCACTGCCGCGCCCTGCAGCTGGCTGATGTTCTCTTCGAGGAAGCTGTAACCGAAGATGCCCAATGCCTTCGGGTTGGCTTCCAGCTTCTGCACGATCAGGTTGTCGTTCTCGCCGGCCTCCACGTAACCACCGTCTTCGCGGATTGAATCGCACACCTTCTTGAAGCGGGCTTCATCGACATCCTTCAGCGACTTGATCCAGGCGAAGTTCGAGCAACCGGGTTCCATCACCAGCTCGATGAAAGCGTCGCGAGTACCGGAGGTCGGCGGCGGCCCCAGCACTTCGATCTTGTCGGCAGGCAGCGAACTGTTGACCTGGTTCCAGGTTTTGTAGGGGTTTGCAATCAGGCTCGTGGGAGCGGCCGGATCCGGCACCTGCTTCGCGAGCGCAAGGTAAATATCCTTGCGGGTCAGCTTATAGGGCTTGCCCTTGATCGAGCTGGCTACGACAATTCCGTCGTAACCCACCTTGACCTCTACGATATCCGTCACACCGGCCTTCTTGCACGTCTCGACTTCGGCGGGCTTGATGGCGCGCGAGGCATTGGCGACATCCGGGTGTTGCACACCCACCCCGCCACAGAACAACTTGATGCCGCCTCCGGTACCGGTGCTCTCCACCTTTGGCGTCTTGAACTTGCTGGCCTTGCCAAACTGTTCCGCCACGGTCGTGGTGAACGGATAGACAGTCGATGAACCCACCACGGTGACGTAGTCACGACCGGACTGGGCCATGGCCACTGACCCGAACAGCGCAAATGAAATCACGGCGGCATTGAGCGGGACTTTACGGAACATGTACTTGACTCCTGGTTAAGGTGGTGTTGGCAACCTGCGACATGAGCGCACTGTAAAGACCAAATATTTCAGTCTGGTTGCAGTCCGGCACTTCCCGGACCACCCTTAATTCCGCTGAATCCAATACACTCCTGCGGCTTGCCAACCCGGAAACAGCCAACGGAATCCCGACATTGCAGAACCCTGACACCCTGCAGCTGACGCAGGACCTCATCGCCCGCGCCTCCGTAACCCCAGTCGATCAGGGCTGTCAGCAAGTGATGATGGAACGCCTGGCGGCAGTAGGGTTCAGGAACGAGCCACTGAACTTCGGTGGCGTCGAGAATTTCTGGGCAACCCACGGCACAGGCGCGCCAGTGCTCTGCTTTGCCGGCCACACGGACGTGGTGCCGACTGGTCCCCTGGAGGAATGGCGCACCGACCCGTTCAAGCCCACCGTCGTAAACGGGACGCTCTACGGCCGTGGTGCGGCCGACATGAAAAGCGGCCTCGCCGCCATGGTTACGGCTGCGGAAACCTTTGTACGCGAACGCCCGGACCACAAGGGCACGATCGCGTTTCTGATCACCAGCGATGAAGAAGGCCCCTCGGTGGATGGGACCAAGCGCGTGGTCGAAGTGCTGCGCGCCCGCGGCCAGCAAATCCACTGGTGCATCGTGGGCGAACCTTCCAGCGAACACCGGGTCGGTGACACGATCAAGATCGGGCGTCGCGGCTCTTTCAGCGGCAGACTTACTGTGCATGGTGTGCAGGGACATGTGGCCTACCCGGATCTGGCGAAGAATCCGGTGCACATGCTCGCCCCTGCCCTGGCCGAACTTACCGCGCACGTTTGGGATGAGGGCAACGAACACTTCCAGCCCACCAGCTTCCAGGTATCCAACCTGAATGCGGGAACTGGTGCGCCAAACGTTATACCCGGCGAGCTGAAAGCGCGATTCAACCTGCGCTATTCACCGGTGCAGACGCAGGAATCGCTGCGCCGCACGGTAGAGGGAATCCTCGACAAGCACGGCGTGCGTTACACGATCGAATGGTATGTGTCGGGCGAGCCCTTCTATACGCCGGCTGGCCCGCTGTCGCAGGCCGTGTGTGAGGCGGTGAAGCATGTGACAGGAATTGCGCCAAAGCTCAGCACTGGCGGCGGCACATCGGATGGCCGCTTCATCGCCACGCTGGGCAGCCAGGTTGTGGAGCTGGGGGTCACCAACGCCACCATTCACAAGGTCAATGAGTCGGTGGCAGTTGCCGAAATCGAAGCGCTACACCTGATGTATGTGGAGTCGCTGCGGCGCCTGATGGCGTAGCTTTCTAGCGGCGGCCGCGCCAGTTCAGCAGCACACCGAAAGTGCCAAGCCCGAGCATTGCAATCAGCACCCAGGCAGGCATCGCGAGGCCCAGGAAGGTCCAATCAACCTTTGCGCATTCGCCGGAGCCGGTGAGTACCTTGCGCAGCACATCGAACAGCGGGAACACATCCAGCATGTACTCGAGGTTCGCGCCGCAAACCGGCACCTTGTCCGCCGGCAACGACTGGATATACAGATGCCGCGACGCCACTCCCGCGCCACCCAGGGCCACGAGGCCAATCAGCACCGAAGCCGCAAGACCTGGCACGCGAAAGCGGGCTGGCACCAGCGCAGCCAGCACAAACGACACCCCGAGCACTACCACCGCGACGCGCTGGAAAATGCACAGCGGGCAGGGTTTAAGCCCGAGATAGTATTGGGAATACAGTGCGAAGCCGAACAACGCGAAACAGACTGCCGCGGCCAGCAGATTCCAGACCGACCGGTGCGCGCGCAAGACCCCAAGAAGTTTGTTCATTTATCAGCTGCTTGCTGCGCCCAGGTCACGTTCGACATCCTCCAGGCGAGTATGGCGCACATCCTTGCCGTGCACCATGAAGATCACATACTCACAGATGTTCTTGGCGTGATCGCCCACACGCTCGAGCGCGCGCACGATCCAGGCAACCTCAAGCGTGCGGCGGATGCTGCGCGGGTCTTCCATCATGAAGGTGATGCACTGGCGTTGGATGGCCTCGTATTCCTCGTCGACGGCGCGATCGCGGCGCGCCACCTTGATGGCCGCCTGCGCGTCCATCCGCGCAAAGGCATCCAGGGAATCATGCACCATCTCGGCGACGATACGACCCATGTGCTTGATCTCGCGGTACTTGTTTTCGGGCCGCTCCATGACCGCCAGCCGCGAGGCGATATTGCCGATCTTCTCGGCCTCGTCGCCGATGCGTTCGAGGTCGGTGATGGTCTTCAGAATGGCGATAATCAGGCGCAGGTCGCCGGCGGCAGGGCCGCGCGTGGCGAGAATGCGGCTGCACTCCTCGTCGATGGCGATCTCCATGGCATTGACCTGCAGATCGTCCGCGGCCAGCGACTCGCCCAATGAACTGTCGCCTTCGAGCAGCGCGGCAATCGCCTTGCCGAGCAGATCCTCGACCAGGCCGCCCATCGCAAGCACACGCGTGCGGATGCGCTCCAGGTCTTCATTGAACCGCCGCGATATGTGGTGCGAAAGATCTGCCGTTTCCATCGTTGTCCTCCATTGCCGGACCCGCGGCAGGATTGGATAGGGTCGGAATACTACCGTTCACGCCGTTGCTGAGCACGCGGTGTGGCGGAAAAACGCAGGCAAAGGTACTCCCTGCACCGGGCTGGCTGATCACTTCTAGCAGCGCGCCATGGTGCTGCAACACATGCTTCACGATGGCAAGGCCCAGCCCGGCACCGCCTGCGGCGCGTGAGCGCCCGGAATCGACGCGGTAGAAACGTTCCGTCAGGCGCGGCAGGTGCTCGGCTGCAATTCCAGGTCCGGTGTCATGCACTTCGAAGCGGCCATGGCCGCTGTCATCCAGGCGCCAGCAGATGCGCAAGGAGCCAGAAGCAGGCGTGTATTTCGCAGCGTTGTCGACCAGGTTCGAGAATGCGGACAGCAGTTCCGACTCGATGCCCCGCAATCTTGCATCGGAGCGCAATTCGACCACTGTTTCCGGATGCACCGGTCGCGCAGTCACATCCTTGTAAAGCAGCGCGCAGACGGCGGCCATGTCCAGCGGCTCACCCACGGCTTCTCCGGACATGGCCTCCAGACGCGACAGATCAAGAAGGTCGTTGACGATTCCGTTCATGCGCTGTGTCTGGCGCTGCATTTCCTGCAATGGTCCACGCAGGCCGGAATCGATCTGCTCATCCTGCAGCAGCGTCTCCAGGTATCCGGTAACCACGGTGAGCGGCGAGCGTAGCTCGTGCGAGGCATTGGCGACAAAGTCCTGGCGCATGGACTCCAGCGCCACCTGGTGCGACACATCGCGCACCAGCATCAGCCGCTGTGTACCACTGTAGGGCACCACTTGCAGCGACAGGTGCAGGCGCGGGTCTTCACCTCGCGAAATCACCAGTGGCTCGTGAAATTCCGCATCGTCCAGATACCGCACCAGCGCCGGATCACGGATAAGATTGAGGATCCGCAGGCCAAGATCGGCCTTGCGGCGCAGTGCCATCAGCTTGCCAGCCATCCGGTTGAACCAGAGTATTTCCCACTGCGAATTCAGTATGAGCACGCCATCTGGCATGGCCGCAGTGGAATGACGCAGCTCGCGAAATACATCCAGCAGGCGCTGCTTGTGAAAGCGCTTGCGCCGGTGCAGCCTCACCACGCGCGAGACGACGTCGCCCCAGAGGCCGGAGGCATCGGGTGGATCGCGACCGCTGCGGTCCTTCAGCCAGTAGTCCAGCCAATAAAGATTCAGCAGCTGCCACGCAAGCATTCCGGCGAGTGCGAGCAGCAGGCCTTCCATGATGTGACCGAGCAGCCAGCCGACCAGCAGTCCGGACAGCAGCGTGGTACCGACGCGCGCCACCAGGAACCAGGCCGCGCGGCCGGGCATCATGCCTCGGATTCCCGGGTTGAGAATCGATAGCCACTGCCACGCACTGTTTGCACCAGATGCGACATGTGTACATCCTCCAGGGCCTTGCGCAGGCGACGGATATGGACATCAATGGTGCGCTCTTCGACATACACGTTGCCACCCCAGACGCGGTCCAGTAGTTGCGTACGCGTGAATACCCGTTCCGGATTCTGCATGAAGAAATCCAGCATGCGGTATTCGGTAGGACCAAGCGCCACTTCGGCGCCACTGACCGACACGCGATGTGCGGCGCGATCCATCTGCAGCCCGCCAAGGTCGATCGTCTCGTCGGTCGATGCGCCACCCACGCGGCGCAGCACCGCGTTGATCCGCGACAACAGCTCACGCGGCGAAAACGGTTTGGTCATGTAGTCGTCCGCGCCGCCGTCCAGCCCCGCGATCTTGTCGCCTTCGGCAGCCCGCGCCGTGAGCATGATCACTGGCAGATCCCGGGTTGCGGACTCGCGCTTGATGTGGCGGGTCAGCTCCAGCCCGCTCATGTCCGGCAGCATCCAGTCGATCAGCACCAGATCCGGGCGCTTGTCGGCGAGTTGCACCCGGGCCTGCCGGCTGTCTTCTGCCTCGGTCACGCCGAAGCCGGCTCGCCGCAATGCAAAGGCAAGCATGTCCCGGATGGGCTGTTCATCTTCGACTATCAATATCTGGCGCACGAAATTCCTGTCGGCTCGCTGTAATGCATATCCGCAATTTCATGACAGGTTTGTTACACCCATCTTACAGCGGGGCATCAACCTTGAGTTTTTGCGGTGGCGACCTGGTTTCGTACGTACACAGGCTGGGCCTGCGCCGCGTCAAGCCATGCAGCACCTGCAGCCAGATCCGCCACTGCAAGCCTGGCTACATCCTGGGCATGCGGCTCGGCATCGGCGAATTGCGTTGCTGCGGCAATCTGCAGCAATGCCGCAATCTGCGGCCAGGCGCCGAGGCCCCGCCCTGACGCAGCGACGCAGGGTTGCGGACATTGCGCGACCAGGTCGACCGCTGGCGCGACGCATTCCGCCGTCAGGCTCGCGCCCAGTTGTCCGGCATGCGTCGCATAGGCCGCCCAGTAAACCTCGCCCATGCGTGCATCCATGCAGGCGAGCACACTGCCGGCGGGGCTCTCATGACCTGCGGTCCGCATGCGGCGCAGCGCCTGCTGACCAAGCGCTCGCAGGTCGGAGACCGGCAGCACCGGCAGATCTGCGCCTGCTGCCAGCCCCTGCGTGACGGCCGCCGCCACGCGCACGCCCGTGAAGGAACCCGGGCCGCGCCCAAACGCAATGCCTTGCAATTGTCGCAATGTCAGGCCGGCTTCAGCGAGCACCGAATCAATCATCGGCAGAATCAGCTGAGCGTGATCGCGTGCGGTGGGCAACTCGCGGATGAGAAGTTCATGGTCGATGAGCAACGCCACCGAACACTGCGCACTGGCGGTATCGAGC
Organism: Steroidobacteraceae bacterium; assembly: GCA_039917615.1. GTDB lineage: Bacteria > Pseudomonadota > Gammaproteobacteria > Steroidobacterales > Steroidobacteraceae > ZC4RG30. The sequence goes on from JBDSJD010000008.1 coordinate 54,533, forward strand.
GCCAGCAGTTTCACGCGCGACCCACGGCCGCGCGGTCGGCAAGAATGACGCGGAACATTTCTCCAACGTCGATCAGGCTGCGCGACCGACGCATCGGCGGCAGGCTCGCCAGCAGTTTCTTGCCATAGCCCTTTCCCACCAGCCGCGGGTCGCAGATGGCGACGACACCGGCATCATCCTCGCTGCGGATCAGACGACCCACGCCCTGCTTCAACGCAATCGCCGCTTCCGGCAACTGGAAATCACTGAATGGATTGCCGCCGTCTTCACGTGCGCGTTGCAGGCGCGCACGCGTCACCGGATCTTCCGGCGACGCGAATGGCAGGCGGTCGATCACCACCAGTCGCAGCGCACTGCCTTTCACGTCCACACCTTCCCAGAAGCTGGCGGTACCCAGCAGTACCGCATCGCCATGCTCCCGGAACTCGCGCAACAATTGCTCGCGTGGTGATTCCCCTTGCACCAGCAGCCGGAAAGCACCACCAGGACGATCCACCCAGCGAGCCCGCAGCCGGCGTGCGGCATATTCCAGCGCCCTGTGACTGGTGAACAGCAAGAATGCACCACCACCAGCAAGCTCGGCGAGACCTGCGCCGGTGTCCACTACCGCATCGCCATACTCGGGTGAACCCGGATCAGGCAGGCCCTGTGGCGCGTACAGCAGCGCCTGCCGCGGGTAATCGAAAGGGCTCTCGATACACAACGTGTCGCAGCGGTCTTGCAGGCCCAGCCGCTCGATGATGTGGCTGAAGTCTCCGGCAACGGCCAGTGTGGCGGAGGTAAAAATCCACGCGGTCGGACGTGCCGTAAGAATCCGCCGCAGGGTCGGGCCCACATTGAAAGGCACTACCTGACAGGAGAATCCTCGGGCGGTGGACGCCAGCAAGCGAGCGCCCTCTGCAGGCGCAGCATCCAGCACGGCATCCAGTTCACCGGCGAGTGTTGTAGCCCGCAGCGTCAGCTGGACAATCCCGTCACCAGCATCCATGGCGCGGATGGCGTCTGCCAGGTCGCATAACGCGGCGACCAGCGCACGCGCAGCGATATCGACACCTGGCAGGTCGTCGCCCCAGGTAACACGCGTGCCGGTTGCACCGGCGGTGACCGCTGCGCGTACAGCCTGTTGCAATGCCAGACGCAGCGCCTGCTCCACTGCAGCCAGGTGGTTTGCCGCGAAACCGCCCTGCACCAGCGCGGGTGGCAGATCGAGCAGCAACTGCTCCACCTTGCGCGAACTGAACTGCGCACCAAAAAACTGTGCCGCCAGATCTGGCAACTGATGTGCTTCATCGAGAATTACCGCATCCGCGCTGGGGAGAATATCGCCGAAGCCCTCCTCTTTCAGGGCCAGATCCGCCAGCAGCAGGTGGTGATTGACCACCACCAGATCCGCTTCATTGGCGCGGCGGCGCGCGGCGAACACATGGCAGCGAGAGAATTCGGCGCAGCGGTTGCCCGTGCAACTCTCGCGGGTGGATGTGAGCCGCTCGCGCAACGGGTGGCCATCTGCCAACTCGGTCAGCTCCGCCAGATCGCCATCCGCAGTGGCCGCTGCCCATTGCGATATGCGCGTCGTCAGGGCGCTGGCACCGTTGTCCAGCGGCAACTCCGCCGGCAAGCGCTTGTACCGTTCGAGGCAGAGATAGTTGCTGCGCCCTTTCAGCAAAGCGACAGTGGCCGCGCGGCCCAAGGCCGCACTCAGCATTGGCAGATCGCGGTGAAACAGCTGATCCTGCAAGGTGCGGGTGCCGGTGGAAACGATTATCCGCAGTCCCGCCAGCAGCGCCGGCACCAGATAAGCGAAAGTCTTGCCGGTGCCGGTACCCGCTTCAGCCACCAGCCAGCGTCGCTCCGCCAGGGTGCGCGCCACCGCCTCAGCCATCTGCAGCTGCGCTTGGCGCGGCCGGAATCCGGGCACTGCGCGGGCCAGCGGCCCCAGCGGGCCAAATATTTCCTCAAGGTCCTGCATTAGGGCTGGCACAGTCCACGGCAGGGCAAGCCGCGTCAATCCGGATATCGGCGGGAATCACCAAAATAGTGCAAGGCAACATAACCATGGGCGTAATCTCCGGATTCTGTCACCGATCGCTGGCTAGGCAACCGCTTTTTCCCGAGCTGGGTATACTCTGCCTCCCCCTTACCATTGATTGTCTGCAGGGTAATGAACATGGCGACAGCTGCGAGCGCGTTCAAACCTCTCCATGAAATTTCACCGGATGTCGCGACCTGGGTGGCAGGCGTCGCCCAGCTGACACAACCGGATCGCATCTACTGGTGCGATGGCTCACCGGCCGATACCGCCCGGTTGCGCAATGAGTTGATCGCGCGCAAGGAACTGGCGCCGCTGAACGACAAGACCTTCCCCGACTGTTACATCGCCCGCTCGCATCCCAGCGACGTGGCCCGCGTCGAGCACCTGACTTTCATCTGTACTTCCAGCAAGGAAGACGCCGGTCCCAATAACAACTGGATGCCGCCTGCCGAGGGCCGCGCGAAGATGGAGGCCCTCTACCGGGGCTGCATGAAGGGCCGCACCCTGTACGTCGTGCCCTACTGCATGGGACCTATCGATTCGCCGTACGCACGCTGCGGGGTTGAAATCACCGACAGTGCCTACGTGGTGCTGAACATGGAGATCATGACGCGCATGGGCCGGCCAGCGCTCGAGCGCATCGCGGCCGAAGGCGGCCGGTTCGTACGCGGCCTGCATTCCGTTGGCGAACTGGATCCCGAACGGCGCTTCATCATGCACTTCCCGGAATCCCTGGAGATCCAGAGCTTCGGCTCCGGTTACGGCGGCAATGCGCTGCTGGGCAAGAAATGCCACGCGCTGCGCATTGCGAGCTACCAGGCCCGCACGGAGGGCTGGCTGGCCGAGCACATGCTGATCGTGGGTCTCAAGAATCCGCAGGGTGAGTTGCACTACGTGGCCTGCGCTTTTCCGTCGGCCTGCGGCAAGACCAATCTGGCCATGCTGATCCCGCCGGACACCATGCCCGGCTGGGAAGTATTCACGGTTGGCGATGACATCTGCTGGATGCAGCCTGGTCCCGATGGCCGCCTCTGGGCCATCAATCCGGAATCCGGCTACTTTGGCGTGGCGCCCGGCACCAGCACGAAGACCAACAAGAACGCCTACGAAATGATTCGCAAGGACACGCTGTTCACCAACGTGGCCCTCACCGCGAACAACGAACCGTGGTGGGAAGGCATCGGCGGCGGTGCGCCGTTCACCGACTGGCAGGGTCGCCCCTACGATCCGAAGAACGGCCCGGCAGCCCATCCGAATTCGCGCTTCACCGTCAGCGCCGTGCACAACCCGTCTTACACCAGCGAAGCCGAGAATCCGCGCGGCGTACCGATCTCGGCGATTGTGTTCGGTGGCCGCCGGCGTGAAATCGCGCCGTTGGTCTACGAAGCCCGCAGCTGGCAGCACGGCGTGCTGGTGGGAGCCTCGGTTGCCTCGGAAACCACTGCCGCTGCCACCGGTGCAGTGGGTGTGGTGCGGCGTGATTCGATGGCGATGAAACCGTTCTGCGGTTACAACTTTGGCGACTACTTCGCGCACTGGCTGAATGTCGGCGCGAGGCTCAAGAACCCGCCGAAGATTTTTCACGTCAACTGGTTCCGGCAGGGGTCAGACGGCAAGTTCCTGTGGCCCGGCTTCGGCGACAACCTGCGGGTGCTGTCCTGGATGCTGGAGCGTTGCGTCGGTCGCGCTCAAGCCACGGAAACCGCGATTGGCTATCTGCCGCGCCCCCAGGACCTGAACACGGCGGGACTCGACATTACACCCGCCGTGCTCGAGGAATTGCTCAGCGTGAAGCAGGACGCCTGGCGTGGGGAAGTGGCGGACATCCGCGCCTATCTCGGCGAATACGGCAGTCGCACACCAAAGGCGATGTACACGGAACTTGATGAGGTCGCACAGCGCCTGGGCTGATCCTGGCGCGACGCTCAGTCCTCTTCGCAAAAGAACTGGATCGTCTGCGGCGAATCTTCTTCGGGCACCTTTCCCAATCCGATCATGCCGGCGCCTTTCAGCTGCATGCTGTCGCGCCGCACGAATGACTCTTCGCCATCGTCTGAATTCACGAAGGTGCCATTGGTGCTCTGGTCGATCAGTAGGAACTTGTTGCGGCTGATCTCGACGCGCGCATGAATCCGCGAGATCAGATTGCCGCGAATGACCAGCTCGTTTTCGTCGGCACGCCCGATTGCGATATGCGGCCGTGCTTCTTCCACCACCAGCTCGTGCTCGCTCGTGACCAACCGCAGTCGCAGGACCTTGCGCTCCTGCGAGCCGCCAACATTGATCGACGGCAGCATGCTGGTAACGTCGTCGGTCTGCCAGATCGCCTCGTAAAGCGTGATCTCTGCGCCCTGCCCCTTCAGCGTCGCCACGTCAATCTGGCGCACCGAAGCGCGCCACTCCGGGGAAAGCTGCTCGACGGTGGCCGCCGTCGTCATGATCTGGCCGGACTTCGCCTGACTGGTCATGCGATTGGCGGTGTGCACCGTGGCACCAAAAACATCGCGGCTCTCCAGCACCACCGGCCCAAAATGGCAACCGATGCGGACCGAAACCGATTGCCCGTCCACTTGCAGCGCAGGATGGCTGGTAACGCTGCGCTGGATCAGCGACGCAGCATTGAGTGAATCGTCGGCGGTTGGGAAGGTCGCCATGATCTCGTCGCCCATGGTCTTGATGACAGTGCCGTGGTGCGTTTCGGTGGCGCTCTGCATTAACTCAATGCAGAGGGCAATAACTTCACGAGCGCGCTGGTCGCCCAGCACTTCGTAAATGCGGGTCGATCCCACCACGTCTGAAAACAGCACCGCCAACTCGATATCAGTACCCATGCCGCCCGAAAAGTGTGAACCAGTTCACAAGATTGAGGCATGACATTATGGAAAACAAGCCACTTGCGCCTGATAAGCGATCCTACTAGGCAGCAATTGCGGCTATAGCCATGGCCTCGTTGAAAACTTCGTCCACCGTGCCGCCCTGCTGGGCATTTCGCGACAGCACCTGACGCAGGGTTTTGGCACCGGGGTGACCGCTCAGCAGACCAAGCATGTGGCGCGTAATTGCCTTAAGGGGGGTGCCCTGCGCGACCTCACGTGATGCGTAGGCGCGCATTGCTTCGAGCACCTGGGTCAGATCCACCGCGATTGCGTGTTGCATCGGGTGAAGCGCCGCATGCAACGCACCCAGCAATTCGGGACGATGGTAGGCCTCGCGGCCGATCATCACTCCGTCGCAGGTTGCAAGGGCCTGCAGCACGGTGTCCACCGTGCGCAGGCCGCCATTCACGATCACAGGGACGCCAGGAAGCATCGCCTTCAACTCGGCTACGACGTCGTATCGCAGCGGCGGCACGGTGCGATTCTCGTGCGGCGACATCCCGCCCAGCACCGCCTTGCGGGCGTGCACGATCAGCGCGTCGGCGCCAGCGGCAACGATTGCCCGCGAGAATTGGACGAGGTCAGCCATGTCCGCATCGTCAAAGCGTTGCGCCGCGTCTTTCGCGGCAGCGCTGCTGCCAACGCGGCTGCGGTCCACAACTCCGATGCGCAGTTTCACGGTCACTGGTATCCGCACCACACCTTTCATGGCCGCAACACACTGCGCAACGACTGCCGGCGTCTGCATCAGGCAGGCGCCGAAAGAGCCGGCATGCACGCGATCGCTCGGACAGCCGCAGTTGAGGTTCACTTCCACGTGGCCGAGGTCTTGGGCAATCTGCGCCGCCTCTGCCAGTTGTGCAGGGTCCGAACCGCCAAGCTGTATGGCAAGCGGCTGCTCTGGCGCAGAAAAATGCAGCAGGCGGTTGCGGTCTCCGCGCAGGATCGCGGCAGCATTGATCATTTCTGTATACAGCAGCAGCGTCGGCGAGAACTGCCGGAGGAAGAAACGGCAGTGCCGATCCGTCCAGTCCATCATGGGGGCAACCGAGATGCGGCGGTCGATGAAACCACTGCGTTTCTCGACAGACATGGCTGTTTTTGTAGCGTTTTCCACTTGTGACGTTTCTGCGGGATTCCTGCGGATTACGTGGAGTTTACTGATTGCTGAGGGGACATAAAGGGGACAAGAATGATTTACGGACTTCTTGTCCCCTCAGGAAATCACCATGCCGGCGATCAAAGCACGCAAACAGGCGAACGGCTCGACCCGATATACGGCCGTGGTTCGCATTCGCCGCGGCACGACGGTGTTGCATCAGGAGAGCCGTACCTTTACTCATCGCACAGCGGCACTCAGCTGGGCCAAGCACCGGGAAGTCGCGCTTGAGAATCCGGCCGAGCTCACGCGCCTGCGGCTCAGCACACCGACGCTCGCTGAACTCATCCGCTGGTACATCGACACCTTCGAGACCATTCTGGATCGGAGTCGTCTTGAGATCCGCCAAGAGCGTCAGGGAGCTGCCTGTGAGCCCCGAGATCGTTCAGCAGGCGCGAACCGCCTGTGGTGAGCTGCGGCTGCTCGGCAAGCCCAAGAGGCGCACTCGGCGACCCACCCCTGAAGAACTCAACCGGCTGCGAGAGCACTTCAAGGGACGTGACCGGCGGGCGGAGATCCCCATGGGGGCCGTCATGGATTTTGCCATCGCGTCTGCGCGCCGGGAGTTGGAAATCTGCCGGCTCGAATGGCGCGACAACGACAAGACCGCGCGAACCGGCATGGTCCGTAACGCCAAGCATCCTACTGGTAAGGAAGGCAATCACCGCCGGTTCAAGTACACACCGGAAGCTTGGGCGCTCGTCCGGGCACAACCCAGGACGGGTGAGTACATTTTCCCCTACGACCCAAAGAGCGTCGGTGCAGCCTTTACCCGAGCATGCAAATTGCTCGGTATTCAGGACTTGCGCTTCCACGATCTGCGACACGAAGCCACCAGTTGCCTGTTCGAACGAGGCTAGATCCATGAAGTCGCACAGTTCACGCTTCATGAGTCGTGGAACGAGCTCAAGCGCTACACGAACCTGAAACCCGAGAATCTGCGGGATATCACTCCAGCGGCCAAGGCTGGTGCGCGTGCACCACCGAGGAAGTCATCCCGCCGGTCGGCTAGCCAGCCTTCTGGCGACGCACATCAATCAGCTCAGCGAGATCTGTGGCACTGACAAGCCAAGGCGATTTCTGCCCGCCCAGCCGGAACGCCGGACAAGGTAACTGCTTAGCGGGTGCCCGGCGCCGAGCTTCTGCGCAGCTGAGTCCGAAGTACTTCGGTGCCACGCGCTCCAAAGGAATAGTGGCTTCGCCGAATTCTGCCAATAGCCCAAAATATGTGCTGTTCACGTCGTTCACCTGCGAAGTTTCAGCTATGCGCCTACCTTGTCGCGCAACGTGAGAAAATCAAAGACTGGGTATCGCGGCAAATCTGGCCCATACCCCCCAGTCCTAACCAATTGACGTCTTCGTGGGTTATTCCGTCTTCGACGGATGAACTGGTTCACAGGCGGTGTAGCCGACAGTCAACCGGAGCCACAACTTCCAGTACGCTCATTGCAGGCCGGTTTCGCGGCCACACCTCATTAAGGGAGTGTCCGTGGCATACGAAGAAGTCGCCGCACTTGCAGAAAAACTTGGCTACCGTGACAAATTGCGCCTCGCCCAACTGCTGATTCAACTCGGCCGCAAGGAAGAGGAAGAGAATCACCCTGATCGACGGCAACCTACAGCGTCTGGGAGGTCACCTGACCCGGAATTGGTCGAGTACGTGTCAACAAGGCTTCGGAAGCTGAAGCCTGGCAAGAAGGACGGCGTACTCAACTCGATCGTAGACGTATTGAGCTCCGACACGCTGGTAGTAGCCGAAGAGTTCGGGGAGTGGGACGACAGCAGGCGTCGCATCGACCTGCCGGGCATCGACAAAAATGCCAATCTTGTTGTGATTGAACTGAAGCGTACCGAAGATGGCGGACACATGGAGCTCCAGGCGATCCGCTACCAGCGCCAGGGTATTGACGGACCAGTATTCGCCGGCGAATCTGCTGAACCGCTAGCATAGCGCCCGCTTGCAACTTGCCACGCTCGACAGGGAGTTCAACGAATCGCGATTTCAGAAAAGGGGAAACGAAAATGCACACTAAAAAGCTGTTCTTCTGCGTCCTCGGTTCCACGCTCGTCGGCGCTGCGCTGGCCGCGCAGCCGGCAAGCGAAATGGACACTCACATCAACGCTGCCAAGACCGCAGCGGGGCTCGACTATCGCGCAACGTTCGTCAACCTCTGTTTCACTGGCGCGAATCCCGGGGCAGGCCTCGCTCGGGCCGGTGGCACCGGTGCGCCAGGCGCTCCCGGCGCGGCTGGACGCGGCGCGGGGCCAGGGGCGGGGGCGGCCGGCCCCGGGGCGCCTGCACGTGGCGCGGGTGGAGGCGGGGCCGCCACGCCTGATCGCGCGAGCTGGTACGCGTCGCCTTACAAGATATTCGACAACTTCTACTGGCTCGGCTCGCGACAGTTTTCGTCATGGGCCCTGCGCACGTCGGAAGGCATCATCATCATCGACACGAACTTTGCGTACACCACGGAGCCGGAGATCCTCGACGGTCTGAAGACCCTCGGACTCGACCCGAAGCAGATCAAGTACGTGATCATCAGCCATGCGCATGGCGATCACGACCAGGGGGCCGCCGAATTGCAGAAGCGGTTTGGAGCCAAGGTCGTGATGGGCGCTGCCGATTGGGAGTCGACGCTGGCGCGGCCCGCCACCGCTACCGGAGGCGTTCCGACTCGCGACATTTCCGTCGACTCCGCCGGCCGCAAACTCACGCTCGGCGATACGACCATCGACATTGTCCTGACGCCAGGACACACGCCCGGCACCTTGTCGTACGTGTTCCCGGTAAAGGACCAGGGTCGAACCGTGATGGTCGCCTACTCCGGCGGAACACTGACCGGCGCGTTCGGCGCCGATGGTGCGCGATGGGACGAATACATCGAGTCGCAAAAACGAATCGGGAAGGCCGCCGCCGATGCCGGTGCCAGCGTGCTCCTGTCGAACCACAGTGAATACGACAATGCCTATACAAAGGCGCGGTTGATTGCGGCGAAACGCGAAGTTGGCGAGGAGCACCCATTCATCGTCGGCGCCGCAGGCGTGCAGCGGTACTTCACGGTGATGACCGAATGCGCCACGGCGTCGAAGATGCGGGCGGGAGCGAAGTAGCCAGCCCCCGCGCTCGCGGGCCGCCAACAAACCTGTAACGGTCCAATAGCTAGACCATAATGCCCGTAAACTGCCGCTCTCGGACCGTGGAGGACTCATGCGACTGCAGGGCAAACGCGCACTGGTGACCGCGGCGGGAGCCGGCATCGGGCAGGCCGTGGCGGAGGCATTCGTGCGCGAGGGGGCGGAAGTGATCGCGGCCGATCGCGATGCCGCGGCGCTGGCCGGGCTCGCCGGGATGCAGACGGTGCGGCTGGACGTCACCGATGCCGACGTGGTGCGCGCGCTTCCGGCGCAGATCGGCCCCATCGACGTGCTGTTCAACGGCGCCGGCTACGTTCACGACGGCACCATCCTCGATTGCGATGAGCAGGCGTGGCGTTTTTCCTTCGATCTCAACGTCACCGCGATGTACCGCCTGATCCGCGGCTTCCTGCCGGACATGCTCGAACGCGGCGGCGGCTCAATCATCAACACGTCGTCCGTCGCGTCCAGCATCAAGGGCGTGCCGAACCGCTTCGTGTACGGCGCAAGCAAGGCGGCAGTGATAGGCATGACCAAGGCGATTGCGGCGGACTTCGTCCACCGCGGCATCCGCTGCAACGCGATCTGCCCCGGCACGGTGGATTCGCCATCGCTTCGCCAACGCGTGACCACGATGGCGGCGACGCGCGGCATCGCCTTCGACGAGGTGTATACGAGTTTCGTGGCACGGCAGCCGCTCGGGCGCCTCGGCAAGCCACACGAGATCGCCGCGCTCGCGGTGTATCTCGCCAGCGACGAATCGACCTTCACCACCGGCGCCACGCATGTGATCGATGGCGGCTGGATCTGCTGACAGATAAGCAGGGACAGGGATGAAACTGCTGCGCTACGGCCCGAAGGGCCGGGAAAAACCTGAAATGCTCGACGAGGCACAACGAACGGTGGACGCCGCGTGAGCCGCATCACCGGGATGCGCGTGCTCGACGTGCGTTTTCCCACGTCGCAATCTCTGGACGGTTCGGATGCGATGAATCCGGATCCGGACTATTCCGCCGCGTACGTGATCCTCGACACCGACAAGCCGGGCCTCGAGGGTCATGGCCTGACCTTCACCATCGGTCGCGGCAACGAGATCTGCTGCGCGGCGATCGAGGCGATGCGGCATCTGGTCGTCGGCCTCGAACTCGACTGGATCAGCGAAGACATGGGCCGCTTCTGGCGGCATGTCACCAACGACAGCCAGTTGCGCTGGATCGGGCCCGACAAGGGCGCGATCCACCTCGCCACCGGCGCCGTGGTTAATGCGGTATGGGACCTGTGGGCAAAGGCGAAAGGCAAGCCGCTGTGGCGGCTGGTGTCGGACATGACGCCGGAAGCACTACTGCGCTGCATCGACTTCCGCTATCTCACCGACACGCTGAAACCGGAGGAAGCGCTGCAATTGTTGCGCGCGCAACAGGCCGGAAAAGCGCATCGCGTCGCCACGCTCGAACGCGAAGGCTATCCCTGCTACACCACCTCGGCCGGCTGGCTCGGCTACGACGACGACAAATTGCGGCGGTTGTGCAAGGAAGCAGTCGACGCCGGCTTCAACCACGTCAAGCTCAAGGTCGGCCGCGACCGCGCCGACGACATCCGCCGGCTGCGCATCGCACGCGAGGTGCTGGGACCGGATCGCAAGCTGATGATCGATGCCAACCAGATCTGGGAAGTCGATGAGGCGATCGACTGGCTGCGCGAGCTGGCGTTCGCCCAGCCGTGGTTCATCGAGGAGCCAACCAGCCCCGACGACGTCGAAGGCCATCGCAAAATCCGTGAAGCGATCGCGCCGGTGCAGGTCGCTACGGGGGAGATGTGCCAGAACCGGGTTCTGTGGAAGCAGTTCATCGCCCGCGGCGCGGTCGATGTGGTGCAGATCGATGCCTGCCGTCTCGGGGGCGTCAATGAGATCCTTGCAGTGCTGATGCTGGCGGCAAAGTACGGCCTGCCGGTGTGCCCGCATGCCGGCGGCGTCGGTTTGTGCGAATACGTGCAGCACCTGGCGATGATCGACTACGTCTGCATCGCTGGTACCCGCGACGGCCGCGTCGTCGAGTACGTCGACCACCTGCATGAGCACTTCGTCGACCCCTGCGTGGTGCGCGGCGCGGCGTACATGCCGCCGACCAAGCCCGGGTTCTCGATCGAAATGAAGCCGGAATCGTTGCGGCAATATCGCTTCGGCGCCTGATTCATCGGCATGATCCGCATCGACGCCCATCAGCACTTCTGGCGTTATCGCGCCGCCGAATATCCGTGGATGGCCGAGGGCATGGAAGTGCTGCAACACGACCACTTGCCGCAGCACTTGCGGCCGCTGCTGGACGCGCACCGCATCGTCGGTTGCATCGCGGTGCAGGCGCGCGCCATCGAGACGGAAACCGATTTCCTGCTCAACCTCGCCCGCGAGCACGACTGGATCATGGCCGTGATCGGCTGGGTCGATCTGCGCGCGGATGACCTGCAGCGGCGCCTCGCGCGCTGGGACGAATGGGACAAGCTTGCCGGGTTCCGCCAACTGCTGCAGGACGAAGCCGATGTGCCCGCGGTTCTCGCCGACGGCGCGTTCAACCGCGGCGTCGCTACGCTGCAGACGCAGCAGCAGGTTTACGAAGTGCTGGTGCGCGCAGCGCAACTCGCCGCCGTGCCGGCGTTCTGTGCGCGCCATGATCGGCACTGGCTGGTGCTCGATCATCTGGGCAAACCGGCGATCGGTGGTGATGGCGAGGCGCAGTGGCGCGAATACCTGCGCCAGCTCGCGGCGCTACCGCATGTGCTGTGCAAGGTGTCCGGATTGGTGACCGAGGTCGGCGCGCCTGCGGTGGATGCCGCTGTGCTGCAGCGCTACCTGGACATCGCACTGGACTTGTTCGGGGCACGGCGGCTGATGTTCGGCTCCGACTGGCCGGTGTGCCTGCTTAAGGCGGAGTATGCGCAGGTGTTCGACATCGTCGAGCGCTGGGCCGCGCGCCTGAGCAGCGCTGAACAGGCGAATCTGTGGAGTGGCACCGCGGCGCGCTGCTATGGTCTGCGCATGCAACAAACGAACGGGACTGCGTGATGGACTTGCAACTGCGCGACAAGGTGGTGATCGTCACCGGCGGTGGCGCCGGCATCGGCGGCGCGATCACGCTGGGGCTGGCGCAGGAAGGCGCGATCCCGGTGGTGCTCGGGCGCAGCATGTTGTCGCCGGAATTCGAGCGCGAGTTGTTGGCGTTGCAGCCACGCGCGCGCTTCTTCTGCCTCGACCTGGTCGACGAAGCCGCGTGCAAGAGCGCTATCGATGCCACAGTTAGCCAGTTCGGCGCGCTGCATGGCCTGGTCAACAATGCCGGCGTCAACGACAACGTCGGCCTCGACGCCGGCCGCGACGCGTTCGTCGCATCGCTTGACAAAAACCTGATCCACTATTACGTGATGGCGCATCACTGCGTGCCGCAGTTGAAGGCCAGCGGCGGTGCCATCGTCAACATCTCATCCAAGACCGCACTCACCGGCCAGGGCGGCACCAGCGGCTACTGCGCAGCGAAAGGTGCGCAGTTATCGCTGACCCGCGAATGGGCGGCGTCTCTCGCGAGCGACGGCGTGCGCGTGAACGCGGTGATCCCGGCCGAGGTAATGACGCCGCTGTACCGGTCATGGTTATCGAGTTTCGATGATCCGGATGCGAAGCTTGCGACGATCACGCAGAAGATTCCGCTTGGCAGGCGCATGACCCGCGCGGATGAGATTGCGGATATGACGATATTCCTGCTGTCAGAACGCGCGTCGCATATCACCGGGCAATGGTTGTTTGTCGATGGTGGTTATACGCATCTGGATCGTGCGTTGACTTGAACATGTGCGTCGGAGCACAGTGGCGATGCAAAAACCACGAGGCAGATCCGCATGGCCCTGAACGCACCCAGCCCCGCCTCCGCAACCGCGGACGCACCAGTAAGCGGTCAGACGCGCCTCGCCTTCATCCTGGTCACCAGCCTGTTCTTCATGTGGGGCCTGTCATATGGCCTGCTCGACGTGCTCAACAAGCATTTCCAGGAAACACTCAACATCACCCGTGCGCGCTCCGGGCTGCTGCAATTCGCGTACTTCGGCGCCTATTTCCTGATGGCTTTGCCAGCGGCGATGCTGATGAATCGCAAGGGCTACAAGACCGGGATCCTGCTGGGGCTGTTCCTGTTCGCGGCGGGCGCGCTGCTGTTCATCCTGGCGACCGCCGCGGGCAAGTTCGAGTTCTTCCTGTTCGCGCTGTTCGTGATCGCCTGCGGCTTGGCATGCCTGGAAACTGCCGCCAATCCCTACGTCACCTTCCTCGGTGCGCCGCAAAAGTCGGCACAGCGGCTCAACTTGTCGCAGTCGTTCAACGGCCTGGGCGCATTCTTCGGCCCGCTCATCGGCGGCGCGGTGTTCTTCGCCGGCGACGATCGCCGCGGCAGCGTGCAGGCGACCTATGTCGCGATCGCAGCAGTGGTGGCGCTGATCGCGGTGCTGATTGCCCGCACGCCGATGCCGGACATCCGCGAGGAAACAGTGTCATTGCAGGGCGGCAGCGACAAACCCCTGCGCGCGCAGCGGCACCTGCACTTTGCAGTAGTCGCGCAGTTTTTTTATGTCGCCGCACAGGTCGGCATCGGCGCGTTCTTCATCAACTACGTCACCGAGCACGCGCCCGGCATCAGCTCAAGCAACGCCGCCTACCTGCTGTCGGTCGGCATGCTGTGCTTTCTCGGCGGGCGCTTTCTCGGCACCGCGTTGATGAGCCGGATCGCGCCCGCGGCGATGCTGTTCGCGTATGCGGCGATCAACGTCGTGCTGTCGCTGCTGGTGGTGGCCGGCTTCGGCATGGTGTCGGTCGTGGCCCTGATCGCGACATTCTTCTTCATGTCGATCCAGTTCCCGACCATCTTCGCGCTCGGGGTCAAGCATCTCGGGGTGCACACCAAGCGCGGCGCCTCGTTCATCATCATGGCGATCGTCGGCGGCGCGATCGTGCCACCGCTGATGGGGCTGCTCGCCGACCGCACCAGCACCGCTGTGTCTTACCTGATCCCGGCGCTGTGCTTCGCCGTCGTGGCCTGGTATGGCCGCTACAGCTACCAGATCGACGAACGCTGAGGCTCACTCAGGGCGCATAGGCAGAATCCTACAGTGATTGGTGCGCGGCCAGGCGTAGACATCGCACTGCTCAGCGGCAATATTCTTCTACAGTATTTTGTGGATGCAGAAGCGAGGTGTGCCATGAGCAAGTCACAAGCCGTTGATCTCGATGCATTGCTCGACCAGTCGGGTGGCGAGCTACTCCGCGGACGTGATATTCGGGCGCTGGGGCCCAGTGATAGTTCAGACACGGGCTCCGACATGATGGGGCTCGGCGGGCTGGACAGCACAACCGACCGAAACGGCACCGGCGAACGCGCCACGGTAGAGAACGATGCAGATGTGGATTCCGAGAGGGATATTTCAGTCGATGGCATCGTCGACGCCGAAGCCGCTGGCCTTGGCGGCGGGCTCGACCAGGCGGAAGAAGCGCGCCTCGGCATCACTGATGAAGATATCGCTGAGGCATTGAAACACCACAAGAAGCCTTTGTGACCCGTGTCCTATACGCCAAGAGAACAACTAGAAGTCGCACAAAAGTTGGTTACCGGCGCCGAGGATCTCCTGTGCAGTCAAAGGGCAATTGTCGACGGACTCAAGGCTGTCAATCGGCCAACTGACTCCGCGGACAAACTCTTGCGCGAATTCGAAGACCGGCTTCAGCGCGCCCTGGAACAGCGGCATGTAGCCGCTGCGTTAGTAGGCAAGGACTAACTTGCTGCAGCCGGCGGGCGACCCTAGACCGCCGAGGCAGACCGGAGCATTATTCATACAGTTTCTTATTCCTCAGTAACCCCGATAGCCCCATGAAATCCAGACAAACATTTTCACTCCTTTACGCCGTCGCCGCTCTGAGCGTCGTGCCCTTCGCAGCCATCGCCCAATCCGCGGCGCAAGGCGCGCCCCCGCCCCGCACAGATGTAATGGCGCCGCGCCCAGCGGCGATGAGCAATCTACTGACGGTTGAGCAGCAAAAGGCGCTGGATGCAGCAGGACGCGCAACGCCGGCAGGCGGACGATTCAGTCAGTCCGCCCCGCGCTCGGCGGATGACAACCTTGGCTTTGTCTCCATCTTCGACGGCAAGACGCTGTCTGGCTGGGATGGTGATCCGAAATTCTGGCGGGCAGAGGCCGGCTCGATTGTCGGGGAAAGCGCGCCGGACAATCCGGTGACACGCAACACCTTTCTGATTTGGCGGGGCGGGACGCTCCAGGATTTCGAACTGAAAACCGATTTTCGGATGAGCGGAACCAACAGTGGCATCCAGTTCCGCAGCCGTGAGTTACCGCAGGTCGGCAAATGGGTTCTGGGTGGCTATCAGGCCGACATGGACGCCAGCAACACTTATACCGGCGGGATGGCCGAAGAGCGGGGTCGGCACAACGTCATGGTCCAGCGCGGAGAGATGATCCGGGTCACCGAAGATGACCACTACAAGCTATTGGGCGTAACGGCCGATCCGGACGAAATCGCGCGAAGCTTCGTGGTGAACGGCTGGAACACCTATCACATCATTGCCAAAGGGAACCTGATGATCCAGATCCTCAACGGCCGGGTTTCCGTAATCATGATTGACGAGGCCGAGAAGATCCGGGCGACAGAAGGCGTGCTTGGCCTGCAGATGCATACCGGGGCGCCGTTCAAGATTGAATTCCGAAACCTGCTTTACCGGAAGCTCTAGCTACTCGACCACACCCCGATGCAGCGCGCGCCCGGGGCGCGCCTCGCCGCCACTGCACAAAGCCATTCCGAATGCTGCAATTGCCGCAGATACCCGGTGCACGCAGATTCATGGTTTCAGGTTTCCTGACGCCAGTAGAGGTTGTAGCGTTCGTGGGAGAGCCGGAACCAGGGGATGAAATCAACGCTGGCGCCGCCTGCAAAACCAGTGGTTCGAAACTCGAGTCTGTCCGGGTTGACTCGCGAGGTGTGGCCTGGCAGCTCTTCGAGCGGGCGCGTCCAGCGCGGTATCGCGACCTCGGCCCTCAGCATGTTGCCCGATTCGCGCTCGTTGACGATGATCTGCGCGCCGGGTGCGAGTCCTGCCGTGCCCATCCGGCCAGCCAGCACGATGGGGCCGTGCATCAGCGCAACATGATCGGGTGCATCGGGCAGCGGCTCGATGCGCAATGCCATGGGCAGGGAAACCCGCACGCTGTCGCCGGACTTGATGCGGCTGCGGGGGAGCTCGAAATAACTGCCCGGCTTTCGGCTGACGGCCACATCCCCGCCGTTCCAGACCGTCCTCATCTCTGCGCACCACGCGGGGTGCCTGATACGCACCTTGAGATTCTGCCGCCGCCTCGCAGTAAAGCGCAGCACGAAGGTGTCACTGTCGGGGAAGTTGCCTGCCTGTGTGATCGTCAAACCGCGTTCGCGCCACTGGAGCGTAGAGGCCATGAACAGGTTCACGTACAGCGCATCATCCGTGTGTGCATAGATGGATTCACCGTAACGCGCATGGTTCTCGATGCCCGATCCCGTACAGCACCAGAAGGAATCAAACGGTGTGTGATACAGGCGCACGTATCCCGGTCGCGTCGACTGGAAATAGGTATTCATGCCGGACTCTGGATCCTGCGATGCCAGGATGCCGTTGTAGAGTGCGCGCTCGAAGTAATCGCAGTATTCCACCTGGGGGTCTCGCGCGTACAGCGAACGCGTGAGCCGCATCATGTTGTGGGTGCAGCAGGTCTCCATGGTCTTGGCGGAATCCAGATGTTTCACAAACTCTGAACCGGGGAAGAAATGCTCCGCGTCGCCATGGCCGCCCGTAGCAAACGACCGCCGTGTGGTAACCGTGCGCCAGAAGAACCTCGCCGCCGCATCGTAGCCGCCGTCACCAGAGGTCATGGTGTCAGCGATGCGGCTGAATCCGACCACCTTCGGAATCTGGGTATTGGAATGCAGGCCGTCGAGACTGTCGACGCCCAGGGCCAGCGGGCGCAGCAGCGCCTGATGGGAAAATCGCTGCGCAAGTAGCGCGTACCGGTTTTCGCGGGTGAGCTCGTACAGGTCGGCGAGCACTTCGTTCATGCCGCCGTGCTCGCGATCGAGCATTTTCTGGAAGCGATCCTCGGGCACGCCGGCGCAGGCGCGGTCGATCCATGCAGAAAACTTCACCCAGACGTCGAGCGCCACCAGGTTGCCGCGATGCAGATGCGCATCCCGCAGCCCCGCCAGCACCTTGTGTGTGGTGTACCAGGGGACGCCCGCAAACCTGTTGCCGGCCAGACTGTCTACGAGTGGCGCGACGCCATCGGGAAAGGCCGTGAGCCAGCCGCCGGTTCTGGCCTGGCATGCCGCGAGTTCGCCAACGATGTAATCCACGCGTTCTGCAAAGCGATGGTCGCCCGTGGATTCGTACATGCACGCGGCGGCCGTGAGGTAGTGGCCCAGGGTATGGCCATGGCAACGAATATCGACCCAGGGCTGCACCGATTCCCAACCGCCATATACCGCGGCCTGCGGCGGAAGCCCCGCGTTGCCGCGAAAATTGGCCAGCATGCGATCCGGTTCGAGTCGCAGGAGATAGTCGGCGTCGAGCTTCTGTGCCCGGAGGAATGGCCCTTCACCAAGGCGCACATCGGCAAGGCGGAAATAACGCAGCGCTGACGCGGGGGCCGGTGCCGATGCTGCCTGCGCGGGGGCGCAAACATACGCTACGCCTGCGCCAAGTACCTTCAACGCTTCGCGGCGCGAGTGTGTCATGCCGACCTTGAATCAACAGTGGCGGGCGGACGCAATGCTGGGAAGTGGCGACGCTCTGTTTGACGAGAGAGTGACTCCCAACCCCTTTGGATTTTCCCTCAGCGTAAACCCTGGGCATGCGCTTGCGCAGAGCCCAGGGTCGCTTCGTCAGCGAGCTGCGATCCTGATCATCGGAAGATCATGGGGGCAAACTGATGGAAGCTCCGGCGCCAGGTCTGCCAGTCGTGGGCAGTGTCCTGAGAGACGAAGGAAACAGCCTTGATGCCGGCCTTGTTGAGTGCTTCGGCGGCGGAGTTGGCGCTGGCGAAGTTTTCGCGGCTTCCGTAGCTCATGAACACCAGTTTGACCTTCTTCTTGAAGTCGGCGACGTTGGTAATTGCTTCCGGGGTAATTACGCCGCCGCTGAAGATGCCGATATAGGAGAAAGCGTCCAGGTGTGCGGGTGCGATGGAACGCGTCTGCATGCCACCCATGGAGAGGCCAGCCATGGCGCGATGTTCGCGGTCGGCGATGGTGCGGAAGTTCTTTTCGATGTCCGGGATGACTTCCTTGAGGAGCATCTCTTCAAAGGCGGTGAACCGCAGCGTGGCGGGGCTGGTGCTGGCTCCAGCGGGAAGTCCCAGGAGCCCGGTGGGGACTTCACCCACGCGGTTCACGAAACCGTTGTTCATGACGATGATCATGGGCGTCGCCTTCTTTTCGGCGATGAGGTTGTCCATGATGTTGTTAACAAGGCCGGAGTGGGTCCACTCCTGCTCCATTTCACCGGCGCCGTGTTGCAGGTAAAGCACCGGATAGCGAGTGTTGCGGCTGGCGTCGTAGCCAGGCGGTGTGTAGACGAACATGCGGCGGAATGTGCCGGCGACATTGGACTTGAACCAGTGCTCGCGGACGTCGCCATGGGGGACATCCTTCATCCCGTAGTAGTCTTCCTTCGGGGCCGGGGATTCGACCATGGCTTTCCACCCATTGGCGTAGACCATGCTGGATCCCGGGTCTGGGAAGGCGACACCATCGACGTAAACGGTGACGAGGCGCATGCCCGGCCCGGGATAGGGCACAAAAACATTCCACACGCCCTTGGCGTCCTTTTCATAGGCGTAGCGGGCGCCGCCGAATCCAAGTTGCACGGCCTTGGCATTGGGGGCATTGAATTGGAACCAAAAGCGACCGTCTTCGGTGGTCTGGGGAAATGTCGCCTGGCGGTGAGTGGAACCGGATTTCTTCCACTCGCCGGTGTTGGGAGTGGGCATGGG
>JBDSJD010000009.1:0-11709 GCA_039917615.1 Steroidobacteraceae bacterium
GACAAGAATGCAATGAACAAGCCGACACTTGCCTTCAGATCAGTCCGACAACCGAAGATGACCTCGACCTGTCGCGCAATCATGGACTGCCGCGCTCCTGGCGCGGGTAGTTCAGAGCTTCCCTAACGCCGAAGTTCAGCGGGCGGACGGTGACGCTGAGAGGCGAGCAATTTATGTGTCCCGGTCCCGCTGCAACGACCAGTTATATGTCCGCATGTGAACGGATCAGCACCTCCCGACTCCTGTCGCGAACACGCCAAGTGCAGCGCGAGAGACGCCGGAACAACGGGAAGGAGTGCAATGAGCATCGACAGATCATGCGGCGGCTGCCGTAGCGGCGCAACCGTGATAGGCCCTTCCGGGCATGAACGGCAGGAGGTGTACGGATGCCACCGTGCGCCGCCGCAGGTGAGATTCCCGGACTGAACCAGGAGACCGCCGAGCTCGACGATGGCACTTTATCGACAACCGGTTTTCGACCCAAGGAAGGCGGTGGTGCCCGCGGCGGCTGAAGCTGGCACGACTGGGTGGTGGCGAACTTCTACCACCCTGAAGCGCCGCGGAAACAAAGCCACGTTCTGGTACGCCGGCATCTCTACGGGAGATGAGCAAGCCCTAAACTTCTTCTTAACAGCACGGAGATATAACGCCCGAGTTCAGCGGGCGGACGTTGAGGCCGTGAAGCACGCACTTTATCGTTCCCGGTCCCGCTGCAACGAGATGTTATGCCGTGCGGATCAACGGATGCGCGGGCAGACGCCGGAAGCCTGATCGAATGCTGAGCGCGCAACACCTGCCAACGCCTGGACGATGGCAACTGACACTTGCGAGGCGCATGGGAGTGTGGGGGCTCAAACGAAGGCACAATTGTCTCGCACGCGCCATCATCACGACGCGCGAACATTGCCATCCGCTTGGCCGAAGGAGGCACGGTGAGATCCGCTGGCACAGCCCACATGAGGCCACACCGCTGACCCGCCACAATGTGGCGCCATCCAAGGAAGGTATTGCCAGACACCGTGTTGGTATAACGCTGGAGTTCAGCGGGCGGACGATGAGACAAAGGCATGTGCACTACGCTGTCCCGGTCCCGCTGCAACGACATGTTATATGTCCGCACGTGTGTCAGTTCAGCGCCGCCAGACTCCTGTTGCGCAGACGCAATGTGTAGCGCGCGAGTTGCCGGAACAACGGGACGGATTCCAAGGTGCATGGACGGATCATGCGACCACTGCCGCAGCGGCGCAACTGTGATAACCCCTTCCTGGCATGAACGGCAGGAGGTTGACGAATGCCACCGTGCGCCGCCGCAGATGAGCTTCACCGACTGAACCAGGAGACCGCCGAGCTCGGACGCCAGCACTTTATCGACACCGGTTGTCGACCCAAGGAAAGCAGGATGTCCGCGGCGGCTGATGCTGGCACGGCTGGGTGGTGGCGAACATCTACTACATCTAAGCGCCGCGGAACCAACGGCGCGATGTGCGACGACATCTCTACGGGAGATGAGCCAGCCTCACGCTTCTTCTTAACAGCACGGAGATATAACTTGTTTTAGAAGTGCGATTCATGGTGAATAACTTAGCACTCTGGTGAATAACCTGGACAGCTTCCAAAGGAAGTGGCGATCAGAATCATGGGCTTACACCCCGGAACTGTCCCCATGCACAGGTATAACCAAGAGAACAGCGCGGCCACTCCCCATTCGTCGTCCAATCGCCAGGTTCCGCCACCCCGATTGCTCGATCAAATGCGTGAGCGGATCCGCTACAAACACTACAGCCTGCGCACGGAGAAGGCGTATCTGTTCTGGGTGCGCCGCTATATCCGCTTCCATGCCCTGAAGCATCCCCGAACGATGGGTGCAGCGGAGGTCGAGCGATACCTGACGCACCTGGCCACTACATCGAAAGTCTCGCCTTCGACGCACAAGCAGGCGCTGGCGGCGATTCTCTTCCTTTACCGTGAAGTGATGGGTGTGGATCTGCCGTGGATGGGCGAAATCGGCCGACCCAGAACCTCGCAGCATGTACCTGTGGTCCTCTCCCGGGAGGAAGTGGCAGCACTGCTGGCATGTCTTCCGCCGGACTACTGGTTGATGTGCTCGTTGCTGTATGGCGCGGGCCTGCGGCTGCAGGAATGCCTGTCGCTACGCGTCAAGGACGTGGATTTCTCGCGGCGCCTACTCTATGTTCGGCACGGCAAGGGAGCGAAAGACCGCATCGTGATGTTGCCCGCGCCGACGGAGTCGGCGCTGCGCGCCCAGATCGATTTGTCGCGCCGACTGTGGACACAGGATCGGGCGGCGGGCATTCCCGGGGTGGAGGTGCCACATGCTCTGGCGCGCAAATTGAATCGGGCAGCCGAATCTTTGAACTGGCACTGGCTGTTTCCCGCGACTGCCCTGAGCTTTGATCCTCGATCGGTCATTCGGCGGCGTCATCACCAGTATCCGCAGACCGTGGCGCGCGCGCTGCGCTATGCCACTAGCCGCGCCGGCATCGCCAAGCGCGTGACGGCCCACACGCTGAGGCACTCGTTCGCGACACACCTGCTCGACTCGGGGGTGGACATCCGCCGTGTGCAGGAGCTGCTGGGTCACTCCGACGTCAGCACCACCATGATCTACACCCATATCCTGAGCTCTTCAGCAGCCGGGCTGCGCAGTCCGATGGAGTTGCTGCCGATCCCCACTGCGTACGCCACAGCTGATCGCCAGGGACGACGCCGCCCGAATCCCGCCGATCCCGGCAGATTTGACGGATGACATCCGCACACTCCGGCGCGATTCTGCGCGTCGGTTTCACTTCCCGAGTAAACTGCAGCCAACCCCTGGGAAACCCGATGAGCATGCTCATGGAAATCTGGCCGCAGCGACATCGCATCACGGTCGATGAGTATCACCGCATGGCGGAGGTGGGCCTGCTCGCGCCAGAGGCGCGTGTCGAGCTGATCGAGGGAGAGATCATCGACATGGCGCCGATCGGGCCACCGCATTCCAGCGTCGTCAACCAGCTGAATCGCTTGCTGGTGCGTGCGGTTGGCGATCAGGCCATCGTCCAGTCGCAGGGCGCAGTGCGCCTGAATATCCGCACCGAACCAGAACCGGATCTCGCCCTGTTCAAACCGCGGGAAGATTTCTATCGGCACCGCCATGCAAGCGGTGTGGATACGCTACTGGTCATCGAGGTGAGCGAGTCGTCATTGCGCTACGACCGCGAGATCAAGGTCCCACTCTATGCGCGCCACGATGTGCCAGAAGTGTGGGTGGTGGATCTGGTCGATCTGTCCGGGCTTGGGATTTCGAGGCTCTAGCGCCCGCCCCGCAGCTGCTCGACGATCGCTGGATTCTCCAGCGTCGAGATATCCTGCGAGATCTCCTCGCCACGCGCGATGCTGCGCAGCAGGCGGCGCATGATCTTGCCGGAACGGGTCTTGGGCAGGTTGTCCGCAAAGCGGATGTCGTCCGGCTTGGCGATGGCGCCGAGCTGCTCGGCAACCCAGGCGCGCAATTCTTCGACAAACGCCTTCGTGTCGCCGGTGGGCCGATCGCCCTTGCAGACTACGAACGCGAACACGGCCTCGCCCTTCACATCATGCGGACGGCCAACGACTGCAGCTTCCGCAATACGCGGATGCGCGACCAGTGCCGACTCGATCTCCATCGTCCCCAGGCGATGGCCGGCCACATTCAGCACGTCGTCGATGCGGCCCATGATCCAGTAATAGCCATCGGCATCGCGGTGTGCGCTGTCGCCGGCGACGTAGTAGCGATTCTGGAAGCGCTGCCAGTAGGTTTCGAGGTAGCGATCATTGTCGCGCCAGATGGTGCGCAGCATGAACGGCCAGGGACGGCGTATGACGAGGTAGCCGCCCGCCTCCACGCCTTGCACGGGATTGCCGTCTTCATCGACGATTTCCGCGTCGATGCCGGGCAGCGGCCGTGTGCAGGAACCGGGTTTGGTGGCGGTTACGCCAGGCACCGGCGAAATCATGATGGCGCCGGTTTCCGTCTGCCACCAGGTATCGACAATCGGGCAGCGCTCGCCGCCGATTACGCGGTGATACCACATCCAGGCTTCTGGATTGATCGGCTCACCCACGCTGCCCAGCAATCGTAGCGACGAAAGGTCGTAGCGCTGCGGAATCGCGTCGCCGAGTTTCATCAATGCGCGCAGCGCAGTGGGCGCTGTATAGAAAATGCTGACCCTGTGATCCTGGATGATCTTCCAGAAGCGGCCGGCGTCGGGAGTTGTTGGCGCACCCTCGTACAGCAGCACGGTCACGCCATTCGCGAGTGGACCATAGGCCACGTAGCTGTGGCCGGTGACCCACCCCACGTCGGCGGTACACCAGAAGATGTCTGCGGGCTTGAGGTCGAACACCCACTTCGACGTGAGCTTCGCGCCGAGCAGATAGCCGGCGGTGGAGTGCTGAACGCCCTTGGGTTTGCCGGTGGACCCGGACGTATAGAGCAGGAACAGCGGGTGCTCGGCATCCACCCAGGTCGGCTCGCACTGTTCGCTCTGGCCGGCTGTGAGGTCATGCCACCACAGATCGCGGCCGGCGTGCATGGGAACTTGCAGGCCGGTGTGGCGCAGCACTACGACTTTTTCGACACTCTTCGCGCCTTCGGTCAATGCCTTGTCGGTGGCGGCTTTCAGCTCCACCACCTTGCCACCGCGATGACCGCCGTCGGCGGTGATGACGAATCTCGCTTCTGCATCTTCGATGCGGTCGCGCATCGACAGTGCCGAGAAGCCACCGAATACCACCGAATGAATGGCGCCGATGCGCGCGCAGGCCTGCATCGCCACGATGGCCTCCGGCACCAGCGGCATGTAGATGACGACGCGATCACCACTGTTCACGCCCAGTGCGCGCAGTGCGTTGCCGAGCTTGCAGACTTCGGCATGCAGCTGGCCGTAGGTCAACGTGCGGACGGCGCCGCTTTCCGCCTCGAATATCAGCGCGACGTGATCGCGACGTTCTGCCAGATGCACGTCGAGGCAGTTGTATGACGCATTGATCTGCCCGTCGGTGAACCAGCTGTAGTTGGGCGCGGCGCTGCTGTCCAGTGTGTGTGCAAATGGTTTATGCCACTGCAAAGCGTTCCGGGCGAGTTCCGCCCAGAATGCTTCGGGATCGCGCGCCGCCAGTTCGTGCAGGTGCTGTAAATCCTGCGCGCCGGGATGGGCGTCCTGTGCGAAGCCTGCCGGCGGCGCAAAGCTGCGCGTTTCAGAAAGAGAGGACTGGATCGATTTATTCATCATGCGGGCATTATCGTGTCAGGCGCGCGGCCTGGCGACCCAGCAGCGCGCCAAAACCATTGGCAGCACAGAAGGCTTCGATGGCGGCGAGGTCGGGCCGGCGGCGGCGCAGATGCTCCCGCGTAACCGGCAGCAGCATGTCGCAGCGGATTCGCGTCAGCTGGCGCGCGAGATAGGCTGCCTCGCGGTGTCTGCGCAGGCGTTCCACCAGCTGCGCCACGCCGCGCAGCGGCAGGTCGCGCACCACGTCGATGCGCGCGTACAGATCGTCGAGCGATGGAAAATGCCGCATCAATACGGCAGCCGTCTTTGGCCCGATGCCGGGCACGCCGGCAATGTTGTCGACGGCGTCGCCGGTCAGGGCGAGATAGTCCGCGTAGCGATCGGGCGCGACGCCAAAACGTGCCTCGATCTCGCCATGCTGGTAGCGGACGTCCCCGCTGTAATCCCAGTAGACATCGCCGGGGCCGATCAGCTGGGCCAGGTCCTTGTCGCGCGACACGATGGTGGCGCGCAGGCCTTCGGCGCGCATGCGCGCGGCCAGTGTGCCGATGATGTCGTCCGCCTCGAATTCACTGCTGTCGTACCAGGCGATGCCCATGTGTCCGCACCAGCTGCGGCAGCGCTCGAACTGCAGCAGCAGATCCGGTGGCGCGGGCTCGCGATTGGCCTTGTAGGAAGGATAGATGACGTTGCGGAATGACGTGCTCAGGCTGCGATCGAAGGCCACCGCCAGATATTCCGGATTCGCGCGTTCGATCAGGTCGCCCAAAAAACGGGCGAAGCCATACAGCGCGTGCACCGGATTGCCTTCGCCATCGCGCATGTCCGGTGGCAGCGCGAAATACGCCCGAAAGACGTAAACAGACGCGTCGATGAGATGGACCAAACGACCAACCTGCGGATAGGGGCTAGTTCAGCCAGCCGCGGATGCGTTCGTGCAGCGGACTGCTGCGCGGAAAATGCGCCAGCAGGTATTGCATCTGGTCGGCCAGCACGCGGCGGCCCTTGAGGAAAATGTATTCGGCGTAAGTCGGTGTGAACGGCACGGCGATCAGCTGCATCTTCGCCTGCTCGGGCGTGCGCGAGGCCTTGGCGTTGTTGCAGCGGCGGCAGGCCGTGGCGACATTGTTCCAGCGATCGAGGCCACCCTGGCTGAAAGGCCGGATGTGGTCGCGCGAGAGCTCCGATGACGGAAACCGCTGCGCGCAGTACAGGCACAGGTAGCCGTCGCGGCGGAACAGCGTCTGGTTGTTCAGCGGCGGAATGTAGTCGTGCCGGGTGTTGCCGGGGTTGGCCGTGTGGCCGATGGTGGCGATGATCGAATTGATCTGCAGCGTGGTGCGCTGACCCGACAGCGCATTGGTGCCGCCATGCAGGCGATACAGCGGCGAACCGCAGGCATAGGCCACCTGGTCCATAGTGTAGAGACGCGCGGCTTCCTTGTAGTCCACCCACTCCAGCGGCATGCCCGCGACATCGGCACGCAGGATCGGCTGGTTCAGCCCATGGCTTTCCAGAATACTTACGGCCGCAAGGTCGTAATCGATGGCGCCAGTGGACGCCCCTTTTGGTCGGACTTCGTTCCGGTTCACGACGGTGAAGATTAAGATAGGTCGCAGCAACAAACAACGCGGCGGGTGCTCCACTCCTGCTTTTATTGCATTCCGGAGAGAGTCTTGTGAAAACCTGGCGGGTTGTAGGCTGCGGCCGCACCGAAGGACTTGCGATGGGCGAAGAAACCCCTGGCCCACCGGGTAAAACCCAGATGTGGGCGCTGGGTCCGCATACCCGGGATTTCGCCTGAACACCGCAATTGGTATCTGCCAGGTCGCACTCGATACACCGCTGCGCCGGCTGTTCGACTACAGGCTGCCCCCGGCGCTGGCGGGTGCGCAACCCGGGGCGCGCGTGCATGTTCCGTTCGGGCGGCAGCAGCTGGTGGGGATTCTGGTCAGGCATCTGCAGGAATCTGCCCTGCCCCCGGAGAAGCTGCGGGATGTAACAGCCGTCATCGATGACGTGCCGCTGTTGGGCACGGCAGACCTGCAATTGCTGGAATGGGCTGCTGACTACTACCACCATCCGGTGGGCCAGGTGTTTGCCACGGCGCTGCCACGGCTGCTGCGCGAGGGTCGCGGACCCGGCGCGCCGCAGCCTGTCTGGTCGATCACCGCGGCTGGCATCGCTGCCGTGAATGACAAGGCACTGCAGCGCGCACCGAAGCAGTTGCAGTTGCTCACGGCGCTGGCCGACGGCAGTCCGCGCGATGAAGAGTGGCTGGATTCGGCCTGCGCGGGCTGGCGCACGCTGGCACGCAAACTGGCTGACAAGGGATGGCTACAGGTGACGCTGCACAGCGTAGCGACCACTGCCGAATCTTCCTCCATCAGCGCGCGTGAAGCCGCGCCGACGCTGAGTGCCGCACAGGAAGCTGCTGTGCAGGCACTGCGCAATGCGGATGCGCGCGGCAATTTCCTGCTGGATGGCGTGACCGGCAGCGGCAAGACCGAGGTGTATCTGCGTGCGGTTGGCGAAGTGCTGGCGCGTGGTGGCTCGGTGCTGGTGCTGTGTCCGGAAATCGGCCTGACTCCGCAGCTGCTGGAACGATTTGAGCGTCGTTTTGCGGCGAGCATCGCTGCCCTGCACTCCGGCCTCACCGATACCGAACGCGCAAAGGCCTGGTACCAGGCTGCAACTGGGCAGGCGCGCATCGTGATCGGCACGCGCTCGGCGGTGTTCACGCCGATTCCAGGCCTGGCGCTCATTATTGTTGATGAGGAACACGACAGTTCCTACAAGCAGCAGGAAGGCGGTTTCCATTATTCGGCGCGCGATCTGGCCCTGCTGCGGGGCCAGCAGCAGCAAGTGCCGGTGGTGCTGGGTTCCGCCACACCATCACTTGAGACCTTGCAGAACGTGGCGTTGGGCCGGCTGACGCATCTGCTGCTGCCGGAGCGTGCTGGCAGCGCGGTGCCGCCGCGGCTGGCGCTGATCGACATGCGCGCCCATGCCGTACACAAGGGCATTGCCGCACCGGTGCTGCAGGCCATGCAACGTCATCTGGAAGCCGGCACGCAGGTGCTGCTGTATCTGAACCGCCGTGGCTACGCGCCCACGCTGCTTTGTCAGGGCTGTGGCTGGATCGCGCCCTGCCACAGCTGCGACGCGCGCATGACCGTGCATCTGCGCACCGGCCGGCTGGCCTGCCATCACTGTGGCGCCGACGAGCAGCTGCCGGAACGCTGCCTGCGCTGCGGCCATGAAGTGCATCCGCTGGGCCACGGCACCGAGCGAGTCGAAGAAACGCTCGCAGCTCATTTTCCGCAGTACGCCATCGAACGTTTTGATCGCGATGCGCTGCGTCAGCAGCAGCAGCTCACTGGGGCGATCGAGCGCGTGCACAGCGGCAGCGCGCGCATCCTGGTGGGCACGCAGATGCTGACCAAGGGGCATCATTTCCCGGATGTGACACTGGTGGTGGTGTTGAACGCGGACCAGAGCCTGTTCAGCACCGACTTTCGCGCCGCGGAGCGACTGGCGCAGACCATCGTACAGGTGGCCGGCCGCGCCGGCCGCGCAGAGCACCCTGGCGAAGTGCTTATCCAAAGCGAATATCCCGAACATCCGCTGCTGAACACTCTATTGAACGAGGGTTACGAGGGTTTTGCCGCCAGCGCGCTGGCGGAACGTCGCACGGCGCGCTGGCCACCCTTTGCGCGGCTGGCGTTGCTGCGCGCATCCGACACCTCTGCCGACGGCGCCAGCAGGTTTCTTGAGCAGGCCCGGGATCTGCTCCAGCCACCGGCGGGGGTAGCGCTGCTGGGCCCCGTGCCGGCGGCGATGATGCGACGGGCCGGCCGCCACCACGCGCAGCTGTTGGTGGAGTCGACGCAGCGCGTGCTGCTGCAGCGGTTTCTGGCGGCTTGGGTGCCGCAGGTGGACACCATGCAGACGCCGCGTTCGCTGCGCTGGGCGCTGGACGTGGATCCGCTCGAGGTGTTCTGAAGGCTCCTGCCGGAGCTCGCACGCAGGTAGACTTGCCCGTCCCGCTCATCGCCATCTGCTAGCCGGACATGACATCTTGAAGCAAGTGATCGAACAACTGCTGCACGCCGCCCTGGCGCGCCTGAAGGACGGACCTCTATCCGTCGACGTGCCGCTCGACAAGCTGGGCGTGGAGCGTACACGCGACTCTGGCAACGGCGATTTCGCCACCAACCTTGCCATGCGGCTGGCCAAGGCCGCTCGCTTGCCGCCGCGTGAAGTGGCGCAGCTCATTGTCGATGCGTTGGAAAAGGACGCCGCCATCGCGCGTGTGGAGATCGCCGGTGCGGGCTTCATCAACTTCTTCCTGGCCGCGCAGGCGCAGGCTGATGTAGTGCGTCGCGTGCATGATGCGGGCGATGCATTCGGTCGCAATGCTTCCGGGGCCGGCCGCAAGGTGCTGGTGGAATTCGTGTCGTCGAATCCGACCGGCCCACTGCATGTGGGGCATGGCCGGCACGGCGCGTACGGCGCCAGCGTTTCGAACCTGCTGGAAGCCAACGGCTATGCCGTGCATCGCGAGTACTACATCAACGATGCGGGCCGGCAGATGGACATCATCGCCGTCAGTGTCTGGCTGCGCTACCTGGAAGCCTGCGGCGAACAATTCCGCTTTCCGGCCAATGGTTACAAGGGCGACTACGTGCGCGAGATCGCCGCGAACCTGCTGCAGAAGGTGGCTGCGCGGCTGCAACGTCCGGAAGGCGATATCTTCGGCAATCTGCCGACGGACGAGCCAGAAGGCGGCGACAAGGACGCCTACATTGATGCGGTGATCGCGCGCGCGAAGCAGCTGATCGGTGCGGATGCCTTTCTTGAAGTCGCCGATCTTGCGCTGACGGAAATCGTGGCCGACATGGAGAACGACCTCTCCGAGTTCGGCGTGCATTACGACCGCTGGTATTCGGAACGTTCGCTGGACGTCAACGGCGCGATCGATCGGGCGCTGGACCGCCTGCGCCGGCAGGATCATGTTTATGAGAAGGACGGCGCGCTGTGGTTCCGCGCCACCTCGTTTGGTGATGAGAAGGATCGCGTGGTGGTGCGCGACAACGGCGTGAAGACCTATTTCGCCTCGGACATCGCCTACCACCTGGACAAGCGCGAGCGCGGCTTCGACATCCTGCTCGACATCCTGGGCTCGGATCATCACGGCTATGTGGCGCGCGTGCGTGGTGGTCTTGCGGCAATGGGCGAACCGCCGGAATCACTTGAAGCGCAGCTGGTGCAGTTCGTGTCGCTGTTCCGCGGCGGCGAGAAGGTGCCGATGACGACGCGTGGCGGCACCTTCGTCACGCTTCGGCAGCTGCGCAGCGAAGTGGGTAACGATGCCGCGCGCTTCTTCTACGTGATGCGCAGCCACGACCAGCCCCTTGATTTCGATCTTGAGCTTGCCAAGAGCCGCAGCAACGACAACCCCGTGTACTACATTCAGTACGCGCATGCCCGCGTAGCCAGCGTGCAGAGGCAGCTGACGTCCAAGGGGTATGAATACGACGCAGTGGTTGGTCTCGCGAGCATGGATACGCTGAGCTCCCCGCAGGAAACCGCGATGCTCACCGCACTGGGCCGTTACCCGGAAATCATCCAGCTGGCCGGCATGCAGCGCGCGCCACACACGCTGGTGCACTTCCTGCGCGAGCTCGCGAACTGCTTCCACACCTGGTACAACGCCGAACAGTTCATCGTGGATGATTCCCGTGTGCGCAATGCGCGCATCGCACTCGCCATCGCGACGCAGCAGGTGGTGCGCAATGGCCTGCACCTGCTTGGCGTATCGGCACCGGAGTCAATGTGAGTTCGCCGCGACAACGGATCTCGGCGCGCGACTACAAGCACGGTGGTCGTCGCGGCGGGTTTGATGTCACGAAGTATGGGCAGTTTGGCGCGGGCCTCGCTTTTGGTTTGCTGGTTGCACTGGCTGTGTTTGTGCTGGATCACCGCGCCGCGCCTGCCGATGCGAAGGAGGCCGCGCAGCCGCGGCCCGCGAAGGAAGTTGCGGCAGCCACGCGCGGTGCAGGGACCGAAGACACGGCCGAGCAATACGATTTCTACGACACGCTACCCAAGTTCGAGGTTGTCGTTCCCGAGCAGGAACGCGATGTCCGGCGGGATCTGCCATCGGTGCCCATTGTGCTGGCCGGCGCCTATGTGCTGCAGGCCGGTTCGTTCACCAGTGAGGCGGACGCCGAACGGCAGCGCCAGAAGATTGCGAAGCTTGGCATCGATGCCACGTTGCAGCGTATTGCGGTGGACGCCGATGTGCGGCATCGCGTGCGTATCGGGCCGATGCGGGATCTTGCGAAGCTGAACGCGGCGCGGCGCCAGCTGCGCGCCGCGGACATCGATGTGCTGCTGATACGGCTCGGCGACTGACGATTGCGAGCGCAGC
>JBDSJD010000010.1:0-139856 GCA_039917615.1 Steroidobacteraceae bacterium
TCCTACAGGCTCAAGGAGAAGCTCAAAGCAGGCCTGATCAGAGCCGAAGAACCCGCTGTTAGCAACTAACCACAGGGTGGGGAATATTCAATGACCACAACTGGGGAATATTGAATGACCGTTGACACTGATCGCATACTCGGAAGCCAACGGTTTCGTGACAGACCTGCGTGAGTGGGCCCCGGACATGGACTACGGCACGCTACACGAGCTCGCCCACCAGTGGTGGGGCAATGTCTACGGTGCAAACATGCAGGGCCGGCAGCTGCTCAATGAAGGTCTCGCACAGTATTCAACCTTCATGGCGTTCAAGGAGTATGCAGATGCCAAGTATCTTCGACGCATCCTGGCCGATACACACAATGCCTATCTCGATGCGCGTAGTAGGGAGACCATTGCAGAGCTGCCTGTGTTCAAGACAGAAGACCAGGGTCACATCTCCTACAACAAGGCGCCGCTGGCGCTGTTTGCATTGCAGGAGTTGATCGGGGCCGACAAGGTGAACGGTGCGCTGCGTGCCTACCACGCGCGTTTCGTCGACATGAAGCCGCCGTTTCCGACTTCACTAGATTTGCTCGAAGAGCTGAGAAAAGCCGCGGGACCCGAGCATCAGCAATGGATCACCGATCAGTTTCAGAGAATAATGCTCTATGACACCGCTGTGGATTCCGTGTCGGTGCAGGCTCAGGATGATGGCTACGCGGTGACCGTGGACATTTCCGCCCATCAATATGAAGCCGATGCCCAAGGCAGGGAGAGCGAGGTGCCGCTCGATACCTGGTTCGAGGTCGCCATATTTCCCGAGTCTGCTTTGCCCTTGGCAGAACAGGAACCGCTATACAGGTCCTTCCACAAATTGCACGGGGGCACGCAGCAACTTGTGCTGAGAGTCGCAGGGAGGCCCGCCACGGTGGCAGTCGATCCATATTACCTGATGCTGGACAGAAAACGCGCGAACAACAAGAGGGCGGTTACTGAGTAAAACGTATGCGTGAAATCAGAACACGATGGTACTAAGGTGTCGCACCAATAGTTATGCCAGACCCGTTTGAAAGAAAATCACAACGCTTCCTCCCCGCAGAAGCCTATTTCTGGGTGCTGAATACCTTGGGGTGGATTCTTACGCTCTACCTTATAGACTTCGGTGATGTGCTACGCAGAAGCCTGCAGGATGAGCACGGCGCGTTTCTCAAAGTGTATCTGGCAGTCTTATGGCTTGCTTACTATGTGCTCGGCACATTAACTGTTTTGGTTTTTCGCCGTTGCTATTATCGACAGCGCTGGTACCAGATGAAGTTCATCGGCAGCGTGCCCTTAGTATTGCTGGTTGCTCTGGGCGGTGGCCTGACGATAGCTTCGCTGCTGGTATTGCCTGTGGGCCTGATGCTGGGAGATGACTTCCGGGTCTACAACGAGGCAGGAATGGTGGTTGCTGAGGGCGCCTCCTCGTCGGTAACGTTTGCCGCGTTTGAATGGGCCGTCCTATTGCTGGTGTGGTTGTTGATTTATCTGGGCGTAGAAGGAGCTGCCAATGCTCGCAGTCTCTCGCTCAGGGCTCTGGCGCTTGAAAACAACCTGAAGGATGCGCGGCTCAATGCCCTCGCGGGGCAGATAAATCCCCACTTTCTATTTAACGCACTGAACAATATTCGTTTCATGATTGGGCGGGATGCCGCCCGGGCCGAGGAAAGCCTGGTCGATTTGTCTGAAATTCTGCGGCATTCACTTGGAACGTCGCAACAGGAGAAAACGTTATTAACACAGGAGCTTGTAATTGTTGAACGTTACCTGAACCTGATGAAGATACAGATGCAAAGCCGTCTTGAGTATTCGATACATGCGGCGAACGTTCCCGCAAAGGTACTCGTGCCGCCAATGATCATCCAGATGCTGGCTGAAAACGCGATCAAGCATGGCATAGAGCAGATTAAGGAGGGAGGACGGGTCAACGTTCAGTGTTCGCTGACGGCCGGTAAACTGTGTGTCGAAGTGAGAAATTCAACTGTAACTGCCGATGCTATTGCCGGAAGCAGCGAGAGGCCGTCATTATCAGTGGATGCCGGCGGCCATGGATTGGGGCTCGCCAACATAGGTACTCGCCTGTCTTTGCTCTACGGCGACAAAGCGCAACTTGCGGCGTCTCGTCAAAATGGTGATTTTGTGGTTCGTATCGTTTTGCCTGGCGAGGAGGGCGCGTGAAGGTGGCAGTTGTGGAAGATTCTGGATTGGCCAGGGAAGGGCTTGTTTCAATGTTGGGGGCCTATCCGGACCTGGAGCTGATTTGCTCTGCCGATCACACCGACACGGCCCTGGAGGTGTTGAAGGCAAGGCCTGCAGATGTCCTGTTCCTGGATATTCACATGCCAGGCAGCTCGGGTTTCGAGCTGTTGGCAAGCCTGAGTTATTCGCCTTTGATTATTTTTACCACCGCCTATTCCGAATATTCCATTCGCTCGTTTGATTTCAATACCGTCGACTATCTTCTGAAACCAATCAGTCAGCAGCGGCTCGATCAGGCCATTGCCAAACTACGACGGCAATTCGCTCTGTCTACTACGTCCCCACAGCTTGATATCGAAAGTTCTCACAAAGAGGAGCTGCAGCCTGCGCTTGAGCCGGGCAGCAGGCTGTTTATCAAAGATAACGACAAATGCTACTTGATCGAGCTTGCAAGCATTCGTTACTTCGAGAGCTGCAAGAACGAGGCGCGCGCATTCTTCGATGGAAACAAGGCGTTTATAAAACGCACGATGAATGAACTGGAATTGCGGCTGCCGGCAACACTATTCTTTCGCGCGAATCGCCAATACATAGTCAATTTGCAGGCAGTAAAGTCTATCGAAGAGTCCGCTAGCGACGGCTTCAGTTTGATGATGATTGATGGCATGAAGATAGACATTTCACGAAGGCGCGCCACACAAATGGCGGAGATGCTCCGGCTCTAGCGCGACGACAAATGGCGGAAGCTATGCGCTCGTCCCATCCCCCAGTAAGTCCTGCAACGCAGAAGCGCCAGCCTTCTCTATGAGTGCGCAATTCGTACGGCCACAAACAATGCCTGACATGCTCGACCCAAGTACAAATGTCCGGTCTTCCGCTAAGTTCAGATGTCCGCCTCTGGCCCCCTTCAGGCTGGCGTAGCCATGGCTGTTCAGATCCACCGCGTAGGTTTTCGCGCCTGTACCGACGAAGATGAGGTTGTTAGTGAAACGACCAATGCGTTGGCCATCGACGAAATCGTTGACTTGGTATGTTGGCGACACGGCGGTGCTCGATGAAGTTATTGTTAAAAAAAAGGCGCCTTGAATGGAGGCGCCTCTTTTAAGATCCAACGTGTGCGGATTTATTGGCCAGTGGCGAAGCAGTAGTACTTACCGGCACCGCCGGAGGCTACCAACGACTCCTGGCTGCAGCCACGGCTTGCATGTGCCGAGTTCCAGGATTCCGCCATGGCGCCACCGCCTTTGCGATCGAAGTGCCCCAACATCGCCTTGGGAGCATTGGCATCGTTGGACGCGCTATTGCTGGTCCAGTTATTACAAGTCTGCTGCGTCGCCGTGCCATCTGGATTGGTGCCAGTCAGCATGTCGTGCTGATTGGGCATATCACCCACGCCGTTGACGATGGTTTTCTTTTCAGTAACGGAGTTTTCTTTTGTCAAAAACACGTTGCTGTAGTGCAGATGATCAACGCTGCGTGCCATCAGTACACCGTTGGCGTTGTACCAGGGACCTTTGCCAATGCGGTCTTTGGCATTGACGCCACCGGCACCATTGGTGCTGAGGTAGGCATGCCAGGTTTTACCCATGGTGCCGGCAGCTTCTGCCAGCGCCTTGCAATGCGCATCAGCGCCGGCCAGGCCGCCAAGATTGGCACCATCACCAAGGCCAACGCTGGTGATAAAGAAGCTCATGCTGGTGTCAGGTGGTGGACCCGCAGGTGCACCACCAGGCGCGCCGCCGGGTGCCTGTGCCAACACGGAGCCGGAAAGTGCCAGCAACAAGCCGGCACGGATAGCAGTATTCAGTTTCATGGGATACATCCCTCGTGAGTTATTCGACAATGAATCTAGTGAATGCTTTGAATCGATTGATTTGGTGGTTCAGCAACCTTGCCCCGGCCCTGAAAACACGGGGGAAATTCACATAGCAGTGGAGCGAAGTCAAGGAACGATGGACGCCAACCTGCGCAAGAATTGTGGCAAGCGGATACCGGGCTGGACTCGCCTGATAGCCCAGGGCTACCACGCGGGCAGTTTTCAACAAGGGGAACTCGCCACCAGTCCAAGGCTGGCAAGTCCTAGACTCCAACTATGGCAAAAGCAAAGCAGAAGCCCGCTAAGACCGCCGACCAGCTCCAGCGGTTCAAGGACATAGCCGCAGAAGTCGGCGTAAGCGCGACGGCCACGCTCGATAAGGCATTCGGCAAGATCAAGCCGCGCAAGCCTCCCGCGAAAGCGAAGTAGCCATGACCGAGCAGACCAGAGCAAAGCAGATTGCCGTGCGCGTTCTGGGCGTCATCCTGCTTGTCATTATGGCGGCCATGGCGGCATGGCTTTTCAGAGATAACACGGGGCAGTAACCCTAAGTCACGGGCCATTTCATGGCTCCTTGTAGTCTGGTACGTAAACCATAACGTCGCCTGCATACTTCGCATAATGTATATTATGTTAAATT
This sequence comes from Steroidobacteraceae bacterium, assembly GCA_039917615.1. Lineage (GTDB taxonomy): Bacteria > Pseudomonadota > Gammaproteobacteria > Steroidobacterales > Steroidobacteraceae > ZC4RG30. Next base: position 4,677 of record JBDSJD010000010.1, read on the forward strand.
ATATATAGCGGGGATCCCAGGCTCGGGTGGAGTTGATTAAATATGCTACTTTTAGTAGCATATTCCCTCTTGCACCGCGAGATGCTCATGCCCCAACCCGTGAAGCTTTCGGATCAACTCATCGAGGCGGCCCGAGAGGCAGCGCCTTGCGCACACCGATCATTAGCAGCGCAGATCGAGCACTGGGCAGCCCTTGGCCGGGCCATAGACGGCACCCTGACCCCGGCACAGTCGGCCGATATGAAGTACTCCGTACGGGAACCCGCGGCCCCAGCCTACAAAGACAAAGATCAGCAGCCGATTAACGCGGCCGTTGCGCGGGCTCTTTCACACGCACTCTCAGCCGAAGCGCAGTTGGAATTCGCGGCAGAGCTCGCAGCTTCCAGCCAACCTCGATACGCAACCGACGCGGCCTTTCCCGGCTGCGTCATCCGCGAGAACAGCGATGGGACGCGCACACCTGGTCATTGGTCAGCCGGTGGTTTTGTGCCACTGGCTGACGGACAGCAACAGAAGCTTTCGCTACCGGCTACCAGTCGCCCAAATCGTCGCGCCAAGAGCTAATGTCAGTGTGGACTGAGCGCCTCACGGAGGCCATCGGCAAACACTCGCGACTGGTGGTCGTTCTGGCTGGCAGTAATGGCGCCGGCAAAACCACATTCTACCGACGCTATCTTGAGCCGGCAGGCATTGAGTTCGTGAACGCTGACGAAATCGCCCGCAACATGAACCCGGCGGACCCGGGGTCGATAGCCTATGAGGCGATGGGAATTGCTGAACAGGTGCGCGAATCTCTCCTACAGCGCAAACAATCCTTTTGCATTGAAACAGTTCTTTCTGATACTCAAGGATCGAAACTCACATTTTTTCGGCGGGTGCGTGAGGCGGGTTACGGCCTCATTGTCATATTCATTCGACTGGATTCTGCAATGTTGTCGCAGGCGCGCGTACACCAGCGAGTGCGGCGCGGCGGACATTCCGTTCCGGATGACAAACTCCTGGCGCGCTTTCCCCGCACTCAGGAGAATGCTGCTAAAGCGCTTGCCATCGCTGACCTTGGGCTGATGCTCGATAACAGCTCGGCGAAACAGCCGTACCAGTTAGTCGAGATCTGGCAAGGCGGCAACCGCGTGGAGTAGGAACCGCGCCTAGCCACCTCCACCGGCATCAGCTCGGTTGGGCCATTGTGCAACAATCGGCGCGGCAGGTATCTTGGGCGATAAGCAGATACCTATTAAGTGCCCCTTCCAGGAGCCCGCATGCAGAACCCGCAAAGCCCCCTCGCCACACTGATACCCATCATCATCGTGTTTGCGGTTTTCCTGCTGCGCATGCGCAAGATGACGGGTGTGCGTCCGATGAAGTTGCAGGCGCTATGGATTCGTCCGGCAATTGTGTCCGTGATCGCAGCGATCCTTGTATACAGCGCCCCGCCCCAGAGCGCACTGCAGGGGGTGGTGCTGTTGGCCGCGCTTGGTCTCGGAGCGCTGCTTGGCTGGCACCAGGGCAAGCTGATGCAGATTACGGTCGACGCCGAAACAGGATCGCTGCAGGTCAAGGCATCACTCATCGCAATGACCATATTTTTCGGGCTCATCCTGTTACGCATGGGCCTGCGGCCGTGGCTGACGGGCGCCACGTCCCCCTTGCATGCCTACGTGGGCATCGTAACTGACGGTTCCATTCTGTTTATCGTGGGCTTCTACATCGCGCGGGCAGCGGAAATGTTCATCCGGGGACGCGCGTTGTTGTCAGCAGTGAACCCCAGCGTCAGGTAACAGGCGACTGAACGGGTGGGCAAATGACGTATTCTCGCCCCCTGCCCCGCAACGGATCATCCGGTTGTCTGCGGCGCCACTGTCGCGAGGAGTGTTTGAAATGCATGCATACGATGTTCTACGGGTAGGAGTCGGCGGCCCGGTGGGTTCGGGCAAAACCGCACTGGTCGATCGTCTCTGCAAGAGCCTTCGTGATCAGCTGAACATGGCCGTCGTGACCAATGACATCTACACCCGCGAAGATGCCGACTTCCTGGTCCGCAGTCAGGCGCTGACTCCCGATCGCATCCGTGGTGTGGAGACCGGCGGCTGCCCGCATACCGCGATTCGCGAGGATGCTTCCATGAATCTGGCCGCCATCGATGAACTCACACACAGCTTCGAATCGCTCGACCTCATCATCGTGGAAAGCGGTGGCGACAATCTGGCCGCCACGTTCAGCCCCGAACTGTCGGACCTGACTCTCTACGTTATCGATGTGGCCGCCGGCGACAAGATCCCCCGCAAGGGAGGTCCGGGTATCATGAAATCGGATCTGCTGATCATCAACAAGATCGATCTGGCGCCCTATGTTGGCGCGTCTCTGGAAGTGATGGATCGCGATGCGCGCAAGATGCGTGGTGAGCGCCCGTTCGTGTTCACCAACCTGAAGACCGGCCATGGCCTCGACAAGGTGATCGATTTCATCCTGGACAAAGGCATGCTGCGCGACAAACTCACTGCGCCAGCAGGCGTACGGCCCGCGCCGCTGCCGACGCACGATTCTCCACCCCAAGCTTGATGAAGATCTGTTCCAGGTGCTTGTTCACCGTGCGCGGGCTGATGCCCAGGATCTGACCGATCTCGCGGTTGGATTTGCCGCGAGATAGCCACAGCAGCACCTCGGCTTCGCGGCCTGTCATGCCAAGCTGCTGCTGCAGGATCATCTGATCGTCGGTGGAACTTTTCTCGCTGAGCCTGAACAACAACTCGTCCGCGCCGATGGGGCTCAGCATTGCGCACTCCAGCTGCAGGCCACCAATACTGAGCTCGCAATGGGCGCCCTGCCCGCTCACCTCGTGCCGAAGTGCCAGCAGCTGGCACAGCATGGATTCGGGCAAGGCAGGCGCCTGTGTGGAGTCTGCGGGTGACAACTCTCCAAGCAACGCCCTGGCCTTGGGTGTGCACCATTTCACCCTGCCCTGCAGATCAGTCGCCAGCAGGAATCGGCCAGAGGCATCCAGGGCTGCATTCGGACCATGCGCCACCCGCGAGTTGTTCAGGTGCACGCGCATGCGCGCCAGCAGTTCCTCGACCACGATGGGCTTGGTCAAGTAGTCCACGCCACCGGCCGCGAGGCCCTGCACGATGTGCTCGGTTTCGGAAAGCCCGGTCATGAAGATGACCGGTAGATGCGTCATCTGCGGCTTCTGCTTCAGGCGGCGACAGGCCTCGAAACCGTCGAGTCCAGGCATTACCGCATCCATCAGCACCAGATCCGGAGTGATCTGATCCACCAGACGCAGCGCGCTGTCACCGTCGGTGGCAATCAGCACAGTGTAGCCCGCGCCATCCAGCATGTCGGTGAGGAAACCCAGTGACTCTGGAGTGTCATCCACGACGAGCACGGTGTCGCGCGGATCGCTATGCAATTCATGTGCTCTCACGTAACCCCTCGATTGTTGTCATGTAGCGTTTCATGTCGAACTTCTCGACCATGCCGCGCAATGCCTGCACCAATGGCAAGGCTTGCGGCTCTTGTGCCTCGACATCGCGCAGCCGTGATTGTATGCCGCGCACATGCCCGATGAGACCCAGTTGCCAGAGATCTTCCAGGTGCTTGCCAACCTGCCCCAAGAGTTCCGGGCTGAATTGCAACACTGCCTCCGGACTGACCACGTGATTGGTGTAGCTCCATTCAAGATGCAACTGCGCCTGCAGCGCGGACAGCAGCATGGAGACTTCCACCGGCTTCATGATGAAGCCGTCATGCAGGGCTGCCTCACTGCCTGGGGTGAATTCATGGGCATTGGCAGAAACGATCAGCATGCGCACGCGCTGCAATGCCGGAACCTCGCGCAACTGGCGAATCACATCCCAACCGGTGGCATCCGGCAGCGACAGATCGACCATGATCAGATCAGGCGTGTTCGCAGCCGCTGCCGCCGCTTCGCCGCCGGTATAAACCGCAGACACCTCGAAGCCCAGCGGCTGCAACAGCTCCAGCATGAACTGCACGTGGTTCACGTCATCGTCAATGATCAGAATCCTGCGCCGCGCACCCTGATAGCCCCGAACGTGTCGCGACAGTTCGGCCGTTGAATCCTGCAGGGCTTCCGACAGCATCACGCGAACCGTGAACGTGGTGCCCACGCCCGGCGCGCTGCTCACCTTGATCTCTCCGCCCATGACCTGAGTCAGCAGCTTGGTAATCGTGAGGCCCAGGCCCGTGCCTGGCAAGGCGCGAACTTCGGCATTGCCGCCGCGCTCGAATGGCTGGAAGACGCGCTCTATGTCTTGCGCGTCGATGCCCATGCCGGTATCGGACACCTCGAACTCAGCCACCTGGTTGCGATAGCGCACTTTCAGCGTCGCGTTGCCGCGCTGCGTGTATTTCACGGCATTGGAGAGCAGGTTGATCAGGATCTGCCGCAGGCGCTTTTCGTCGGTATGCACCACCATGGGAAGGTGCGGCGCCCGCTCGCAATGGAAGTCGATGCCCTTGCTTGCGGCCTGCAGGCGGAACATGTCTTCGAGCTGGTCCAGGAACTCGCCGAAATGCAGGCGGTTGCGGTTGAGCTTCATCACGCCGCCTTCGATGCGAGAGATGTCCAGCAGGCCGTCGATGAGGCTCGCCATGTGTTCGGCGCTGCGACGGATCACGCGCACGGCATTGGGCGGCGGCTCCGCCGCAGACCGCTCCATCAGCTGCGCATAACCGTAGATCGAGTTCAACGGCGTGCGGATCTCATGACTCAGCCCGATGATGTAACGCGACTTGGCGAGGTTGGCAGATTCCGCCGACTCCTTGGCGCGCTGCAAGGCAGCGTCGGTCCGGTTGTGAGCGGATATTTCATCCATCAGCATGTTGGTCTGCCGCGCCGATTCGCTTTCCGCCGCGCGCCGATTCTCCTGCGCCAACACGATCACCCAGATGGCAATCGCCGACAGTATGAAAAAGCTGAAGTAAACCAGCCATAACGTCGCACTGGTAGCCTCCCGCGCCGCATCACCAGGCGGAGCCATATGCGTGTAGATGAATGCCAGGATCATCGCGACCAGCAGGTTGGTGCCCAGCATCAGGCTGCAGAAACGCCCGGCCCGCGTGGCCGCGAGGGTGGCGAGCCGCACCGGCAAGATCTGCTTCAACCAGCGGTCAACCTGTTCGTCAACCCGCGCCCCTTCCTTGCACTGGTCCCCGCAGCGCGCATCCAGCGAGCAGCAAAGTGAGCAGATGGAACCGCCATAGGCGGGACACAAGGCCATGTCTTCAGTTTCGAAGCGGTTCTCGCAGATCGTGCACACGCCGCCGATGTTGCGATTCTGAGGAATGCGCGCCAGGTAGTAACGTCCCTTGGTCCACCACGCAATGGCGGGCGCCACCAGCATGGCTGTTACCAGTGCAATGAACGGCGAAACTACGCGGGCTGCTTCGCCCAGGGTTCCCAGGTGCGCCACGCTCGACAGGATCACCGACACCGCCAGCGCCCCGACTCCCACCGGGTTGACATCGTACAAATGCGCGCGCTTGAACTCGATGCCGCGGGGACTCAAACCCAGTGGCTTGTTGATCACAAGATCCGCCGTGATGGCGCCGATCCAGCCGGCCGCGAAATTGGCGTAGATGCCCAGCACGCTCTCGATGGCGCCGAAAATGCCCAGCTCCATGAGCAGCAACGCCAGCAGCACATTGAACACCAGCCATACCACGCGGCCCGGGTGCGCGTGGGTTACACGCGAAAAGAAATTGGACCACGCGATGGAGCCAGCATAGGCGTTGGTAACGTTGATCTTGATCTGGCAGATCACCACGAACAATCCCGTAACCACCAGCGCCAGCGTGGGCGAACTGATCACCGCACCGAACACATGGTGATACATGGTGGTCGGGTCGTCGGCGAGCTCGGTGACCACGCCCGCCTGAATCAGCACCCAGACCAGAAACGAACCAGCGAGCAGCTTCAGTCCGCCCATGAGCACCCAGCCCGGGCCGGTGACGAGTACCGCAGTCCACCAGGCGACCCGGTTGCCCTGCTTGCGGACTGGCAGAAAGCGCAGGTAGTCAACCTGCTCGCCGATCTGCGGCAATAGCGACAACAGCACCGAGGTGGCGGCTGCAAACAACAGCCAGTCGATATGCCCACCACCACTGCCCAGCTTGCCGGAAAACTGAGTCCAACCCGCGATATCGCCGGGATTGCGCCAAGCGATATACGCAAGGGGCAATAGCTGCAGCACCAGCCAGATCGGCTGCGTGATCATCTGGAACCGACTGATCAGACTGATGCCATACAAGGCGATTGGAATGACTATCAGCGCACTGATCAGGTGCGCTACCCAGATGGGGATTTCGAACAGCAGCATCAATGCTGTGGACATGATGCTCGCTTCGATGGCGAAGAGCAGGAAGGTGAACGAGGCGTAGATCAGCGAAGTGATGGTAGAGCCGATGTAACCGAACCCGGCTCCGCGCGTCAGCAGGTCGATATCCACACCGTAGCGCGCCGCATACACACAAATCGGCACTCCTATCATGAACATCAGCACGCAGAACGAAACGATCGCGCTCGCTGCGTTGGTGAAGCCATAGGAAAGGGTGATGGCACCGCCTATCGCTTCGCAGGCCAGGAAGGCAATCGGACCAAAAGCAGTGTTGCCTACGCGGAAGACCGACTTGCGCGCATCCGAGGCGGTATAGCGCAACGCGTAGTCCTCCAGTGTCTGGCTGGCAACCCATTGGTTGTACTGGCGGCGCTCCCTGATGATGCGTTGTCGTGGGCTCATGCTTCTTATTGGCGCAGAAATGTCCTGAAACCGGTTGGCGATGACAACCATTCCGCCCTTCCCTACGTCATTTGCCCCATCCCGGCTACGTCAATCGACGCGTATCGCCCGTGATGGGGTTCTCATAACTTCTTCCATGCACGCCGCGGGCCGGATTCCCGCCGGAAGCGCATTTACCAACTGACAGAAGGACACACTCCCATGGGTTATGAATTGGTCTCCTCTTCGAGTCCCCGGCTCGCCGGCTCGCCACTGACGGGCGCAACGAAGTGCATCATCGCCGGTGTGGCTGCGGCTGTGGCGGCTGCCGTTGCCCCGGTTGCCAATGCCGGTATCGAATTGGGTGAGGGCCTCAGCGTTACCGGCTTCGTTGACATGTCGTACTCTTCCAACAGTAACGACGGCGCACCAGGTGCCTTCGGCATAGATCAGGTCGAGACCGACTTCCTGTATGCAGGTTCCAATGGTGTTTCCGCCCAGGTAGACATCGAGTACGGCGAGGACGCGTCGGATATCTCAGGCGCGGACGACACCTTTGTCGAACAGGCCTTCATCACCAAGAAGTTCAACGACCAGTTCAGCATGAAAGTCGGGCGCTTCCTGAGCTACAGCGGCTGGGAAACCGAAGAGCCTACCGGCTTGTTCCAGTACAGCGGCGTCGGCTATGCCAAGTACTTCTACGGCTACTACCAGCAGGGCGTTTCGGCTACTTACAACGGTGGGAAGTTTGCCCTCATGGGGTCCCTCGTCAACGACGTCTTCGGGTACACACCCGGCGGTCCGGTTGAAAGCTCTACCAAAGACATGGGTTACGAACTCGGCGTGGCGATAATGCCGGTGGAAGGGCTGACCGCGAAGCTTTTCTACATGTCGGACAAGAAGACAGACCGGGATGTGTTCAACCTCTGGGCTTCGTATGCGATGGGCGGCTTCACCTTCGCAGCCGAATACAACGACGGCGATTTCAGCGCTGCAGGCAAAGGTGATGGCTTCCTGCTGATGGGCAACTACGCCTCCGGACCATGGGGCGTCACCCTGCGTTACCACGACTGGGACATTGAGAACGGCCTCGGCACATCTATCGACAAGGTAACGGGTTTCACCCTGTCGCCCAGCTACAAGGTCGGCAAGAACCTGCTGCTTGTGGCGGAGTACAGAAAAGACAACGTCAAAGCCGGCGGCGGTGATTCGAATACGTTCGCACTGGAAGCGCTGTTCACGTTCTGACGGCTGCCACAGACCACTTATTTGCAGGGGAATATGATGAAATCAAGACGCATGTTTATCAAGACAACTGCTATTAGCGTGACCGCTGCGGTGGCGCTGCTTGCGGGTTGTGCGAAGAAGGCCGATGAAGCGGCGGCGCCGGCCGCTCCCGTCGAAACCATCAAGGTCGGTGTTCTGCACTCGCTCTCTGGAACCATGGCCATCAGCGAAACCACGCTGAAAGACACGGTTCTGATGATGATCGACGAACAGAACAAGAAGGGTGGCGTGCTGGGCAAGAAGCTGGAGGCCGTTGTCGTGGACCCAGCGTCCGACTGGCCGTTGTTCGCCACCAAGGCGTCGGAGCTACTGGAGAAGGACAAGGTTGCAGTGGTATTCGGCTGCTGGACCAGCTCGTCCCGCAAGTCGGTGCTGCCGGTGTTCGAGAAGGACAATGGCCTGCTTTTCTATCCCGTGCAGTACGAGGGTGAAGAGTCGTCCAAGAACGTGTTCTACACCGGCGCCGCGCCCAACCAGCAGGCCATTCCTGCAGTTGACTACCTGATGAAGGAAGTCAAGGTGAAGCGCTGGGTGCTGGAGGGCACGGACTACGTTTATCCGCAGACCACCAACAAGATCCTGAAGGCCTATCTCATGTCGAAGGGCGTGGCCGAAGGGGACATCAGCGTGAACTACACGCCGTTCGGTCATGCCGACTGGCAGTCGCGAGTGGCCGCGATCAAGAAGTTCGGTTCGGCTGGCAAGAAGACGGCGGTGGTGTCGACCATCAACGGCGACGCCAACGTGCCTTTCTACAAGGAACTGGCCGCACAGAAGATCTCGGCGGAGGACATCCCCGTCGTAGCCTTCTCGGTGGGTGAAGAGGAGCTCTCGGGTATCGACACCAAGGATCTCGTCGGTCACCTCGCCGCCTGGAATTACTTCATGACAGCGGACAGCCCGCTGAACAAGGAGTGGATTACCAAGTGGCATGCGTTCACCAAGAACGACAAGCGGACCTTCAACGATCCGATGGAAGCCACGGTGATTGGATTCCAGCTGTGGGTAGCCGCAGCCGAGAAGGCTGGCTCGACGGATCCTGACAAGGTTGGCGAGGCGATCATTGGTCTCGAGGTTCCGAACCTGACCGGTGGCGTTGCCAAGATGCTGCCCAACCACCACCTGACCAAGCCGGTGCTCATCGGCGAAGTGCGGGCGGATGGCCAGTTCGACACCGTGTGGAAGACCGAAGGCACCGTGCCAGGCGACGCCTGGACGGATTTCCTGCCGGCCAGCAAGGATGTGGAAGCCGACTGGGTAACCCTCAAGTGCGGCAACTACAACACGAAGACGAAGGTTTGCTCCGGTACGGTAATTCCGAAGTAGTTCCTCAAGTTCAGACAGAAGAACGTTCCCGGCCTGCAAGGGCCGGGAACCCTGGCCCCGACCCGTCCAATCGAGGCATAGTCCATTGATCATGCGAAACCTGCTGGCGCTGGGCGTCGTCCTCGGTCTGTTTGCAGCGACCTGTCCTGTGCAAGGCGCAACCCCCGAATTACCCCCGACGTCGGTCATTCCCACCGACGCCAAACTTGATTCCCTTCTCGCGACGCTGCCCGACGCGGATTACGCGACGAAGGTTGAGATTGCTACGCGCCTGGGTTCTGAAGGCAGTCCTGCCGCACGCCGTACGCTGGCTGCCCTGCTTGGCGGCGAGCTCTATTACAAAAACTCGGATCGATCCCTGGTTTCTGTCGGTAAAGACAGCAAGCCGCCGCAAGCTGTCGACATCAACAGTGGCAAATCGCTGGGGGTGATCCCCACCAGTGAGCTGACTCGGATCGGGATCAACAACCTGCTGCGCAAGGTCGCGCGCGGAGCTCTCGCCGGGCTGCAGCTCGCGAGTGAAGATGCAGGCATCCGGCTGACTGCCGTGCAGGAGCTGATGGGCACCATTGATGCGGAAGGTGCCGCATTGCTGCGGCCCCGCCTCGCACTCGAGAAGAATGAAGAGGTTCGTGCGCAGATCGTCGACGCGCTGGCGCTTCATGACCTATCCGACAGCGATGCCGCGAAGCGCCTTGCGGCCGTGACGGAGCTAAAGGGTAATCTACATACCGAAGTTTACAATCGCCTTCTGCCGATGGTTACTGCTGACGCCACTGGCGGCTTCAGCGAGCCAGACGCGACCGTGCGTGCCGCTGCCAATGAGTCACTGGCGACGATCAAACGCTGGCGCACTTTCAATGGCATTGTCGAGATGATGTTTTTCGGGCTATCCCTGGGTTCCGTGCTGATGCTGGCAGGCATTGGCCTCGCCATCACCTTCGGTGTGATGGGCGTGATCAACATGGCGCATGGCGAAATGATGATGATCGGCGCCTATAGCGTTTACGTGGTCCAGCAGCTGATGCCGAGCCACATCGGCAGCTCGGTCCTGATTGCCATTCCGGTGGCCTTTTTGGCGGCGGGCCTCGTTGGTGTGGCCATCGAGCGCGGCATCGTGCGATTTCTCCATGGCCGGCCGCTCGAAACATTGCTTGCAACTTTTGGGGTGAGCCTGATCCTGCAGCAGCTGGTGCGGGATATATTCAGTCCGAACAACCGCCCCGTGGAGGTGCCATCGTGGATGGCCGGCTCCCTGCGTTTCAACGATGTGTTGTCGTTTACCTATTCGCGCATCTACATCATCCTGTTCGCTGCACTGGTATTCGTGCTGCTGATGCTGGTCCTCAAGCGCACGAATCTTGGCCTTCATGTGCGTGCGGTTTCGCAGAACCGGGCCATGGCCCGGGCCATGGGTATCAAGACGGACTGGGTGGATGCGATGACATTCGGCCTTGGCTCTGGCATTGCAGGTGTGGCGGGCGTGGCGCTGAGCCAGCTCACGAACGTGGGTCCGAACCTGGGCCAGAGCTACATCGTGGACTCCTTCATGGTCGTGGTATTCGGCGGTGTCGGCAGTTTGTGGGGAACGCAGATCAGCGGTCTGTCGCTGGGGGTTGCCAGCAAGGTGCTCGAGCCCGCCGCAGGGGCTGTGCTGGCCAAGATTCTCGTGCTGGTGGCGCTGATCATCTTCATCCAGCGCAAGCCACGTGGGTTGTTCCCGCAACGCGGTCGCGCGGCAGAGGGCTGATTCATGTCCCCCTCTTCTCCTTTTCTGGGCAGCCTGTTCCGGACTGATCGCGGCGGCACGATTTTTCTGGGATTGCTGGCTCTGGCCGCAATCCTGGTGCCGGTCCTCCATCTGACGGTGCCTGAGTCATCGCCATTGCACATGTCCGGCTACACCGTGACGCTGATCGGCAAGTATCTGAGCTACGCGGTGCTGGCGCTCGCCGTGGATCTGGTCTGGGGATTCTGCGGCATCCTGAGCCTGGGTCACGCAGCCTTCTTTGCGCTGGGCGGATATGCCATGGGCATGTATCTCATGCGCCAGATCGGCACGCGGGGTGTCTATGGCGACCCGATCCTGCCGGACTTCATGGTGTTCCTGAACTGGAAGGAGCTCCCCTGGTTCTGGCATGGCTTCGACATGTTCTGGTTTGCCATGGTGATGGTGGTGCTGGCGCCCGGCATCCTCGCGTTGGTGTTCGGCTGGTTTGCATTTCGCTCGCGCGTTACGGGCGTGTATCTCTCGATCATCACGCAGGCCATGACCTATGCGCTGATGCTCGCGTTTTTTCGCAACGACATGGGCTTCGGTGGCAACAATGGCTTCACCGATTTCAAGGACCTGCTCGGTTTCAAGATAGCCACTCCCGGCATGCGGGCCTCGCTGTTTGTCGCCACGGCCACTGCTCTGGCAACTGGATACCTGCTGTGCCGATGGATCGTGTCATCCCGTGCGGGGCGGGTGGTAATGGCAATTCGTGACGCGGAGAGCCGCACGCGGTTCATAGGTTATCGCGTCGAGTCATACAAGCTCTGGGTGTTCGTGTTTTCCGCAGTGCTGGCCGGCATTGCGGGCGCGCTGTACGTGCCGCAGATCGGCATCATCAATCCCAGCGAGTTCAGCCCCATCAATTCCATCGAGGTGGTGATCTGGGTGGCCATCGGTGGTCGCGGCACACTCTACGGTGCGATTGCCGGCGCCATCATCGTGAACTACGCCAAGACCTGGTTCACCTCTGCCCTGCCCAGTGCATGGCTGTACCTGCTCGGCGCCCTGTTCATTCTCACGACACTGCTGTTGCCCACCGGTGTCGTCGGACTGATCCGATCGCGGAAGGCCAAGGGACGGTCCACGTGACGCCGAGTCAGATATTGCAGCGGTTCTCCGGCCGGCGGCGGCGTTCATCGCCACCACGCGGTCCGCTGGTTCAGGGCGATGCCGTGGATCGTGGCCCGGACGATTCGCACGGCTATATCCTTTATCTTGAAGACCTTACGGTTTCATTCGACGGCTTCAAGGCGCTCAATGCCTTGACGCTGTACGTGGAAACCGGCGAGCTGCGTTGCATCATCGGCCCTAACGGTGCCGGCAAGACCACGATGATGGACGTGATCACCGGCAAGACACGCCCCGATCAGGGTTCTGCGTGGTTCGGCCAGACGCTCGACCTGCTTGATCTGACCGAACCAGAAATCGCCCAGGCGGGCATCGGACGCAAGTTCCAGAAGCCTACCGTATTCGAAAAGCACACTGCCTTCGAGAACCTTGAACTGGCGCTGGCGGGCAACCGTGCCGTCTGGGCCAATCTTGTCGCGAAACTCTCATCGGAACAGTACGACCGCATTCTCGGCGTGCTGCAACAGATTGGACTGGCCGCCGTAGCCGATACACCTGCCGGTGCGCTCTCGCATGGGCAGAAGCAATGGCTGGAGATCGGCATGCTGCTGATGCAGAACCCGCGCCTGCTGCTGGTCGACGAGCCCGTGGCAGGCATGACGCCGCAGGAAGTGGAGAAAACTGCAGAGCTGCTGGTATCGCTGGCCGGAGAGCATTCTGTGGTCGTCGTGGAACACGACATGGAGTTTGTCCGCGGCATAGCGCGCCGCGTCACCGTGCTGCACCAGGGCAGCGTGCTGGCCGAAGGCACCATGGACGAAGTCCAGAATAATCCACAGGTTGTTGAAGTTTACCTGGGCGCGCCATGATCGAAATGCAGGGACTGAACCAGTTCTACGGCGGCAGCCATATCCTGTGGGATGTGACCATGACCGTACCGACGGGCTCCTGCACCGTGCTGATGGGGCGCAATGGCATGGGAAAGACCACGCTACTGCGTTGCCTGATGGGTCTGACGCCCATTGCCAGCGGCACCATGCGCTGTGGCGATCACGATCTCACGACTGCCTCGGCGTCCCGGCGGGCACGCATCGGAATTGGCTACGTACCGCAGGGCCGCGAGATTTTTTCGCAGCTGACGGTGGAAGAAAACCTGCGCACGGGACTTGCTGCCCGTCCCGACGGCAGGAAGGAAATTCCTGAAGAAATCTACCAGATGTTTCCGGTACTCAAGAGCATGGCGCGACGCCGCGGCGGCGACCTCTCCGGCGGCCAGCAGCAGCAGCTCGCGATTGGTCGCGCGCTGGTGGTTGATCCCAAAGTACTGATACTGGATGAGCCCACCGAAGGCATCCAGCCCAACATCGTGCGCGAGATCGGCGACGTCATCGTGCGACTGAACAAGGAAAAGGGCATGACTGTGCTGCTGGTGGAGCAGAAGTTGCCATTCGCGCGGCGCATCGGGACCGATCTGCGCATCCTGGACAAGGGGCGCCTGGTGGTGTCCGGCAAGATCTCTGATTTGACGGATGAGGTGGTACGTGATCACCTCACCGTATGAAACCTGCGCACAACTCCTGGCACGCCCGGCTGGAACTTGGATTTCGCGCATCGGGCAGCCGCACTGTGCTGGCTCATCGTCGGCATATCGGGCCGTTGATGGTGCAGCGGCCCTTTTATCCCGAAGGCGGCATCTGTCATGTCTACCTGCTGCACCCACCGGGCGGCGTGGTCGGCGGCGACAACCTGGAATTGCAGTTGCAGGCAGACGCCGGCTCCCATGCGTTGATCACGACGCCCGCGGCCACCAAATTTTACCGTGCGGGTCCGCACCCCTCTTCCCTGCTTCGCCAGAACCTGCAGGTGAACGATGCCACACTGGAGTGGCTGCCCCAGGAGACCATCGTGTTCGACGGCGCGCGGGCGCGCAGTTGCACGCGGGTCGATCTGGCCGGTGCATCGCAATTCATCGGCTGGGAAATCTTCTGCCTGGGGCGCCCCGTAGTGCAGGAGCAGTTTCGCACCGGCGAGCTGCATCAGGATTTCCTGCTCTATCACAATGGCAAGCCCCTGCTGCTCGACCGGCTGCGTTTGTCGGGCGACTCCCCAGCTCTGGCCGCTCGCTGGGGCCTGGCAGATGCGCAGGCCATGGGTACGATGCTGATGTATCCAGGCGCGGGGGCGGATCTCGCGGCGCTGCGGGCAGTCCAGGTGAGCGATGCGCGCTTCGCGCTGACTCTGGTCGGCGGCGTGCTGCACTGTCGGGCACTGGCACCGCAGGCCGAAGCCATCCGGCGCCTGTTCACCGAGCTGTGGCTGCAGCTGCGATACTCGCTGATGGGTCGCATGGCGCTGGCACCGCGCATCTGGGCAACCTGAAGCTGGATCGAACATGGAACTGACGCCACGCGAGAAAGACAAGTTGCTGCTGTTCACCGCCGCCCTGCTGGCGGAGCGGCGCAAGGCCCGTGGACTGAAGCTGAACTATCCGGAGGCGGTGGCCTTTATCAGCGCTGCCATTCTCGAAGGCGCGCGCGACGGTCGCAGCGTTGCCGAGCTCATGTCATTCGGCACGACTCTGCTCTCGCGCGCGGATGTCATGGAAGGCGTGCCGGAGATGATTCCCGATGTGCAGGTCGAGGCCACCTTTCCCGACGGCACCAAGCTCGTGACCGTTCACTCCCCCATCAACTGATGCAGGCGCGCAGGTAATGATCCCTGGAGAAGTCTTTCCGGCCGAAGGCAGCATCGAAATCAACGTCGGGCGCACCCTGGTGCGTATCGCGGTGGCCAACTCTGGTGATCGGCCCGTGCAGGTCGGATCCCACTATCATTTCTTCGAAACCAACGAGGCATTGCTATTCGATCGGGCAGCCGCGCGTGGTTTTCGCCTGAACATACCGGCGGGCACGGCGGTACGATTCGAACCTGGTCAGAGCCGCGAAGTGGAGCTGGTGCAGCTCGCCGGCAGCGGTGAGGTTTACGGCTTCCAGGGCAAAATAATGGGGCGCCTGTGACGCGCATGGATCGCCGCGCCTATGCCGAGATGTTTGGCCCGACCACGGGCGATCGCGTGCGCCTGGGCGATACAGGGCTGATCATCGAAGTCGAGCGCGACCACACCATCTACGGCGAGGAAGTGAAGTTCGGCGGCGGCAAGGTGATCCGCGACGGCATGGGCCAGAGCCAGAGCGATGGCATCGAAGTCGTCGACACCGTCATCACCAACGCTTTGATCATCGACCATTGGGGCATCGTCAAGGCCGACATCGGCATCAAGCATGGCCGCATCAGCGGTATCGGCAAGGCAGGCAACCCCGATATCCAGCCGGGCGTCGATATCGTGATTGGCCCAGGTTCGGAGGTGATCGCCGGTGAAGGCATGATCGTCACCGCCGGTGGCATCGACTCGCACATCCACTTCATCTGCCCGCAACAGGTGGAAGAGGCACTGATGTCCGGCGTGACCACGATGATCGGTGGCGGCACGGGCCCGGCCACCGGCACGAACGCCACGACCTGCACACCGGGCACCTGGCATATGGGTCGCATGCTGCAGACGCTGGATTCATTGCCGATGAATTTCGGCCTGCTGGGCAAGGGAAACGCGAGTCTGCCAGAGGCGCTGCACTCGCAGATTCGTGCCGGTGCCATGGGTCTGAAGCTGCATGAGGACTGGGGCACCACTCCCGCCGCGATCGATTGCTGCCTGTCGGTTGCCGAAGAGCACGACGTGCAGGTGGCCATTCACACCGACACGCTGAATGAATCCGGATTCCTGGAGGATACCCTTGCCGCGTTCAAGGGCCGGGCGATCCACACCTATCACACCGAAGGCGCCGGTGGCGGCCATGCGCCGGACATCATCCGCGCCTGCGGCGAAGCCAATGTGCTGCCCTCCTCCACCAATCCCACGCGCCCCTACACCGTGAACACGGTGGATGAGCACCTGGACATGCTGATGGTCTGCCACCATCTGGATCCAGGCATCGCCGAGGATGTGGCCTTCGCCGAATCACGCATCCGCCGCGAGACCATCGCGGCCGAAGACATCCTGCATGATCTCGGCGCGTTCTCGATGATCTCGTCGGATTCCCAGGCCATGGGTCGCGTGGGTGAAGTCATCACCCGCACCTGGCAGACCGCGCACAAGATGAAGGAGCAGCGCGGACCGCTGCATCCGGACGGCGGCAACAACGACAACTTCCGCGTGCGCCGCTACATCGCCAAGTACACCATCAACCCCGCGCTGACCCATGGTATCTCGCACGAGGTGGGCTCCATCGAAGTGGGCAAGCTCGCCGACATCGTGCTGTGGCGCCCGGCCTTCTTCGGCGCCAAGGCCTCGCTGATCATCAAGGGTGGCATGATAGCGGCGGCGCCGATGGGTGATCCCAATGCTTCCATTCCCACGCCGCAGCCGGTGCATTTCCGGCACATGTTCGGAGCGCTTGGGCAGGCGGCTTGCAGCACTGCGCTCACGTTTGTCTCCCAGGCCGCAGTCGAGGCCGGTGTCGGAAGGCAGCTGGGATTGCGCAAACAGCTTTCCGCCGTGCGTGGCACGCGCAGCATCCGCAAACGCGATCTCATTCTCAATGACTACCAGCCGCGCATCGAAGTCGATTCACAGACCTACGAAGTGCGCGCCGATGGCCAGCTGCTGACCTGCGAACCGGCCACCGTGCTGCCGCTGGCGCAGCGCTATTTTCTGTTCTGATCGAGAAACGACCATGCCACAGCTCACCATCTCCGCCCGCGCCTATGGCGAAGGCCGTGCCGCGGCGCGTCTTGTACTGCCATTCGAACTGCGCCAGCGCAGCCGTCTGCTCGCTGTCATGGACAGCGGCGAGGAAGTCGGTTTGTTGATGCCCCGCGGCACGGTGCTGCGCGGTGGCGACCGGCTGCAGAGCAGCGACGGCCGCCTGGTGGAAGTAGTTGCGGCGCCAGAAGAGGTCTCCATCATCCGCAGCAGCGACGGCCGCCTGCTGGCTCGCGCGGCCTACCATCTTGGCAACCGGCATATCGCCGTGCAGATCACCGCCGAGTCGATCCGGTACCTCAAGGATCACGTGCTCGACGACATGCTGCGTGGACTTGGTCTCAAGGTCACCAACGACATCCTGCCTTTCGAGCCCGAAGCCGGCGCGTATTCCTCCGCTCACGAGCATGAGCATAGCCACACGGATGATCATGCGCACGACCACGACTGACCAGCTCGCGTTGTTGCGGCTGCTGCAGCTGGCGAGTCCGGCGCTGCCTATCGGCGCGTTTAATTTCTCGCAGGGGCTGGAGTTTGCGATTGAACATGGCGGCGTCAAGAACGAGAACGATGCCCGAGACTGGATTCTGGGCGTCGCCCACCACAGCATGGCCACACTCGACGTGCCCATGCTGCTGCGCCTGCACGCAGCATGGAGCGGGCAGGACGCTGCGCTCGCCCATACCCTGAGCGCTGAGCTCTTCGCATCCCGCGAAACCATGGAACTACGCGCCGAAGAGCTTCACCTAGGGCAGTCTCTGGCAAGGATCCTCGTGGAATTCGGGATCGAACCGGCCCGCGAATGGCTGCGCTGCGATCACACTACCCATGCGGCGATGTTCGCGCTGGCCGCCTCACACTCGAACGTCTGCGCACAGGATGCTGCCATCGCATTTCTATGGGCATGGGCCGAGAACCAGACCATCGCTGCTGTAAAACTTCTGCCGCTGGGTCAGACCGCCGGCCAACGCATGCTGGAAGCCATCCGGCAACAGATACCATCGGTGGTTACTGCAGCCAGTTCGCTGCCTGATGAATCCCTGGGCACTGCCACACCGCTAGCCATCATGGCAAGCGCCTGGCATGAAACCCAATACACCCGACTGTTTCGCTCATAGATGAGGTTGCCATGAACGCCAGGATCCCGCGCCGCCTGCTGACTCTTACCACCGTGACTCTCGCCGCACTAGCGCCGACGCTCGCGATGGCGCACCCCGGTCATGGTGTCGGCCAGAATTTTGTCGCCGGCGTGCTGCATCCCCTCACCGGACTCGATCACATCGTGATGATCGTCGCGGTCAGCGCGTGGGCCGCACGGCTCAAGCCGCCTGGCCGAGTCATCATTGCCGCCTGCCTTGCGCTGTTCGTTGCAATCGGCGCAACACTGCCGGTGGCGCCGTCTTCCGGACCGGCACTTGAAGCTGGCATCGCGCTCACTGTTATTGGCTCGGGCTTGCTGCTGGCCCTTGGCCGGCGCTGGCCGCTGTGGGCTACTGGCACTGTGGCAGCGCTGTTCGCAATGATCCACGGATTCGCCCACGGCGCCGAAGGTCCGGCGAACTCTCTGGCCTATGTGCCGGGACTGGCCATGACTACTGGCGGACTGGCGCTCGCCGTGTCATTCGCGACGGCAGGCCTGCGCATACGTCCGGCACTCAAAGAATGTTGAATCCGCGTCCGTCGGGCAGGCGGTAACGGGAAAAGTCGCGGACGTCGAGCGTCAAGATGGTGGTGACGCCAGATTGCTGTGCCAGCCAGCACAGCGAGGCGTCGGCAAGATCCATACGCGTGCGCGGCTGCGCGGTGTAGCGCAGCATCAGGTCGGTCATGTCGAGCAGGCCTGATGCGTCGAACGGAATAACCACTGCGCCACCGAGACCCACCCACTTGAGCATCTCTACCCTGGCCGTGTCTCCCAGCATGTGACTCGCCTCCACCACACAGGGCCAGGTGGTATGCAGATTCAGCGGCTGCGCGACATCGCCGAGCATGGCGTGGAAATGTGCATGGAACTGGTCGCGGTCGTCGAACAGTGCTACCAGTGGCCCGGTGTCCAGCAGTGCATGCCTCACGAGCCCGGTTTCCGCTCTTTCAGGAAGGCTGCGTATTGCGCCTGCTGCGCGGCGTGATCGGCACGCAGCTTTTCCTGCAGTGCGGATGGCGGCGCGTCCTGGGACGCAGGACGGGCCGCCTTGTAACTCGTCATTTCTTCCCGCACTTGATGCAGAAGCTGCACGGGGTCGCGCCTTCCCAGAGCCCGTTCAACTGCCGCGATGATGAACTGCGATTTGGTAACGCCCTGCCGCCTGGCGGCAAGCTCCAGTTCTTGTTCCATCAATGGGTCCATACGAACGGATACGGCCATGATGCAGCCCTATGTGTAATACTGTATTACAGTATCACATCACCGAAAGCATTCAAGAGGGCGAAGGGTGGATCCGGTGGGTGGTGTGCTGCACGGATAGGAAGTTCAACCCACCTTCCTTACCGTGATGCTCTTCAGCCCAGTCGCGCGAACCGCTCGTCCAGACCGGTGACTGAAGTCGCCATGTATTTGATTGCCGCAACTCCAAGTGCAGCAAATAACCCCAGGCTCCAAAATTCGTAGGGAACGCCAAAGAGATCCGCCGCACCGCAGCTGGCTCGAGGTTCGAATACCGAGGCCAGCAGCTGATTGAGGTGCAAATTGTCACTGACGATTCTTTCCGCTAGCGTCTTATGATTACTGCAAGAGGATTTGGCCGCCACCCAGTGCTGCCACGCGGCTGCCCAGACCCCGAGTACAGAAAGCACCAATACCAGCCCGCCAGTGATGATCCGACCCGTGCGGGCACTGATAAATATGCCAATGGCGCTGGCCGCCACAATTGCCAAGAACAGTAGGCGCTGCAGTACGCACCAAGGGCAAGGTTGGATATCGAAGGCATGTTGGGATACGAGCGCCGCGGCGATTGCCAGCAACGCGGCAGTCGCGATTCCGGCGG
Source organism: Steroidobacteraceae bacterium (assembly GCA_039917615.1). Lineage (GTDB taxonomy): Bacteria > Pseudomonadota > Gammaproteobacteria > Steroidobacterales > Steroidobacteraceae > ZC4RG30. The sequence goes on from JBDSJD010000010.1 coordinate 24,618, forward strand.
GCCACCAGCGTGTACTAGGTCGAACGTTCATAGTCTTTGCTTTCAATGTAGAGAACGAAGCCCCCGTACTTTTCGAGCGTATGACGTCTCGCTTCAGCGACGGCGCGACGGCCTTGCGGCACATAGTCGCTGGCCTTCAGGCTGAAGTGACAATCGGGCGCGTGCATTTTATGGAGACCCAGATCGCTGCATGCAGTTGTTCGGCGACATGATTGGAAGTTCGTCTTGGGGTTTCAGCCAGTCCCAGCGCTGACAATAGCTTGCAGCTTTCTCTCTGAACAGCGGCGCATATGGGGTGAGCGGATTCGGCGTGAGAGTTCCGTCATAGAGACCGGCCAGACCATAGGGCGCAAAGCAATCACTGGGACGAACGGCAACACAAGTCTCCAAGACCAGAAAGCGCTTGATTCCGTCTTCGGTTGAGTTGAGTACCGGATAGGGCTGCCCGAAGTACGTCGGGTACCACGTGTGAACGCGGGCCTGATTGGCCACCTCGACCTTCACGCCAAGGTCTCCAAGAAGAGAGTCCACGTGCGCCTGAACATGAGCTTCTGCAGAGTCACTCAGGTCGCCCGCATCAAAGTAGAAGATATCGTAGTCCTTGATACCGGCTTCGGGCGAGCGGCTCGCCTGAATGTTCCAAACCGTCTGGAATAGACATCCCGCAACGAGCCATGAGTCGGGAAGGTTCAGCTGGCTCCAACGGGAAAGGATTGCACGATTCGCGGGATTCTTGGCAACCTGCGAGCAGAAGGCCGACATCATGTTGCCGAACGTCCCGCATCAGGAACTGGACGCCGCACGCCCGGCGCACAATCGCCAACCTCAATTCCAAGATGACGGTCGGGCGCGTGCACCTTATGGTGATCCAGCTTGCTGCATGCGGTTGCTATGCGACTCATTTAGCAGGCGCTTCTGCATCTTTCGGCAAGACATTTCCACGTCCGATTGGTCGGCCAATGTCCTCTTCGCCCCGGCGTAGATACTCTGCCATAGGCGGCATTCCCACTGATTCCCTGAGAGCTGCGAGCTCTGCGGGATTCTCCACGGGGTAGACTTCAGGCTCTCCATTCGCATCGGTTACTACTTGCGTTCCGTACTTCTGCTTCTTCTTCTGAGACACGAGAATTCGATCCTCAAGCATTGCCACTTGATCGGCCCTGATACTCTGGGTAGTGACGGCTGCCTTCAATAGCGGAAGGTACTTCTCCTGATATGCTGAAGGTGCGTGCTGCAGAATCAACCACGCGGCCCCACTTGCCTCAACGCCGACATCCTGCGATCGGGGCCAGCCGTACTTTGCAATGATCTCCTCAAGAGCATGCAAGTTGTCAGTATCAATGCGTGACATTTCCGCGGCCATTGCAGTGAATTCCGGACCCTGAAGCAGAGTTGGCCATTGGCGTTCGCGGATTTCCTGATCCTTTTGACCCATTTCGAGAAGCTGAGACTTGAGGTCTGTGAAGGCTGTTTCCCGAGGAGCCACGCTGGCCGGAAAGACGTAGGTGCTGACGCTCAAGAGCAAAGCAGATAGCGCAAGAGTCGCATAACGTCCCGCATCAGCGACGGCACGCTGAGCTTGAAGCGCACAGCTACTTGCTTTCACCGTGTGTGACGATTGGGCGCGTGTACTTTATCGTTCCTCGATCGCTGCATGCGGTTGTTGGCAGACACGTTGAGCGCGGCGTAGCGGTCAAGAAGGGTTCGAATCATTCTCTGGTACTGGGTACCGTGCTTCTTCGCCTCGCCACGAAAGAAGTCCACGCTTCGCTTGGACAGCGAGATCGTGACCTTCTCAACGTCTTCCTTTACTACCAGTTCGCTTGGCGGCGGCAGAAAGTCTTCCACCACCCTTACGGCGCCGACCGGGCCTCTTGTGTACTTGATTCGCTTGCTCATAGATCTTCTTACCTTTGGTCCAGTATCCCGCACCGAAGAAGCGGATGACATCACCCCGGTAGGTGAAGCGTACGGTCAAAATGCCACCGCCATGACTGCCATAGCAGTAATAGCGGATTTCCTGAGGCGTTGAGTGCGTGATGTCTTCTGCCACGACACGGCGCTCGTCCAGAAAGGCATGCTGGGCTTCGGAGAAGCCGACGCCATGCTTCATGGACGAACTTTAGCACGCGTATGGGCGTATCGCCATACCGACGTATGGCGATACGCGGCGATGAATAGTGTCGGCCAACTAGCATTTAGGCGACAACAGTGTCGCATAGGAAGTTCAACCCACCTTCCTTACCCTGATCCTCTTCAGCCCAGTCGCGCGAACCGCTCGTCCAGGCCGGTGATGCCGCTCTCATCGATCCCGAAAATCTCGCGCAACACCGTACGCAGCTCGATCGCATCCGCGAGTCTCCGGCTTTCCACGCTGCCGGCCCGGTCCCGCCAGGTCAATTCACGATCGCGCAGCGTGTATCGGCCATCTGGTCGCGGCTGCGCCACACGTAGGCCGGCGACGAATTGCGATGCCGGATCGCGGGCCAACTGATAGTTCGGCGCCTCGAAGTCGATCGGCCATTGTGGGTGCAGATCGAAACGATATAGCGGCGCCCAGTATGTACTGCCGACTGCATCACTCAGTTCGGCCTCCAGCAGCAAATCCGCGTCGAGTTCGCGCAGGCGAAAGCGCTCGTGTGGCGTGGCCTGAGGTCCACGCACCGAGAAGTCCAGCGGTGCTGGTGGTGTGAGCACACCAAAGCCCGCGTCCAGCAGGTAGTGACGGCCGCCGCACTCGACGCGTAGCAGACGGTGAGTACGCGCGGGGAAGTCGCTGACCGTCAGCCCCCACAGCACCCGCCCAGCGAGGTCCGTGACGGGAAAGCCTACGGCGCGCAGCGCATTGCCCAGCAGCAGATTGTGCTCGAAACACCATCCACCCCGACGGCCGTGTACCAGCTTCGCCTCGACATCAGCTGGCACGAGACTGACTGCGCGCCCCGTGAACGCATCGAGATTCTCGAAGGGGATGGCCAGTGCTTGACAATGCACCATCTGCTTAAGCGTAGTCAGGTCGACGCGGGGCATCTCCTTGAAGCCGATGCGGTGCAGATAGGCAGGTAAATCTTGCATGTCCACTTTGTGGCCGTACTTCCCGAATGGTGTTCCGGTCGCATCTCGCCCTGCTTGTTACACCATTGCCAGCGCAGCCGGATGGTAGAATACGTGAAGATACAATTCCAGATTGGCCACGCGGAATCGGCACAGGTAAACGGAACGGAACCACCGGGCTGGGCGCGCCAGAGTTGCAGCACAATTGAAACAATTCGGGCCTCGCGCCCCGGGCTCGGCGGCGTTCATCTTCGTGTTCATCACTGTCGCACTCGACATGATGGCCGTGGGCATCATCGTGCCGGTGCTGCCGAAACTGATCATCGAATTCAAGCATGGCGATGTTGCCCAGGCCGCAGGTTACGTGGGTCTGTTCGCGACGATCTGGGCAGCGATGCAGTTCATTTTTTCCCCCATCATCGGCGCCGCGTCAGACCGGTTCGGCCGGCGCCCGGTGATCCTGCTGTCGAATTTCGGCCTGGGGCTTGATTACATCCTGATGGCCGTTTCGCCGTCCCTGGGCTGGCTGTTCGTCGGCCGGGTGATCTCCGGCATTACTTCGGCCAGCTACCCGACTGCGGGCGCTTATATTGCAGACGTCACCCCACCTGCGGAACGCGCCGGAAAATTCGGCATGTTGGGGGCCGCCTTTGGTCTTGGATTCATCGTTGGCCCGGCTGTCGGCGGTCTGCTCGGGAGCATCGATCTGCGTCTGCCCTTCTGGGTGGCGGCGGGCTTGAGCCTTGTAAATGCAACCTACGGCTTTTTCATCCTGCCTGAATCGCTTCCGCCGGAGCGCCGCAAGGCATTCAGCATCAAAGCTGCGAATGTCCTGGGTGCATACCGGTTGCTGCGCTCACACCCAGAGTTGCTCGGGATGGCCGCGGCGCTGTTTGTGATGGGGCTGGCGCATGAATCCCTGCCGAACACCTTCGTGCTTTATACCGACCAACGCTATGGCTGGACCGAATCACGTGTCGGACTGGTGCTCGCGCTTATTGGCATTGCGTCGGTGGTGGTATCGATGCTGCTGGTGAAACCCATGGTGCGGCGACTGGGAGAACGCCGCGCGGCATTGACCGGCCTATTTTGTGGCGTGGTGGGGTTCCTGTGCTTTGCGCTCGCGTCCACCGGTGCTGCTTTTCTGGTGGGCATCGCCTTCCTGGGGCTTCTCGGTTTGGCAAATCCCGCGTTTCAGGCGCTCATGAGCCAGCGGATCAATTCCACGGAGCAGGGTCAGTTGCAGGGTGCGCTGGGCAGCATCCGGGCGGTTACTGGCATGCTCGGTCCGATAGTCTTCACGCAGGTATTCGCAGCTTCCGTGGGCAGCGGTAACACGCGTCTGCTGGGTGCTGCATTCCTGGTGTCTGCGGGCCTGCTGGTTATGGCGCTGCTGATCGGCCTGTGGCGGTTGCCGCGCAGCGCCTCTCACTCCTGACCGGACTGCCCCAGGCTACTTTGGCATCAGTTGCTGCAGATACGTCCTGAACTGCGCGCCCAGCTTGGGGTGCTTCAGTCCGTATTCGACGGTTGCCTGCAGATATCCCAGCTTGTTGCCGCAGTCGTAGCGTTTGCCCGTGAAGCGGTAGGCGTAGACTGGTTCATCCTTCAGCAAGCGCGCGATGCCATCGGTAAGCTGGATTTCTCCGCCCGCGCCTGCACCGATCTGTTCAAGATGATCGAAGACCCCGGGGGTCAGGACATAGCGGCCCACTACCGCGAGATTCGAAGGCGCCTTCGCTGGCTTGGGTTTCTCGACGATGGCGCTGATTGCCGCAATCTGGTCCTTTGAGCCACCGGCATCGACTATGCCGTACTTATCGGTTTCGGAGGGCGCCACTTCCTCAACGCCCAGCACGCTGCCCCCCTTCTCGTAATACACCTCTGCCATCTGCTTGAGGCAGGGCTTTGGTGCGTCGATCAGATCGTCGGCAAGGTGCACGAAGAAAGGCTCGTAGCCCACCGCTGGCCGCGCGCACAACACGGCGTGCCCCAAGCCAAGCGGCGCGGGCTGACGTATGTAAATGCAGGTGGCCTTCGCCGGCAGCACGCTTCGCAACTGGTCAGCAAGCTCAGACTTGCCCTGGGAATCCAGCAGCTTCTCCAGCTCCGCATCGGTATCGAAGTGATCCTCGATGGCCCGTTTTGATGCGCCCGTAATGAATATCAGGCGCGTGGCACCGGCTGCGAGGGCTTCTTCCACCGCATACTGGATCAGCGGCTTGTCGACCACCGGCAGCATCTCTTTCGGACTGGCTTTCGTTGCCGGGAGAAATCGGGTGCCACGCCCCGCAACGGGGAAAACAGCCGTCCTGATCTGTGTGATGTCGGTGGATCTTTTCACCCGGAGCCGCTCCCGATCGTCCCTGGAACTGCCGGCGATATTACAGGACTAGCGTCGTTTGGGCGCCGGAGTGGCTGGATTCTGTGCACCCTTCGACACTTGGCCGACGTCGGTCCGGATGAAGTCACGGTTTTTGGCAAGCGCCGCTGGACCGATGCCCTTGACCAGTGCGAGTTCGTCAGCGGACTTGAATGGCCCATGCTTCTGCCGGTATTCGACGATAGCCTGGGCGCGCTTGATGCCGATGCCCTTGAGCTCGCGTGACAGCGTGGTGGCATCGGCGGTGTTGATGTTTACCTGCCCGGCCCACAGCAGGTTGCCGGACATGAACATGAGAAGCCCCACAGCCAGGGCCCAGCGGGATTGAATGCGAGTGAACATGGGTGTCTCCGTCTGCAAGCGGTCAACGCGACCGCAGGACGAAGGCTAGACAGGGCGGGACGCAAGTTCAGTCCGGATATCGGCCGCGCTTGCCGAGGAATGCAGCTTGGATTCAGTCGCGGATCGGCGAATCCGTGCTGTCGTTGACGCGCTCGCGCAAATCCTTGCCGGGCTTGAAGTGCGGCACATGCTTGCCGGACAGCGCGACAGCCTCGCCGGTCTTGGGATTGCGTCCCTGACGTGGCGGCCGAAAATGCAGCGAGAAACTGCCGAAGCCGCGGATCTCGATGCGCTCGCCCTGTGACAGGGCATCGCTCATGATTTCCAGAATCTGCTTGAGCGCAAGCTCGACGTCGCGTGCCGGCAGATGCTTCTGCTTGGCAGTAATGATCTCGATGAGTTCCGACTTCGTCATGCGAGCTCGCCCCGGACGTCGACCGGAACCCGTGTGTCAGGGTGACGCACGGGTTCCGAAACATTGCACAATCACTCAGTCGCGATCGTTACCGATCTGTTCCTTGAGCAGGTCACCCAGGCTGGTGCCGGAAGAACTGCCACCACCGGAATCGGTGCGATAGTTCTGCACAGCCTCAGCTTCCTCGTGCATTTCCTTGGCCTTGATCGACAGCGTGATCGAGCGCGTCTTGCGGTCGACACCGACGAACTTGGCTTCGACCTGCTCGCCGACTTTCAGCACCGTGCGGGCGTCTTCGACGCGGTCACGGCCCAGCTCGGTCGCGCGCAGCTGGCCTTCCACGCCATTGCCCAGATCGATGAGCGCGCCGCGCGCGTCTACTTCGGTGACGGTGCCGATGACCACACTGCCGCGCGGATTGTCGGCCACGAAGCCCGAGAATGGATCCTTCGCCAGCTGCTTGATACCCAGCGAAATACGTTCGCGTTCCGGATCGATCGACAGCACCATGGCGTCGATGAGCTGGCCCTTCTGGTAGCTGCGCACGGCTTCTTCGCCGGGCACATCCCATGAGATATCCGACAGATGCACCAGGCCGTCGATGTTACCCGACAGGCCGATGAACACGCCGAAGTCGGTGATCGACTTGACCTGACCCGAGACTTTGTCGCCACGGTTGAAGTTCTCGGCGAATTCCTTCCAGGGGTTGGCCTTGCACTGCTTGAGGCCCAGCGAAATGCGACGCCGTTCTTCGTCGACATCCAGCACCATGACTTCGACTTCTTCGCCGGTCTGCACGACCTTCGACGGATTGACGTTCTTGTTGGTCCAGTCCATTTCGGACACATGCACCAGGCCTTCCACGCCATCTTCGATTTCGACGAAGGCGCCGTAGTCGGCAATGTTCGTGACCTTGCCGAACACATGCGTGTTGGCAGGATAGCGGCGGGCGATGTTCTCCCACGGATCCGAGCCGAGCTGTTTGAGACCCAGCGAGACGCGCGAACGTTCGCGGTCGAACTTCAGGATGCGCACCTCCACTTCCTGGCCGACGGTGACCACTTCGGAAGGATGCTTCACGCGCTTCCAGGCCATGTCGGTGATGTGCAGCAATCCATCGATGCCGCCGAGGTCGACGAATGCACCGTAGTCGGTCAGGTTCTTGACCGTGCCCTTCACAACCGTGCCTTCGGCCAGGTTGTCCATCAGCGCGCTGCGCTCGGCGGAGAACTCCTGCTCCACCACGGCGCGGCGTGACACAACCACGTTGTTGCGCTTCTGGTCCAGCTTGATGACTTTGAATTCGAGCGGCTTGTTTTCGAGGTACGCGGTGTCGCGCACGGGGCGCACATCCACCAGCGAGCCCGGCAGAAACGCGCGGACGTTTTCCAGTTCGACGGTGAAGCCACCTTTCACGCGGCCGGTGATGATGCCGGTGACGATTTCGGATTCGTTGAATGCCTTCTCGAGGCGGGTCCAGGTGCGGGCGCGCTTGGCTTTTTCGCGCGACAGGCGGGTTTCGCCAGTGCCGTCTTCCATCGCGTCGAGGGCAACCTCGACTTCATCGCCGGCGACAACTTCTATCTCGCCGCGCTCATTGCGGAACTGATCGAGGGGAATGACGGCTTCGGATTTCAGGCCGACGCTGACGACGACCATGTCGTCGCCTACGCTGATTACCCGGCCGGTGAGGATCATGCCGGGGCGGATTTTTTGATTCGCCAGGCTTTGTTCGAACAGTTCGCTGAAAGATTCGGTCATGTTTACACTCGTTGCGTACGCCTGATCCGGTCCGAAGGCGCACGGTTGTTGACACGGGCCACCGTTTTTTCATGCGGCGCCCGACCTAAAGTTCCCTCGCGTGGGTTACAGCTCCCGGTCCCGGACTTCTGCCATGACCCGATCGACAACCTCATCTATGGTGAGGTTTGTGCTATCGAGCATCACGGCATCCGCAGCGGGCTTCAGTGGCGCGACGGTGCGGGTTGAATCCCGCCTGTCGCGCTCGGCTATCTCCAGCGAAAGGGCGGCAAGGCTAGCACCAGAACCCTTGTCTTTCAACTGGTTATGGCGCCTTCGCGCCCTCTCTTCGCTGCTTGCGGTGAGGTAGATCTTGAGCCGGGCGGCGGGGAAGACCACGGTGCCCATATCCCGCCCGTCGGCCACGAGGCCAGGCAGCCGGGCGAAGGCATGTTGGCGTTCGAGCAGCGCCGCCCGTACCTGGGGCCACACCGCCACGCGGGAAGCCCCCTGCCCGGCCTCCTCCGTGCGGATATCGCGCGTGATGTCGCGCTGTTCGTCCCCCAACAGGATCTGCTCGCTGCCGTCGGCTCTCACCCCGAAGTGAATCCGCAAGGTCTTCGCGAGCCGGGCGTGGCCAGCCTCGTCGTCCGGTTGCAATGCCGTCAGGCCACCGGCCAGCGCCACAATCCGGTACAGCGCACCGCTATCCAGCAGATGCCACCCGAGGCGCGTCGCCACCAGCCTGCTGATTGTTCCTTTGCCAGAGCCGCTTGGCCCATCGATGGCCAGTACCGGCGCCTGCTGCGTCATGCCAGGGCCACGTCCAGACCACAGCTGCAGGCGGTTTCGACGAAACCAGGAAAGGAGGTACCGACGTTTTCCACATCGCGTACATGGATTGCAGCGTCGCTATGCAGACTCGCGATGGCAAAAGACATCGCAATGCGATGGTCGCCGTAGCTGTCTACGGCACCGCCGCGGAAGCGCGGCCCGCCCTGGATGCGGATGCCATCGGGCGCGAGTTCATTGTCGACGCCGATGCGCGACATGCCCTCTGCCATCACCGCCAGTCGATCGCTCTCCTTCACGCGCAACTCGGCTGCACCGGTGAACACGGTCTCGCCCGTTGCGGCAGCGGCTGCAATGAACAGCACCGGCAGTTCGTCAATCGCCAGTGGCACCAGGGATTCCGGCACCTGGATTCCACGCAACGCGGCACGCCGCACTTCGATATCAGCCACGGGCTCCGCGCCCTGCGACGGGCGCACGTGCAGGCGGATGTCGGCGCCCATGAGCCTGAGGATATCGATCACGCCGGTGCGAGTGGGATTGACGCCCACGTTCTCGACTACAAACTCTTCCACGCCCGCCAGGCAACCGGCCACCAGGAAGAATGCCGCAGAGGAAATATCACCCGGTACATCGATGCTGGTGCCGGATAGTTTCTGATGGCCACCAAGACGCACCCGCGCGCCACTGGTCTCTATTGCCACCCCGAAGCTGCGCAGCATGCGTTCGGTATGGTCGCGTGTGGGTGCGGGCTCGGTTACGACGGTCAGGCCCTCCGCATAGAGGCCTGCAAGCAGGATGGCCGATTTCACCTGCGCACTGGCAACCGGCAGCGGATATTCAATGCCGACAAGACGCGCAGCGGGACGCACCGTGACTGGTGGTTTGCCATCGGCGGTTGCGATATCCGCACCCATCAGGCGCAACGGCTTGGCTACACGCTCCATGGGACGTGACCGCAACGACGCATCACCAGTCAGCACCGATTCGAAACGTTGGCCGGACAGCAGGCCCATGGTCAGCCGTATCGCCGTGCCGGCATTGCCCATGTCGAGCACCTTGCCTGGTGCCTGCAATCCGTGCAGGCCACGTCCATGCACGGTGAGCGATGTCGGTCCGCGCCGGTCCACCTGAACACCCATCGCACGAAATGCCTCAAGTGTGGCCAGGCAATCGGCGCTTGCCAGAAATCCCGTTACTTCCGTTCGCCCTTCCGCGATGCCACCCAACATCAGCGTGCGATGGGAAATGGATTTGTCGCCCGGAACCCGGATGCGTCCGGAAACCCGTGACGCGGGAGATACCTTGTAGTCGCTCATGAAGCCGGTCTGCCCTGCAGCACCGTGGTCAATGCCGTGACAAGTCGTTGGTTCTGCGCCATGGTGCCGAAGGTGATGCGCACGCAGCGCGGCAGGCCATATCCGGCCATCGGACGCACGATCACACCCTGTCGCAGCAGGTGTTCATAGACTGCAGTGCCGCTGCTGCCCACATCGGCCAGCAGGAAATTGCCAGCCGTGGGATAGAGCCTGACGCCAAGAGGCGGCAGCGCAGCATGCAGTTGCAGCAGTCCGTCTTCCACCAGTTGGACGGCCCGCTGCACTTGTTGCACATCGCCAATCGCGGCCTGTGCCCCTGCCAGCGCCGGAATGCTGACATTGAAAGGCTGGCGCACCCGGTTGAGCATGTCGGCCACGTCGGGATGCGCAAGACCATAGCCCACGCGCACGCCCGCCAGTGCATGCGCCTTGGAGAAGGTGCGCAATACCACAAGGTTCGGGTACGTCTGCAGCAAGGCGCTGCCGTCGGGGCAGTCGACGCGGCGCGAATATTCGAAATAGGCTTCGTCCAGCACCACCATAACGGTTGGAGGCACTGCCTGCAGAAACTGCGTCAGTTGCGTCGTCGTGTTCCAGGTGCCGGTGGGGTTGTTTGGATTGGCGATGAACACCATCCGTGTGCTGTCGTCGATGGCTGCCAGCATGGCAACAAGGTCATGGCCTGTATGCATCGCATGGCCGGCAGGATAGGCCGGTGTAACCTTCGCCCTTGCGCCGGTTGCCTGCACCACGATGCCAAAGATGGCAAACGCATGCTGCGAGTAGACAGCGCTCGTGTCCGGGGTGAGAAACGCTTCTGCCAGCATAACCAGCAGATCGTTCGACCCATTGCCGAGTGTTACCTGCGAGGGCTGCACGCCGTGATGCAGCGCCAGCGCCTGCTTCAGATCGTGGCCGTTGCCGTCCGGATAAAGCCAGACATCTGCCAGCGACTGCTGCATCGCAGAGATGACGGCCGGGCTCGGCCCAAGTGGATTCTCGTTGGATGCCAGTTTGACTATGTCATCCACGCCCAGCTCACGTTGCAGTTCGCTGATCGGCTTGCCAATGACGTAGGGAGCCAGCTGTCTTACGGCCGCAGCGGCCAGTCTGCCAAGGCCCGTGCCGGTCCCCGGCCCTGCCGTCACAGGATGGCCCGTGGATAGGACCCGAGAATCCGGAACAGCGAAGCCCGCTTGCGCAATTCAGCCAATGCCTTTGCTACCGGCGCATCGTCGGCATGACCTTCCAGATCGATGAAGAACACGTAGTCCCATTTGCGCTTGCGCGATGGGCGCGACTCGATGCGGGTCAGGTTGACCTTGTGCTTCGCCAGCGGCTCCAGCAGCTGGAACAGCACGCCGGATTCCGTGGTCTCTGCCCCCGACACCAGAATGGTGGTCTTGTCGCTGCCGCTGGCCTGCAGCAGCTTGCTCCCCAGCACGAGAAAGCGCGTGGTGTTGTCGTCTCGGTCCTCGATACTCGGCGCGAGGATCTCCAGGCTGTAGACCTCTGCGGCAACCACTCCGGCTATAGCCGCCGTTCCCTTTTCGTCACGGGCCCTGCGTGCTCCTTCGGCATTGCTGCTGACGGGCACCAGTTCGATTCCCGGCAGATGTTCGTCCAGCCAACCACGGCACTGAGCCAGCGCCTGCGGATGGGCGCAGATACGCTGCACCTGCCCCGTGTCTTTCATGCGGCCGATCAGGTTGTGGTGGACACGCAGCTCCACTTCGCCGCAGATGTGCAGGCTGGTGGTCATGAATCGGTCCAGCGTGTTGTTGACCGTGCCTTCCGACGAATTCTCCACTGGCACCACGCCGAAATCGGCATTGCCGGCCTGTACTTCCTGGAACACCTCGTCGATGGACGACAGCGACAGCGCGCGCACCGAATGCCCAAAGTGCTTCAGCACCGCAGATTGCGAGTAGGTGCCCTCTGGTCCCAGATAGGCCACCTTCAATGGCTTTTCCTGCGCCAGACAGGCAGACATGATTTCGCGGAACAAGCGCAGCACTTCTTCGTCGCGCAGCGGACCCTTGTGATTGCGCGCCAGCGCCATCCGCAGCACTTCGGCCTCGCGTTCCGGGCGATAGAAATCGACCAGCCGCCCTTCCTTGTGCTTGGAAACCCCCACCTTTCGCGCCAGCTCGGCGCGCTGGTTGATCAGGGCATGCAGCTGCTGGTCTACCGAGTCGATCTGCTCACGTATCGACTCGAGGGCCGGATGGCTTTTTGCAGGAGGCGGCTTCTTCCGGTTCATGCTCTACCTATCAGACAAGGCGCGCCGACAGCACGCCGTGGATGGCTCGAATCTTCTCCAAGGTGTCTTCACTGACCGCATTGTCGCAATCGATGAGCGTGTAGGCATATTCGCCGCGCGACTTGTTCAGCAGGTCGGCAATGTTCACGTTGGCGGTAGCGAGACAAGTGGAGATCTGGCCCACCATGTTGGGAACATTGCAGTTGGCAATGACCATGCGCGTGGTGCCCGGAAGCCTTGGCATCACGGCCTCGGGAAAGTTGACCGAATTGCGGATGTTGCCGTTCTCGAGGAAATCGCGCAGTTGCTCTACCGCCATGACGGCGCAATTCTCTTCGGCTTCACCGGTGGACGCACCCAGATGCGGCAGCGTTACGACCCTGGGGTGATCCTTCAGCGCATTGCTGGGGAAGTCGCAAACATAGGCGTGCAGATGGCCGGCATCGAGGGCAGCAATGACCGCAGGGGTGTCTACGATGCCGCCGCGGGCAAAGTTGAGCACCACGCTGCCCCGGCGCATCAGCTGGATGCGCGCGGCATTCACCAGGTTGCGGGTGGCATCGTTCAATGGCACATGCACGCTGATGACATCGCTGCGCGCAAACAAGTCATCCAGCGACACCGCCTGCTGCACGGTGGAAGAAAGCTCCCAGGCACGCTGGACGGTAATCTGTGGATCGTAGCCCAGCACCTTCATGCCGAGGCCAAGTGCGCAATTGGCAACTTCGACGCCGATGGCGCCAAGCCCGATCACCCCAAGGGTGCGGCCGGGAAGTTCGAAGCCCACGAAGTCCTTCTTGCCTTTTTCCACTGCCACATCGATGGCTTTGTCGTCCCCGCTTTGCGCGCGCGCAAACAGCCATGCCTGGCCAATGTTGCGGGCGGCGAGGAACAGGCCCGCCATGACCAGTTCCTTCACTGCATTGGCGTTGGCGCCGGGTGTATTGAAGACGGGAATGCCGCGTGCTGCCAGCGCAGCAACCGGGATGTTGTTGGTGCCGGCGCCAGCGCGCGCCACCGCCCGCACGGAAGCCGGCAACTCCAGCTTGTGCATGTCCGCCGAACGCAGCAACACGGCATCCGGCTGTTGGATAGCCGACGCTACTTCAAAGCGGTCGCGCGGCAGCCGCTCCAACCCTTTGGCGCTGATGTTGTTCAGCGTGAGAATGCGAAATGGCTCAGCCATGGCGTCGTTCGAACTCCTTCATGAAATCGACCAGCGCGGCCACGCCTTCCGGCGGCATCGCATTGTAGATGCTGGCGCGCATGCCACCCACGGAGCGGTGGCCTTCGAGATTGGTGAGGCCCGCATCTTTTGCTGCGGCAAGAAACAGCTTGTCGAGCTCGGGCATCACGAGCGTGAAAGGCACATTCATGATGGACCGGCATTTGATCTGCACCGGATTGCGGTAGAAACCGCTGCCGTCTATGGCAGCATAAAGCGATGCAGCTTTGGCGCGGTTGCGCGCGCCCATTGCTGCCAGACCGCCCTGCCGCTTCAGCCATTTGAAAACCAGGCCCGCCATGTACCAGCCGAAGGTGGGTGGGGTGTTCGACATCGAACCATCAGCTGCCATCTGTTTGTAGTCCCAGATTGACGGTGTCGTGGTGCGCGCCTTGCCCAGTAGATCGTCGCGCACGATTACCACACACAGTCCGGATGGCCCGATGTTCTTCTGCGCACCGGCGTAGATCAACCCGAAGCGCGACACATCCAGGGGTTCGGAAAGGATTGCGGATGAGTAGTCCGCCACCAGCGGCACGCCATCGGACTGCGGAATTTCCGCGAACGCCACACCGCCGATGGTCTCATTAGGCGTGTAGTGCAGGTACGCCGCATTGGCGTTGCGCTTCCATGTGGACTCTTCGGGCACGGAGTTGTAACCATCAGCAGCAGCGTCCGCGATCACTTTGACCTGCGCGCAGTAACGCTTCGCTTCGGTGATGGCCTTCTTCGACCAGTTGCCCGTATTGACGTAGTCGACAGTGGCGTCGGCCGCCGCCAGATTCAACGGGATCGCTGCAAACTGCCCCGTGGCGCCACCCTGCAGGAACAGCACCCGGTAGCTGGCCGGAATGGCCAGCAGTTCGCGCAGGTCGCTTTCAGCTGTTTCCGCAACGGCAATGAATGCCTTGCTGCGATGACTGATCTCCATGACCGACATGCCGCCGGCCTGCCAGTCCGTCAGCTCGGCGCCTACCTGCTCCAACACTTCCAGGGGCAGGGCAGCGGGACCGGCGGAGAAATTGAACACACGCACTTAAGGAACCTCTGCACCCAATGCGGGTGAATCTGTATCGCCATTGCCGAATTCATCGCCGAGACTTTCGACGCGTTCGACACCGGTGAGCCGGTCGCCTTCATCCAGACGGATCAGGCGCACGCCCTGCGTATTGCGGCCGACGATGGACACATCGGCAACCGGAGTACGCACCAGCGTGCCATTGGAGCTGATCAACATAAGCTCGTGTTCCGCGGCAACCTGCAGCGCCGCCACCATGTCGCCATTGCGTTCTGTGGTCTGCAGGGCGATCACGCCCTGCCCGCCGCGGCCATGTGATGGGAAGTCATCCAGCGGCGTAAGTTTGCCGTAGCCGTTGGCAGAGGCGGTGAGCACGTGGCCCTCGCCGATCACGATCAGCGAGATGACCGACTGACCCGCAGCGAGCTTTACGCCGCGGACGCCGGTTGAATCCCGACCCATCGGGCGCACTTCTTCTTCGCTGAAGCGGATGCACTTGCCACCACTGGTGAACAGCATCACCTCGCGGGCGCCATCGGTGAGCTGCACGCCGACCAGCTGATCGGAGTCGCGCAGGTCCACCGCGATGATGCCGCTGGTGCGCGGACGCGAGAAGGCCGACAGGGGCGTCTTCTTGACCGTGCCTTCGCGCGTGGCCATGAACACGAAATGGGTGTCGTCGTACTGCTTGATTGGCAGCACCGCGGTGATTTTCTCGCCCTCACCCAGCGGCAGCAGGTTCACCATCGGCTTGCCGCGCGACGCACGGCCCGCCTGTGGCAGCTCGAACACACGCAGCCAGTAGACCTGGCCGCGGTTCGAGAAGCACAGCAGCGTGTCATGCGTATGCGCCACGAACAGCTTCTCGATGAAGTCTTCGTCCTTGGTGGCGGTCGCACTTCTGCCTCGCCCGCCCCTGCGCTGCGCCTGGTAATCGCTCACAGGCTGCGACTTGGCATAGCCCGTATGCGACAGCGTCACCACCACATCCTGCGGCTCGATCAAGTCTTCGGTGCGCAGGTTCAGGTGATCGAGCGAAATCTCGGTGCGGCGCGCGTCGCCGAATTGCTCGCGGATCTCAAGCAGTTCTGCACGCACCACTTCGGTCAGGCGTTCGGCGCGGGAGAGAATCTCCGAAAGGTCGCCGATCAGAGTCAGCAGCTCGCCGTATTCGGTCAGGATCTTGTCTTGCTCCAGACCGGTCAGCCGGTTCAGTCGCATCTCCAGGATGGCCTGCGCCTGCGCTTCGCTCAGTCGATATACCGCGTCGTTCAGGCCAAACTCCGCGCCCAGTCCGTCTGGACGCGAACTGACCACGCCAACGCGCTCCAGCATCCTGGGCACCGAACCCGCCGGCCATGAACGCCCCATCAAGGCAATCTTGGCCTCGGCTGCAGCGGGTGACGCCTTGATCAGCGCAATGATCTCGTCGATGTTGGCCAGCGCCACCGCCAGCCCTTCGAGCACATGCGCGCGCTCGCGCGCCTTGCGCAGATCATGAATGGTGCGCCGGGTGACCACCTCGCGCCGATGCCGAATGAACGCATCGAGCATGTCCTTCAGCGACATCAGCTTCGGCTGCCCATCCTGCAGAGCGACCATGTTGATGCCGAACACCGTCTCGAGCGGCGTCTGTGCATACAGGTTGTTCAGCACCACCTCAGCCACTTCACCGCGCTTGAGCTCGATGACGATGCGCATGCCGTCCTTGTCGGACTCATCACGCAGGCCGTCGGAGGCTATGCCCTCGATCTGCTTCTCGCGCACCAGGTCGGCGATGCGCTCGATCAGCCGCGCCTTGTTCACCTGATAGGGCAGCTCGGTAATGATGATCGACTGCCGCCCGCCCTTGTCGAGGTCTTCTATGTTCGTGCGCCCGCGGATCGACAGGCGGCCGCGGCCGGTTTTGTAGGCCTGCACGATTTCAGCAGCACCATTGATGATGCCTGCCGTCGGGAAGTCAGGCCCCGGGATGTGCGCCATGATCTGCGCCAGCGTGATCTCCGGCTCGTCGATCACAGCCAGCAGCGCATTGACCACTTCCGTGAGGTTGTGAGGCGGAATGTTGGTCGCCATGCCAACCGCGATGCCGGATGAGCCGTTGACCAGCAGGTTCGGAATGCGCGCCGGCAACACCGCAGGCTCGTGTTCGGATTCGTCGTAGTTCGCGACGAAATCGACGGTCTCTTTGTCGATGTCGGCCAGCAGTTCCTGCGCCAGACGCGACATGCGCACTTCGGTGTAGCGCATGGCGGCCGGCATGTCGCCGTCGACCGAGCCGAAATTGCCCTGGCCGTCGACCAGCATGTAGCGCATCGAAAACGGCTGCGCCATGCGCACGATGGCGTCATAGACGGCCGTATCGCCGTGCGGATGGTATTTGCCGATGACGTCGCCCACCACGCGTGCCGACTTCTTGTAGGGCTTGTTGTAGTCGTTGCCCAGCTCGCGCATCGCGAACAGCACGCGCCGATGCACGGGCTTCAGGCCATCGCGCACATCAGGCAATGCCCGTCCGACGATCACGCTCATGGCGTAATCCAGATAGGACTGCCGCATCTCGTCTTCGAGATTGACGGGCACTATTTCGCGGGCGATTTCGCTCATGCGTGGGGGTTCGCTCAAGGTCGTCGTAAACCGCAAATTTTAGCACAGGACAGCACCAATCCGGGGTCGGAAGCGCCATGCAAAACGATATACTGCCGCGTGAGCAACGCACCCTCCGAAAGCGCCGACCCGGCCGAAATCGCCAAGTTCGAGCAGCTGGCGCACCGCTTCTGGGACAGCGACGGAGAGTTCAAACCCCTGCACCGGCTGAATCCCATCCGCGCCGAATACATCGTTGCGCGCAGCTCTCCCGACGGCGCGCGGGTGCTGGACGTCGGCTGCGGTGGCGGCCTGCTGGCCGAAGCACTGACGCGCAAGGGAGCCCAGGTCACCGGCATCGATCTGGCGCCAGCCATGATCGATACCGCGCGGCTCCATGCCGCGGAATCCGGCCTTGGCATCGACTATCGGGTGCAGGATGCCGCCGCACTTGCAAACTCCCTCGACCAGCGTTTCGACATTGTCTGTTGCATGGAAATGCTCGAGCACGTGGCCGATCCGCAGGCCTTCGTGGCAGTGCTGGCGCGGCTGGTGCGTCCAGGTGGTGCTGTGTTCGTGTCAACGCTGAATCGCAATCTGAAGTCATTCATGCTGGCGATAGTCGGGGCCGAATACCTGTTGCGGCTGTTGCCACGTGGCACCCACGAATACGATCGTTTCATTCGTCCTGCCGAACTTGCTGCCTACGCGCGCGCGGCAGGGCTTGGCCTGCAGCACACCGCCGGGCTGCACTACGAGCCTTTCTCAGATCGCTGCCGCCTTACCGATGATGTGGCGGTGAACTACATTGCCCACCTCGCGACGCCGGGATCCACTTGAAGCGTTCCGATATCCGCGGCGTGCTGTTCGACCTGGACGGCACCCTGCTCGACACTGCCCCCGACCTCATCCGCGTACTGAACCAGGTGCGAGTCGAGCAGGGGCGCACTCCACTGCCCTATGCGCTGGCCCGCACCCAGGTATCCCATGGTTCGTCGGGCCTGATCCGGTTGGGTTTTCCGGACCTTGCCGGCGACGAACTGGAAGCACTGCGCCTGCGTCTGCTCGATCTTTACCGCGCCCAGCTCGCGATCGACACCGCGCTGTTCGATGGCTGCGAAACATTGCTCGGCGCATTGGAGTCGCGCGCCATGCCCTGGGGCATCGTCACCAACAAGCCCGGCTTCCTCACTACGCCCTTGCTGGCAACGTTGGGACTGGATAAACGAGCCGGCTGCGTGGTCTCCGGTGACACACTGCCCCAACGCAAGCCCCACCCTGCTCCGCTGCTGCTCGCGGCATCGCAGCTTTCGCTGGCGCCGCAGCAATGTCTGTATGTCGGCGATGCCGAGCGCGATGTGCAATCCGCGCGCGCCGCGGGCATGCCGGTGCTGGTGGCGCGTTTTGGCTACCTGGGCCCGGAGGATGATCCGGACAGCTGGCAGCCGGATGCGCACATCGATGCGCCGCTGCAGATTCTGGACTGGCTCGACGGCGCAACTGCGCGATGATCGGCGAGCTTTCTAGTCGCGTCATCGCCATCACCGGCGCCACCGGTGGCATCGGCCGCGCAGTGACACTAGCCGCAGCGCGCGAAGGCGCGCAGCTCATCATCATGGGTCGCAACCTGCAAAAGCTGCAGAAACTGCACGCGGAGCTCGAGCAGTTGGCACCGGGCGCTGCGCTGATGGTGCAGATCGACCTTGAAAATGCCCTCGCCAACGACTACGACCGCATTGCCGAAGCGATCTTGACCCGCCATGGCCGGCTTGATGGGCTGGTGCATTGCGCGGGTCTGCTGGGCACTCTCACACCGATCGATCAATACGACATACCCACCTGGTGCCGCGTCATGCACGTCAATGTCACTGCGGCATTCGCGCTGACGCAGGTGCTGCTGCCGGCGCTGCGCAAGTCGGCCGATGCCTCGGTGATCTTCACTTCCAGCAGCGTGGGTCGCAAGGGCCGTGCTTACTGGGGCGCCTACGCGGTCTCGAAATTTGCGGTGGAAGGCATGGCCCAGGTCATGGCTGCAGAGATGACCGGTACCTCAACCGTGCGGGTAAATACACTGAACCCAGGTCGGGCCCGCACGGCCATGCGCCGGCAGGCGTATCCATCGGAGAACCTGGAATCGCTGCCGCTGCCAGAGACGCTCACCGATCCCTACCTGCGGCTGCTCGGGCCGCGCGGCGCAGGGATCACTGGTCAGTCGCTGGATTGTCAGTAGGCGGCAGGTCCACCTGCAGCAGTGCGTCGATCTCGTTGTCGTCGAGCTGGCGCACCTGACCCCGCGCCAGCGTTCGTTCCAGTTTCAGCCCGCCCATCGCCACGCGCAGGATGCGGCTGACGGTTGCACCCTGGCGCTCCACCAGTGATCGCAGGTCGCGCCCGTTAGCGCCCACCGCCATCACCTTGTACCAGCGATTGCTGCTTTCGCCACCGGTCGGTTCGCAGCTGGTGATCTGCATCCGTTCGCCACTGTCCAGTGCGCCTTCCATGATGCCTGCGAGCTGATCAGGGATCAGCTCGCCGCGAATGCGCAGGCTGAACTCAAGTGGCATGGCGCGCATCGCGCGTTGCAGACGCGCTGCCAGCGCGCCATCGGAAGTCAGCAGTTCCATGCCACCATCGATGCGCGGCATCGGGCTGACGGCGATATAGCGTCTGCCCACTCGCCGCGACAGCCGCTGTGAAACCGCATTGCGGCCATCAACAGCGACATCGGTTTCGGCATCAGGCTTGACCAGGTTTTCTCCCGACGAGCGATGGCAGATCCATGTAGCGGCGCGACTGGCCGGCGCCTTGTGGATCAGCCGGCCGTCGAGGCGTAGCTGGTCGCTGCCCTGTGCCTTGCTGCCCAGCGTGGCAATCGCGCCATTGATGGTCACGCGGCCAGCCCGTATCCAGTCCTCCGCTTCGCGACGCGACGCTAGTCCTGCGCGGGCCAGAATCTTCTGTACGCGCTCGGCATCCGTTGCAGGTTTCTGCGGCGGCTTCGTGACGCGCGCCATGGCTTGCCTAGATTTCCTGATCAGGCGAAGGAAACGTGAGGGGCGAGTCGATGGCAGCGACCGGCGCTACATCCGAATCCGGATCCAGAAGTTCCGGCAAAGCCAGCTGCGGATCCAGATCCTCCAGTGATTTCAGCTCCGCCAGTGGCGGCAGCTGATCAAGCGCCTTGAGGCCGAAATAGTCCAGGAAATCACGCGTGGTCCCCAGCAGCTCCGGACGGCCCGGCACTTCCCGATGCCCCACCACGCGAATCCAGTTGCGCTCGGACAACGTCCTTACGATGTTCGGATTGACCTGGATGCCGCGGATGTTCTCGATCTCGGCGCGCGTCAACGGCTGTCGATACGCAATGATGGCCAACGTCTCGAGCAGCGCGCGGGAAAAACGCGGCGGTCGTTCCGGCCACAGCCGCGACACGTTCTCGGCAACCTCGCGTCGCACCTGCACGCGGAATCCCTGCGCGGTTTCCCGCAGCTCCACGCCGCGACCGGTGAGCGATTCGGAAATATCGCCCAACACGGCGCGCAGTTGCTCGTTGTCCGGCCGATCCACCGGGTCGAATAGCTGAGCGATTTCGGCCAGTGACAAGCTGCGCCCGGCAGCGAGCATGGAGGCTTCAACCACCTTGCGGGTGTATTCGGTATTCATGGAATAGGTTCGTCCTGATTCGATTCGTCGGCTTGCGCAGGGTCATCGGCTTCTGCTGCGTCATCGGCTTCCGCTGCCGCCTGTGTGTCGGCCAGCAGCCGGGCATCGGCCGCCGATGCGTCTTCGGCGGTGCTGTCGATCACCTGCCGCGCCGCGCGCGCGGGGTCCGCCGCACAAACATGAATGGGCGCATACGGTTCGTTCTGCACTATTTCCAATAGCCCCTCGCGCAGCAGTTCGAGAATGGCGATGAAGGTCACAGCAACGCCCATGCGGCCTTCCTCCGGCAGGAACAGCCGCGAGAACTGCACGAATTCACCCGCCACGAGGCTTGCCAGGATGTCGCTCATGCGGGCGCGCATCGAGAGCGGTTCGCGATGGATATGGTGATGCGCGAACATCTCGTTGCGGGTGGCAACGTCCTTGAACGCGAGCAGCAGTTCCTTCAGCGTTACTTCCGGCAGCAGCCGCACCACGCGCCGGTCGCTGAATTCCGCGCTGGCCAGCCAGGTGTCGCGTTCCAGCCTTGGCAGCGCATCGAGGTCCCCTGCGGCCTGCTTGAAGCGTTCGTATTCCTGCAGGCGCCGCACCAGCTCGGCGCGCGGATCCTCTTCGAGCCCGTCGCCCTGCGGCGCGGCGCGTGGCAGCAGCATGCGCGACTTGATCTCGGCCAGGGTCGCCGCCATGACCAGGTATTCCCCCGCCAGATCCAGCTGCATCTCGCCCATCAGCTCGATGTACTGCATGTACTGACGGGTGATCTCGGCAATCGGAATGTCGAGGATGTTGAGGTTCTGGCGGCGGATCAGGTACAGCAGCAGGTCGAGCGGGCCCTCGAAGGCATCGAGAAACACCTCCATGGCCTGCGGCGGGATGTACAGATCACGCGGCATCTCGGTGAGCCGTTCGCCCAGCACCATGGCGAAGGGCATTTCCACCTGCATGACTTCGGTATTCAATTCAGGTGCCGTCATGTGGGATGAGATTCATGGCCCGGCGCACCACCTGCATGGTTTCGCCTGCAGCCGCATTGGCGCGCACCGCACCCGCCGCAAGGATCTCGCGCACGCGGCCTGGGTTATCGACGTAAGGCTGCGCGCGCGCGCGCATCACCACGGCATCGGCACAGATCTTGTCGATAACTGGCTGCTTGCACTCAAGACAGCCAATGCCCGCGGTGGTGCAGCCTTCGCGCACCCAGGCGCGGGTTTCATCTGATGAATAGAACTTGTGCAGATCCCACACCGGGCATTTTTCCGGTGTGCCCGGATCGGTGCGCCGCACGCGCGCGGGATCCGTGGTCATGCCTTTGATCTTGCGCGCGATGCTTTCTGGGTCTTCCAGCAGTCCGATGGTGTTGCCATAGGATTTCGACATCTTGCGGCCATCGAGTCCGGGCACCTTGGCCGCGGGAGTCAGCAGCGCTTCGGGCGCTGGCAGCAGGCGATGGTGATCGCCTTCCAGGTTGGCCAGCAGCAGCTCACTGTGCTCAGCCGAAAGACGCGTGGCAGCCAGCACCAGTTCGCGGGCCTGCTGCAGCGCAGAGTGATCGCCACCTTCCTGGAAGCGCCGGCGCAGCTCTTTGTATACCTCGCGCGACGCAGGTTCGAGCCAGCCGACGGCAGCCTTGACCTTCGAAGCGAATTGCTCATCGCGCCCGTACATATTGTTGAAGCGGCGCGCGACCTCGCGCGTCATTTCCACATGCACCACCTGGTCTTCGCCAACCGGCACGAATGCCGCCCGGTAAATCAGGATGTCCGCGCTCTGCAGCAGTGGATAACCCAGGAAGCCATAGGTGGCCAGGTCCTTTTCCTTGAGCTGCGCCTGCTGATCCTTGTAGGTGGGCACACGTTCGAGCCAGCCCAGCGGCGTGATCATCGACAGCAGCAGGTGCAGTTCGGCATGTGGCAGCACCTGCGACTGCAGGAAGATGGTCGAGCGCTCCGGGTCGAGACCAGCAGCCAGCCAGCCGACCACCATCTGCTGAACATTCTGTTGGAGAAGGCTGATGTTGTCGTAATCGGTGGTCAGGGCATGCCAGTCGGCCACGAAACAAAAGCATTCATAGCGGTATTGCAGCTCAACCCAGTTGCGCAAGGCTCCCTGGTAGTTGCCAAGATGCAGCTGGCCAGTCGGGCGCATGCCGGAGAGCACGCGTGCCGGCACGGCTTTGGCGGGGGGCAAATTCATCGCCGGCATTATACGGACCCGATCAGCCCCTTGCCCTGCCGCAGCACCACCGGCGGTGAGACGGAAAGGTCAACCACCGTGGTCGGCTCGGTGCCGCAATGGCCGCCGTCGACCACCGCATCCAGCACATGATCGAGCCGCTCGCGGATCTGCTCGCCATCTGTCAGTGGTTCTGCATCGCCGGGCAGCAGCAGGGTCGAGGTCATGATCGGTTCGTCCAGTTCCGCCATGATCAGGTGCGGCACCAGATGGTCTGGTACGCGGATGCCGATGGTGCGCCGCTTCGGGTGCTGCAGGCGCTTGGGGGTTTCCCGCGTGGCCGGCAGCAGAAAGGTGAACGGTCCGGGGGTATGCGCCTTCAGCAGGCGGAACTGCCAGGTGTCCAGCAGAGCATAGCGGCCGATCTCCGACAGGTTCCGGCACACCAGCGTGAAACTGTGGTTCTTGTCGGCATCGCGGATGCGGCGGATGCGCTCCAGGGCGTCCTTGTCGCCCACGTGGCAGCCCAGCGCATAGCAGGAATCGGTCGGATAGGCGATCACCCCGCCCTGCCGGACGATCTCCACGGCTTTGCGGATCAGGCGTACCTGGGGGTTCTGCGGGTGAATTTCTAGGTATTCGGCCACTTCGTTATGATACGCGGATGCAACTACTGCTTGAGTTCTTCCCCGTCGTCGCGTTTGTGGTCGCCTACTACCTCGGCGGCATCTATGTCGCCACCGCAACCTTGATGGCGACCATGGTGCTCAGTCTCGGCATCAGCTGGCTGCGCACGCGTCGCATCCCCCCCATGCTCGGCGCCAGCACCGCGCTGGTGCTGGTGCTGGGCGCGGCAACCCTGATCCTGCGCAACAACCGCTTCATCCAGTGGAAGCCAAGCATCTTCATGTGGCTGTTGGCGATCGCGTTCCTGGTCAGCATCTTTGTCGGCCGGCAGACGTTGGCGCAGCGTCTGCTGCAGCCCACACTGGGCGATGTGCAGCTGGAGCGGCGCGAATGGCGGCAGCTCACCTTTGCGTGGGTGGCGTATGGGCTGATCATCGGGCTGGTCAACATCATCGTTGCCTATCACGCCAGTGAGTCCACCTGGGTGGCCGTCAAGTCGTTCGGCATCATGGGTTCGATGTTCCTGTTCCTGCTGGGACAGGTGTACTGGCTGCATCGGCGCGGCAAGCTGCCGGCATGACGGACATAGCCGCATCGCTGCACGAGCAGCTCACGTTCGCCCTGCAGCCGCAGAAACTCGTGCTGCGCGATGACAGCGCCCACCATGCCGGCCACGCGGGTGCCCGGGAAGGCGCGCATTTCGCAGTTCATATCGTGTCGCCGCGCTTCGCCGGCGTGCGCACACTTGAGCGGCATCGCATGGTCTATGCAGCCGCCGCAACCCTCATGGCAGGACGCATCCACGCCCTGCAGATAACCGCCCTGACGCCTGAAGAAACCGGAGACCGTTAATGAATCGAATGCTTGCCACCACCTGCGCCATTGCCATCGCCACTCTGGGTGTAGCATGCACGCAGAAAAACGCTGCAACCACCGGCGACCCGAAGAAATCGGACAACGTCGCGGTTGTCGACGGCTATGCGATCAGCCGCAACACCTATACACAGTACGTAAATGGCATTTCCAGCACTCCCGCCGAAAAACTGACGCAGCAGCAGCGGGACGCACTGCTGGAGAATGTGGTGCGTGGCGTAATTCTCTCCAACGAGGCCAAAAAACTCGGCCTGGACGCGCTAGACAAGGAACGTGCAGCGCTTGAGCTCCAGCGCCTGAATGTCCTGGCCCAGGCCGCGCAGGACCACTACCTGAAAGATCGCAAGGCAAGCGAAGAAGAGCTGCGCGCTGAATATGCCATGCAAGTGGCGGATCTCGGCAAGGTCGAATACCGTGCCAGCCATATCCTGGTTCCCACTGAAGAAGCCGCTAAACAGATCATCGCGAAGGTGAAGGCTGGCGGCAATTTCGCGCAGCTCGCGCTTAAAGAATCCATGGACCCGGGTAGCAAGGGTAAAGGCGGCGACCTGGACTGGCTCACACTTTCCGCCATGCCGGCTGCGATCGGCGACGCGCTAAAGACACTCGAGAAAGGCGAAACCGCTGCAGCTCCGGTGGCGACCGAATATGGCTTCCACGTGATCCAGCTGACCGACACTCGGGCCCTGGTGCCACCGACCTACGAAAGCGTGAAGGAACGCCTGGAGAAGCTGGTGGAGAACAAGAAGTTCAAGGCTCACGTGGACGAGCTCACGGCCAAGGCGAAGATCACAAGGACACTCTGAAGTCGGACTGCATCGGGGCCACGCCCTCTGAGCGCACCGGAATCCGCCCGGCCGCATAGCACCGCTGGTGCCAGAGGTCGTGGTCCAGGATGCGCAGGGTGCCTAGCAGCAGCGGCCCCGCAAACGGCACAATCAGCGGTCGGCAATAGCTGAATTCGATACGCAGCACGTTGGCTTGCTGCAGCGAAATTCCGCTGCGCCTGCCGGGTGCCATGCTGCGGAATTCCAGCGAATCGTTCGGTATCACCTGCTGGCCGTCCCGCAGAATGGCGAAGTCGGCGCGCGCGTCTGTGGTCGGTGCCAGCAGCCGTACCCTGGCATACGCGGTGATGTCGGCCGTCGCAGCAGCATATGCGGTTGCAACACGCGGCAACACATTGCCGCGATCCAGCGGCGTTCCAGACCCCACGAACAATACCGTGATGGCCTGCGCATAGGCACGCCGCACTTCGCTCAGATCGCCTTGTTTGACTGCCCCTTGACGGGCAGCCAGGAACGCCGCGTGATCAAGATGATGATTCTCGACCATGAGCAATGCAGCCTGTACCGTGCCAAGGCAGAGCGGCATCAGGGCAAGCAGCGCCACGATGTGGAATTCAACCATTGCTGCGCCCCGGCAGCGCTTGACGCCTGTATTCAACATGGCTGGATGGCGTCGCCAACACGCCACCCCCAGTGGTTCGCCGCCCCAGCGCTGAGCTCCCACACCTGCCTGGCACGACGCTCCCGCGCCATGCGACAGGGTCTCAACCCGGACACAATTCGAAGAATCCTGCCGGCGGCGTCGCAGAACAGGATATCCAGCGGATACGCCATGCCGATCGTATGAATTGACCGACAATTGCGCAGCAGGAAGGCTGTGTGGATGTCCGGTCGCGGTCGCAGCAGCAGACCGCGGCCGCGTTCGAAACGGGACTCGCAGACATGCACCTGCATGCGCACACGGCGCCTGTTGTGCTCCACGCGGCAGATGATCATGTTCGGAATGCCTCCATCAGGCGAACGACTATGGGTACGGCCAACACAATAAAAGTACAGGGGAAGATGCAGAAGATCAGCGGCCCGAGCATCTTTACCGGCGCCTGCATTGCCAGTCGCTCAGCGCGGGCGAAGCGCTCTGCTGTGCGCTGTTCAGACTGCGTGCGCAGAATCTGCCCCAGGCTCATGCCGGCCCCCTCCGCATGCGAGAGTGCATTCGCAAGGGTGGTAAGGCTTTCGACGTCATGAATCCCCGCGACATGGGCGAAAGCCTGGGCGCGCGGCCTGCCGCCGCGCACTTCGCGCAGCACGCGATCGAAATAGCTGCGCAGTGGACTCGTTGGCGCCTGCGCGACAATCAGTCTCACGCCTGCCGTGAGCGTTGCGCCTGCTTCAACACACACTGTCAACAGGTCCAGATACGCGGGCAACTCACGCGCGATCTGCCGCTCCCTCTCCAGGTTCAGGTGGCGCAACCACAATCCGCCGACCATGTATCCAGCCACGCCAGCCAGAACAATCATTGCGGGGGAATCGGCTCCGGCCAGAGCCAACCCAACACCAGCCGCGGCCGCGCCATGCACCACCCGTGATGCAATCCAGAGCGCAGGCGTGAGCTGGGGATGCAGATCGTTGGAATCCAGCAGTCGTAGCAGGCGGCGCTCGTAAGCAGCGGGCACCAGTTCGGAGACCGCTGGCGCGAGCAGCAACGCCGGCCAGCGACAAATGCTTACCCACACTGGCACACCGCTGTCGGCCGCGCGGCCAGCGCGATTGCGTGCGTGGGTCCTGATACAGAGAAGTACGAAGGCGGCAATCGAGAATGCAGTGCTGATGGCGGCCGGCAGGTATCCAGCTGCAACCTTCATACGTCGATCCTCACGATGCGGCGGATCAGCACGAAACCAATCAGTTCCAGCACGACGATCAGTCCCAATGCCGCCCAGCCCTGGATCGTGGTATGCAGCACGCGCATCGTGTCGCCCTCCATTGCATAGAGCACCAGCAAAAGGAACAAGGGCAAGGCGCCAACTACCACTCCCTGCATGCGCCCCTGTGCGGTCAGGGACTGGATACGCCCCTCCATCAGCAGCCGACCACGCAGCAGCTCAGCCAGCCGGTGCAACGACTCCGCCAGATTTCCTCCCAATTCACGATTTGCCTGCAGCAGCGTGGCTAGCAATCGCAGATCGGCAAGTCCGGCGCGTTCACGCAAACCCTGGAACGCCACATCCATTCCCGTGCCCAGACGCAACTGCGCGAGGACCATGCGCAGCTCATCGCCCAGCGGGGACGTCTGCCGGGCGGCAACATGCGAGAGGGATTGCGTCGCTCCTTGGCCGGAGCGAAGCAGCCCGGACCACAGCGCCAGCGCATCGGGAAGCTGGTGTGCCAGCCTGCGCTTGCGTCGCTGACGCAGCCAGATCAGAAGCACTCGCGGAGCGGCGAGCGCGGCAATGCTAATTACTGGCAGCAACGGCAGCGGCATCCGCAGCAACAGGGACAAACCGACAGTGAGCGTCACTACCAATGCTGTAAGTCCGAGCAGACGGCTGGCCGGAATGAACACGAACAATTGCGCCAGATCGGCTTCAGTACGCAGCCCTATCGAGCCCGCGCACCATTTTCCCGCGCTGACTGAAGATCGACCCAGCACCAGTGCTGCGGCAATTGCCGCAATCGCAAAAAACAGGCTCGCAATCAACATGACACTGCTGCACCAAGTGGCGCTGGCCGCATGTCCGGGGCGAGCGTCTCGAAGAAAACCGGTTCGTTGCCACAGGCGCGGAACCGTCCCGCTGAACCGTTGAGCCCGCTCGCAGCGACTCTCTCAAAACGAAACAGATCCTGCATCTGGATGCGGCCGCTTTCCGTGCCGGTAACTTCGGCTATGACCACGATGCGCCTGGCACCGCTGGGAAACCGGGCCTGCTGCACGATAAGGTTTACGGCGCTGGCAATCTGCTCGCGCACGGCAACCAGGGGTAGATCCATACCCGCCATCAATGTCATGACTTCCAGCCGCGACAGAAGATCACGTGGCGAGTTCGCATGCGCGGTGGTAAGCGAACCGTCATGCCCCGTATTCATGGCCTGCAGCATGTCGAGCGTTTCACCGCCCCGGCACTCGCCCACCACTATCCGGTCGGGCCGCATGCGCAGCGCATTGCGGACCAGATCGCGAATCGCAATCTGGCCACGCCCTTCAACGTTGCTGGGCCTGCATTCCAGGGAAACCAGATTCTCATGCTGCAGCAACAGCTCAGCCGAGTCTTCAATCGTGACGATCCTTTCGCCGTCGGGTATCAGGGCCGATAGGCAGTTCAGCAGCGTGGTCTTGCCAGTTCCTGTGCCGCCAGAAACCACGATATTGCGACGAGCAAGCACGGCCGTTTGCAGGAATGCGGCCATGTCCTGTGAAAGCGTGCCGTTGGCAATCAGGCTCGCCATGTCGGGACGACGCTTGCCGAATTTCCGGATGGTGATGGAGGGTCCGCAAAGGGCCAGGGGTGGCACCACCACGTTAACGCGCGAGCCATCTGCAAGGCGGGCATCGACCATCGGTGAGGACTCGTCCACCCGCCTCCCGGTTTTCTGCAGGAGCCGCTCAATCACTCCTTGCAATGCTGCGCCGCTAGAAAAATGCAGACTTGTACGTGCAAGCCTGCCTGCGCGCTCCACGAATATGGCGTGCGGACCGTTCACCATGATTTCGGAAATCGAGTCGTCTTGCAGCAGGTCTTGCAGCACTCCCAGACCTACCACTTCCTGAAGAAGAGACTTCTCAAGCGCAGCACGCTCCGCCGGAGTGCCGGCATGGCGTTGGTCAAGAATGTCACGCAAGTGTCGTTGCGCCAGCCGCCACAGGGCATCGTCACTCATTCCATTCACGTCAGTGCGACGCAGATCCAGTCGATGCAGCAGCTCCGCGTGCATCGCGCGCAGGTCTTCTCCCTCGAGGCTGCTCATGGTTGCCGCCCGGATTCATCCAGGTCACGTGCCCGGTCCAGCAGTGCGTGTTGATCTGTGGATGCAGCAGATTCAAGCCGCACGCCTGCATCGAAGCTGCGCGGGGTGATCAGCACCACCAGCTCGGTTTCCCGGTCAAGCCGTCGTGAAGTGCGGAACAGCGCGCCAATCCCTGGAATCGACGCTAGTCCCGGTATGCCACTGCGGTCGCGACTGCGTTCTCGCGACACAAGGCCAGCGATCGCAATTGTCTCCCCAGCCTGGGCGTTGAATGCGGTGCTGGCTCGCCGCTTCACGAACCCCGGGAAGTCACCAACACGCACGGACGCATCCATCTGGCTCATTTCAATATCGATGTCGGCATAGATGGCGCCACTTCGATCAGCGCGCGGGCGGATCTCGAGAATCACGCCGTATTCCTTGTATTGCACATCGGTGGATCCGAGACCGTCGGTGATGGGTATCGGGATCTCTCCGCCAGAAACGAAACGCGCCATGCCGCCGCTGCGACAACTCAACGTGGGCTCGGCCACGGTATAAGCCAGGCCTCGCTGCTGCAGCAGTTCGAGGCGGGATTGCAGCAAGGTGGCAATCGCGACATGCGCTCCCGGCGCGCCTGCTGCACCGCCGGCCGCGACCGACACTGCAGGACCCGCGGCGTCGGAGTCCCAGCGCAGGCCGAGTTGCCGCAGCTGATCGCGCCGCACTTCTATGAGGCGCACCTGCATCTGCACCATGGACTCCCAGCCGGACCTGCCTACGAAGTTCAGCACCTGACCGGGAAACAGCGCCGCAACCTCGGCTGCGCGCGCCAGATCATCGGCGCTGGCGCGTGCGCCTTCGAGCAGCACGTAGCCACCGCTGATGCGCGCACCCACGTTCTCCACTCCGGACAGCAGGCCCCGTATCTGCGCGAGCCGAGCAGCAAGATCCTGCTCAGTGACGGTTACCTGCAAGACGTGCCTTGAACCGTCGCGCAGCCAGAGTTGAGCTGTGGTTCGCCCTGCGGCTTCGCCGAAGAGAAGCAGTTGCCCCCGTTCTGGCACTGCGATGGATACCACCTTGCCGCTGCCCAGTGCCGCCCGCCGCAGATCTGCGACTAGCAGTAGCGATTCACCTACAGAGAGCGAAACTTCATCCGGCAACGCCACATCTGCGGAGTAGGTACTAAAAGGCAACGTGAGTAGAGCCAGTGCGACCAGCAACAGCTTCATGATGGATCTCCTGACGCAGCAAGCCGTCCCTGCCCGACTGCCAGCCACGACTGCTCAGGAGTCAGGCCGCCGCTGCCGCCAATCAGCACTTCGACCCTGGAGTCACCGGGCACGTTGCGGCTGCGCGAGGGGCGGACCAGAAGTTCGCGACTGCTGCGCGGCTCCGAAGAAATCTGGCTGGTGTCCGTAGAGGCCCTCAGCACCACCGAAAGGCTTCCCGACTGCTGGGCCAGCACGACGCGCACTGCGTCGGTTGCCGAAAGACCCAGTGTGATGGTGCCAAAATTCCGTTCTGGCACCCGGGAATCAGCATCTGCGTCATCACCGAGCAGCGCTGCGCCAGTGGCCAGCACTTCAACATGCTGAAGCAGAGGTGCGAGGACCGCGTCACCGCCACTGCTTCGGGAGTAGTACAGATCCACCCAGTCGCCTGGCGCCAGGTTACCGGCCTGCGAGTTCGCCTGATCCACAGCAATGGTCAATGCCCGCCGTTCACCTGCCAGAACCATTGATAGTCGCTGTGGCGGGCTGCCGGTATGAAGAGCCGCCTGAACCACCGGCGTGCCACGGCGGATCTGGATTGCAGTCCGCGCCCCGATCAATTCTCCAGCACGCTCAACTGGCACGGCGTCTTCGGGCAGGAACTCCTTGGGCATCTTGCGCACTGCCAGGCGTGTGGCATCCAGCGGCTCTCCCCTCGGCAGGTCCGCCGCCGCAACTACCACTGCTTTCGCTTCATAGCGCTCGCGCAGGGTGGCCTCGGTGGCGGCCGCCTTTGCCCCGAGAAACCGCCCCGATAACACGGCGCCAGTGATCCCTGCAAGGATCGCCACCATCAGCAGCACTGCGTCCGCACGCACCTTCCACCGCCACCAGTTCCTGTAGTTCACGATTGCTTCTTCCTGTTTACAAGATGGAAATCAGATACGAACGGGCCCGAAAACACTCCATGAGCGCATGCAGCAACAACGTGGTGACCGAGCGCCCCTGCAAGTACGGGAAGAACAGGGCAAACGCCAGAGCGGCACTGACCAGCATGAATTCGACCAGCGCCTGACCACCCGGCCGCATGCTTGAGCAGCGCCTCACCGCGAGCGCTCCACCCGCAGCCACGACAACGACGTTGCACTGTCGCCATCGTGGACGGCCAGGGACAGCAGGCCTTCGGCCCCAGGCCGCTCTAGCAGCAAGCTTCGATCTGCAGTTGTGAGCAGACGCCAGCCCTGTTTGGTGACTGAGCGCTGCAATTGCCGTGACAATTCCTGTATCGGTAAAGTGCAGCGGGCACTGCGCTGCAGGTAGCGATGCTGCTCGCTTTGTCCGCTAACGCCACGGCCCCACATGCAACCTGCCGGCAATGTAAGGCCGGCATCTGGTGCCGACTGTATCGGGCCTCCGGCGTCAAGCGAGGACCACAGGAGCTCGGGTCCTTCCGGACCGGTGCGCGATTGAATAACCTCCGACCTTGCGCCGACCATGCGGCTGCGTAGCGTCCAGAGGCCTTGCTCAAGGATCCTCACTTCGCTGCCCTGGCTCCGCCACAGCGATTCAATGCGCCGCGCGAACTCAGGCACACCCGCGCCCGTTACGCGATGCATCGACATAGGAACTCCATCAACCACTACGGGCTCGGCGATTCGATCGATGTTCACTGCAAGTCCCGCAGACAGATGGGCCTCGAAGCCCAGCGATGCCGGGGTCGAAAGGACCGACACGAGAACAACCAGCCAGCTGAATTTCATGGGCAGCGTCCAGGTAACGGTGTGCGTCCAACGCCCAGTCGGTCTTCCGGAACCCGGTCTGCCTCGATCATGCCGAGACACAGTCGGGACAATGACGGTTCAATCAGGGACAGCGGCGCCAGCAGTGGTCGCCAAAGCGCCTGCATGCCGGACAACGCAGTTGTGGGAACCAGACCGGCAGTCCTGTTGCGTACATGACTTGCACCTGCTGCATTCCAGGCATCGGTCATGAGTGCAAACGGTTGCCGCAGCTGCAGCGAAATTTCGTTGAAGGGCGCCGGCAGGTAAGGCTGGGGCGCGATGTTCACGTTGACGGAGCCTTCCAGCAACCCGTTTGTCGAGAGATCGAATTCGCCGCCGAAGAACCCGCCGACCACCCGCAGTGGTGTGACCATTGCCTGGGCCGCGCCATGTGCCAGACCCGGTGCGGGTTGGATTGACGCCTGGACAGTGATGTCGGATGGACGCACAGTTCTGTTTCGGCCAACTGCATCGATCAGGCCAGGATCGTCCATCTGGAACTCGGCGACCTGACGCAGCACTTCAGCGCGATCAGCGCGCGCTCCACTCCACGCAACCTGGAACGCCCCCTGTCGCGCTGCAAATGTATTGCGCCGCTGTAGTTCCTGATAGCCCGCTATGGTTATGGAACCCAGCAGAAGCAGGCCCATGGCTGCAGTGCCAGCAGCAAACTCGGTCATGCTCTGGCCCCGTTGCAGCTTCACGGCAGAACTCCGAATGGATCGACTCCAATACCGTTGGTAACTGCAGCCAGGCTCCGTTCTGCCGCCGATGTGGCAGTCAAACGGGCCTGCCAGTAAGGGTTGAAGAGACTGGGATATTCATCGCGTCCATCGCTGCGCGCTGCTGGACGCTGGAAATAGATCTCCGCCGACCCCAGTGCATGCAGCGAGTCGCCGGGCAGCTGCGGCGCAACGCTTTCGGTGCCTCCGTCATGGGTCGCCAAGCCTGCGGGCATCAGCAGCCGGTCTGCGGTGGCAATCGCAGTAGAAGGCAAATCAAGGGCGACCGAATAGGTCAGTGTGCGGGGCCCTGGTTTGCCCGGAGTCACCACATCACGGATCTCTGGAATTCCCTGGTATCGCTCTGCAAGCCGATTGCCACGCGTGGCCAGACGTGAGGCCCGCGGATTGCGAGTCAGGCTGCCGCCATGTTCGCCGCGCTGATTCACCGGCCGCCGGCGTTGTTCAGCCGCACCCCATCCCAATGGGGTCTCTACATGCGTAAACAGCAGGTTCAGATGCAGCGACAGAGTGTCCATCGCGCGCCAGCTGTATTCGCCCAGCAGATCGGTGCCGCCGCGACGCGGCATGCTCAACAGCGGCACTGTGATGGGCAGATCGCTACGCCGAGAGCGTGTGAACCCATCGCGTGAATCCATGAGGAGCTTGGAAAAGCGTTGTAAATCGCCGCCACCGCGTTGATATCTGGCAGTGAACCGGTGTTGCCAGATTTCCCCGTTCTGCGCCTGCAGCACCCGCGTGGCACTGGAAACCTGCGCTCGCGGCTCATTGGCGGTACTGACCTGCTGCACGAGATCGGCAGCTGCAAGCAAGGCCTGTTGATGGGCGACTGCCTGCGCGGTGGCGAGGACCTGCGTGTTCCACGCACTGAGCGCGGCTTCGACGGCAGGCAATGCCCGTTGCACGCCATTGTTGATGGCACCCCAGCCCTGTGCCAAAGCCCGCATCGGGCCGGCGAGCGGTGGGATATAACGGGTGATGCGATCAGCATTGGTGGTGAGCCGGTCGACGTATTGCGACCATGAACGCAGGCTCACCAGTTGGGCAGTTGCCACTTCGTTGGCAACCATGGCGCGGTTGAGATACGCCTGAAAGTTCAGGCTGCGGGCTTCCCAAAGCGCGGCGCTGTATGCGGCAGCGTCGGCCGCATTCGTGAGCCTGATTTTGTCGTTGACCACCTGGCCAACGCTGAAAACCAGAATGAACCCGCCAGTCAGACAGGCCATGAATGCCAGCATGACCACCAGCGCCTGCCCCGAATGCGGCCGACGGTACATCACTGCGCCTGATCGAAGTTGTTGAGCTTCACACCGCGTTGTGCCTGGGTCGTGGCATCTTCGCCGCCGTCGTTGGCCTCGGCCCTTGCGTCACTCGCTGACTTGCCCGCCAGCGCCTGTGCCGTGACAGCCATCTGTCCCCGCAAAGTCTTGCCAAAGGCCGTGTACACGCCGATGGCCGCAATGGCGACCAGCGCCACGACGATGATGTATTCGGTCATTCCCTGGCCGCGTTGTTTGTGGTTCGTTTTCATGAGCTCTCCTGTGAATTGGTGACAGCGCCATTGAAACCGCCGCGCAGGTCCGCATGTCGCCGTTAACTGGCGCGTTTGCGGGGATATGGGACAGGAGCCTCGGCGCCGCTCATTGCAATTGCTTAATCTGGCGCGATTGGCCGTCAATGCGGCTAACATGAGGTGCCGTGAACATTCACTTTCGTCTGCTCATCGCCTGCCTGTTTGGCCTGCTGCCGGTCGCGGTTCAGGCCGCAGCGCCTGTTTCGGTCGACCGCATCATCGTGAAATGGCGCAAGGCGGAATCGCCTGTGGCGCCGGCGTCCGTTGAGCGGGTGCAGGGTCTTGCAGGCCGGCTGGGTCAGAGGCTGATCCGCGGCAAGAGCATTGGCGGCAGCATGTCGGTGCTGCAGCTTGGCGATGCCCAGCAAGGTGCCACCCTGTCTGCCACGCTGCGTGCCCTTCGCGCCGATCCGGATGTGGAACTGGCCGAGCCGGACCAATGGGTGAAAATCCAGGCCTATACGCCTTCCGACCCACTTTACGCCGCCAACCAGTGGTACCTGCAAGGCACCGAGATTTCCGCCATCCGAGCCAATGCGGCCTGGGACATCACCAAGGGCGGCAACTCCGCGGCCACCTCCACTGTAGTCGTCGCTGTGATCGATACCGGCGTGCGGCTCGATCACCCCGATCTCGCCGGCAAGCTGTTGCCGGGCTTCGACTTCGTATCGAGCACGGTCTTCTCCAATGATCATGACGGCTGGGATGCGGATCCTTCGGATCCCGGCGATTCCGTGACCTCCGAGGAAGCGGCCACCTCGGCATTCGCCGCACGCGAATGTGAAGTGCGAGGCAGCAGCTGGCACGGCACGCGTGTCACCGGCCTCATTGCCGCCAATACCGACAATGGGCTTGGCATTGCCGGCACAGGTTTCAATATCCGCGTGGTGCCGGTGCGTGCGCTGGGCAAGTGCGGTGGCTTTGCATCGGAAGTGATTGCGGGAATGTACTGGGCTGCGGGTCTGTCGGTGCCGCCGCCACTGCTGCAATCCACCGACCTGACAGTGAATGCGAACCCCGCACAGGTCATCAACATGAGCCTGGGCAGCGATGATTCCTGCAGCGCTGCCTATGCCACGGCAGTCAGCGATATCACTGCGCATGGTGTGCTGCTGGTGGCATCGTCGGGCAACGACGGGGCCGCGGTGGGCAGCCCCGCCAGTTGCGCGGGAGCGCTGGCAGTGGCGGGCATCCGTCATGCCGGCACCAAGGTGGGCTACAGCAATCTTGGACCCGAAATCGCCGTCGCAGCACCCGCCGGCAATTGCGTGAACACTGGTCTGAATCAGCCGTGCCTGTTTGCGCTGGCCACTACCACCAATTCCGGCACGCTGGGGCCAGTCAGCAACGTCTATTCGGACCGGGTGTTCCAGCCGACTTACGGCACCAGTTTTTCGTCGCCGCTGGTAGCCGGTACGGCAGGCCTCATGAAGGCCGTGAATCCCGCGTTGACGCCGGCTTTGCTCATCGCCCGCATCAAGGCGAGCGCGCGCGCCTTTCCAACTACAAGTGCCGATGCCGCTGTTCCACCGCCCGCCTGTGCCCTGCCATCGGTTACGCCGGTGCAGGCTGCCGAATGCATCTGCAACACCCAGGTTTGTGGCGCCGGCATGCTCAATGCCGACGGCGCGGTGCAGGCCGCACTGCGCCCGGCCGTCTTCGCGCAGGCAACGGGCGTTGTTGGCGCGGGTCGCCAGCTCACGCTGGATGGATCGCAGAGCGCCGCAGCCACCGGGCGGTCGATTGTCAGCTACTTGTGGACTGTGGTCGCAACCAGCGGCGGTGCGGCGTCTCCGACCATCATGTCGGCCAACCAGGCGCGGGCAACCGTGCTCTCACCCACGAATGGCAGCTACAGCGTGCAACTGACGGTGACGGACAACCGCGGCAGCAGCGACTCGGCAATCGTTACCGTTACCGGGGTCGGTGGATCATCTACCTCGCCCCCGCCGGTGGTTGATTCAGGCGGCGGCGGCGAACTTTCAATTCTCACACTGTTGCTCGCGGCGATGCTGCTGGTTGTCCGGCACTCGCGTCGTTTCGCCTCCACGCCCCGTTAACCCGGAGTCTCATTATCCATGGATCTGTGGCAGGCCCTCATTCTCGGGCTGGTTGAAGGCATTACTGAATACCTGCCGGTGAGCTCCACCGGGCATCTGCTGATTGCGCAGCGATTATTGGGCATCGGCGCAAGCGACGCCGCAAATGGCTATGTAATCGCCATCCAGGCCGGCGCTATCGTCGCGGTGCTGGGCACCTACCGGCAGCGCGTGGGCACGATGTTGCAGGGCGTGGCAGGGCGCAACAGCGCCGGGTTTGCGCTTTCGATGTGCATCATCGCCGCCTTTCTGCCTGCTGCAGTCTTCGGCGCGCTGTTCGATGATGCCATCGAGGAGTATCTGTTCGGGGTGAAGCCGGTGATCGCCGCGTGGATCGCCGGCGGTGTGCTGATTCTTGCGTTGTCCCGCTGGGTGCAGGCGCGTCGCAACGGCAAGGATCTATCAGAGCTGACCTGGCGCGCAGCGGTGTTGATTGGTTTCGCGCAATGTCTTGCGATGTGGCCTGGCACCAGCCGCAGCCTCGTCACTATTCTTGGTGGACTTGCCGTGGGTCTGTCCATGGCTGCGGCAGTGGAGTTCGCGTTCCTGCTCGGCGTGCTGACGCTGACAGCAGCCACCGCCTACACCGTGGTCAAATCAGGCGACGGCATGCTGACCGCCTATGGCTGGCCGGCGCTCTTGACCGGATTCCTCGCAGCGTGGATCTCAGCCGCGCTGGCCGTGAAGTGGATGGTGGCCTGGCTGAACCGGCATGGCCTGACGCTATTTGCCTGGTGGCGCTTCGCGTCGGCCGCCCTCGCCGCCTGGCTGCTGCTGTAACGCGGTCAGGATTCGGTGATGAACTTGGTGACAAGGCAGGCGTCGAGCCCCTCGATGCCTTCCTCGGATCCATGGCCGCTTTCCTTCACACCGCCGAAGGGCGCCTCGGGCACTGCGATGGTAAAGCTGTTGATGCCCAGCATCCCTGCTTCGATCTGTTCGCCCAGCAGGTTCACCCGCCGCGAATTCTGCGTGAACGCATAGGCTGCAAGTCCGTAAGGCAGACGGTTGGCGCGGGCGATGGCTTCGTCCAGATCACCGAACGGACTGAGCATTGCCACTGGGCCAAACGGTTCATCGTTCATGATGCGCGCCGTGTCGGGCACATCGGCCAGCACAGTGGGCGCATAGAAATAGCCTTTGCCACCCAAGGCCTTCGCGCCTGCAAGCACGCGCGCCCCGCCCTGCACGGCCTCATCGATCATTGATGCCACTGCCGGCAATCGCCGCGCATGCGCCAGGGGGCCCATGCGTACGCCATCTTCCAGGCCGTTGCCGACCTTTAGTTGCTGGGCACGCGCCGCGAATCCCGCGGCGAAGCGTTCGTAGATGGATTCATGCACATAGAACCGCGTAGGTGACACACAGACCTGCCCGGAATTGCGGTATTTGGAAGTTACGGCCAGATCGAGCACGGCATCCACGTCTACGTCATCGAACACCAGCACGGGCGCATGGCCGCCCAGCTCCATGGTCGTGCGCTTCATGCCCTGCGCGGCAAGCGCAGTCAGCTGCTTGCCCACAGGAATGGAGCCGGTGAAATGCACGGCACGAATCACCGGTGAACTGATCAGATGCTGCGACACTTCGGCGGGAACGCCGAACACTATTTGCATGACACCGGCCGGCACCCCGGCATCCACCAATGCTTCTGCAATCGCCAGCGCGGAACCAGGCGCTTCTTCCGCGGGTTTAAGGATCACACTACAGCCAGCACCCAGTGCCGATCCCAGCTTGCGGGCCGGATTCCCCAGTGGAAAATTCCACGGCGCAAACGCCGCCACCGGGCCCACCGGCTCCTTCACCACCGTCATGCGCATGCCAGCCGTGCGCTGCGGCAGCACGCGGCCGTAGGCGCGACGACCTTCCTCTGCATACCATTCGAGTATGTCGGCGGCGATCATGACCTCGATGCGGGTCTCAGCCAGCGCCTTGCCTTCCTCTTGCGTAGCCATACGTGCGATGGCTTCACCGCGCTCCCGCAACAGATCAGCGGCCTTGCGCAGGATCTTGCCGCGTTGCTGCGGGCCCATCGCGCGCCATACGGGCCATGCGCGCCTGGCGGCATCCAGTGCCGCGTCCAGATCGCTGGCATTGGCAAGCGGCAGTTCGCCGAGCACCTGTTCGGTGGCTGGGTTCACCACGGGCACCGTACGGCGTCCCCTGTGGTCCAGCCGCTGGCCATCGACGAGCAGGTAAAGTTGCGGGTACGTCATGATTGCTATGCTTAAATACAGGCCGTAACAGCGGCCAGTCCTGGGGAAATTGAACGACCATGATAAAGAATCCTGCCTATCAGCGCATCGCCACTGAAGAAGCGTTCCTGAGCCAAGACGTACTGACCGGCTACAAGCGCCTGCTTGCCGACAGCAGCTTCCACGATCCGGGTTTCCGCAGCCTGTGGGGCTTCTACAGCGGCAATGCCAGCCCGCGCGCGCAGTTCATCTTTGAGCGGTTGCAGGATCTTGGCCCGCAGCGCGTTGCCGACATGGACGCCACCGGTATCTCGCGCCAGATCATTGCGCTCACTGGCCCGGGTGTGCAGGCGTTTGATCCAGCCACAGGCAGCGCATTGGCAATCGACGCCAACGACCAGCTCGCCGAAGCCTGCCGCCGGTATCCCGACCGCTATACGGGGATGGTCGCCGTGGCGCCGCATGATCCGGCAAACGCCGTGAAGGAAATGGAACGCGGCGTGCGCAAGCTCGGCTTCAAGGCCGTCATCATCAATTCGCATACGCACGGGCACTATCTGGACGAGCCGCAGTTCGCGCCTGTGCTGGAGGCCGCCGAAGCCTTGCAGGTGCCGATCTACCTGCATCCGCAAACGCCTCCGCCGGCGATGATCGGACCGATTCTCGATGCGGGCCTGGATGGCGCCGTGTTCGGCTTCGGCGTGGAAACAGGTCTGCACATGCTGCGCATCATCACCGGCGGCGTGTTCGATCGCTTTCCGAAGCTGCAGTTCATCATCGGTCATGCCGGCGAAGCGCTGCCATTCTGGCTGTATCGCCTGGACTACATGCACACTGCCACGGTGCGATCCAAGCGCTACCCGTTCATGAAAGCTCTGCAGCACCCCGTGAGTCATTACATGCGCAACAATGTCTTCGTCACCAACAGCGGCGTGGCCTGGCAACCGGCGATAGAATTCTGCCAGAAGGTGCTGGGGGTCGATCGTGTGATGTACGCAATGGATTACCCATACCAGTACGTGCCGGAAGAGGTCGGGTTCTGCGATGCGATGACCATTTCGGATGCGGACAAGAAAGCCTTCTACCAGACCAATGCCGAGCGCGTGTTTGGCCTGCGCTAGAATGCGATACAACATCAACTCAATGCTGCGGGAGAACGGTCATTAGCAAGCATGTGTGCGTGCGCGAGATTCCGCGCCCGGAAAGCTCGATCAGCAAGGCGCTGGCCACCTATGGCGTGGCAACGGTCCACGAGGCGCAAGGACGCACCGGCCTGCTGGCGCCGTACATGCGGCCCATCTTTGCCGGCAAGTCCATTGCTGGTCCCGCAGTAACAGTCTCTTCACCGCCGGGCGACAACTGGATGATCCACGTGGCTGTAGAGGTCTGCAAGCCAGGGGATATCCTCGTGGTGGCGCCCACCTCACCCTGCAGCGATGGTTATTTCGGCGATCTGCTGGCCACTTCGCTGCAGGCGCGCGGTGTACAGGCGCTGATCATCGATGCCGGCGTGCGCGACATTGCGACGCTCAAAGACATGGACTTCCCGGTGTGGAGCAAATGCGTCTCTGCACAGGGCACCATCAAGGCGAGCCTGGGCTCGGTAAACGTGCCGGTGATCTGCGGGGCGCAGGCCATCAACCCCGGCGACGTGATTGTTGCTGATGACGATGGTGTCTGCATCGTGCGCAGCGCTGACGCTGGCGAGGTTGCAGAAGCGGCCGCCAAACGCGTTGCCATGGAAGAAGACAAGCGCAAGCGCCTGGCGACGGGCGAACTGGGCATGGACATCTACAAGTTCCGCGAAAAGCTCGCGGAACTCGGGCTCAAGTACATCTGACTCTCCGACAGCGCGCGCGAATCCCTCCTTCTAGCGCGCTGCAGCCTTAGCGCGATGCTGCGGCCAGCAGTGATCTGAGCCGCGGATAAACTCGATAGGCGTTTTCCTCAAAGATCCGCTGCTTGTCTACCGCAGCAAGGGCCGAGTTTTCGATGTACCGCTTGGTATCGTCGTAATACTGCCCGGTGGTGGGGTCGATGCCGCGCACCGCGCCAACCATTTCGGACCCGAACAGGATATTTTCCAACGGCATCACCTTCAGCAGCAGATCGATGCCCGGCTGGTGGTAGACACAGGTGTCGAAAAACACGTTCTTCAGCACATGGGTGTCCAGCAGC
Organism: Steroidobacteraceae bacterium; assembly: GCA_039917615.1. Lineage (GTDB taxonomy): Bacteria > Pseudomonadota > Gammaproteobacteria > Steroidobacterales > Steroidobacteraceae > ZC4RG30. Next base: position 65,609 of record JBDSJD010000010.1, read on the forward strand.
GGTCGTTTCATGTCCTGCGCCAGCCCGCGGTAGCGGCCCCAGTGGTAGGGAACTGCCCCACCGCCGTGCGGGATGATCAACCGCAGCGTGGGGAAATCCTTGAACAGGTCGCCCTGGATCAACTGCATGAAGGCGGTAGTGTCCGCATTGATGTAATGCGCGCCAGTGGCGTGAAAGTTGGCATTGCAGGAAGAGCTCACATGCACCATGGCCGGCACATCCAGCTCGCAGAGCTTCTCGTACAACGGGTACCAGTGCCTGTCCGTCAGCGGCGGCGCGGTCCAGTGCCCACCGGATGGATCAGGATTCAGGTTTGCGCCAATGAACCCCATCTCCTTCACGCAACGCTCAAGCTCGCGGGCGCTGTTTGCCGGCGGCACACCTGGCGACTGCGGCAGCATGCACACACCCACGAAGTTGCGCGGATACAGGCCGACCACGCGGTGGATCAGGTCGTTGCAGATCTGTGACCACTCGATGCTGGTGGCTTCCACACCGATGTGGTGTGCCATGGTGGAAGCGCGCGGCGAGAAAATCGTGACGTCGGTGCCGCGCTCGCGCTGCAGCTTCAGCTGCGCATTCTCCAGACTGTCACGGATCTGATCATCGCTGATGGTCAACGAGTTCCGCGTTGGAGTCTGGGCGGGATCCTTCAGCGCCGCGATCTGCGCATCGCGAAAGGTGGTAAGTTGCTGCGGCGCCGTTGTGTAGTGCCCGTGACAGTCGATGATCATTGCTGAATCCGTTCCAGTCGAAAAACAGGGCGTGATGATACCGCAGCCTCGCCCCGAACAAGCCACTGCCCATTGGTCTGCGGTAAGGTAGCGACCATGAATTCCACGGCCAGCCCGCATCCCATCGCCTCGCGCCCGATTGGTCGTTCAGACAGCAGCGTCGCGCCCATCGGTTTCGGCTGCATGGGCCTCGTGGGCTGGTATGGCAAACGCGATGACGAAGAAGCCCGCGCCACGCTGCTCGCCGCGGTGGACGCCGGCATCGACCATTTCGATACCGCCGCCAGCTACCAGCTCGGCGAGAATGAAATTTTCGTCGGTCGCGCGCTTGCGCCCCTGCGCTCGCAACTGTTTCTGGCCACCAAGTGCGGACTATCCCGTGGCGCGGACGGCGGAGTTCTGATCGACAACCGCCCAGAAACCATCCGCAGTTCCTGCGATGCCAGCCTGCAGCGCCTCAACTCCAGCTACATCGATCTGTTCTACCTGCACCGCATCGACAAGTCGGTGCCCATCGAGGAATCGGCCGGTGCACTTGCGGAACTGATCAAGGCAGGCAAGATCCGCCATGCCGGCTTGTCCGAGTGCAGCGAGACCACGCTGCGCCGCGCCTGCAAGATGCTGCCGATCGCCGCGGTGCAAAGTGAATACTCGATCTGGTCACGTGATCCGGAAGCCGGAATGCTGGCCGCCTGCGAAGAGCTAGGTGTCAGCTTTGTCGCCTACAGTCCGCTGGGCCGCGGCTTTCTGGCCGGAAATTTCACACGTGCCGCGGATCTGCCGGCCACCGATCATCGGCGCAGTCACCCGCGCTTTCAGGATGTCGCGGCAGACCAGAATGCGGCGCTGGTTGCTGCCATTGGTGAGATTGCTGTTGAGCTCGGGGCCACCGCGGCGCAGGTCGCGATTGCCTGGGTGCTGTCGCGGTCGCCTCGCGTGCTGACCATTCCCGGGATGAAGACACGCCCGCATCTGCAGGACAATCTGGGCGCCAGCGCGTTGCAACTCTCACCCGGGCAGATCGACCAGATTGACGGCCTGGCGGCGCAGGTGCAGGGCGAAAGACATCCTCCGGCAATGATGAAGATTCTGGATCGATAGGCCGGAGCAAACCGATCCAGGCTCGTTGGACAATAATGTTAGCGCTATATATGCTGCGCCCGCCCCGCGATTGTGGGGATACCCGAAGGAGAACGCATGCCTGAACCGATTCGGCATGTTGCAGACCACATGCCCAGCGACTGGCTGCATGGGCTGTTTGTCGGCCGCGCCGATTTTGGCGCTGGCCCCTCGCCTGTCCTGATCCAGGACGGCCGCCTGTACGACATGTCGGCCGCAGTTCCCACCGCATCCCTGCTGCTGAGTCGTCGCGCGTTCTCAGTGATGGCCGGGAGGGATTGCGGCCCGCTGGCCGAAGCGGCAGGCACGCTGCTCAGTCCAGTCGATCTGCAATGCATCAAGGCCGCCGGCGTCACCTTTGCCACATCGGCGCTGGAGCGGGTGATAGAAGAGCGGGCCCGCGGCGATTCATCCGTTGCGGCTGGAATTCGCCACAGCATCGAGCAACGCCTTTGCGCAGGCCTGCGTACGGTAAAGCCTGGATCCAGTGAAGCCGCAGCGCTCAAGCAACTGCTGATTCAGGAAGGCATGTGGTCGCAATATCTGGAGGTCGCCATAGGTCCAGATGCCGAGGTTTTCACCAAGGCTCCAGTGCTCTCGAGCGTGGGGCATGGCGAGCCTGTTGGCGTACGCTCTGACTCAGGCTGGAACAATCCGGAACCCGAAGTAGTGCTTGCCATCGATCGCAGCGGAACGCCGCTGGGCGCCATGCTGGGCAATGACGTGAACCTGCGCGACTTCGAAGGCCGCTCCGCGCTGCTGCTTGGCAAGGCCAAGGACAACAATGCCTCCTGTGCGCTCGGGCCATTCATCCGCCTGTTCGACGAGAGCTTTACGATGGACGATGTGCGCAGCGCGGAACTTTCCCTGGAGATAACCGGCAGGGATGGTTACCGCCTCGAAGGCCGCAGCTCAATGTCCCAGATCAGCCGCGATCCGATGGATCTGGTGCAGCAGACCTGGAGTGAGCATCAATACCCCGACGGCGCTGTATTGTTTCTGGGTACATTGTTCGCTCCCACCCAGGATCGCGACGAAGCGGGGCGCGGGTTCACCCACAAGAGCGGTGACACTGTCACGATCCACAGCGCGAGGTTCGGCACCTTGCGCAACACTGTCACCACTTCAAAAGCAGCTGCGCCGTGGACCTTCGGCGTTGCGGACCTGATGCTGAACCTTGCCCAACGTGGCCTGCTGATTTCCGGCGTAATCTCATGAGTCTTTTTGTCGGGCTGGATGTAGGCACGCAAGGTGTGAAACTCCTGGCCTACGATCCTGCCCTGCGCCAGACCATCGCGGCATATGCCGAACCGCTGGAACTGATGGCCGGGGATGATGGTAGCCGGGAACAGCACCCCCAGTGGTGGCTCGACGCAATCCGTAAATGCTTCACACGACTTGACCCGACGCTGCGCGCGCGCGTGACGGCCATCGGCGTATCCGGACAGCAGCATGGCTTCGTTCCACTGGATGGCACGGGCAAGGTGCTGGCTCCCGCGAAGCTGTGGTGCGACACCAGCACCGGGAATGAGTGCGACGAAATCATGGCCGCTGTGGGTGGCGCCGCGCGTTGCATCACGCTCGCTGGCAATCCCATCCTTGCCGGCTACACGGCGTCGAAGTTGCCCTGGACGCGCAAGCACCGCCCTGAGGTCTATGCCGCACTCGCAACCATCCTGCTGCCACACGACTACGTGAACTTCTGGCTCACCGGTGAATGCTGGATGGAGCATGGCGATGCCTCTGGCACGGGTTGGCTCGATGTACGCACACGCAGCTGGTCCAGCGCCATGCTGCTGGCAACGGACCGTAATCGCGATCTTGGCGCCTGCCTGCCGAAGCTCGTGGCCGCAAACGCGACCTTTCACATTGCGCCGGCCATCGCAGCCGAGCTTGGCTTGTCGCATCGCGTGCGCATCTCGGCCGGTGGCGGCGATAACATGATGGCCGCGATTGGCACCGGCAACGTGGCGCCGGGCGTGCTCACCATGAGTCTGGGTACATCGGGCACCTTGTTCGCCTGCGCCGATCAGGCGCTCATCGATCCCGACGCTGGCTGGGCTGCTTTTTGCTCGTCCAGCGGAAGCTGGCTGCCACTGATCTGCACCATGAATTGCACGGTGGCCACGGAAGCAGTGGCGCGCGCCTTCGGATTCGACAGCCGGGATGGCGATGCCTTGATGGCCGGCACGCAACCCGGTGCGGATGGCATCACCATGCTGCCGTTCCTCAATGGCGAGCGCACGCCCAACCTGCCGCAGGCTCGCGGCAGCTTCCAGGGATTGGACATCAACAACTTCACGCGCGATAACCTGTATAGGGCGGCAATGGAAGGCGCGTCCTACACGCTACGCCATGGATTTGAAGCCTTGCGATCAGCGGGTCTCAGTTTCAACGCTATCCGCCTCACCGGCGGGGGCAGCCGCAGCAAGGTGTGGCGCCAGATGATCGCAGACGTGTTCGAACTTCCGGTCGAAGTGCCGGCAGCGTCGGAAGGCGCCACTTTCGGCGCGGCGCTGCAGGCGCTGTGGGCTTGCGAGACGCCCGGAAGCCAGGCCGATCTCATCGCGATCGCACGGGAGCATGTTGCGCTATCTGCGGGGCAGGATAGCGCGCCCGCCGCAAGCAGCACCCTGTATCGCGATGCATACGCCCGGTTCCTCGATCATATGAATGCAGAGATCGGCCGCTCCATACCACACTCATCTTCCGGACCCCAGACCAGGAACTGACCATCATGAACACTATCTTCATCGGCAAGCGTGAATACTTTCCTGGCATCGGCCGCATCCCATTCGAAGGCAAGAAGTCGGACAATCCACTGGCGTTCAAGGTCTACGATGCCAATCGCAGGCTCGGCAACAAGACCATGGCCGAACATCTGCGGTTTGCCGTCTGCTATTGGCACACGATGACCAACGCCGGGCACGACCCCTTCGGCCCCGGAACGCGGCGCTTTCCCTGGGAGGCTGGCGCACCGATGGCCACCGCTGAGGCACGACTCGACGCCGCCTTCGAATTCTTCACCAAGCTCGGCGTGCCGTATTACTGCTTCCATGACCTGGATCTGGCACCCGACGCCGAAGACGTCGCCCAATACGAGAGCAACCTGCAGCACATGGTGGCATTGGCCGGTGAGCGACAGAAAGCCACCGGCGTGAAGCTGCTGTGGGGCACCGCGAACCTGTTCTCGCATCCGCGTTACATGAATGGTGCGGCCACGAACCCGAATTTCAGCGTGGTGGCGCGCGCCGCCGTGCAGGTGAAGGCCGCGCTCGACGCCACCGTGGCGCTCGGTGGCGAGCACTACGTGTTCTGGGGTGGCCGCGAAGGCTATGCTTCACTGGTCAACACCAACATGAAGCGCGAACTTGAGCATTTTGCACGCTTTCTCACAGCGGCGCGCGACTACGGCCGCAGCATCGGCTTCAAGGGTTGCTTCTTGATCGAGCCCAAGCCCATGGAGCCGATGAAGCATCAGTACGATTTCGACAGCGCCACCGTCACGGGCTTCCTGCGATTACACGGGCTGGACAAGGACTTCAAGCTCAACGTCGAAGCCAACCACGCAACGCTTGCAGGCCACACCTTCGAGCATGACCTGCAGGTTGCTTCCGACCACGGGCTGCTCGGCAGCATCGATGCCAATCGCGGCAATCCGCAGAACGGCTGGGACACCGACCAGTTCCCCACCGACCTTTATGACACAGTCGGTGCGATGATGGTGGTGCTGCGCCAGGGCGGCCTTGTGGGCGGCCTGAACTTCGACGCCAAGCCCCGTCGCGAATCCACGGACATGCAGGACCTCTTCATCTCCCACATCGGCGGCATGGATGCCTTCGCGCGCGGCCTGGAAGTGGCCCACGCCCTGCTGACGGCTTCACCGTGGGAAAAGTGGCGCCAGGAACGCTACACCAGCTTTGACCAGGGCGCGGGCAAGGACTTTGCCGCAGGCAAGCTCGCGCTTGCTGATCTTGCTGCGCTTGCCGCGAAGAACGGCGAGCCCGCACAGCTCAGCGGCCAACAGGAACGCTACGAGAACCTGTTGAACCAGTACATGATGCACTAATCCGCGATCGAAGCGCTTGAATCGCCGAACCTCGCAGCGTGGGCGGCCCAAACCCGTTTATAACTTCAGGTAAAGAAAGAAATGCAACTGCCCCACTACATCAACGGCCAGAAAGTCATGGCCGATACGCCGCTCACCAGCCTCAATCCATCGGATACAAACGATATTGTCGCGAACTTTCCCGATGGCGGTCCGGCCGAAGCAGACGCCGCCGTCGCGGCAGCCCGCGCTGCCTTTCCAGCCTGGTCGGCTGCTTCACCGGAGGTACGCGCCGACCTGCTCGACAAGGTGGGCGCCACCCTGCTGGCACGCGCTCCTGAACTGGGCGAGTTGCTGGCGCGAGAGGAAGGCAAGACCCGCGCCGAAGGCATCGGCGAAGTGATGCGCGCCGGCCGTATCTTCCGCTACTTCGGCGGCGAGGCGTTGCGCCGCCATGGCTTCACGCTCGAATCCACGCGCCCGAACCTGGAAGTCTCGACCTATCGCGAAGCGGTGGGTGTCGTGGGGCTCATCACGCCGTGGAATTTTCCGATCGCCATTCCAGCGTGGAAGGCTGCGCCGGCGCTGGCATTTGGCAACACCGTCGTAATCAAACCGGCGAACATCACCACCGCCATTGCCAGCGCGCTGGCTGCGATCATCCATGAATGCGGTGCTCCGGCGGGTGTGTTCAACATGGTCCTGGGTCGCGGCAGGATCGGCGCGCATCTGGCCGCACATGCGGATGTTGATGCGATCAGCTTCACCGGTTCGCAGGGGGTTGGCGCCCAGGTGGCAGCAGCCGCCCTCCAGCACCAGGCACGCATCCAGCTTGAGATGGGTGGCAAGAATCCGCTGGTCGTATTAGCCGATGCTGACCTTGATCGCGCAGCCACCATCGCCCTGGACGGTGGCTTCTTCCAGACCGGGCAGCGTTGCACCGCTTCTTCGCGCGTTCTCGTGGAAGACGCCATCCATGACCAGTTTGTAGCCGCGCTGGTGGAGCGGGCGCAGGCACTGCGCGTTGGCGCGGCGCTCGACCCGGCCACGCAGGTAGGTCCCGCCGCTTCCGAAGCGCAGCTGGAACAGAACCTGCGCTATGTCGGCATCGCGACGCAGGAAGGCGGCCGGCTTCTGACTGGCGGCGTGCCAGTCAAATGCGCCACGCCTGGCTATTACATGAGCCCCGCGGTGCTGGCGGATACCAATCCGGACATGCGCATCAACAATGAAGAAGTATTCGGACCGGTGGTTTCAACTGTACGTGTGAAGAACTACGAGGAGGCGCTGGAGATCGCCAATCGCGGTGCCTTCGGTTTGTCCGCCGGCATCGTCACGCGCTCGCTCAAGTACAGCCGTCACTTCCGCCGCAATGTCCGCGCCGGCATGGTGATGGTGAACCTGCCCACCGCGGGCGTTGACTATCACGTGCCTTTCGGCGGCACCCGCAAGTCCAGTTACGGTCCGCGTGAACAGGGTTTCGCGGCCGTGGAGTTCTACACCCAGATGAAGACGGTTTATGTCGGTGACTAGCGCAGCGGCACCAACCCCTCAGTCAATTGCAGCGGTTGGCGCCACGCTGGGCGAAGGCCCAGCCTGGGATGGCGCGCGCAACTGCGTGTGGTTCGTCGACATCAAGCAGCATCGCCTGTATCAGTACATGCCTGCCAACGGCGCGCTGCAGTCCTGGAAGGCGCCAGACCAGATCGGCTGGGCGCTGCCAGCGGCGGATGGTTCGCTGATCACCGGCATCAAGGGCGGCCTTTACCGCTTCGATCCGACATCACAGACCTTCACGCTCCTGACGCCTGTGGAAGCCGGGCTGCCAGGCAACCGCCTGAATGACGCCACCTGCGATTTCGACGGCGCTATCTGGTTCGGCTCCATGGATGACAGCGAGCAGCACGACTCCGGGCACATCTATCGCTATGCGCACGGCGCTATCACCAACAGCGGCCTGCCGCCCGTGTGCATTACCAACGGTCCTGCCCTGTCGCCCGATGGCAAGACTCTTTATCACGTCGATACGAAGGGCCGACGGATGTATGCCAGCACGCTGGACGCAAACCACGTCCCGCGCAGCACCCGTCTTTTCGCTGCCATTGAAGACGGCGCCGGCTATCCGGATGGTCCCACTGTCGACAGCGAAGGTTGTGTGTGGACCGGCATGTTTGCCGGCTGGTCAGTGCGGCGTTATGACCCGAACGGCAAGCTGCTGGCGGTCGTGCGTCTGCCGGTGGCCAATGTCACCAAGGTGGCCTTCGGTGGCGCCGATCTGAAGACCGCTTATGTGACCACTGCCCGCATGGGCCTTTCTGCGGCAGAGCTCGCAGCACAACCAGAAGCTGGCAATCTTTTCAGCTTCAGCGTGAATGTGCCGGGTCTTGCGATTGCTCCGGTCGCCGATGCCACTTAAGAAGGGCCAGCAACCTAGTGGTTATGCCTCGGCGTCTTGCGCGATATCTGTTTGTACTTCAGCGCGAACTCGAACGTGGCGCCTTCAGAAAGCTGGCCGGTATGCGTGCGATACAGCTCTTCCCACGGTGTATGGCTTTCGGGAATTGGCGGTGGTGCCTCGCGTTTGCGGCGCTCGATCTCCGCAGGCTCCACCAGCGCATCACAGCTGCCGCCTTCCAGATCGATGCGGATCATGTCACCGGTGCGCAACCAGGACAGACCGCCCCCAACCGCGCTCTCCGGTGATGCGTTCAGGATGGATGGGCTGTCGGAAGTGCCGGACTGACGACCATCACCAAGCGTCGGCAGCCACAGGATGCCGCGGCGGATCAGTGCATCCGGTGGCTGCATGTTGACCACCTCCGCCGAGCCCGGCCAGCCAATCGGGCCGGCGCCGCGAATCACCAGGATGCAGTGTTCGTCGATGTTCAGCACCGGGTCATTGACGCGATGGTGATAGTCATCTGAACCATCGAACACGATCGCTCGCACTTCAAAGACGCCAGGGGCCTGCGGGTTGCTCAGGTAACGCTTGCGGAATTCCTCGGAAATCACCGAGGTCTTCATGATGCCGAAATCGAACAGATTGCCGCGCAACGTCAGGAAGCCTGCGTTCTGCCGCAACGGCGCCGCATAAGGCGTGATCATTTCCCGGTCATGGGATTCGCGGCCGGCGATATTGTCCGCGACGCTGCGACCAGTCACCGACAGGCAATCGCCATGCAGTCGCCCTGCCTGCTGTAGTTCCCACATCACCGCTGGCACGCCACCGGCACGATGAAAGCGCTCACCGAGATACTTGCCTGCCGGCTGCATGTTCACCAGCAGCGGGATGCCGAGGCCGTGCTCGGTCCACACTTCAGGTTCGAGCGTGATGCCCGCATGCAACGCCATGGCGACGACATGCGGCTGAGCATTGCTGGAACCCCCGCAGGCACTGACCACCGAGATCGCGTTTAAAAAGCTCTCACGCGTCAACAGGCGCGACGGCCGCAGATCATCATGGGCCATGCCCACAATGCGACGGCCGGTCTCATAAGCCATCTGTCCGCGCTCGCGGTATGGTGCAGGGATTGCCGCACAGCCCGGCAGGGAAAGCCCCAGCGCCTCGGCCACCGCATTCATGGTCGAGGCTGTGCCCATGCTGTTGCAATGTCCCGCCGAAGGCGCGCTGTCGCAGGCACTCTGCAGGAATTCCTCTTCGTCGATTTCGCCAGCGGCGAGCTTGCGGCGCGCGCGCCAGATCACGGTGCCGGAACCCACGAGCTCACCTTCGTGCCAGCCGTCGAGCATCGGGCCACCCGAGAGCACGATGGCGGGGATGTCCACCGTGCAGGCCGCCATTACCGCCGCCGGCGTGGTCTTGTCGCAGCCGGTGGTGAGCACCACCGCATCGATCGGGTAGCCGTACAGGATCTCGACCAGCCCCAGGTAGGCGAGATTGCGGTCCAGCGCCGCGGTGGGCCGGCGGCAGGTCTCGAAAATCGGATGCACCGGAAACTCAATCGGGATGCCGCCCGCATCGCGGATGCCGTCGCGCACGCGTTGCGCCAATTCCAGATGAATCCGGTTGCAGGGTGAAAGATCGCTGCCTGATTGCGCGATGCCGATGATCGGCCGACCCGAACGCAGTTCATCCGGCGTCATGCCATAGTTCATGAAGCGCTCGAGATACAGCGCCGTCATGTCCGAACGCGCGGGATCGGCGAACCAGTCGCGCGAGCGGAAGCGGCGCACTGGCTTGGAATCAGCCACGGATTGCTACTACCGTAGATTGCCGGCGGCGTGGCGCAGCATCGGACTGACGGCGCACCAGCGTGAATTTCAGGCGCTGGTGGCCAGTGGGCTGCTCCGCGCCGGTTCGCTGCGCCTTCACCTTGCGCACCAGAAGATCCAGCGCGGCCCGAGACATGTCGCCAATGGGCTGTCGCACCGTGGTCAGCTCCGGCCAGATGGTGGTCGCCATGGCGGTGTCGTCAAAGCCGCAGACCGTCAGATCGCTGGGCACGGCGAGCCCGTGGCTGTGCGCAACGGCAACCGTAGCGGCGGCCATGTCATCGTTGCACGCAAAGATGGCGGTGGGCGGATAAGGCAACCGCAATAGCCGCTCTGCCGCATCGAGGCCGGACCGATAGGTAAACAGCCCGGGCGCGATCAGCTCTGCATCCAGCTTCAGTCCCCGCTCCCGGATGGCCGCTTCGTAGCCCTCTCGACGGCGGGCACTTACCGTCTGGTCTGCACTGCCGGTGATGAAACCCACGCGTGCATGCCCCAGCGACAGCAGATGCGAAGTCATGGCATGCGCCGCGGCAAAATCGTCGATTCCAACCGCCGCAACTTCTTCTGGCGGCTGACCTGAGGCCAGTACCACACATGGGGTGTCGTGATCAGCCAACAGCTCGAGCACCGGCTTCGAATCGCACAGTGGCGGCGGCAGCAGGATGCCGTCGATACCATCGGCAATCAGGTTGCGCGCCACACGCACTTCGTCGCTGCCGGCCACGCATTTCTCGACCACCAGCTGCACATGGCTGAAGCTCGCCTGCTCCAGCAGGCCGACCAATGACTCGTTCAGCCAGGCGGCAGAAGGATTGCTGTAGAGAAGCCCGATGCGGATCGGTCGGGCGCCAGCAAGGCTGCGTGCCGCCGGATTGGGCGCGTAGTTCAATTGTGCAATGGCCGCGGCCACTGCTGCCAGCGTGCTGGATTTGACATTGCCGGCGCCGTTAATGACCCGGGACACCGTCATGGTCGAGACACCCGCAACGCGAGCCACATCGCTGATGGTGGGGGCGACGCTGGATCCGCGCAGTCGAACCTGTTTTTTCTTCACTCTGGGAACCTGTGGAACTGGCGCCACGATACACCACGGCGCGAACAGATCGGATAGTACCTCAGGCTGGCGGTATCCTGCCTGCGGCGACGCTCCAAAACTGCCGATTGACAAGCCCGCACTGCCCGATGATGTTACCGTTATTTACCAGCCGGAGTCCGACCGTTCATGCCCAAGATCACCGCTGCCCGCGTCATCATTACTTCACCTGGTCGCAATTTCGTCACGCTGAAAATCGAGACCGAGGCCGGGGTATATGGCCTTGGCGACGCGACGCTCAATGGTCGCGAGCTGGCAGTGGCAAGTTACCTCACCGACCACGTGATTCCCTGCCTCATCGGCCGCGATGCGCATCGTATCGAGGACATCTGGCAATACCTGTACAAGGGCTGCTACTGGCGTCGAGGCCCGGTGACCATGTCGGCCATTGCGGCGGTAGATACTGCGCTCTGGGACATCAAGGGCAAGCTCGCCAACCTGCCCGTGTATCAACTGCTTGGCGGCGCCAGTCGTGAAGGCGCGATGGTGTACGGGCATGCCAATGGCGCCACGCTGGAGGCCACTATCGCGAACGCGCTGCACTACCAGGAGCTTGGTTATCGCGCGATTCGGCTGCAGTCCGGTGTGCCGGGCCTTGCCTCCACCTATGGCGTCTCAAAAGATCGTTATTTCTACGAGCCGGCTGATGCAGACCTGCCCACCGAAAATCTCTGGTCCACGGAAAAATACCTGCGTTCCGTGCCGCCGCTGTTTGCTGCCGCGCGCGAAGCTCTGGGGTGGGATGTGCACCTGCTGCATGATGTCCACCATCGCCTCACGCCCATCGAAGCCGGTCGCCTGGGGAAGGATCTGGAACCTTACCGCCCGTTCTGGATGGAAGATGCCGTGCCAGCGGAAAACCAGGACAGCTTCCGCATCATCCGCCAGCACACCACGACGCCACTGGCCGTGGGTGAGATCTTCAACTCGATCTGGGACTGCAAGCAGCTCATCGAACAGCAGCTGATCGACTACATCCGCGCGACAGTCGTGCATGCCGGCGGCATCACGCATCTGCGACGCATTGCTGCATTCGCGGATCTGCACAACGTGCGCACGGGATGTCACGGCGCAACGGATCTGTCACCCGTATGCATGGCTGCTGCCCTGCACTTCGATATCTCGGTGCCCAATTTCGGCGTGCAGGAATACATGCGCCACACCGCGGAGACCGACGCCGTGTTTCCACATGCCTACACCTTCAGCGACGGCATGATGCATCCGGGCGAAGCGCCCGGACTGGGTGTCGACCTGGACGAAGTGCTGGCCGGCAAATATCCCTATCAACGCGCTTATCTGCCTGTCAACCGGCTTCAAGACGGCACGCTGTTCAACTGGTAGAGATGGCCTTGCGAAAGCTTGAACTGCACGACGACCGCCTGCTGCCTGCCGACACTGCGGTACGCGCCATTGCCCGCACCCTCTATCAAGGCGTCCGGTCCCTGCCCATCGTAAGTCCGCATGGCCACACCGATCCGGCGTGGTTTGCGGACAACGAGTCCTTCGCCAATGCCAGTGAACTGCTGCTGACGCCGGATCACTACGTGCTGCGCATGCTCTACAGCCAGGGCGTGGCGATGGAATCACTGGGCGTGGCGCCCGTGCCGGGCACAATGCCAACAGTGCCGGTGGTCGATCCACGCGAAGCCTGGCGGATTTTTGCGTCCAACTATCATCTGTTTCGCGGCACCCCTTCGCGGCTGTGGCTGGACTGGGTCTTCGCAGAGAGTTTCGGCATTGACCGAAGACTGGAAGCGGCCACCGCCGACCATTACTACGATCACATCACCACCGCGCTGCAGGGTCCTGCATTCCGGCCGCGCGCGCTGTTCGAGCGCTACAACATCGAAGTGCTGGCCACCACGGAATCGCCGATCGATGATCTGCAGCATCACAGGACGCTGCAGGCCAGCGGATGGAAGGGGCGCGTCATTACCGCCTACCGTCCTGATCCAGTGGTCGATCCGGAGTTCGAAGGATTTCTCTACAATCTAGAGGTGCTGGCCGCGCTCACCGGCGAAGACACGCTGAGCTACCGCGGCTATCTGAACGCGCATATTCAGCGGCGTGCCTTCTTCAAATCCATGGGCGCCACTTCCACCGATCATGGTCATCCCACGGCCCAGACCGCTGATCTCAGTGAGCGCGATGCCGAAGCGCTGTTCGCACGCATCATAAGGCCAGTTGTGTCGGCGGCCGATGCCGAACTGTTCCGCGCGCATATCCTGACCGTCATGGCGGGCATGAGCCTGGACGACGGCCTGGTGATGCAGATCCACCCTGGGAGCTTCCGCAATCACAATCCGCAGCTGTTCGCGCGCTTTGGGCGTGACAAGGGCGCGGATATTCCGCAGCGTACCGATTACGTCAGCGCGCTGCGGCCGCTGCTCCACCGCTATGGCAACCGAGCTGAGCTGTCGATCATCGTTTTCACGCTGGATGAATCCAGCTACGCGCGGGAACTGGCGCCGCTGGCAGGGCACTACCCAGCGCTGAAACTCGGCCCTGCCTGGTGGTTCCACGACAGCCCGGAAGGCATGCGGCGCTTTCGTATGCAGACCACCGAAACCGCCGGCTTCTACAACACCGTCGGGTTCAACGACGACACACGCGCTTTTTTGTCGATTCCAGCACGCCACGACGTAGCGCGGCGCATCGACTGTGGCTTTCTCGCGCAGCTGGTGGCCGAACATCGGCTCGAAGACTGGGAGGCTGCCGAACTTGCTATCGATCTTGCGTACAACCTGGCGAAGCGCGCCTACCGCCTGTGACGCCACGCCCATGAGATTGTCGCGGCTGAGCGCTACGCGGCTGGCTGATTCGATCGAGCGTCCGGGCTACTCCAGGGGCACTCCGACTCACGGCATCCTGCATTTCGGCATGGGCGCATTCCACCGCGCGCATCAGGCTGTCTACACCGACGATGCCATCGCGGCCACTGGCGAAATATGGGGCATCACGGGTGTTTCGTTGCGCAGCCCGGCTGTGGCCGCGCAGCTGAATCCGCAGGATGGTCTTTACACGGTTTCATTCCGCTCCAGCACGCAAGCACGGCTGCGATTGATTGGCTCGGTGCGCAGCGTGCTGGTAGCCCCGCAGGACACTTCCGCCGTAGTGGCCGCTATTGCCTCTGCGCAGACCCGCATCATCAGCTTCACCGTATCGGAGAAAGGCTATTGCCGCGCTGCCGACGACAGCCTTGATCTGGCCCTGGCCGGTGAACATAGCCTGTACCGCTATCTGCGCGATGGCCTCGCGCTGCGAGTGCAGGCCGGCCTGCCCGGCGTAACCTTGCTCAGCTGCGATAACCTGGCCAGCAACGGGCGCCAGCTTGCCGCGCTGTTCACGCAGTATCTGGAAGCGACCGCACCCGCGCTGACCCGCTGGTTTCACGACCACTGCACCTGCCCCGCAACCATGGTCGATCGAATAGTGCCGGCCAGCAGTGCTGCAGACCTCGAGGCACAGGCTGCATTACTCGGCTTGCGCGACGAAGCCGCTGTGTTCACGGAGGACTTCACCCAGTGGGTGATCGAAGACAGCTTCGCTGGTCCGCGTCCGCAATGGCAAGCCGGCGGCGCGCAGTTCACACAGCACGTACATGCTTATGAAACAGCCAAACTTCGCATGCTCAATGGCGCGCATTCTGCGCTGGCCTACCTGGGCCTTGCGCGCGGACACGAGTTCGTACACGAGGCAATTGCCGACCCACCACTACGCGCCCTGGTCGAACGCCTGATGCGTGAAGAGGCAGCCACGAGCTTTGCGGCCGCGCCGGACCAGTATCCAGACCGCTATGCCGACGCGCTGCTGCAACGCTTTGCCAACGCAGCACTGCGGCATCGCCTGCAACAGATCAGCATGGATGGCTCGCAGAAGATTCCCCCGCGCTGGCTTGCGACACTGTCATTCCATCAACATGAGGGCCGCTCGTGTCCTGCCATCCTGACGGCACTGGCTGCCTGGATACGCTTCGTTCGCGGCGACCGCTGGCCTGTGGATGATCCGCGGGCCGCTGAACTCGCCGCCCTGTGGAATGACGGCAATGCGGCGACTGTGGTGGACGCCCTGTTCGGGCCGCAGGGAATGTTTCGCAGCAGCTGGGTCGCGAGCAGCACTCACCGCGGGGCGCTAGTGGCGCTTGTCGAAAACCCGGCGCTGTTATAGCGACTTTTCGATGCGGTCCAGTGTGCGCATGGCGGAAATCACCTGCTGCACACTGCCGTTGGCCTCGCGCCCTTCGCGGATGGCGGCGAAGAACTCGCGGTCTTGCAGCTCGATGCCATTCATCGAGACATCCACCTTCGACACATCAATCTGCTCGTTCTTGCCGTTGAACAGGTCGTCATAACGACAGATATAGGTGCCGTTGTCGCAGATGTAGCGGAAGAACGTGCCCAGCGGGCCATCGTTGTTGAACGACAAAGACAGAGTGCAAACGGCGCCTTTGGGCGTCTGCATCTGAATGCTCATGTCCATGGCGATCTTCAGGTCGGGATGCATCGGTCCCTGCACGCCACGCGCCACACTGGCTTCTTCGCCCGTCTGGTACTGAAACAGGTCCACCGTGTGGCAGGCATGGTGCCAGAGCAGGTGGTCGGTCCAGCTGCGCGGCTTGCCGAGCGCATTCATGTTGGTACGCCGGAAGAAATAGGTCTGCACGTCCATCTGCAGCACCTTGAGTTCGCCGGTGACGATCTTGCGGCGGATCCACTGGTGGCTGGGATTGAAGCGCCTTGTATGGCCTGCCATGGCGACGAGGCCTGTTTCCTTCTGCACCTGCACGACTGCTTCCGAGTCTTTCAGGTTGTCCGCCATCGGAATCTCGATCATCACGTGTTTGCCGGCGCGCATGCACTGGATGGCCTGCGCGGCATGCATCTGGGTTGGCGTAGCCAGCAGCATCGCCTCAAGACCCGGCTGCTTCAGGCTCTCGCCCAGATCAGCGGTGTGGTGCGGTATGCCGAATTTCTGCGCCACCTCTTTCGTGGCCTCGGGGTTACCGCCGGTGAGCGTTATCACCTCGATCCCCTGAATCTTCTGGATGGCCTCCAGATGCTTGATGCCGAACGCGCCCTGACCTGCCAGACCTACTTTCATGTAATGAACCTCAAACGGTGAGGAAGTATCTTAACATCCCGCCCGTAAGCCATCTGACACCGCACACCATGATTGATTTCAATGCCCCCTATTCCCTGCTTATCGATGGCCGGCTGGTGGATGCCACGGCCCGCCTCGATGTCATCAATCCGGCCACAGGCAGCGTATTTGCGCATTGTCCGGCCGCTGGCGCCGCCGAGCTGGACAACGCCGTCGCTGCTGCACAGCGGGCGTTTCCCGCCTGGCGGGCGCTGGGCTTCGCCGAGCGGGCTGCATACATTGCGCGCTTCGCCGCGGCCCTGGAAGCGAATCAGGAGGCGTTGGCGCGGCTGCTGACGCAGGAACAGGGCAAACCGATTGGCCAGTCGCGGGATGAGATCGCCCGGGCGGCATCCCTCTCCATCGGCATCACGAAGATCGAACTCAAACCTGAAGTCATTCTTGATAACGCCGAGCGCTTCATCGAGCTGCGATACCTGCCGCTGGGTGTCGCGGGAATCATCACCCCCTGGAATGCGCCGGTGAACCTGGCCGCCGGCCCGCTGACCTCGGCGCTCTACACCGGCAACTGCGCCATCATCAAACCCTCCCCGTTTACGCCGCTCACCACATTGCGAATCGGTGAGATCCTTCGCGAAATGCTGCCGCCCGGCGTAGTCAACGTGCTCGCTGGAGGCGATGAGCTGGGCGCCCTGCTCACTGCCCATCCTGGCATCGACAAAATTTCATTTACCGGCTCGGTGGCCACCGGCAAGAAGGTCATGGCAAGTGCCGCCGCCACGCTCAAGCGGGTGACGCTGGAGCTCGGCGGCAACGATGCGGCGATCGTGCTTGCAGATGTGGACGTGGCAGACGTCGCAAAGAAGCTGTTCTTCGCCGCCACCGTCAACAGCGGGCAGGTGTGCATGGCGGTCAAGCGCATCTACGCACAGGAAGATATTTATGAACCCCTTTGCGCCGCCCTGGTCGCCGAAGCGGGCAAGGCGAAGCTGGGGGATGGACTCGACCCTGCCACCACGCTTGGTCCGATACAGAACCTCCGCCAGTACGAGCGGGTGTGCGAACTTGCAGCAGATGCGCGGCAACACGGCGTCCTCAACGAAGGCCAGCTTCGTCCCGAAGGCGGGGGCTACTTTGTCGTTCCCGCTGTGGTAACCGGGCTCACCGAATCAGACAGGCTTGTGAACGAGGAACAGTTCGGGCCGGTATTCCCGGTGCTGAAATTCCAGGATGTCGACGACGCCATCGCCCGCGCGAACAACACGCGCTTCGGGCTGGCCGGTTCGGTATGGAGCAAAGACCTCGCCCGTGCGCAGGCGATAGCGGAGCGTCTTGAAGTAGGAACAGCATGGGTCAACCAGCATCGCGCCACGATGGCCAACGTGCCCTTCGGGGGCGCGAAGGAATCAGGAATCGGCCGCACCTATTCACGACTGGGGCTGGAGGCGTATCTGGAACCGCAGGTCATTAGCGTGTTGAAGATCTGAAGGGCAGAATGCTCAACCTTAAACCAAGAGCGCGCAGCACCTTGGTCAGCGTGATCAACTCCGGATTGCCATCGGCTGACAACGCACGGTACAGCGCTTCGCGACTCAGCTTGGTATCCCGGGATACTTGCGTCATGCCACGCGCACGCGCCACGTCGCCCAGTGCAGCAGCAAGCAGGCGCGGATCATCTTCCGCCAGCGCCGCTTCGAGATAAGCGGCAATATCCGCCTCATCGCGCAGATACTCGGATACCTCAAAGCGACGAACACCAAGCTTGCGCGCCACCTTTGGATTTAGCTTGCTCATTTGGGTTTCCTCGGCTTCTCTGTCTTGACCACTGCTCGCAACTCCCGCGCCATGCTCAGGGCACGACGGATGTCTTGATCCTGTGATCGCTTGTCACCGCCTGTCAGCACCAAGAGCACCACACGCTCGGCCCGCATGTAGTACGCGCGATATCCCGGCCCCACATCGATGCGTAGTTCTGACACGCCCTCACCGACAGGCCGCGCATCACCAGCATTCCCGGACGCCAATCGAGACAGCCGCACCAGAATTGCTGCACGGGCCTTCGCATCGCTGAGGGCAGCCAACCAACTGGAGAATTCCGCGGTCCGTCGCACTTCCAGCATGCGGATTATATTGTATCTTATAAGTTACAACACGGTCAACAAAGGAATAATGCCCCGCACGCTTGATGCGCAGGGAGCGCAGTACCTAGCGTCTTAATAGCAATTCGCCTGCGGCCCGATTCTTGCTTCATCTGGCGTGTTGACTCTTAAGGAGAGACGCCATGGGCCAAGTTCTTTATCTCGACGACTTCCGTCCCACCGTGACAGACAGCATGCGCTGCCTTTTCTGCGGCACTGTTCATATCCTGCAGCACGTCACGGGCAAGAAGACTGAATACTTCCCCTGCCCCGGTTGCGATGAAACCACCAGCGTGCCCGAGTGGAGCCTCAGATTGCGCTGAATGCACGATATTGGAGCGACCACCGACTGGAACTCGGTGGGCGGTGCCCCTTTCGATCTCGCGACTGACCGCCTAAGAGCTGGTTGTCCAAACACCTAAGTCACTGAATTCGAACCCCACTTTTGGCGCCTGAGGGCGCTCGCAAGTATCTGCAAGTATCGATCTCTCCGCGGCGGGCCGTGCCAGCGCCACGGCGACCGTGTATCCTGCGCCGCCGAACGGTGGGGTCAGTAGCTCAGTCGGTAGAGCAGCGCCCTTTTAAGGCGTTGGTCGTGGGTTCGAGCCCCACCTGACCCACCACCGCTCTGCAGGCCGGCAGCTTTCTTGCTCAGGCATAACGGGTGGGGTCTGGCAATTGGGCGGCGGCAAAGCCCTCGCGCCGCAGGCGGCAGGAATCGCAGCGACCACAGGCCTCAAGCTGCGCATTGGCCTGGTAACAGGACACCGTCGCCCCAAAATCCACTCCCAGCTTCACACCCGCCTGAATGATTTCCGCCTTGCTCATGTGCAGCAACGGAGCCTGGATGTGAAATCGTCCACCTTCGACACCGGCTCTCGTAGCAAGTCCCGCCAGCGTCTCGAAGGCGCTGATGAAATCTGGTCGGCAATCGGGGTAGCCCGAATAATCGACGGCATTGACGCCGATGAAGATGTCTTGCGAACCCGTGACTTCGGCCCAGCCCAGGGCCAGCGCGAGAAACAGCGTATTGCGGGCCGGCACATAGGTCACCGGGATGCCGGTGGTTGCAGACTCCGGCACCGCAATGCGCGAATCGGTCAGGGCAGAACCGCCGATATCCGCCAAATCCACCTGCATCTGCCGGTGTTCCACCGCGCCGAGTTGCCGCGACAGAACCCTAGCAGCCTGCAGCTCCACCGCGTGCCGCTGGCCGTAACTCACCGCGAGAGTGCGGCAAACGAAACCCTGAGAACGAGCGATGGCCAGAGCGGTGGCCGAATCCAGGCCGCCGGACAGCAGCACGATGGCGTGGCGTTCACCCATCAGCGTCCCGGTGTATTGCCCCAGAGGATCTTGTGCAGCTGCACCTGCATGCGCACCGGCAATCGATCCGCAAGGATCCAGTCCGCCAGCTCGCGCGCAGGCAACTGCTCATGACTGGGCGAGAACAGCACTGTGGCCTGGTCCGGCAGGCCACGTTCGCGCAACAGTGCGCGGCTCCACTCGTAATCGGCGCGATCGCAGATCACGAATTTGATCTGGTCGTGCCCGCGCAGCATCGGCAACTGATCTAGCAGGTTGCGCGCCGCTTCGCCCGAGGCCGGCGTCTTCACATCCACCACGCGTGTTACCCGCGGATCGACCGCGGCTACGGACAGCGCGCCGCTGGTTTCAAGGGACACGCGATAACCGCTATCGCACAGACGGGCCAGCAATGGCAGGCAATTGGGCTGCGCCAGTGGCTCGCCGCCGGTGACGCACACGTGTGCGGCACTGAGGCTCGCAACTTCATCCAGAATCGCATCCAGAGTCATCCATTGACCGCCTGTAAATGCATAGGTGGTGTCGCAGTACTGGCAGCGCAGCGGGCAACCGGTTAGCCGGACGAACACGGTGGGAAAGCCCACGGCATCGCCCTCACCCTGCAAGGAACGGAAAATCTCCGTGATCTTTAGCCGCGGCGCGTCGCTGGAGTCGTTCACTGCCGGGCTACGGCTTTGGCAGCTTCGCCAGCCGCTCGGATGCCACCTTGGCGGCATCCGAATCCGGATACCTTGCAATCACCTGTTGCAAAGTCAGTCTTGCCGCGGGCAGCTTGTTCTGCTGCTCCTGGGTATAGCCCAGCTTCAGCAGCGCGTCAGGAACTTTGCGGGAATTGGGCCAGTTGCTGATCACAACCTGAAAGGCCGCTGCCGCCTGATCGTATTCCTGCGTGACGTAATAGGCCTCACCAAGCCAGTACTGTGTGTTGTCGGCCAGCGCCCCGTTGGGAAACGTGACCGCAAGACCACGCAGGATCTCCACTGCGGAGGCGTAGTTGCGCGCCTTGAGTTCTTCCAGTGCATGGGAGTACTGCGTCTGCTCATCGGCAGCGGCTGGCGTCGGGGCGCTGGCTCGTGTCGCCGCTGCCGCTGCCGCCGTGGCTGCAGCACTGGCTGCGGTCGCCGTCTCGCTCAGGCGCTTGTCCAGATCCGCGTAGAGATCGCGCTGCTCCTTGCGCAGCTTGACGTTCTCGTTCTGCAGTTCTTCAATGCGCCCGCGCAAGCTGCGGATTTCGTCCTGCAATGTATCGAGCCGCTGTGCCATCTGGATCAGGCTCTGGTTCGACACGATGCGATCGATGCGGCCTACGCGTGAATCAAGGTCGTCCAGGCGCAGCTGCACCGGGTCTTCCTTGGGCGTAACGGCGCAGCCGGCAAGGATCGATGCGGCAGCCAGTACGGTGAGCCCGAACTTCATCGGCTTCTCCGCTCAGTTGATATAGACGATCTCGACGCGACGATTTTTTGAGTACGCGTTTTCATCACTGCCCACCGCTGCAGGACGTTCTTCGCCATAGCTCACGATGGCCACCTGCGATTCCTGCACACCCTGCAGTGACAGAGCACGCTTCACGGTTTGCGCCCGCCGCTCGGCAAGGCCGATGTTGTATTCGCGTGACCCTCGCTCATCGGAATGCCCCTCGAGACGCACCCGCACCGTGGCATTGCCGGCCAGGAAGCGCCCATGAGCGGCAATCACGTCGACGAATTCGTTGCGGATGTCGCTGCTGTCGTAATCAAAGTAGATCACCCGTTGCGCGCCCAGTGCGCCAACCGGGCCCAGTGCGCCGCCTGTGGTGTTGCCGCGATCCAGATTGACCGTAGCCACCCCGGCAGTCTGCGAGCCGGTGTTGCCCGCGACCGGAGCGGTACTGGCGCCCACCGAAGTTGTCGGACCAGCGCTGGTAGGCGCATCTGCCTTCGGCTTCTTGCTGGCACAGCCAGCCATCAGTACTACCGTCGAAACCAGGACCATCAGAAGTTTGCGATTCAATTGCTGCTCCCAGGCACCGCATGTCGGGCGCTTGTTACCTATTATGACATCTGCCGTCAGTCCGCGAACGGTCCCCATACCGGTTCACGAACCTCACCTTGATCGGATTTCAGCCGCAGACTCACTTGTCCATCGACAGAAACAGTGGCCAGCACGCCCTGTCCACGCTCCCGACCCGCGTAGATCAGCACGGCGCCGTTGGGCGCAAAACTCGGCGATTCGTCAAGCGTGCCCTGAGACAGCGTCGTCAGCTGACCGCTGGCCAGATCCATCAGGCCAATGCGAAATGCGCCGCCCTCCTGCGTGACCAGGGCCAGCTGCTTGCCATCCGGCGATACCCGTGGATGCTCAGCGTGGGATGCACCGAAGCTGACCCGCCGCGCGCGGGCGGAAGCCTGCGGCGCAGCGGCGTAGATCTGCGGCGCCCCGCCACGATCAGAGGTGAAGTAAAGAGTCTGGCCATCTGGCGCCCAGGCCGGTTCCGTATCGATTGCCGGATCTTCGGTGATACGCGTGAGGTTCTGCGATGCCAGGTCGAGGATGTAGATGTCGAAATTGCCGCCGCTGCCGCCAAGCGTAAGGGCCAGACGCTTGCCGTCTGGCGAAAATGCCGGCGCGCCATTGTGGCCGACGCGGGCCGACACCTGACGCCGTTCGCCGGTGCGTATTCGCTGCACGAACACGGCTGCGACCTTGTTCTCGAATGACACATAGGCCAACCATTCGCCGTCCGCAGACCAGGCCGGTGACATGATGGGCTGGCGCGACTGCGTTGCGATCCTGGCGTTCTCACCATCGGCATCGGCGACCAGCAGTTGATAGCTCTGGTTGGGCGGCGCGCCATCCACGGAGATATAGGCAATGCGCGTGGCAAATGCACCGCGCACCCCGGTGAGCTTCTCGAAGATCCGGTCGGCCACGCGATGCGCGCCATTGCGCAGGGCGGACTGCGGCACAGTCACTGATTCATTCAGCTGCACTTGCCCGGTAAGCACGTTCACCAGCTCGAAGTTCAGCGTAACGTTTGCGCCGCTGCCGGCAGCGACGCGCCCCACCACCACATAGTCCGCGCGCGCGGCTTTCCAGCGGGCGGCATCCACATCGGCGGCGCGACTGGGCTGCGCGGGCATTGCGGCGCGGTCGACACCGCGGAAGCGGCCACTGCTTTCCAGATCGCGCTGTACGACCAATGCCACGTCCACGCCGCCGTCTGCGGGAACGCTGCGCGCAAATGGCACCACGGCCACCGGCACCGGATCAGTTACTCCGCGGGTGATTTCGATCCTGATCTCAGCCTGTGCCGCCGTGCCGACACACAATAGACAGGCCCATAGTGCAGGCATCAGACGTTTCGACATGGAGATCCTTTGTGGGCAGCGTTCATTTCACCGGCCGGAATGTAATCGTGAGATCGCGATCGAACAGGGCAGGATCAGAGGGCTGCGGCAGTGGTGATGCCCCGTGCACCGCATTCTCCACAGACTGGCGCAGGGTTTCATCGCCATTGCACTTGGTTACCTGTACGCCGATGACCACACCACCGGGAATCTGCCTAATCCGCACCTCGCATTGCAAGCCAGGCGTGACGTTTGGCGGCCGCTTCCATGCATTTTCGATGCGCGCCGTGATCTGGGCGATGTACTGCTGCATCTGGCCGCTGGCACGCACCGCGGCCGCGCGTTCTTCAACAGCAATCTGCGCGTTGAGTTCGGATTCGCGCTGGACGCGGGCATTCTCGGCCTGCGCCAATTCGCGCTGCTTGCGCTCCTGCTCCAGCTTTTCGCGCTCGGCTTTCTCACGCTCGACTTTCTCACGTTCCTTCTTCTCGCGTTCGGTCTTTTCCTTCGCAGCCTGCTCAGCCTTACGCTCCGCGGCCTGCTTCGCCGCGGCAACCCGTCTTTGTTCGGCGACATGTTCCGCCTCGGCCGTGCGCGCAGCCTCGGCATCGCGCGCAGCCGCTTCGGCAGCCACCTGGGCGGGATCCACTTCGGGCTCAGGCTCTGCTACGGTTTCTGGTACTGGCTCTGGCTCTGGCTCTGGCGCGGCCGCAATGGGCTCAGGGATTGGTGCAGACAACTTCCCAGCTGCTGTCCCGGTAATCACCGAGGCCTCGATTGCAAGCCGCTGTTCGCGCGGTGGCGGCGTACGCTGCCAGAACCAGATGCCGACGATCACGGCCACGACCACCACATGCAGCAGGATCGACATCGACCAGTCAGTCCAGCCACTGCGCTTGGCTGCGGCGCTCACGGGACTGTATCTGTCCCCTGCGGCAGGGGATCGGTGAGGAAACCCAGCTTGCTCGCACCGGCGCTCTGCAGCACGACCATGGCTCCCACTACCCGGCCATAGGGCACGCGCGTATCGGCCCTGACCAGCACCTCGCGGGACGGATCGGCGGCCAGCGCGCTGCGCATTGCCAGCAGCAGCTGCTCATCACTCAGCGCAGCGTCGGTCTTGCCGCCGGTATTGAGAAATTGCCGCCCGTCGCTGTCGATGGAAAGGATCACCGGCGGCTGGTCTTTCTGGCTGCGCACCGGCAATGGCTCTGCCCCGGCTTTCGGCAATTCCACCTTCACACCCTGCGTCAGCAGCGGCGCAGTCGCCATGAAAATGATCAGCAGCACCAGCATGACATCGATCAGCGGTACCACATTGATCTCGCTCATCAGGCGGCGCTTGCGAGGAGCGGAATCCATTCAGCTGGCTTCCGGCGCAACAGGGGGACGGCTGGCATGACGCTGCAGGATGGTCGAGAACTCCTCCATGAATGCGTTGTAGCGCAGTTCCAGCCGGCCGACTTTGTCGGCGTAGCGGTTGTAGGCAATGAACGCGGGAATGGCAGCAACCAGCGCAAAGGCTGTCGCGACCAGCGCTTCGGCAATGCCCGGCGCCACGGTTGCCAGTGTTGCCTGCTGCACACCCCCGAGTGCCATGAACGTGCCCATGATTCCGCACACGGTGCCGAACAGGCCCACATACGGACTCACCGAGCCAACGGTAGCCAGCGTTGCCAGATTGTGTTCGAGCCGCTCTATCTCCTTCAGCTGCGCCACTTTCATGGCGCGCCGCGAACCCTCCAGAAGCTGGTCGGTTGGCACGCCACTCTGGCGCAGCCGCGCAAACTCACGGAAGCCCATTTCGAATATGCTGCTCATGCCGGTGGCACCGCCCCTGGCTTCCACCGTGCGGTATAGCGAACCCAGATCGCCACCTGACCAGAAGCTCGATTCGAACTTGTCCGCCTCCGAACTGGCCTTGGCGAGCAGCGTACTCTTGCGCAGAATGATGGCCCAGGAACCGACGGAAGCAGCCAGCAGCATGGCGAGCACCAGCTGCACCACGAGACTCGCGTCGATAATGAGTCTGAGAAAGGAAAGCTGCTCGGCCCCCATCAGGGAATCCTCATGCGTAGCGCCGCGGGCAGACGCCGAGGCTTGAAACTTGTTGCATCAACACAAGCGACCAGCGCCTTGCCCCGGGCGAGCACGTGGCCATCGTCACGCTGCAACTGCTGCTCGAACTCAAGCGAAGCGCCTCCGGCCACTTTCGGCTGCGTTACCACCTGCAGCAGCTCGTCGAGTCGCGCCGGCTTGTGGTACTGGATGTCCAGACTGACAACGGTAAACACAACCGCCTGCTCCTTTATCAGCTGCGCCTGCGAACAGCCCTGCGCGCGCAACCATTCGGTGCGACCGCGTTCGAAATAGCGGAGGTAACTGGCATGGTAGACAACGCCCCCCGCATCCGTGTCCTCGTAGTAGACCCGGACCGGCCAGCAAAATTCACTCATCTTGAGGGATCTTCGAATAACGGCAGCGCTGTGCCGATCCGCTCCGGCACTGCAAGGCCCATGTGCAGGTAGGCCTGGCGGGTTGCCATGCGACCACGCGCCGTACGCATCAACAGGCCGCGCTGGATAAGAAACGGCTCGACCACGTCTTCCAGTGTGCCGCGCTCTTCGCCAATGGCGGCGGCCAGGCTCTCGATACCCACCGGTCCACCATCGAACTTTTCCATGATGGTGGTCAGCAGGCGTCGGTCCAGGGCATCCATGCCCTGTGGATCCACTTCGAGCAGATCCAGGGCCGCATCGGCAATGGCGGCGTCGATGGTGCCGTTGCCGCGCACCTGCGCGAAATCACGCACCCGCCTGAGCAACCGGTTGGCGATGCGCGGCGTGCCACGTGAACGCTGCGCGATCCGCACGGCCCCCTCCCCGGAGGTGACGACGCCGAGAATCGAGGCCGAACGCACCACGATCTGCTCAAGCTCGGCGTCCGAATAAAAATCCAGCCGCTGCACAATGCCAAAACGATCTCGCAGTGGCGAGGTCAGCAGCCCGGCCCGGGTGGTGGCGCCCACCAGCGTGAACGGCGGCAGGTTGAGCTTGATAGATCGCGCGGCAGGTCCGTCGCCGATCATGATGTCTAGCTGATAGTCCTCCATCGCCGGATACAGCACTTCTTCAACCACGGGGCTGAGGCGATGGATCTCATCGATGAACAGCACGTCGCGCGGTTGCAGGTTGGTGAGCAAGGCGGCCAGGTCGCCGGGACGCTCCAGCACCGGGCCTGAAGTATGGCGCAGTCCTACACCCAGTTCAGCCGCAATGATCTGCGCCAAAGTGGTCTTGCCAAGACCCGGCGGTCCGAACACCAGCACGTGATCCAGCGCCTCTGCGCGCGCTGCAGCGGCCTCGATGAATAGTCCCAGTTGCGCCTTGACGGCTGGCTGACCGATGTATTCGGCCAGCCGTCTGGGCCGGATGGCACGGTCCTGCGTTTCGTCATCACGCAGTGCACCGGCATTGACGAGCCTGTCAGTGGTCATTCACGCCTTTGGCTTTGGAGCGGCGCCTTGCAAGGCGGCCCGAATCAGATCTTCCGTGCTGCTGCCGTTCGTGGCCACGGCGTCGAGCATGCGCTGCGCCTCAGGGGGCTTGTAGCCCAGCGCCAGCAGTGCATGCAATGCCTCGCTGCGCGGTGTAGGCGCTTCCGCCAGACCACCCTTGGCGATTGGCAGAGCCTTGAAATAATCGCGCATTTCGACCAGCAGCCGTTCGGCGGTCTTGCGCCCCACGCCGGGGATGCGCGTGAGTGTCGCCAGATCGTCGGTCGCCACGGCAAGCTGGAAGGCATCTGCACTGACACCGGAAAGAATGCCCAGCGCCATGCGCGGCCCGACGCCGTTGACCTTCAGCAGCGCACGAAACAGTGCCCGCTCATCTTCCGTGGCGAAGCCAAAGAGCAAGGAAGCATCTTCACGCAACACCTGGTGGATGCGCAGGCGCAGGCTGCTGCCGGCGGATGGCAACGCCAGAAAGGTGGACATGGGTGTTTCCACTTCATAGCCCACTCCCTGCGTCTCGATCAGCAGGCGCTGTGGTTCTTTTTCAACCAGGGTGCCGCTGAGGGAGCCGATCACCTGGTTGATTCCAGCAGGGCGAGGCGGCTCGCCGCGCGACGGTTCTGCACATGGCACAACGCAATGGCCAGTGCATCGGAGATGTCTGCGGTGGCTGGCTCACCGATGGCCAGCAGCACCTGCACCATGCGCGACACCTGCGCCTTGTCTGCCGCACCACTGCCAACCACGGCCAGCTTGATGGCCCGCGGCGCGTATTCATAGACGGCGGCGCCCTGCGCCACTGCAGCGGAAAGCGCTGCACCGCGCGCCTGTCCGAGCTTCAGGGCGCTGTCGGCATTGCGGTGCATGAACACCCTTTCGATGGCGATCTCGTCCGGTTCGAATTGCATGACGATGGCCAGCACCTGCTCGTGGATGTTTCGCAGTCTGCCGGCCAGATCCGCGCCTGCAGAACGGATGCAGCCACTGGCCACATGAACTTCGCCGCCCGCGTTGCAATCGATCACGCCAAAACCCATGCGTATGGAGCCGGGATCAAGACCGAGCACACGGCGCGGCAGCACCGCTGCCACCCGCACTACAGCGCGACTGACCACAGCATCTGGATCGAAGGACCGCCAGGAGCGGCTGGCATAGCGTGGCATCTGAATATGATAGCGTGATGTACGTGGTCCCTACATCGACATCGCAGGCCGAGGCCTCTGGCAGCACTACGGCGTCGGTGGTCGCTGTGCTGGAAGCTGCGGGGTACTCCGCGGAGGTGCTGGTCCGGGCGCGCGAGGTCGGGGATGAATTGCAGCGAATCGCCGACGAACCCGCGTTGAGTGCTGCCGCGGTGTTGCACTCCGCACGACAGGCTGAACCGGATATTCCCGTTCTGACGGCCGCCCAGCGCGCCCGGCTGGGCACCCCGGCACTGCAGCTGGCCGAGAGCCTGGGTCGCCTCGGTGATTTCAATCTCGATGCGCAGTGGTCCGCCGGAAAGACACTCGCAGCGGGCCAGGCGGAAACCCTGCGCAAGATGTTGCTGGCAGTGGTTGGCGACCCGCGCCTCGTGGTGGCACGCCTTGCCGAAGAGCTGGTCCGCGCTCGACATGCCCGTGAGGAACCACTGACCAGGCGTCGCCAGATCGCGCTGGAGATACAAGAGCTGTATGCGCCGCTAGCCAACCGACTGGGTATCTGGTCCCTCAAGTGGGAGCTGGAAGACCTGGCGTTCCGGGAGCAGCACCCGGAGGAATACCAGCAGATCAAGCAGGCGCTGAGCGAGAAGCGTCGCGCCCGCGAAATCTATATCGATGAAGTCAAGCGCGCGCTGTCAGTGGAGCTGCAACGGGCCGGCATTGTCGCCACGATTGAAGGCCGGCCCAAACACATCTACAGCATCTACCGCAAGATGCAGCGCAAGCAGCTGGCCTTCGAGCAGATGTTCGACGTGCGCGCGGTGCGCATCATCGTGGACACGGTTGCGGAGTGTTATGCCGCGCTCGGCGTGGTACACAATCTGTGGCCGTTTCTGCCCAGCGAATTCGACGACTACATCGCCACTCCCAAGGACAACAATTACCAGTCCATTCATACCGCGGTGGGCGGTCCGGATGGCAGGCCGCTCGAAGTCCAGATCCGGACCCGCGAAATGCAGGCTCAGGCGGAGCTGGGCGTGGCTTCGCACTGGCGCTACAAGGAAGGCGGCGCCAACCGTCAATACGACGGGAAGATCCAGCAGGTGCGTGAACTGCTGCAGGGTGGCGGCAATGCCGCAGGCTTCGACGATCTGACACAGCTGAGCAAGGGCCTGTTCGAGGATCGCATCTATGCCATGACACCCACGGGTGAAGTGGTGGATCTTCCCAAGGGCGGAACACCGGTGGATTTTGCCTTCCATGTGCACAGCGATCTGGGCGAGCGCTGCCGCGGCGCCAAGGTCAATGGCCGCATCGCCCCGCTGAACCAGGCCCTGCACAGTGGCGACGTGGTGGAGATCATCACCGGCAAGCAGGCGGCGCCGAGCCGCGACTGGCTGTCCGCCAGCAGTGGCTATCTGGTGTCGTCGCGCAGCAAGTCCAAGCTTCGCGCCTATTTCCGTCGCATCGACGATGCTGCCTCAGCGGGCGCCCCGCCAACCGCGCAGCCCACCGCTGCGCCAGTGGAGCGGCCAGTGGAACCGCCGCGTGCCACCCGTCCGCGTAAGGCCGTGCAGAGCAGTCGCTCCCCGGTGGAGATCGATGGCGTGGGCGACCTGCCGATCACCCTTGCCCGCTGCTGTGCGCCCGTGCGTCCGGAGCCGATTCGCGGCTACCTCACGCTCGGACGCGGCGTAACCATCCATCTTGCCGACTGCGCCGGCCTCACCCGCATGGTGCGACAGAAACCGCAGCGGCTGCTGCAGGTCGAATGGGCTGAGTCGGATTCCGCGCGGATTGCCGCCCGCATCTCGATAGAGGCATTTGATCGTCGCGGCCTGCTGCGCGACATCTCGGACCTGATCGCCGAGGAGCATGTCAGCATCGAGGGAGTTTCAAGCCATACTGATCCGGACGACCGGATCGCACGTTTCGAGGTGCGCCTGACGGTTCGCGACGCCGCTGAGCTTGCGAAACTGCAACGCCGCCTGGCGCGCATTCCCAATGTGTTCAAGGTACGGCGGGCGCGCTGAAAAATCTCGCGACGCCGCTTCAGGCTAGCGGTTGAGGGTATCGATCGCCCGCTTGTCGGCAGTCAGCGCGGCCTCGTGCAATGCTTCGGAAAGAGTCGGATGTGAGTGCATCGTGCGCTGCAGATCCTCGCAGCTGGCCTGGTACTCCAGCGCGAGTACAGCTTCCGACAAAAGTTCGCCCGCCATCGGTCCGATGATGTGAACGCCCAATATCCGGTCCGTATCCGCATCCGCCACAATCTTCGCGAACCCACTGGCTGCTTCCATTGCCCGGGCCCGGGCACTGGCCGCAAACGGAAAATTGCCGAGCTTCACATTGACGCCGGCCGCACGTGCCTGCGCCTCGGTCTGCCCAACCCAGGCAATTTCCGGGGCCGTGTAGATCACCGACGGCACGGCGTCGTAATTCGTGTGGCCATACAAGCCGGCAATCAAGTCGGCTGCCATGACGCCCTCTTCCTTCGCCTTGTGGGCGAGCATCGGGCCACGGACACAATCCCCGACCGCGTAGACATTCGGCACGGCGGTGCGGCAGTGTTCATCGACAACGATGTAACCGCGCTGGTCCAGTTCAATGCCAGTGCCTTCGCCGAGCAGATCCTGTGTATACGGGCGCCGACCTACGGCAACCACCAGGCGGTCAAAAGTTGCGGCTTGTTCTCCCTGTGCATCAGTGAACTTCACTGCAACTTCCTTTCCGGAAACCGCAGCAGCACTGACCTTCGCGCCGAGCTTGATATCCAGCCCCTGCTTGCGCAGCTGCTTCAGCGCTTCTGCGGCCAGCTGCCGATCGGCAATGGTCAGGAATTCATCCGCGGCTTCCAGCACCGTGACGGCGGCACCCAATCGTTGCCAGACGCTGCCCAGTTCCAGACCGATGACACCGGCACCAATGATGCCGAGCCGCGCGGGCACCGTCTCGAATTCGAGCGCGCCCCAGGAATCCACGATGAACTTGCCATCATAAGGCACGGTCTTGAGCTCAACTGGGGTGGACCCAGATGCCAGGATGACCGAACCCGCTTCAAGCAACTGTGTGCTGCCATCTGCGGCCGTGTATTCAACCTTGTTGAAAGCGAGCACGCGGCCATGGCCGGCGAGGCCCACCACGCCCGCTGATTTGAACAGCGCCGCGATGCCGCCGGTCATGCCCTTGACGATGCCGCTCTTGCGCTTCTGCATGGCGCCCAGGTCAAGCTGCAGCGCACCCACGCCAATGCCGTGCGCCTTGAATTCATGCGCGGCACGGTGATACAGCTCGGAGGATTCCAGCAGCGCCTTGGAAGGAATGCAGCCGGCGTTAAGGCAGGTGCCACCCAGGGCGTACTTGCCATCGCGATTCTTCCAGCCGTCGATGCAGGCAACAGAAAGCTTGTTCTGCGCAGCTCGAATGGCGGCCGGATAGCCACCGGGGCCTCCGCCGATGACGATCACATCGTAACGGTCTGCCATGGGATCAGACTCCGATCAGCAGGCGGCCGGGGTCCTCAAGGCATTCCTTGACGGTGACCAGGAATTGCACGGCCTCCTTGCCATCGATGATGCGGTGATCGTAGGTGAGCGCCAGATACATCATCGGACGGATCACGATCTGGCCGCCGACCACCACGGGACGTTCCTGGATCTTGTGCATGCCAAGGATGGCGCTCTGCGGCGCATTCACGATGGGCGTGGAAAGCAGCGAGCCGAATACACCGCCATTGGTGATGCTGAACGTGCCGCCGGTCAGGTCTTCCATGGTCAGTGAACCATTGCGGGCCCGCGTCGCGAAATCGCCGACGGCTTTTTCCACCTGGGCAAAATTCTGCGTATCGGCATCGCGCAGCACTGGCACCACGAGGCCGCGATCTGTGGATACCGCCATGCCGATATCGTAGAACTCGCGGTAGACGATATCGCTGCCGTCGACGGCTGCATTGACGATCGGAAAGCGCTTCAGCGCTTCAACGACCGCCTTGACGAAGAACGATGAGAAGCCGAGCTTCACGCCATTATTCTTTTCGAACTTGTCCTTGTAGCGCGTGCGCAGCTCTTGCACTGCGAGCAGATCCACTTCATTGAAGGTGGTCAGCAGGGCCTGGGTTGCCTGGGCCGACACCAATCGCTCGGCGACCCGCGCGCGCAGCCTTGTCATTGGCACGCGCCGCTCCACGCGGCTGCCGCCGCCAGCGGCACGCGCCAGCACATCGGACTTTGTCACCGCGCCGCCCAGGCCGCTGCCGGCAACGGCTGCAATATCAACGCCGCTTTCGGTGGCGGCGCGGCGTGCTGAGGGGGCTGACTTGACGGAGGTAGCAGGGGTTGAGGCAGGCGCAGTCGTCGCTTTCGGCGCAGGCGCCGCTTCTTTCGCGGCACCTGCCGTGGGTGCGGCAACGGCAACTGCCGGACCGGCCTCGACAATTGCCAGCAGCTGATCGCTGACTACCGTGGCACCGGCCTGCACCTTTATTTCCTTGAGTACGCCAGCAACCGGCGCGGGCACTTCCAGCACCACCTTGTCTGTTTCGAGATCGGCAAGATTCTCGTCGCGCGCAACCGCGTCACCCGCCTTTTTGTGCCACTTCACTATCGTGGCATCGGCAACAGATTCAGGCAGCTTCGGAACCTTGATCTCGGTGGTCATGCTTCTTTGTTCTTGAATTGTGAAAAATCAGGAGCTCTTGCGCAGCGGTGCTGGCGCGCCAGTTTCAGTCATCGCCCGCAGCGTTGCAGTGCCAGAACTTTCCCGCATTGGCGCGCGCAGCGCCGTATCGACCAGTTCGCGCTGTTCTGCTTCGTGAATCTTGGCGATGCCCGTGGCAGGCGCGGCCGCATGCTGTCGGCCAGCGTACAGCAGTGTGTGCTTGTCCTTTTGCAGCGGTCCTTCAAGCCGATGGCGAATGGAATACCAGGCGCCCTGGTTCTGCGGCTCTTCCTGGCACCAAACCACTTCGCGCAGCTGCGGATAGCGGCGCAACACGGCTTCATAAGCCTGCGTCGGGAACGGGTACAGCTGCTCGATCCGGATCAATGCAACATCGCGCAGCGCCGCGGTGCGGCGCGCTTTGAGCAGGTCGAAGTAGACCTTGCCGCTGCAGAACACCACGCGCTGCACCTGTGCCGCAGCGAGCTCATCCACTTCGTCGATTACTGTGGCGAAGCCGCCCTTGGTCAAATCTGCCAGCGAAGATACCGAAAGCTCGTGCCGCAACAGGCTCTTCGGCGTCATGACGATGAGCGGCTTGCGCAGCGAGCGCAACATCTGCCGACGCAACATATGAAACATCTGCGCCGGGGTCGAAGGCACTACCACCTGCATGTTGCTCTCGGCGCACATCTGCAGGAAGCGCTCAAGACGCGCTGAAGAATGCTCCGGCCCCTGTCCCTCGTACCCATGCGGCAGCATCAGGACCAGCCCGCACAGCCGACCCCATTTGGATTCGCCGGAACTGATGAACTGGTCGATGATGACCTGCGCACCGTTGACGAAATCGCCGAACTGGGCCTCCCAGATGACCAGCGCCTCCGGGTTGGTCGTGGAGTAGCCGTATTCAAAGCCCAGCACCGCTTCTTCCGACAACACCGAGTCGTTAATCCTGAACTGCGGCTGTCCGGCGCTCAGATGTTCGAGTGGCGACCAGGTTTCGCCCGTGGCCTGATGATGCAACACCGCATGGCGATGGAAAAACGTGCCGCGACCGCTGTCCTGCCCGGTGATGCGGATCGGACAGCCATCTTCGAGCAACGAGGCATAGGCCAGCATTTCGGCGCAGCCCCAGTCCAGCGGCAGCTCGCCCGCGACCATCTTGCGACGATTGGCATACACCTGCTCCACACGGGCCTGCAAGGTGAATCCAACTGGGAAATCGACAATGCTGGCGCCGAGTTTTTTCAGGCGGTCGGCATCGATTGCCGTGGGCGCCGGCTCCGACCAGTCATTGCGCAGGAAGCGCGACCAGTCGACCGTGTATTGATTGCCGATCAAACCCAACGAAGCCGGCACCTGCGAGGTGCCAGCATCCAGGCCGGCGCGATACTGCTCCAGGAAACCTTTGGCCTCGGCGGCGGTGACCACCCCTGCGGCCACCAGCCGTTCGGCGTAGATCTGCCGGGCTGTGGGGTGCTGGCGGATCTTTGCATACATCACCGGCTGCGTAGCTGCGGGCTCGTCCGCTTCGTTGTGGCCAAGGCGGCGATAGCAGACCAGATCGATCACGACGTCCTTGT
Organism: Steroidobacteraceae bacterium; assembly: GCA_039917615.1. Classification (GTDB taxonomy): domain Bacteria; phylum Pseudomonadota; class Gammaproteobacteria; order Steroidobacterales; family Steroidobacteraceae; genus ZC4RG30. Next base: position 99,627 of record JBDSJD010000010.1, read on the forward strand.
GAAACTTCATGCGATAAGCCAGCGCCTGGCGCGTGACGAACACCACGGCTTCGGGATCATCCGCATTGACGTGGTAGATCGGCGCCTCAAGCATCTTCGCCACATCGCTGCAATACATGGTGGAACGCGTATCGCGCGGATCGTTGGTGGTGAAGCCGACCTGGTTGTTTACGATCAGGTGCACGGTGCCGCCGGTGTAGAACGCCCGCGCCTGCGACAGCTGCAGGGTTTCCATCACCACACCCTGGCCGGCAAAGGCAGCATCGCCGTGAATGAGGATGGGCAGCACCCGTTCGCCGCGGCTGTCACCGCGCCGTTCCTGCCTGGCGCGCACGGAACCCTCGACCACGGGGTTGACCACTTCAAGATGCGAGGGATTGAACGCCAGTGCCACGTGCACATTACCGCCCGGGGTCCGCAGATCCGCCGAAAAGCCCTTGTGGTACTTGACGTCGCCCGATCCTTTCAGGTGGGCGGTGTCGTAACGACCTTCAAATTCCGAAAACAGCTCCGATGGCGCCTTGCCCAGCACATTCACCAGCACGTTCAGGCGGCCGCGATGCGCCATGCCAATGATCATCTCTTCGAAACCGGACTGGCCGCCGCGTTGCACCAGATCGTTCAGCATCGGAATCAGCGAATCGCCACCTTCCAGCGAAAACCGCTTCTGGCCCACGTACTTGGTGTGCAGGTACCGCTCCAGTCCTTCCGCAGCAGTGATCTGCTTCAGGATGTTGACCTGCTCTTCGCTGCTGAACCTGTGTTGCATGCGGCCGAGCAGGAATTCGTCCTGCAACCACAGACGCTCGTCCGTATTGGAAACATGCGCGAATTCGGCACCGATCGGGCCGGCGTAAACGTTTTCCAGCAACGCCACGATTTCGCGCAACTTGGCGCGCCGCGGCACCGCTTCCACGCGACTGGCGGTATAGAACTCCTGATCGAGGTCGGCTTCGGTCAACCCCATGTAGTCAAGATCCATCAGTCGGGGCTTGGTCCGTTGCATGAGACCAAGCGGATCTACCTTGGCAATCAGGTGACCGCGGTTGGTGAAAATCTGGATCAGTCGCGAAACCACTGCCTGCTTCTCGCCCTGCCCCGCATCGCCTGCGGCGACCGCTGCCATGCGTGGCAGCTGCGCGCGCTGTGCGAGTTCACGCACGATAGGACTGTGTGCGGTGTCGGTGTGCGCCGCCGCGAGGCCTGAAAAGAACTTCTGCCAATCAGCGGGAACGGTTTCTCCCGCCAAGTATCGCTCGTAAAGATCCTCTACATAGGTAGAGTTTCCACCCCAGAGTGAGGTGGTGGCATTCTGACTGGCCAGGCCGCTACTGGCGCCGCCCAGGCCTTTGTTCTGGCTCATGGAGATTCGCGTAGATTAACTTAAGCTGCCAATTGTAATGGAACGGATAGCCAATAAGAAACGAACTCGGTGGCATAGACCTGCAGCAGCCGCAGTTCGTAGGCGACCAGCACAATGTATCCGGTCATGAGCAAATAAAGGACTCCGCCGACGGGAATCACACGGAACAAACGGAAGCGCGCGAAGGCAGTCAAAATCAGCACGCCGAACCCAGTCAGCCCCACCTTCCAGTACGCAAACCATGGGCTGACGCCATTCACCAGTGGTTCCATGAACGGATTTGCCTCCTGGGCGCCGTGGCGCATCAGGGTAAGCGTGAGGAAGGCGTCGGTGACGGAGAGCAACATGATCATCAATGCCACCCCCAGCCAGTGCGAGGGATGCCAATCCAGGCCTGCAGCAAGCAATTCGTCGCCACGTCGCCCGGTGCGCCGACGTCGCATCCAATGCCCTGCCATCAGTCCATGCAGCAAACTCTCCCGGCGATCCCTGCTGTAGCGCCGTTCGGAGGGGTCTGGATGTGCGATAAAGCCGCCCGCGTAGTTGAAGATATTGGGCTGTCATTCTAGTTTCCAACCCGGGGAAGCATGGTTCGGGATGGGTGACGACAGTCACAATCCTCGCGAGTTAGCTGATTCCCAAGGCGCATGAAGGCGCTCTGCTAAACTGCGCGCCCTGTTATAAGCGCCAGAACTGCCACCTCTCTGATGAGCACGACGCCCGCCCATCTGACTCACCTGCAGCGCCTCGAGGCCGAAGCCATCCACATCATGCGGGAGGTGGTGGCCGAGTGCGAAAAGCCGGTCATGTTGTACTCCATCGGCAAGGACAGCTCGGTCATGCTGCACCTGGCGATGAAGGCCTTCTTCCCGGCGCGTCCGCCCTTCCCTTTCCTGCACGTGGACACCACCTGGAAGTTCCGCGAGATGATCCGCTTTCGCGACGAGACCGTGAAACGGTTGGGCATCGAACTGCTGGTGCATACCAATCCGGACGGCCTGGCGCGCGGCATCGGACCCTTCACGCACGGCTCGGCGGTGCACACCGATGTGATGAAAACCCAGGCGCTGAAGCAGGCACTCGACCAGCACAGCTTCGACGCGGCCTTTGGTGGCGCGCGTCGGGACGAGGAAAAATCCCGGGCAAAGGAGCGCATCTTTTCGTTCCGCAGCGCGCAGCACCGCTGGGATCCCAAGCGCCAGCGCCCGGAACTGTGGAAGCTGTACAACGCGCGCAAACACCGGGGCGAAAGCCTGCGCGTGTTTCCGCTGTCGAACTGGACGGAGCTGGATATCTGGCAGTACATCTACCAGCAGCAGATTCCGATCGTGCCACTGTATTTCGCCGCCCGTCGCCCAGTAGTGGAGCGCGACGGCGCGCTGATCATGGTCGACGACGAACGCATGCCCCTCGAGCCGGGCGAGCAACCGGCAATGAAGAGCGTGCGTTTTCGCACGCTCGGTTGCTACCCGTTGACCGGTGCCGTGGAAAGTACGGCAGCCACTCTTCCTGAGGTGATTCAGGAGATGCTGCTGACCACCAGTTCCGAACGGCAGGGCCGTGTCATCGATCACGATGCATCGGGTTCGATGGAAAAGAAGAAGCAGGAAGGGTATTTCTGATGGCGCATGTCATCGACCTCGCCGGCACAGACATCCTGACCTACCTCAAGGCGCACGAGCACAAGGATCTGCTGCGTTTCATCACCTGTGGCAGCGTCGACGACGGCAAGAGCACGTTGATCGGCCGGCTGCTGTATGAATCCAAGCTGGTCTATGAAGACCAGCTGGCGCAGCTGGCCGTCGATTCGAAAAAAGTTGGCACCCAAGGCGAAGAACTCGACCTGGCGCTGCTGGTTGATGGCCTCGCGGCCGAGCGCGAGCAGGGCATCACCATCGATGTGGCCTACCGCTTTTTCTCCACGGAAAAACGCAAGTTCATCGTGGCCGATACACCCGGTCACGAGCAGTACACGCGCAACATGGTAACCGGCGCATCCACCGCCGACCTTGCTGTCATCCTGATCGATGCGCGCAAAGGCGTGCTGACCCAGACACGGCGGCACAGCTACATCGTGTCGCTGCTTGGCATACGCCACATAGTGCTCGCGGTGAACAAGATGGACGCCGTCGACTACGACGCAGCAACTTTCCACCGCATCGTTGCCGACTACCGAGAATTCGCGCGGCAGGTTGGTTTGCAGGAGATCACCAGCATCCCGGTGTCGGCGCTCAAGGGTGACAATATCCTGGACCTTGCCGACCGCATGCCGTGGTACCAGGGCCCGTCACTGATGCAACATCTGGAGTCGGTTGCAATCGGGGGCAGCCGGAAGCTCGCGCCTTTCCGCCTGCCGGTGCAATGGGTCAATCGACCCAACATGGATTTCCGAGGTTTTGCCGGCCAGATTGCCAGTGGCATGATCGGCGTCGGAGACCGTGTGCGCGCCTTGCCCTCCGGCAAGGAGGCAAAGGTCGCCCGCATCGTGACCTACGACGGCGAACTTGGGCAGGCGCAAGCTGGCCAGTCCATCACGATCACGCTGGATCACGAAATCGACGTCTCGCGCGGCGACCTGCTGACCGCTGCTGCCGAACCAGCCGGCGTGGCCGACCAGTTCCAGGCAACACTGATCTGGATGCACGAGCAGCCGATGCTGCCCAACCGCCAGTATTTGCTGAAAATCGGCACGCGAACGGTCAATGCCACGCTTGCCGCGCCCAAATATCGTGTCGACGTGAACACGCTGGAGCAGCAGCCGGCGCAGCAGCTCGAACTCAACGAAATTGGCGTCTGCACCGTCACGCTCGACAGCCCGGTGGCCTTCGACCCCTATACGGAGAACCGCGAGACCGGCGGGTTCATCCTGATCGACAAACTCAGCTTCGACACAGTGGGTGCAGGGTTGCTGCAGTCCGCCGTGCGACGCGCCGACAACATCCACTGGCAGGCGCTGGAAGTGAACCGCGCAGCGCGATCCCAGCTGAAGGGTCAGCGCGCCTGCGCGCTATGGTTCACGGGACTGTCTGGCGCGGGCAAGTCGACTATCGCCAACTTGGTCGAGAAGCGGCTGCATGCACTGGGACGACACACCTATCTGCTGGATGGCGACAACGTGCGCCACGGGCTGAATCGCGACCTTGGCTTTACCGATGCGGATCGCGTCGAGAATATCCGTCGCGTGGCGGAAGTCTCGAAACTGATGGTGGACGCTGGCCTCATCGTACTGGTGTCGTTCATCTCGCCATTCCGCTCCGAGCGGCGCATGGCGCGAGAGAAACTGGAGAACGGCGAATTCATCGAGATCTATGTAGAGACTTCACTGGCCGAGGCCGAACGACGCGATCCGAAAGGTCTGTACAGGAAGGCGCGCAGCGGCGAATTGCCGAATTTCACCGGCATCGACTCGCCCTACGAACCGCCAGAACATGCCGAGATCACCATTCCAACCGCAGAGTTGTCGGCGGATGAAGCGGCCGCGCGCATCATCGGCGAACTCGACAAGGCTGGCGTCATTGCCTATGCCTACAACAACCCTCTCGCTGGCCTCTGAGCTCCTGGAAGCCGTCATCGACATCTCGCGCCGTGCTGGCAGCGAGATTCTCGACGTTTACGGCACTGATTTCGAAACCCGCGCGAAGGCAGATGCCTCACCGCTGACCGAGGCGGATCTGCGCGCTCATCGGCTGATTACCGCTGAGCTTGCACGCCTGTCGCCATTGCTGCCGGTACTGTCGGAGGAAGCGGCCGAAATCCCCTTTGCCGAACGCAGCGGCTGGAGTCGTTACTGGCTGGTGGATCCGCTGGATGGCACGAGGGAATTCGTCTCACGCAACGGCGAGTTCACTGTGAATATCGCGCTTATCGAAGGTCATCGGCCTGTCATGGGTGTTGTGCACATACCCGTGTCCCACACCACCTATTCGGGCATTCCTGGCCTGGGCGCCTGGCGCGCTTCCCATGATCGGCCACGCGCTCCCATCGCTGTGCGGCGAACCGCGCGACCACCACTGCGCGTGTTGGGCAGCCGGTCGCATGGCAACGCTGCACTAGAGTCCGCGCTCGCGTCGTTGGGACCCTACGAGCTGCGGCCTGCAGGCAGTTCGATCAAGCTGTGCCTGGTGGCAGATGGTTCCGCGGACCTTTATCCGCGCCTTGGCCCGACTTCCGAATGGGATATCGCCGCCGGCCAGGCCGTGGTGGAAGCTGCTGGCGGCCAGGTGGTGCGCCTTTCCGATGGCCAGGCTCTGCAATACAACACGAAGGCCGACCTGTTGAACCCGGACTTTCTTGCCTATGGCGACCCGGCCAGCTTTCGCAACTGGCCGCGCGCGTAAGTCTTACTGCGCTTTGCGAGCCTTACTGCGCTACGCGGGCTGAATCAACGCGCACGCGCACTGTTCGCAATTGCTCGGCCGTCAACGAACCGAGGCCACCGTCAACGACGGCCCTCTGTCCCGCGGGAAGTGGACCGCCGATGGTCACGCTGCGCCCCTGGCTCGCCACCTGCCCCGACGCGTTCACCATCACCGGCGTAACCACGATGGATGCCAGCGCCATCGGTGCGCGATTCTGCACCACCAGCATCGCCTTGCCGTCGCTGCCCGCCTGAACTGCCCCGGCCACGTAGTTGGATGGATTGCGCGGTAGATCGAGCAGCACCGCTTCGCGCATGGCCTCCTGGCCGACGCTGCTCTGAGATGACGCAGCGTTTTGGTAAAACTTCAATGCGCCGTTCACGTCGCCACTGTCTCGGGCCATGTTGCCCAGGTACAGCGACGCCGGCGCCGTGGGCAGCAGCTCCATGCTGCGCGTCAACCATTGGCGTGCCTGCTGCCTGTTACCCAGCCGGTACTGCGCCACCCCAGCGCCCAGCCAAGAGCCAAAGTAGCCCGGGTTCAATTCCATGGCCCTTTGGTAGTACGGCAACGACTCCTGATAACGCTTCTCGTTGAGCGCAATGTCGCCCTGCAGCTGGTGAAACTGCCCTTCGCGCGGCACCAGGCGCACCGCTTCGGCCGCCAGAGCCTTTGCGCCAGCAACGTCCTTCTTCTGCATGGCCGCCAGGGCCTGGTCGTACTTGTCGTAGCCGGGTTTGAGCTGCTTGAGCGACGCGATGCGCGCGGTATAGCGTTCAACACCGACATCCCCGCCGGCACCCAGGGCGGCAACGGTCTCGCGATTCTTCGCCACGCGCTCCCCCGAAGGGGGATGCGACGCGAACAGACCCTGCAGCCAGTTTTGCTTGCGCCCCTCGGAAAGCCGCACGAAGGTCTCCTGCAAGGTAATGGCAGCAGCCGGATCATAGCCGGCTGCTTTCATCAGGCGTGTTCCATACAGATCGGCCTGCAACTCAGCATCCCGGCCATAGCGCATTGTCACCAGTTGCGCGCCCACGCCAGAACCCGCCAGCACCAGGTTGCCTACCTGTTCGTCGACTCCGCCCATCGCAACACCCAGCTGTGCGAGCACCATCCCGCCCTGCAGGAGTGTGCCGCGTTCCTGCGCCTGCGCGCCATGCCGCGCGGCTGCATGCACGATCTCGTGCCCCAGCACCGCGGCGAGCTCAGCCTCGCTGTTCAACTCGGTCAGCAAGCCGCGATTGACTGCAATCTTCCCACCCGGCAGTGCCCAGGCATTCGGCACAGAACTGTTGAGAACCTTGAATTCATACGGCAGTTTTCGCTCCGCCACGGTGATCCGGTCCGAAACCGCCGCCAGCTTCTGGCCCACTTCGTTTACATAGGCAGTAAGGCCAGGAAGTACTTCATAGTCACCGCCCTCGCTCTGCCGCATGGGCGCATAGTTCTGCTGCCCCATCTGGACTTCCTGGCCCTGGGAAACAAACTGGATCTCGCGCTTGCCGGTGACAGGATTCGTGCCGCAGCCCGCCAGCAGTCCGCCTGCAACGAGGATAGCGACGAGAGAGCTTCTGGAATTAATGCGTGTCATGCGTCCTCTTGGGGCTGCTGCCCAGTGTCATATGGACACCCGTGAATCCTAACGCCCATTCAATGCCAATTGGCTGGCGTCGGAGGTTCATATGTTCCAAACCAAAGGTAAGCGGGCACCTACTCCAGGGGTCAAACTGGCGTCCATGAATGAAGAACCTGCTGCCAGCCGCCCAAAGCGACTTCCATTGTGCAGCGCGATCCACGTCGTCGATTGGCGACGGATGCGAACACACGATGAACTGAATCAATATGTCTCGCAACGACGTAGTCAGAATCTTAATTTCTCTTGGTACGCCACAAAGAATCTCCGAGACATTGATAGTCCAAGAGGAGGCATACATGCGCACCACTGTTCGTATGGCGGTCATCGGAAGCGCCACTCTGTACCTGATAGAAAACATGGAAGAGGGCTGGTACGCACCGCTTTATTTCCTTGAGCGCACGGTTGAACATGATGATGGGACGCAAGGGCCGCGTGTAATTTACGGTCAGCACGGATTCTCGAATCCGGATGAAGCGTTTCAGTTCGGCCAGGAGTGGTGCCAGGCCGTGGGAAGGTCGTAGACACCATTCCGGGGTTGCCTGGCCAACTCGCGAATGGCCCGGCCAAGAGTCTGGCGCCCCGGGCAGGAGTTGAACCTGCGACCCCTCGCTTAGGAGGCGAGTGCTCTATCCACTGAGCTACCGGGGCGGACCGTATGCAATGATACCCGCACCCATGAATCTTCTGAGCATTGCGCTGGTATTCGGCGGAGCAGGTATGGGCGGGGTCACCCGCTATCTGCTCAACCTCGGTTTGAATCCGCTGCTGGCCGATATTCCCCTGGGTACGCTGGCGGCAAACGTGCTGGGCTGCGGAGCTGCTGGCGCGATCGCGGCGTTTCTGGATGATCGGCTGGCGCTGGATCCAACCTTGCGGCCGCTGCTGATCGTGGGCTTCCTCGGCGGGCTGACCACTTTCTCCAGCTTTGCGCTGGAGGTTGTGCAATCGCTGGAGAGCCAACGCACACTGCTTGCCATTGGCATCGTGCTGCTGCATGTCGGCGCGTCGCTCGCCGCAGCGATCGCCGGGCTGATCGGCGTCCGCGCGCTACTTGCCTGAAGGCGTTGGCAGAATGATCAATCCCCAGGGGCTGTCGCCAGCCGGGATACGTGTGATCACCTTCAGGCTGGCAGCGTCCACCACCGACACGTCGTTGGAACTGCCATTGGCGGTAAAAAGTGTCGCGCCGTCGGGACTGATGGCCACGCCCCAGGGTCTTTGCCCGACCTCGACAGAGGCCAGCACTTTGCCGGAGGCGATATCCAGGGACAACAGGTTCTTGCCCCGCCCTGTCACCGTGTAAAGCCGCTTGCCGTCGTGCGAGATGGCCATGCCCACCGGTCGCGTCAAGTCTCCCTGCAGCTTGATGGTCCGCAGCACTTTATGCAGTTTCGCGTCGACCACCGTGATGGTTCCATCGTTCTCCGCAGACACGAAAGCCAGCGCTCCGTCGTCACTGAACTCGGTGAAACGCGGCCGCTGCCCGACCTTGAATGAGGCGGCGACCTGGTTGGTCATCGTATCGACAACTGCAATCTGATGGTCTTCCTCGGAGGACACATACACGAATCGCCCATTGGGATTGAGCGTGACGCCTTCGGGCTCGCCGCCCACTGGAAGACTCGCGATGGTCTTGCCATTGGCCGCATCCAGCACGATGGCGCGGCCTGTATCTTCGCTGGCAACGTACAGGCGCTTGCCGTCGCCGCTTACCGCCAGCTGCTCCGGATCGGAAACTCCGCGCAGGATATTCACCAGTTTGAGAGTGGCGGTATCCACTATGCCAATGCCATCGGCGCCTTTGTCCGCCGGTGGCAGTTTGCTCTCATCGACACCAGGACCCGCGATGGGTGATCCGCTCAGGGCCACATACAGCAATTTGCCATCCGGCGAGAGCTTCAGGCCACGCGGGCGCTTGCCCAACTGCACGGTATTAGTCACCTTGCGCGACGCTCCGTCGATCACTGTCAAGGTACCGGAACGCTCGTTGGTAACAAGCACGCGGAAATTTTTTGCGGCTGGTTGCGCAGCCAGGCTGACGCATGGGGGAGCCAGTGAAATGATCAACGCTGCGATAGCCAGTGTGGCAAACCGGGCGGGGTATCGAGCTGCGGAGATATTGTTCATCATCGCAATTCTACCGACTTCCCGGTCGCTACTTAAGTTCCTTCACCACAGTGACGAGCGGCTCCCTGGCCGTACGGAGGGCCGCAGGACTCACCAGCGAAAGCGTCGATGCCGCGGGCAGCGGGCGGGCATGATTCCCGGGCAGCAGTGCCAGCTGTTCCAGCATGCGGGAAGTGACCTGATCGATTGCAGGACGGATGTCGCGCACCAGATCGGCAACACCGGCGAATTGCCCCTGGTGTTGCCGTCGCCATTGCGCGAACAGCTCGCGTTGCAGCAGTTTCGCCGCTTCGATCTGCGCCCCGAAGAACCGGTCCACGAGCGCGGCAGACACACCCAGAGTTGCGGCTCGTTCGCGCATGGATTGCAACAGGGCTTGCTCGCGCACCGGGTCTTCGATGGCTGCCTGTGCGTTCCACTTGGCCCGCGCCACCTCTGTGACCACAGCCAGGCGTTCGTCGACCAATGCAGCGAGTTGCACGGACGGCGTCGCCGAATTTATCCAGTCGTAGCCTTCCCACTCGGATTGTTCGCGCTTGTATCTGCGTTTGCCGCCCAGCCGGGCGAGCCCAGCGTCCACCACATCTTTTTGTAGTGACTCGCGCTGAATCATCATTGCCTTCTCAGCTGGCGCCCACACGGTCCGTACCGCTGCCACACACAATCCCTGCTGCGCCCTCTGCTGCAGACGTCCTTCCACGGCATCTGTCACCATGACATCGGCGCGATCCGCACGAATCTCATCAAACACCGTGCGATTGTCGCCGTGAACGATCAGGGTTGCCGCGGGAAAGTTCTCACGCGCGAAGCGCTCGTTGGTGCCGCCGGCATTGACGATCAGCCGCACCTGCGGCTGGTTGATTTCGGCCACGGTGTCGAAGCGCTTCTGGTCACCGCACCGAACGACGGGTTGTTTACGGTCGCTAACGTAGCGGGTTGAAAAATCCACGACGCGCTGCCGCTCGGCAGTGACGGAAATGCCGCCGATGGCGATGTCGAAGCTTCCGGCCTGCGCATCAGTTACGAGTGTCGCCCAGGTGGTGCGTACGAATTGAACACGCAGCCCCAGCTGCAATGCCAATGCGCGCACCAGTTCGACGTCGGATCCGCGATATGTCTCCGTCGCGGTGTCGTACCAGGAATATGGCGCATAGTCGCCCGGGCTACCGACGCGAAGGACACCGGACAATGCAGCCCCGGCCGCATGCGCGGTCGTCACCGCCAGCAAGACGGCCAGCGCTAGCGCCAACCGCAGAAGGACTCGTCGCGGCAATGTCTGCTGGAGCGGAGGAGGATCGAACTCCCGACCTTCGCATTGCGAACGCGACGCTCTCCCAGCTGAGCTACCGCCCCACAGCAGGCGGTGCATTCTAGGGAAGCCAGCTGCGGGTGTCACGGCGGTTGCTGCGCCGCCCGGGCAGCATTGGCCTTGCCGACGATGTAAGCCCGGATCGCCTCAGCATCATCGGCAGACATGGCCGCTGCGAACGACACCATGCCGTTCTTCGTCAGCGCGCCATCGATCACGATGGCCTTGAAGGCCTGCGCGCTGCCCAGCGCGCCGCTGTACCGCAGGTCGGGGAACATGCCGCGCGACAGGCCATCGGATCCATGGCAGGTGCTGCAGAAACGGCCGTAGGTTTCCTCGCCGTGCGCAATCGTCGCCGGTCCACCGAAGGAAGGTGGTGGATTGAGAACGGGCTCAGGGAATGGCACCTCGGCCGGCAAAGTGCCGGTTGCTCCGAGCTTGTAGACCAGCAAACGCGAGTAGTTCGGCGCGTAGTAACTGCCGGTCTGACGGAAGCCGGCCACCACCGCCACGTATTGCTCGCCGCCAACTTCATATGTGATCGGCCCTGCCATGGTTCCGGTCTGCGTGCCGGCATGCCACAGCTTCACACCGGTATCGGCCCGATAGGCGGCGAACTCGTTCTGCGAGCTGCCCGCGAACACCAACCCACCGGCCGTGGCCAGCGTGCCGCCGCTGCGCCCACTGCCCAGTGGCACTCGCCAGGCTTCTTTCTGTTTGACTGGATCCCAGGCCAGCAGGAACCCTTCGCTCACCGGCCGCTGCTTCAGCCTGCGCATGAACTCCTGGTTGCCGGCGAAGCTGATCGACAGTTTCTGGCCCATCGGGTTGTCGTCCTCGCGCGAGGCGACGAAGGCATAGCTGCTCTGGTTCGCGGGGATGTAGACCAGACCAGTCGCGGGGCTGAACGACAGCGGCTGCCAGTTGTGGGCACCACCGTAAAAGGGACTGACGAGCGCGCCCTTGCCCGTCTTGCCGTAGTTTGCTTCCGGGTTGACGATGGGACGTCCGGTCTTTTTGTCGATGCCCTTGGCCCAGTTCACACCAGGAACATAGGCTTGCGCCGACAGCAACTCGCCGCTCTTCGCATCGAGCACGTAGAAAAATCCATTCTTGGGCGCCTGCATCACCACGTGGCGCGGCTGACCGTTGAGCACAAGCTCAGCAGTGAACAGCTGCGACACGTTGTCGTAATCCCAGCTCTCGCCAGGAGTGGCCTGGTAGTGCCAGACATACTTGCCGGAATCGAGGTCGAGCGCGACGATCGACGACAGATACAGATTCTCGCCGCCGCCTGGAGAACGGATCTCCGCCGGCCAGGGCGCACCGCTGCCCGTACCAAAGATCACCTGGTTGGTTGCGGGGTCGTAAATGATCGAATCCCAGGGCGCGCCGCCGCCGCCGGTTTTCCACCACTGCCCGCGCCAGGTCTTTGCGGCGGTTTCCATCTGCGGATTCTCGAAGCCCTTGGCCGGATCGCCGGGCACCACGTACCAGCGCCAATCGAGCTTGCCGGTTTCGGCATCGTAGGCGGACAGATAGCCTCGCATGCTGAACTCAGAACCGCCCTGTCCGATCAGCACCTTGCCTTTGGCCACGCGCGGCGCGCCGGTGATGGAGTAAGGCTTGCCCTCTTCGATGGTGAGCACATCCCACACCACTTTGCCGGTAGAGGCATCGAGCGCGATGAGACGCGCATCGATTGTGGCGAGATAGATCCTGCCGTTCCAGGCAGCCACACCCCGGTTCACGACATCGCAGCAGGCATTCACCGCCCATTCGCCAGGCACCTTGGGATCGTAGCTCCACAGTGGCTTGCCGCTCTTCCCATCGAAGGCATAGAGCTTGCTCCAAGCGGTGGTCACATACAGCACGCCATCGATCACCAGAGGCGTGGACTCCTGCCCGCGACGAGTGTCGAATTCGGCGAACCATGCAAGTCCCAGTTGCGCGACATTGGCGGTGCCGATCTTCGTCAGGGGGCTGAAGCGCTGTTCGCTGTAGTCGCGGCCGTGGGACATCCACTGTCCAGCGTTGGCTGGCTCGCTGGCGGCCAGCAATCGTTCGCCATTAACCTGGGCCTGCGGCTTTGCCGCCAGCGCGGACTGTTCAGTTTTCTGGTCACAGGCAGTGAGGGCAGCAACCATGAAGCAGCCAACCGCGAGCGAACGGCCAATGTGCATGACTGATTCCCCCCCGGAAGTATTCCGGGCACTATTCTGGACCCCACCTTTGCAATCCGCCACCACACCGACCGGAAAGAAAGCATGTACTACGAACCCGGCATCACCGCACACGGCCTGCCCTACAACCCCTTCAAGTCCTGCGTGGTGCCACGCCCCATTGGCTGGATATCCACCACCAGTCGCGAAGGCGCCGACAATCTTGCGCCGTTCAGCCAGTTCCAGATGGTGAACTACGATCCGCCCATGGTGATGTTCAGCTCCAACCAGAACCTGCATGGCGGGCGCAAAGATACCGTGGTGAACATCGAACAGACCGGTGAGTTCGTGTGGAACATGGCCACCTGGGATTTACGCGAAGCGGTGAATCTTTCTTCCGAGGAGCTGCCCCACGGCGCCGACGAATTCCTGCATGCAAAGCTTGTGAAGGCGCCATCGCGACAGGTGCGCCCGCCACGCGTGGCCGCCTCGCCAATACAGTTCGAATGCCGGCATTTTCAGACGCTGCGTTTGCCCGGCAATGGCGCGGTGGGCTCTGTAGATGTGGTGTTTGGACGCGTGGTCGCGATCCACATCGAGGACCGCCACCTGCGGGCGGACGGGCGCATCGACATCGAAGGCATCCGCCCGCTGGCGCGGGTGGGTTACCACGACTACACGACAGTCGAAAAGGTGTTCACCATGTCACCCGCTGGCTCAGCGGTGCGGCTGGCGGGCCTTGAAGGCTCACCGGAAAAGATGTCGGTGGCGCTGCAGCAGATTCGCGGCGGCTGATCCTTAAGGTCTCGACCTTTCCGCTATTCCTCGAGCAGCTTTCGCGCCGCTGCCAATTCCGCGATGCGCCGAGCATCAGACTTTGGATACGCCAGCTGCAGCGACTCCAGGGTCTCGTTGACCACCTGGGAAATGATCAGTCTTGCGGTCCGCTTGTCGTCGGCCGGCACGACGTACCAAGGCGAATCCTTCGTGCTGGTTGCGGACATTGCCTTCTCATAGGCTTCATGTATTCGTCCCAGTGCTGCCGCTCCTCCACATCACCCAGGTTGAATTTCCAGTTCTTGTCCGGATGATCGATGCGGTCCAGAAAGCGCCGCCGCTGTTCGTCGCGCGATACGTGCAGAAAGAATTTGACCACCACAGTGCCGTTGCGGTGCAGGTGCGCCTCGTGTTCGCGGATCGAGCGCAGACGCTGTTTCCAGAACGGCTTCGTACTGCTCTTGCTGTCAGGCAGTTTCTGAGCCGCGAGGAATTGCGGATGGACCCGTACCACCAGCACTTCTTCGTAGTAGGAGCGATTGAAGACCCCGATGCGGCCGCGCTCCGGCAGGCGCTGGGCCGTCCGCCAGAGGAAATCATGATCGAGCTCTTCGGCGCTGGGCTGTTTGAAGCTCGACACATGGCAGCCCTGTGGATTGACACCGGATAGCACATGCTTGATAGCGCCATCCTTGCCAGCCGCATCCATCGCCTGGAAAACCAGCAGCAAAGCATGTCGATCGCTGGCGTACAGCATGTCCTGCAATGCACTGGTCCGCTGAATCTGTATCGACAACTGCGCAGCCGCGTCCGCCTCGTTGCGGTACAGCTTCTTCACCGCGGTTGGAAACTTCTGCAGATTCACCTTGCGATCTGGCTGCACCCGATACGCCGCGACGGATGGCAACTTGCGGGTGGCTGGGCGTGGCGTCATGACGGGCCTACCACCGTTTTCAGTTTGCAAACGCGTCGTAGACGCGATCAGGGCGCTTCGTGAAAGGTGAGCGGATGAAGTAAGGAGCAGCGGTAAAAGTAGCTTCTACCGCCGTAATCATGCCGTTTTTCACCTTGAAAGATTCAAGCAACGCCCAGGTCTGCGGCTCGCGGAACACCGACGTTGCCTTGGTGCCATCTGTCAGCGTGTACTGATCCAGCACACCTTTGTGGTCGATGAAGCCGCGGCACATGACAGCCGAGCGTTCTTCGTCGACCAGAAAGCAGTCGCGGTCGCGTACGCGATTGTTGAAACGGTAGCGGCCACTGCGGAAACCCTGCTCGATCTCCGCGAATTGCAGGCCGTTTTCATTGCGCGTGGCGCCCGGCGCAAAGCTGGCGCCACGGATTTCGCCGTTGTTGAACTGCAATGTGGAGAAATAGCCGTCTGCCTGCGCCTTGAGCAGCGCTCGCGTGGCCCGCTCAGCGGGCGCAACAACACGCGTGAAATCCGGATCACGCGCGTTTTTGTATATGTCGCCAATGGGCGTGGGTGGAGCACTGAGATTGCGCTTCGTCGAAAGCACATGCTCGATTTCGGTGATCCGGCCACCCTGCACTGCCAGCCGGATGGCGACGAAGGTCTGGGTATCTGTGCTCTGCAGCACCGTCGTGTAGATGCCTATCTGGCCGGTGAGTGGATCAGACAGCACCAGCGGCTCACCAACCTCACGCGTTACGGTGTCCCAGGTGCCGTCCGGGAACATCATCTCGACATTGTTCTCGACGAAACGTACCCGTTTGGCAAACGGCGCTATCCGCGGGTCGTGCTTGAGCCAGGCGGCGCGATACTCGCCCGCAATATTTTCGAGGCAGCTTTTGTCGCACCGTGATGCGGCTGCAGCGGTGGAGATCATGCCGGTCGCCAGCAGCAGGCCAAGGATGTTTGCAGCAGCGCGCATCGCCTGTTTATACCAGCGCTGTCACCTGGATTTCGACCCGGTATTCAGGCGCCACCATTTTCGCCTCGACCGTGGCCCTGGCCGGTTTACCATCGGCGGGCACCCAGGCTTCCCAGGCGCGATTCATGTCGGCAAACGTCGTGATGTCGGCAAGGTAGATGGTTGCGCTCAAGATGCGGTCACTGCGCGTGCCGGCGGCGGCAAGCAGACGGTCGATTTCCCCCAACACCTGGCGCGTCTGCCCTTCGACATTCGCCGTCGGGTCGGTAGCCACCTGGCCGGCAAGAAAAACGAAGCCATTGGCGATTACCGCCTGCGACATCCGCGCGCCGGATTCGAGTCTCTTGATGAGCATGCTCAGGCGCCTTTCGTGTGCGGGGTTTCAAACAAGTCGCTGTCGGCATCTCGCAACGGCAGCTTCAGTAGCAGGACCACACCAATCAGGGAGCCCACTACCATAATCAGCGAAACAGGCAGCAACTGCTGCTTGCCCAGATGATCGAACAGCATTCCGGCGACGATGGGTGAGCTCGCCGCGCCAAACCGACCGATACCGAGCGCGAAGCCCGTTCCGGTGGCGCGTGCATACGCCGGAAACCCGCGGGCAAATGCGGCGTAGAAACCGACGATCGCGGCATTCAGGAAGAACATCTGCAGGAAGGTCGCAGTCCGCCACTGGACCAGCGTTTCGTGCCCCGCTCCGAACCAGACGACCGCGCAGACCCCCAGCAGCATCGCGACGATGGTCGGACCCTTGATGTCCCACTTCTTCAACATGAAGCCAAACAGCAAGCCGCCCGAAGCGCCGCCGATATTGGCCCAGGTCAACGTGCTTGCAGCTTCCGGCTGGGTGAAGCCAGCATCCGACACGATCTGCACGGCGAACTTCAGCACGAAATAGAACGTGAATGTGTGGACCAGATAGCCAAGAGCGAGTAACCAGGTGACCTTGCGCAAACCGGGCTTTGTCAGGATATCCATGACCCGGGGTTTGATGCCTGCCTTGATCTGTGGCAGCGCGTCGATTGCGGGCTGCATCAGCGCACGCAGCGAACGGTTGATGCGCGCCAGTGCATCGGGCTTGCCGCGGGCAGCATGGAAGGCAGGGGTCTCCGGCACCAGCAATGCGACCAGCGGAATCATCGCTGCGGTGACCACGGCACCGAACAGGAACACGCCGCGCCAGTCGTAATCCACCAGCAGCCAGCTCTGGGCGGCGTAGCCGCCAATCGTCCCGCCGATTGGATAGCCGGCCACATACAGCGACATGGCGAGACTGCGGGACGTCCTGCTGGTCGTCTCGGCAATGACCGCATTGGTGGAAGCCAGCATACCGCCGATGCCCAGGCCAGTGAACAAGCGGAACGCGATGAGCAACCACACCCCAGAAGGCAGTGACCACTTCCAGAACTGCAACAATTGATCGCCAGCGGCTGCGTGCGCCAGGTACATGCCCACGGCCATGATCACCAGGCACAGCAGCATGGCCGGCTTACGTCCCCACTTGTCGGCCAGACTGCCGAGCAGTATCGATCCGAAGCCCATTCCGATCAGCTCGGCCGACAGCACGAGCCCGAGCTGTGTCCGCGGAATTCCCCATGCCTTGGTGATGCCGGGCGCCGCAAAGGCACTGGACAGCACGTCGAAGCCGTCGAGCGCGTTCAACAGGACCATCAGCACGACGACGATCCACTGCCGCCCACTCATGGGGTTGGCGTCGATCACCGCGATCGGATTGGTCCCACCTATACTGACTGCCATGTGTTGTTATCCTTTTCTCTTCAGCCCGGAATGCCCCAGGTAGCCCCGCAGCATCTCTGAAAACCCCTTTTAGACCCATCGATTTAACAGAGTATTCGTTGGGTGCCGGGGCATTTGCCGCGGCGCATGTAATCGGGAAGAATAGTACAGCAAGTTGCCGGGCGCTCCCGCATCGGCTTTCTCCATCCGAAATGGCCTCCTTGAACGCAGACCTCAACAAGAAAGGACTCTTGCAGCGCCTGCTGCTGGGCAATCTTGCCAGCGCTCCGGAGCGTGTGCGTGCGCGCATGCTGGAATCGGTGCCCACCACTACGTTATCGCTGGTCTTCTACTCGACCACGCTGCTCGTGATCTGCGCCACGACCGTATACATCAGCCGCGCAACCTGGGCTTGGGCATGGCTGGTGGCCTCAATCGTCCTGATCGCCTGGCGCGCCATTCACCCTGTCCTGGAACGCCGCAAAGGGCGCCCGCAGCCATTGGCCAGCATCATGATTTCAAGTGGCCTTGCCATGGCCAGCTTCGGCTTCGGCTGCGCCGAAAGCATCGCCACCGGCGACATCGCGCTGACCACCATGGCGATGAGCGGCACGATGGGTGTGCTGGCTGGCCTTGCAACCCGCTGGGCGGCAGTGCCCCGCGCGGCAATCCTGACCATGCTGCTGTCAGTGCTGCCACCCATGGTGATGTTGTGCATGCAGGGTGGTGCGCAGGTTCTGGCCGCAGTTTCAATGGGTCTGGTGGTGCTGTCCGTCGCGGCTTTTACACTGCACAACCAGGAATACCTGCTCGCCGCAGTCACGGCCGAGGAACTGCACCGGCGCATGGCGCAGACCGATCACCTGACCGGTCTTGCCAATCGCGCTGAACTGCTGCACCAGATGGCTGCAGCCTGCGCGTCGCTGCCGCACGCCGATGGCGGTCGCGGCAGGGCTTTTGCGGTTCTCTACATTGATCTGGATGGCTTCAAGGCCATCAACGACAGCCACGGCCACGCCGCTGGGGACGAAGTGCTGCAACGGGTTGCAGACTGCCTGCGTCAGGCGACCGGGCCTGAAGAACTGGTGGCCCGCATCGGCGGCGACGAGTTTATCGTGTTGCTCAGCGACGGCGACAGCCTGACGGCACGCGCGGTCGCCGATGAAATCATCGCGGCCGTTTCCCGCGAACACCGCATCGCAGACGGGCGCGTGCTACGCGTGGGCTGCAGTATCGGCGTATGCATCGCACCAGATCAGGGCCGCGAGCCGGAAGTTCTGCTGGCGCGAGCCGATTCCGCCCTTTACGAAGTAAAGAGCCAGGGCAAGGGGCACGCAGGTGTGTGGCGAGCAATGGGCGGAGCCTGACCCCTTCTAGACCTGCACGGACGAGGCGAGCAGAATGGTTCCCGCCACACCATTTCGTCTATGAAAGTTGAGGGGACTATGGATCGAAGAGCTTTCGGCGCCGCTGTTCTCTCGGGTGGTGCAAGCCTTGCGGCATTGTCGCAGCCAGCCCCCATGCCCTGTGGTAGACCAAAGGGCGGACTGGGGGAACAGGACTTACGCGACTACATCGCTGCTTTCAATCGCAGCGATTTCGATGGGTTCTCCAAGTACTACGCCGCGGACGTGAAGTTCGAAGGACGGGCTGGGACCTTCAACTCTCGGGATCAGGTCGTCGCCTTCTACCGCGAGGTCAAGTCGCGCATGGTTGAGACCGTTACCATCAAAGACCTCATCGTCGGCGAAAACGACATGGTTGCGAATATTGTCACCAACTTGCTTGCACTCAGGGACTGGGCTGAGTTTCCCACCGGCCCCCTCAAGAAAGGGCAGATCATCATCAGCGAGAACTTCGCCTGGTACGAAATGAAGAACGCAAAATTCGTGCATATTCGTTCTGCGGGATATCGCCGATCATGAACAACATGACTGGCCGAAGATTTTTTGCCACCCGCCTGTTTACCGCAGGCTGCGCTGCCGTCACCGCAACTGCCGCAGCACCGTCCATGGCCGCCGATCCGGCCGCAGGATCCTGCACACCGAAACCCGCCATGAGCCGCGAGCGCTTTCTGGCGTATATCGACGCATTCAACAAGGACGACTACACAAGTTTCGGCGATTACTATGCCGAAGACGTCCTGCTCGTCATTGCCGGCAAGCGTGAACTACGCGGCCGCCAGGCGATCTTTGATTTCTACAAGGAGGTCAAATCGCAGACACAGCGCACCATCCAGGTCAACAAATTCATCGGCACGGCAAACCGGATAGCCGCGGAACTGGAATCGGAGTTCCTGGCGCTGGAAGATCTGCCGAATTTCACTGCGGGGCCCATGAAGAAGGGTGGCAGGATTTTCATCAATACTTTTGTCATCTACGACCTGGTAAACGGCAAGTTCAAGCAGATCCGATCGGCCGAATTCCGCAAGATTGACCGTCAGCTGACTGCGCCAGTGAAAGCATGAAAGACGAGAAGACGACGAATGCAGACGCGCTTTCCAACGGGCCCGGGAAGCCACGCCGTTCGTTCATCAAGGGAGCCATTGCCAGTAGCGCGGCTGCTGCAGGGCTCGTTCGCATGCACAATTCGCAGGCTGCCGAGCCACCGGTGTTCGATGGAGCAACCCGCAAGGGCCGTAACCCGGGCGAGTCTGCTACGCCTCCTCCGCCACCCGTATACACCGTGGTGCGCGAGAATGGCCTGCTGATCGAACGCAATTTGGCGGTTAAATTGCGCGACGGGGTAAAGATCTACGTTGACATCTACCGACCCGCCGGAGCTCTGGGCGAAAGGAACCTGGGCGTCATCGTCGGCTGGGGGCCTTACGGCAAGCACACTACGCCACGCACTTACACTCGTGAGTCGGGCGTCAAGCCAGAGTGGGTATCGAAATACGCGGGCTTCGAAGGTGTCGACCCGTTGTACTGGTGTCAGTACGGTTATGCAGTGATCAGTGCGGATCCGCGCGGCACCTGGTATTCAGAGGGCGTGATGCATCACGGTGGCATCACGGAGAGCAAGGACTGCTACGACCTCATCGAGTGGGCCGGCACACAGCCGTGGAGCAACGGCAAGGTGGCGCTGAGTGGCGTTTCCTATCTCGCAGCCATCCAGTATCAGGTCGCTCCGCTCAAGCCCCCGCACTTGGCGGCAATCAATCCCTGGGAAGCCTTTTCGGACTGGTACCGCGAATTCGCCTATCACGGCGGCATCCGCGAGACCGGCTTCCTGCCATACGCCACCGGCACCATCAACTGGTCGCTCACCACCACCGAAGATACAAATACCAACGTGCAGGCCCATCCCATATACGGCCGTTACTGGGAAAGCAAAGAGACTGCACTGGACGAGATCGAGGTGCCAGCCTTTGTTGTTGCGAGCTGGAGCGATCAGGGATTTCACACCCGCGGCACACTCGAGTGCTTCAAGAAGATGCGTTCGAAGCAGAAATGGTTGTTGGCACATGGGCAGAAAAAGTGGGGGCATTTCTACGACCCGCAGAATGTGCGACAGCTGCGGACATTCTTCGACCACTTCCTGAAGGGAACGGACAACACCGTATTGACCTGGCCGAAAGTGCGCATCGAGGTGCGGGAACGCGCCTACGTGCAGGCGCTGCGTCAGGAGAAAGAGTGGCCTTTGAGCCGCCAGCAGCTTACGCCGTTGTATCTGAACGCCGCTGACGCAACCATTGCCAAGGGTGTTCAGGCTACGGTCGCGCAAGTTCGCTACGACTCGGAAGACAAATCCAAGGCGGCGCATTTCGACTATGTGCTTCCCGAAGACACCGAAATCACGGGCCACATGAAGCTCAAGCTCTGGGTTGCGGCTGCTGCGCACAATGATGCGGACCTGTTTGTTGCGATCCAGAAGATCGATCGCAACGGCGAGCTGGTCGGGTTTCACTACTATGCCAGCTATGACACTGGCCCCGTAGCACTGGGCTGGCTGCGAGTGAGCCATCGCGCACTGGACACCAGGCTATCGACTCCCGAACAGCCGATCCAGCATCACCTGCGGGAAGTCATGTTAACGCCCGGAGAAGCAGTGCCGGTCGAGATCGAAATCTGGCCTTCCTCCACCCTTTTTCGAAAGGGCGAGCGGCTCAGGGTGCTGGTTAAGGGGTCGGATATCTATCCTTATCCAAACCGCGCCGTGGGCCTTCCGTTGGCGCTGCATGAGGACACCCGCAACAAGGGCGAGCACATCTTCTTCACTGGCGGCCAGTACGATTCACACCTGCTGGTACCAGTGATTGCCGCCTGACGGAACACCGCAACCGCTCATCGCCCTGCCGACTATTTATTCCCAGGCGGCGAAGTGAGCAGCACCCGCACATCATGAATCGGATCGGACACTGCCCGCGAAACAGTGTCGAACACCATGGTCTGCTGGAACTGCGTGTCATAGGCTGGCCAGTAGGTAAGTCCCGATCCGTTGGGACTACCTGTGCGCGCAAATTGCAGCCAGGCCGCACTCATTGCATTGGCAACTTGCTGCGCCTCGGCGGCGCCCGCTCTTATGGAAGCGCTGACATTGTTGAAGACCATGGGCACGTCCAGACCATGATGGGCACGCAGGCGCCCGCCGTTGGCCTTTGATTCCCACTCCATGCGATAGAGGTATACGGCCGCACCGCGGGCCTCGGCTTTGCGGTTTGCGACCGCCCGTGACCCTGCCCCCATGCCAAGTTCCGTAGTCACCGTAAAGAACAGATCACTCGGCGTGGCATTCGGACGCAGCTTGCGCATGCCGGATATCACGGAGTCGACCTCCGCATCGGGAATCTGCTTGACCAGATGGCCGCGCAACCTCGCCCAGTCCAGATCGAAAGCGTCGGCTGGGGGAAAGAGGACAGTGGTTTCATCCTTGTTCGCGCCGACAAGGATCGGGATGTCTGCGGAGACACGCGGGGCGTCTGGTGTGAACGGATGGCGTGGAACCGAACGTCCATCCAGCACCGGGCCGACGCCCTGGACCTGGCCGCCCGTGGCTGTACTCAGAGCGGCGAGCAACTGCTTTACCGGCACCGCCTGCAGTGCCTTCACTTCATCGGCCCGCAAGTGAAGCAACGCACGCGCGGCGTCTGTTGTTTTGCGGGCCTCCTCCGCGGTAATGGCCAGCAGCCCGAAGCCGCTTTGCATGATGGCCCGCTTGAATAGACCCTTGGCCTTGGGCATCGCCAGCAATGCGGATACTTTTCCGCCACCGCCCGATTCACCGAAGATCGTCACCTGCGCTGGATCGCCACCGAATTGCGCAATGTTGTCGCGCACCCAGTGCAGTGCCGCAATGATGTCGAGTTGGCCGACATTGCCCGAATCCGCGAATTCCGGGCCGGCATCCGGGCCGAGGTACATATAACCGAGAGCGTTGAGCCGATGGTTAAGCGAGACAATTACCGTGTCGCCCTGACGCGCGAGATTGGTCCCGTCTGTCGAGGGCGAAGCGCCTGAACCTGCGACATAGCCTCCGCCATGCAACCAGACCATGACTGGCCTGCGCTTGCCGTCTTGAACACCCGGCGTCCAGACATTCAGCACCAGGCAGTCTTCGCTGGTGGGGATCGACCCATCATCCGGCTTCTCACCGCCGCCAGTAGGAGGCATCTGCGGACATTGGTCTCCATAAGCTAGAGCGTCGCGTACGCCCTCCCAAGCCGATGGCGGCGGCGGTGGCTTGAATCGATTTGCACCACCGGTATTGCCACCGTAGTGAATCCCCTTGAACACCTGGATGCCACCCGCCACTGTCCCGCGTAGCGCACCTTTGGTTGTTGTGGCTATGGGCGCCTCCGCCCGTTCGCCAGAGAGGGCAGCTGTGGACGCAGACATGAGCAGGGCCAGTAGTGTGCAGGCAAGCACCACCGACCTGCGCTGCGGCTTCACTTGGCTTGCACCTTGCCGCTTGGCGCAGACAACATCATCCGGAGCAGCGCTTCGGTTTCATTGACCAGGATGCCGTCGCCGTGACTCTTGCCCCGCCGGAACATGTCGGCCACCAACCTGCCACCGCCGCATTTGGAATATTCAAAAACTTCCGACGTGCCGGCTTTGGGCTGGGTATCGACAATATCGGCCTTGCGCACCCGCGCTCCGCAGGCGAATTTCTGCGCCAATGGCGAGGTCTCTGGAAGACCCGTTATTTCTTTTTCACCGGTTGTGAATATGAATGAGAAGTCGCAGCTTGGGGTGGGTTCGACACTTGGTTTTGCGCCAGGATCTGGCGCCCCCGGCGGCCATTTGGTAACGCCCGGAGGTCGAGGGCCAAAGAAATCGGGCACATATTCCACCTTGCCGATACGGCCGCCCGACATGCTCAACAAGCCATCCGCCTTGTTGGCGAAGAAGGGAGTGCAGACCAATCGAGTCGCGGTGATGCCTCCCTGTGAGTGTCCGGCGAGCCAGAACGTTTTGATATTTGCCTTGCCAAAATTCTCGAACACGAGATCGACGATGCGCTGCAGGATGACGTCGTCGGCTTCGCCATTCCAGATACGGCTGGTTGTCGCGGAAGTTGGTGTGGCGACTACCAGGCGATACCTCTGCAGGTAGTCGCCTGTCGGAAAGTAGTTCCGCATCCTCGCCCCAGTTCCGCCGGCGCCGTGCATGCTGAGAATGAAATTGACCTTCTCTCCAGGCTGCAAGTCGCAGGGAAACTCCAGGTAGAACTTGCGGCCCGACTGGGGCTCGACAGCCTCGCCCGGTTCAGCCGGCTGGGCAGTGCAGACTGATCCGGCGATTCGCAGTGGTTCGGCAAAGGCGTGGCCGCCACATGCCAGAACAAGCCCGAAAATGGCAAGCATTCGTGTGAACAAAAGCCGGAAATTCATGGCAAGCCCCTGATCGTAATTGTCAAAACAGAGTACGCCAGCGCCGTCGAATTTCCAAATGCGACACTGAGGACTTTGGGGTAAGGTCCTGACCTGTATGGACAGAAGATCCAAGCCGGTTCCGGTTGCCCGCTTCATCGGCCTTGCGACAGCGAGTTACGCCATCGTGGCCGGGAGTTTGAGTTTGGCCGGCTGGATCTGGGAAGTTCCACAATTGAGGGATTGGAGCGGAAGCGGAATAACCATCAAGACAAATGCCGCCCTTCTCGTCATAGCGGGGGGCGCAATACTGGTCGGCATAATCAAAGCTGGAACTCGATGTATCTGGTGCCGTTGGTTGTCGGCAGCCGTAATCGCAGTGGGGGGAATGACGCTGCTTGAACACGTTTTGTCCCTGGACCTTGCCATCGATACCTTGCTATTCCAGGAACCTGTTGGAATGCGCGCCACCGCTGCGCCGAATCGCATGGGTCCGCCGGCTTCCGTATGCTTCTTTCTGCTCGGCATAGGGTTCTGGCTTCGCGTGGGCCGCGCCCAGTTGCATGGTTACGCCGCAGCTTGTGGGGTAGCTGTCTTCGCGATCGCCCTGCTCTCGCTCATTGGACATTGGTACGGCGCAACCGCTGCGTACGCGATTCCCCGGCTCACCGGCATCGCATTTCAAACCGTGACAATGCTGCTCGCCCTGAGTCTGGGTTTAACTATTGCCTGTGCGAGGAATGAACCGGCGAGAACACTATTCGCAGGAGACAGCGCTGGGATGCTGGCTCGACGCCTGCTGCCGTTTCTTATCGGGATACCCATACTCCTGGGCTTGCTGCGCATCGAGGGACAGCGTCAAGGGCTGTTCGACCAGACATTCGGCACCGCTTTGCGCACGTGGATTGAAGTCGGGATGATCTGCGGGATTGCGTGGTGGAGCTTCCGCGCAATTCGCGCGCGTGACCGCCAGCAATCGGCGCTGGAAGCGGCCTTGCGTGATGAGCACTCGCGCAAGGACGCTTTTCTCGCAACCTTGTCGCATGAGCTGCGGAATCCCCTTGCGCCAATTCGCAACTCCGCAACTCTTCTTGCGCGACACACATCGCTGGGCCCACCCTACAACCAGGCTGCGGAAATCATCGAACGACACGTGCGCCACATGGCCCGGCTGCTCGACGAGTTACTGGATTTGTCACGGCTTACGCGCGGCCGTCTGGAGTTGCGACCAACGGACCACGACTTGAACTCGAGCGTGGCCATGGCCATTGAAGCCACCAGGCCCGCAATCGAGGCAGCGGGACACGAATTCGCGATCACGCTTCACCCGCAACCGATCGTCATTGCCGGAGATCCAGACCGCTTGGCACAGGTGATATCCAACCTCCTTACCAACGCCTGCAAGTACACGCCACAACCCGGACGCATTCGACTGCAGACAACACTGCGGCTTGATGCGGCAGTGGTTACAGTTTCAGATTCGGGAGCCGGTATTGACCTCATTCAGCAGAGCAAGATCTTCGAGCTGTTCTACCAAGGGGAACGTCGTGACCTTTCGCAAGAAGGCTTGGGAGTCGGACTGTGGCTTTGCAAGGCAATAGCGGAATTGCACGGTGGCCGGATTGAAGTGGCCAGCGAGGGATTAGGCAAAGGTTCCACATTCATCTTGACGCTGCCTATTTTTTCGGGGAACGCGCCCCAACAGGCGAGGTAAAGCTCAGGTCTGGCCCGCTCGTCCGACCCGCCGGCGCTGTGCCGCGCGAACAACAAACACCAGTGCGCCGCAAAGCATAAGAGCGTATGTCCCCGGCTCCGGTACCGGCAGCAGTGCGCCGCGAATCTCTCCGCCCGTGAACTGTGTCGAGTGGAAGTTGATGTAGGCGCGGCCTTCGAGAATGTTTGCCAGCTGCGCCGCCAGCGTCGTGTTGTTACCTTCAGGCGCATTCCATATGCCGCTGAAGGTTCCGCCCACACCGGAAGCAAGGGGCGTCATTGCAAAATTGTTTGGGTTGTTGTCGTTGAACGGACCGCCGAAGAAGCCCCAGACGACCGGTCCGTTGCTCGTTGGGGTGACCAGCGGACCGGCATGAATATGCGCAGCCACCAGATTGTCGTTGGTATCCGCGCTCTGCGAGCCCGTTACGTCCAGGCCGAAGATAGTGGCGATGAACGACATCGCGGTCTTGTCATCGTTGATGGTAAATATGGCCGAGCCCGAAGACGTGCGCGGCAAACCAATATTCGTCAACGGACTGGCCGGCGGATTCTCCTGGTTGTTGGTCAGGTTTGCCGTCAGGACGATGGCAGACGACGCGCTTGCAGAGAACAGACAGGTGGCCAAGGCAATGGCAATCTTATTCATAGGCGCCTCAGAGCAGGGTGGGCGATCGATTGAGGCTCTGAATCTGCGCTTTTGGTTCGTGTGGTCTCAAGACCTCGTGCGGTACATGCGATCGTAGTAAGGAGCGAGTATTTTTCGTAGGTCCATGACTACGAACGGCTAGGCTTGTGAAAAAAAGCCCCCGGCGGTTTGCCGGTCCACTTTGGCGAGAAGGTCAGGGGCAGACCCACTACATCCGTGCTTACGTGTGAGACATTGCCTACAGGTGAGCGACCCGATCGGATGACGACGACATTTGGATGGCCGCGCCTGGCCCGCCGTTTCACCTTACCTTGCCGTTACATTCCCTCTTCCCGTTCGTTCAAGGGGTCAGCAAACGTGGGGTTCCATGGCCGACGTCAGAAAAGAGCAGTTCCATAGACTGGTGGCGCCGCACCTCGAGCGCCTGTTCCGCGTCGCCTGCCGGCTGCTCGGCAACACGGCCGATGCCCGGGATCTGGTCCAGGACACCTGTGTGATCGCTTGCGAAAACCTCACCGAACTCGCGGCGAACTCGCATCCAGAGCGGTGGTTGCTGCGCGTGCAGCGCAACCGCTTCATCGACCGGGCGCGACGCCTGCAACGGGGACCAGTGGTGACGCTGAGAGTCCCGGCCCGCACCGACAGGTGGGCCAGCACCGAGGCAGGACCCGAGGAACTGCTGCAGCGAGACGAAGAGGAGCGCGCGCTGGATCTGGCATTCCAGAAGCTGGACGAAACTCACCGGCTGCTGTTGTCGCTGCGTGCAGAAGGCTACGGACTGGCTGAGATCGAAGCCATCACCGGCATCGGCAGGGATGTGCTTCGCGCCCGCCTGCATCGCGCGCGACGTAGCCTCGCGCAGCATCTTGACGCGCAGCAACACCCTGCGACTCACTCCACCCGCATCGGGAGCACGACATGAACTGCAGTGACATCAGTCTCTTCCTCGACGACCGCGACATTGGCGCGCTGGACGATGGACTTCGGAAGGCCGTCGATACACATGTAGCTGCATGTCCCGACTGCGCGCGCGATTGGAAGCTGCATACGCGACTGGTGAGCAGGAAACTCCCTGCACTGCCGACCGGCCTTCTCAATGACTGCAGTGCACTGGCCATCAGTGGCCCTGCCGCAAGCCGTTCTCGCAGAATCTGGAACCGGGGCGCACTGGCTGCCGGCGTCGCTGTGCTGGTTGCCGCTGCAGCAACTCTGATGTTTTATGGCGCCCCTGGAACTGGCAGCGCAGAGGTCGCGTCCGCCTCTTCTGCCGGCACTGAAGCGCAGGACCGCAGCGTCCTGGCCGGCACCTCTTCGCCGAGTTCATCGCAGGACGTTTTGCGGGCGCAGGTGAATACCCCGTCCGCGGTGCCCAACGCAGCGCCAGAGCCGCAAGCCGTGGGGAACAACACGTTCTCCGTGCGACTCTCAACTTTGCAGGACGACACGCTGGGAGGATTCGATAAGTCGGTCTTCGACATCTTCCGCACCGCCGCGATCGACAAACTGCGCCAGACACCAGGCCTCATCCTGGTGCTGGCAGAATCCTCCACATACGGACAAACCGTCGATTTCGAAATCACCCTCTCTGCAGTCCGCCAGAACGGCAAGCTAAGGGGCCGCCTGGATGTCAGCAAATCCGGACCCAATCCTGTGGTCCTGCCCATAAGGGGCGCGTTGGGGCAGGATTGCGCCCCTTCCTGCTTCCAAGACGCCATCACCCTCGGCGAATCGATGGCCGGGCTGGCGGCCAAAATGATGATGCCCTCCGCTGCTGCAAGTAAGTCTGCATTGCTGCAACAATTGCAGGACTTCTCGTTGGCGCCGCAGCAGCGCCTTGAAGCCCTGCAGGGTCTGGACTCGCGCAACTTGGGGGTCCGTCAAGGAGGCCTTCGGACCGATCCCAGTGGCGATTCGCTGCGAGATCCGGCAGTCATACGTGCTGTCCTCGAACTCGCCTCCGTGGCCTCCAGTCCCGAGCAGCGCGCCGAGATCTGGAAGACGGTGCGCACCATCAGGAGTCCAGCTCTGGTCGAACCGCTCGCCCGTGCCGCGCAGCTGGATTCGGACAGCACAGTCCGCGCCGAAGCGGTCGCCACACTGATGGCGGACTTCGTGGACGATCCACGTGCCCGCGCGGCGTTCGAACAGACTGCAACGGCGGATTCCCACCCGATGGTGCGCGCGCTTGCCCAGAGCGGGCTGTCGGGCGAGGCGACATGGAACAGTTACATCCTCGCCTCTCTCAAAGACACGACGCTGTCCGATGCACAGAGACTGGATGCTGTGCTCTTCCATGCGCGCAATTCCGCAGCTTCGGCCCAGCCCCTGGCTGGCCTGCTGGACGACGACGCGATCAAGGCGCTGGCCCTGGTGCTACCCCGGACCGAGGTCCCTGGCACGCGCACGTTGCTGAATCACCTGGTGTCGATAAAACATCCCGCGATCACCGGCATGCTGCTCGCCAGCATCGAACGGCCCGATTCGCGATTTGACAGGAGACTGGTTATGCAGATGCTCGCCGACCGGCTCTCGCAACCGGGAGTCCGCGCGGCGCTCGAGAAGATTGCCACTGCCGACCCGGACGAGCAGTCGCGCAAGTTTGCCGCGCAGGCATTGAAGGACGACGAGTAACCTGGAGTACGGGTTGTACCGTCTAGCATCACGTTTCGCCCCAGGCGGCCTTGCTTACAAGTCCCCTGCCGTTTGATCCTGACGTTTGCCCCACACGTCAGAATGCCGCATGGGTCTGGCCGTTGGCGTCGATGGGATGACGGTTGTTCTCGTCGCATACGTATTCGAGGATTTCCCAGGTGCGGTCGCGACGGAAGGTGTGCTTGCGGTGCCAAGGTTGCGCCAGCACATCCGGATCGTTGAAGGTGTAGTCGAGGTGCAACAGGTTCCTGTTGTCCTTATCGAGGTAGATGCGTTCATTGATTTTAAGTTTGTCGCTGTTGGTGATGCCCGGTTCACCCAGGCGCTGACCTTCGCGCGTGCCCACGGTGTCCACTACCAGCGCGTCGCCTTCCCAGTGGCCCACTGAATAGCCAAAAAAAATCGGATCGATCTCATCTTCCGTCGGCAACGGGCGGCCGTCGGTGAAGATGTGGCGCACCATCATCTCGGCTTCCTGGTTCACCACGATCTTGCCCGGCGCGAACACGAATTCGAGGCTGTACGGCATCGTCATCATGGTCGGCATTCCGGGAGGTTCGCAATTGTTGGATTTTTCCGGAATATCGTATTGTGGATTGGCTGCCACTTTGGCGCGCTCTTCTTCGTAGCGTTTCTTGTATTTCCCGATCAGCATCGGTTGGTCGCCGCCCACCCGACCGATGTTGGGCTGCCAGATGCCGCGCCAGTCAGGCAGCTTGTCGAGTTCGGCATAGCTCACCTTTTCGGCGTTGGCAGGATAGACCTGGCGGGATTTTTTGGCTTGTTGGGCCATCAATGCGCCGGTGCACACCGTCGCGACCAGTGCGACCACCGCCATAATCCTCGTTTTCATGGAGTTCCCCTTTAGAACTGGACAGTGGTTATTTCTTGCCACCCTTGCAGAACACTTGGGCGGCCTGGCCGACGTCACAGTAGTACTCGCCGCTAGCCATTTTTACGGCCACGAAACGACCACCGGACTTGCCGTCGCGATAAGGGTTAACAGTGAATTCCACGCTGTCACCAACCTTGACCATGTCAGGGGTGAAGTTGCGGCGGGTCAGATGTACCTTGCTGGTGAACTCCACTCCCCAACGCTCCCGCTTGCCACCGATTGAGGCGCCATCCAGGAAGACCCATACGTGGGGGTTGGTCCATTGGACCTCAGTGACCTTGCCGATAACGGTCACTTGTTTGGTCTGGTCGAACATGGCGAAGGAGTGGTGTGCGGAGACAAGGCTGGCGGCAACCCCCAGCACCGCTGCAATAGTGGCGCGAGCAACCAATGAGCGCATGGCAGACCCCTCTGTAAAGTTGGCGCGAACGAAACGAGAATAGCGGATCTGAATAGGGGATACGGGCTTCTCGGTTATTCTCCGCAGGGAATACCCAACCTGCAACGGCCCCGGGGGTCTCATGCGTCATCTCGTATCGTTTGTGGCAGGCGCTGTTCTTTCGATCAGCGGTGCGGCATGTCTGGCGGCCGGCAGTAGTGTGTCTAAAGATGCCGGCGAGTGGCGCAGTCATGGCCGCGATGCCAGCGAACAGCGCTTCAGTCCGCTCACACTGGTCGACGCCCGCAACGTCAGCCAGCTGGGCCTGGCGTGGTTCACTGACCTGACCGAGCGCGGCGGCTACCAGAGCACGCCGCTGGTCATCGATGGCCGCCTGTATGTGACCACGCCGTGGAGCAAGGTCTACGCCTTCGATGCGAAGACCGGCAAGCTGCAGTGGAAGTTCGATCCGAATGTGCCGCGCGAGATCGCAGGCACATCCCTGTGCTGCAATATCTCCAACCGGGGTGTGGCGTACTGGAACGGCAAGATCATCTGGGCAACGCTCGATGGTCGTCTTGTGGCGGTGAATGCCAAAACCGGCAAAAAGGTCTGGGACGTGCGGGTCACGGATCCCGCGATGGCCTATTCCATCACCGGCGCACCACGCATCGGCAACGGCATCGTATTCATCGGTGAGGCCGGCGGGGAGTTCTACACCCGTGGTTTTCTCGCGGCGCATGATGCTGAGACCGGCAAGGCGTTGTGGCGTTTTTGGACCGTGCCAGGAAATCCGGCCAAGGGCCCAGATAAAGCCGCCTCCGACAGCGTCATGGAGATGGCTGCCAAGACCTGGACCGGTGAATGGTGGACGATGGGCGGTGGTGGCACCGTTTGGGACGGCATCCTCTACGACCCGCAGACCGACTCGGTGATCTTTGGCACCGGCAACGGTATTCCGTGGCCGGCATCCCTCCGCTCTCCGGATGGCGGCGACAACCTCTTCATTGCGTCCATCGTTGCGCTCGATGCGAAGACCGGCAAGTACAAGTGGCACTACCAGACCACGCCGATGGAAGGTTTCGATTTCGACAGCACATCGCCCCTGACGGTGGCGGATATCGTCGTGGGTGGCGAGAAGAAGCACGTGGTCATGCAAGCGCCGAAGAACGGCGTGATGTATGTGATCGAAGTGGCTACCGGCAAGGTCGTGTCGGCCGATCCTTTCGTGCCCAGCATCAATTGGGCCACCGGATTCGATGAGAAGAACAACTGGAAGCCCATCCTCAATCCAGCTTCCAACTACGGCAAGACCGGCAAGGGTTTCTACATTGTGCCCGGGCGGGCCCATGCCTGGTCGTCGCAGTCGTACAACCCGAACACGGGCCTAATCTACATACCGGCGAATTACGGGGTGGGATCCTACTTCGCCGAGAAGGGCAGCAAAATTCTGGGCAACCAGCTCGTGGATGTGAACTTGTCGAAGCAGCCGGACCCGTCGATACAGCGGCCGGTTCTTCAGGGTGCCGGCGCCTATTTGCTGGCCTGGGATCCAGTGAAGCGCAAGGCTGCGTGGACACAGCGCCAAGCCAGCGGCAGCAACGGCACGCTGACCACAGCAGGCAACCTGGTGTTCCAGGGCACAGCGGTGCAGAAGCTGTCGGCCATGCGCGCCGATACGGGTGAGATCATCTGGTCGACACCCACGCAGGGTAACGTCGTGCCCGGCCCTGTGACCTATGCCATCGACGGTACGCAATACCTCGCGGTGATCTCTTCCGCCAGTACGGGTTATGCAGCTGCCAATGGCGGCAACCGCCTGCTGGTCTACAAGCTCGGTGGCAAGGTTGTGTTGCCGCCGGCTCCGCCGCAGGTGGCGCAGGTGCTCGATCCGCCAGAAAACTTCGGTGATGAGGCGCAGCGCAAGCGGGGGCAGGATGTATACGAACGCAGTTGCACGGGTTGCCATGAGGGCGGCCGCATGTTCACGGGTTATCCGGATCTGAACTACACGGTGGCGTTGAAGAATGCGTTGTTGTTCAAGTCCATCGTGCTGGATGGGGCACTGCGGGAAAACGGCATGATGCCCTTCAACAAGTCGCTTTCTGCGGAGGAGGTGGAGGCAGTTCGCTCCTACCTCACCTATCGGGCCAATGACCTGAAGAGGAATCCGCCGCGAGTTCCGGGGGCGCCGCGTTAAGTCGCTGCGGCGCCTCGAATACATTCGAATAGTTGTTGCGGCGCGGGCGTAGCCTGTAAGAACTCGACTACAGACGCATCTCGCTCGCGTTGACTGCAGGAGGCCGTGTTGTCGTGCACGCTCAACTGCGGACAAACTGTCTCTGCAAAGGAAGGAACTCAATGAAAACCCTGGCGCTCGCACTGCTGATTCCGGTTGCGATTTGCACAGCGTGCAGTACGAAGGAGGAGTCAGTCGCAACGCCGACGCCTGCGTCGGTCGATGCGCCAGCCACCGCGCCTGCCACCGACACCGCTCCTGCGGCAGCTCCGGCCACAGCACATGTCAGCCTAATTTCTGCAGCCGGCAGCTCGGTGAAGGGCGATCTCACGCTGACCAACGAAGGCACCGACGTTTCCATCCGCGGCGAAGTCACCGGGCTTGCCCCAGGCAAGGAGCATGGCTTCCACGTGCATGAGGTTGGCGAGTGTTCGCTTCCCGACTTCAAGAGTGCCGGCGAGCACTTCAATCCCACCAAGGACCCGCATGGCGGGCCCCAATCTGCCGCCCGGCATCTGGGCGACATTCCGAACGTGAAGGCTGACGAAAACGGCCGTGCCATCGTTGATGTCACCGCTAAGGGCCCAACGTTGGGGGACACGGATGCCGGGCCCGCCGAGATCCTCGGCAAGGCGCTCGTCGTCCATGCCATGCCGGACGACTACAAGACGCAACCTTCCGGGGGCTCCGGCGCCCGAAT
This sequence comes from Steroidobacteraceae bacterium, assembly GCA_039917615.1. GTDB lineage: Bacteria > Pseudomonadota > Gammaproteobacteria > Steroidobacterales > Steroidobacteraceae > ZC4RG30. The sequence goes on from JBDSJD010000010.1 coordinate 133,038, forward strand.
TGCGTGCGGTGTGATCCGCTAACTGGTGGTAAAAACCGCCGGACGGAACGAGTAAGTCAAGTGGGGCGTCAAGCCGCGAGCAGCAGCTGGCGACACGGTGGGCGCCGCGCGCAAATAGCGCAAAAGATCCTGAGGCGTGGCGTCACGCGCACGTTCACGCAGGAACTCGCTCGCCGTGCGCAATACGCCAACTTTCTCGGCAACCGCGCTGGCAATGAACTGATTGAGCGAGACGCCGTCCTCGCGCGCAAGCTGGGCAGCCGCCTCTTTGATGGAGTTCGGCAGCTTCAGTGGGTAAGTGCTCTTGCTCATCTGGCCAGCCCCCTCGGCCAGGTGTACACGCTGGGCTTCCAGCTTCGTCTTGCGTTCCTCCTGAACACGCAAGGCAGAGCGGACAACCTCGCTGGCGGAACCATAGCGCCCGCTTGAGACTTCGTTGCGGATGAAGACTTCCCGGTGCTCGTCACATTACTAGTAGTCGACATATGTGTCGAGTTCACGTAATGTGGATGCATGTGGACTGAGCGTCAGGCCATCGAAGTGTTCCACCTGCTTTTCTTGCGGGCTTTTGGCGCGCGCGTGGACAAAGCCCTTTTCTCCCTGAAAGGCGGCTGCAATCTGCGGTTCTTCCATAAGAGCATCCGCTATTCGGAAGACATGGATCTGGACATCCGGACCATGGCCATGGGCACCCTGCAGAACAACGTGAACCAACTGCTTGAAGCACACGCATTCATCCAGCAACTGCGGACGCAGGGCCTTGAAATACTCCGGACGGCTGTGCCGAAACAGACGGAGACAACGCAGCGCTGGAAGCTGACTCTGCGCATCATCGAATCCGCTGTCCACGTGCCCACGAAGATTGAATTCTCCCGACGCGGCCTGGACGATGACATGGTAGTGGAACCTGTGGACGCCGGGATCATCCGGACGTACCGGCTCTATCCCGTGATCGTGCAGCACTATTCCGTGCACTCGGCGTTTGCCCAGAAGGTAGCGGCACTTGCATTGCGCGAACAGGTTCAATCTCGGGACGTCTTTGACCTGAAACTACTCCTGGACGCAGGAGCGGGAGACAAGGCATTGCCCAAGACCACAGCGACACACCTGGCTGCAGCAATCCAAAATGGAATGGCCGTCGACTACGATGCCTTCGCTGGCCAGGTGCTTGCCTATCTTGAGCCCGAGTACCAAGAGCACTACGGCAACAAGAAGGCGTGGAATGAACTGCAGGAGCAAGTCGTCAACGGTCTGGAGGCATTGGAGCAATGAACCAGATCGAAGCCCTTCAGCGACTGCGGGCGCTGGCAACACTCGTCGTTGAAACGCGTGACGTCGCCGCAATACTTGAGGTGTCGGTAAGCAATGCGACCACGGTCTTGAGGCGACTCGCCGTCAGGCAAATGGTCGTTCATCTGAGCCGTGGTCGATGGCTGGTCAACGAAAAGATCGATCGCCTAGCGATACCGGAGCTGATTTCAGCGCCCTATCCAGCCTACGTTTCCTTGCAATCGGCGCTATTTCATCATGGACTGATTGAACAGATTCCATCGGTTATCTACGCTGTCACACCGGCGCGTCCCCGCCGGTTCCGAACACCGATGGGTACTATCTCCTTCCACCGCATGCCCCCGGAGTTATTCACAGGCTTCGAGCTGTCATCCACATCCGACGCCAAGATCGCGATTCCGGAAAAGGCGCTGTTCGACCTGCTGTACCTTGCGCCGGGAAAATCCCGCCTGTTCTCGAAACTACCTGAGCTCTCAATTCCGCGGCGTTTTCAGTGGCAACGTCTCAAAGAGTACGCAGAACTAGTCAAGTCCTCTGGACGGCGCACATATATCGTCGAGGGGATACAGAAGATCAGATCTCTTGGTTAGCCATGCTGGCAAGATCAGCGCCTTCCCGGAACGGAAGTCAGCAGACCTGACTTGCAGCAGTTGCCTCTATGAAACGTCACAAGCTCTACGTGATCGGGAAGGGGCCGCCGCCCGCCAGGACTGACAACCCGGTGCGGCCGGTATTTCCCGGGAACTATTGGCTTCCTGTGTTGCCCTACCACAAACTTCAAACTCCAGGGCGCAAGGAAATCGCATGCGTATCGATCGGACGCTGCTGGCGGTCTGTCTCCTGCTACTCGTGCCAGTTGCGCATGCCGGGGAAGCCGCGACACTCGAAGGACTCGACGGCGTACTGGCCGGTGGCCAGGCAGAGGAAAAGCTCGACGAACTGGAACCCGTAGTCATCGTCGGCGGCTTCGCCACACCGAAGATGTGGAAGGTATCGAAGGGCGACCACGTGCTGTGGGTGCTTGGCGGAGAGGCCATTCCCCCCGGCGTCCAGTGGCGATTCGAGCAGGTGGACGCGCGCATCGCGGAATCGCAGCTGGTGCTGTATCCGGGCCTGGCCACCGTCGACATGGACGTGGGCTTTTTCAGGATAGTCACCCTGGTTCCCACCGCGTTCAAGACGGCAAAGATCCCCGACGGCAAGACGCTGAAGGACGTGCTGCCGCCGGATCTTTATGCGCGGTGGCGCGTGCTCAAGACCACCTATGAGGGCAAGGACAACGATATCGAGAAGTGGCGCCCCGGGGTCGCCATCATCATGCTCCACGCGAAGACCTTGAAAAAGATCGGACCCGTGCAAGCCAGGCCGCCCACCACTCCACCGCCTGCGAGGCCCCGATTGCGGCCTCTGGTGGACAAATCCGTGAAGCAGCACAAGGTCAAGGTCCGCACCTTGCGCACGGTGGAGCGCGAGTACAAGGTCAAGAATGTGAAGGAGAGGCTGAAGAGCCTCCGCGAGTCGCCAGCGTGGGAAGTGAAGTGCTTCGCGCAAGCCCTGGATCAACTGGAACATCTGGTGGAATACGCGAACAGGAAGAAGGCTGCGGGCACACAGGACATTGGCGAGCCACCTCCCTCCGTGCATTGCGATGACTCCCTGATCAAGGGAATGCGCAGCGGCGAGATCCCGGATCCCGCCGGCATCCTGAAGTTGATCGATGAAATTGCAATGGAGAGCAAGCTCGCGATTGATCAGCGAGATGCAGAGTGGATTGCAGCCGCCCAGACTGCCATCGCAACGAACAAGTCGACTTTCACCCTGCTGGCCATGTATCAGATCAAGAGCCCCACAGGCTACGTCGCGAAGCTCAAGGAGCTGGGGTATACCGTCGAGGAACCCGACTAGCCCATTGCACCCTCACCCCTCTGACAAGGCGCGGCACTTGGTGTAGGTGATGAGCGCCTGCTTCAGCTGATCGGCGAGGCCGTGTAAGGGGTTGCTGTTGAGCAGGTTCTTTTTCACTACAGCTTAAGTCTCGGTGAAATGACCCAACACGTCCATTTGCTTATGGGGCACACCAATGATGTCGATGGCATCCGTGCCGATGAGATAGAAAATCACGTGCGAACCCTGCGGAAAGCTGTAGTAGCCCTCGGCGACGTCAGGTCGATGCTTGCCGGCGCGCGGTTGCTCGGCCAACCAGCGAAACCGCTCATCCAGCGCACGCATGTAGCGCTCGCGCTGAACCTCGCCCCATTGTTGGCACGTATATCGCGCTATGTTCTTCAGGTCATCGTAGGCGCGCGGCGTCAGCCGGAACGATGGCTTCATTCACCAGCGTCCGCGTCCGCAATCAGATTCTCGACCGAATATCCCTGGACATACTCACCGCGTGATGCCTGGCTAGCCCCCTCGGCCAGGTGAGCACGCAGGGCCTCCAGCTTAGTCTTGCGTTCCTCCAGAACACGCAAGGCAGAGCGGACAACCTCGCTGGCGGACCCATAGCGCCCGCTTGAGACTTCGTTGCGGATGAAGACTTCCCAATGCTCGCCGAGGCTCAGGCTGGTCGTGGCCATGCTGGAGCTCCATAATTATTCATTGTTACTATTTATGAATAATCTTGGCTTGCCTGTCAAGCCTCGGACTCTAGCTAGCTCACGCCGCAATCCCCAGTTCGCGCGCGGCTTCATAGAACGTCGCCGACTTACGGATTCCAAGCATCCGGAATGCTTCCGTGAACGACGCCTGGCGTTCAAGGGCGCTCGATACGATGGCGCGTGCGAAGCGATTGCTGGTTCGTGCACCCAGTGTCCGGTAGAACCTGCACTTGATAGAAGGGATCATAAGTAGCAGGCTCGCCGACGGGCCGGCCAGTATCAAGATCAAATGGCACCACGTGCAGTTGCAAGTGCTCGTTGAAGTGGAACGGAGGCAGCGGCACTGTGAATCGTGAGGTCTTGGGGAAGAACAAGTACATCGTTCCCGCTCCTCCCAGGCACTTCTGGCCGTATGCGAAAAGCTGGTAGAAATCCGCCTCTGAAAGGTCGTACTTGTCGTTTCTGCTGTCCTTGGTAGTGTCGAGAATCTTCCATTTGGCGTCGGCAACCACGCGTTGCCCGTTGTACTCGATCAGGAAATCCGGGCGTAGTTGAAACCAGTCACGTTCGCGGTGCTGAGTGAGCCAGCGGCCCGATGCTTGCGTGATCAATCCACTTCCAGCAGGCAACCATTGCAGCAGCCCCAGGCCGACATACTGTTCATATACCTTTTCCATGGGAAACAGCAGGCTTTGACCCGTCTGTGGGCCTACTGAAGTCAGCGGCATCTGTTCGTGCAGGATCAACGAACACCATGGGCGCACCGGAAAATAGTGCGCCATCAGTCGATCATCGCGCCATTGGCAAAAATCCTCCACCACATCCCGGCTCGGAGGAATCTCGTGAAGATGGTGTGTCAGTTCGTACGCCAGCCGCCAGTTCTTCGGCGCCTTGGTGTGTTTGCGCACTACATCCAGCGCCGAGCGGATCAGCCGGTTTTCGGCCCTGTCGGCATCAAATACATCGTGCTCGACCTGAAACTGATGAGCGCGGCCCGGTGGCTGGCGAATCTGCCTGACAATCAACAGCCGTCCGCGCAAGAAGCGTAGTTCCTCCTGCACCGGATGGTAGTCGAAGCGCAGGCCGCGCTTGACCAGATGATCCACGCCCCGCAGAAATTGGCTGGCGACCCATTCAGTCAGTGGTGCATCAAATGTGTGCAGCGCTGTTGGGCTGGACTGACGTGGCGTCACGTTAAGACAGCGTGAGAGCATCTTCTGCAACAGGCTGCGCCCAGCCATGGTGTCGTCGGTCGACTCCAACGGCTTGGGAAGAATCTCGATGCGTGTACCGCAGGGCGACTCCAACACGCCGACATAGTTGTCCAGGCGCAACTCACGCCGGCTTTCCAGCTCCACCAACCGTGCGCCCTTGTCACCGCCGCGCAGACGCGCACTTTCCGCCACCAGCCAGTCGAAGGCCGAAGTCGGTATCCGCGCAACGTTCACAGCCGAAGCCGGAACCTCGCCAGAAGTCAGGCGCGCATGTTCTCGGACGGTGACAAGTTGGCCCACGGATGCAAGCTAGTTGTAGATGCCGGTATAGCTTTCGATCTTGTCAAATGCCGCCGCATTGATCTGCCACCGCGAGTTACCGTTGCCGACGCCCTCTTCACTGCCGAACAAGACATGCACATCGAATTCCAGCTTGGACAGGAACTGGCATTCCTTCGGCTTGCGCGGGTCATTGAGAACCATGGCAATCTTTTCCCAGTTCTCGAAGAAGTACTCCTGCAACAGCGGGACGATTTGGCGCCGGAATACCTCTTTGAGCGCGGGCAGTGATTCCACGCCAATGAAGTAGGCATGACCCAGCAAATGGTCGCGACCCAGCAACACCTCGATGCGCTGATTCATGATGCCGAGCAGTCGCTTCAGGTCGATACCAGCTACTGTACTTAGCAGCTCAGGTTTGGGCGGCATTTCCTCGAACACGAAACGCCGTCGTAGCGCAACATCGAGGCCAGCCAGAGAACGGTCGGCGGTATTCATCGTGCCCATCAGATAAACGTTGTCCGGCACGCTGAATTTCTTCTTCGAGTACGGCAGCGTGACTTCGAGGGCTTCTTTGCTCCCTCTGCGCTTAGATGACTCGATCAAAGTTATGAGATCGCCGAAGATGCGCGAGATGTTGCCACGATTGATTTCGTCGATGATCAGGACGTGCGGTTTCTTGCCTGGGGCTGCGGGCACATTGGCAGCATTCTCCAGCTCTGCACCATTCCGCCGGAGCAATGCCTCGACGTCTTGCCAAATGAGACGTCTCATGGCGTACATTGTCTTCTGTGTGAAGCCCACGCCATCGTTGATTTCCGTGACGTTGATGTCTTGTCCCTGGATTAGCCACTTGACCGGGAGAACATTCTTATAGTTCTCGCGAACCCCCAGGGGGGGATTCGGATCATAGCGGTATGGCCCCTGAACAACGCCCACTGCCTGGAACGAGTTATTCGATCCAATACAAAGAATGACATCACCCACATCGGTGCCGACAGAGAAGTCCTGAATCGTGCTTTTATCTTGGACTCCAAGTGCCATGTAAGCTGCTTGGTCAATTAGGTCTGGGCTGGAAAGGTCACCGACTTTTCCCCAGCCGATTCGGGCTTCACCATGGGCCAGGCAGTAGTCACGCGTCGCACTTTTGCCCGTGCCGTCAATGGAAAGCTTCCATATGGTTGCGTCCTTGCGAATACCCGACGCTTCTGCCGCCTTGCTGACACCCTCGGCTGCAATGCACAACGACTTGAATACGCCATCCCTTATCTCGTACTTGAGGTTGCCATCCTCGGAGTCGGCGGCGAGTCCTTGCAGGATTTCGCGCATTGAGCCCACCCGATTTCCCGGGATTGTGCCCACCTGAGTGAGCCGCTGGCGGAGCCGAAGGCGACGAGTTTTAGCTGTCTTTCTTCCTGCTGGCAAGCTTTCTGGCCTTG
>JBDSJD010000011.1:0-38041 GCA_039917615.1 Steroidobacteraceae bacterium
CGTTGACCTCGGCTGCCATAGTCAGCTCGATCTCTCTTGTGTCCAACATCGTCTGCCCTCCTCGGGTGAAAAGAGGGTGGGGAGAATTACCTGACCATTACTGGGGACTTTTGCATGACCGGTGACAATCAGGCCGACTCCGGCCTGCACGCTGCTGCGATAACGTGCGTACTCGGCCATGCGGTAGTACGTCAGCGGAAACGGCGCGAATTCGCGGCTGTAGTAGGCCAGGCCTTTCTTGGCCGTTTCCAGCATCGACAGCACATTCCACGGATGCTGTGCATCGTAATAGACTTCCAGTGCGACGCCATTCCAGCTGTCGCGCGCCACTTTATAGCGGGCGGAAAGGAACATCACCAGTGGCCATACCGGGCCTTCGAGCGAGTAGTCGAAATAGCGGCGGCCGCCTTCTTCCCAACTGCGATTGAGCAGGCCTGGGCCCACGGCAGTCTGGTCACCGTCGGTGCTGAATACGAGATGGAAGCGGCTGCGGCTGGTGATGCCCCGCCAGAGGTCATCGAGGTGCGCGGGATCGCCCAACGCAGGAATGCGTGGCGCGGGCGGCAAACCAAAGCGTTCACGATCGGTGCGCAACTCGCACTCGGTGCAGTACCCGGGCAAGGCGGACATGGCGCTACGCAAGTAGGTACCGTTCGGGATGACTTCGTTGTCTGGATTTGAGTTGACGAAGCCGCGGTTGTGGCGCTTGGTATGCCAACGCATCGTCAGTACGTCACCTGGGGCAAGCGGCATGTCCGGTCGGAACAGGTAGAACCCCTGCGCAGGATCCGATGACACAAGCTTTGCGCCCTCCACCTCCAGCTCTTCGACCAGATTGCGAGTGTCGACGGATAGTACGAAGTCGCTAATTGGCACCGTCTTGTCATTGCGCAGGCCCGCTCGGCCACGCGACACCAGCCGGCGCTCTGATGCGTAAAGGTCCATTGTTAGGTCCAGGTCTACCAGAGACGGGGCCGGCAGATCGCGGTATTGGCCGTATTCCAGTTCGTAGCGCGCCTGCGCGGCGAGCGACTTTTCTCGAGTAAGGTAGTCGTTCCGGATGTTGGTGTTGTAGAAGATTACACCGCCGGCTCCAGCAAATGCGAGACCCGCCACGCAACCACTTGTGACTGCCGAAGCAGTAAGCCGCCCCCGCGCGTCGCGCAAACGTTCGCTCCAGCTTGCGGCGTGGCTTCGTGGATACAGCAGATGACCTGCCAACATCAACAACACGCAGAACGCAGCCCAATAGGCAATGAGAGACCACGTCTGCAACTGGAAATGACCGAAGCCATTCATATCTGAATGAACTACGTAGGGAATACTGAACCCATAAAGCACGTGCTCGAAGCCCAGCGCCGGCAATGCCGTGAGCACCCCAAGTACCACCAGTGAGATCACCATGCCGCTCCATCTGCCCGGACTTACCACCAGGACGAACGTGCACAACACCGCCAGCATGCAGTAATAGAAACCGTTGTTTACAAATACGCCTTGCAGAAACACGCCTAGGCCATGGTCGTGAAAACCAGCCGCTTCCTGCACAGCAAGTGCCACTGCTATCGTCAACAGGCACAGCAGCAGTACGACGCCGCAAACAGTTAGGGTCTTCGATACAACCGGAATCCAGTCTGGATAGGGTGTGGCACTGGCGATGCCGAACACGCCCCTGTCACGTTCGCGGAACACCAGCGCGGCGGCGAAATAGAGGATCGCGATTATCAGGAACTGGGCAAGCCCAAAACGAAAAAAGCCAAGCATCAGAGATGTCACCGGATACATCGGTATGCCCGCTATTCTGCTGACAAGACCATTGCCATTGTCCCAGGTGGACATCAAGGTCAGCACCAGCACGACCCAGAACAGCGGGCTCTGCCACACGCCGCGCCAGTCCATCCGCAACTGGGAGGCAAGCTGGTGCCAGGTCGCAGCCGCACCGAAACGCGGCTGATGTATGGCGGACTCGACTGGCCCGCTTGTAGGCAATGTCGCCTTGCGATTTGCAGCAGCAGGCTTGCCGGACGCTGTCGGCAGTTCCATCCGGTAGCGCCACACCGTGAATACCACCGTTGCGAGCGCGACAGACATCCATAGCAGGCGATTGGGCATCAGTAATGCGGTCGGCAACTGTGTATTCAGTTCATCAACCGTCCAGTATCGGCCAACTTCCGCGACAGCCAGTACTCCAAAGGGATCTGCGAGGGTCTTCCAGGCAGGTGTTTCGCCTGCGACGCTCCCAAACAGCACGACGTCCAGTACTAGTACTATCAGCGCGGCGCAGAAAGTCAGGGCTGAAGAACGTGTCAGCGCCGCGACCGCAAAGAACAGTGCACAGAACACCAGGATGTTGGGCACCACGAGAATCGAATAGACCAGCACCCAGGGTTGCCAGGTGAGGGGCAGCAGATGTTCGGCTTCTACCCAGGGCATGAACTGACCTGTAAACGCGCCGAACATGCCGAATGTGCCGATCAGCACCGCCACCAGTGTGGCTGCGGAAAAGCGTCCCAGCACAAACGCGATGCTCGTGACCGGCGTCGAAAAAAACATTTCGGCAGTTTGACGCTCGTGGTCGCGCGTCATCGCCATCACAGCGAAGACGATGCAAGGCACCATGCCCAGCGCACCGATTGCGATTTCAGTCTGAAAGATAAGCCATGCGCTGTTGATCGCGATTTGTTCGTTGTCGCCAAGGTTGATGCCGGTGCGCGTCAACGTCAGAAGGTGTAGTGTGAAGAACACCATTGCGATTCCCCAGAAGATCGGGGCAGCAAGATGCAGGCGTAATTCGAAGCGCAGTACGTCGATGAAGTTGCGCATCGTTCACTCTGGATTCGCGGCAAGGCCGTGCTGATGCAGCGTGGCGAAGTACACGTCCTCCAGTGTCGGCACTGCCTTGTCCATGCCCGGGGGGCAGTTCGCAGCCAGCACGCGCACTTCCACGTTGCCGCTTTTCAGACGGCACGAGAGCACTTGATGCTGTGCGCGCAATGCGGCCACCTGGTCGCGCCGTACCATTGTTGTCCACAGCTGATCTGCGAGCGCATCGACAAGCTGCGTGGGGCGGCCTTCTGCAAGAATGCGGCCCTGCCCCATGATCGCAAGCCGCGGGCACAGGTCGGCAACATCATCAACCAGATGCGTTGACAGGATCACGACCCGGTCCTGCCCCATATCAACCAACAGGTTCTGGAAACGCCTGCGTTCAGCTGGATCCAGACCGGCTGTAGGCTCATCTACGATGACCAGACGCGGATTGCCCAGCAGCGCCTGCGCGATGCCAAAACGCTGTTTCATGCCGCCCGAAAAGGTATCGACGCTGCGCTTGCGCACGTCCCAAAGATTGGTTAGCACGAGCAGTCTTTCTGCTTCCCCCCTTTGGTCAGGACCATATATCCCTTTCAGCGCGGCAAAATGTCTCAGCATCATCTCCGCTGGTGTACGCGGATAACTGCCAAATTCCTGCGGCAGATAGCCCAACACGCGCCGCAGCCCCATCTTGTCCTGCAGCACGTCAATGGCGCCGAACTGCAAGGTTCCGGAGTCAGGACTCTGCAACGTTGCAATGGTTCGCATCAGTGTGGACTTGCCAGCACCGTTGGGTCCGAGCAGACCAAACAGGCCGGCGGGGATATCCAGGCTGACCGCCTGCAGCGCGTGCACGCCGCCAGCATAGATCTTGGTTACCTGCGAAAGTCGTAACATCGATTGCTCCGGGGAGTCAGGACCCTGTCGGAGGTTCACCATATTGGAGTCTGATTGTGCTCGAGGGCATCAGTGCCGAGCGGCTCAATAGACGTGTGAAAGGTGGTACGGGATGATGAATGATCGACATCATCAAGAAGCTGGACCTTGAGCTGGGCTTCCGTCATTCGGACTACAATACTGTCGGCGGGGTCGAGACGGACAAGGCGCTGGTGGACTGGGCGGTAGTCGATTGGCTGAGGGTCCGGGGCGGACATCAGAAAGCGAGCCGCGCTCCCAATATTGGCGAACTCTTCCTGGCGCGCGGCCTAATGTGCGGAGGTTCGTCCTGTCATCTTACGACAGGAGCGTGATCCCGAAGCCGCGCGCGCAGCTTCGGCGCATCCGTCGCTGTATCACCGGTGACCTGCCCTGCTTCGAAGGCGAGGCAGTCGAGCGCCGAAGCTCAGGTCCTCACGTATCAGCAAGGACGTGTCAGTGGTGTCGAATGCAACCGCACGTGCTGGAACATTCGGTCCAGCTTGTCATTAGTGTGTAGGACAGACGGCGAAGCGGGGATCATCGCTGCAGCTCATTACGCCAAGAGAACCGACACACCGAATAGCTGTGTCCCAATACAGAAGGACAATTCCCGTCACTCGTACAGATACCATCCGGGCCGTATCGAAATTGCCGCGCGATGCGCCACAGCGCAATCCGAGCCACACGGAACGTTCAATGGTATGATTTTATATCCCGCTAAAATGACAAAAGGGGCCTGTACCCAGGGGAGCAACACGATGGCCGCTCGCGTTTTACCTGTTTTTGGCCTGCTCACAGCGGTGCTTCTGAGCTGCCCTGCTGGCGCCGCCGCAGTTGCTCAGGGCAAGTCCTGGAGTGAGATCGCCAAGCTCCCCGATTTCACCACGGGGATATTCGAGGTCGCAGCCACGGCGGCGGACCGCGCATCAGAAACACAGCTTTCCCTGACTCCTGCCTATGCCGCCATGCTCCAGGCCTACCAGGACAGAAAGAAGGCCGGAGACGAGCAGGACACCCCCAACGCGAATTGCGTGCCCACGGGCATGCCGGGGATCATGTCGCCCCCATTTCCCATACAGTTCCTCTACAGCCCTGGTCAGGTGGTCATCCTGTTCGAGGTCTATAGTCAGTCTCGCCACATCTATACCGACGGTCGTGCGCACCCGATCGATCCAGACCTGACCTTCAACGGCCACTCGATTGGCCATTGGGAAGGCGACACTTTGGTGGTGGACACAGTCGGCATCAGCCCCGAAACACCACTGAGCTCGGGAACCCGCGCCCAGAACTTCGGCGTGCGTCACTCCGACAAGTTGCACATCATCGAACGGATGCGCCTGACCGACCCGGAGACCCTGTTGGTCGAGACGACCGTTGAGGATCCGGAAGCTCTGGCCAAACCTTGGAAGCACACGCGCACGTTCAAGCGACATCGCGACTGGACCTTGGCCGAATACGTCTGCCAGCAGAACAACCGTGATCGATTGGATGAGAACGGCCACGCGAGTGTCGACCTGACACCTCCTCTACCAGCGGGGATCGCCAAATGAATCGACGTTCAAGCATGCACGTAGCGATAGTCGGTATGAGCGTGGCCGCGGCCACTCTCCTGTTGAGCGCGCCGGTAGCCCGGGCTCATCATTCCTTCTCCATGTTCGACCTGACCCAGGAGCGCACGATCACCGGCACAATCGTCGCGTTTCAGTGGAGCAATCCGCACAGCTGGACCTGGCTGATGGTGCCGACCCCGGAAGGTTCAGGCGAACAGTGGGGCGTAGAGGGCCAGAGCCCCAACTTCCTCGGGCGCCGCGGTTGGACCAAGAACACCCTGAAGCCTGGTGACAAGGTCTCGATCCTCATTCATCCCCTGCGCAATGGCGAAAAGGGCGGTAGCTTTATGAAGATCACGTTTTCCGACGGCAGGGTCATGACCATGTCGGGCGGTGGTACGACTCCGCAGGTCAGACCTACGCCGTGATCCTTCGCCCCGCCCCGCTACAGCGATCGCAGGGTCCGATGGATGTGCGCATCGCCTGATGGCGACTGATCTTGATATTTCATGATGTATCATGATAGTATGCATCTCCTAACGCAAGGATTTGCAACATGGCCCAACAGCGCGAAAAATTTGCCACCCAGGTGAATTCCCAGACCTTGGGCGCGGTTCGTGATCTGGCCGCCAAGGAAGGACGTCAGTTGCAGGCACTGGTAGATGAAGCGCTGCTTGATCTGCTCGAGAAGCGAAAGAATTCCAGCGCACGCCATCATGTCATGAGCGCTTACCAGGGCAGTCACGCGAAATACGCTCCGCTGTACGAAAAGCTCGCTAAGTGAGCGACTTCCTGACGCTCGTCGATGTACTGGCGATGCATGATGATCAGATAGCGCGGTACGGCGGTTCATCCGGAGTCCGCGATCTAGGTCTGCTGGAGGCGGCGTTGTATCGGCCGCAAACAGGCTACTACAGTGATCTGATCGAAGAAGCTGCTGCGCTGTGGGAAAGCTTGTCTCAGAATCACCCGTTCGTTGATGGAAACAAGCGCACCGCGTTTGCAGCGGTGTACACGTTTCTTGTGATCAACGGCGCACGCCTGGTCTCTGACCCGGATGTCACCTATGAATTTATTTCGGAAATGTATGCCACTGGTTCATTTCGCTTTGACAAGCTCGTCCCGTGGTTGCGCGTGAACGTTGAGCCTGATCGCCCAGCATGAGTCAAACGATGGACGATTCTTCAGACAACGAATATTCCCTCCTTGCCCAGAATGACCCGGCCAGTGATGGATGGGATGACGACTCCATCCTCGGCCGCTTGATGGAAGACGGTCTATTCGACGAGGAAGGGTACGCGGAGCTTGAAACCGCGATGATCGAAGCGGCTTCTAGCGGGCCACACTTCGAGACGCTTGGCGTCGTTGCGCGCATCTCCGAACGGATCACGCTCATGGCGAAACGTCACGTGGATCCAGGCGATGTCTACCGCATCGAAAACATGGACGACGAACAGGTCGCCGAACTCGACCGCCGTGTGCGTTTTTGTTTGCTGGAAATCAGCCTTGGCAACGAGCCGGATATGAGTCGTTGGGAGCCAGTCTGACTGCGGTCAACCTTCCTTGAGATAGCGGCTCGCAGATTTGATGTCGCACTTGACGCCCGAGGGCGCGATCTCAGGATGGTAATCCCACTGAATCGATTGCTTCACCGGTGCCGTAAACCAGTCTGGATCCTCCAACACGAACTCATAGGTCAAGTGTTGCCGGTCTTCGGACAGCGAGAATCTTTCGACCAGATGCTTGTTCAGGCCGGATGGCAGGCCAAGGGCATTGCCTTCGCGGTGTTCGGCGAACTGCGTGGTATCTATCACGAGCGTGGTGCCTTCCCACTTGCCGGTGGAATGACCCTGGAGTGAGCGTTTGGCATTCGCCGGTGGCTTGCGGCCGTCGAGGTAAACGATCCGCTCGGCGCCCATCCAGTCCACGATGATGCGCACCACGTTACGTCCGATCACGATGCGGTTGGCAACGGGATAGTGCATCACCATCGGCGCGCCCACGGGAATGCACTCGTTCTGCGTGCTTAGCTTTGAGTTGGCTGACTGCAGGGCAGCCCTGCCCTTGTCGGTGAGCGGCCATTTGGCGCGGCTCTGCAGAAAACTAAAAAATCCTTCTGGCACCCAGGTGCCCGCAATCGTTTCCGTCTTCGCAACTGGCGGCGGTCGCTGGGCCTGCCCGCCCAGGATCAACGGCACGGTCGAGCCATCGGGCCGGATCAGTTCGCGGGCGAGCGCAACCTTTCCGGTCCGCGGCGGATTGCCGCGCACGGTGACGCGATCACCCACCTTGATGGTCTCCTTCTTCAGGCCCAGCGGGCCGAGCGTAGACGGAGGACCGAGTTCCATCACCAGCGGTCCGGTGGCAGTACGAACGGTGAGGGAGCTGTGCGGATTTTTCCAAGCAAAATCAGTGACGACACCTTCGACCATGATTTCCTTGGTGGTGTCGAACATCGCGGCGCTGTGATGCGCGGATGTGGGTAGCGCGATGGTAAGGCACGCCAGCGTAAGCGCCTCCCATACGGTGAGAGGCATCAGGCTAGTGCGGTCCATGAGTTCCCCTGCTTCGGTTCTTGCCGGCAGCAGGCTATCACACGACTAGATGAATGGGCGCCTGGAAACGGCTCTCGGGCCGTAGTAGGCGTGTACGTCCCTTGCCCAGTCCGGGTCCGCCATCGCGGGCCAGTGATTCTTGTCGAATCCGGGCGCATTGCGCAGCTGATCCTTGTCGACATTCAGTACGAACCACTTGTTCTCGACATCGAGCGCCAGGCAATGCCAGGGCACTGCGAACAGCTTGTCGTGTATTCCCAGCAGGCCGCCGAAGGACAGTACTGCATAGGCAATCGTGCCTTGGGTGAGGTCCAGCATGATGTGCGTGATTTCGCCGAGACCTTCCCCTGTCTGATTGACGACTTTTTCGCCCGTCAGGGAGTCCGCGGCCATGATGTGTGGTCCCGGCCCATTGGGGGAGTCGGGAAACCCGATGATGCCGTTTCGGTTCTGTATTCCTGCGTTCATAAGCGGTCACCGTTGCTCCAGATGGACTGGATGCTATCGGGTTGTTCTTCTCAGCAACCCCCATGCAACGCGGAGGTTTTAGTCGGACGTGTCTGACAAGACGACCGTACACCTTATTGCGAGGACTCCCGGGTCTGCGTCGTGATATCCCAATGCGCGAACAAGGGTGCAAAATCCGCCAGCGATGCAAACCCCATACAGGGGAATGCACCGGCAGAAAACTGCTCGCCGCGCGCCAGCCTTCGCGCGAGCAGAATCGCGGCCATGCAGGGTATCTCCGGCCCATTCAAGACGGGCGCCTGTAGCGTCCAGCTGCGCCTCACGCGCGCGCCGTCTGCGGCAATACCCACGACCTCCACCTGCATGCCACCCCACTTACCGCCGAGGCCGTCGAACATCGCCGCCATCCTGTCCAGCGCGCGCGCCCATTGCTCGACTGGCAATGGCAGGCCCAGTCGCCGCAGGCCCGCCATCACCCACAGCACAAGGTGCTGAACACGGATTTCCAACGCGGCGTGAAAGGCTACTGATTGCAGTTGTGGGTACCGCAAGGGCAGGAGGGCAAGATCGGGCACGTCACACAACGCGCCCCAACGCCTTCCAAAACCAAGTTGAAAGCGCTTCAGATGCATCCAACCCCAGCCCTTGTGCCAGCGACCGGCGCGCCACAGCGAAACCGGTCTGCCCAGATAGCTGAACACGGCCGCCAACGTCGCCACGCCGCGCGGAGCGCGCTGCCCAGGCGCAATCACTATCTGAATCGAATCCATCCCGGAGAGCCCTTTACGAAGGGCATCAACGACAGCAGTCGACAATGCCGGCAACGTGCTCGCGCCACTGATTGCGGTGCGTCCATGCCGGATCGCGGTGGCGTTCATCGCAGCAGAAAATCGGGCGACGAAGTCGCGCCCATCGGCCAAATCCAGGTAGTTGGCACCCGCGGCAAGGGCTGCCTGCGCCACACGATAGTCCTGCTTTTGGAACGGCCCCACGCAGTGAATGACCAGTTCCGGCGCCTGGTCTTTCAGCCTTGCAGCGAAATCAGGCGCGCCAATGTCCAGCGCTATGGTGGGTACTTCCGCCGCGCCGGGCACAGCTACTGCCCGTCTGCCCGCTGCCATCAATTGCACTCCGGGCTCACCGTTCAGTGCGCGCACAATGCGCGCGCCGAAATTGCCCGCACCACCTAGTACCACTACACGCATCATGCCTCTCGAGGCACGTAGCACACCTGTCGCCGGCCGAACCAGCGATATCGATTGCGCGCCAGCAATCGGTACATTGAATCCCGTAAATCACGCGGGATCACACGCGCAATCGAGAAGCAGCGCCACGCACCACCCAACACGGTTACCACATGAATGGCGCCTTCGGATTCGCGATACACGCGCCCTGAATCGATCACCAGAAATGTTGATGGATCATCTGGATCGATGCCATGTGCCATGAGCAGCGTCCTGCCCTCCTCGCTCTGCATTGCCACCAGACGAAACGGCGGTATCACTGGATGTCGAGCGATAAATCCCGCCCAGCCGCTGCATACATGACAAAGCCCGTCAAACACCATGAGACGATCAGTCGGTGACATCGAGTTCTCCCTCGTACCGGATCAGCTCGCCGAGGCCCATCAGGCGCACGGCCACAAAGAAGCGATAGGCGCTGCCCGTGGAGTCCGCGCGCACCTGCACGTTGAAGCAGCGACGCGGCAATGGGATCGCAAGGTAAGTGATACGTCGCAACTCCCAGGTCATGCCACCTTCGTGTGCGGCAATCTGAAACTGCATGGTGACTGCGCCCAGTTGTTCCGCCAGCAGACCATCCTTCGCGCGCAACGTCGAGCGCATCGGGACTGCGCTGCCGAAGTGGCGCGTCCATGTCTCAGAGCCTTCGTTTGCCATGATCGTTACTGATGTGGGCACGTTGTGCTGGGATGCTGGCAATCCGGCCATCACCGCTGCGAGGCGCAGCAACCCGTGGCTTCCTCGCTGCACGGTTGCCCGCCCAACCCAGCGTCGACTATTTCCGCCATGCACAGCCTGCACATGCGGGTGCAGCGAAGCGAAGTTCGTCCCCATCAGCCGCGGAATCATTCCGGTATGAGGCATAGCGCTGATATCCCGGGAGCTGGATTCCACAGGGCGCTCGCCCCGGGCAGACACGTCTGCTTTCGCCTTGAAATCCCGTTCATCTCATTTCAGCCACGTGGCGCTTTGCCGCCGCGTGGCGACAGCCACCGCGACACGCCGCTGCCGAGCTTCATCAGGGTTGCCAGCTGAGACTTGGGCAGCGTGGCCATCTGTTCGTACCACCGGCTGGTCTGCTCCACGAATTCCAGCATCGCCCGCAGCCGTTTGGTCGCCACCGGGTTGGTGGAGCGGTCCTGCTCCGCTGCCGCCAGGCACTGCCGCAATGCCGCGGCAGCCGGATCCAGCTCGCGCGACTTGCGACCCTGTGCAATCCGGGACATCAATGTCCACAGGTCGGTCTCGGCCTCGTAAAACATGCGTCGATCGCCCATCACCGAAGTCGGTCGCACGATGCCCCAGTTCTGCAGCTCGCGCAGTGAAGTGGAAACATTGGAACGTGCAATGTTCAGGGTAGCGGCGATTTCCTCAGCCGTCAGCGCACGCTCCGATGCGTAGAGCAGCGCATGGATCTGGCTCACCGAGCGGTTCACGCCCCAGCGTTCGCCGAGGTTGCCCCACAGCAATACGAACTCCCGCACCGCCTGCGGTAGCTCGCCAGTCTTGTCTGTTTGTTCTGTCATGACAGAAATTACAGACTTCTTGGCCCTGAAAGTCAAGCCAGACCGTGGCGATGATTTCTTCTTTAGGACAAACAATGATTTAAATCATGAATATGCGGTTGGACATAAGCTGTAAATGCGGTCACTGACGCCGGCCCCTGTCTGGACGCACTACACTGCGCCGCAACGCAGGGCGCGGAAAAAGGAGTGACACCCATGACCCAGTCCTCAACTACCTCGGCACTTGAGATGCTGGCGCGGGACATGAAAGCACCGCTGGCTGAAATCACCGCGCTGTTTGAGCGCGAGCGCGATGCGCTTGCGCAGGGCGCGACGATCACCAATTTCGTTACGCTGCTTGCGGTGCGCCGCGTGCGGGACCAGCTGATGCAATCAGCAAGGCACCACTGAACACTGCTTCCGATCCTGCCCATTGCCCGCTGTGCGGCGCGGGCAACCAATGCGCCATGACCCAGGGGGCCAGCGATGCCGCCAACTGCTGGTGTCGCAATACCAGCATCCCTGCCCCAGTCCAGATGCGCGCCAGCGAGTTTCCGCGGGCCTGTATCTGCTGCGAATGCGCAAAGCCTGCCCAGCGGCAATAGAGGCTATTTGCTGTTTGCGGGCGCTCCGGCGTCGGGGTGGCGCAGCCGCTAGTACCATTGCTATTCGTAGTTGAAACAGCACGTTACGCTCGTTATGCAGATATCACTGCAATAACGACTGGAGAGGTACCGCCACCGACCCGTAAACCCTGCCGCGTATGCTCGATTTTCAATTTGCGCAAATGCTATGCGGGTGTATATTTCAGTCGTACGTTATTGACTCTACAAGAAGTTCTGATGGTGCAGCCTTAATGCGTTACATGAGGTTGCAGCAACAACAAGACCAACTTCCGAAGTCGGCAGGAACTGCTATGAACAACGCACTTGATCTTCTCCAGCGTGCCGCCACCCGCCTTTCGCAGGAAGGCTCGATCAAGGATCGACTGGCCGATGCCTATGCATCACACCTGGTTGACGTTGATGTGGACGATCTGCCCGACATCATCCGCAACGACTTCGCCGAGTTGTGCGAGGCAATGCACCGCGCGCAGCCCCTGCCGCGCGAAAGTGTAGTCCGGGCTTCGGTACGCAAGATGTCGAATGATGAAGCCGGGCGCTATGCCGCGTTGGTGGTGCGTGCATTCGCAGCACTGGCCAGAGCAGAAGTGGCGGGGGTCGCGATGCGACGCACTGTGCGCAAGCCGGGCGCCACGCCAGTGGTGCCGCTGTTCGCCGCCGAGGGCTGATCAGTCCAGCTTGAAGTCCTGGAAGTCTTCCGGGTTGAAATCTATCGATTCGTAACGCGCCGTGTTCTCGTGACGCGTCATCCGCCGGATGGCGTCGACCAGGCCGCGCTCCTCCCACTCGCTGGTTCCATCCGATCGATCCTTGAGCAGCTTGGGAAGATCCTCGCGTGACCCGAAGGGCCGCAGCAGCAGCACGGGCTTCTTCTGCGACTGGGCATAGTTCATCTGGAAGATGGTGAGATCCGGCTGGGTCGAGTACAGACTGGCCAGCGCGATGACGATTTCTGCGGCATCGATCTGCCGGCGGAGGTCGTCACGCACGGCTTCGGTGGCGCCGGACGCTGGCGGCTTGTCCGGCGTCCCGGTATTGCGATAGAAGAAATTGCGGGCGCTTTCAAGGTATTCGAACAGCCGGGAATAGTCGTCCGAATCGTGCCAGCAATGTGTGACGAACACTCGAAAGGGAGTTTGCTGCGACATACGCGACCCAGTGTACCTCAACACCCGATAAACTAGCTTCGTATAAGGCCGATGCCGGGGTGTGTATTGCGTCTGGTGATTTACAACATTCGCTATGCAACGGGCACCGGACCAGCCTTTCACCTGCCCGTGCCGGGTGCGGGCTATCTGCGCAGCAACCGCCGTGTGCTGGCAGGGCTCACGGAATTCCTGCGCAAGCAGGATGCCGACATCATCGGCCTGATCGAGGTGGATACCGGCTCCGTGCGTTCGGGCATGGTCAACCAGGCCGAGTTCATCGCCGGGAGCCTGGGCCATTTCTCGACGTATGAATGCAAGTACGGCGCGGCCTCGATGAACCACTTTCTGCCCATCGTGCGCAAGCAGGCCAACGCTTTCCTGGCAGCACCGCGGGTGCACGGCGAGCGCTTCCACTACTTCGACTCCGGCATCAAGCGGCTGATCATCGAGCTGGAGCTGGAAGAGGTGTGCGTGTTCCTGGTGCATCTGTCGATCAAGTACCGGCACCGACAGTACCAGCTGCGCTACCTGCACGAGCTGGTGGAGAAGGCGACCAAGCCGGTCATCGTGGCTGGCGACTTCAATACCTTCTGGGGCACGCATGAACTCTACCTGTTCATGCGCGCCTCGCGCCTCACGAGCGCCAACGTCCACAGCCTGCCCACGTATCCGGCGAAGGCGCCCCGCGCCGAGCTCGACTTTGTACTGGTGAGCGAGCAGATCGAAGTCACCGACTTCCGCATTCCCGATATCCGGCTGTCTGATCACCGGCCGCTGATCTGCGATTTCCAGCTGCGCAGGAGTTGAAAACATGGTGAGCCCAGCCTGGACAATAGTGCGCGAGCCTGACGGCATCGCGCTGCTGACCCTCGACATGCCTGGCAGGTCTGCCAACACGCTGGGCGCGGCAGTGCTGCAGGAACTGGCGACTGTGCTCAGTGAAGTTGAACGGTCACCGCCCGTGGGGCTCATCATCCGTTCCGGCAAGCCGGGCGGCTTCATCGCTGGCGCCGACATCAACGAGTTCACGACCTTCACAACGGTGGACGATGCGCTGCGCAGCATCCGGCTTGGCCAGGGTCTGTGCGACCGGATTGCGGCGCTGCCCTGCCCCACTGTCGCGCTGCTGCATGGCTTTGCGTTGGGTGGCGGCATGGAACTGGCGCTGGCCTGTCGCTATCGCGTGGGCGTGGACGACGGCAAACTCGCACTCGGCCTGCCCGAGGTGCAGCTGGGTATTCATCCGGGATTCGGCGGCACGGTGCGCGCGGTGCAACTGCTGGGCGTGCGGCCGGCGATGGACATGATGCTCACCGGCAAGAACATCCGCGGCGAGCGCGCGCTCAAACTCGGACTCATCGATGCGCTGGTGCCGAAAGAACAGGCGGATGCGGTCTGCCGCAAACTGATCGTCACAAAACCTGCGGCCCGACGACCAGCATTGCTGGAGCGTGTGCTGTCATGGCCCCCGGTACGGCCGTTCATCACGCCTGCGCTGCTGCGCCAGGTGAGCAGCCGCGTGCGACGCGACCATTACCCGGCGCCCTACGCCATCATCGACCTCTGGGCCAGGCATGGCGGCAGCGGGCGCGCGGCTTATGAAGCCGAAGCGCAGTCGATCGCGCAATTGTTCACCGGCAGCACGGCCCGCAATCTGGTGCGGGTCTTTCTGCTGCAGGACCGGCTGAAAGCACTGGGAGGCAAACCAGCGGCCGATGCGGTCGTCATCCGTAATGTGCACGTGGTGGGCGCGGGCATCATGGGTGGCGATATTGCCGCCTGGTGCGCGCTGCGCGGTTTTCATGTCAGCCTGCAGGACCGCAGCCTCGAACAAGTCACACCGGCCATCAAGCGTGCCGCGGACCTGTTCGCGAAGCGCATACCTGGCGAAGCCGAACAAGCGGCTGCCAGTGCGCGGCTGGTGGCCGATGTGGAAGGAAACCGGATTGCGGAGGCTGATCTGGTCATCGAGGCCATCTTCGAAAACCTGGAAGCCAAGCGCGCGCTGTATGCCTCACTGCTGCCGCGCATGAAAGACAGTGCCATCCTGGCTACCAACACATCGAGCCTGGTGCTCGAGTCGCTGACCATAGCGATGCCGGACCCTGGGCGGTTTGTCGGCCTGCATTTCTTCAATCCCGTGGCGCAGATGCCGCTGGTCGAAATCATCCGGGGTCCAGACACGCGCGCTGCGGTGACGGCGGCCGCAGCGGCATTCGTGCGGCGTCTGGACAAACTGCCGCTGCCCTGCCGCAGTTCGCCCGGGTTTCTGGTCAACCGGGTGCTGATTCCCTACATGCAGGAAGGGATGATCGCGGTGGAGGAAGGTCTGACGCCCGAGGTCGTGGATGCCGCGGCCACTCGCTTTGGCATGCCGATGGGTCCGATCGAGCTTTCTGATGTGGTGGGGCTGGACGTCTGCAAGCATGTGGGTGAAATCATCGGCAATGCGATTGGCCGCACACCGCCCCTGCCACTCAAGCAGCTCGAGCAGCTGGTGGCCGAGCGCAAACTCGGCCGCAAGAGCGGCCAGGGTTATTACCGCTGGGTCGATGGCAAAGCCGTGAAGCTGCCGGTGGATGAAGCGGCGGTGGCGCAGGAACTGACTGACCGCTTGATGCTGACGCTGGCCAACGAGAGCGTGGCCTGTCTGCGCGAAGCTATTGTGGCCGACGGCGATCTGGTCGATGCCGGTGTGATCTTCGGCGCCGGCTTTGCGCCGTTCCGAGGTGGTCCACTGCAATGGATCCGCAGCGAGGGACCGGAACGCCTGCATACGCGCCTGCAGCAGCTGGCCCTGCTGCATGGGTCACGCTTCGCGCCTGACGCCGGTTGGTCGGCCCTGCGCAGCGCGTGATAGTATTTCGCGGATAAATGGAACGGATGAATCGATGAGCCAGGGCCGCCCCGTCGACGTAAAGCTGCTGCGAAAGCTTGCGCCCCTTGACGGCCTGAAGAAAGAGAATCAGGCGGCGCTGGCGCGCAAGGTTGTCATCCAGGAGCTGGACTCCGGCAGGCTGCTGTTCAAGCAGGGCGATACCGAAAAGCGCACTGTCTGGATCATTACCGGCACTGTCGAACTGCGCGAAGACGACCGCACCATCGGCGCCATCACCGGTGGAACACCCGAAGCACGCAACCCGCTCGCAGCGAAGATTCCGCGCGAATTCTCCGCCCGCGCCATGGACAACGTTGAATACCTGTCCATCGACAGCGAGCTGCTCGATGTCATGATCACCTGGGATCAGACGGGCACCTACGAAGTGGCGGAGCTGCAGGCGCAGTTCCAGGGTGCGGAAGGCGACGACTGGATGACCACGCTGCTGCAGAGTCGCGCCATGCAACGCATTCCCCCGGCCAACATCCAGGCCATCTTCATGCGCATGCAGCGCATGCCCCATCGCGCCGGCGATGTGGTCATCCGCCAGGGCACCGAGGGCGACTACTTCTACGCCATCGTCAGCGGCAGGTGCGTGGTCACGCGCGAGACGCCGCTCAACAAGGATGGCATCCGGCTCGCCGAACTGGGCGTTGGTGATACCTTCGGCGAGGAAGCGCTGATCTCCGAGGCCAAGCGCAATGCCACGGTGACCATGCTCACCGACGGTGTGCTCATGCGCCTGAAAAAGGACGACTTCCGCGAACTGATGAACGAGCCGCTGCTGCAGTGGGTCACCGCCGAGCAGGCTGAACAACTGGTAGCAAAGAAAGGTGGGCTCTGGCTCGACGTGCGACTGCCATCGGAGTTTCAAAACCTGGCAGTGGAGTCGGCCATCAATGTGCCGCTGTATTTCATCCGTCTGAAGCTTTCCGCGCTCGACAAGAGCACGCCGTACATCGTCTATTGCGACACGGGGCGGCGCAGTTCTGCAGCGGCGTTCATCCTGGTGGAAAAGGGCTTTGACGCCTATGTGCTGAAGGGCGGACTGTCGACCATGGAGCGCGGCCTGCGTCGCGCGGCGCCGGGCTAAGGCCACGGGCAAGCACGTAGGCCCGGGCGGCGCCCGGGCCGGTTACATCGTGTGCGTGGATTTCTCGCCGGCCAGCGCGCCGGCCAGGTAGTTCTCGATCTTCTTCTGCGTCTGGCCGCGATCCTGCTCGCTGAACTGCACGCCAATGCCGGTGGTGCGCTTGCCCTGCGCGCCCTTGGGGGTCAACCAGATGACGCGGCCGGCTACCGGCAGCTTTTCATCCTCGCCCATCAGGTTCAGCAGCATGAACACTTCATCGCCCAGCCGGTAGTTGCTGTTCGTGGGGATGAACAGCCCGCCGTTGCGCACGAATGGCATATAGGCCATGTACAGTGCGCTCTTGTCCTTGATGGTGAGCGTCAGCAGTCCCGGCTTATTAACGCCTGAGCGCGCGTTCGGGTCTTTCGGCGTCATGTTCTTCCTGTTGTCGAGCTTCAGGCCCCGCCGGCCCTGTTCAGCTGCCAGAGGTGGCGTTCCAGCGCCAGGGGTTTGTTGAGCGACGTGGCAAGTTGGCGTTGCAACCCGCGCAGATCATCCAGCAGTCCGAGCGCTGTGCCTATATTTATGTCTAAAGGCGCATCTTGCAACCGGGGCCCAGAGCGCATTGCCAGAATCCGCCCTGTGAGGCAGTTCTCAATGCCGCGCAGGCGCAGGGGCAGCTCATCCTTTGCCCAGGCCTCGGCCGTGCGGATCACATCGATGCGGCCGCGGCGGGCGTCATCGAGCAGCTGCAGGACCTCGGTCCGGATCGCCAGTATATGCCCCACGTCTACAGCCAGCGCTTCGACGGGCGCCACACCCAGTACATCGAGCACCGCCGGCCAATCAGCCTTGTGGGCGGGCTGCTGCGCTGCAAGCCAGGCTATCGCTGTGTCGCGATCGGGTGCGGCCGCGGCAAGCTTTAGGCAACGGCTGCGGACCGTCGCAGGCAGCAGGCTCGGCGCGGTCGTAACCAGCACAAGGCTGGCATCCGGACGGGATTCCTCCAGCGTTTTGAGCAGGGCGTTGGCCGCGTTGCGGTTCAATGCTTCGGCCGGCTGGAACACGACCACCGTGCCCTTGCCTTGGTAGCTCGACAGGGCGAGTTGTCCGGCTATCGCGCGCACCTGGTCGATGGTGATCTGGCCGAGCTTCGATTCAGCATCCGGCCCCACCACGATGAAATCAGGATGCTCACCCTGCGCGATGCGCCGACAGTGGTTGCAGCGACCGCAGGCGGGCGGGTTGGCCGCGCAGAACTGCAGTTGGGCTGCATACACCGCAAGCTGCATGGCGCCCACGCCGGGGGCCTCATGGATCAGCAATGCAGGCGGTGATCGCCCTGCTTCGCGGGCTGCGCGCAACCTGGCAG
Organism: Steroidobacteraceae bacterium; assembly: GCA_039917615.1. Classification (GTDB taxonomy): domain Bacteria; phylum Pseudomonadota; class Gammaproteobacteria; order Steroidobacterales; family Steroidobacteraceae; genus ZC4RG30. The sequence goes on from JBDSJD010000011.1 coordinate 18,139, forward strand.
CGGCGGGTTCCAGCCAGGGATAAAGACTCACAGTGCTGCGAGCTCGTGCAAGGCTGCTTCGAGCAGCTCGGCGGGAGTGCGGGTTGCGTCCAGTACGCGGAAGCGTTGCGGTTCGCACTGCGCCAGCAGCAGGTAGCGCGCGCGCACCCGCGCGAAGAAAGCCAGTGCCTCATCTTCAAAGCGATCGCCCTGGTCGTGCCGGGCACGCGCTCGCGCGAGACCGGTTTCGGGCGGCAGGTCGAGCAGGAAGGTGAGGTCCGGCTGTAACTGCGGATGTGCGATACCGGCCAGCGCATCGATGGCAGTCTCGTCCAGCCCCCTGCCCCCACCTTGATAGGCGCGGCTCGCATCGGTGAAGCGATCGCAGAGCACCCACTCTCCACGCGCCAGCGCGGGCAAAAGCCGCTGGCTGACATGCGCTGCGCGCGCCGCGAACATCAGCAGCAGCTCGGTGGTTGGCGGCATGCCATCGCTGCGGCGGGCCAATGCCAGCTGGCGGATTTCCTCGGCCAGGGGCGTGCCGCCGGGTTCACGCGTGGCGCACACCACGTGGCCGCGCGCGGTCAGCGACTGGGTCAGCGCGCGCTGCAGGCTGGATTTGCCCGCGCCTTCTATGCCCTCGAAGGTGATGAATCGGCCGCGGCTCATGGGGTCGCCGATGCCGCAGGGGAAGGCGCTGCGGCCGGAGTCGCGATCTCCTCCGCGATCGACGGCGCGCGCAGCCGTTCGAGGTAGCGCTGCACGCAGCGGTTGTGCTCGGCCACTGTGGCGGAGAAGCAGTGGCCGCCGCTGCCATCACCAAGCGCCACGAAGAAGATCGAGTCGGTTTTCTCTGGGTTCAGCGTGGCGACGAGGGCCTTGTGCCCGGGCAATGCAATCGGCGTCGGCGGCAGGCCGGTTCGGGTATAGGTGTTGTAGGGCGTGTCGGCTGTAAGGTCGCGCTTGCGAATGTTGCCGTTCCAGCGGTCGCCGATGCCGTAGATGACGGTGGGGTCCGACTGCAGCCGCATGCCCTTTCGCAGCCGGTTGATGAACACTCCCGCCACACGCGCGCGTTCGTTGGCAAGGCCGGTTTCCTTTTCCACAATGGACGCGAGCACCAGGGCCTCGTCCGGGGTCGCCAGTGGCAGATCGGGTTGCCGCGCCTCCCACGCAGTCTGCAGGTTGCGCTGTTGTGCGGTGAACGCCATGCCGAGGACCTGGATGTCGGTGGTGACGCCAGATGCGTAGGAGTAGGTATCTGGGGCAAAGCGCCCTTCGGCCGGAAGGCCTGGGGCGCCGAGCTGTTCCATGATCCCGGCCTCGCTGCGATTACCCAGCGTCTGCAGCAGGTCGGGCTGCTGCGCAAGATGGGCGCGCATCTGCGCGAAGCTCCAGCCTTCGACGATCGTTACCTTTTCCAGTGCTACCCGGCCTTCGATCAGCTGGCGCACAATTTCGATGGGCGGCTGGCCCGGCACGATGCGGTAGCGGCCAGCCTTGACGTCGCCGCTGGACAGCGGCGTGCCAAGCTGGCAGCAACGCAGATACCACTCCAGGAGCCTCGCATCGCCGATCAGCTGCTGTCGCTCAAGCGCCTTCAGAACAGAGCGCAGGCTGCTGCCCTGCTGCACCTCGAACTGCTGCATCGATGTGGAAGGACCCGGGCGGGTCGCCGCCTGCTGCACGACGCGACGCAGGCCCAGCGTCGCGGCTGTCATCAGCACCAGCAACAGCAACAAGAGGATGCCGATTTTGCCGCGCCTATTCATCGAGGAGATCGATCCTTGCCGCAAGTTCGCGCAGTGACGATTGGAGGCCAAGCTTGCGGCCATTGAGTTCATGCACGGACAGCAGGCCCAGGCGCACGTTCGACACCGCGAGGCTAGTGCAGCGTTCGAGCGCAGACATCGGGATCCTCGCGATGCGCACGGACAAGGCAGCCTGCTGCGCTTCGCGCAGCACCACCGCGCGCAACACTCCGGCGATACCACACAGATCAAGCTCTGGAGTCACAAGCAGCCCGTCCAGCTCCACAAACACGTTGCTCATGGTGCCTGATATCAAGAGCCCCGAGCTACTTGCCATCAGGCCTTCGAATGCATCGGTGCCCTGCAAGCTGGCACGCGCCAGCACCTGCTCCAGCCGGTTGCAGTGCTTGAGCCCGGCGAGGTCGGGGTTCTCGCCCAGAGAATTGCGCAGTGTTACCGCGCGCACAGTTGCAGGCAGATCAGCCGCAGTCGGCGCTGGATAGACGCTGAGAATCACGCGCGTGCGCTCGACGCCGGAAGGTGCGTAGCCACGCGTTGTGGCATCACCCCGTGTCAGCTGCAGCTTCAGCAAGGCCGCCCCCAGCCCACTTGCGAGCTGCCTCGCCTGCCGCCAGATGGCCGCGTGATCAGCAGTGATGGCGAGGCGGTTGCAGCCCTGCGCCAGACGCGCGCGATGCAGCGCTTCAAAACGAATGCGGCCATTGCGCACCAGCATGGTTTCGAACAGTCCGTCGCCATATTGCAGCGCCCGGTCCTGTGGCCAGCTCTCGCTGCACGGTCGACCATCGACGAATACCTGCAATGCAGTGCTCATGGGAGCAGCGCCAGCAGCATGCCACGCGCCTTGGCCTGCGTTTCTGCAAGTTCCCGCTCCGGGTGCGAATCCGCAACGATGCCTGCGCCGGCGCGGAATTCCAGTTCCTGACCGTACAGCGACATGGTGCGTATCAGGATGTTGAAATCGCCGGAACCATCGTGATTGAGGTATCCCAGGCTGCCGGTGTAGGGACCCCGCGGCGCCGCCTCCAGTTCCGCAATGATCTGCATGCAGCGCACCTTCGGGCAGCCGGTGATGGTGCCGCCTGGAAATACGGCGCGCAAAGCTTCCACGGGCGAAACTCCGGCGCGCAATTCGCCGGTGACATTGGAAACGATGTGATGCACATGGGCGTAGGTTTCCACCGCCATGTATTCATCCACCCGCACCGAACCACCAGTGCAGACACGTCCGAGGTCATTGCGGGCCAGGTCGATGAGCATGATGTGTTCGGCCCGCTCCTTGGGATGCGCCACCAGTGCCTGGGCCAGTGCCTGGTCCTCGGTGGCATTCTTGCCGCGCGGATACGTGCCCGCAATCGGTCGCGTGTCCAGCCGTCGCCCCTGAATGCGCAGCAGGCGCTCGGGTGATGACGACAGCACGCGCAACGCGCCGAACTGTGCGAAGGCCGCGAACGGCGCAGGATTGCTGGCGCGCAGGCGTTGATAGAGTGCAGCGGCCGGATAGTCGTCGGGCAAACGGGCCCGCCATGGGCGCGACAGATTGGCCTGGTAGATGTCGCCGGCCCGGATGTATTCCTGTGCGGCCAGGATGCGTTGCAGGTAAGCCGCAGGTTCTTCCTCGGTCACGGCGATGTTCGGGCCGCCGCCGTCGTCCAGTGGCGGCTGCGCAGATGCCTGCTGCAACTCGCCCAGAATCTGGCGGCGCTCCGCCAATGTGACCGAGGGCTCGGTTATCAGGAACCCCTGCCCCTGGGCATCCCGCATCAGTGCCGCTGGTACGCGTAGCGCTGCCGCGACCGGGCGTGCGTCCTGCGCACTTGCTGCAGGCCACCAGGGCCGCAGCGACGGTTCGATCTCGAGGCCCAGTTCGTAGCCCAGATAGACAAACCAGCCGCCGCCGAAAGGCAGTGTCTCTGGGCGCGCAGCGGCACCGGCAGCCGCCCTCTTCCAGTGTGCATCCAGCGCCGGCAGGAATGTAGGGGCGCTCACTGGCGGCAGCTCACCGCTGCTGTGCACACCACCGCGCGAGTCCAGCCAGATGCAACCGCGCGGCAGCGCAGCGAGCAATGACATTTGAGACAGCGCACCATCGGCAGCGCTGTCCAGAAGCACGGGATAGCGCCCGGGCCATTGCGCGGCGAGGTTGAGCAGCGCCTGCGGCGCCAGCTCAACCGGTTCGATATGGAGTAGTGGCGCGCGCATGGCGCCGGGCTTTATGGCTCAGCCCACGAAACGGCGCAGCGCTAGCGTGCCGTTGGTGCCGCCAAAGCCGAAGGAGTTCGAGATAACCGCGTCGATGCGCATCTGGCGGGCCACCAGCGGCACATAGTCCAGGTCGCAACCTTCACCCGGGATGTGCAGGTTCATCGTGGGCGGCGCGATCTGGTCACGGATGGAAAGCGTCGCGAAGATCGCCTCAACGACGCCTGCCGCCCCGAGCAGATGGCCCGTAACCGACTTGGTGGCGCTGATCGCTATCTTGCGGGCTTCATCACCAAACGCATGCTTGATGGCAACGGTCTCGGCCACGTCGCCAAGGGGCGTGGAGGTCGCATGCGCATTGATGTACTGCACGTCCGATGGGTTGAGTCCCCCATCCTTCATGGCGAGCTGCATGGCGCGGCGAGCGCCATTGCCATCCTCCGGCGGCGCGGTGATGTGATGCGCATCGCCGGTCATGCTGTAGCCGGCAAGCTCGGCATAGATGCGTGCACCGCGGGCTTTGGCGTGCTCGAGTTCCTCGAGAACCACCGCCCCACCGCCATCACTGAGCACGAATCCATCCCGGTCGCGATCCCAGGGCCGGCTGGCTTCCGTCGGGGCATCATTGCGGGTGGACAGCGCCTTGGCCTGGCCGAAGCCACCCATGCCCATTACCGTGGTCGCCATTTCTGATCCGCCAGCCAGCACTACGTCCGCATCGCCATATTGGATGGTGCGCATGGCCACGCCCAGAGCATGCGTGGAAGTGGTGCAAGCGGAGACCACGGCGAAATTCGGGCCCCGCAGGCCGAAGCGGATCGACAAATGACCCGAGATCATGTTGATGATCGTGGAAGGCACGAAAAACGGGGAAATCTTGCGGGGGTTGTTGCCCGCCTCCAGGAAAGTCTTGTGCTCTTCCTGAATTCTCTCCAGGCCGCCGATGCCGGAGCCCATGATTACGCCGGCCCGGTCCAGGTCCATTTTTGTCGGATCAAGACCGGAATCCGCCATGGCATCGACACCCGCAGCTATGCCGTAGTGCATGAACTCGTCGATGCGCCGTGCTTCCTTGGCGGAGAGGTATTTGGCGAGCTCGAAACCCTTCACTGCCCCGCCAATGCGGCAGGGAAACTCGGTGGCGTCGTAACGCGTGATCGGCGCAATGCCACTGACACCTTTCACGACGTCGGCCCAGGCGCTCTCGATGGTGCTGCCCACCGGTGAGACGATGCCCATGCCTGTGACGACTACTCGACGCTTGCTCAAGCGCAGCTCCGTACCTTAAGGGAAAAGATGCCGGCGGGACCGGCGGATGCGCGGCGATCGCCCGCCGCGCATGTAAGAACCGTAAGGCAAACGATCAGGCTTTCGCGCGGCGATCGTTGATGTAGTTGATGGCCTGCTGCACGGTGGTGATTTTTTCCGCTTCCTCGTCAGGAATTTCGATTTCGAATTCCTCTTCGAGGGCCATCACCAGCTCCACCGTATCCAGCGAGTCAGCCCCGAGGTCATCGACGAATGACGCGTCGTTCGTTACCTGCTCGGCTTTGACACCCAGCTGCTCGGCAACGATGGCTTTGACTTGGCTTTCGACGCTGCTCATCTGTGTTTAATCCTCTGATTATTGACCGTTTCCCAGCCCCAGATCCGGGGGGCATGGGGCGCGTATTGTAGGGGAAGCTCTTGCGCCGCGCTACCGAAATCCCGGATTCTGTCGAACTGCAACCTGTTGTTTTATTTGAACATTTGCGCTTGGGGCGGCTTTGCGCTCCCGCCCTTCAGGGCATCAGCATGCCGCCATTAACGCTAAGGGTCTGACCTGTGATGTAGCTCGCTGCTTGCGATGCCAGGAAGGCTACCGCCTCGGCAATGTCCTCGGGGCTGCCCAGGCGGCCCGCAGGAATCTGCTTCAGCAGCGCCAGTTTCTGCTCTTCCGGCAGCTTGCTGGTCATGTCGGTATCGATGAAGCCGGGGGCGACGGCATTGACCGTGATGTTGCGGGAAGCCAACTCGCGAGCCATCGACTTGGTAAGGCCCATCACTCCCGCCTTGGCCGCGGCGTAATTGACCTGTCCCGCATTGCCCATCAGCCCCACCACCGAGGTGATGTTGATGATGCGACCGCGGCGCTCTTTCATCATTCGTTTCACGCACAGCTTCGAAATGCGGAAATTGGCCGAGAGGTTGGTGTCGATGACGAGGTTCCAGTCATCCTCTTTCATGCGCAGCAACAGCGTGTCGCGAGTGATGCCGGCGTTGTTGACCAGAATGGTGGGCATGTCGCCTGCGCCATCGAGCGCGGCGATCAGGGCCTCGAGTGAGCCCGCGGTAGTCACGTTCAATACCTCGCCGCGCCCGCCGTGTGTAGACAGCGCCGCTGTGATCCTGTCGGCGCCCTCGGCAGTCGTGGCCGTACCAATCACCTTGGCGCCTGCGGTAGCAAGCCGCAACGCGATGGCGGCGCCGATGCCACGCGATGCACCCGTTACCAGAGCAGTCTCACCTTGCAGAATTCCAGTCATGACGACTTCCTGTATGCGATCAAACTGACGGAGCCAATGCCATCTGCACCGATGCGATGTCCTGCAGGGCCATGCCCTGGATCTCCGGGCGTTTTTCAATGCGCCGGTTCAGGCCGGTGAGCACCTTGCCCGGGCCGCACTCGACGAAGGTGGTGGCTCCGGCCAAAGCCAGGGTGCGCACCAGGTCCGTCCAGCGCACCGGGCTCACCAGCTGCTTGGCCAGCAGCCGGCGAATGACTTCAGGGTCTTCCTGCTGCAGACAGTCCACCGGGCTCCAGAACGCGATCTGCGGAACCTGCAGCCGCACCGCTGCCAGCGACGCGGCAAACTCCGCGGCTGCCGGCCGCATCAGCGAGCTGTGCGCGGGCACACTCATCGGCAACAGCACGGCGTGCTTCGCACCGCGGGTCTTGCAGCCATCCAGCGCGCGTTGCACCGCCGCCGCATGACCTGCGATCACGGCCTGCCCGGGTGAATTGAAGTTTACGAGCTCCACCACCTCATCCTGCGCCGCTGCAACGCAAGCCGCAGCGACGGCATCGTCTTCGAGACCCAGCACGGCAGCGATGGCGCCAATTCCCGCCGGCACCGCTGCCTGCATGCACCGCGCGCGTTCACGCACTAAAGCAACCGCGGCACTGAACTCAAGCGCACCGGCCGCAACCAGCGCCGGGAATTCACCGAGGCTGTGGCCGCAGACGGCATCGGGTGTGTAACCGCCCTGCTTGAGCCAGTAGCGCCAGGTGGCGATTCCGGCGGTGAGCATTGCCGGTTGTGTGCGTACTGTTTCGTTGAGTGACTCAGCTGGGCCCTGCTGCACCAGTTGCCACAGGTCATAGCCAAGTACTGCCGAGGCTTCAACGAAGGTATCGGCGATCACGCGATCCTGCTGGGCCAGTTCCGCCAGCATTCCCACCGACTGGGAACCCTGCCCCGGAAAAACGAAAACGCGCTGCATCCAGAATTGCCCCGCCGAAAAAGGCGGTCAGTATAGCCGGTCGTTTCGCCCGCGCAGCAGCAGCCCGGCCAGCGCGCCACCCACTGCGCCATAGGCATGCGATGCGGTAATCACCGGATGTTCGGTCTCGAAAGGCAATGGGCCGTACAGCTGTTCCCACAGCAGCTTGGCCGCGAAGATCGCAGCCGCGACATAGCCGATCCGATCACGCTGCCGGACGAGCGCAATACAGCCGCAGGCGAACACGCCGTGCAGCAGAGCGGATGCGCCGACATACCAGGCAAGTCCGGTCGAGATGAACCAGAACCCCAGGTCGATGCTGATCAAGGTCAGCCCTATGGCCACCAGCCACTGCGACAGTCGGTAGCTGCGCGCAAACAAGGCCCACAACAGCGCCAGGCCCATGCAGTTGAGCAGCGCGTGCCATGTATCAATGTGTATCAAATGGGCGGTCAGCAGCCGCCACCACTGCCCGTTGGCTACCGCAAGACGTTCATAGCGCCACAGCAGCCGCAGCGGCTCGCCACCAGCCAGAGGCGCCAGCAGCGCTGCGGCGCATAGCAGCAAGCCAAGGGCGTACCGACCGTCGCAGTTCAGCGATCTTGCAATATCTCGGCGGGATATGTGGGATGTCACTGGATTGGCGGAGGTGTTTGCTATGATCCGGGCAGTTCAATTCCAGGCCACAGGTATCAGTATGACTTGCCGGAAACAAGAATTGCAGCGCGGTTTCACGCTGGTAGAAATCATGGTCGTGGTGGTGATCATCGGACTGCTGGCAACGGCGGTGCTCGTGAACGTGGTCGGCAGGATCGACGAGAGCCGAGTCACAAAGGCCCAGACGGATATCAGTGCGCTGGAAACCACTTTGGAACTGTATCGGCTCGACAACTTTCAGTACCCGACAACCGAGCAGGGACTCAAGGCGCTGAATCAAAAGCCGGCCGATCCAAATGTCACGAACTGGAAGGGCCCCTATCTGAAGCGCAGCAGCAAGGATCCCTGGGGGCGCGACTATGTCTATACCAGCCCCGGCGAGCATGGCGAATTCGATCTGTCCTCCCTTGGCGCAGACGGGAAACCAGGGGGCGAAAAATTCGATGCGGACATCGGCAACTGGAACCTGGAGCAGTAGTCCGCGGCGCCGGCATGCCGGCTTTACGCTGATAGAAATCCTGGTGGTGGTGCTGATCATCGGCATCATGGTTGTGGGTGCCGTGCTGTCGGTGCGCGTGGCTGGCGATGATCGCGAGCTGGAAAAAGAGCGCGACCGCATCATTGCTCTGACCGACTATCTGCGCGACCAGGCCGCGCTGCAGAACCGCGAATATGGCATGCGCTGCTACGTTGGCGGCTATGAGTTCCTGGTGTTCGATGCACGCACCGGCCTGTGGCAAAGCCTCGAAGGCGATTCCATCACACGGCCCCGCAAGCTGCCTGACGGCATCGACATGACGGTATACGTTGAAGGTCGTGAGGTGGTCCTCCCACAGGCCAAGGTCGAGAGCGACCAGTTGAAGCCGCAGATCATGCTGTTTTCCAGCGGTGAACTGAATCTCTTTGAGTTGACGCTGCAGCGTGCAGGCGGTATTGGCGTGCGCTTCAAGCCATCCGATAGTTCAGATCGTATCGATACCACCAGCATTGCGGCCGATCCAGCATGATCCCGCGACAATCGCGCCTCCTTGTAGCGGGTTTCACGCTCATCGAAGTGATCGTGGCAATGTTCGTGATCGCCATTGGCATGGGCGCGCTGCTTTCCGCGCTGACCGCGTCTGCCGAGAGCGTTGGCCGTCTGCGCGACAAGTCGTTTGCAGAATGGGTGGCGCTGAACCGCATCACCGAAACGCGCCTGGCCAACCCGCGCCCGGGAGTTGGCGAGACTAGTGGGGAGATCGAATTCGCCAACATCATGTGGCAATGGAAGCAGAAAATCATCGACCCGGATGTCCAGGGCATTTTGCGTATCGATGTAGCTGTGGCACGGGTCACTGCGGCATCGAAAAAAGCCGCTGCGACCGATGAGGAATTTCCGGCAGCAGCCAGGGCATATGGTTTCCTCGGCACAAAGGTCGGCAGGCCCAGTGGCAGCAGCCCGGCCTGGAGCTGGCCGCCATTACGCAATCCCGGCACCCCATGAAGCGTCAACGTGGCTTCACGCTGATAGAGATCATGATTGCCGTGCTGATAGCGGCAATTCTGGCGGCACTGGCTTTCCAGGGCATGGCGCAGGCGCTGCGCAACCGCGACCGCATCCATGCCAATGCGGCACGCCTGCAATCGCTGCAGTTCACAATGCGCAGCCTCGTGCAGGACCTGAGCCAGGCGAACCCGCGCCCGGTGCGTGATCCGCTGGGTGGAGACTTTCAGGCGGCGGTAGCCGGCGGCATCGAACTGGTAGTCACGCGCAGCGGCTGGACCAATCCGGTGGGCGGGGAGCGATCAACCCTGCAGCGGGTGCGTTACATACTGCGTGACCACAAGCTGTATCGCGAGTACTGGCTGGTGCTGGATGCGCAGCTTGAGCCCCAGCCCGTGTCCCGTCAGCTGCTGGATGGCGTAAAGACCTTCACGTTGCGCTACATGGATGACTCCAGGAGCTGGAAGACCGAATGGCCACCACCCACACAAGGCGGTGGCGCACGCACATTTATTGAGTGGCGCCAGCGCCCGCTGGCGGTGGAAATAACGCTGGAACTGGACGATTTCGGCAAACTCACGCGCACCATCGAGGTGGCGGGATGATTCGGCAACGCGGCGTCATTCTGATCAGCGTGCTGATCCTGGTGGCGCTGGCTGCGATTATCGCCACCGCCCTGTTCTTCGAAACGGCGATGTCGGCACGCAGAACTGCATCCAGCTTCGCCATGGAGCAGGCAGTGCAGCTGGGTCAGGGCGCCGAATCACTGGCCGCCAATTTGCTGAGTGATGACAAACCCGAGGTAGACAGCCTGGATGAGGACTGGGCCATGCCCTATGGCCCGTTCGAAGTGGATACAGGCGTCAGCCTCGAAGCTCAACTCACCGACGAAGAGGGAAAGTTCAATATCAACTCCATGATGAAGCCCGATGGCAGTCGCGACGACAACGCCATCAAGGTGTTCAGCCGCCTGCTGACACTCAGCGGTCTGGATTCGAACTGGGCCGAGCTGATTGTGGACTGGATCGACACCGATACCGTGCCAGGCCCGGGCGGCGGGGAAGACAGTCTCTACATTGCCCGCAAGCCCCCGCATCTCACCGGCAACCAGACGCTGACCAGCATCTCCGAGCTGCAGCAGATTCCGCAATTCACGCCCGCGCTGTACGCGAAACTGGCGCCCCACATAACGGCCTTGCCGCCCAATGTCAGACAGATCAATGTCTGCACGGCCGACGGCTTCGTGCTCGATGCCCTGTACGCGCTGAGCGCAACCGATTCCCGCCATGTCGAGCACAGCCAGCGATCAAAGCAGGAAACGGACAAGGCGCGCAGTACTGGCTGCTTCCCCAAACGTACCGACCTGATCGCCGATGAGCCGACAATTGCCCCCCTGGTTGCGGAGCACAGCAACTATTTCCGTCTGCGTACCGTGATAGTTATTGGCACTGCCCAGTTCGCCTTGTACAGTCTGATGTATCGCAACGGCACCCAGCCGCGCGCTGTGCTGCGTAGTTTCGGCACCGAATAGCGCTGCATCAAGAGCAAGGCAAGATGGCAACTACCGACTGGCTACTGCTGCGAATTCCGCCTCAAGGCGACGCCGAGGTGACTTGGGCGCTCACCGATGCAAGCGGCCAGCTGCTGTCCCTGCCCAGCGCCGACACCGGGGGCGACCTGCGCGCGGTGGCTGTCGGCAAGCGCGTGGCATTGCTGGTCCCTGGCGCGGAGGTATCGCAGTTCCAGATTGCCCTGCCTGCTGGCAACGACGCCAAACTGCTGCAGCTTGCGCCGTTTGCGCTGGAAGAACAGGTTTCGCAGGATGTCGAGCAGCTGCACTTTGCCGTCGGCCGGCGCGATGCCGCAACCGGCGTTGTGCCCGTCGCAGTAGTGGATCGCAGCCAGATGCAGGACTGGCTGGCGCGGGCCGCGCAGCTGCAGCTCGTTCCACACGCGGTGTTCTCGGAAAGTGACCTGGCGCCGGTGTTGCCCGGACACGTGACGATGCTGATTGCCGACGATCAACTGTTGCTGCGCAATGACGCAGCGCGACCGCTGCTGTTGCCTGCGAATGATCCGGCACTGGCACTCGAGATGTTGCTGGGAAGCACGGCGGATCTGGCTGCCGTCCACCTCGCGGTTTACTCCACTGCGGAGGACTGGGAACGGCATGGCAATGCGGTAGAAGCGCTGCGTGATCGGCTCGCCTCCTTGAACGTGCAGCTAAGTTCGGGCGGACTGCTCGCCCAGTTCGCACAGGGCCTGGCGCATGCCTCGCCCATCAATCTGCTGCAGGGAAATTTTCGTCCGCAACGGGCTGGCGGTGCGGCTTGGCTGCAATGGCGCGCGGCAGCAATGCTGGCTGGTGTCCTGCTGTTGCTGCATGGAGCAGGTTCCTTCTGGGAGCTGCATCAGTTGCGCGCGGCCGCGGACAAAGCCAGGCAGGACATGGCGAAACTTTTTGAAGCGATATATCCAGGACAGTCGCCGGGCGCGCAGCCGCGCCGTGCGCTGCAAAAGCGCCTTGAGTCGCTGTCCGGCGACGCGAACAGGCCGGGCGAACTGTTGCATCTGCTCGCCGCAGTCGCAGCTGCAAAACAGAACGTGCCGATTGCGCTGCTGCAGTCCGCGACATTCGAACCGGGCTCGCTGAAGCTGAAACTCGGCACACCCGATGCCGCAACCCTCGAGCAGTTCAGCCAGGCGCTGCGGGCGAGCGGCTATAAGGCGCAGGTCACCTCGGGGTCGGTACGAGGTGGCAACTACGAGGGTCTGGTCGAAGTGAAGAGTTCCGGCTCATGAACCGCGCGCAACTTGTCCAGTGGTACAGCGCCCTGACGCTGCGTGATCAACGCGTGCTGCTGATTGGTGGTGTGGTTGCATTGCTGATCGCGCTGATAGGGGTGTTCCTGCCCCTGCAAAGAAATCTCGCCAAGGCCAGGGAGGAACTGCAGACACAACAGGCAGACCTGGACTGGATGCGAGAGGTGGGTCCTACCCTCGCTGCTGCTGGTTCCGGGCCACTGGCGGTAGCCACCCCGGAATCACTGGCGGTGCTCATCGATCAGTCCGCCCGCGAATCAGGACTTGCGAAAGGCATCGCCGGCAGCCAGCAGGCAGGCAACGGTGCGCTGCGCGAACAGCTGCAGAATGTCGATTTCAATTCGCTTGCGGGCTGGATCTCCCGTCTGTCTTCACAGCACGGGGTAAGGGTTGAAGCTGCCACCATCACCAGCAGCAACACTCCTGGCATCGTAAACGCCTCAGTGCAATTCCATACGCGCTAGCAGCGCGGTCGCAGCTACATGAAACCACGCCTGGTCTGGCTTGGCCTTGCCGCATTCATGCTGGCGCTGATCATCGTGTTGCCGTCGCGCTGGGTCGCCGGTCTGCTGCCAGCGCAACTGCACTGCGCCAACTGGAGCGGTTCGGTGTGGCGCGGCCAATGCGCGATGCTCACCCTGCAGCAGCCTGGCGCAGCGCCGCTGCAGGTTGAACTGCTGCGCTGGAAATTGCAGCCAGCTGCCCTGCTGCGTCTGTCCTTGCAGGCGGCTGTCGAGATGCAAACCCCGATGGGCGCAGGCAGCGGGCAGCTGGAATTACGCCGCGGCGGCCGACTTGCGCTGCTGGATGTAACTGCTACGGCCGTGTTTGATCGACGGCTCTACGCCACGCTTCCCCCAGGATGGACCGGCCGCCTCGATGCGCAACATCTGACGGTACGCGTAGAGGGAACCCGGCTGCTGGCGCTGTCGGGCGAACTCACCCTGCTTGATTTCAATGACGGAATGGGCAGCCAGTTTGGCAGCTATCGCCTGGTGTTTCCGCCCGCAGCTGCGCCACCATTTGCGGGTGCGTTGCAGGACACCGGTGGGCCACTTGCGGTCACGGCGTCGTTGACAATCAACGCGGATCGACGCTGGCTGCTCAACGGCACCATTGCCGCACGCCCTGCTGCAGGCCTGGCGTTACGCAAGCGCCTGGATATTCTGGGTGCGCCCGATGCCAACGGCCGTTACCCGCTTTCGATCGAAGGCAGTTTCAAGTGAGATCGAATTCGCGAAATTCCCGTAGCCACGGAAAATACAGGGCGGCGCGCACGGGCTCAGGTCCCAGATGTTTCGCCAGTGCCAGATACAACCGCAGCTGCGGCGCGTAGCGCTCCATCTCGCGCGCCAGGAACTCATCCAGACCACCGCCGGCATGCACACTGGTCTTGTAGTCGATGATCCAGCGCGTGCCACTGCCATCAACGAAGCTGCGATCGATGACTACATTGCGCAACTCGCCGGCCACGATACCTGACAACCGCAGTTCACTATGCGCGTCCCGGTGGGGCTCACTGACCAGCCACTGCACGCGCGAGTCTGCCATCAGCAACCGCAACTGGACCACGATGGCTGCCGCCGTCTGCATGGCCTGATCCGGTGCAACGCCCTGCTCGCGCAGTCGCGCGGCACAGGGCTCGAGCCGTGACTCGGACTGCTCTGCGGCAACCGGGCCGATGGCCGCCAGCCGTTCGAATTCCGCATGCATCACCGTGCCGGCAGCGCGCGCCAGCGGCCCCACCCAGCTGAATACAGGTTCAGTGGACGCAGCGGTTGCGCCGCGTGTCAGCGAAGACACCACCGGCAGCGGTCGTGCATTCGGACCCGCGAAGTCAGCCGGCACGCGCAACCAGACTGACTCCAGGGATTGCTCGCTTCCCGGTGCATCGTCAGATGCCGGCGTCAGGCCAGCGAACTGATCATGAACCGCCGGCCATAGCAGATGCAGCAACGAGCGGCTGGAGGGAACCGCTGCGGCCTGGCTTTCACGCCATGGCGCATGGCCAGACAGGTACAGCCGCTGCCGGGCGCGCGTGACTGCGACATACAGCAGGCGCACCCGCTCGTTCTGCTGACGCTCGGCCTGCAGCCGCGCAATATATCTGGCCAGCGGATTCGATGAGTTGGGTTCGCCAATGCTGTGCACGGCGAGCAGCAGGTCATTGTCGCCAGACTCCGCCGGCAGTTGCAGCCAGCGCAACAACGGCGGCGTGTCGGCGCGGGCCGACTTGCCAAGCCCGGGCACGAACACCACATCCCATTCCAGGCCCTTGGCGTGATGAATGGTCAGGACTTCCACCGCGTGCTCCCCGGCGACCTCACTGCGGTCGCGCAGCTGCTCGGCCAGCTGCTGCAGTTGTGCGCCAGCGATGCTGCCCTCCTGCTCCTGCAGCCGCCGCAAGGCCAGCAGGTATTGCCGCGCCGCGGAGATCTCCGCTGCATCCTGACAGGCATCCGTACCGCCAAGCTCATGCCAAAGGGTTTCGATCGCCGTGGCAACGTCGCTATTGCCGCGCGCGTGCCATGCGCGCAGCAGTTGTGGTCCCACACGCGCGAGGCGCATCTGCCCGTCGGCGGACATTTGCGCGAGCAGCTCTACCTCGGTGAGGAACTCAACCAGCGGCTGCCTGCCCGCACCGTCGCAGAGCAGCTGCAGATCAGCCAGCGTCAAACCACAGTACGGCGCACGCAGCACCGCGAGCCAGGCACTGCGATCGCCCGCATCCAGCAGCGCCTGGCCCAGCGCTACGAGGTCTCGCACCACGCTGCGATCAGCCAGCATCGCCAGATCAACACCCAGCGTGACGATGCCGGCCTCCCGCAGTGCGCGCAGCACCGGTGCTGCCAGCGCCCTGGTTTGCACCAGCACGGCGATTGAACAGACTGGCTGACTGTTACGCAGCACCAGGATTTCCTGGGCAATGGCAAAAGCTTCCGCATCCGGATCAGCACCCGGCTGCGGCCAGACTACAACTGCCGCAGCCGATTCGGCGCCGGCCCTGCGCGCGGCCTGCGCAGGGAGGAAGGGCACCGCCGAACTGCGCAGGTTTTCCAGTGGTGGAAAAACAGCGCGGAAGGCGTTGTTGGCCCACTCCACCAGGGGCGGCAGCGAGCGAAAATTGCGGCTCAGGTGCCGCGCCTCAAGTTGGATATCGCCAATGCCTTGCGCACGCGTCCGCAGGAACAACCCCACTTCCGAATTGCGGAACAGGTAGATCGACTGCATCGGATCGCCAACCAGGAACAGCGAACGTTCATCGCCTGAGTCCCAGCCACCGATCAGATCCCGCACCAGATCCAGCTGTTCGGGCGAGGTATCCTGGAACTCATCGACCAGCAGATGCTGCACGCGCAGCGTCTGGCGAATCGACTGGTCCGTCGGACCATCCATGCCGCGCAACGCCTGGCGCGCCACGGCGGAGACTTCACTGTGGTCCACCAGTCCGTGCTCGCGGAATACCAGCTTCAGCTGCATGGCCGCCAGTAGCATCAGCCGCGCCAGCGCCGCCAATGCGCCGCGCTCCTCGGCATCGATGGTGAGCGGCGGCAGCGCCTCGATCGCCTGCAGCACCTGCATTGCACCGGCGCGCTCCTGCAGCTGCTGCATCCACAGCTGCCAGCGCTGCTTGAGCGGCTTGTCGTCGCGCGGAAAGCCCTGGTTGATGTTGATCTGCCGGCGCGGGTCACCATCGTGTTTCAGCACCAGCGCGGTGACCGCCTGCCATGCGGAAAGGTTCGTGGCTGTGGCCGCCAGTGAAGCATCCGGTTGCAACCAAACCGACCATGCACCATCCGCGGCGTGCCCTGCGTCACGGCGATGGCGGGCGCTGTCGCAGGCGAGCATGGCCGCTTCGGCCACGAGGTCTGGCCTAAGGATGCGCTGCGCTTCTGCAATGGTTTCCTGCGCGATTCGCCGCAGGCTGGCAGACACGCGCTCTGCGAGCTCCTGCGGCTGGTGCTGGATCAGCACCGGTTGCCAGCGATTGCGTCCGGGCAGCAACTCCGCCAGCAACTGTTGCGCGCGGTCCCAGTCGTTGTCCAACCTGGCAAGCAACCGGTCGGTATCCTCGCGATAGTCCGCATCCGTCGTACCGAATCGCAATGCCTCACGCGCAGCTTCCATATACAGCGGACCAGCCGCATCGACCACCTTGAGGCTGGAATACATGCGGCCCAGCAGCGGCATGGCTCGCGCAATCTCATGCGCCAGCGAGTCGATGGTCTGAATGCGCAGTCGCGCGGGCAGTTCCGCTGCCTGCCAGCCGCGGCGACGGGCATGCGCATGCACCTGCGCCGCCAGATCCTGCCAGCGTGCGAGGTCAGCCTGCGATTCCGGCAAGCCGCCTTCAAGAGCCAGCAGCACGCGTTCGCGCATTTCGGCCGCCGCCTTGCGCGTAAAGGTGATCGCCAGCACCTGCTCCGGCTCGTCCACGCGCGCCAGGCTGCTCAGAAAACGCTGTGCGAGTACTGTCGTCTTGCCGGATCCCGCTGGCGCCTGCAGCAGGATATTGCGCCCGGTCTGCAATGCCTCGAGCCGCGCGAGTTCGTCACTCATCGCCGGCCTCCTCTTCGGGCAGGGCGTCACCAATGGCGCGGCGGCGACAGAATGCAGGTAGATGGCAGTATCGACAGGCCACAATCGATTCAGCCAGCCGCGCCGTGCCAGCGATGTGCTGGGTCACCAGCTGCTGCAGCTCCCGCTGCCATTGCTGTTGCATCAATGGCCAGTCTGTCACCGGCTTCACACGTCGTGGCAGTGGCTCATCAATGCCCGAAGCGCCGGCATAACCCAGCTGCGCCGGTTTCAGGCTCAGCAGCAGCGCGCCGCCAACGGCAAGGCCTGCGTCAGCCAATGCCACAACGTAGGCAGCCAGCTGCAACGGCCGGGCCTCGCCTTCCTGCAAGCGTATGCTGCCGGCCGCACCGCTCTTGTAGTCGACCAGCAGGTGTTCACCAGCAGCGGTTTCGTCAATGCGGTCTATCCGCATGGCAAGCGATGCGCCATCAGCCTGCCACAACGTTGCCTGTTCACGCCTGCGCACGCTGAACGGCGCACGCTCACGGTCCAGCTCGAATACCCGATCGATGAGCCGCATCGCACGCAGTCGCTCGCGTTCCAGTACACCGGGCGCCAGCCACGCGACGCCTGCCGCTGCGTTGTCACGCACCGCCGCGGACCAGTGGCGCGCCACAAGCTCGGCCTGCCCAGCTGGCGTCAGCGCCAGCAGGCGCTGCTGCTCCTGCAGTTCTCCCCACAAGCCTTCCAGCAACGAATGCAGCAGCATGCCGCGCAACTTCGACGGCATCCCATCGGTGAGCGTGGCGGGCGCTTCGGCCCCAAGGCGCCACTGGGCCTGCGCGTGAAATTCACATTCCTGCTGCACGCGCAGACGCTCCACGCCACCACGCAACGGCTGTGCCAGCTCGCCCCGGGACATGGGCTGCAATGCCATGTCCCGGCTCGCAGTGGCGACGCCTGCCAGGGGTTCGCCGGCCGGGGAAGCCACGTCGATCCATGACGCAGGAAATTGCGACAGCAACGCGGAGGGACGATGCCGCACATCACCCTCCTGCCGGGCGAAGCTCAATACGAGGTTGTGCGTGCGCAGCCGCCAGCGTTGCTGCAGCCATTCGGCCGCGCGCAGTCGCTGTGCAACACCGGCCTGCGGCCAGTCGCAACGCCGCTGTTCGTGCAGCGGCACATAAGGATCAGGACGCGGCGGCGCAGGCCAGCGGTGCTCGGTTAAACCCATGACCCAGATGCCGTCGTATTGCGCCACCGGATCCTGCATCTGCGTGGTGAATGTAATGGCGGCGTCGCCGGTTGCGCTCTGATGAATGGATTGCTGCGCCAGGCGCCGCAGAGCCTGCAGCGCGGTGCGTGCATCCTGTGGCTGCCATGCAGCATCCAGAGCAGCGTATTCATCCAGCAGCTCGCCCCAACGCGCGAGGCGCTGCGTATCGTGTGAAGCAAGCGACCCGCCTGCCGCAAACCCGGCCGCGCGCAGGCAACGGCTGAAGCACTCCGCCCAGCCCGTGGCGCTGCGGCGCGGCACTTCAGCCAGAAGTGCACGCGTTGCTTCAAGCCATGTCAGCAACGCGCTGGCAGCGGGCAATTTCCCGGACACGGCCGCCAGCGCGTCGCGCAACGCTGCAAACCGCCAGCGTGCCAGCCCCCATCGACCGAACATGGACTGCAGCGTGCTGCATTCACCGGCACTGCCAAACTGGAAATAGGGACTGCGCAACAACCGTAGCAGCAAATCGGTGTCGATCTGCTCACCCGTCACCGCGAGCGCGACCAGCGCGTCGTCGATCAATGCCTGATGAAGAAGGGGTTCACCGCCCTCCACGGCCAGCAGTGTGTGACGCTGCTCATCCGATGCATCGGCGCTGCCGGCGAATGCGCGCCACAACAATGCGCCCTGGATCTGCGCCCCCGGATCCTGCCAGGCACTGACCACCAGCAGACGGCGAGTTCCGTCCCGCTGCAGCTGTTCGCGGCACCACTGCGCGCACGCCGCCACTTCATCATCCAGATGCGCCGCGCGCCGCAATACCGGCACGGCGGCGGATTCCTCTTGCGTCAAAGCCAACAACTGGTGGGCGGGCCAGTAAAGTTGCTGCAGTCGCTGTTGCAGCGCCGTGAGTTGCGGCTGCCCGACTACCAGCGGTGGCGCGCAGCCAGCCAAAAAGCTGAGTTCCTCTGGCCAGGCCAAATTCAAAGACAGCAGGCCGCGCGTGCTACAGAGATTGCGCACCTGCTGCAGTGCTGCGACCAGCAGCGTCTCTTCTTCGGTTACGGCCGTCCGGGACAGTGGCAGCAGGGACTGCGTTGCCTGCGTTGCCGCGCGCATGAGCGCAGTGGCGTGTGAGAGTAAAATATCCGGATCATCATCGCGCTCGGCCAAATGCCGTAGCGCAATTTCCCATAGTGCGCGCTCCTGGCTCTGGTTCAGCAGCTGCAGCGGTCGCTCGGAACCGCGCTGCGCCAGCGTAGCGCTGCGCCACTGCCGCGCCAGCCATGCTTCCCAGGTCAGGATCCCGGGCGTGCTCCACACTGCAAGGCCACGCGTCTGCTGCAACCTTGCCCAGGAGAAGCGCAGCGCAGTTGCGCGTTGCGCGCCGGGAACGATGATGTCGCGTCCGGCTTCGATCCCCGCAAGGATCGAAGCATCAAGCCCGGCCGCGCCCGTACGTGACTCCCGCTACTTGAAACGGCCCGCGGCGTCCACGACCCGCGAACCCGTCTGGGAAGCAGGTATTGCGCGGTGTCGCGCCGACCAGGAATCAAGCTGTGCCTCGATGCGTTCGAACACCAGGCTCAGGGTCGACGCGTCAGGCAGGATGGTGGTCCGGAAATGATTGCGATAGGGAACATTGAAAACGCTGCCCGGCGTCACCAGCACATGCTTTTCTTCCAGCAGTTCGAGCGCGAACTGCTGGTCGTTGAAATCCGGCAGCACATCCGCGCGCACCTCGATGAATGCGTACATCGC
>JBDSJD010000012.1:0-69818 GCA_039917615.1 Steroidobacteraceae bacterium
CCACGTGGCGCGGGGTGGCCGGTGTGTTGGTTGTTTGATCCGCGCCCTGCTCTTTGCCACCCACACCCCGATGCGCCGGCGTCACCGCAGCGCGCAGCTTGCTGTGCGGGGCGAACACCCCATGAAACGATGAATGGCGGTGCGCGGGGCCGCTGCGCACAGGCGGCGGGCATGAGGCGCGTCCGGAAAATCTGGCAGGGACCAAGCAGACTACGCGCAGAGCCATCGACATCCGCCCGCGAAATGTGACGCGCTCTGTCAAATATGCCTCGGTACCAGCGTCAGCTCATTCGGGTCGCTCGCGTGCTCTTCGGCAAGCGATTGGGCAAGAGCAGCCTGCGAGCCAGAAGTCAGAGCGGCACCGTGGAGGTTTGTGATCGCTGAACCTAACCCGTACCGCAGCCGCCGTCGTATTGACGGCAATTGGGGCTAATTATTTGATGGGGTAGGTAATGGCCTCAGAGTACGGCCAAACAACATCAGGGCAAGCAAACCCACGCAAGCGGCAGGAGAATAGGCTAGGGCTTGCTCCGCAGAAATGCCCCTTAACGAATGTTCTGCCGCCCCGCCAACGCATGCGCCAGCGTGCCGCCGTCCACATACTCCAGTTCGCCCCCAAAGGGCACTCCCTGTGCAATGCGGGTAGTCGTCAGGCCACGCGCACGCGCCATTTCCGAAACCACATGGGCAGTGGCTTCGCCTTCAACCGTCGAGTTGGTGGCGAGAATAAGCTCGCGCACGCGATCTTCCGCCAGCAGCAGTGCCAGCTCGTGCAGTCCGAGTTCGGCGGGGCCGATGCCATCCAGCGGCGACAGGTGCCCCATCAGCACGAAGTAACGACCGCGATAAGCGCCCGAATTTTCAACCGCGATCACATCGGCTGGTGATTCCACCACGCACAGCTGCGAATCATCACGACTGGTTGAATCACAAAGCGGGCACAACTCGCCCTCTGCCAGCATGCGGCAGCGCCGACAGCGACCCACCGACGCCAGCGCGTGGTCCATCGCCTGCGAAAGTTCCTGCGCTGCGCCGCGCTCATCCTGCAGCAGTTTGAATGCCAGCCGCTGGGCAGTCTTTGGCCCGATGCCAGGCAACGCATGCAGCGCATCGATCAATCGACCCAGCGCCGGCGGATGCTTCATCAGAACGGCAGCTTCATTCCGGGCGGCAGCTGCAGGCCCGCCATGGCGCCGGACATCTTCTCGTTGACCACCACGCCGACTTTGTGCGTGGCGTCGTTGATCGCCGCTGCGACCAGGTCTTCGACTACTTCGCGGTCTTCCGACAGGAGGGCAGGCTCGATCTGCACGCGAGCCACTTCATGCTTGCCGTTCATGGTGACCTTCACCATGCCACCACCGGATTCGCCCACGGCAGTCAGCTGCGCCACCTGCGCCTGCGCCTTCGCCAGGTTCTCCTGCATCGCCTGCGCCTGCTTCATCAGATCGCCAATGTTGCCCCGCATGCTGTTCAGGTCTCCTCGGTGAAATTGGGCCGGATGGATTCCGGAAAAATGGTCGCACCCATCTGGGCACGCAATGCCTGAATGTTGGGGTCGGTCTCGAGCGCAGCGCGGGCATTGGCCAGCCGCTCGCTTGCCTCCCGATCGCGTTCGCGCGCTGGCGTGCTCGGCGCTGCGGCTTCCGCCAGTTCGATCAGCACCCGCACCGGCTCGCCGATGTAACGCGCCAGCGCGGCGCCAAGTTTCTGTTCATTGCCGGGCGTGCGGATCGTCTGGCTGCGCGCATCCAGTAGCAGCCTGATCTGCCCGCCCTGCCGACCAGCAAAGGCGCAATTTGCCGCCAGCTGTCGCGCCATGCCCGTCAGGCCCAACTGCTCCACGATGGCAGCCCAGTTCTCCGCTGCAAGTGGCAGCACGCTGGAATTCGTGCCAGGCGACGCCGCGGGCGCGCTCGCTGCGGGTGTGGCCACAGAACCAGACTTCAACATCGTCGATGCCTGCTGCCCGGGAGCAGCAGCTGGCGGCGCCACCGCATTGGTGCTGCCTGGGCGGAATGCCAGCATCCGCACCAGTGTCAGCGCGAAACCGCTGCGCTGGTCATGGGCATACGGCAGGTCGCGTCGCCCCAGCAGACCGATCTGGTAGTAGAGCTGCAGATCCTCCGGCGCCATCGCAGCAGCCAGCTCCGCCATCACGGTGGCAGGCACTTCGTCCTCGTCGTCATAGGGTTTGCCGGCGGCCTGGAACAGCGCCACACGAGCCAGCAGGCTCACCAGTTCATCCAGCATCTGCAGGTAATCGGGCGACCACTCTTCAAGCGAGCGCGCCAGATCAAGCAACCCCACCATATCCTGTGAAGCCAGCAGCCGCGCCAGCTGCACCACCTGCTGCCGGTCCACGGTGCCAAGCATACTACGAGCATCCGCCTCACTCACCTCGCGCGCACCGCCAAAGGCCAGCAACTGGTCGAGCAGCGACAGCGCATCGCGCAACGAGCCATCTGCAGCCGCGGCCAGCAGACGCAGTGCCGCGGGTTCAGCTGCAATGCCTTCCTGTCCGAGAATATAGGTCAGCCGCGCGGTGATCAGGCTCACCGGCAACCGCTTCAGGTTGAACTGCAGGCAGCGTGACAGCACCGTGACCGGCAGTCGCTGCGGATCGGTAGTCGCCAGCAGGAACTTCACATGCGGTGGCGGCTCTTCCAGCGTCTTGAGCAGCGCATTGAACGAATGCGCCGAGAGCATGTGCACTTCGTCGATGAGATAGATCTTGTACCGCCCGCGCGACGGCATGTATTGCACGTTCTCGAGCAGATCGCGGGTGTCCTCGACCTTGGTGCGCGATGCGGCGTCCACTTCGATCAGGTCGACAAAACGCCCGGCATCGATATCGGTGCAGGCGGCACACTCCCCACAGGGTTTTGCCGACTGCCCGCGCTCGCAGTTCAGGCACTTGGCAAAGATGCGCGCGATGGTGGTCTTGCCCACGCCACGCGTCCCGGTAAACAGGAAGGCGTGGTGCACACGACCGGCATCCAGGGCATTGCCCAGCGCGCGCAGCACATGTTCCTGTCCCGACATCTCGTCGAAACTGCGGGGGCGCCATTTGCGGGCCAGTGCGGTGTAACTCATGCCGGTTTCCGTAAACATCTGGAGGCGGCCCGCACCAACCTGCCTTCGGCGCCCGACCGGACCGTTACCGTTGCTCCCTTCCGGGCCTGGCGGGATTCACGGCAGGTCGTCGCGAAGGAGCCAATGCGGGCCACCACATGACAAAACTGGCGGAGAGGGTGGGATTCGAACCCACGTATACCCTTTCGGACATAACTGGAATTCCAGTCCAGCGCCTTCGACCACTCGGCCACCTCTCCAGAATCAATCAATCACAATCGTTTTTTTCAAGCGCGCTGCATTCGGACGCAGGGCGCGCATTCTACCTTGCTGCAGAGGGCCGTATAGCCGCTCAACGGGGTCCGGGTAGCTTCTTTGACGCCCGAGCCGCCGCACGTGCCTTTCTGGCTTCCTTCTTGCTTTGCTTTTGTGCGGCGGTGGGGTCTGAAAGAGCGACGATCTGCGGAGGGTCCTCCAGGCAGCGGCCCGCAACGGGGGCAACTGCCGCTGTCATATCCGCCGGGATCTTCAGCGCCTCGCGGGTATCTGGGGCATCGAGCCCTGCGGGCATGCGCAGTGGCGGCCGGTCCTGCGTATCCGCCTGGACTGGCGGCGCGAGGCAGCCGCTGCCGCCCAACGATCTGCAGCCAGTAACCAGTGCCAGGCCGCCTAACAGCGACAGCACCATCATGAAACGGGTCTTGGTCATCGAATTCCTTGCATTTTCAAGCCGCTCGCAAGCAGCACCCCGGCCTGGGCCAGCGCCGCTTCCACCGCTGCACAATGCCGCTGCGCCAGCGGTGTCAGCGGCAAACGCAACCTGCCTGGCATGAGCCCCATGCGCTCCAGCGCCCACTTTACCGGAATGGGATTGGCTTCCAGAAACAACGACTGGTGTAGACCGGCCAGGCGGGCATCAAGTTCAGCCGCGCGCAATTCTTCATGCGCCAACGCGCTGGTCACCATCTGGCTCATCAGGGCAGGCACCGCGTTGGCGGTCACGGAAATCACTCCGCAGGCGCCGTGACGAATCGCTTCGCGGGCCGTGGCATCGTCGCCAGACAGGATGCCGAACCCGGCCGGACACAGCGCTGCAAGTTCGCGAATGCGCTGCATTGCTGCCACGGCCTCCTTGATGGCAACGATGCGCGGCAAACGCGCCAGCCGCGCGACGGTGTCTGGCAGCATGTCCACTGCGGTACGCGCGGGCACGTTGTAGAGAATGATCGGCACGGTCGATGCCTGGGCCGCGGCTTCAAAGTGGCGGAACAATCCCTCCTGCGAGGGGCGGTTGTAGGCTGGCGTGACCAGCAGCAATGCGTCCACACCCTGCCCGGAATGCAGATGTACGCGCTGCACCGTGGTGGCGGTGTTGCTGGTGCCGCAGCCGACGATTATCTGCAGGCGGCCGGCAGCCTGCTCACGCGCGCGGCGCGTGAGCTCAAGCAGTTCATCTTCGGTGATTGTGGGGGATTCGCCGGTGGTGCCACCGACCACGACGCCGGTGGTGCCGCTGTCCGCATGCCAGTCGATCAGGCGCGACCAGGCCTGCCAGTCAATCTCGCCATCGTCGCGAAACGGGGTGACGATGGCTACATGAGTGCCGGAAAATGCTTGCGGAGACATGCGGGCGGCGGTTCCTGGAAGTCAAGAAAAACAGCAAAACGGGCCGCGATGTTACGGGCCGCGTGCGATCCCAGGCAAGCGCGGATAGACTTGGACTCGTCCCTTACTGACCCTGGCAGCATGAAGCAGTTCCTGGCCATCTCGGCCATTGGCAAAGACCGCCCCGGACTCGCCCACGACGTGGTTCGCACCATCGCCGACTGCGGTGCCAGCATCAACGAGAGCCGCATGTTGCCCCTGGGGAGCGAGCTCGCGATGCTGATCCTGGCGTCGGGCAACTGGCATGCCGTTGCCCGGGTGGAGTCGGAACTGGCCCGTCTTGCTGAAGCCGGTGGTCTGGCGCTGCACCTGCGGCGCACTGAACCTCGCGGCTTGCGCGAGGACTACATCCCCTATTCCATCGATGTGATCGGTCCTGACCACGCTGGAATAGTCGCGGGGCTGGCAGGCTTCCTCACGGCGCGCAATATCGAAATCGCCGAAGTCGCCTCGCGCAGCTACGCTGCCGCGCAGACCGGCGCTGCCATGTTCGCCGTACAGATGATGATCAACGTGCCGTCGCGGCTGGCGGTGGCGCAGCTGCGTGAGGACTTCATGGAATACTGCGACTCGCAGAATCTCGACGCGATTCTTGAGCCAGTAAAGAATTGACAGGAACCAGCGTGACGTGTCCGGTAGTAGGCAAAAAACTGCCTGATTTCACCGCTGCCTCGACCGCAGGCGAGGACTTCAGCCTGGGCCAGGCACGCGGCAAGGCGCTGGTGCTCTTCTTCTACCCGAAGGACGCCACTGCTGGTTGTACGGACGAGGCCCAGGAATTCCGTGATCACGCCAACAAATTCCGCAGGGCCGGGGCGCTCATCCTCGGTGTATCCAGAGACTCGCTCAAATCGCATGCGAAGTTTCGCGACAAGGAATCCCTGCCCTTCCATCTGCTCAGCGACGCGGACGAAGTGCCTTGCAGACAATTCGACGTGATCCGCGAGAAAACCCTGTATGGGCGCAAATACATGGGCATCGAGCGCAGCACGTTCCTGATTGACGACAAAAGTGTACTGCGTCATGAATGGCGCAAGGTAAAGGTAGCAGGCCATGCCCAGGAAGTTCTCCAAGTCCTCCGTAGCCTCGACTGACGGCAAGGAACAGCGACGGATCTACGTGCTCGACACCAATGTGTTGATGCACGACCCGGCGGCAATCTTCCGCTTCGATGAACACGACATCTATCTGCCGATGGTCGTGCTCGAAGAGCTCGATCATCACAAGAAGGGTGTGTCGGAACCGGCGCGAAACGTGCGCCAGGTATCGCGCTTCCTCGACGAGATCATGCAGGACGCGGACAAGGCCGGGATCGATCGGGGCCTGCCGATTCCTTCCGCGCTGAACGGCAATGGCGACACCAGACACCCGCCGTCGGGGAAGCTCTTCTTCCAGACCAGGAACTTGCAGAGTCGCCTGCCCGAAGAGCTGCCAGGCCACACCAACGACAACGCCATCCTGGCGCAGACGCTGGCTCTGCAAGCCGAGCTGCCACGCGTGCGCGTCACGCTGGTTTCCAAGGACATCAACCTGCGCATCAAGGCCGCGATCGTCGGCATCCATGCCGAGGACTACTACAGCGACCGTACCATCGACGATGCCGATCTGCTGGACTCGGGCACGCGAGCGGTGACCGAAGACTTCTGGCAGCGGCATGGCGAAAACATGCGCTCGTGGAAGGAAGGCGGCCGCACGCATTACGAATTGCGCGGTCCGGATGTGGCGGACTGGCGCATCAACCAGTTTGTTTATGAGGACAGCGAACAGGGGCTCGAGGCCCTGGTGCGCAGCATCGATGGCGACACTGCCCGTCTCGAACTGATCCAGGACTATCGCAGCAGCAAGCACAGTGTCTGGGGCATCACGGCGCGCAATCGCGAACAGAACTTCGCGCTGAACCTGTTGCTCGACCCTGCAATCGACCTGGTCACCATTCTCGGGCCAGCCGGCACCGGCAAGACATTGCTCACCCTGGCGGCGGGCCTGATGCAGACACTCGACAGCAGCCAGTTCGCGGAGATCATCATGACCCGCGTTACCATTCCGCTGGGCGAGGACATCGGCTTTCTGCCCGGCACCGAGGAAGAAAAAATGGAGCCCTGGATGGGCGCCTTGATGGACAACCTGGAGGTGCTGACGCAGAGCGCCGAAGGCGGCAACTGGGGCCGCGCCGCCACCAACGACCTGCTGCGCAACCGCATCAAGATCCGCTCGCTGAACTTCATGCGGGGCCGCACCTTCCTGAACCGCTTCGTGATCATCGACGAGGCCCAGAACCTCACTCCCAAGCAAATGAAGGCCCTGCTGACGCGTGCGGGACCAGGCACCAAGATGGTCTGCCTGGGCAACATCGCGCAGATCGACACCCCGTATCTGACCGAAACCACCTCCGGCCTCACCTACGTGGTCAACCGGTTCCGCGGCTGGCCGCATGGGGGCCATATCACCCTCAAACGCGGCGAACGCTCGCGGCTGGCGGACCAGGCATCTAATATTCTCTGAACTGTGGGTTCCGTTCGTGGTCAGATCATGACTGCATGATTTCAAGTTCCTCCATGACCTGCCGTTTTATTGCATGCATGCTGCTGGCAGCCTCCTGCAGCATTGCCGCTGCGTCGGAAGGGCGTCCGGTCAATGTGCCGCTGGGGGCGCCGTCCGCGCAGAGCTCCCTGCCAGACCTGGGCAGCAGCGCCAATGCCGCGCTCAGTCTCGCTGACGAATACCAGATCGGCCGCATGATCGTGCGCGACCTGCGCAACCAGAACCTGCTTCTGGACGATCCGGAGACGGCCGACTATCTGCAGAGCCTGGGCGAGCGCATAGGTGTCGAGGCACAGGAAGGTCAACAGAAACTCACCTTCCTCCCGGTGCGCGACAAAACCATCAATGCGTTTGCGCTTCCCGGCGGGTTTGTAGGCGTGCATACGGGTCTGATCCTGCTCACCAACAGCGAGTCGGAACTGGCGGGCGTGGTTGCGCATGAAGTTGGCCATGTGGTGCAGAGACATATGGCCCGCACTGTGCAGGCGCAGAGCCGCATTGGGCTGACTTCCATTGCCGCAACGCTCGGCGCGGTGCTCATCGGCATTGCCACAGGCAGCCCGGATGCAGCGATCGGCATGGTTTCGATGGCACAGGCCACCACCATGCAGCAACAGATCAATTTCACGCGCATGGAAGAGCACGAAGCGGATCGCGTTGGCATCGGCTTTCTCGGAGCGGCCGGATTTGATCCCAACGGCATGATCGGCTTCTTCAGCACCATGATGCGCGAACGTGGCATCAGTGGCGATGACCTGCCCCCGTTGCTGCTTTCGCATCCGGTCGAATCAGAGCGCATTGCCGAAGCCCGCGCGCGGGCCGCGTCGATGCCGCCGGTGGCGCGCCGCGCCGATTCAGCAACCTATCCCTATATTCGCGAGCGTCTGCGCGTGGTGGCCAGCCCGCCCGAAGCCGACCTGCGCCGCTATTTCGACAACCTGCGCAAGACCGACCCCACCAATCCGGCGCTGCAATATGGTCAGGCGCTGGCAGAAATGAAGGCCGGCAACGCGACCGCGGCCGTTGGTCTGCTCAAGCCGCTGGTGGCCGCACAGCCCCAACTGCCGCTGCTGCATGTGGCGCTCGCCCAGGCGCAGTTTGCCGCCGGGCAACGCGACAAGGCTGCCGCCACCTTCGATGAGGCCCTGGTCCTGTCACCCCGCAACGTGCCGGTGTCCGTGCGTTATGCCGAAGCCCTGCTCGCAATGGGCTCCGCGCGCAAGGCGCACAAGCTGTTGCTCGATCTGTTCAACAATGTTCCGCCGACGCCGGAACAGATCCGGCTCATCGCACTGGCAGCAAGCTCAGCCGGCGACACCGGCGACGCGTACTACTACATGGGCGAACTGCACATCGCGAACGGCGACTTGATGCTGGCCATCACGCAGCTCGAACTTGCACTGGCCGCGCCAGAGATCACCGAGGTGCAGCGCAAACGGTTTATCGCCCGCCGGGACGAGATTCGCGACTACCTGCGTGAACAACGCGGTGATCGCTCATCGCGCCCGCCTGGTCCCGGCTGATACTATCGGCGCATGCGAACAAGAGTCTTTGTCCTGGGCCTTGCGTTGGCGGGCCTGCTGCCAGCCTGTGCCACACTGCCCCCCGGTGAACGCGATTCGCGTGACCGATTCGAACGCACCAACCGGGCTATTTACCGCTTCAACGATGCGCTGGACCGTGGCATAGCCAAGCCGGTTGCGAAAGGCTACGTGAAGGCGATTCCTGCACCGGTGCGCACCGGAGTGGGCAATTTCTTCCGCAACCTCACCTACCCTACCGTCATCGTCAACGACCTGCTGCAGCTGAAGGTCAAAGGGTTCGCCGCAGACACGGCCCGACTGGTGGTCAATTCCACCATTGGCATCGCCGGTCTGTTCGATCCGGCCTCGCAGCTGGGACTGCCCGCGGGCGACGAGGATTTCGGCCAGACACTCGGCCGCTGGGGCATGCCCGCTGGCCCCTACGTCATGCTGCCGCTATTCGGACCTTCGTCAGTGCGCGACACCGCTGGATTCGTGGCAGATCAGTTCACAGACCCAAAGAACTACATCAACGACAACTACGTCGCGATAGGCCTTACTGGAGTGAGCCTCGTCGACGGACGTGCTGAACTCCTGACAACCGAAGATGTGCTCAATCGGTCTTTTGATCGCTATGCCTTCATCCGCAGCGCTTATCTGCAACGGCGGGAATACCAGGTCAAGGATGGCAACGTGCCGGCGGAAGATTTCGAAATCTTCGAGGACGAGACCGCCGCGGAATCGCCAGCCAAATGACTGACACCTAGGCCAGCGTTGCCACCAGCGAGATATCGGCCCGCAGCACTTTCGACAACGGGCAATTAAGTTTCGCCTTGTTGGCCAGATCCTGGAATTGCTGCGCGCTTGCGCCTGGCACCTTTGCCGTCAGCGTCAGCTTCACGGTGGTGATCTGGAATCCGGATTCCATCTTCTCAAGCGTCACGTCGGCCTTCGTCGCAAGTTCCGCCGGCACGAGTCCCGCTTCTGTCAGCATCAGCGACAGCGCCATCGTGAAGCAACCCGCATGGGCTGCGGCCAGCAGTTCCTCGGGGTTGGTGCCGGCGACACCCTCGAAACGACTTGCGAATCCGTAGGGGTATGCAGCCAGCGCGCCGCTGCCGGTTGAAATCTCGCCCTTGCCATCCTTGATGCCGCCTTTCCACAACGCCGACGCACTACGCTGGATCTTCACTACCTTCTCCTTGGAAAACTTGGGGCCGCGGGTTCGAGTCTACGCTGCCCGCCCCTTCATCACCCACCTGTGTGGTCGCCCAGCGCAGCTTCGGCACCGGTCAGCTTCGCCAGTGCCGAGATCCGCACCGGCAGTGCACGGAAGTGAAGCTGGTTGTTAGCTGCGGCACAGCTGCTGCGCCACGCCACCAGCAATGCGAGCCCGGCGCTGTCGGCATCTGTCACTCCCGAGAGATCGGCCTCGCGCGCACTTGTGAGCAGGCCGCCGCCTTTCAACTGCTTCCACAGTTCCGGCGCGGTTTCGAGGGTGAGGATGCCAGTGACTGCACAGTGTCCCTCGCCCTTCGTCGACAGTGCGGCAGAGGCAGTCATCATCCCTTCGTGGCGGGCTTGCTGACGCCAGTGGTCTCCAGCTGCTTCAGCAACGCGTCGAGACCATCCCGATCAATCTTCACTCCGTAGTCTTCGCGGAAGCTCGCCACGTAGCTGATGCCTTCGATGACCACGTCATAGACCTTCCAGACGCCTGCACTGGTCTTGCGCAGCCTGTAATTGACTGCGACCGTAGCGCCATTGGAGCGCTTGATCTCGCTGCGTACGCTGGCAGTAGCTGCCGCCGCATCACCCTGGAACGGGAGCACCCTCAGGCGGTCCCCCGTAAAATCGAGCAGGGCGTCGCCATAGGTAGTCAGCAGCGACCGATAGAAGCTGGTGACAAATCGCTTGCGCTGCTCCGGTGTCGCCGCACGCCAGTGCTTGCCCAGCACCTGCTGCGCGGCGTAGTTCACGTCCACGTGCGGCAGGAACATCGTGTCGATCGCCCTGTAAAGGCCGTTGATGTCCTTGCGATAGCTGGGCCGGTTTGCATCCAGGTCCGCGAGCAACGCGCGCGAGCTGGTTTCGATCAGCTTGATCGGCGTGGAATTGTCGATGACGGGTGCTGCCGGAAAAGCCGCAACGGACAGCAGCGCCATGAACAACGCCGGGATACAGGCTGAACGCCGCGTGAACAACAACATCTCATTTCTCCTTCGAATCTTCCGAATCACTGCCCTTGCCCGCAATCGTCGAAAACAACCGGTTGATCAGCTTCTCGAGCACCATCGCGGACTGGGTGTTCTCTATCTGACTGCCAGCGACCAAATAGGTTTCCGAACCACCTGGATCCAGACCGACGTATTTCGCGCCCAGCAGACCTGCTGTCTCGATGCCCGCCCACGTATCAGCGGGAATCTTGTTGTACTGGCTGTCGATGGTCATGGAAACCACCGCCTTGTAATCGGTGGAATCGAACACCACTTTCGACACCCGGCCGATCTTCACGCCACCCATGCTCACCGGCGCACCCGCCTGAATGTCGCCCACGTTCTCGAAACGCGCAGTGACGGCATATCCACCGGTATCCCCCAGGACGGCCAGCTTGCTGCCGGGCAGCTGCGTGGTGAGAAACGCCAGCGCCGCGAATCCCAGCAGCACGAACAGGCCGGTTCCGATTTCCAGACTACGCGAGTTCTTCATGATTCCTGGTTCTCCGTAAGCCGGTTCCTAAAGAAATGCTGCGGTCAACATGTAATCGAACAACAGCACCAGCACCGACGAACTGATGACGGTGCGGGTGGTGGCGAGCCCCACGCCTTCCGCGGTGGGCTCGGCGTGATAGCCCTGGTACACGGCCATCAATGTGCAAGCGATGCCGAATACGATGCTCTTGACAATGCCCTCTCCCACATCATGCACGTCCAGCGCATTCTGCATCTGCGACCAAAATGTGCCGACATCCACGCCCACCTGCGTTACGCCGACGAACTGTGCACCGAAGATACCCATGATGTTGAAGATGGCCACCAGCAGCGGCATGGCGATCACACCGCCGAGAAAACGCGGTGCCACCACATTGCGCATGGGATCCACCGCCATTACCTGCATCGCAGTGAGCTGGTCGGTGGCGCGCATCAGGCCGATTTCCGAGGCCAGCGATGTGCCCGCTCGGCCGGCAAACAGCAGCGCAGTCAGCACTGGACCCAGTTCCTTCACCAGCGCCAGGCCGGCTGCCACCCCAAGGGCCGATTCGCTGCCGAAACGCGCCAGCATGTCGGAAAAAGCCAGCCCCATGATCATACCCACGACCACACCGCAGAGCATGATGATGATCAGCGAACGGCCGCCGCTGTTGTAGATCTGCCTGATGATGAGCCCGGGCCTGCGCAAGGCGGGGCCGCAGGCAGCGAGCACCTGCAGCAGGAACAAGGACATGGCACCGATGCTGCGAATTGCGGCAATCATTTGCGCGCCCCGCCACAATCGGATGGGTCCAGCAGTGCCGCGACATAGTCGCCCGCGGGATAGTGAAAGGACACTGGCCCGTCACTGCTGCCCCGCATGAACTGCAGCACCGAGGGATCCGCGCTGGCATTGAGCTCTGCCGTGGTGCCCTGCGCTACCGCCTTGCCACCCGCCAGCAGATAACTGTAGTCCGCGATGCTGCCGACTTCAGCTACATCATGCGAGACGACGATGCTGGTGATGCCGAGCGCATCATTCAGACGCCTGATCAGCAGCACGATGACTCCCATGGATACCGGATCGAGGCCCACGAAGGGCTCGTCATAGATCAGCACTTCGGGATCCATGACGATGGCGCGGGCCAGCGCGACACGGCGCGCCATGCCACCGGAGAGTTCCTGCGGCATGAGTCCTTCGGCACCACGCAGGCCCACCGCTTCCAGCTTCATCAGCACCAGGCGCCGAAGCACAGGCTCGGGCAACCGGCCATGTTCCCGCACCGGAAAGGCCACGTTCTCGAAGACGTTGAGATCAGTGAGCAGCGCGCCGTTCTGGAACAGCATGCCCATCCGGCGACGCAGCGCGAACAGTCCACGCCGCGGGAGTGCAGCCACGTTCTGTCCCAGCACCTGCACGGAACCGGCTTCAGCGCGGACTTGGCCGGTGAGCAGCCGTAGCAGCGTGGTCTTGCCGGTGCCGCTGGGGCCCATCACGGCCGTGATACTGCCCTGAGCAACCTGCAGGTTCAGGCCATCAAAAATAACTCGGGGTCCAGCGCAATACCGGACCCCTTGCACATCGACCACCGGCGGGGACACTGATGCATCGGCCACAGTCACGGCTCTGTTCAGGTCTTCGATGCCTGGTAGATGCCCTCGATCGCCTGGTCGAGGGCCGCATTGAACTGGGCCTCCGACTGCTGCGCCGTCAAGCCCTCCGTGAGCGCACGCGAGAAACTGGCGATAACACCCTTCTGCCGGCTCAGCCGTGCATTGGCCTCGTCACGCGGGTAGCCGCCCGACAGGGCTACGACCTTCAGCACGCGCGGGTGCGCCACGAGCTCCTTGTAGAAGTCGTCGACCTCCGGCAGCGTGAGCTTCAGCATCACCTGCCCACTTGCCGGCAGCTTGTCGAGCTGCGCGAGGATCTCGATCTTCAGCAGTTTCTCGGCAACAGCCTTGTCCGGGCAGTGGATGTCCACCTCCGGCTCGACGATGGGCGTGAGTCCGTGTCCGAGCACTTGCCTCGCCACGTCGAACTGCTGCGCAACCACCGCGCGGATGCCGTCGGCGTTGGCCTGCTTGATGACCGAGCGTTCCTTGGTGCCAAAAATGCCTTTGGATTTTGCCTTGACCAGCAGCTGGTCGAGCGTTGGCATAGGCTTCATCAGCTGCACGCCGTTCACCTCGTCCGCCAGGCCCTTATCGATCTTCAGGAACGGCACCACCTGCTTCTTCGTCCACAGGAACTCGGCAGTGGGCACGCCATTGACATCGCGGTCCATCGTCGCTTCGAACAGGATGGCGCCGGCAATGCGATTGCCGGCAAAAGACGGGCTGGTGATGATGCGCGAGCGCATGGCGTGGACCAGATCCATCATCTGCGTTTCGCCGGCATAGGTGCTCTCGGCCACGCCATACAGTTTCAGCGCTTTCGGCGTGCTGCCGCCGCTCTGATCCAGGGCTGCGATGAAGCCCGGCTGGTTGCGGATCTTGGCGGCCTGCTGCTCGAAATTGCTCATGAATGGTCCTTGGGATGGGGCTGGCGGGCGGGAAGCGCATGTTAGGACGCCCCACCGCCGTGAGGCAAATGCTAGGGACCAGCGCCAACAGGTTGTGGAACGGCTGCCTTCCTCCTCATTCAGCGCCAGAAAAGCAGGGTCGCCCCCAAAGAGGATGTCGGGAACTATGTAAGACCGGCCGCTTCTCTCCAGACGTCAGGAGGGATACTGCAGACAAAGGATCACCCACTCGCCAGGCAGCGGTCCGGCAATTGTCCGCGGAGATGTCCATGAACACGAAGAAGAACAAGGCCGCGTCTGCAAGACCCGCAGTGAGGAAAGCCCCGGCCGCCAGACCTAGGCAGATCCGCCGGTGGAACAGCACAGCCCGCAGGGACGACAAGTTTGATGGCGATGTCCGCGTGCAGGCGTACATCGCCGCCATGCCGGAGTGGATGCGCGGATTCGGCGAGCGGCTTGACGCCATGGTCACACGGCATGCCCCGCATGCGCAGAGAGCCGTGAAGTGGAACTCGCCCGTCTATGGCATCGAGGGACAAGGCTGGTTCATGGCTATGCACGTCTTCAGGATCCACGTGAAGGTTTCATTCTTCGCGGGAACATCGCTCAAACCTGTTCCGCCCGGTGGTACGGGCAACTCCGCGCGATGGATCGACGTATATGAAGATGACCTGCACGAAACCATGATCGATGAATGGATCCGGCAGGCAATCGCGAGACCGGGCACATGATCTTGGATTGAGAGGCTGTTCACCAAAAAGCATCACGCCGACGTTCCGCGACCGGACTCCCCCGACCCGGCTTCCTGCCTCCCTGGGATCCTTTGCGACAGGAACGGGATGCCAGGAGAGACGCCGCAGGACTAGCCTGCGCCGGCCATTGCCTTCTGGCACTCGGCGGTAAATAGGACTAAAATGGTCCTCTTCCCAGAAATAGGCGCCAAGCCAATGCTGCGCATCAGCAAACTCACCGACTATGCCACGGTAATTCTGGCCTCGCTGGCTGCCGATTCAGCGGGCCAACGCACCGCCGCAGATATCTCCCAGGCCATCCATTTGGGGGCGCCCACGGTCAGCAAACTGCTCAAGCAACTGCATCGAGCTGGTCTGGTTGAATCTACTCGGGGACTGCACGGAGGCTATCGTCTGGCCCGACCGGCCAGGCAGATCAGCGCCGCCACCATCCTCTTTGCGATGGAAGGTCCGCTGGCATTGACCGAATGCTCCACCGGGCACAGTCACTGCGACCTGCAACCAAGCTGCAGCGTGGGCGGCAGCTGGCAACGCATCAATCACGCCATCCGTCAGTCGCTGGAGGAAATCTCCCTTGCGGAACTGGCTGGCCTTGAAAGCAACCCGCGGCATTTCGCGCTCTTCGATGTGAAGTTGCGCAATGGCGTGGTTGCTGGAGTCAATCGAGAATAATCATGCAGGACACCCAACTCGACACCGTGCTGAATCGTGGCTACCAGCACGGCTTCGTCACGGATATCGAATCCGATACCATGCCGCCCGGCCTGGATGAAGAAACCATCCGCTTCATCTCTGCCAAGAAAAAAGAGCCGCAGTTCCTGCTGGAGTGGCGGCTGCGCGCGCTGGAGCGCTGGCTGACGATGCGGGAACCGCACTGGGCAAAAGTGCACTACCCACCCATCGACTACCAGGCCATTTCCTACTACTCGGCGCCGAAGTCGAAAACCGATGGCCCGAAGAGCCTCGCGGATGTAGACCCGAAACTGCTTGCCACCTACGAAAAGCTGGGTGTGCCGCTGCACGAGCGGGCACGGCTCGCGGGAGTGGCGGTTGATGCCGTGTTCGACAGCGTGTCCGTGGCCACCACTTTCAAAGGTCGACTGGCCGAGGCGGGCGTCATTTTTTGCCCGTTCTCCGAAGCGGTAGCGACGCACCCGGAGTTGATCGAGCAGTATCTTGGCAGCGTCGTGCCTTACGGCGACAACTTCTACGCGGCATTGAACTCGGCTGTGTTCACCGACGGCTCGTTCGTGTATATCCCGCCGGGAGTGCGCTGCCCCATGGAGCTGTCCACCTACTTCCGCATCAACGCCGCCAACACCGGGCAGTTCGAACGCACGCTGATCATCGCCGACAAGGGCAGCCACGTCAGCTATCTCGAAGGCTGCACGGCGCCGCAGCGAGACGAGAACCAGCTGCACGCCGCGGTGGTGGAGCTGGTCGCGCTGGACGATGCGCAGATCAAGTACTCCACGGTGCAGAACTGGTATCCCGGCGATGAAAATGGCCGCGGCGGCATCTACAACTTCGTCACCAAGCGTGGCGAATGCCGCGGCCGCAACTCGAAGATTTCCTGGACGCAGGTGGAAACCGGTTCTGCCATCACCTGGAAGTATCCCAGCTGCATCCTGCGTGGTGACAACTCGGTGGGCGAGTTCTATTCGGTGGCCGTCACCAACAACTATCAGCAGGCCGACACCGGCACCAAAATGATTCACCTGGGCGCCAACACCCGCAGCACGATCATCGCGAAGGGAATATCCGCAGGTCACGCGCACAACACCTACCGTGGACTCGTGAGTGTGATGCCAGGCGCCACCGGGGCGCGTAATTTCACGCAATGCGACTCGCTGTTGATCGGTGCCAACTGCGGCGCGCACACCGTGCCCTACATCGAAGTGAAAAATCCGCAGGCCGTGGTGGAACACGAAGCCAGCACTTCGCGCATCAGCGAGGAACAGCTTTTCTACTGCCTGCAACGCGGCCTCTCCGAAGAGGACGCCGTCAATCTCATTGTCAGCGGCTTCTGCCGTACCGTGCTGCGTGAATTGCCCATGGAATTCGCGGTGGAGGCACAGAACCTGCTGGCCGTAAGTCTCGAAGGAGCTGTTGGATGACCACCCCCCTGCTTTCCATCCGCGATCTGCATGTGAAGGTCGCCGACCGCGAGGTACTGCGCGGCATCAATCTCGATGTGCCTGCTGGTGAAGTGCACGTCATCATGGGGCCGAACGGTTCGGGCAAGAGCTCGCTGGCGCATGTGCTGGCGGGCAAGCCGGGATACACCGTTTCGTCAGGCAGCGTGAGCTATCAGGGCAGGGACCTGCTGGCCCTGCCGCCCGAAGAACGTGCGCGCGAAGGCGTGTTCCTGGGCTTCCAGTATCCGGTGGAGATTCCCGGGGTGAACAACACCTATCTGCTGCGTGCAGCGCTCAATGCGGCGCGTCGCCACCGAAACGAGAGCGAGGTCGATGCCTTCGACTTCCTGAATCTCATCAAGACCCGCAGCACTCTGATGAAGATGGATGAATCATTCCTGTCACGCGGCGTGAATGAGGGCTTCTCAGGCGGCGAGAAGAAGCGCAATGAGATCCTGCAGATGCTGGTGCTCGAGCCTAAGCTTGCCATCCTCGACGAAACCGACTCGGGTCTTGATATCGACGCGCTGAAGGTAGTGGCCGCGGGCATCAATACCCTGCGCTCACCCGAGCGCGCCATCGTGCTGGTCACGCATTACCAGCGGCTGCTGGATCATGTCACACCGGACCAGGTGCACGTGCTCGCGCAGGGTCGCATCCTGCGCAGTGGCGGCCCGGATCTGGCACGGGAGCTTGAGCAGCGTGGCTACGACTGGCTGCTGGAAGCAGCGGCATGAACGCGGTACCACGCGTTCCCGTTCCCGGCAGCCTGAGCAATGCCGCCTATGAGCAGCGGCTGCGCGACGCCATCATGGACTCAGCGCCGCTGCTCAACGCCAGGATCCTGCCGGTTGGTGTCCGCAGCACCGCGCTGAACAAGGCACTGGCGGCCGGATTGCCCCAGCTGCGTGATGATCTATGGCGCTATGCCGACCTGAAATTCCTGGCCTCTGCGGCGCTCGGGCCGGTTGCTGCTGCGGCGGATGAAATCCTTGCCCGCGCTGTGGCGCAATTGTTGCCGCCGCGCCTGTCTGACTGCACGCGCCTGGTGCTGGTCAATGGCCGCTCATTTGCGGCCCTTTCTGACGACTGCGCAGAACTCACTCCCGCTGCCACACCACTGGTGCCGGACCGCACGAAGCATGAAAGATTCGGCTGGCTGAACGATGCCTTTGCAACCGATGTTGCCCGCCTCACTATCACCGGGTCGCTGCGGCTCGAGGTGATCTTCATTTCTGTGCCGGGCGTTAGCCGCCAGGCTGTGCATCCACGCCTGGAGATCACCCTGGGCGCACAGGCCGACCTTGTGCTGGTGGAGCGGCATCTGGGCAGCACCGGCCCCGAGGGATTCATCAACGCCGCAGTGCAAGTGCATGTCGGTGCGGGCAGTCGCGTGCGACACCTGCGCTGGCAGCAGCTGGCCGATGACGCACAGTTTCTGGACACCACACAGATTGCCCTGGACCGCGATGCGCACTACAACCTGGCAATGCTGCAGCTCGGCGCGCGCACGGCGCGCACTTCGCTGCGCGCCTCTCTCTATGGTGCGGGCGCGAACCTGCAACTGCACGGAGTCGGCGTTGCCGGCGGCAGGCATTCCCTGGATCACTCATTGCTGATCGACCATCTCGCGCCACGCACCGCAAGCACGCAGGTGTTCCGCGCCATCGCGCGTGAGCACGCGCGCATCGCCTGCCGCAGCCGGGTCGAGGTGGCGAAACTCGCCGCTGGCACGCGGGCGGATCAGTCCCTGAAGGGATTGCTGGACAGCCCGCACGCCGAAATCGATCTGCGCCCGCAGCTCGAGATTTACACCGATGAAGTGCGCGCCAGCCATGGCGCCACCACCGGCGCGCTGGACGACAACATGCGGTTCTACCTGCTGTCGCGCGGCCTCGACCCGGATACGGCCCGCGGTCTGCTGGAATGGGCCTTCCTGGAAGACGCCATCCGGGGCATCGAGCTGCCGGAACTGCGCAGCGCCGCTGAGCTTGCGCTGGCTCAAGTGCTGGGCAGCAGCGTGGCGAGGCAGGTGCTGCAGTGACCGCGCTGCCCAACCCCGGGGCGGTCGGCTACGACGTCGTCCAGCTGCGCCGTGAGTTTCCGATCCTGTCGCAGCACATCAACGGCAGGCCGCTGGCTTATCTGGACAACGGCGCCTCAACGCAGCGCCCGCAGTCGGTGCTTGCCGCGGTAAACCATTACGAAACTCATCTGCATGCCAATGTGCATCGTGGTGTGCACACCCTGAGCCAGCTGGCGACGGATGCCTTTGAAGGTGCGCGCGAACGCGTGCGCCGGTTCCTGAACGCCGCGTCCACGCGCGAGATCATCTTCACCCGCGGCACCACCGAGGCCATCAATCTCGTGGCCCAGAGCTGGGGACACAGCAACCTCGGTCCGGATGATGAAATCATCGTCTCGGCGCTGGAACATCACGCCAATCTCGTGCCCTGGCAGATGGTGGCCGCCGCTACGGGGGCCCGTCTGCGCGTTGTGCCGATAGACGAACATGGGCAACTCCGGTTCGAGGCCTTCCTGACGCTGCTCAACGATCGCACTCGTCTGGTGGCCATGACGCATGTGTCGAATGCGCTGGGCACTGTGGTACCCATCAAGCGGGTGATCGGCGCCGCGCATCATGTGGGTGTGCCGGTACTCATCGATGGCGCGCAGGCCGTGGCGCATATGCCGGTGGATGTGCGCGCGCTGGGCTGTGATTTCTACTGCTTCTCCAGCCACAAGCTCTACGGCCCCACCGGCATCGGCGTGCTGTACGGACGTGCCGAGCTGCTGGATGCCATGCCGCCCTGGCAAGGCGGCGGCGACATGATCCGCACAGTGTCTTTCGAGCACAGCACCTGGAACGACCTGCCGTACAAGTTCGAGGCCGGCACACCCAACATCAGTGGCGCCATCGGACTCGCCGCGGCGATGGATTTCATGGAAGGGCTGGGCATTGAACACGCCGCCGCGCACGAACATGCGCTGCTGAATGCCGCAACCGCGGCGCTGATGCGCATTCCCGGTGTGCATATCCACGGCACGGCCGAAGACAAGGCAGCGGTGCTGTCGTTCACCCTGAAGGGCGTGCATCCGCATGACCTTGGCACTGTTCTCGATCATGAAGGCGTGGCCATCCGCGCCGGCCATCACTGCGCGATGCCGCTGATGGAACTGCTGGGCCTGCCCGCCACCGCGCGCGCGTCATTCGCCTGCTACAACACCATGGCAGAGGTGGAACAGCTCGACGCCGCCGTGCGCAAGGCGGCAGAGGTGTTCCACTGATGGAGCTGACCGACCTCTATCGCGAGGTGATCCTGGATCACAACAAGCACCCGCGCAATTTCGGGCGCCTGGATCCGCACGATGCCGAAGCCCGGGGGCACAACCCGCTGTGCGGTGATCGGCTCACCGTCACGCTGCAGCGCGACGGTGATCGCCTCGCGGACATCCGCTTCGAGGGCAATGGCTGTGCCATATCGATGGCCTCAGCCTCCATGATGACAGAGGCCATCAAGGGCAAGGACCGCGCTGCCATCGACGCCCTGTTCGAGCGCGTACACGCGCTGCTCACCGACGCCGCCGCCAGCAGCGCGGACCTGGGCAAGCTCGCGTCACTCTCCGGCGTACGCCAATTTCCCGCCCGGGTGAAGTGCGCGAGTCTCTGCTGGCATACCCTCAACGCGGCACTGGCCCAGGCGGACGCCGCCAGCGCCAGCACCATTTCCACCGAATAGACGCATGGCACACAGTCACGAACCTTTTGTCATCCAGCGCGAAGTGGACGCTGTCATGGTGCCATCCGGCCATGCCATCAAACTGCAGCCGGGCCTGGCCGGGTTCATCAGCCAGGCTCTGGGCGGCAGTTTCACTCTGTATATCGAGGGCAACCTGTACCGGCTTGCCGGCAGCGACGCCGACGCCATCGGCAAGGAGCCGGTGTTTGCGCCGCAATTGCCTCCGAACGCCACCGACGACGACGTGCGTGAGCTCGCCTGGAAGCAGATGCGTACCTGCTACGACCCCGAGATTCCCATCAACATCGTGGACCTCGGTCTCATCTACGACTGCAACGTCAATGTCAACGACGACGGCACGCGTACCGTGGACGTGAAGATGACGCTCACGGCGCCGGGCTGCGGGATGGGCGAAGTGCTGGTGCAGGATGTGAAGGAAAAGATCGAGCAGATTCCCACCGTGCAGGAAGCAAAGGTGGAGCTGGTGTTCGACCCGCCCTGGCGGCGCGACATGATGTCGCCAGCGGCCCAATTGCAGACAGGAATGATGTGAGCTTGCGGCAGCGCCAGGTCATTCTTGTGCGCCATGCGCACGCGGACAAGCCTGGCTATTCCGGCCCGGACTTCGATCGGCCGCTTACCCCGCAGGGGCTGGCGGACGCCGGGTCTACTGCGGCAGCCATCCGCGATGCGGCGCATCAGCCCGACCTGCTGCTGACGAGCCCAGCCAGACGCACAGTACAGACCGCCGAGATCATTGCTGCCAAGCTCAACCTGCCGGCAGCGGCTGTCCAGCAGGTTGACGCGCTGTATAACGCGGGCCCGACCGTGCTCCAGGACGAGCTGCGTCTTGCATTCAGCACGGCCAGTTTCGTATTGGTAGTCGCGCACAATCCCGGCATCTCGGAACTGGCCCGCATGCTGACCGGTGACCTGACATTCGACGCATTCCGTCCTGCGCACTGGCTTCACGCTGCCTGGCGCGAAGACTGATCTACTGTTGCGGCGAGTAACTCACCGTCACCGACACCTGCATGCGTTCCTGACCGCCGCCGCGACGCATGCCCCGCACCGGCGCTGCATCATGATAGTCACGACCGACCGCAAGACGGCAATGCTGCCCGGCCACCGGCGTGCCGTGGGTGATGTCGAATCCGTACCATTGACCCATGCTGTCGATCCACACTTCGGCCCAGGCGTGGCTGGCTACGCCACCCTCGGAACCCGCATACAAATATCCGCTGACATAACGAGCCGGAAAACCCTGCGCGCGGCAACAGGCAATGAAGACATGCGCCTGATCCTGGCACACGCCCTCGCGATGCTGGAACACGGAGATTGCGGTGTCTGATACCTGCGTGGTGCCGGGGCGGTAGGCAACCGCGGCGGCTACCGCTTGCGCGCCGCGCAGCAGCCGCTCGCGCAGGTCATCGCTGCCGGCAAATGCGTCGGCCGCGAACCCGCTGAGCGCGGTGTCCGTGGCGGTGAGCGCCGAGGCAGTCCGGTAAGCCAGTGGTGACAGCTGCATGGCGTCGCTGTTGGGCTGGCCAGTTTTCTCATCGGTTTCAACAACGCCATTCACCAGCAGCCGCAATTCCCGATGCGGCGACTCCACGGTCAGGTAGTGCACGATATTGCCGTGCGCATCGACCTGCTCGATGCGCCTGCCCGGCGCCTGGATGGACCACGAGATGACGCGTTGCCGCGCCTCACGCCGTGGCGTCAGGCGCAGTGCCTGGATGGTGTAATGCACCGCTTCGGCGTAGCTGTACACCGTCTCGTGGCGAACTTGCAGCAGCATATTTTCAGGCCACCGCGTCCGCAACGAGAAAATCACGCGCGATGCCATCACCGATCAGCGTGAGCTGTTCGATCTTGTCGGTCAGATAAGCGGGCAGCAACGCGGGCGCCAGCTCTTCTGCCTGACCAAACTCCAGCACCGCCTGCAGCGCCCCGGCGCGGCGCTCGGTTTCAGCCGAGCCGCTGCTGACAACGGCCCGCAGGTTATCCCGTACTTCAACCATGCAGCGGCGCAGCGAACGTGGCACATCCGGCCGCAGGATGAACATTTCTGCCACGCGCTGTGGCGTCACGGCGCCGCGGAACAGCTTGCGATAGGCCTCGAAGGCAGACAGCGTCCGCAGCAGCACGGTCCATTCATGCGGATCGTTGACGCCCTGCTCCGCCGCAGTGCTGCTGCTGCGCGCATCCAGCAGCCGCAGCGTGCCGTCGGCGCGCTCCAGGAACGAACCGATGCGAATGAAGTGATA
Source organism: Steroidobacteraceae bacterium (assembly GCA_039917615.1). Lineage (GTDB taxonomy): Bacteria > Pseudomonadota > Gammaproteobacteria > Steroidobacterales > Steroidobacteraceae > ZC4RG30. The sequence goes on from JBDSJD010000012.1 coordinate 22,920, forward strand.
GGCCTCATCGCGCAGCATCGCAACCACATGCACGCCGCGGATCATGTGTGATCGCTGGCGGATGTACTCGAACAGGTTGCGGCTGCGCTCGGCACCCTTGCGCCGCTCGAAGGTCCGCATCTCAAGCCAGGTGGCGTTGATGGTTTCCCACACCTCCGAGGCAATGGTGCCGCGGACTGCGCGGGCATTTTCCCGGGCGCGGGAAATGCACGACACAATGCTGCCAGAGTAGTCGTGATCGAAGGCCAGGAAATCCAGCACATCCGCGGCGGCACCGGGGCCGCGGGTGTCGTAGAACTCGTGCGCACCCAGCGCCACCAGCGTGGCGCGCCTGGATCGCTCTGCGACTTCCGCAGGGCGCGGCAGCATCGCGAGCTGCTGCTCGGCCTCCAGCATGCGTGCGACCGTCTCGGCGCGCTCCAGGTAGCGGGCCAGCCAGTAGAGATGATCGGCGGTGCGGCTAAGCATCTAGGCGCACAGGCTGGCTCTGTTCCAGCACCCAGGTGTCCTTGGTGCCACCACCCTGCGACGAATTCACCACCAGCGATCCCTCGCGCAGCGCCACCCGAGTGAGGCCGCCGGGAACGATGGTGATGTCCTTGCCGGAGAGCACGAACGGGCGCAGATCGATGTGGCGCGGCGCGAGACCCGCGTTGACCAGCGTCGGGCAGGTGGACAGCGCCAGCGTCGGCTGCGCGATGTAACGCGCAGGGTCAGCGATGATGCGCGCCCGGAACGCCGCGAGCTCTTCCTTGCTCGCCATGGGCCCGATCAGCATTCCGTAACCGCCGGCACCGTGCACCTCCTTCACCACCAGCTCTTCCAGATGCGCCAGTGTGTAAGCAAGATCTTCAGGGCGGCGCAGCACCCGGGTCGGAACGTTGTCGATCAACGGCTCCTGGCCCAGATAGAAGCGGATCATCTCCGGAACGTAGGGATAGATCGACTTGTCGTCGGCGATGCCTGTGCCCACCGCATTGGCAATGGTCACATTGCCGGCGCGATAGGCGGCCATGAGTCCGGGACAACCCAGGGTGGAATCGGCGCGGAAAGTCAGCGGATCCAGGAAATCGTCATCGACACGCCGGTAGATCACGTCCACGCGCCGCGGACCCCGGGTGGTGCGCATGAACACGATGTCGTCGCGCACGAACAGGTCCTGCCCTTCCACAAGCTCAATGCCCATCTGCTGCGCGAGGAAGGCATGTTCGAAATAGGCGCTGTTGTACGCACCGGGAGTCATCAAAACCACCGTCGGGTTATCCGCTGCACGCGGCGCCACGCTGCAGAGGTTGGCGAGCAGCACCTCCGGATAGTGCTCGACCGGCGCCACCTGGCAGCGCACGAACAGCTCGGGGAACAGGCGCATCATCATGCGGCGGTTTTCGAGCATGTACGAAACACCGGAGGGCACGCGCAGGTTGTCTTCCAGCACCAGGAAACGGCCGTTGTCGGCGCGGATCACATCCACACCCGCAATATGCGAGTAAATCCGCTGCGGCACCGCCACGCCCTGCACTTCCGGACGGTACTGGCTGTTGCACAAGACCTGCTCGGCCGGTATCACGCCCGCGCGCAGGATGTCCTGGGCGTCGTAGACATCGGCGATGAAGGCATTGAGCGCGCTGACGCGCTGCTTCAGCCCCGCTTCCAGCTGCAGCCACTCATCCTGCGGCAACACCCGCGGCACTACATCGAAGGGAATCAGCCGTTCGGTGCCCTCGGCCTGGCCATAGACCGCAAAGGTGATGCCGAAGCGGTGAAACAGTGCATCGGCCTCGGCGCTCTTGGCTTCGAGGCGATCCATGCCCTGCGCCAGCAGCCAGTCCGAGTAGTCACGGCAATGCAGCCGCGCACGGCCATCGGCCCCGATCATTTCGTCCCAGGCAGTCTTCACTGGGCCGCCTCTTCGCGCATCCGCTCCACTTCTGCGCGTCCCAGGTACCGGCGTACCCCGGCGTGGACCAGATACAAGACCGGAATCATCGCCACCGCCGCCAGCATCTTGTAAGCATAGTTGACGGTGCCGACGGCGAGAAACTGCGCGGTCGGCCAGTGCTGCGGACCCAGCACGAAAGCGATGTACAGGACTATGAAGCTGTCGAACAGCTGTGAGACGGCGGTGGAGCCCGTCGCCCGCAACCACATCCAGCGCTCGCCCGTCAGTTTGCGAATACGATGGAACACTGCGACGTCGATGAGTTGTCCCACCAGAAACGCCACCACGGATCCGGCTATCGTCCACATGCCCTGACCAAAAATCAGCGCATAGGCTTTCTGGATATCGGGCACACCCAGCGCTGCGTTCGCCTCAATCCAGAACGGCGCAGGCGCCAGCCGGATGGCGACATACGCCGCCAGGAAAGCCCAGGAAATGAAAGCCACTGCCAACCACGACACGAGGCGCACGCCACGCCGACCGTAGTACTCATTGATGAGGTCGGTCAACACAAACACCAGCGGCCAGTAAACCACGCCCGCAGTGAATGATAGTGAGCCAGAAACACCCAGCAGACTCCACTGGAAGTCAGCCACACCCAGCGTGCGCTCCAGCGAGAAGATCTTCACGCCAACGAATTCGGCGAGCAGCGCGTCGGTTACGAAGAAACAGGCCAGCGCGAGGAACAGGCGGGTGGCGCGATGATCAGCCAGGTGTCCGGATGCTCTTCCCTGCGCCGGACCGGACATTCCTACTCCACCGCGCAGAAGCAGTAGGCCAGCGGCCGGCCCGCGGAAGTCAGGCGCTCCAGACGCGCGTACTCCTTCTGCAGACTGGCCAGCGGAGCAAGGCTCGCCTGCACTGAGTTCAACGCCGGGGCCAGCACGAGCCCGGACAACCGCGCGGCCCGAACACGCAGCTGCAGCACCAGTCGCTCGGCCCAGCTCAGATCAGGTTCCAGACGCCGCACCTCGTAACCTTCAGGCAGTTTGGCAAGTTTCGCAGCCAGCTTCACGGCGTCGTCGTAGCCACCGAGGCTATCGACCAGTCCGCGGGTCTGCGCGTCCTGACCGATCCACACCCGGCCCTGCGCAATTTCATTCACGGCATCACGGGTCTTGCCGCGCCCCTCGGCCACATGCGCAAGGAACAGCTCGTAGCCATGTTCGATTGACAGTTGCAGGTAGTCACGCAATGCCGGATCAAACGGCCGGTCCAGGCGCATCTTGCCGGATAGCGCTGTGGTACCGACTCCATCCACCGTTACGCCGAGCTTGCCCAGCGTGCGATCAAAAGTTGGCACGGCCGCAAAGATGCCAATGGAACCGGTAATCGTCGTGGCGCTGGCCATGATCTGATTCGCCGGCGCGGCCACATAGTAGCCACCCGATGCGGCAACATCGCCCATCGAGACGACAATGGGTTTGCCCGCGGCGCGAATGGCCGCCACTTCTCGATAGATCTGTTCAGACGCGAGCACGCTGCCGCCGGGACTGTTCACCCGCAACACTACCGCAGCGACATCTTCGTCGTAACGCACGTCGCGCAACAGCGCGGCGGTCGTCAGACCACCGACCGCTCCCGGTGGCTGCTCGCCATCCAGGATTTCGCCCGTCGCCACTACAACGGCAACGCGGCCTCCCCCACTCTTGTGCCGCTGTGCTGCGCGCTGCACCCGCACGTAGTCACCGAACTTGATCACGGGATAACGGCGATCGCCGTCGTCCGGACCCACCAGCTCGATCATCCGGGCATTGACCTGGTCTTCAGTCTTCAGCGCGGTGACCAGACCGGCCGCAAGCGCCATGCGCGCGGCATCGCCGGCATTGCTGCGCAGCGCGTCGATGAAGCCGTTGGTGTACTGCTCGATTACATCCGGCTGCAGGCCACGCGCCTTCGCGACTGCTTGCTTGTACGACATCCACAGAGCGTCCAGATAGGCCCGGCTCTCCAACTCGTCCTGCGCCGACATGTCGGTGCGCACCAGGTTTTCCGCGGCGGACTTGTACTCCCCCACCCGCAACAGGTGCACGTCCACCGCCAGCTTGTCGAGCAGCCCCTTGTAGTACATCCGGTAGCGCTCATAGCCCGGCAGGATCACTTCGCCGGCGGGATCGAGATACACCTCGTCAGCATGCGCTGCCAGGTAGTACTGGGCCTGCGTGAACGAGGTGCCATAGGCGACGATCTTCTTGCCGCTGGCGCGGAACTTGCGCATGGCTGCCACCAGCTCTTCCATCGTGGGCTGGCCGGCGCCGGACAGGAAGTCGAGTTGCAGCACCATGGCCTGCACGCGTGAATCATCAGCCGCAGCGCGGATGGATTCCGTCACGTCCCACAAAAGCGTCTGGGGGTCCCCCTGACCAAGGGCCTGGTTGAATGCGATATCGATCGGATCGCCAGAGCGCTGCTCAACGATGTCGCCATGCGGCTGGATGAACAAAGCTGCCTTCGCCGGCAGATGCGGCACCGTGCCACGCAGGGCGCCAATGATGAAGCCGAAGATCAGCAGCAGCAGGATGAGATGCAGGATGCGGCGCAGCCCATCCAGGCCGCGCCAGACACCTCTGAAGAAACCGCCTGTCGCACTCATGCGAGGCAGCGAGGCCTTTAGACCTTTTCTTCGATGCGCGCAGCCTTGCCCGACAGATCACGAAGGTAATAAAGCTTGGCGCGGCGCACATTGCCACGACGCTTCACCACGATGTCTTCGATGCTCGGGCTGTGCAGCTGGAACACGCGCTCCACACCCTCGCCGTGCGAAATCTTGCGTACGGTGACGGATGAATTGAAGCCGCGGTTGCTGCGCGCGATCACGACACCTTCGTAGGCCTGCAAGCGCTCGCGGTCGCCTTCCTTCACCTTCACGTTCACGATGATGGTGTCGCCGGGCTTGAATTCCGGCACCTTGCGGGTGGCACGTTCGGCATTAAGCTGCTGGATGATGTGGTTCATTTTTCGATCTGCCTTTCCTGCAAATACTCGTTTAGTAATTCAACTTCTTCTGGCGTGCTTTGCGGCCGCGTCAGGAACAGATCGGGGCGTCGCCGCCACGTCCTGCCCAGCGCCTCGCGCAACCGCCAGCGCCTGATGCGCTCGTGGTCGCCGCCCTGCAGCACCTCGGGCACCTTGAGTCCCGCGAAATCTTCGGGTCGGGTGTAGTGAGGCCAGTCCAGCAGACCGGTCGCAAACGACTCCTCGACACTCGAACGCGCGTCGTTCAAGGCACCATCCATCAACCTTGCCAGCGCGTCGATCACGACCAGCGCCGGCAGTTCGCCACCGGAGAGCACATAGTCGCCCACCGACAGCTCTTCGTCGATCGACGTCGCGATCACGCGCTCGTCGATCCCTTCATATCGCCCCGCCACCAGCACGAGCCCGGCCGCGCCCTTGAGCTCATCGGCCCAGGCCTGATCAAACCTGCGGCCCTGCGCCGAGAGGTAGATCCGCCGGCTCCCGGCCGGTACCCGTGCCGCCGCCGCAGCGATGGCCGCGGTCAGCGGTTCAGGCTTCAGGACCATTCCTGGTCCTCCGCCGTATGGCCGATCATCCACCGTACGGTGCACATCGCTGGTATGCGTGCGTGGGTCTTCTGTTCCCACCTCAAGCAAACCGCGACGCAACGCCCGTCCGGTTACGCCGTGTCGCAATGCATCCCGGATCATCTCCGGGAACAGCGACACGACTTCGATCTTCATGTCAGCTCGGCCGGCCAGTCCACGCTGATCCTGCGCTCCGCTGCATGAATCTTCAGCAGGTGTTGCGGCGCCGTAGGCACCCAGTGCTCACGTTCGCCTTTCACCACCATCACCGTCCCCGTTGGCAGATCGGCGAAGTAATCAACCTTACCCAGCACCACCTCGTCGACATTGCAGACTTCAAAACCCAGCAGGTCGTCGCGATAGTGCTCGCCTTTCTCAAGCTGCGGCAGAGCGCTACGCGCGATCTGCACCAACCAGCCGGACAGCGCCAATGCCGCGTTCCGGTCCTCGATTCCCGCAAACTTCACCCGCAGCCTCTGCTGATAAGGCGCGCCTTCCAGCAGCTGCAGTTTCTGAACCGCACCACTGGGTGCGGTCAACTGCCACTCATCGTAGTCGAGCAGCGAATCCGGTGGATCGGCAAACGATCGAACCAGCACCCACCCTCTGATGCCATGCGCCGTGGCCACCTGGCCGAGCGTCAGCATCGGTTCGGTGGCTGGAGCCGGCTTCACTGGCGTCCTCAGGCGGCCGCGGCAACCGCTTGCTTGCGATATGCCTTGACCAGCGCGTTGACGCGCTCGGACGACTGCGCACCCTTCGACAGCCAGTGGTCGATGCGAGGCAGATCCAGACGGATCGTGGGCTCAGCCTTGCGGGCTTTGGGGTTGAAAAAACCTACCAGCTCGAGGCTCTTGCCGCCTTGCCGTTTGCGGTGATCGGTAACGACCACGTGGAAGTAGGGCTGGTTGCGCGCACCGCGCCGTGTCAAACGAATAGTCACCATATCGGGTCAAGGCCTCAAGCGTTCATGGCTACCGAAAAAGAGCGCGGATTCTACGCAGATCAACGGCTTGGAGCAAATGGGCCGCCACCGCCCAAACGGCCCGCCATCGCGCCCATCATGCGCTGCAGTTTGCCGCTGCCCATTTGCTTCATCATCTGCTGCATCTTCTGGTGCTGCTTGAGCAGCCGGTTCACGTCCTGCACCTGCATTCCCGCCCCTGCTGCGATGCGGCGGCGGCGCGAACCGTCGATTATTTCGGGCCGGCGGCGTTCGCGCGGGGTCATGGAGTCGATCAACGCGATCTGGCGCTTCGTTTCCCGGTCTGCGGTGCCAGGCGCCAGCTTCTGGGCGGCAGCTGCGCCACCCGGCAGTTTCTCCAGGAGTGAACCCATGCCCCCCATCTTCTGCAACTGCTGCAACTGGGATTTCAGATCGTTGAAATCGAAACCCTTGCCCTTGGCAACCTTCTTGGCGAGGCGTTCGGCCTCCTCGGTGTCCACATTGCGGCGAACCTCCTCGACCAGCGCGACCACATCGCCCATGCCGAGGATGCGTTTGGCCATGCGCTCCGGATCGAAGGGTGCAAGGCCATCGCTCTTCTCGCCGGTGCCGAGAAACAGCAACGGCGCACCGGTGATCTCGCGCACCGACAGCGCAGCACCACCGCGTGCGTCACCATCGGCCTTGGTGAGGATCACGCCGGTAAGCGCCAATGCGCTGCCAAAAGCCTGTGCTGCGTTGACTGCGTCCTGGCCCGCCATCGCGTCGATCACAAACAGGCGTTCATGTGGCGCGACGGCGGCGTCGATGTCCCGCACTTCCTGCATCAATTCTGCGTCCACATGCAGGCGACCGGCAGTGTCCACCACCAGCACGTCGTAGACACCACGCCGCGCTGCGTCCAAAGCACTCGCCGCAATGGCAGGCGCCGCAGCACCGGTTGCAACTGGGTGAAAATCTGCCCCAACCTGTTCTGCCAACCGCTGCAGCTGCAGCACGGCAGCCGGACGCCGGATATCGGTGCTGACCAGCAGCACGCGCTTTTTCTGGGCAATCAGGTAGCGGGCCAGCTTGCCCGCGGTAGTGGTCTTGCCTGCTCCCTGCAAACCGGCGAGCAGGATCACCGCCGGTGGCGCATATCGCAGGTCGAAAGCGCGCGCCGCGCCCCCCATGACCGTCACCAGCTCATCGTGAATCACGCCCACCAGCGCCTGGCCGGGCGAAAGGCTGCCCTGGATCTCGACGCCCAGCGCCTTCACCTTTACGGCATCGATGAAGCGCTTGACCACTGGCAGCGCGACATCTGCTTCGAGCAGCGCCATGCGCACATCGCGCAGCGACTCCGCGATATTGTCTTCGGTAAGGCGGCCGCGACCGCGCAGTGATTCGACGGCCTGGCTCAGGCGCTCAGTCAGCTTGGCAAACATGTTGTCTCAACGAGATTGAAGGGCGAAGTTCTGCTTCCGCATATTGGACGAAACGTAACCGTTTGTACGCTGGCGAATGATCCCGGCCCAAGGATTCAATTGCCTCGTCCCAGCGATGAACAAGAAATTGCATTGATCTGTTATCTAAACTAAACTAATAAGACTTAGTTTACTCCACAGCTGCCCGCAATGAAGACCTTCAACATCCACGATGCCAAGACCCACCTGTCGCGACTGGTCGATCAGGCCGCACGCGGCGAGACGTTCGTGATCGCCAAGGCCGGCAAGCCTATGGTCAAAGTGATGTCCCTGTCGGCGCCCAGCGCCGACGAAGTTCAGCGCCTTGGATTCATGACCGGGCAGATGATCGTTCCCGACGATTTCGATCGCATGGGAGGCGACCAGATCGAGCAACTCTTCCATGTCGAGACATGAAGCTGCTGCTTGATACACACCTGCTGCTTTGGGCGGCTGGCCAACCGGCTCGTCTCCCGCGCGAGGCGCGGAAACTGATCAGCGATGTAGCCAACCAGCTGTTCTTCAGCGCGGCAAGTCTGTGGGAAGTCGTCATCAAGCGCAGTCTGGGCCGCGACGATTTCCAGGCCGACGCGCGGTTGCTGCGTCGCGGCCTGCTCGACAATGGCTATACCGAACTACCCATCGCGAGTCTCCATGTGGTGGAGATCGAAACTCTGCCGGGAATCCATCGGGATCCTTTCGATCGCATGCTGGTAGCGCAGGCGAATGCTGAAGGCATCACGCTACTGACTACCGACCCGATCGTCGCGCGCTACCCGGGATCTGTGCGCCTGGTGTGAAGTTCCGGCAGCGATGAAGCAGCCGTTTGTCTTTAGTCTCAACCGCCGCTGAAGACCGCATTTAGCGCCGCCTCGATGCGCCCCACACCGCGCACTTCAATGCCCGCCAGGGGCGGGCGTGGCAGGTTCGCTTCCGGCACCAACGCGCGCCTGAAACCGAGCTTCGCTGCCTCGCGGATCCGCTCTTCACCAAATGGAACGGGTCGAATCTCACCGGTCAGACCCAACTCGCCGAACACGACCAGATCATGCGGCAGCGCGTAATTCCTGAGGCTGGACGCCAGCGCCAGCGCCACCGGCAGATCCCATGCCGGCTCCTCGATATCAAGGCCACCCACCACGTTGGCGAATACATCGTGCTCTTGTAACGACAGGCCACCATGCCGATTGAGCACCGCGAGCACCATTGCCAGACGTCCGGCATCGATGCCCTGGGCAACACGCCGCGGCGACCCGAAACCCGAGGGATCGACGAGCCCTTGCACCTCTACCAGCAGCGGCCGGGTGCCATCACGCGTGACCATCACGAGGCTGCCCACCACTGGCTGCGCCGCGCGCGACAGGAAGATGGCAGAGGGATTCCTGACCTCGCGCAGGCCGTTCTCCTGCATCAGGAAGAAACCCAACTCATTCGCCGCACCGAAGCGGTTCTTTGCTGCCCGCACGCGACGGAAGCGGCTGCCCGCGTCGCGCTCGAAATACAGCACCGTATCCACCAGATGCTCGAGCATCCGCGGCCCTGCAATGGCGCCGTCCTTGGTGACGTGCCCGACCAGCCACACGGCCGTGCCGCTGGCCTTGGCAAACCGAACCAGTGCCGCCGTGCATTCGCGCAGCTGGGTCACCGCGCCGGCTGCGTTGGGCACCGCCGCCAATCCCATGGTCTGGATGGAATCGATCACCAGCAGTACCGGTTGCTGTTGGTCTGCCAGCGCAAGGATGGTGTCCAGCTCGGTATCCGCGATGACCTGCACGCGCTCGTAGGCACCACCCAGCCGCTGCGCCCGCATCGCCACCTGTGCCGTGGACTCCTCGCCCGTGGCATAAAGCACCTTGTGGCGGGCAGCAACGGCCTGCGCCACCTGCAGCAGCAGCGTGGATTTGCCGATGCCTGGTTCGCCACCCAGCAGCGTGACCGAGCCTGCCACCAGCCCTCCTCCCAGCACGCGATCCAGCTCATCCATGCCCAGTGCCAGTCGCGCGGAGCCGCTCGCCGCAGTGCCCATTGCCTCGCTCAGCGATGAAGCAGAGGCAGGTGCGACCAGAGCCTGCCTGCCCCGGGAGGCGCCACCACGCGCAGCGTCGCGCGCCTGCTGCGGCGTCAGGCGGTTCCATTCACCACAGTGCGGACACTGGCCCTGCCACTTCGGCGACTGGCCATGACAGGCGTCACAAACGTAGATGGTGCTCGGGCGGGCCACGACGAGATCCAGTTCCGGTAAGTTGGGTGGGAATTCCGGCGCCGGATGCTAGCACGCGACGCACCCCACAAATCCTGTGCAAAGAGCCTCGAAACAAGCGCTTATCAGTGCATGTAATGCAGGAGTTAAGTACGATCCTGCGATCTTGGGAGAACACCGGGAAGCTGCCGACTGATGAGCCTGAAAGGCAAACTGACCTGCGTCGGCCTGACCGATACGGGCAGAGTCCGAGAGCACAACGAAGACATGATCGCCCACGACGGCGAGATGGGACTCGTTGTGCTCGCCGATGGCATGGGCGGCTACAACGCCGGCGAGGTCGCGAGCGGCATTGCCGTGAAGACTGTTTTCAATCTGGTGCGCGAAGCGGTGGAGCTGCAGGACTTATCCGTGCCCGACCCTGCCACGGGACTTTCCCGTCCCAGCATCATCCTTCGCGACGCCATCCAGCGTGCCAACAAGATCATCTACCAGACGGCCCGCAGCCAGGCGCAATGCGAGGGAATGGGCACTACGGTCGTCGCCGCATTGTTCTATGACAACAAGATTTCCGTGGCCCACGTGGGCGACTCACGGCTGTACCGTCTGCGCGGTGCCGATATCGAGCAGGTGACCCTGGACCACTCCCTCCTGCAGGAACTGGTCGATCGGGGGTTCTACTCCCCTGAAGAGGCGCAGCGCGCCTCGAACAAGAACTATGTCACCCGGGCGCTGGGGGTGGAAACCCAGGTCGAGGTCGAAATGCAGGAGCATCCCGTCCACAAGGGCGACTACTACCTGCTTTGCTCCGACGGGCTGTCAGACATGATGGGTGATGACGATATGGCGATGACTGTCATTACCTTCGGAGCAAATCTCAATTCCGTAAGCCAACATCTGGTTCAATTGGCAAACGACAATGGGGGCAAGGACAACATATCCGTCATCCTGACGCAGGTAGTGGAGTCCTTCCCGGCCCGACACGGTATATTTGACAGAATCCTGAAGTGGTTCAGCTGAAGGAAAGGCGCTCAAACATGGCACGGTTAGTTCTCACCCTCGATGGCCAGGTATTGGCCGAATACAACATGAACAAGGAACGTTACACGGTGGGGCGTCTGCCGGATAACGACATCCGCATCGACAACCCGGCGGTCAGCGGACACCACTCCTTGATCATCAATATCCTCAACGACTCCTTCCTTGAGGACCTCAACAGCACCAATGGCACCTACGTCAATGGCAAGCTGATCAAGAAGCATGCGCTGCAGCATGGCGATGTCATCACCGTGGGTCACCACCAGCTGCGCTTTGTCGAGGACGACGACGCCCAGCAAGATGAATTCGAAAAGACCATGGTGATCCAGCCTTCGCACAAGGCCGTGGAGAAGGTCAAGTCAGTGCGCGACAAGGCCACCGACACAGGCACCGGCGCCACCACATCGCGGCGCGCATTGCCCGAAGGCGCACAGCAGAAGCTCAAGAAAGCCAAGCTGCAAGTGCTATCGGGCGCGTTTGCAGGTCGTGAGCTGGAACTGTCCAAGGCGCTCACCACACTGGGCCGGCCCGGCGTGCAGGTGGCCGCCATCACCCGTCGTGCTGATGGCTTCTACATCGTTCACGTTGAAGCTGACGGGCCAGACAACTATCCGCTGGTCAACGGCACGCCGATCGGCGCCCAGGCCCGCAGGCTCGTCGACAACGACGTGATCCAGCTGGCCAGCGTAAAGATGGGTTTCTTCGAAACCTGATCCAATGGAAAAAGGCCGGACGCAATAATGCGCCGGCCCTTGATTCATCTTTAGCTTTGCTCAGACTGCCGCAGACAGCGGCAACATTCCCGAATTCGACTGGTGGCTGCGGCAGCAAATGGCCTTTTGCTCGGCGAAGCTTTCGCGCGCACTGCACAGGCAGCTGCCGCAGGCTGTGCCGACTTCCAGCTGTTCCTGCAGAGCAGTAAAGCTGTGGCAACCCCGGGACACCGCCCTGGCGATCTCCCGCTCCGACACGTTCTGGCAGATGCAGATGATCATGAGTCAGATAGTAATGCGAATAGTTCTTGTTTGCAACTTAACGTAATAACCCTTTTCGGGACTCAAACTGTTAGTTTGCGCGGCCATGCAAGGCGACCAGAAAGTCATCGCGTTCCTCAATGCCCAGCTCAAGATGGAGCTGACGGCCGTCAACCAGTACTTCCTGCATGCCCGCATGCTGAAAAACTGGGGCCTGACGCGAATGGCCAAACATGAATACGACGAATCCATCGAGGAGATGAAGCACGCCGACAAGCTGATCGAGCGCGTGCTCACTCTGGGGGGCCTGCCGAACCTGCAGGATCTGGGCAAACTGCTCATCGGCGAAACCGCCGTGGAAACCCTGAGCTGCGATCTCAAGACCGAGCTTGGTGGCCAGGCGCATCTCAAGGAAGCAGTCGCATACTGCGAGACTGTGCGCGACTACGTCAGCCGCGAGCTGTTCGAGCAAATCCTCGAGGACACCGAGGAACACATCGACTATCTGGAAACCCAGCTGGAACTGGTTGGCAAGGTCGGCGAGCAGAACTACCTGCAGTCGCAGATCCATTCCAGCTGAAGTTTAGACCACGGCCACAGGCACCCGCTGACTCACGCCGCAGAGCAGTTCGTAGCCGATGGTGCCGGCATGCGCGGCAATTTCTTCCACGGGTAGTTCCGGACCCCACAGCAACGCGGCATCGCCCACCTGCACGTTGCCCACGCCAGTTACATCGACGGCGATCATGTCCATCGACACGCGCCCTGCCAGCGACGCGCGACGCCCATGCACCAGCACCGGCGTGCCATTCGGCAGCATGCGCGGCAGGCCATCACCATAGCCGCCGGCAACAATGGCCACCTGCGAATCGCGCGCTGCGCGCCAGGTGCCGCCATAACCGACGGTCTCACCTGCAGGCACTTCGCGCACCGCTATCACCGTGGAAACCAGGCGCATCGCCGCAACCAACCCCAGGTCACTCCCAACCCGATCACTGAAGGGCGATACGCCATACAGGGCAAGCCCCGGTCGCACCCAGTCGGCATGGGAGGCTGGAAATGCAAACACGGCGGCCGAATTGGCGAGGCTTCGTGTCAGGGTTAGGCCACGCGTCAACTCAGCAAACCTCGTCAGCTGCGCGGCAGTCAGCGGATTGTCATGTTCATCGGCCGATGCGAAATGCGTCAGCAGACGCAGTTCATGCAGGTGCTCACCCATGGAAGTCAGCGAGGTGAGCGCCGCCGCCACTTGTTGCGCGCGGAATCCGAGGCGGTTCATGCCCGTATCGATCTTCAACCAGACCACGAAGCGATGACCGGCCGGCGCGCGCTCCAGCAACGCCAGCTGTTCACTCTCATGCACCACGATTTCCAGATTCTGGCGCGCCGCTTCCGCCAGTTGCCCAGCGTCGAATACACCTTCCAGCAGCACAATGGGCTTGCGCACGCCTGCGCCGCGCAAGGCGATAGCTTCTTCCAGCCGCGCCACGGCAAATGCATCGGCATCGGCCAGACACAGGGCGGTGGGAACAAGCCCGTGGCCGTAGGCATTGGCCTTGACCACCGCCATGACCCGACTGCGGGGCGCTGCCTCGCGGATGCGGGCCAGGTTGCCGCGCAACGCGCCCGCGCTGACTTCGGCGCGGATCAGCGGTTTCAGCGGGCTACCCGCGCAAGGCGTTCGCCAGCGCAACCCGACGTGCCCGTCATCGAAGCACTCCTGCCGCGTAGGCTTCGGGCATGAAATTCTGGAAGCGCGTGTACTGACCCTGGAAGGTGAGTGTGAAATACCCGGTCTCGCCATTGCGATGCTTGGCCAGATCGATATCCGCCTCGCCCTTGCGCGGCGTGTTCTTGTCGTAGACTTCTTCGCGGTAGATGAAAAGGATCATGTCTGCATCCTGCTCGATCGCTCCACTTTCTCTCAGATCCGACATCACCGGCTTCTTGCTCTCGCGCTGCTCCACGCTGCGGTTGAGCTGTGACAGTGCGATGACCGGCACGTTCAGCTCCTTGGCCAGCGCCTTCAGTCCGCGGGAGATTTCTGATATCTCCGTGGCTCTATTTTCCTTCGTTCCCGCCACCTGCATCAGCTGCAGGTAGTCGACCACCACCATGTCGAGACCCTGTTCGCGTTTCACACGACGTGCGCGGGCACGCAGTTCGGTGGGAGTAAGCCCCGGTGATTCATCGATGAAAATGCGCGCCTCTGCCAGCTGACTCGTGGCGCTGGTGATGCGCACCCAGTCCTGGTCGCTGATGCGTCCGCTGCGGATATCCTGCATCGGCACGCCTCCGATCGAGGACAGCATGCGTGTCATCAACTGCTCGGAGGGCATTTCCATGCTGAAGATCAGCACCGACCCCTTCACGTTGGGATCCAGGGCCACGTTCTCGGCCATGTTGATGGCGAGCGTGGTCTTGCCCATGGACGGGCGGCCCGCGACGATCACCAGATCCCCGCCGCGCAGGCCGCCGGTCTTGCGATCGAAATCAGTGAAGCCTGTGGCAACGCCACGCAGCTTGTCCGGATTGCTGTGCCATTCGTCGATCTTGTCGATGAGATCAGGCAGCAAGGTGCGCACCGCCTGCGCGCCTTCGCTGCGCCGCGCGCCGCGTTCGGCTATGGCGAAAACCTTCTGCTCGGCCTGGCTCACCAGGTCGCGCGCGGACATCCCTTCATCGCTGAATACGGAAGAAACGATGTCGTTGCCGGCAGAGATGAGCGAGCGCAGCAGTGCGCGCTCGCGCACGATCTGCGCATAAGCGCGCGCATTGGCCGCCGTGGGCGTGTTGCGCACCAGCTCACTGAGATAGGCAAGACCACCAGCATTCTGCAGGCTGCCGCGCCGGTCGAGTTGCTCGGACACGGTCAGCACGTCGATGGGCTTCGACTCTGATACGAGTTCGGCGACTGCTGCGAAGATCAACCGGTGGTCAGGGCGATAGAAGTCTTCAGCGACCACACTGTCGCCGACCTGGTCCCACGCCTGAGTGTCGAGCAGCAGCCCGCCGAGGACGGATTGTTCAGCCTCGACGGAATGCGGTGGTGTTTTCAGCCGGTCCATGCCAGACGTATTCTGGCGCAGTCGATCCGGGCCGGCTATGGCCCAACCTGTGAATTACCGGTGGATATCAGGCTGTTTCGTCGGCGACGATGATGATCGGCAGATCGATGTTCACGTCGGAGTGCAAATGCACGGTAACCACATGCTCACCCACCGTGCGCAGCGGACCGTTCGGCAGGCGCACTTCGGCGCGCGTCAGCTTCTGTCCGGCGGCAGTGGCGGCATCGGCGATGTCGCTGGTGCCGATGGAACCGAACAGCTTGCCTTCGCTGCCAGCCTTGGCGGTGATGGTGAGCTTGAAACCCTCGAAGCCTGCCTTGCGCCCTTCCGCACCAGACAGATTCTCGCGCACCACCTTTTCAAGGTCGGCGCGACGGGCTTCGAACTTGGCCACGTTGGCAACCGTTGCCAGTGTGGCTTTGCCCTGGGGCAGCAGAAAATTGCGGGCATAGCCGGAACGCACCGTGACACGATCACCAAGGCTGCCGAGGTTGGCCACTTTATCCAGAAGAATGACGTCCATTTTTGTGAACCTTAGTGCTGATCGGTATAGGGCAGCAGTGCCAGGAAGCGCGCGCGCTTGATGGCTGTAGACAGCTGCCGCTGGAAGAAGCTCTTGGTGCCGGTGATGCGGCTTGGCACGATCTTGCCCGTCTCGGAGACATACCCCTTGAGCGTGCCCAGATCCTTGTAGTCGATGGTCTTCACGCCATCGGCGGTGAAGCGGCAGAATTTCTTGCGACGGATGAAACGCGACATCGTGATTGCTCCCGTAAACCTTAACGCATGCCCATATCGTCGCCATCGTCCATGTCGCGGGCGCCACGGCGTTCGCCGTCTTCGTCCTCGCCACGGGCCATCGGCGACGGCTCGGTCACAGCTGCATCCATGGACGCAACCAGGTGACGCAGCACCGCATCGCTGAAACGGAACGAACCGGTGAGCTCGGTCAGGGTGGCCTGATCGGTCTCGATGTTCAACAGGATGTAGTGGGCCTTGTGAACCTTGGCGATGGGGTAAGCCAGCTGCCGGCGGCCCCAGTCTTCCACGCGGTGCACGGTGCCGCCGCTGGCAGTGACCATGCCCTTGTAGCGCTCGAGCATGGCGGGAACCTGCTCGCTCTGGTCCGGATGTACCAGGACCACGATCTCGTAATGCCTCATGACAGTTTCCTCTTATGGGTTAGCCACCCGCCCAAGGCTTGGCGGTGTGGCAAGAAGGGGCGCGAAGTCTACAGAATGCCCCGGGAGGGGGCAAGGGCGACGATCGGCAGCAGGGACCTGGCGGCAGCCCATTGGGGCTGCCGGGCCGCGCAGTGGACATCAACTCCGGAACAGCGGCAGCGCCTTGGTCAAGGTGATCCAGATTCCCCACAGTAATGGCAGTCCCACTGCAAGCCACGCCAATGCAACGGTCAGTGGAGCCGTGCGAACCGCGCCGTTCACTCCTGCCTGCACTCCCGTTGTGACAGCCACCCTCTCATGCGCTTTCGCGCGCTCTGCTGCGAGCTCTGCGTCGGACATGAAGTGACGCTCGGCCACTGGTCGCACCAGCAGATTGCAGATCAGCCCACCGAGCAGGAACGCGGCCAGGATGTACATCGTCACGTTGTATGCTTGATCAGCAGGCAGGCCGCGTTGCAGTTGGTGCTCGCGAATGTAGTTGACGATCACCGGCCCGAGGATGCCGGCCGCGGACCACGCAGTAAGCAGCCGGCCATGGATGGCGCCGACATGCTGGGTGCCGAACAGATCGGCCAGATATGCCGGAATCGTCGCGAAACCGCCTCCGTACATGGTAAGAATCAGGCAGAAGATGACGACGAACACTGCGACGTGTCCTGAGTTCCCGGCCCAGGGTGCGCTGGCGTAAAGCGCGAGGCCAAGCAGAAAGAACACGCAGTACGTCGCTTTGCGGCCGATCACGTCGGAGAACGAGGCCCAGAAGATTCGCCCGAAGATGTTGAATAGCGACAGCAGCCCGGCGAAGGCCGCCGCGATTGTCGCGACCTGTGCTCGTTGGTCCGTGGCGAGCCGCGCCAGTGGTTCGCTGCCTCCCAGAAGCTTGCCGCCGAATACTTCCTGCAGCATCGGCGAGGCCATGCCGACGACGCCAATGCCGGCACTGACATTCAGGCACAGCACCGCCCATAGCAGCCAGAATTGCGGGATACCGAACACGCGGTCCACATTCACATGCCGCGTCGTCTTCAGTTTGGCGGCTTGCGACGGCGGCGCCCAGCCAGGTGGCTTCCAGCCGGACGGCGGGACGCGGTAACCGAAAGCGCCGATCAACATCGCAACCAGATACAGCAGCGCCAGCGTCACCAGCGTCGGCGCTACGCCGACGGAATCCGCGGTTGAAAAGTGCCGCATCAGTCGGTCGGCCAGCGGTGAGCCGATCATCGCGCCGCCGCCGAAGCCCATGATGGCAAGGCCCGTGGCCATGCCGCGCCGGTCCGGAAACCATTTGATCAGCGTCGACACCGGCGAGATGTAGCCGAGGCCGAGCCCCAGACCACCGATGACGCCGCAGCCCAGCCACAACAGCCACAACTGGTGCAGATGCACTCCCAACGCGCCGATCAAAAGGCCGCCCGACCAGCATAATGCCGCGACTACGCCGGCCTTGCGCGGACCAGCGGTTTCGAGCCAGTGGCCGAACAGCGCCGCAGAGGAACCCAACACCACGAAGAAAAGTGTGTAGGTCCAGCCCAGCATCGACACCGGCCAATCGCAATTGGTGGCCGTAAGGTAAGTCCACACCGTTGTGTCCGGCGCGCAGGCATGCGCCGCGCTTATGCCGATTGATCGCGACAGCGGCAGCCAGAAAACGCTGAAGCCATACGCCATGCCGATGCAAAGATGAATGGCCAGTGCCGCGGGCGGAATAAGCCAGCGGTTGAAATGCGGTCCCGCAATGATGCGTTCGCGGCCCAGCCATCGATCCAGTGACTGCATGCAGAATGAGGTCAGCGACTGACTTTTTTGAGAACCGCTTCGTCCTCGAGTTTCGAGTACTGCCGTTGCAGCACCTTCAATTGACCGTAAAGGTCACCTAGATAGGCTGCCTTTTGCTCGAGGCGCGGATCGCTGGCGATAACCTTCATCATCTGCCGGTACCACTTGTCGGTACCTGCCACCAGCACCTGCTCTGGCGGCGGCGGCTGGTAGCAAGGAATCGGTACTTCATCGGCGCGTGCAAGGAACTCTGTATAGGTAAGGCGCCGGTCGTGGTCCGTATCCAGAAAATAGAGCTGGGCCAGGAGTTGTCTGTTGCCCGCCGCTTCCGACTCCGACAGAACGTGATTCTTGTTCAGGTCGAGACTGATGAAGTCCGGTATCTCGCACCGACCCTCCGCCCAGTGCTGCATAGCGTCGGCCACGAAGACCGGGATGCAGATGCGCGATCGCAACGCCGAACCCGGATTGTCCGGATCCGTGTTCACGTAAGCGCAATTCACATCGTAACGGTCGTCCTTGTTCAGCTTGTTGTACAGCTTGAAAAAGTCGTCCTCGAGATGGGCAATCGCCAATGTCGCGCGTTTGCCCCGCACCACGACTTCATCCAGATTGTCCAGTGGAGTACCCGCGGGCACTTCCCCGATAGTCCAGCTGGTTATAACCGTGGGGTTCGCCGCCGCAGCGGCCTCAACAGGAGACGCGATACCTGCTGTGATGCACAACGCCCCCACAAGCGCTCGGCAAAGGACCGGGATCAAGCATTGCCTCAGATCTGTCATGTCGTTTCTCCATGAACTGCGAAGCTCCGTGGTCGACCTGAGCGTATCCGCGCCGCGGGCCGACAAGACTGCAAACCATACTCGGCAGCGGCGTGCGTTTCGACCTCTAAATGAACGTGTTTTCGAGCACCAGCACGCCTGCGCCAGTGTTCGAGATCGGCGCGTGGTAATGCTTGTGGACCACTTTCACATTGTCCTGCAACGCTCCGCGCATCACCAGCCACATGATGGTCTCGATGCCTTCTGTCCCGGTGCGCCGCATGATTTCCGAGTTGCTGAATTGCGTGAACCACTGCGGGTCGCTGGCGATGCGGTCCATGGTCTCCAGATCGAAATCCACGTCGATGAGGCCGGCGCGCTCGCCCTGCAACTGGTGCGACATGCCGCCGGTGCCCAGCACGACGATCTTATGGTCTTCGGGGTATGACTCCACGGCCTTGCGCAACGCGCGACCGAGCTTGAGGCAGCGCAGTGCGGTCGGCACCGGGTGCTGCACCACGTTCACCGCCAACGGAATCGTGGTGATCGGCCATATTTCATGCGTGCCATAGAGCGCGCGGATCGGATTCACGAAGCCATGATCGACCTTCATCTCCTGGCAGGTGCAGATATCGAACTCCTGCTCCACCAGCGATTCGGCGATATGCCAGGAAAAAGCTGCATCGCCCTTGAAAGGCGCCACAGGTTTCAGGGCCCAGCCTTCGTCTGCGTTGTCGTAGGTATCGGCGCAGCCGAGCGCAAAGGTGGGCACCTTGTCGAGAAAGAAGTTAAGACCGTGATCGTTGTAGACCACTATCGCGATGTCGGGCTTGTGCTTTTGTAACCAGTCCTGTGCTGGCTTGTAGCCATCAAAGAAGCGCTTCCAGTACGGCTCCTGGGTCAGGTTGTTGGCGATGGCATTGCCCACCGCCGGAATATGCGAGCTTGTGATTCCGCCGATGATCCTAGCCATTCCAGTAACCCTCGCGCTGCTTCAACTTGTCGATCAGGCCATCGGCCTTGGCTTGCAGCTTGGCCTGAAACTCTTTGGTGGTGATGCCCTGGAACTGCGCGCCCGCGTCCTGCACCGATGTGCCGCGGGGAATCGCCATCTTGGCCATGTAGTAGATATTGGCGCCTGAGCGGAGCATGCCCAGGAAGTCCTTCTTCAGCACGAACTCCTTGTACTTGCCAGTCACGCCGTACTTGTCGCAGTACGCGGCAGGATCCTGGTCGAACGCGCTGCGATTGGCTTCCTCGCAGAACGAGAACAGCAGCTTGTTCAGCGGATAGGCACCATGCGCATGGTGGCCGTCGAACACATAGGTGCCCGGAATGTCTTCGTAGTCGTGCCTGGTCCAGCCCATGATTCCCGCCCTTCGTCACGATTGACTGTATGGGCAGCATTGTACTCCGCAGGCAGCGGCTGCGTCAGGGGACGAGGTTATGACGCCAATCAAGCGCCTGGAGCATGCTGGCGCTGTCTCACTGCTTCATAAAGCAGCATGCCCGACGCTACCGATACATTCATGCTCTCGACCGCACCCACTTGCGGCAGACGTATGAGGAAATCGCAGTTCCTGCGGGTGAGTTCACGCAGGCCATCGCCCTCTGCGCCCATGACCAGCGCTACTGAACCTGCAAGATCTGCCTCCCAGGCCAGTTTCTCGCCCGCCATGTCGGCGCCCACAATCCACTGGCCGGCATCCTTCATCAGCTTCAGCGCACGCGCCAGGTTGGTGACTGTTACCAGAGGCAGGGTCTCGGCCGCACCGGCTGCAACCTTGCGCACCGTGGCATTCATGCCGGCGGCACGATCCTTCGGGACTACCACTGCGAGCGCGCCGCAGGCATCGGCCGTGCGCAGGCAGGCACCGAGGTTGTGTGGGTCCTGCACTCCATCGAGCACCAGCACCAGTGGATTCTGTGCAATTGTCAGCGCGTCGACCAGTTCGTCTTCATGCCAGGGCTCGAGTGGATCCGCCTCGACCATCACGCCCTGATGAGCCACATCGCCAAGTCGCGCAGTCAGTGCCTTCGCGTCGACACGCTCAGCTTTGATTCCTGCGGCCTGCGCCAGCTGCAGCAGTTCACGCATCCGTGGATCGTCACGTCGGGCATCGACGAACATGCGGCGCACGCGCCCGCCGGAGCGTGCCAACAGCGTGCGCACCGCGTGCAAGCCGAAAACCAGCGACGGCGCACTCATCGGCGGCGCTTCTCCGGAGCGGTCCCGGTCGCGAAGTTCCCCGGCTCCGCCAGAAGATCCAGATCGATGAGGCCTTCCACCGGGTTCACCGAGGTGACGATAACGCGCACGTGCGCGCCGAGCTGCAGCCGGCGCTTGCTGCGCAGACCTACCCAAGCCTGCAGCGCGTCATCCTTCACGTATTCGTCATCGCGCAGGTTGTCCAGATGCAGCAGGCCGTCGGCCGCGGCCTCGATGATCTGCACGAAGCAGCCGAAGTCGACCACCGAGGTGATGATGGCGTCGAAGGTCTGGCCGATGCGGTCGCGAAGATAGATGCACTTGAGGTATGCATCGACATAGCGATCCGCTTCGTCGGCCCGTTTCTCACACTGTGTCAGGTGCAGGCCCAGCACATCCAGTTGCGACGTCTCGTACGCGCGCCCCGCGGAATCCTGCGCCGACACCATGGCCTTGATGGTCCGGTGCACAACCAGATCCGGGTAACGCCGGATCGGCGAGGTGAAATGTGCGTATTGCTTCAGCGCCAGGCCGAAGTGGCCCAGGTTCACAGGCTGATACACCGCCTGCATCATGGAACGCACGATCAGCGTCTCGATGAACGGGCGGGCCGCCGGGTCCCTGATGAGGGGCGAAATCTTTTGCAGGTCGCGGGTGGTGATTTCTGCCGGCAGGTCCACGCCCACGCCCAGCGCACGCAGCGTGGTGGTAAGGATCTCAAGCTTGCGCGCATCTGGCTCAGCATGTACCCGATACAACGTCGGGATCTTGCGGTTTCCCAGTTCGCGCGCGGTCGCCACGTTCGCCAGCACCATGCACTCTTCTATCAGGCGATGCGCATCGTTGCGCCTGGGCAGATCGATGGCGCTGATCTGCTCGGCCTCGTTCAGCACGAAACGCGGCTCGGGCGCATCGAAGTCGAGCGCGCCACGGCGGTGACGAGCCTTCAGCAACGCGCGATACACATCCACCAGCGGCAGCAGACGCTCGGTGAGCGGACCGATCTGCTCGCGTGCGTCGGGTCGACCTTCGAACAAGGCCGCGGACGCCTGGTTGTAGGTCAGGCGCGCGTGTGAGCGCATTACCGCAGGATAAAACCGCGCGTTGCCTAGCTGGCCAGACGACGATACCTGCATGTCCGCGACCAGGCACAGGCGGTCCACTTTGGGTTGCAGCGAGCACAGCTCGTCCGAAAGCACCGACGGCAGCATCGGCACCACGCGTTGGGGGAAATACACGGACGTGCCTCGCTCGCGCGCTTCGGCATCCAGCGCAGTGCCCTCGCGTACGTAATGGCTCACGTCTGCAATCGCCACCACCAGGCGGAAGCCGCCTTCGGCGGCCTCTGCATACACTGCATCGTCGAAATCCCGCGCGTCATCACCATCGATGGTGACCAGCGGCAGGGTGCGCAGATCGACGCGGCGCGCAGCTTCCTGCGGATCGATCGCGCGTCCATGTGCTGCTGCGTCGCGCACTGCCGTTTCAGAAAAGTCGCGCGGCAGATTCAACTTCGCGATGGCCGCTTCGGTTGCCAGAGTCACGGGCTTTTCCGGGTCGAGCAGCCGCTCAACTCGCGCCACGCCAGTTACCCCATCCTTGGGATAAGTGATTACACGGGCGATTACCCAGCTTCCAGGTTTCGCACCGTTCAGATCTGCGGGCGCAACGGTGCAATGGAGATTCAATCGCCGGTCAGCCGACTGCACGCTGGCACTGCGTCCGCGAATTTCCACGGTGGCCAGAAATGCGCCGACTCCGCGCGCCACTACTTCGATCAGCTGGCCGGACCAGCGACCGTCATGCCCTTGGCTTGCGGCGACCCGCACCTGGTCGCCATGCATTACGCCGGCCATCTCCTTGGGCGGCAGGAATACGCTTTCGGTAAGACCCTCGCTGCGAACAAACCCGAATCCACCCCTATTGGCGGACACCACCCCGGTCAGCGTCCGCTGTGCGCCAGAAGGGACGGTAGGCCGTGCAGCACGACCACCAAACTGTGGCGCGCGACCTCCGCCGGCGGGGCCCCGGTGCGTGGAACCGGAACGACTGGATTTGGTTTTCGATCTTTTCAGGATATGCCTCAGGTGGGCCGATCGGCCGTTGGAAGGCCGCAAGTGTAGCGTCTGGCGCAGGTCCTAAGTGCTCGCATTGACTTCCGCTACCTGGCTTGCGTACATTTCGCGGCCCACCGGCAGCCCAGGTGGCGGAATTGGTAGACGCACTAGTTTCAGGTACTAGCGAGTAACATCGTGGAGGTTCGAGTCCTCTCCTGGGCACCAAGTCAGGGTTTCAAGACATCTCACACTGTCTCGAAACCTTTCAGAAACCCCGCTTTATGCGGGGTTTTTTGTGCCGTTTTGTCTCAGGGCGTACCATTCAAGCTCAGCTGCGGTGTGGGTACATTTGTGGGTATCTCGTCAACCCACAAAAGTTGTGCCCACTTTTGTGGGTATCGACTGCTTTTGACTAGAAACTCAGATTCTCCCTTCGACAGGCGTCCTCTAAGGTGGACTCTATGGCGATTGAAACAGATAAGCTGGCTGCTCCTACTTTTCTTCCTTCGATAAGAAAGTGACTTCCGGGTAGCGATCGCTCGGACGGCTCATGAGCGGCTCATCTCTTCCCAACAAGTGCTTGTCGAAAAACGCGAGTACATATTCGTTCACGAGTCGCACCATTCGCTCGCCGTCGATTGTGCCTATGACATCGAGTCCGAGTTTGTTGAGCTGTCGAATCATTGGATGGGTGAGCGGAAGATCCATGAAACTGCCATGAGCGGTGCCGGCTATCCGCACCAAGTAGCTGGCAGCCGTAGCTTGCTCGTATGAGATGGCATGATTGAAGTGAGATGCGTTGCTCATGTGCATGAAAGGGACGCTGAGCGGAGGCTCATCGAGTAATAACGGCTGAAATCCATCCAGGTTGACGCCGGCGCGACAGCGACGATCCTCGGCGCATGTAATGTGGCTAGCTGTGCCTCCGTATGACATTCCCAACACTCCGATGTGGTCAAGATCGAAGTGACTGGCGAGTACAGCATCGTTCGCCTGCAAAGTGGTTAGTTCGCTTAGCACGAATCGTTGATCGTTCGATGCCGTTCGATGTGTGGCCGTGTCCCGTTCTGTGGCCTGCGGGCGAAGCGCAACCCGCTCCTTGATCAGTCGACTTCGGTAATCGTTCGACAACGATGGATCGTCGAGTTGTGCTAGCAGGGCACGTGATCGTTCCTGTGTTTCAGCACTATTCTCGACAGCATTCTCGACGGCCTTTTCGCTGATGGCCCCACGCTCAAGAATCGGCTCGATGCCGATGGTCGAGCCGTCGGACAATTTCAAGCCGGCACTGTGACCCGAATGATTGATTTCGATGACAATATAGCCCTGACTCGCGAGTTCCTCGACCAAAATAGTGTTCTGCTCAGGCCATGACCCCAATCCATGCGAATAGACCAATACCGGGAAGCGCTGGCGATCCGTTGTTGGTGGGACATCGGTCCAGGCATTCGTTCGAACTCGACCCCATGACTGTGGAATCAAACCTGCGGACGATTTGCCCGGCCAAAGAAACAGGAGGGCGTAGCGGGCAACAACGGCTGCTGGATCAGGAACGGAATCTCTTTCTAGATCGCGCACTGTGGTGCCGGCCTCAGTTGGATACGAGATGCGCAGGAGCAATTCACGATGGTCGTTGGGATTCGAGGTGTAGGTCTCCAAGCGCGACGAATCCGTGAGCCGAAGCTCGCGGACGCCGACTGAATATTTGCCAAGTGGCCTTGGATATTCATAGCGGGGAAAAAAGAGGCAATACACAATGGAGATCATCAGAACGAACCCAGTTCCAATGACCGCTGTCCATCGCGCGAATTGTTTCACGAATCTTTCTTTGCTTTCACGAACGCGTGAAGGCGTGGCGGCGGCGGATCGGCGCGGGATGAGGAGGATGGCAAAGAGACCAGCAACGAAATATGCTGGAAACAATTGAACTCGCGGTCCATCAAAGACAAGTTGGCTGGCAATCAAGCTGACGGCGAAAAACCTCAGCCAGCGATTCTGATTGTCTGAGATAAGCTGCGTTGGCCAGACAAAAATACAAATGGCCAGCAGACTCAGCGTGACCGCATCGAAAACGTTCCAGAGGATCATACGAGTTCAGCATACAGAACGCGGAAGCGGGAATTCCATGAGAGTGTCGCCGTTTCCCTGTTCAGGAGTGGTTTCTGGTGGCGAAGGTATTCGCGGATATGCCTGCCCTCTTCCTGGCGCGCCAAATCGGTTTGTGTCCACGCCAGAATCATCATGAGTGGCAGTCGCTGTTCGGCATACAACTCCCTGATCCATGAGATATAGAGGCCGAAGGCGTGGCGACTTGACCCACCAAGGCCGTTCATCTGGCAACCACAGCCTGGCCTCCTTCATGTGCTGCATGAACCGCGAACGCGGTGAGCGGGTCTGGCCGATATAGCGGACGAGTTCGACGTCGCGAGGATCGGCCAGGGCGTAGATGGCAGCCTCCGCGGGCGCGGCCCCGGTCACGTCGAGGATGTGGGAGGTACAGCTCGAGCGGATCCGTCGTCCAATTTCGTGCTGCACAGCTCTGCCCCGTCTGCGGATTACGGCGTGGTCATTTTGTCAGGGAACTGTATATATACAGTTTCTATACCCGACGTACCAAGATGCAAGCGCCAGCTTTTGCTATCGTCGGGGCATGAAAATTAACTATCTCGGCTGGGGCCACACCGCCGCCATAGGCTTGGCGGTGGGGCTGGGTGCCTTGTGGTGGCCGCTCGTGCTGGTGAGCTTCGGGGCCTGCGCGGCGCTGATACTCAGTGCGATGCTGCGCAAGCGCAGAAGCAAGGCTCAGTGATGCCAGATAAGAAGAACCTCGTCAGACCCGGCGCGGGCATGGGCCTTGGAATCGCATTAGGCGTCGCCATCGGCGCGGCGACCGACAAAATGGGGTTATGGATAGCCATGGGCGTGGTATTCGGAGCTGTATTTGCGGCCGCTTCGAGACGCAGGAACCGCCATGCCGGATAAGAAGAAGCTCGTCAGGTCGCTGGGCATGATCCTTGGCGCGATCTTCAACGTGGTATTCGGCTTGATCTTTGGGATCCGCTTACGTCACCTGCCGCCCGCCGCAAGGAAGCCGGAGGACGCGCAAGCATGAAGGCCGTACGAATCGCATTCGTCGCATTCGCATCATTGGCCATGTATGGGTGTGCCTTCTCGCGAGGGGACTGTAATCGAATGCTTGACGATGCGCGTAAGCGCTGTCTTCGAGCCCAAGAATCAAATGCCTCAGCACTCAAGGCCATGAAATTCAAGAAACGCCAACCAAACATTATCATCGTTATACCCGAAGACTGACTAGGGCGTGTTCACACTATCTGAGACCTTCGACGATGAGCGCGAAGCAGATGAAGGCGATGAACATCAGATCGAGCTTGTCGAACCATTGTGATGTCCATCCGCATGGGACGGGTACGTTAAAAAAACCAACCCCAAGTCATCGGCAAGTGTCGCGGCGGATGGAGCTGTAGCTTCACGTCACTCTGGACAAAACGCCTGAGCCAAGAAGGGAGACTTTACACCGCTCTTAGGCCGCCTGCTTGAATGTAAGCGTCTGCTCAGGGCCGTGGTACCGGGAATCCGACCGCCAGGATCTGGCTGTCCGTAAATCTCGATCGCTTCATGTAGAACTACTCCAATAGAGAACATTCTACTTCTCAGACCCCCAGTTCAAATGGAGCGATTACCAGAGTTCCACGGTCATGGACACTCATGAATGGCTGAAACTCTTGTTGTCGCCGTGGCTCGTGAA
The DNA here is from genome assembly GCA_039917615.1 of Steroidobacteraceae bacterium. Lineage (GTDB taxonomy): Bacteria > Pseudomonadota > Gammaproteobacteria > Steroidobacterales > Steroidobacteraceae > ZC4RG30. Next base: position 49,828 of record JBDSJD010000012.1, read on the forward strand.
TACGAAAGTCGCACCATGTTGCACGACATGGAGAACCGCACTATGAACGCTCAAGCGAAAGCCAAGCGCGCCCCGCGTGAACCAGCAGGAGCTTCGACCACCTTATCGCTCAATAAAGAACTGCGGCTGAAGATCGCCGTCGAGGTACGGTCCACAACCACGCGCGGCAGCCGCACACCACTGGGTTTCAGTCGTTTGGGACTGTACACCGGACAGCGAAGGATCGCCTTCACGAATGTACGAGAGCACTCATCGACCTACCGTGATTCTCAGGCTCTGCTGCCAGGCCGCTCGGTTGTTGCACATCGAAATTGATGTCGCGCGACATCGCGGTGACCCCTTGGATGTCCGCCTCTTCTGGTGTACGATTTGTCTGTACACCAGATGCCGCCCAAGAATCTCCAGATCCGAGTCGAGGTAGACGGCGCGATTCCGGCCTATCGCCAGATCGTGGACCAGTTCCGCACACTAATCATCGAGAACGCGCTGCGGCCCGGAGACGCCCTGCCTGCCGTTCGCCGGCTGGCTCTCGATCTGGGCATTCATTTCAACACCGTCGCGGAAGCATATCGCCTGTTGGCTCAGGAAGGCTTTCTGGAAATCGTTCATGGTCACGGCGCGCGTGTGCTGGACCGCACCGCGCCCCGGCAGCCGGGGCCGGAAGTGGCCGATGAATTTCAACGGAAGTTGCGGAACCTGGTGGCTGGGATCAGGGCTCGGGGTCTCAGCGCCCGGCGGATCGCCGGCGAGTTGCGAGGATTGGCGGAAGCATTGGAGAGCCGATGATTCAGTATCAGGAAGCCATAGGTCGGGTATTGTTCGCCGCGTTGATCTTGCTCCCTGCTGCAGTGTGGCATTGGAGTGCAGGACGTTCCCAGAGACGGGGGTCCACGTTCTTCGGGGCGCGTGTCGAGCCCGGCTTTGCGGAATCGGATGCCGGTCGAGCCATTTCTCGGACGTTTCATTTGCGCCTATGGTTGATCGCGATTGCGATGGCCGCGATGGCGCAGAGCGGTTTGGTCGAGACTTTGATTCTTAATTTAACTACCGTTTCCGCCGCTGGATGGATCGCGTTTGCTCTGGCACATCGCCGGACCCGCCAGCAAGCTTCCGCGACGGCGGTGCCTGCGGCGCGAGTCGCGTCCCTGATGGCTGCACCTGAGAGTCCATGGCTTACAGCCCTTGATTGGGTCGCCATGATCGTTCCGGTGACAGCGCCAACCGCGACTCTGATTATCCTGGCGCAGTATGGGACTGGCTTCTCAGAGCAGTTTTTGTCAAGGCATTACTTTTCCGCCGTCTATACGCTGTCAATCGGTCTGATGTGTTCAGCGAACCAATTCGCCTTGCGCTATCGCTCACGGCCCAGCGATTGGGCGTCCGATCCAGGCGCGAGCCACAAATACCGCACCTATCTGGGCGTCATGATTGCGGCCGTCTTCACCATCATCGGCGCGAAGACCTGTGCATTGACGCTGATGGATTTCCGTCTGACTGTGCCCTGGCTGCGGAACTGGAGCATGTCCGGGTATTTTTTGATCACCTTTCCGTTGGCAGCTTTGTGGCTATTTGGCGTGTGGCGGATGAAGTGGTGGCTGAGCCGTCATCTCGCCACCGAAAGCGTCGATCCCATGCCCGATGCCTGTTGGAAAGGGGGACTTTTCTATTTTAACCGCCAGGATCCGGCTCTGGTCGTGCCGGCGCGATCCGGCGTGGGCTTTTCATACAACTACGCGCGGCCGTCGGTGTGCGTAGTAATTGTCGTCATCCTTGCATTCTCGATCGCAGCCGTAGTGCGCTGATCGAGTGGTAGCCGGCAAGGCCGGACATATGCATCTGTCGGAGGACGCCGGTAACCATTCAGGCGATTTGCTGCACCTCCGCAGCCGACACCCTGCCGCGTCGACTGGGACCACGCCGGGCGTAGAGGCGATCAAGCCGCTCCGAAAGTGCGGGGGCTGTCGACGACGGTTCGCCGGCGGTGGTGCCCTGCCAGGCCGTGAGGGCCATGGCAGCAGCCAGAAATGCCGATGCGCGACAGGGACCAGGGCTGATTCATGGATTCCCTTCCTTACAGATGACGGATGCGGCTGTTCGACCAAGGTACATGAAGGCGAGCCACGCGAATGTCTGCTTCATCGAATTCGCGCGGGTCAGGAGGGATCTCGATTCACCGGTCATCGAACCGTGCTGGAACCAAGCCCTTCCATTTCTGGCTGGCGCGGCGGCGCGGACAAGGCACGGAAACTGACAAGCCCGATGGTCAGGAAAACAAGGCTTCCCAGGAAAGGACTCCATGAATCCAGATCCAGCAGCCGTCGCGCACTGGTGAGCGACAGAACTATCGGAGCCAGAATGAACATCCAGGCGATGTTATTCACCGTTACACGGATCGTGTGCAGGCGGTTCGCGTGTGTCTGGAGCGGGTCCGTCTTTCTGCCATAGATCTGCCAATACACCATGGACCCAAGCAGCATGTATCCAAGCGTGAGGATGCCGATGTTTGGAAGGGGACCGGCAAACCCGGGGAACGGATGCCGAGCGACATAAAACATGAATGCGACGAACGACGAATAACTCAGGATGGCAAGGACGACGGTAAGCGGCGAGATGAAATCGAACAGCCCACGGCGTTGAAGAATGGCCTTGCGCTTGCTTTCCGGTGACGAGCGCCTGTGCACCTTGTTGAACCTGGTCGTGAACCACCCAAACAGGATGATCGGAACATATTGCAGAAAACAGTACGCAGTGAGCACTACGCCCAACCTACCTTCATCCCAGTCCGGGCGTTTCGTGTAGCTGAAGAACCCGCCCAGCAGCAACAATCCGAGCACTGCGACGACCGCGTTCGCGGTGCGGTATCGGGTGATAAAGCGCTCATGAGCACGACCGACGTCGACTCCCGGATAGAACTCCGCAAGGCGCTCGGCGGAACTGCTCTTCAGGTTTGTTTGGACAAGCCGGCTCAATCGGAGCGGATACAGCACCGACATCACCAGTATCTGCACCAGGAACACCGCAAGAAACGAATAGACCTCGATCATGAAAACCTCACTTTCCAGGTGGTTGCCGATTGATGGCGCTGGCGAACGCATTGCGGATTTCCGAATCGGTCACGCCCGCCTCGCGCAGCTCGTCGATTGATTCGCTGAGCTTGCGCAGCGTCCATTCCTGCAGGTTGAACTTGCAGTTCGCCTTGGCCTTCGGGTGCACATAGGTACCCCGGTAGCCCTTCGTCTCGATGATGGAATCGCGCGTCAACAGCTGGTAAGCCTTCGCGACGGTCTTGCTGTTGAGATCGAGATCATTGGCGAGCTGACGAATTGACGGCAGCGCATCGCCCGGCTTCAGAACGCCGCCAATTACCGCAGCCTTGATCTGTTCGATGAGCTGTTCGAACTGCGGAAGGGGGCCGTCAATGTCGATCGTGATTTCCATCGAGCGCCAATCTCTTGTACCAGTTGATCCCATGGTACATGTGGCATGTTCGGATTGCAAGCCCAGGCTAAGTCGTCGGCCAGAATCCCACTACATGCGCATCCCGACCTCGTTGCTGCAGCTGGACGTGTGGCCCTGTACGCTCGTCTTTGAACGAACTCTCGCTGCAAAGGAACCTTTCCATACAGCTCGCCGCGTTTCATCGACATGTGAAGGCACTCCCCTATCCAATTCCTGCAAAAGCTTGGCGGACTTGGCGAAGGGAGCAGCCATGGCGATTCAAGAAAATCCGCCCGTGAACTCCAGAATTCACTACAAATTAGGAGCAGATCGCGCAAATTAATTATCGAAAACAGTGCACTAGAAGCGTGTGGGTACAATTGGGGGTATCTTGATTTCCCTCATTCCGACTTTCCGAAACCGCTCAAGCAGTTACGAGCAACTCTCGAGTCCTCTCCTGGCACCAAGTCAGTGTTTTAAGACATCTCACCAAGTCTCGAAACCTTCCAGAAGCCCCGCTTTTCGCGGGGTTTTTTGTGCCTTTTTGTCTCAAGACGTACCATGCAATGGCCTGGGAATCAGTCCCCGAACGGCGGAGGTCTACAAAAGACCCATCATCATGTTGTCAACTTCGATGGCCGCTGTTCTTCCGCAGTATGGCCGCCAGAATCAGCAGGAACGCCAGCAGCCGCACGACATATATTGCCGGGCTTCCTTCGTTTGGCCTGTCAAGAAACAGGAATCCGACGCGATTCAACCCTTCGATCATGAATGCCAAAGCGAAGGCCAGGAACAATGGATCGCGTGTCTTGCGCCAGAACTTCGTGAAGAAGAGCGCGGCGGTCAATGACGCTGCAACGATGATGCCCAGGAGAAAGCTTTCCATGGTTGCTACTCGCTTTCCCACACCAGGCCATAAACCAGCAGCAGCATGGCGGCTGCCGCCGTGGCAAGCCGCAACATGTAGAGATCCAGGCTGTTCGGTACCAACACCAGATCGACAAACAGCAGCATGTTGGATGTCGTTAATCCGACAAAACAAAGCCCGCTCCACAGTAGCAACCTTTGCCGACCCCGCGCATAGCCGCGCAACAGCAACACTGCACACAGTAGTGTCGTCAGGACGCCGAGAATATGGACGAATGGGGCCATCTCAGTCCTCCGTCTTGAACTTGAACGCGCGCGCAAAATCCCGCACGGCCTCGGAACCCGCTTTCACGTGGATTAACTCGGCCAGACGCACAAGATGCTTGCGGTAGGTCTTCGCAACCTTGTCCATCAAATGCAGTTCGTCCCAGGCGACATTGTACGAGTAGCGGTTTGAAACATCGCTCGTGACGTTGATGAGCCCGTGCCGGGCAAGATCTCGCAAAATGGACTGAGCCTGGTCACGGCTGACGTATACACGGGCAGAGATATCACTTTCTGTCCACGCGACGGCCGGGTTTTCCCACAACAGAAGCAGAGATTCCAGATGAGGAACACTATCGATCCGGCGCTCGATAAACCGCAGCACATCGTCGGGGAATTCACCTTCTAGCATCTTGGCAATTCTGGCACTTGGAGAAAGACTCTTAAGTACTCCAATTTTGCGCGCCCGACAACCCGTTCACGGGCTTGCAGAATAAGGCGCAGCCCGACCATGCAGATCGCCAGTGCGAATATGCAGATCGCGTTGCGGAAACGGAATCTCGATGCTGCGTGCTGCCAACTCGTCATCCAGAGCCCATAGCAACTTGGCCTGAGTGTTCGCTGGCGACATCAGTCGCGGACGATCCACCCAGACGAGTAACTCGAAATTGAGACTGCTTTCTCCGAAGGCCACAAGCCAGCAATCCGTATGGCGCAGGGGATGATCGTTCACCACTCCATCCACACGCGCGGCCGCAGCGAGCGCTGCCTCGCGGACGAGTTTCTTGTCTGTGCCGTAGGCCACGCCAAAAGGAACACGCAGCCGACGGCTCGCCTCTCCAAAGGTCCAGTTCACAACACGGCCGTTCACGAATTCCGAGTTGGGAACAAGAATGTCGACTTCGTCATTGGTCGTCACGCGGGTGAAACGCAGGGCAATCTCGCGCACTTGTCCTCGCACACCGGATTGCAGATCCACAAAATCTCCCTGCTTGAGGCTGCGTTCGAGCAGCAGGATCACTCCGGAGACAAAATTACTGACAATGTTCTGAAGGCCAAACCCCAGGCCGATGCCTACCGCGCCGCCAATCAGCGCGAAGCTCGACAGGTTCAGACCCGCGACCTGCAGCGCAACGAGCACGCCAATAATCCAGATGGCGTATCGCGTCAGTCGCCCGACCGTGTAACCAATGGCCGCTACCGCTCCTACTGCTTCCGCCCTGCGGGCCGCTCGTACAAATGCCCGCTCCGACCAGTGGGCGAGTAGCCATACGACCAGCATCGTGACAAGCACGTTGAAGACCGCGCTCAGTGTGATGGTAGAGCCACCGAACGCTACCAGGGGCACCCGCAAGAATTCTCGGATGCTTGAAATCATCTGTGCAAGGGTTTCCACTTACTCCCCCCGGTTCGGGCACATTGGTGCCCCAATTCGTATCCAGCAAGTCTGCATCAAGTTTGCCGACAATCGCGTCAGCTGCCGTGCGCGTTACAAGGCCGCCGCGCAATGCCGATTTGACTGTGGCCTTCTCGATTGTGACCAGATGTGCCCGCAATGCCAAGATCTGCTCTCCCGCCGTCCTGATATCGGCATCCAGCGTGAAGCGCCGCGATACTTCTTTCGGTCTGATCCAGCTTGCGGCGATAACGGACCCTCAGGACCAGGTAGAGCGAATCAGCAATAGGTCGGCGTTCCCGCAGACTTTCCAGCCGGCTCTCGCCGCAGAGACATTGAGAGCGGTTTCGTGAAGAGATTTCGTACGACGCGCGATTGCTGCACGCTTATACGGCTCAAGGTTCATACTCACGAAAACTCAAAGCCACAACTGCTACCGGGATTCCATGCCAGGCCCACACGCAATCGCCGTTATGGTCATCATGGCCATCACTTTGTTTCTGTATACACGCCCGTGGGTACGCATTGAACTAGTCTCTCTGGGGCTGGTGACTCTGCTGCTGGCAATGTTTTACATCTTTCCGTTCAGTGGCAAGAACGGGCACATCAGCGATGTCGATGTACTGGCCGTGTTTGGGCATCCCGCGCTGGTGGCAATCTGCTGCCTTATGATTCTTGGCCGCGGCCTGACCCTGACGGGTGCACTGGAACCCGCCGTCCGCCTGCTTGCACGACTCTGGAAGTGGAATCCATCCGCCGGACTGCTCGTCACGCTGGCCTTTGCCGCGACGGCAAGTGCATTCGTGAATGACACTCCTGTAATGATCCTGATGCTGCCTTTGCTGCTCGGCATTGCAGAGCGGACGGGCAGTGCAGCATCGAAAGTCATGATGCCAGTAAATTTCGCCATTCTCTGCGGTGGCATGCTGACCAGCATTGGCACGTCCACAAACATTCTGGTTCTTTCGATAGCCACCGATCTGGGGCTACCGCCGATGGGCATTTTCGCGTTCACGCCAATTGCCGCTGGTGCAGTACTGATTGCAATACCGTATCTGTGGCTGATAGCACCCAGGTTGCTTCCCGCGCACGCGCGCGCGGGAAGCTCCGTCGAACGAAAGTACGAAGCCCGACTGATGGCCGACAATGGCGGTCGACTGGTTGGAATCAGCGTTGCCACACTGGCGACAAAGATGGGACGTGTGTTGAGTGTGTTGCGAATTCAGCGCGGCCTGGACGTTATCGTGGCGTCTCCCGACACGGTATTTCAATCCGGTGACGGGGTGGTGGTTGCCGACACACCGGAGGGTCTGCGTGAACTTGCTGTGGTGTGCGGTCAGCCACTCATCGACCGGGAGACGCTCAAACATTTTGTGGCCGATGCAGAGTCACGAATAGACCAGAAACTGGCGGAACTCGTGGTTACTGCGGACTCCTCGCTAGTGGGCCGTACCCTTGGCGGCGCCGGGTTCACGGAAGAACATGGAATCGCAGTTGTCGGTGTATATCGCGCCAACGAGCTTGAGCAGCGTCACGCTACCGACAACTCATCCGTAGTCATACAGGCGGCGGACGTATTGCTGGTCCAGGGTCGCGACGACCGCATAGCCGCCATGCGCGGGAAACGCGGGCTGCTTCTAATCGACTCCACCCTCCTTATTCCCAGAACGCCGAAGGCGCCATGGGCGTTGGCGATAATGACTGTTGTTATAGTTCTGGCGGCACTCAAGATCGTGCCTATTCATATTGCGGCACTGCTCGGCGTTGGAGCGATGCTGCTGACCGGCTGCGTGCTGATCGAGGGTCTGGGAAGGGCATTGAGTCTCGAAGTTGTATTGCTGGTCGCATCCAGCGTTGCACTTGGTCAGAGCCTGGTAGTAACGGGTGGTGCCGACTGGATTGCGTCTGGTGTCGCCGTCGCGATCAGGGATTTTCCTCCTTCCGGTCAGCTCGCCGCCTTCATGGTATTCGCAGCGTTGCTGACCAACTTTGTGTCCAACAGTGCAGCGGCGGCAATTGGCACTCCCATCGCAATGTCCATGGCATCGCTATTGGGAATTCCAGCGCAGCCTTTCGTGCTGGCCGTGCTGTTTGGTGCAAACCTGAGCTTCGCGACCCCCATGGCCTACCAGACAAATCTTCTGGTTATGAATGCAGCCGGATATTCCTTCCGCGACTTCGTAAGGGTCGGGACTCCGCTCGTGATCCTCATGGTAGTCGCGCTTTCAGTTCTGCTCGCAAGGCATTACGGGCTCTGATCCCCAATCGCAGCCCGGCGGATCAGACATCGATCCAGCCTTTACATACCAGTCATTCAGGAGCACGGTATGCAGTTACAGATCAATACGGACTGCAGCTTGAAAGTACATGAGTCTGAATCGGAGCAATTGCGCGGGATCAAATGCGTCCAAACATGGACAGGATGACAAGCGCTGCCTCTTGGAGGCCCGCGTCGAGGGCCGCAAGCCGATAGCCCAATGAACTTTCCCCCATCTGCGCGTCGAACGCCCTTGCCGCTGCACTGGAAGATGGCAGCAGGATTTCTCGCCGGCGTGCTTGTCGGCCTCGTGGTGAATCTCGCCGGTGCGGGCGACGCCGGCTGGGTGACGGGCTTGCGCGACTATTTCACCAACCCGGTTTCCGGCACCTTTCTCAACCTGATCTTCATGCTGATCGTACCGCTGCTGTTCTCGGCACTGGTAGTCGGCATTGCCGAGATGGGCGACATTCGCGCATTGGGACGCATCGGCTGGAAGACCCTGGGCTATACCATCGTCCTCTCTGCTGTGGCGGTGCTGCTGGGCCTGCTGCTGGTCAACTGGCTGCAGCCCGGGGCCGGCGTCGATCCAACGCTGGCGCAGAGCTTGATCAGCGGCAACACCGAGCGGGCGCAGGTGATCGTCGACAGTATCGAATCGCAGCCACGCGGCCTCGACATGCTGCTCGCCATCGTGCCCAACAACATAGTGGCGGCAGCATCCAGCAACGGTTCGATTCTGGCGATGATGTTTTTTGCCGTCATGTTCGGAGTAGGACTGGTCCTCACTCCCTCGCCTGCAACGGCCGCACTCAAGCGCGGTATCGAGGGTGTTTTTGAAGTCTCCATGACGCTCATAGGTCTCGTGATCCGTCTTGCGCCCTATGCCGTGTTCTGCTTCATGTTCAACCTGACTGCGGCATTTGGACTTGACCTGCTGGTCCGACTGGGCGCGTATGTAAGCGTGGTGGTGCTGGCACTGACCCTGCACCTTTTGTTCACGTACTCACTGGCACTTCGACTGGCAGGCTATTCTCCCTTGGCGTTTTTTCGTGGCGCGCAAGAGGCGATGGTGATGGCATTCTCGACCGCCTCCAGCAACGCGACCCTGCCCACCGCACTGCGGGTAGCAGAGGAACATCTGCGGCTACCGAACAAGGTGTCGCGCTTTGTGCTCACGGTGGGTGCAACCGCCAACCAGAACGGAACCGCCCTGTTCGAGGGCGTGACAGTCATTTTCCTGGCGCAGTTCTTCGGAGTGGAACTTGGCCTCGGACAACAGGTGATGGTGATGCTGGTGTGTATCCTCGGGGGAATCGGCACTGCCGGAGTGCCCTCCGGCTCGCTGCCAGTGGTGGCATTGATCTGCGCCATGGTGGGAGTGAATCCGATAGGAATAGGCCTGATACTGGGCGTCAACCACTTTCTCGACATGTGCCGGACAACCCTGAACGTGACCGGCGACCTGGTGCTTGCCAGTCTCGTGGCGCGGGGAGAACCCGACGGCCAAGCCGCGCAGGCAGGCTAGCAATCTTCAGCCCGGCGTGTCCCCACCAGTTGCGGCGGGGGCTGCATGGGCTGCGCTCACTCGCAGCGCGGCTTTTGCACTTCAGGGTTTTACGACATTAGCGCCGTTTGTCTTCTGAGTGAAGGTGGATGGGATGCCGGGGATGATTGCGTCGAGCGTCTTTCTGCTGCTGGCATTCGGCAATTTGATCGTGAAAACGCAGCCACGTCCCGGAAGATTCTCCACATCGATCGTTCCTTGATTGAGCGTGATGGCCCGATGGGCAATGGCAAGACCCAGCCCGACCCCCCCGCGATTCGTGTGTTGCTGCTCGAATGCCTTGAACAAGTCGCTCGGCACAGCGGATCGCAAGCCGCCGCATTGATCCTCTACTTCGATGATCGCCTGATCGCCCACGAGCCTGCCGCGCACCTGGATCACTCCGCCAGTGCGTGTGTACTTGATCGCGTTTTGAATGACGTTGGACAGCGCCGAATAGAGCAGATAGGGGTCGGCTTCGATGACCAAGGTGGGATCGATGCCGAACTCCAGCTTCTGATTCTTGGCCTGCGCCTCAACTCCAGCCGTCACTGCAATCTGGTCGACCAGCTGCAACAGGAAGGCAGGTTCGGGATGCACTTTGGGGTCCACGCGTAACCTGACTTCCGTCAGCGACCGATCAATGAGCTCCTGTATGTGCTTCAAGCCCCGGTCCAGCACCTGGCCTGTGCTGCCGCCAAACCCAACCACGCCGTTCTTGATCAGGCGCAGCGACACATTCACGGTGGTGAGCGCGTTGCGCAGCTCATGGGCAAGGAACCCCAGGTGCTCCACTTCGCGGCTGCTGTCCACCCGGATATGGCGGGCCTGAAACGTCGTCACGGCGCCGGCAATCGCCACGTCCAGGTAGCGGTTGAGCTTCCGGAACTCGGCCGGAGTGATGGGTTCATGGTTGTCGATCGCCAGCTGTGTGATTGCCTGGCACATCGAACCGTAGGCATGCACTACATGGGAAAGTGTGTAACCGCGCTTTTGCAATTCGTCGCCGTGCGCTCCTGCAGTCCGCGCCACCTCTGCTTCGAACGGGCGACCGGCGGCGCGCGCGATGGCGGGTTCATCGCTGGCATCGGCCGCGCGCGCCATGGCCGGCCGGTCGACTTCAGATTCAAGCGGTTCTGCCGGCGTATGCTCGAGTGCGGACAGCACTTGTCTGAGGAAGATCGGCAGACCTGTCTTCAGCTCGTCGGATGAGGGACGCATACCGCCAAGTTCAATCGCCTTGGTCTCACAGATCGCCAGAAGTTTCTGCTCGTTCGATTTCAGAAATTCGTGCAGCACCACTGGTCTAACCTGCCTGAAGTCGTGTTCATTTTCGCGCCTTACCCTATGCCGATGCTGAGCTTTGGACTGTCTGCTACCGCACACACGGCCCGCGCCCGCTGTTCTACTTCCCCTGCTGATCTCCAGCCAGCCCCGAGTTGATCCTTGAGCTCGTGGGGTGTCAATCCAGTGCTCGACGATAGGTGCCGAGGTCCTTGACGTAGCAGTCACAGGCAGCAGCCTCCAGGCCCCGCCCATCGATAATCTCCACATTACCCCGGCTGTAGCGGATCAATCCGCGTTCCTGCAGAAGCTGGGCTTCGCGCGTCACGCCCGCACGTCGCACACCCAGAATGCCTGCCAGAAATTCGTGCGTGATGTGGAAATCGTCCGCATGGGCACGATCGCGAGTCATCAGAATCCGGTTGGCCAGCCGCCCCTCAAGCACGTGGAAGCCTGCACAGATGGCGGCCTGGGTGCGCTGGGTGAAAAGTACATATAGATAGAGATTGAGTCGACGACGCAGCGTCGGATAGCGGGTCATAGACTTCAGGAACGGTGCCACGTCGAATCGCCACGCCGCAGCATCACTGAGGATCTCGGCGTGCAGCGGCGCGATGCCCACTCCGAGCAGGGACCAGATCCCCAGCATGCCCTCATCGCCAATCATGCCGACAGCCACCCGAGGGTGTCCGGCGACTGGCGTCGTCAACGACACCGATCCCCGGATGGGGAAGAAGACATGGCGGATTTTCTGGCCCGGCTCGAACAATACCGTCTTTGTCGGCAGATTGATCCTGGTGCCCAGGGCACTGAGACCACGATAGTCGCGTTCGCTCAGGTCGGAGAGCAGCAGGTTGCCTTCTCCACTGCTCTGGCGGGACTCAGCATCGTGAAACATAGGCGTATCGCATCACAAGGATGATTGCGCAGCCTGATCGAGACAGCCCTCATTGGTCTGTTCGCTAAAGCACATGACTTTGCGTCAGATGGGCCTGGGCATCAGCCGGTCACTCTCCCGCTTCACAACGGCATAACACTCGCAGCTCAACTGCTCGAGTTGCGGCCGATCGAGTACCTCGATACTGCCGCGGTGGTAGGCGATGACCCCAAGCTTCTGCAACTTGCCCGCGGCTTCGGTTACGCCCTCGCGGCGAACTCCGAGCATGTTGGCGATGAGCTCCTGGGTCATTGTCAGTTGATTATCCTTAAGCCGATCAAGCGACAACAGCAGCCAGCGACACAACTGCTGGTCCACGGAGTGGTGGCGATTGCAGACGGCGGTCTGCGCCATCTGGGTGATTAGCGCCTGGGTATAGCGCAGCAGCAGAACCTGCATGGACCCATTGTTGTGAAACTCTTCCTTCAGACGCTGCCCGAGGAGCTTGTACGCGTATCCAGCACTCTGGACGATGGCCCGACTAGGCGTGGATTCACCGCCCATAAAGAGCGCTATGCCAATCATTCCCTCGTTGCCCACTACAGAAATCTCGGCCGAAGAGCCGTTCTCCAGCACATACAGCAGGGACACGATGCAGTTCGTGGGAAAGTAGACATGTTGAAGAGCATCCCCCGATTCGTAGAGGACCTTGCCGAGCGGCATCCGCACCAGCTCCAGAAGCGGCAACAACCGCTGGCCCACCTCTGACGGCAGCGCGCCGAGAATGTGATTGTCGCTGGGGTTAAACGAAGCTGTGACGGCGCACCTCATGTACTCCGACGGGCGTTGCTCGGTGCGCCATCCTAACAGACTGCATGGTGATGTATGTGCGATACCGCACCGATGGTGCACCGCAAGCATCGGCGACAGATCCGCATCCACGTACGCTGACGCACAGACCATCCAGGAATTGCCTGCCACTCTCGCAGGCCTGCAAGCCGATCACGCCGAGAGAGTCCCATGCCTAGTTCATTCCTCAGTTGTTCCCATCCAGGATTTCGCAGCGCTGCCAGCCTCGCTGCCCTGCTGGCACTCGCAGCCTGTGCTTCCGCTCCCCCAGCGCCAACTGCAAGCCTGGTAGACGCCCGATCAGCTGTCGGCAATGCCGAGAAAGCCGGTGCCGGGCAGTACGCTGCCGCGGAGCTTGGCGAGGCACGCGACAAGCTGGCGGCCGCCGATGCAGCCGTCCTGCAGAAAAACATGCTCGTTGCGCAGCGCATGGCCGACCAGTCCCGCGTCGAGGCAGATCTGGCTACCGCAAAAACCGGCGAGGCCAAGGCCTTCGCGGTCAATGACGAGATGAAGCAAGGCAACAAGGCCCTGGTCGAAGAGCTGCAGCGCAAGGGCGGAGAATAGCCATGAACTCATCCAGCAATTTCGATGCTCGCCGCACCACCACGCTGGTTGCCGCAGCGATCACCACCATTCTGCTTGCGGCCTGCGCATCTGTGCCGGTGGCGCCATCAGGCGCCGCGGCAGCTCGAACCAGACTCACGCAGTTGCAGTCCAATCCGGATCTGTCAGCGCGCGCTCCCGCGGCAATCAAGGAAGCCGAAACCGCCGTACGGTTGGCCGAAACGCCACAGCGGGACGCCGAGCTCGCCAAACACAATGTCTACATGGCCGACAAAAAAGTGGGAGTCGCTGTCGCTCTGGCCAGAACCGGGCTTGCAGAGACGCAACGTGCTGCCATCAGTCAGCAGCGCGACAATGCGCGTCTTGACGCCCGCACAAGGGAAGCTGACGCGGCCACGAGTCGCCTCGCGGCCGCTAAAGTGGCGCTCGTGGAGCAGGAGCGGGTGACTGCGGCAAACATGAATGCCGCCGTACTCGCGCGTAACGACGCCGAGCAGGCACGCGTTGCCGCCGAACTGGCACGTAAGGAAACCGAAGCCGCGCGCATGTCGGCGGCTCAGGAGGCCGAGACTGCGCGGCTGGCTGGGGTTGAAGCGGCACAGCAAGCGGCAGAACTGCAACGTCAGATTGAAGAGCTGCGCGCGCGGCCCACCGACCGCGGTCTGGTGCTGACACTTGGTGATGTGTTGTTCGCAAGTGGTCAGGCAGACCTGAAAGCGGGCGCCACCACCAACCTCGACAAGCTGGTGGCGTTTCTTTCCAGATACCCAAACCGCACGGTGATGATCGAAGGCTATACAGATAGCCTCGGCAGCGACGACCTCAACCTCGGATTGTCGCAACGTCGCGCAGATTCCGTAAAAGCCTATATCGCAGGTCACGGAATCGGCGCCGCACGACTTACCTCAGTCGGCAAGGGCGAAGCTGATCCAGTGGCAGGCAACGACTCCGCTGCCGGACGGCAACAGAACCGCCGCGTTGAAGTCATTATCAGCAATCAGCTGGTCTCGTTGCAGTAGGCCCCCTGCCGGCGGCCTCAGAAAACCTGGCATCTGCCGGGTTTGCTGCTGGACTACGCTCGCAGCCAGCAACTGAAGGATGTGCGTTCGGCAGCGCACAGACTGGGCACTGCAGGATAATTTACCGTCGCGCGTAGGATTTGTCTGTCAAAGACGACTTTTCTTCTCACGAAGCGAGATGCCCATGTATTGCGCGCAGCCCGCCCTGACGCCCTCCCCAACCGCCCTTGCCTCGTTGCTTGCGAATTCGCTTAAGCATCGTGCGCGACGTGCTCCGGACTTCCAGATCGAAAGCCGGGTGCTGGGCGCGTTGGCGCTGGCACTGGCCAAGGCACCAGGATCCATGCTGGAGGAAATCAGCCGCAACGCGCTTCAGTATTGCAATGCCCATTCGGTCGGCATCAGCCTGCTGGAGGAGCAGGGCAAGCCTGCTGTCTTTCAGTGGCGGCCACTGGCAGGCACGCGCGCGACGGCAGCGGCCAATGCATCGCGCACCAGGTTCCTGACAGCCGTCGCTACGGATACGCTGCTGGTGCCGTTCTACCTGGATGGAGTGCCGGCCGGCGTCCTCTGGGTCGCTGCTCACGACGTGTCACGCCGCTTCGACAGGGAAGATGCGCGCCTGCTGGCGCGTCTGGCGGAATTCGTCGCGGCAGGCTGCAAGGCGCTGGAGTTGCAGGATAACCTGGGGACGGAACGCGAGGCGCATGTGGAACGGCGTCAGGCCGTTGAGCTCGCACTGGTCACCGATCGCAACAAGGATCGTTTCATCGCCATCCTGGCGCACGAACTGCGTGGTCCGCTCGCCCCCATCCTCATGGCCGCCCGGACGCTCAGGCTCAAACTTCCGGTGGACGCAGCCGATGCACGCCGCATCGGCGAAATGATCGACCGGCAGGCTCTGGGAATGATGCGATTGATCGAAGAGCTGCTCGACGTATCCCGCATGCAGGACACCGAACCTGTGCTGCGACCAGGGCCGCAGCTGCTCTCCCAGCTGGTCGAGCACAGTGTCGAGACCACCGAGCCCGTTGTGTCAGCACATTCGCATGTTCTGCATGTGAGTCTGCCAGCCGAAGAGATTCGGCTGCGTGGAGACGGCATGCGCATTTGCCAGGCACTGCAAAATCTGATCTACAACGCTGCAAAGTACACCCCTCCCGGTGGCGACATCCGCGTCAGCGTTTACCGCAACGGTGGGGAGGCGGTGATCAGCGTAATGGACAGCGGGATCGGTATCCCTCGGGCACGCCTCGGACAGATTTTCGAACTTTACGAACAGGCCGGGCAGGCAGATACAGTGCTTTCCGAGGGTGGGCTGGGGCTCGGCCTGTACCTCGCGCGTCGCCTCATCAAAGCGCATGGCGGCAGCATCGAGGCGCGTAGTGATGGCGCGGGCCTGGGGAGCGAATTCATCATCCGCCTTCCCTGTGACGTTCCCGATTCCTGATGGGAACAGCTGCGGAGTCCGTCTGGTGCCGCACAGACCGGATCGCCTCATGGCCGGACAATGGCCAGCATGAGCCTATTTCACGCGGTCTGCCTCGTCGACCATCATTCTGCAGATGTACTGCAGTTCGACACCAACCATGTGGAGATCCACAGGGTTCACGAGCAGCGGAGGTTCACGCGTCAGCACGCCAGTGGCGTACGCACCGAACACGAGTTCTACGGCCAGGTCTGCGATGCGTTTGATGGCATTGCGGAGGTGCTGGTCGTCGGTGGTCACACCGGGTTGGCCGACTTCCGGCACTATGTGGACAAACACCGACCGCTGACCGCGAAGTGCATCGTCGGATACGAGGTCGTGGATCATCCCACCGAGAATGGGCTGGTTGCGCTGGCTCGCAGGCATTTCGCCAAATACAACCAACATGCGAGTCGAAAGGCTGTGACTTCTTGATCTGAAGCTCGGCAGGGTGCCTCTTCTCGCCGGCGCACCTCAGCGCGTTGATGGGATTGCCCCGTCGTCCAGCGCAGCCAACCCGAAGTAGCTCTTCACTTCGGCAATACTCAGCGGCACCGTGCCAACAACGATAAAGACTTGCGCGGCCGCGCCATGGGCTTGGCGGCGGCCCGCCCGGTCGGTTCGACAACCATAGTCGGGCTCGCCAGTGCGTCCAGGATGGGACATTCCGGCCGCTCGTCGCCATGGCAGCCATGCACCAGGTGCTGCAGGGCCTGTTTCATCGCCAGCAATTCTCTGGCCTTCTGATCCAGGTCCCGGATATGAGCCTGTGCCAGTTCCTTGACGAGCCGGCTGGGTCGGCGCCTGTTCTGCCATAGACCGACGAGTTCGGAGATCTCCGGGATGGAGAAGCCGAGGTCGCGCGCATGACGGATGAATCGCAACGTCTGGACCTCATTCTGGTCGTACTGACGGTAGCCCGCGTCTGTCCTGCGTGCGGCAGGGAACAGACCAGAAGCCTCGTAGTGACGAATCATCTTGGACGAGACGCCAGATACTGCCGAAGCTTCGCCGATGTTCATGGTGGAGGTCGCATTTGAGGTTCGAACTGGAAACCAAGTGTAGACCTTCCAATAGTGGCAAGGTCAAGTGACTTCTGCCGCGCACGGGCTGCCTGGATCTCCGCAATTCTTCGCTTGACCTTGCCACCATGGCAAGGTTGATACTGGACGCATTGAACACGTCCCTCAATGGAGACTGCAATGGCTACCTTCGAAGTCAAGGACATGACCTGTGGACACTGCAAGAGCACCATCACCAAAGCGGTGCTCGCCCTGGACCCGGCCGCAGAAGTACGTATAGACCTGCTGTCGCACAGGGTGCAGATTGAATCGGGAAGCGTCGATGTCGCCGCATTTGGCCAGGCTATTGCAGAAGCTGGCTATACCCCCGTCGCGACGAACGCCAACCCGACGATTCCCGTACTGACCAGGGGGGCGGGCGGTTGCTGCTGTCATTGAGCCCGCTGCAATGCGGAGGCCGGTTTCGATCCATACGCCCGACCACACAGGCGCAAGTTACTTCCTTTCCTAATTGGAGACACCCATGAAAATCAAACTTCTCATCGCAGCCATGGCGCTTGCGTTCGTCGCCGTCGGCCAGGCTGCCACTCCCCCCGTTGACGAGCATGCGGCCCACCATCCGGCCGGCGTTGCCCCTGCCCCCACGGTCGGTGCAGCCAAGATTGACCAGCAGATGAAGACCATGCAGCAAATGCACGAAAAAATGATGGCTGCCAAGACGCCCGGAGAGCGGGCTGCATTGATGCCGAACCACATGAAGGCCATGCGGGACGGCATGGCGATGATGGGTCAGATGCGCGCCGGCATGAGTGCCGGCATGCCCATGGGCGACATGATGTACCGCCACATGGAAATGATGGAAACGATGATGCAGATGATGATGGACCAGCAAGGGATGCAGACGCCTGCCAAGTAGGTCGCCGCCCTTCCGCGAACGCAGAAACCAGATGAATGAAAACATGGACTCGAAGACACATGGTCACCACCATGCCGCCGTACTGTCGGGCACCATCCCACTGAAGGATCCGGTGTGCGGCATGACTGTCACCGAGCAGTCCCCGCACAAGGCCGAGCACGAAGGCAACCGGTTCTACTTCTGCAGCGCCAGGTGCCTGGCCAGGTTCACCGCCGAGCCCGGCAAGTACGCACAGGCGCCGCCTCCAGCACAGACCGTTGCGAAGGCGTCGACAGCGGCGACCTACACCTGTCCGATGCATCCGGAGATCCGCCAGGATCATCCGGGCAACTGCCCCAAGTGCGGCATGACGCTGGAACCCGTTGTTCCCACACTCGACAACGATGAGAACCCGGAGCTCGCCTCCTTCAACCGTCGCTTCTGGTGGACGCTGCCCCTTACCGTGATCGTTGCCACGCTGGCCATGTTTGGTCACCGGCTGGGCTGGTTCGGCATGGCAACGCAGAGCTGGATCGAACTGGCTTTGTCACTGCCAGTGGTGCTGTGGGCGGGTTGGCCCTTCTTCGTCCGCGGCGCGCAATCGGTGGTCCATCGCAGCCCCAACATGTGGACGCTGATCAGCCTGGGCACTGGTGCCGCTTTTGTCTACAGCGTCGTAGCGACGCTGCTGCCCGGCGTCTTCCCCGACTCGTTCATCTCTATGGGCCGCGTGGCGGTCTACTTCGAGGCGGCTGTGGTCATCATCTCGCTGACGCTTTTCGGTCAGATCCTGGAGTTGAAGGCGCGCTCCAAGACCTCAGCAGCGATCAAATCGCTGCTCGGGCTGGCACCCAAAACTGCCCGACGTGTCAAACTCGATGGCAGCGAAGAAGACATACCGCTTGCGAACGTGCACGTGGGCGACAGCCTGCGCGTCCGCCCTGGCGAGAAAGTGCCCGTCGACGGCGTGGTCATTGACGGCAGCAGCGCGCTCGATGAATCGATGCTTACCGGAGAACCACTGCCCGTCACCAAGCGCGTCGGCGACAAACTCATCGGTGCCACGCTCAACACCAGCGGGGCGTTGTTGATGCGCTCCGAGCATGTGGGCTCAGCGACCGTGCTGTCGCAGATCGTGCAATTGGTCGCACAGGCGCAGCGTTCCAGGGCTCCGATGCAGCGCATGGCTGATACCGTTGCCGGATACTTCGTGTATGGCGTCGTGGGCATCGCCTTGTTAACGTTCTTTGCCTGGGGAATGTTCGGACCCCAGCCGAGCTGGGTCTACGGCTTGATCACTGCCGTGACGGTGCTCATCATCGCCTGCCCCTGCGCACTTGGCCTTGCCACACCAATGTCCATCATGGTCGCCACGGGGCGCGGCGCAACGCGGGGCGTACTTTTCCTCGACGCCGCCGCCATCGAGAACCTGCGCAAGGTCGATACGCTGATCGTCGACAAGACCGGCACACTGACAGTAGGGCGCCCAACCTTCGAGCGTGCCATCGCTACGAAAGACTACCAGGATGAAGAAGTGCTTCGCCTGGCGGCCAGCCTGGACCAGGGCAGCGAACACCCGCTTGCTGCGGCCATCGTCGCGGCAGCCAACGAGAAGGGTCTCAAGCTGTCCAAGCCCGAGGAATTTGATTCCGAATCGGGCATCGGCGTGCGGGGCACCGTCGACGGCAAGTCACTGGCACTGGGTAACACGGCTCTGATGGAACAACTCGGCATTTCGGTGGATACCTTGAAGTCGCAGGCCGAGGAACTGCGCGGGCAGGGCGCGAGCGTGATGCATCTTGCGGTCGATGGGACGCTGGCCGGTCTGCTCGCGGTGTCCGATCCGATCAAGGCGACCACGGCTGATGCGCTCAAGTCGCTGCGCGACGCCGGCCTGCGTGTGGTGATGGCCACCGGCGACGGCTTGACCACGGCGCGCGCCGTTGCCAAGCGTTTGGGTATTGAAGAGGTGCACGGCGAGGTCAAGCCGGCCGACAAACTCAAACTGGTCGAGAAACTTCAAGCCGAGGGTCGTATCGTCGCCATGGCTGGCGACGGCATTAATGATGCGCCTGCACTTGCTCGCGCCGATGTGGGCATCGCAATGGGCACCGGCACCGACGTGGCGATGAACAGTGCGCAACTCACGCTCGTCAAGGGCGACCTGCGTGGCATCGCGACAGCACGTGCGCTGTCGGTCGCCACCGTCGCAAACATGAAGCAGAACCTCGCCTTCGCCTTC
>JBDSJD010000013.1:0-33928 GCA_039917615.1 Steroidobacteraceae bacterium
CGCGAGTTTAGGCCGTCCTCGGCCGGTGTCTGAGCGCGCGCGAAGTCCCACACGCCGCGGCCGCACCTTTGCACCAGTCCTGAAAAACCTTCAATCCAACGCTAAGATCAACGGTCTATGCAGAACCTGACCGCTTGGATCGAGCAAATCGTACTCGGGAACAGCCTGCGCGACTGGGGTCTGGCGTTGCTGGTGTTCGGTGCGACCTTTCTGGTTGTGCCATTTGTCCGCGGCCGCATCCGGGTGCGCGAGCAACGCTGGAATCAGGCAAAGCACAGCCCGACGCTGGAGCTGCTGGGGCTGCTGGTGGCGCGCACCAGTCGCCTGGTGCTGCTCAGCGCGGCGCTGTATTTCGCCGAACACATCCTGACGCTGCCGGCGGCGGTCGATCGCATCTTCGAAGTGATCATCGTGTTCGGCATCGCGGTGCAGCTGGCGCTGTGGACGATGACCGCGCTGCGCTTCCTCATCGGAAAGCACTATGCGAGGCATGGTGTGGACGATGCCGGCTCGCGTGCGTCGGTCGGCGTGCTGATGTTCGTGGGCCAGGTGCTGATATGCGCCGTCTTCGCGTTGCTGGCGCTGGACAACCTCGGCGTGAACATCACCGCTTTGGTCGCCGGCATGGGTGTGGGTGGTATCGCCATCGCGCTGGCTGTGCAGACCATCCTCGGCGATCTGTTCGGTTCGATGTCCATCGCGCTCGACAAGCCCTTCGTGGAGGGCGACAGCCTGCGCATCGATGACATCGAAGGCACCGTCGAGCGCATCGGCATCAAGAGCACGCGCCTGCGCAGTGTTACCGGCGAGCAGATCATCCTGTCCAACGCCGATGTGCTGAAAAGCCGTGTGCGCAATCTCGGCCGCATGCCCGAACGGCGCGTGCTGTTCCGTCTGCAGGTGGACTATGAGAATGCGTCGGAAAAGGTGGAGCGCATCGGGGGCATTGTCCGGGGCGTGGTTGAAAGTCGGTCGGGCGCCCGCTTCGTCCACTGTCTGCTGATGGCATTGACGCCCCATGCCATGGAGTTCGAAGTGGTCTACTGGGTGGCCAACGAGACGGGCGTGAATTACGGCGAAGCGGTGGATGCCATCAACCGGGGCATCGTGAAGGAATTCGCCGCGGCGGACATTGCCTTTGGCTATCCCACGCAGCGGCTGCTGATGAAGCAGGCCGCTGCAACGCCCTCTGCGTTCACTTCCTGACTTCGCGTATCGCGATTGCCAGTCGCCGAACTCCTTCATCAATCTGCGCCGGGGTGAGGGCGCAGAACGGCAGTCGCAGAAAGCGCTCGCCGCCACCACTTGGAAAGAACGCCAGGCCGTCGGCGAGATTCAGGTTGTGCCTGGCGGCAGCGGCGCGCAGGTCCGTGGTCGACACACCGGCCGGCAACGTCAGCGAGAGGAAGAAGCCACCATCCGGGCGCGTGGCCACCGCATCGGGAATGTGCTTGTCGAGTGCGGCAAGACAGGCCGCAAGCCGCGGTGCGTACAGCGACTTGAGCTTTTCAATCTGCGGCAGCAGCTTGCCGGCCTTGAGCCATTCGCAGGTCACGCCATGCGCGAAATAGCCCGGCGAGATGTAAGTGTCTTCGGCCACCTTGCCGATCTTCGCGAGCATGGCGGCATCGCCGATCATGAACCCCAGGCGCACACCGGGCGCGATCAGCTTCGTGAACGAGGTCATGTGCAGCGTGCGCTGCGGCGCCAGTGAGAACAGCGTGGGTTCCTGCGTGCCGCGATATCGCAGCAGGCGATAGGGCGCGTCTTCCAGCAACAGCAGATCGTGCTGCTCCGCCAGTTCGACCAGCCGCTTGCGCTTCGCCGTGGAACAGGTGGCGCCCGACGGGTTCTGAAAATCGGGAATCACGTAGAACAGCTTCGGCTTGTGCTGCGCCAGCAGCCGCTCGAGCGCGGCGAGGTCCGGACCGTCCGCTTCGAGCGGCACGCCGATCACATTCGCGCCATGGCGACGGAACAGCGTGATGGCGCGGTCGTAGCTCGGCGCTTCGGTGAACACCACATCGCCGGGCTTGAGCATCGCCGTGCACAGGAATTCCACGAGTTCGAGTGAGCCGTTGCCGGTCAGCACCTGCTCGGGCTTCACACCCTGCCATTCGGCGAGCCAGGTGCGCAGTGCGGCGAGCCCTGCAGCCGGGCCGTATTGCAGCAATGCGTCGGCGCCATTTGCAGCAAGGGCCGTCGCAGCGCTTTGCGCAAGATCGGCGATGGGGAAAGATTCGGTGGCGGGCACGCCGCGGGTGAAGTTGATCGTTTCCAGAGCAGACATGGTGGGTGAAAGTTTCCTTATGAATGAAATCCCTTACGCCGAGAGGGCGGCGAGGTTTGCCAGGCCCTGTGCGGCAAGATAGTCGGCGATGCCGCGATTGATCTTCGGGCAGACCAGCGGATCGTAGAACAGCGCCGTGCCCACACCCACTGCGGTAGCGCCCGCAAGCAGGAACTCGATGGCGTCGTTGCTGCTCACGATGCCGCCCTGACCGATGATGGGAATGCGATGCGGCCTTGCCACCTCGCTCACCTGCGCAACCTTCAGCAGCGCAATGGGCCTGATCGCAGGACCGGACAAACCTCCCTGCCGATTGCCGATGACGGGCGCGCTGGTGCGCGTATCGATGGCCATGCCCATCAGCGTGTTGATCACGGCGAAGGCATCGGTGCCAGCTTCGATGCACAGTCTTGCGTTCAGCTGGATGTCGGTCTGGTTGGGAGACAACTTGGTAATGAGCGGCTTGCGCGTAACCTTGCGGCAGGCGGCGACCACGCGCGCGGACATCTCCGGCGAATTGCCGAATTGCACGCCGCCTTCCTTTACATTGGGGCAGGAGATGTTGATCTCCATGGCATCGATAGGCGAATCGTCAAAGCGCGCGGTGACCTCGACGTATTCCTCCACCGTGGAGCCGGACACATTCGCAATGAAACGCGTCTCGGTGAAATCGAGCTCTGGCAGGATGCTGCGCACCACATGATCCACGCCGGGGTTCTGCAGACCGATGGCATTCAACATGCCCATGGGGGTCTCGTAGACACGATGCGGCTGGTTGCCCAAACGCGGCGCCAGCGTCGTTCCCTTCAGGCAGATGGCGCCCGCGTCGCGATTCGAAAAACCCGCCACGCGGGTGTATTCCTCGCCGAAGCCCACGCAACCGGACAGCAGCACAATCGGCGAGGCAAAGTGCATGCCGCAGAAATCCAGGGCCAGCGAAGCAGCGGGCGGTGTCCAGGCGAGCATCGCGGCAGTGCTGTTTGCCGGAGGCGATTCGAAGGCGGCATTCATGCTCAAATTATCGCTGAAAAAGCGCCATCCTGCCGCAGCCAGTCACCTTAAGGCGCGCAGCAGCGCAATGCCGAGGGCAATGAAGTGTTCAACATACTGCTGTACGAGCCGGAAATTCCTCCCAACACGGGCAATACCATCCGCCTCTGCGCCAACACCGGCGCCCATCTGCATCTGATCGGCAAACTGGGGTTCGATCTGTCGGCGCCGCAGCTCAGGCGCGCGGGGCTGGACTACCACGATCTGGCGCGTGTCTCGCTGCACGCGGATCTGGCTGCCTGCCTTGCAGCAATCGGCCCCACGCGGTTGTTCGTGATCGAGACCGACGGCGTGAAGGGCTATCACGAGGTGAGTTACCAGCCGGGCGACAGCCTGCTGTTCGGCCGGGAAACCACCGGGCTGCCGGTCGCCATCGCGGCGGAGCTGCCTGCCCATGAGCGCGTGCGGATTCCGATGCAGCGATCGAACCGCAGCCTGAATCTGTCGAACGCCGTGGCGGTGGTGGTCTACGAGGCTTGGCGGCAGAACGGCTTTGCGCCATCGGCATGAGCCGGCCAGGTCGCGCTATTCGAATTCAGCCTGCGGTGGCCGGGCCATGAGTTCGCGCACCACCTCACCAGCATCCGCGCCGTCGAAGAGGATCCGGCTCATGCCCTCGCAGATAGGCAGGTCGAGCTGCAGCCGCTGCGCCACTGCGCGCAACACGCGCGCAGCGTGATAGCCCTCCACCACCTGGCCAATCTCAGCCATGGCCGCATCCACCGTCAGGCCGCGCGCCAGCGCCAGTCCGCAACGGCGGTTGCGGGACTGATCATCGGTGCTGGTCAGCACCAGGTCGCCGAGGCCCGCCAGGCCCATGAACGTGCGTTCGCGCGCCCCCAGCGCCACGCCCAGGCGAGTCATCTCGTTCAAACCGCGGGTGATGAGCGCCACGCGCATATTGGCGCCGAACCCCAGGCCATCGGAAAGACCGGCGCCAATGGCAATGACGTTCTTGACCGCACCGCCGATCTCCACACCGATGATGTCGGTGGATACATAGGTGCGAAACCGCGGCGAGGTCAGATCGTCGGCGACGCGCATCGCGAAGGCCGCGTCGGCCGAGGCGACCACCATCGCGGTGGGCAGACCTGCGCCCACTTCCTTCGCAAAGGTGGGGCCCGACAGCACGGCCATGGTGTAGCTGTTGCCCAGCACCTCACGCGCCACCTGGTGCGGCAATAGCCCCGTGTCGCGTTCGAAGCCCTTGGTTGCCCAGGCGATGCGCACGTCGGGCGTTAGCCGCGCCGCAAGCGCGGTGAGCAGCGCACGAAAGCCGCTGCTGGGCACGGCCACCAGCACATCGGTGACGCCAGCCAGCGCGCCGTCGAGGGTATCCGCGACCTGCAGCATTTCGGGAAATGACGCATCAGGCAGATAGCGACGATTGCAGCGCGCGGCGCGCATGTCGCGCAGCTGCGCGGCATCGCGTCCCCACAGGCGGGTGGGTTTGCCGGCGCGCGCAAACTGGATGGCGAGCGCTGTCCCCCATGAACCGCTGCCAAGCACGGCGATGGGCGCGTTCAAGTGACAGGTCCCCATGAACCGCTGCCAAGCACGGCGATGGGCGCGTTCAACTGACAGGTCCCCACGAACCGCTACCGAGTACGGCGATCGGCGCGTTCACTGCCAGTGGCTCAGTTCGTGACCTGTGGCGCGGGTTGTGCCGCCTGCGCCTGCGCGTCCACATACAGCGCGTCGAAATTCACCGGTGGCAGCAACAGCTGCGGAAAGCCGCCCTGCGAGACCAGCTGCGAAACCATCGAGCGGGCATAGGGGAACAGCACCCCGGGGCAGATGCTCGCGATTGCTCGCTTGGTTTCCTCGGCACCGAGGTTCTGCATCAGGAACGCGCCGGCCTGCTTCACTTCCACGAGGAACAGCGTCTTGTCGTTCTGCTTGGCCGACACCGTCACCGTGAGCACGATTTCGTGCATGTCGCCCTGGATGATGTTGCTGGTGGTCGCCAGATCGAGATTGATCTGCGGCTTCCAGTTGGTATCGCCGCGTGGTCCCTGCGGCGCTTCATAGGAACAGTCCTTGAGGTACACGCCCTGCAGGGCAAGGTTTGGCTGCGTGGTGCCCGCACCGTTGGTCTGTGCGGCGGGAATTTCATCGGCCATGGTCTGGAACCTCTGTAGTTGTTGTGAATGTCATGCCACGCTGCCGGCAGCAAGGATAGGGTCCAGCTCGCCGCTGGCGTCCAGCCGCTTGAGGTCGTCGAAGCCACCGAGGTGACGATCGCCGACGAAAATCTGCGGCACCGTGTTGCGGCCGCTGCGCCGCTGCATTTCCTGCCTTGCGCCGCCGACCGTTTCAACGTCGATCTCGGTGTAAGCCACACCCTTGCCACCGAGCAACTGCCGCGCGCGCGAGCAGTAACCGCATCCGGACCTCGCGTACATCAATACTGGCGGCTTGCCCGTGTCCATGATGGCGTTGCCGGGCGCGTTCAGCTGCGCTGCAGCGGCAACCCTTCGGCGCGCCATTGCGCGAGGCCACCTCGCAGGTTGAATACCTTGGTGAAGCCACCGGCATGCAGCTGCCGGGTGAGGGCAGTGGCAGTGCTGCCGCCTTCGCAGTAAAGCACCAGCAGCCGGTCCTTGAATTTCTTCAGGGTCTCAGCCGCGTGCTCGTGCTGAGAGGGGTCGAGATGCTTCGCGCCGTTGATGCGACCTGCGGCATAAGCCGCGGCATCGCGCAGGTCGTAAACATGCGCGCCCTGATTCATCAGCTGGATGGCTTCCTGGGGCCGCACCGCGGCATAACTGAGCTTGCGCGAGCGCAGCTCGTAGACCAGCACCGCAACCGCGAGGGCAACTGCAATACCAGCCAGCACGGGATGGCGGTTCAGGTATTCGAGCAGACGTTCCATGCAGGGCAAGGCCAGACAAAAGGGCGGGCATTATAGCGAGCTGGCACCGTAGACTTGATGCCTATGAAGAGAGTCCCGTGGACTGCTGCCGGGCTCGCGCTGCTGCTGGCGGCGCTGGTGCTGCCGGCTGCGCAGCCGGACCGCAAGCGCAACGAGGCCGAGCTCAAGGCCGCCGAGCTCAAGGCGCTGACCGAGCAGTTGCAGCGCCTGCAGCGCCAGGTGCAGAAGGACCCGGTTGAAGAGGACCGCCTGACCCGGGCGTTGCGGGACGCCGAGCGTTCGGAGTCCCGCGCCAGCGGCGAGTTGTCCGCGCTGCGCTCCCAGCGCGCGCAGCGGTCGGCTTCGCGCCAGCAATTAGTTCAAGAACGGGGGCGCCGGCAGGCAGAACGGGAGGCAACCGAGGCGGACCTCGCCAGCCAGCTCAGGGCAGCCTATTTCATGGGCCGCAATGAACCGCTCAAACTGTTGCTCAATCAACGCAATCCGGCCGAGTTTGGACGTAATTTGACTTATTACGGCTATCTGGGTCGCCTGCGAGCTGGCCAAATCAACTCGATCACGGAAAATATAGCCAAGATAGATGAACTTACAGCCCAGATAGACGAAGAAGACGCCCAACTTGCGGAACTGGAATTGCGATCCAGGCAGCGGCTGGGTGAGCGGGAGGCGGCGCGCAAGCAGCGCGGACAGGTGCTGGCCAGCCTGCAGCGTGAAGCCAGCGGCCGCGCCGCGGAGCTCAGGCGCCTGCGGGCGGAGCGCCAGGAGATGGAAAAGCTGCTGAAAGAGCTTAGCCGGGCCGCCGAAGCCAGTCCGTATGATCCGAACAGTCCCTTCGCCCGGTTGCGGGGCAGATTGGCCTGGCCTGTTTCTGGTCACATCGCCACAAATGGCGGAATTCCAGCAGGGGGAACGCGTTCCGATGGCATAGAGATCGACGCAGTTCGCGGCGCAGAGGTGCGCGCCGTGCATGACGGCCGGGTCCTTCACGCCGACTGGGGTAGAGGCGTGGGGATAGTGATCATTGTTGACCACGGCAACGATTACTGGAGCATTTACGGGAACAACGAGCAGTTGTTCAAGCAGAAAGGGGACAAGGTCCGGGCCGGAGAAACCATCGCCACGGTGGGTGATTCGGGGGGCCGGCAACGCCCGGGTCTGCATTTCGAGATCCGGCGCCACACCAAGGCGGTGGATCCGCGCGACTGGTTCCGTACCAGTGCCCCACCAGACGGTTGAAATGGCACCAATCGCAGCGCGGATTCCCCCGGATTTTTGCCAACTGGATCATTACCCTCGGCCCAGGGATGGGTCATCCTGCGGTTATGACATCGCGGGCCAAGGATTGCGATTTTACCCCCTATGCCCAGCTGGTGGCGGCGCTGCTGCCGCGTGCTGGCGGCATCACCCTGTTCGAGCCAAATGGCGAGCTGCGCTGGACCAGCGAGGACACGATCGGATCGAACGCGCTCACGCTGGTGGTGACTTCCGCCTCCGTCTCCCAGACCAGTGCCGATGCCGGTGAGCGCATACAGTCCGGTGGTGAGCCGCTGTATCTGTTCTGGCTGCGCGACGACTCCCGCGCGCTGATCGCCGTTTTCTCCATCAGCTGGCGCAACGGCGAGAGTGAACAGCGAACCTTCGCCTATGTGCATTCGATGTTGCGACCGGTGCTGGAATGCCTGCGCCGCGAACTTGTGCTGCGGGCGCGAGTGCCCGATGAAATGCAGGTGGCGACTGCCGAGCAGGAACAGGACAGCCGCGACGCCGACCTGCAGGTGTTGCTGAGCACCAGCGAAGTCGCAAGAAACGATGGCGCCAGCGACGGTGTCAGCATTCTGCTGCGCAGCGTGAACAAGCACATGCAGTGCGAATTCACCGCACTGATGGTGCCGGAACGCAATCTGGTGACGTTGATCAAGGCTGAAGACAGCGACGTCGATACGACGCTGCTGGCGAAGATCCACCGCCAGCTGCTGTCGCTGGCGCAGGCGCGCCTCGAACCTTCTCTGCTGAATGCCGCGGACAGCCTGCCTGGCGTGGTGCTGCCACTGCGTGTGCTCTCCTGCCCCATCCGCAATCCCGCTGGCCGGCCTGCGGGCGTGCTGGCCTTGTTCCGCAGTCGCGAGGCACCCGAATTCCGCCGGCGTGATGCCTTGCTTGCGGACCTGCTGTCGCGGCGAGCTGCGAGCATGATTGATTCAAGCTATGACACCCTGTCTGGCCTGCTGACGCGTCGCGCGTTCGAGCAGCGGGCACGCGTGCTGCTGGATCAAAGCATTGAGGGGCGCGTTCTG
Source organism: Steroidobacteraceae bacterium (assembly GCA_039917615.1). Lineage (GTDB taxonomy): Bacteria > Pseudomonadota > Gammaproteobacteria > Steroidobacterales > Steroidobacteraceae > ZC4RG30. The sequence continues at coordinate 8,510 of JBDSJD010000013.1, forward strand.
CACTGGACCGGTCTGTACCTCGACACCGACCGCATGCATGTCATCAACGACAACTACGGCATGCACGTGGGCGACAAGCTGCTGTCGAGGCTGGGCGAGCTGATCCGCTCGCGCCTCGTGCCCGGCTCATTGGGGGCACGTATTTCCGGCGATCGGTTCGCCATTCTGCTGCCCACCGGCGAAGAAGACGCGCTTGGCTTTGCCGAGTCGCTGCGCGCCGGCGTCGAAGGGCTGATCGGCGCGCATCTGGGCGCCACCGATGCGAGTTTCTCCGCTTCGATCAGCATTGGCGTCGCGGCCATCAACCATCCGCGCGTCGACCTGCCGCATGCGCTGGCAGTGGCCGAGACCGCCTGCAAGGCAGCCAAGGACCGGGGACGCAACCGCGTCGAGCTGTACCAGGACAGCGACGTTTCCATCATGCGTCGCTACGAGGATGTGAACATCGCGCCCACGCTGCGCGCCGCCATCAGCGAAAACCGCCTGCGCCTGGATGCGCAGCTGATCGCACCGATGCCCAGCTCGAAGTCACATACGCCACATTTTGAGCTGCTGCTGCGCATGATCGATGACGAGGGCGCCACCGTCGGACCGGGTCGCTTCATGTCGGCGGCGGTGCGCTACCAGCTCATGCCGGCGGTGGATCGCTGGGTGATCCAGGAAGCCGTGCGGCTGCTGACGCCCCATGCCGCGTTGCTGCGCGATTGCCCGGCCGTATTCACGATCAACATATCCGGTCAGTCGCTGGGTGAAGAGGGCTTTGCAGACCTCATTATCGAGCACATCCGCGGCAGCGGCATTCCGCCGAAGGTGTTCTGCTTCGAGCTGACCGAAAGCGCGGCGATCGCCAATCTCGCGCATGCCGAAGTCATCATGAAACGCCTGCGCGAGTTCGGCTGCACGATTGCGCTGGACGATTTCGGCACCGGGCTGTCATCGTTGGCCTATCTGCGCGCATTGCCGGTGGACATGCTGAAGATCGACGGCAGCTTCGTGCGCGATGTGCTGAAGGATCCGCGCGCCGAATCGATGGTGCAGGCCATCGCGCAGCTGGCGCGGTCGATGAACCTCGTCACCGTGGCGGAATACGTGGAAACGGACGAGATCCGCCTACGCATTGCCCAGCTTGGCGTGGATTACGGGCAGGGCTTTGCCATTGCAAGACCCGCGCCGTTCGCCGATGCAATCCGCGATCTGCCTACCTATGCTTCGGCGGCAAGACTGGGTCCGGGCGAAGAAATCATTCTGGAAGGCGAGGCCGACACCATCTCCGCGGAACTGCAGCAGCAGCTGCTGGATGCCGGCCTTGAACTAACCGACCAGGAAGACACGCTGAGCCGCATGGAAAAAATCCTGGCCGGCTACGACCACACCGAATCAACGCTGTATCAGGGTCAGGCAGGCGGCTAGACTGCGGTTTCCCCTGTAGCCTTGCGCGAATGGAACTCCTGCATTTCCTGGTGGATTTCGTCCTGCATCTCGATCGGCACCTGGTCGAGCTGCTGGTGCGCTTCGATACCTGGATCTACGCCATCATGTTTCTGGTGGTGTTCGCGGAGACCGGCTTCGTGGTCACGCCGTTCCTGCCTGGCGATTCGCTGCTGTTTGGGTTGGGCGCGCTGGCGGCGATCGATGACAGCGGCACGCTGTCGCCCTGGTGGCTGGCGCTGCTGCTGACGGCCGCGGCGATTCTCGGCAACACGGCCAACTACACGATCGGCAGGTCGATCGGCGCACATGCCTTCAGCGGCCGCTATCGCTTCATCAAGGTTGCCCACCTGCGGCAGACGGAAGGCTGGTTTGCGCGCTACGGCGCAATGACCGTGGTGCTGTCACGGTTCGCGCCCATCATCCGCACTTTCGCGCCATTCGTGGCGGGGATCGGCCGCATGCACTACGGGCGATTCCAGGCCTGCAACATCCTGGGTGCAATCGCCTGGGTAAACCTGTTCGTCTGGGCAGGCTATTTCTTCGGCAATATCCCGCTGATCAGGAATAACTTCGGCTTCGTCACCATCGGCATCATCGTGGTGTCGCTGCTGCCTATGGGCGTGATGTTGCTGCGCCGCAAAACCGTGGCCACCTGAGGCTGTCAGCTGCGGTAGGTCAGCAGCAACATCTTGGCTGCGGCATACAGCACGCCACCCAGCATGATGAAAATCGGCAGCACGGTGAGCGCGTAGCCCAGGCTGCGTGATTTCGGATCCTTCACATAGCCCATGAAGTAGAGCTGCCTTCCAACCAGGTACACCACGCCCAGCGCAGCGGCCCAGCGAGGCTCGATGAATTGCGCGAACAGCCAGATGCCGGGCAGAAAAGCCACCAGCTGTTCGAGGGTGTTCATCTGCACACGGAAGTAACGTTCGAAGGCGGGATTGCCGGTGGTCGCTGGCGCTGCCACGCCATACCGCATGCGAGCCCGGCCCACGGCAATTCCAAAGCCGTAGAACTGGACCAGGGCCAGAACCATCACTATCAATACCCAGGCCATGCGCTCTCCTTTCGCTGTGCGACGATTGCAGTAACTGGCAGAATAGCGTCATGGCACCCAAAACGCGCGGCTTCGCGCACCGCATCGACATAGCTGCCCAGCCGCCTCAGGTGTGGACCGTGCTCTGTGGTCCCAGGCTGATTCCGCTGTGGCTCGGCGCTGATGCGCATATCAAGCCGCAACAGGGTGGGCGCTGGATGGCCACCGTCGCCCCGGGCCTGGAACGCGAAGCGATGATTGATGTATTCGATCCGCCGCGCCGCCTGCGCCTTATCTATCTGCCGCCAGCGGATCTTCCCGAGTTCGAAGGGGCGTTGGTGGACGACATCCTGCTGGATGGCGAAGGCGATGGGACCATCGTGCGTCTGCTGTGTTCCGGCGTGCCGGATTCAGCCTACTGGAATACCTATATTACGAAGATACGAGCCAGCACCGAACGCGCCTTGTCGCGACTGAAGGCGGTGGTGGAGAAACGCGAAAGCATGGCGGCGCTTGCAAGGAGCGCCACATGACCCGCTTTGCCCTGCGCGCCACGATCGCGGCACTGGGGCTGTGGCTTGCCACGCTGCTGGTGAGTGGCCTGTCGATTGTAGATCCGCTGACGCTGGTGTTTGCGGCCTTGCTGCTGGGCGTCTGCAATGCGGTGGTGAAGCCGGTGCTGATCCTGCTGACGTTGCCGGCAACGATACTGACGCTGGGCCTGTTTCTGCTGGTGATCAACGGCGCCGTGCTGGCGCTGGTGGCATGGGTGCTGCCGGGCTTCAGCATCGCAGGCTTTGGATCCGCAGTGCTTGGGGCGCTGATCGTCAGCATCACGGGGATGATCGGCTCGCTGGTATTCAAATAGCGCTGGATCGCGCCGGCCAGTTGATCATCAGCACGCCGGCCAGAATCACCACTGCGCCCACGATCTGCTCTGGCGAAAGCCGTTCGTCCAACAGCACATAGCCTGCCACTGCGGCGATGGCCGGATTCACATAGCTGTAAGTGCCCACCTGCGCAGGTGTGGCATGACGCGCCAGCCAGCCATACGCCGTGTACGCGAAGCAGCAACTGAAGATCACGAGGTACGCCAGCGCCAGCGCGCCCGCCATGGACCAGTGCCATAGCGGCAGTTCGCCGAGCGCGAGTCCCGTGAGTGCCATCCACGTACCGCCCAGCAGCATCTGCAGGCCGATCAGCGCGAACAGGTCCAGATCGATGCTGTGGTTGCGCATGTAGATGGTGCCCAGTGACCAGACGACGCAGGCCAGCAGCGTCACCAGTTGCGGCACGAGCAGCGAGTCGGCAGCGGCGTCACCCGCGGCCGGCCACATCAGTAGCGCGGTGCCGGCGAAACCAACCACGAGCCCAGTAACCGCGCGCGCGCCCGGATGATGCGCGCGCGCGCCGAACAGGCCGAACACCACAATCCACAGCGCACAGGAGGCGTTCAGCAGCGCACTGGTATGCGAGGGCACCCATTGCAGGGCCCATGACTGCAGCCCGTTGCTGATCGCGACGCCGATGAACGACAGCACCAGCAGATGCCGCCACTGGCCCTTGAGTTGCGCAGGCCGGAAGCCGCGCCAAAACGCCACCGCCGTGAGCAGCACACCGCCGAGGATGAAGCGCAGGCCGGCGAACAACAGCGGCGGAAGATTCAGCACGCCCACGCGGGTGGCGATGTAGCTGCTGCCCCAGACGAGGTAGACCGTCGCCAGGCACAGCACCAGCATGCGGCGCTGGTGCGCGGCGCTCACGCCTTGCTCTCGGCGCTCCCCGTATCGGACGCGCCATCCTTGGGCTTGCGATTCAAAATGCGCGAAAAGAGCAGGCCAGCTTCAAAGAGCAGCCACATCGGTATCGCCATCAGGCATTGCGAGAGCACATCCGGCGGGGTCAGGACAGCGGCGACAACGAAAATGCCGATGATGACGTAGCCGCGTGACTGAGCCAGCTTCTCAACCGTGACCAGGCCAGTGAGCGTGAGCAGCACCACCACCACCGGCACTTCGAAAGCGACGCCGAATGCCAGGAACCACCCCAGGGCCATGTCCAGATAGATGTTGATGTCCGGTGTCACGGTCACACCCGATGGCGCGGCCTTGACGAAGAAACTGAAGGCTTTTGGAAGCACGAAGAAGTACGCGAATGCGACACCGACGTAGAAAAGGAGTATCGACGATACCAGCAGCGGCACCGCAAACCGCTTTTCCTTCCGGTAGAGACCTGGGGATACAAACCCCCAGAGTTGCGCGAGGATGTACGGCATGGCGGCAAACAGCGCGGCAAAGAACGCGAGTTTCAGCGGCGCGGTGAAGCTGGATACCACGCTGGTCGCGATCATCGTGGTCCCTACCTGGAGCTGGTCCAGCAGAGGTTGCGCGAGAAACGAAAAAATCTCGTTGCGGAAGTAAATGGCGGGCGCAAAGAAGATGAACAGCGCGGCAAACGCCTTCATCAGCCGGTCACGCAGCTCCAGCAGATGCGAGATCAGCGTGCCTTCAGAGAGATTTTCCTTGTCCGGATCGCTCATGAGTAGCGGCGCGCGTCATCGGGCGGCAGATGTGTATCGTCGGGCGGCAGATGCGGATCCTCTAGCAGATGTGGGTCGTCGGGTGGCCGATGCGGGTCGTCCGGGGTCGACAGGTCCAGATCGGCCTGGACAGGAATATCCGCGTCCCGAGCGTCGGTCGTGCTGTCACCAGCAGGTTCGGGGTCATAGGGCATTGGCGCATCGCCGGCGTGCGCATGGGAGTATGTGTCGTCGGTGGGTGGAGTTTCCGCTGCCGAGTAAGGATAGGCAGGCGTGCTTTCGGGCGGCGGCGGCATCGTGCTGCCACTGGCCTCGCGAGACCGCGTTTCCGTCATCTTGTTCAGCTCATCGAGATTGACCTCGTTCTCGAGTTGCTGGCGGAACTCCCGCGCCATGGTGCGCGCCTTTCCGACCCAGCGACCAACTTTGGTCGCAAGGCCGGACATGCGCTTGGGCCCCAGCACCACCAGCGAGACGCCAAAGATCAGCGCCAGCTCCTGAAAGCCGACATCAAACATGACTGTTAAACCGGATGACTGCTGGGGACGAAGTGCGCGCGATCAGGCGGGACGGTCGGTGCTGGAAGGTTTGGCCTGATCGGCAGGCTTGGACTCCGGAAACTCGGCGTCGGGATTCATGGACTGCTTGATCTGCTTGGCGGCTTCCTTGCCCTCGGCCTCGCCATCGTTCATCGCTTTCTTGAAGTTCTTGATAGCGGAGCCGACGTCCGTACCTACCGAGCTGAGCTTCTTCGTACCGAAGATCACAATGACAACGACGAGTACGATCAACCAATGCCAGATGCTGAGTGAACCCATCGTATTGCTCCGTAAACCCTAGAGTGCGCAGGGATTTCCCATCATAAGATAAGGGAGGCCCAGGAACCCGGAAAGTTCAGTTGCCGGCGGGTGCAGCCCGCAGGCTGAAGGTTACCGGGCCGTCGTTGGTGAGGCTGACCTGCATGTTGGCGCTGAACACACCACTGGCGACCCGGGGATGGGCTAGCCTCGCAGCAGCGACCAGCCCGGCAAACAGATCCCGGGCTTGTTCCGGGTCTGCACCCCCGCTGAAGCCTGGCCTTGTGCCGTTGCGAGTGTCGGCCACCAGCGTGAACTGCGGCACCAGCAGGAGATCTCCCTGAATCTGGCGCAAATTTAGATTCATTTTGCCGGCATCGTCTGGGAAAATACGATATGTCAGCAGGCGATCAAGCAGTTTGTTGCTCTCCTGCGCCCTGTCGCCGGCTTCGATGCCGATCAATGCCAGGATGCCTCGTCCGGCAGCCGCAACACACTGCCCGTCTACATCAACCTGCGCCCTGCTTATGCGCTGAATGAGAGCGATCATTGACTTCCTCAGGACATGCGGAGCCAGCGCGGGTCTGCGGCGCTGCGGTGGCATTCTGGCCGGTCGAACCGTAATATTCGCGAGTTTTGCGGTGCTTTGCAGCGAGAGGTTTTGATGTCCTTGCGTTCCCTGTTGGCGATTGCAGTGATGGGTCTGGTGTTGTCGGTGTCTGCCGAGGCAGCGGGCGATCCGGCGCACGGCAAGACGCTGGGGTACACCTGCCTTGGCTGCCATGGCATCGAAAACTACAAGAGCGTCTACCCGACCTTCGCGGTGCCGCGCCTGCGCGGGCAGCAGCCCGAATACATCGTGGCAGCCTTGCAGGGTTACAAGAAAAGCGAGCGCAACCACGCCACCATGCACGCGCACGCCAGCTCGATGTCGGATCAGGACATGCAAGACCTTGCCGCGTATCTGGCGGGCGAAACTGTGAAGCCAGCCGCTGGCGCCAAGCCGGTGGGCACAGCACCTGCCAAGGCGGCGCTGTGCCAGGCCTGCCATGGTGCGAATGGCGAAGGCGCGAAGGGACTTGGTCCGGTGCTGAGCGGTCAGCATGCGGATTACCTCGAGCATGCGCTGGTGAGCTACAAGTCCGGCGCGCGCAAGAATGCCCTCATGGGCACGGTGATTCCGCAGCTGAAGGCAGAGGACTTCCAGGAACTGGCGGAATACTTCGCGCACCAGAAGCCGGCATTGAAGACCGTGCCGAAGAACGAGAAGATCGCCGCGAAGTAGCGGCGATCAGCGGTTCGCGAGCCGCTTCAGGAACTGCGACACCGTGGCGAGATAGACATCGCGGTTGGCTTTCTTGCGAAAGCCGTGGCCTTCATCCTTGGCCGCGAGATACCAGACTTCGCCACCACCGGCGCGCACCTTTGCCATCATCTGTTCGGATTCAGTGAACGGCACGCGCGGATCATTCAGGCCCTGCACGATCAGCAGCGGCTTCCTGATCGACGCCGCATTGGTCAACGGCGAAATATTCTGCAGCAGTGCGCGCATTTTTGGATCGCGCTCGTCGCCGTATTCGGCGCGGCGCAGGTCGCGGCGGTACGCTGCGGTGTTGGTGAGAAAGGTGACGAAGTTGCTGATGCCCACGACGTCGACGCCACCTGCCAGCCGGTCGCTGTAGTCCACCATCGAAGCCAGCGCCATGTAACCGCCATACGAGCCGCCCATCACCACTACGCGGTTGCGGTCCAACTCCTGCTGCGCGCCGATCCACACCAGCAGCGCGCCGATATCGCGCAACGAATCCTCGCGCAATGCGCCGTCATCGAGTTTGAGAAAACTGCGGCCGTAACCGGCTGAACCGCGCACGTTCGGCGCCACCACGACATACCCAAGCTCATTGACCAGGTACTGCGTGAACGCGCTCCACTGCGGGCGGTACTGCGACTCGGGTCCGCCGTGGATGTCGATGATCACCGGATGTGGTCCGGGAGTCTGCGGCCTGAAGACGAACGCGGGCAGCATGCGCCGGCGATTGCCGGTCTGGTCCCAGGTCGGGAACTCCACCAGTTGCGCTGCCACGAGTTGCGACGCGGCGATAGGGATGGGGCCGAGCTCGCTCTGCGTCCAGCGCGCGAGCTTCACCTCCGGCACAGCTGCGGTCGCGCCGACAGCCACTTCGATGCCATAGACGTAGATGTCAGAGGGTGACTGCGCGGATTCCACACCCACTGCCAGCTGACGACTGGCTCGATCAAAGCGGATGGTGCCGATCACGGCGCCGGCGGGCAACGGTGGCAGCAGCAGGTCCGCCTTCAGACGCAGATCGTGCAGCACCAGCCGGTCGAAGCCGCCTTCATTGCGCGTATAGGCAAGAAAACGCCCATCGTGGCTCGCCGCAAAACGCTCGATGTCCCAGCGTGGATCCGGCGTGAGTGTGCGCAGTTCCCTGGTGGTGAGATCGATGTGGTGCAGCGCCATGAATTCGCCGCCGCGGTCGGAGAGGAAATACAGGCTGCGACCGTCAGCAGAAAAACGTGCCTGCGCAACGGATACGGGTCCGTCCTTGTCGCTGGCCGGCTCCACACGCGTGAGCAGGCCGGTGGTTGTGTCGGCAACCAGCAGCTGGCTGTTGGTGATGGAGGTGTAGCGGATCAGCGCCAGCCGCCGGTCATCCGGCGACCAGTCCTGCACATCCAGCTCGTCGCTGCCGCCGGTGACCAGCAGCTGCGGCGTCGCCTGCATATCACTGATGTAGACGTCGTTGCTGGCGCCATCGCGCGCGTTGCTGTTGAAGGCGATGCGCTTGCCGTCGTGCGCGAACACCGGCCGGCCGTGACGCGACTTCCCGTCGGTGAGCAGGCGGCTCCCACCGCCTTCGAGAGTACGCAGCCAGATCTGCGAGTTCTCGTCGCCGCCGCTGTCCTTCAAGTACAGCAGTGAGTTGGCGTCGTAGGGATGGGCCACTGCATCCGACACCGGCTCGGCTTCGAAGGTGAGCTGCTCAAGCATGGAGAGCGGCGCGCGCACGCGATGCAGCTGCGCGGTGTTGCCGAAGCGCGAAGTGATGATGAGGCTGCCGTCGGCCAGCCAGTCCACGAATCCGGCGGAGCGTGATTCAAGCCAGCGCGCCAACGATGCAGATTCGGTCGGATCGCGGGCAGGAATGCCGTCGAAAATCAGATTGCCCTGTTCGATGCGCCCGGTTGCCGCCTGTTGTGCCAGCAGCAACGGGGTCAGCAGCACCATTGCAACGACAGACAGTGCGGATCGGCTGTGCTTCATGGGCAACGATCTTAACGCAGCGTTAAGATGTTCCTTGTCAGCCATGAACACTTTCAACGCATTTCGCATTCACGAGAACGGCGCTGCCATGGAGTCGCTGACGTTCGAGCAGCTGTCGCCTGGCGAGGTGACGGTCCGCGTGCACTGGTCCGGCATCAACTACAAGGATGCGCTGGCGGGCACGGGCAAGGGGCGCATCCTGCGGCGCTTTCCACTGGTGGGGGGTGTGGATCTGTCTGGCATTGTGGTGAGCTCAACGGACGCGTCCTTCGCAGTGGGCGATCCGGTGCTGGTAACGGGCTGCGGCCTGTCGGAAACGCGCGATGGTGGCTATGCGCAATTCGCGCGCGTGCCGGCCGAGGCCGTCATCGCGCTGCCGCAGGGGATCAGCCTGCGCCATGCGATGGTCATCGGCACCGCGGGCTTTGCGGCAGCGCTTGCCATCATGCAGCTGGAACACAATGGGCTCACTCCCGGTCAGGGGCCGGTGGCGGTAACCGGCGCCAGCGGCGGTGTGGGATTGCTGGCCATCGACATGCTGGCTGGCCGCGGATACGAAGTGACGGCTTTCACGCGCAAGGCAGAAAGCGCTGGCCTGCTCAGGCAGATCGGCGCGGCGGAAGTGCAGCAGCCAGAGGTCGCGGCGCCCGGCACGCGGCCGCTCGAAGCGGAACGCTGGGCCGGCGCCATCGACAATGTCGGCGGCGCCATGGTGAGTCAGTTGCTACGCGCCACGCGCATGCAGGGAAGCGTCGCCGCGGTCGGCCTTGCTGCCGGCGCAGAACTGGGCGTGAGCCTGATGCCGTTCCTGCTGCGGGGCGTAAATCTGCTGGGCGTGAATTCTGCTGCCACGAAGCGTGAGCGGCGGCTTGCCGTGTGGCGACGCATTGCAGGGGATCTCGCGCCACGCCATCTGGATGCCATCGTGACCAGAACGGTTACTCTGGCTGAATTGCCGCAAGCCTTTGCATCCCTCATCGCCGGCAGCAACACCGGCCGCACTCTGGTCCGCATCCATGACGAACGCTGAAGACACTGCGCCCGCACGCCAGCGACTGCTGGTGGTCGTGGCCATGATGCTCGAGACGCTGTACGAAGAGACGGCGGTGCAGGTGCTGGCCACGCTGCGACCCGCGGACATGCGTCCCGGCGGTGCGCGCGTGCCGGGCACTTCCTATGAATTGCCTGCCGCCACGGCGACGCGCGCGATGCAGCAGCTGCTGGCGTTGCGTGGCGGCCGCGCCGATGCGCTGCTGGTGGCGCTGGCCGGTGCCGACATCGAAGCGCGCCTGGCGTCGCTGTCGGGCCGCACACCGCCATCGCTTGGCAGTCTGTATATGCATTGCACGGCAGACATCGCCGCCAGCGGCAGCGACACACTCGAGGCCGCCATGCAGCGGCTGTATCGCGCTGCCGAACAGATTTTCACGCTGACGCATATGCGGCGCATCGACGAGCAATTCCACAGCTGGAGTGCCGATCCGGCCGGGATTGATCGCATGCCGGTGCAGCAGTTCGTGGCGCGCTTCATCCGCAACGCGCCGCCGTGAGCGAGCTGACCGCGCCGCTGCACAGCGGTGCCGCAGCGCTGGGTGTACCGCTGGCGGCTGCGCAGCTGGCGCAGTTCGCAACGCTGGTGCAGGAGCTGGTGCGCTGGAACAAGGCCTATAACCTCACGGCCATCACCGAGCCTGCGGAAATCCTCACGCATCACCTGCTGGATTCGCTTGCCGCGCAGCCTGACCTCGCCGGAATTACGGTGGCGGATGTGGGCACGGGCGCTGGATTCCCCGGATTGCCGCTGGCAATCGTGAATCCGCAGCGGCAGTTCACGCTGATCGATGCGGTGGACAAGAAGCTGCGTTTCATCGATCACGCAGCGCGCGAGCTTGGCCTGGACAATGTCCGAACTTTGCATGGCCGGGTGGAGCAGCTGAAGCTTGCAAAGGCATTCGACACGGTGATCACCCGCGCCTTCGCGCCATTGCCGCGACTGGCAGGCTGGGTTGCACCCCTGTGCGATGCCCACACCTGCGTCGTCGCCATGAAGGGGCGCTGGCCGCCGCCCGCGCCGGCCAGCGAGAGCAGCGACGCCGATGGCGGCGTGCTGCCGGGCGGCTGGCGGATCGAGTCGCTGCGACCGGTGGTGGTCCCCGGCTTAAGCGAAGAGCGGAACATCGTCATATTGCGTCGTGACGGTTCCCCCGGGATTCCCTAGACTGCTTGGACTAAATGAAACGCATCATTGCCATAGCCAACCAGAAAGGCGGGGTGGGAAAAACCACCACTGCCGTCAACCTCGCCGCATCACTGGCGGCGACACAGCGGCGCGTGCTGCTGATCGACCTGGATCCGCAGGGCAACGCGACCATGGGCTGCGGCGTGGAGAAATCTTCCGTCGAGAACGGCAGCTGCGAAGTGCTCTTGGGTGAATGCACGGCAGAACAGGCGATCGTGCCGGTGGTGAACGGCCTGTTCCACCTGCTGCCCACCAACCAGGACCTGACCTCGGCCGAGGTGCGCCTGCTGATGAGCCATGACGCGCGCGAGACGCGGCTGCGCGAAGCGTTGGCGCCGGTGCGCGAGCGATTCGATCTCATCATCATCGACTGCCCGCCGTCGCTGAACATGCTGACGCTCAATGCGCTGGTGGCGGCCGACAGCGTGATCGTGCCCATGCAATGCGAGTACTACGCGCTGGAAGGGCTTTCCGCGCTCTCTGCCACCATCGACCAGGTGCGCGACGCCGTGAATCCGGGCCTGCATATCGAGGGTATTCTGCGCACCATGTACGATCCGCGCGCCAATCTTTCCACGGAAGTTTCGGCGCAGCTGCTGCAGCATTTCGGTGAGACAGTGTTCCGCACCGTCATCCCGCGCAATGTGCGGCTGGCCGAAGCGCCATCGTTCGGCCGGCCGGTGCTGATGCATGACAAGGATTCGCGCGGGGCGCTGGCTTATCTCGCGCTGGCGGGGGAAATGATCCGCCGCGAAGAGGAGCGCGCCGGCGTCGGCACCGTAGCGGCTGACAGCGAAGGCGCAGTCACTTGACGCAGAAAAAATCCTCCCTGGGCCGCGGCCTCGCCGATCTGCTCGGCAGTTCCAAGGCGCGGGCCGGTGCGCCCGCAGCATCGGTGCCGGTTGCGCCACCGGCTGCGGATGGCGCAGCTTCCGGCGCCGCGCCCGGCAGCGCCGCGCCACGCAGCGGTGGCGATGAGCTGGCGCATCTGCCGGTCGACCAGCTGACGCGTGGCAAGTACCAGCCGCGCGTCGACATGCGGCAGGAAGCGTTGGAAGAGCTGGCCATCTCGATCCGCAACCAGGGCGTGATCCAGCCCATCGTGGTGCGGCCGCTGGCCAATCCCGCGCCGGGGATGCCGCGCTACGAGATCATCGCCGGCGAACGTCGCTGGCGCGCTGCACAGATCGCCGGCCTCACCACCATCCCCGCGGTCATCCGCCGCGTGCCCGACGAGGCTGCGATTGCCATCGCGCTGATCGAGAACATCCAGCGCGAAGACCTCAATCCGCTGGAAGAGGCGCGCGCGCTGGAGCGACTGATTGCCGAGTTCGGTGTTACCCATCAGCAGGCGGCTGAGGCCGTGGGTCGTTCACGTGCCGCGGTCAGCAACCTGTTGCGGCTGCTTGAGCTGGCGCCTGAAGTGGCCGAACTGCTGGAGAAGCGACAACTGGAGATGGGGCATGCGCGGGCCGTGCTGCCACTGACCCAACGCCGGCAGCAGGTCGAGGTCGCCCGGATGGTGGTAGCCGAGGGCCTGTCCGTCCGGCAGACTGAATCCTTAGTGCGACAATTACTGTCTCCTGAGGCGAAATTGGACCGTAAAGGTATCAATCCCGCAGAGGCAAATCCTGACCCTAATATCGCTGCACTGCAGCGTGACCTCTCCGAACGCCTCGGTGCCAAGGTGTTGATTCAGCAGGGATCTGAAGGCAAGGGCAAGCTCTTGATTAGCTACAACAGTCTCGACGAACTGGATGGAATCCTGCGTCATATCCGTTGATTTCGCCGAACCCTGCCCGTGCAGCGATTTTTCTTGAGTTGACCAGGGGCGCTCCCTATAATCCTGACCGCTTTCGAAGCCACTTCCCGCACAAGCGGCGAGAAGTGGCTTTTTGTTGATCGTCAGTGAATCAAGGAGAGCCGAAACGTGGCGGCAGTTGAGCTGCCGGGCTTGCGGCGGGTGGCCTACGGCGTCGTAGTGGCGCAGCTGGTACTCACCGTGCTGATTGCCCTGGTCTGCCTCGTCCTGTGGAGCCGCAACACGGCACTATCGGCGGCGATGGGCGGCGGCATCGGCGCCGCGGCGAACTTTGTGCTGGCGCTGGTGGTGTTTCGCAAAACAAGGCGGGAGCTTGCGGAGCTGGTGCGCGCGTTCTACGTCGGCGAAGCCGCGAAGATCGTCGTGACCATCGTCCTGTTCGTGCTGGTGCTCGCCACACTGAAGAGGATGCTGGTGCCCGGGGCGTTGTTCGGCGCGTTCGCCGCGTCGTTCCTGGTGCAGTGGTTCGTGTTGCCGCGGGCGATGCGGCGGCTGGATGGTGGGCAGGTTTGAGCAAAGGTCTAGCAGGGCAGGGTCGCAGAACGGATCATGGCTGAACACGAAGTCCCGTCATTCGGCGAGTACATCCGCCACCACATTACCTTCCTTGCAAACAAGGAACAGACCGCGATCGTCGATTTCTCGGTGGTCCACTGGGACAGCGTGTTCTGGTCGGTGTTCCTGGCGCTGGTGTTCATCGGCGTCTTCTACAGTGTGGGGCGCAAGGCGACCGCAGGTGTGCCGGGCAAGCTCCAGAACTTCATCGAGATGATGGTCGAGTTCGTCGACGGCCAGGTTCGCGAGACCTACCACGGCACCAGCAAGCTGATCGCGCCACTGGCGCTGACGATCTTCTGCTGGGTGCTGCTGTTCAACATGATGGACTGGCTGCCGGTTGATCTGATGTCGACCCTGACGGAGCCGATGGGCTTCGAACACATGAAAGTCGTGCCCAGCACCGACCTGAACATCACCTTCGGTATGTCGATCACGGTCTTCCTGCTGGTTATTTTCTACAGCTTCAAGATCAAGGGAGCGAAGAGTTTCATCAGCGAATTCACGCTGCATCCCTTCCACTTCAGCAACCCGTTCGTGCAGGCGCTGTTCATCCCGATCAATTTCGTGCTGGAGTTCGTGCCTTTCATGGCGCGGCCTGTGTCCCTGGCGCTGCGGCTCTATGGCAACCTGTTTGCCGGAGAAGTGGTATTCCTGCTGATTGCACTATTCACGCTCAAGCTTGGCCTGGAGAATTTCCCGGTCGTTGGTGGCGCGCTGGCTGTATTTGCGCATGTAATGCTCGGCACGATCTGGGCCGCATTCCATGTGATCGTGATTCCGCTGCAGGCCTTCATTTTCATGAAGCTGACGATCATCTACATGAGCATGGCGAGCGAGAAGGCTCACTAGGCTCAAGGGTTCTGGCGATTCTGATTCGAAGTTTTTTCTGGAGGACATGATGGAAAACGTTGTAAACATTGCACACGTACAAGGCCTGACGGCACTGGCTGTTGGCATCATCTTTGGTCTGGGCGCACTGGGAACCGCCATCGGCGTGGGCCTGCTGGGCGGCAAGCTGCTGGAAGGCACTGCGCGTCAGCCGGAGCTGGGTCCAATGCTGCTGGGCCGCTTCTTCGTGGTGGCCGGCCTGCTCGACGCCGTGACCTTCATCGGCATCGGCTTTGCGCTGTTCTTCACCTTCGCGAATCCGTTCCTGAACGGCGTCGTCGTCGCGCCGTAACAGCTGCCGGGAGTCCGCCGTGCATATCAATCTCACGCTGATCATCCAGATGGTGGTGTTCGCACTGCTCATCGTGGTGGTGATGAAGTGGGTCTGGCCGATGATCCAGGGCCCGATGGACGAGCGCGCGAAGAAGATCGCGCTCGGCCTCGCCGCCGCTGAGAAAGGCCAGCAAGACCTTGCCAAGGCCAGCGAGCGCGCAGAAGTGGCGATCACTGAAGCCCGCACCCGCGCCAACGAGATCGTCGACCAGGCGCAGCGTCGCGCCAACGAGATGATCGAGGCGGCCAAGGGGCAGGCCTTGCAGGAAGGTGAGCGGCTGGTGGCCTCTGCCCGGCAGCAGATCGAGCTCGCCACCACCAAGGCGCGCGAAGAACTGCGCAAGGAAGTGGCGGGCTTGGCTGTCAGGTCTGCATCGCAACTGCTAGGTCGCGAGATCGACGCGAAGGCTCACAGCGAGCTGCTCGGCAAACTGGCAAGCGAGATCTGAGCGCACATGGCAGATCGCAGCACCATCGCCCGTCCTTACGCCAAAGCGGCCTTCCGCCAAGCGCAGGCTGATTCGCAGCTCGACGGCTGGTCGACGCTGCTGGATCGTGCTGCCGCCGGCGTTACCGATACGCGCGTCGCGCTGCTACTCGGCAACCCGCGGGTCACGCCGACGCAGCTGGCCGAGCTCGTCACAGCAGTGGCCGGCGACAACCTCAGCGATCAACAGAAAAACTTCCTGCGCATGCTCGCGGATAACCGCCGACTTCGGATCCTCCCCGATATCGCGCGGCTGTTCCAGGCCATGAAGGATGATGCCGAAGGCACCGTGGACGTGACGGTAACTTCCGCTGCGGCCATGCAGGACGCCGAGCGTGAGCAGATTGCCGCAGCGCTGGCCAAGCGTTTCGGCCGCAAGGTGCGCGTGCACACCGAAGTCGATCCCTCGCTCATCGGCGGCGCCGTGCTGCGCGCCGGCGACATGGTGATCGACGGCTCGATCAAATCGCGACTCGAACGCATGGCCTTCGAGCTGACCGCCTAAAGAATTTTTCAAAG
This sequence comes from Steroidobacteraceae bacterium, assembly GCA_039917615.1. Lineage (GTDB taxonomy): Bacteria > Pseudomonadota > Gammaproteobacteria > Steroidobacterales > Steroidobacteraceae > ZC4RG30. Next base: position 24,448 of record JBDSJD010000013.1, read on the forward strand.
GACCTAAGTCATGTCGATCAAGGCATCCGAAATCAGCGAACTCATCGGCCAGCGCATCAAGAATTTTGCTGCGGGCACCGAAGCGAGCAACGTGGGCACCGTCATGTCGGTGACCGACGGCATCGTGCGCATCCACGGCCTGGCCGACGCGCGCTACGGCGAAATGCTTGAATTCCCCGGCAAGATCTTCGGCCTGGCGCTGAACCTGGAGCAGGATTCGGTCGGCGCCGTGGTGCTGGGTGAATACAAGGGAATCACGGAAGGCAACACGGTGAAGACCACCGGTCGCATCCTGGAAGTGCCCGTTGGTCCGGAGCTGCTCGGCCGTGTGGTCGATGCGCTCGGCAACCCGATCGACGGCAAGGGTCCGATCAATGCCAAGGCCACCGCGCCGATCGAGCGCGTGGCGCCGGGCGTGATCTATCGCAAGAGCGTGAGCCAGCCTATCCAGACCGGCTACAAGGCTGTGGACTCGATGGTTCCTGTTGGCCGTGGCCAGCGCGAGCTGATCATCGGTGACCGCCAGACGGGCAAGACCGCGTTGGCCATCGACACCATCATCAACCAGAAGTCTTCGGGCGTGAAGTGCGTGTATGTCGCCATCGGCCAGAAGGCATCGACCGTCGCCAACGTGGTGCGCAAGCTCGAAGAACACGGCGCACTGGCGCACACGATCGTAGTGGTGGCCTCCGCTGCCGTGCCGGCAGCACTGCAGTACATCAGTGCCTATTCGGGCGTGACCATGGGCGAATACTTCATGGACAACGGCGAAGACGCGCTGATCGTCTATGACGATCTTTCCAAGCAGGCCGTGGCCTATCGGCAGATCTCGCTGCTGCTGAAGCGCCCACCGGGTCGCGAAGCGTATCCCGGCGACGTGTTCTATCTACACAGCCGCCTGCTGGAACGCAGCGCGCGCGTCAACGAGCAGTACGTCGAAATGGTCACCAAGGGCCGCGTGAAGGGCAAGACCGGTTCTCTGACCGGCCTGCCGATCATCGAGACCCAGGCCGGTGACGTAACTGCGTTCGTGCCGACCAACGTGATCTCGATCACCGACGGCCAGATCTTCGTGGAATCGAACCTGTTCAATGCCGGCATCCGTCCCGCCATGAACGCGGGCATCTCCGTGAGCCGCGTCGGTGGCGCCGCGCAGACCGACATCATCAAGCGCCTGGGCGGCGGCATCCGCCTGGCTCTGGCGCAGTATCGCGAGCTCGCGGCGTTCTCGCAGTTTGCTTCGGACCTCGACGAGGCCACCCGCAAGCAGCTGGAGCGCGGCCAGCGCACCACCGAGGTGATGAAGCAGAAGCAGTACGCGCCGATGTCGGTGGCGCAGATGGCGCTGTCGATCTACGCGGTGAACAACGGCTATATGGACAAGGTGGAGCTGGGCAAGATCGTGGCCTTCGAGGGCGCGCTGCAGGGCTTTGCAAAGACCAGCCACAAGGCCGAGATGGATGCGATCGATGCGGAGCCGGTGCTGAAGAAGCACGAGGCCACGCTCAAGAAGATCGTCGAGAACTTCGCCGCGACGGGCTCGTACTAAAGAGACGCGCGATGGCCGGCACCAAGGAAATCCGCACCCAGATCACGAGTGTCAAAAGCACTCAGAAGATCACCAAGGCCATGCAGATGGTCGCGACCAGCAAGATGCGTCGCGCCCAGGAACGCATGAAGCTGGCGCGTCCCTATGCGGACAAGATCCGCAACGTGATCGGCAACCTGCATCACGCGAATCCGGACTACCGGCATCCGTTCATGTCGGTGCGCGACGTGAAGAACATCGGCATTCTTGTGATTTCCACCGACCGCGGACTCGCTGGCGGCCTGAACGCCAATATCTTCAAGCAGACGCTGAGCGTAGTGAAGGAATGGCAGGAGCAGGGCGCGGGCGTGAGTCTTGCCGTGATGGGCAGCAAGGGCACAGCCTTCTTCCGCCGGCTGAACCTGCCGATGCTCGCGAATATCTCGGGCCTCGGCGACAAGCCGCATGTGAAGGATCTGATCGGTACGGTCAAGGTCATGCTCGATGCCTACCGCGAAGGCAAGATCGATCGGCTGTTCATGGTGCATGCAGAATTCGTGAACACGATGACGCAGAAGCCGCGCGTCGACCAGTTGCTGCCGGTGGCGCCTTCGGATGCGGCTGGCCTGCAGACGCACTGGGACTATATCTACGAGCCGTCGGCCGATGCCATTCTGGATGGCCTGCTGATGCGTTACGTGGAGTCGCAGGTATACAGAGGTGCGGTTGAGAATGTCGCTTCCGAAATGGCGGCACGAATGGTCGCGATGAAGGCTGCAACCGACAATGCGGGCAAGCTCATCCACGAGCTGCAGCTGGTCTACAACAAGGCCCGCCAGGCGGCGATCACCACTGAGCTGGCGGAAATCGTCGGCGGCGCGGCAGCGGTGTAAGGCCGCAAAGAATTCTTGAGGAAATAACAGCATGGCTACCGGCAAAATCATCCAGATCATCGGACCCGTCATCGACGTCGAGTTCCCGCGTGACTCCATTCCGCAGGTGTACGAGGCATTGAAGCTGACAGATGTCGACCTGACGCTGGAAGTGCAGCAGCAGCTTGGCGATGGCGTGGTGCGCACGATCGCAATGGGCGCGAGCGAAGGCCTGAAACGCGGCCTCATGGTCAGTGCCACGGGCAAGCCGATCAACGTTCCCGTGGGCAAGGCCACGCTGGGCCGCATCATGGACGTGCTGGGCGTTCCGCAGGACAACCGCGGTCCGGTGGCTGCCGAGAGCACGCTGCCGATCCATCGTCCCGCTCCGGCATTCGATGAACAGGCTGGCGGCCAGGACCTGCTGGTCACGGGCATCAAGGTGATCGACCTGCTGGTGCCATTCGCGAAGGGCGGCAAGGTGGGCCTGTTCGGCGGCGCCGGCGTGGGCAAGACCGTGAACATGCTCGAGCTGATCAACAACATCGCCAAGCAGTATTCGGGACTTTCCGTGTTCGCAGGCGTGGGCGAACGTACCCGCGAGGGCAACGACTTCTACCACGAGATGATCGAGTCCGGCGTCATCGACGCCGAGAAGCTCGAGAACTCGAAGGTGGCGATGGTTTACGGCCAGATGAACGAGCCGCCTGGCAACCGCCTGCGCGTGGCGCTCACTGGTCTTACCATGGCCGAGTTCTTCCGCGACGAAAAGCAAGCCAATGGCCGCGGCCGCGACGTGCTGTTCTTCGTCGACAACATCTACCGCTATACGCTGGCCGGCACCGAAGTGTCGGCGCTGCTGGGCCGCATGCCTTCCGCTGTGGGTTACCAGCCCACACTGGCCGAGGAAATGGGCGTGCTGCAGGAGCGCATCACCTCGACCAAGACGGGTTCGATCACGTCGATCCAAGCCGTGTACGTGCCCGCGGACGATTTGACGGATCCCTCGCCCGCCACAACCTTCGCGCATCTTGACGCGACCGTGGTGCTCAGCCGCAACATCGCCTCGCTGGGTATCTACCCGGCCGTGGATCCGCTGGACTCCACCAGCCGTCAGCTGGATCCGCTGGTCATCGGTGAAGAACACTACAACACTGCGCGCGGCGTGCAGGGCGTCTTGCAGAAGTACAAGGAACTGCAGGACATCATCGCGATCCTCGGCATGGACGAGCTCTCGCAGGAAGACCGCCAGACGGTGTTCCGCGCGCGCAAGATCCAGCGCTTCCTGTCGCAGCCATTCAACGTCGCCAAGGTGTTTACCGGACAGGACGGCAAGATCGTGCCGCTGGCCGAGACCATCCGCGGCTTCAAGGGCATCCTGAACGGTGATTACGATCACCTGCCGGAACAGGCCTTCTACATGGTCGGCGGCATTGAAGAAGCCGTCGAGAAAGCCAAGACCCTTACTTAAGACGCGCAACAGGCACGACACATGGCCAACAAGACCATACATGTGGATATCGTCAGCGCCGAAGGCGAGATCTTCGCCGGCGAAGCCGAGATCGTGTTCGTGCCCGCGGCCGAAGGCGAGCTCGGCATCACGCCGCGTCACGCCCCGCTGCTGACGCTGATCAAGGCCGGTGAAGTGCGTGTGAAAACCGCCGAAGGCGAGACCTCGATATTCGTCGGCGGCGGCGCGCTGGAAGTGCAGCCCAACCGCGTCACCGTGCTGGCCGATACCGCCGTGCGCGCGCATGACATCGACGAAGCCGCGGCGATGGCTGCCAAGCAGCGGGCCGAAGAAGCATTGGCGAATACCCATGACAAGATCGATCAGGCGCAGGCGATGGCCGAACTCGCGCAGGCCGCCGCTCAGCTGAAGCTGCTCGAGAAGATCCGCAAGACGCGGGGCTAAACGGGCGACCTTGCCCGCGCCGAGCCAGCATCGACTACCGCGACGGGGTTCAGAAAGTCAGGCGGCGCGCAATACCGCGCGCCGCGCGCTTTCCGGAAGCGCGACCGGAATGAACATCGACGACGGATAAAGATAATCTTCACCCGACTCGTCGACTACCCGAACCATTCCGTGTTTCATTGCCGGCACGTCCGACAGTGAAACGTAAATCTTGCGCAGCTCCAGGGAAGCCAGGTAACCCTTGTTTCTTACACAAATGACCAGTGTGCGTCGTGGTTTGCTCATGGAGATTCCGCTTGCAGGTAACGCTTGATCTTGATCTCGCGCTTGCCAATTCCGTGGGCCTCGTACCAGTGTAGCTCAGCGTGGGCGATCGTGCCGTTCGAAGTCCTCACCTGCGCGAATCCCTTGCGCTTCATCCAGCCACCAAAGCCGTAGAGTTTGACAAGCCTCAAGCGGGATTTGACCGACCTGCCCGCGGCTATGGTCTCCATGCCAGAAATTGGACCGACGACATCGGGTGCATCCATTCAGGCATCGTGGCGCCGTGGCGCGCAATGCCGGGGCCGGATAACTTGCGCGTTTGCGGAGATTCGCTGCGCGCCGGAGTTACCCTCCGACCGCCTTCTTCCCCACGGCCAGAAGGCCGGCCTGCGCTGCAGTCAGCGCCGTCATGTTCAGCACACGGCGCATCGTCGACGAAGGTGTGAGCACATGCGCCGGCTTCGCGACGCCCATCAGGATCGGACCGACGGTGGTGCCTTCGCCGCTCGCGGTCTTGAGCACATTGAACAAGATGTTGGCCGCGTCGATGTTCGGGCAGATCAGGATGTTGGCCTCGCCGTTCAGGCGACTTTCCATCAGGTTGCCGCGACGGATCACCTCGGAGAGCGCGGCATCGCCGTGCATCTCGCCATCGCATTCCACATCCGGATTCTGCTTCGAGAACATTTCGTAAGCTTCGCGCATGCGCTTGGCAGATTCGCGGCGCGAGGAACCATAGTTGGAGTGGGAGATGAAGGCCACCTTCGGTGTGAGGCCGAAGTGCCGCACTTCGCGCACCGCCTGACGCGCAATGCGCGCCAGCAGTTCCGACGAAGGCGCTTCGTTCACATAGGTATCCGCGATGAACAGCGTGCGCTTTTCGATGACGAGGCCGCTCAGTGAAGACAGCGCAAACTCGCCATCGCGCAGGCCGATCACGTCACGGATGTTTTCAAGGTGCGCGTCATAGCGACCCTGCAGGCCGCAGAGCATGCCGTCCGCATCACCCAGATGCACCATCAACGCAGCAATGGTGGTGGTGGACCGATGCACCGCCGCCTTCGCTGCCTCCGGACTCACGCCGCGGCGCCCCATGATGCGGTGATAGGTCTGCCAGTACTGCTTGAAGCGCGGATCGTCATCCGGGTTCACAACCGTGACATCCTGCCCCAGCTTCATGCGCAGGCCGGCCTTGCGGATGCGTGTTTCGATCACGGAAGGGCGGCCCACGAGAATTGGCGTGGCGAGCTCTTCATCCAGTGCAATCTGCGCCGCACGCAGCACGCGATCATCTTCGCCTTCGGCGAAGGCAATGCGCTTGCGCTGGGATGCACGCGCCGCGCCGAACACCGGGCGCGTGAGCATGCCGCCAGAGGAGAACATGCGCGCCAGCTCCGCGCGATAGGCTTCCAGATCCACGATGGGCCGGGTTGCTACACCGGACGCAGCCGCCGCAGCGGCAACCGCTGGCGCAATGCGCAGGATCAGCCGTGAATCAAAGGGCTTCGGAATGATGTATTCCTTGCCGAACTCCAGCTCCTGACCCGCATAGGCACTGGCCACTTCCTCGCTGATCTCCGCTTTCGCCAGATCCGCGATTTCCTTCACGCAGGCCAGCTTCATTGCTGCAGTGATCTTCGTTGCGCCCGAATCCAGCGCACCACGGAAGATGTAGGGGAAGCACAGGACGTTGTTAACCTGGTTCGGATAATCCGAACGGCCCGTCGCGATGATGCAGTCCGGGCGCACGGCCTTTGCCAGTTCCGGACGGATTTCCGGCTCCGGGTTTGCCAACGCCAGGATGATGGGCTGTTCTGCCATGCCCTTGACCATGTCCTGCGTCAGCACACCCCCAGTGGAGCAACCCAGGAACACATCCGCACCCGGCATGACATCGGCCAGTGTGCGCAGCTTCGTCGCCTGCGCATAGCGAGCCTTCTCGGGATTGAAGGAATCGCCGCGGCCCTCATGAATAAGGCCTTTGGAATCACAGGCCCATACATTCGCGCGATTCAAACCCAGCCCCACCAGCAGATCGAGAATCGCGATGGCTGCAGCTCCAGCACCCGACACCACCAGCTTCACGCTGCCAATGTCCTTGCCCACGATCTCAAGCCCGTTGCGGATCGACGCCGCCGCGATGATTGCCGTGCCGTGCTGATCGTCGTGGAACACCGGAATGTTCATGCGCTCGGTGAGCTTGCGCTCGATGTAGAAGCACTCCGGCGCCTTGATGTCTTCCAGGTTGATGCCACCCAGCGTCGGCTCCAGCGCTGCGATCATGTCGATCAGCTTGTCGGGATCGCGCTCGGCCAGTTCCAGATCGAACACATCGATGTTGGCGAACTTCTTGAACAGGCAGCCCTTGCCCTCCATCACCGGCTTTGCCGCCAGCGGGCCGATGTCGCCCAAGCCCAGCACCGCCGTGCCGTTGGTGATTACGCCGACCAGATTGCCGCGCGCCGTGTACAACGCCGCCGCGTTTGGATCCGCTTCGATATCGAGGCAGGGATAGGCCACGCCCGGCGAATAGGCCAGGGAAAGGTCACGCTGGTTGGTCAACGGCTTGATGGGCGAAACCGAGATCTTCCCCGGCACGGGGAGGCGGTGGTAATCGCGGGCGGCATCACGCAGGGCGGCTTCCGCAGGAGTCAGCTTGTCGGTCATGCACGAATTCTTGTGGTTTTGAGGCGGCGGATTATCCGCGCCTCAGGCGGGTGACGCCAGCCGGCGGAACCCCTGATTTCAGGCTGCCCGGATCCGGATCACTTTGCCGCGCGTCGTCGGCTTCGGGATGTCTTCGCCACCGTGTCGCATGGCCTCCCGATGCAGCTTGATGCCTTCGCGAATCAGCTTCATGACTTCGCGGCGTGAATCGCCCACGGCAACGCAGCCGGGGAGGTCCGGCACGTAGGCGCCATATCCGGATGAAGATTCTTCAATGACGACGAGGTAGTCCATTCAACGCTCCGGCGCGGCCTTCCGGCGTGCCTGCTTGAGGATACCTGGGTCAAATCAACCCATCCAGCGGGCTCTTCACGGCACGCCCTCCCCGGTTGAGCACGTGCGTGTAGATCATCGTGGTTCTTACATCCGAGTGGCCCAGCAGCTCCTGCACCGAGCGGATGTCATAGCCGGCTTCCAGCAGGTGGGTTGCAAAGCAGTGCCGGAAGGTGTGGCAGCCGGCCGGCCTTGTGATGCCGGCGCGCTTCAGGGCGCTTTGCACAGTGCGCTGCAACGTTCGATCGTGAACGTGATGGCGAACGATACTGCCATCGTAAGGGTCGCGGACCAGGGAGTTGGAAGGGAACACCCAGTGCCAGGCAAAACTGACATGCGCATTGGGGTACTTTTTCTTAAGTGCATCGGGGATCGAAACCCCGGGCGAGTGCGCTTCGCGTTCGCGGTTGAACCACTGCTCCAGCTGACGCAGATGCTCGCGCAGCGGAATGGCCAGCTCGCCCGGGATCATGGTGACGCGATCCTTGCCGCCCTTGCCATTACGGACTGTCAGTTCCCGACGCTCGAGGTCAACATCTTTCACGCGAACGGTGAGCGCCTCTGTCAGGCGCAGACCGCTGCCATAGAGCAGACCGACAACCAGTCGCGTGCGACCGCCCAGGTGCGTGAAGACCCGGCGAACTTCGTCATGGGTCAGGATGACCGGAAGCCGACGCGGCTTGGTTGCCCGCACCACGTCTGTGAGGTTTGGCAGGTCGATCTGCAGAACCTCGCGGTAGAGAAAGATAAGCGCCTGCAGCGCCTGATTCTGCGTGCTGGCCGAGACTTTCAGGTCCAGTGCCAAATGCGTGAGAAAGGTTGTAACCTCAGGCACGCCCAGCGTGCGGGGGTGGCGACCGCCGCAGAAGCGAGCGTAACGGCGCACCCAGCCGATGTAGGTCTTTTCGGTGCGAAGGCTGTAGTGCCGGAGACGGATGGCGTCCCGTACGGCCTCCAGCAGTGTGAGGGGTTTGGAGTTGTTCATGCCGCATAACACATTTCGCGCGACACGCCGCCCGAAGAGTGCCTATAGGCTACTCAGGGACTTGGAGCGGCTTCTATCCCCGTTTCTGTTGTGTTCACCGCATAATGAATTTCGCGCGACAAATAGAATTAATAGTTGGGCGACTGCCCTTTGAATTAGAAGTACCACGAGCGAGCTCCATCGTGATCAAGGCTATCCTTCAACTGGGACTGCTGGCGGTCGTCACCACGCTTTGTGTGACTGCTCCGCTAACAGGGGCTCTTGCCGCTTCCGACACAAAGCGCGTGTCTAGCCAACTACTCCTGAACGCAATATCCCGTGTGAGAATGGATACCACCACCAGCGGGCGTTCGGAGGCAGCGAAAAACATTGCTGATATGGTGAGTAACGCCAATCTCAAGAAGGTGGATGACGCAACTTTACATGAGCTTGCGTCACTTCTGGACAGTCCAGATGAAATGGTCAGATTTTGGGTGGCTTTGGCTCTCGGAAACTTTGGCAAACGAGCGACGTTCGCAATCCCCAAACTCCTGGAGCTACTGCCTGCGGCGGACTGTGAGCGCGTCAGCCTAAACTCGAGTTCAGCCATCCGAGGGGCACTGCCACGCATTGGAAAGAAAGCACCTCCGTACCCTGACTGCAGCCAACGACTAAGGACGCCCTAAAATGCCAATGTTGAGCAAGCAGTCGCCCAACAACCGCATGCAGCGATCTGGATCATCATAAAGTGAACGCGCCCGACCATCATCTAATCATGTGTGTCGGCGATTGTGCGCCAAGCGTGCGGCGTCCAGTCGCTGATGCGGGACGTTGGGCGGCGCTGCCTCACCCATGAATGAGACGGTTATTGTCTATCGTCCGACGGGTCTGCATGAATTGGAGCTGGTAAGAGCTACGGGATTCAGGCGCTGGCCGCC
>JBDSJD010000014.1:0-4467 GCA_039917615.1 Steroidobacteraceae bacterium
TGGGCGAAGGCAAGGGCCAGTACATCAAGAACGCGGCCATCCACGACACCTACAACCGCTGCGTGACCGTGCATGGCACGAACAATCTGCAGGTTGAGAACAACGTGACCTACAACACCGTGGGTCATTGCTTCTTCCTCGAAGACGGCATCGAGCACGGCAACGAGTTCGTTCACAACCTGGCGATCCAGACCAAGTGTCATACGAGCAAGCCCTGCGTCCCGACCAATCTCGCCGCCGCAGGAGAGAGCCCAGACTTTGACAATCGCCAGGCCGTCAGAGTGAATGGCCAAGCCTCCAAGGAGGTCCTGCTGCCCTCGGACAACACGGTGTCGAGTTTCTGGATCACCAATCCGGACAACACTTACCGGGACAACGTGGCCGCGGGTTCGGACTCGAACGGTTTCTGGATGTCATTGCCGGAGCACCCGAATGGTGCGCATGAAGGTACGGATGTCGCCAAGGCCACCTGGCCGCGTCGAACGCCATTCCGCGAGTTCAAGGGCAACGTCGCCCACTCCAACTACGACTCGTTCATGTTCGACCGCAACATCAACGCCAACAACACTTTCAGTGTTTCCGGCGGCTCACATACCGGCCTTGAAAATCCCGCTGATGCGAACAGCAAGGCGCTGGTATCGGTCTTCGAAGATTTGACCGCCTACAAGAACCGCAATGGCGGCATCTGGGGCCGCGGTGAGATGCACGTATTCAAGAACGTGAAGCTGGCCGACAACGCTTTCGGCTTTACGCACGCGTCTGGCGCATTCGGTCGTTACGCCTTTACGTCAAAGGTCGTCGACTCGTTGTTCGTGGGCGAAACCGAGAACGTCGGCAACCCCCGGACTGACGCGGAAAAGGCCTACGGCCGCAGCTTTCCGAAGCCCCAAATGCCGGATTACCCGATCCACGGCTACGAGTACTACGATTACCGTCATGACGTGGAGAATGTCACGTTCCGGAATTTCGAGGACAACGCCACTCGCAAGACGGGAGCGCTCTCTAACCTGTTGTATAGCAGCTTCGGAGTCAGCTCCAACAACTCCTTCGAGCGCGTGACATTCGTCAACGCCAAGCCGGTGTATTTCCCACCGATGGAGCGTAAGTGGGGCAACGATAATGCAGGCAGTTCTTCCTATAAGACCGCGGCGTTCAAGGACAAGGACGGCTCGCTCGGCGGTGGACCCAATTCCTACGTTCTCATCCACGACGGCGTCAACGACAGCATCGCAGTCGACACACAAGCCTGTGAGATCAAGCCCACCTGGAACGCTGCGGTGTGCAAGGGCGATATCGGGCGCATGAATATTGGCGGTGGCGGTGGCGGTGGCGGGTTCGGTGGCGCTCGTGGCGCAGGTCCCGGTGCAGCTGCTGGTCCCGGCGCCGCTCCCGCACGGGCCGGAGCTCCTGGTCCTGGTGCCGGAGCTCCTGGTCCTGGTGCCGCTGGTCCTGGCGCACCGGGTGGTGGTCGAGCCGGCGGTGCTGGTGCAGCTCCTGCTCAGCCGCCAGTCGTTCTCAGCCGCAATGGCAAGGAGTACAACGTAACCTCGGGCACCGTACGGGCTGGTACTGAAATCAAGGTGACCACCGAAAGGCCGTCCGTGAACCTCAGCGTGACGGAACTGGATGCTGGCTCGTGGGTAATCTTTGAGCTGCCGGGATTCACCACCGCCGCCTCGGGTTCGGCGACGGATAGCCTGGATGGGCTGCGCAAGGCCAGCGCCACCTCGTACTACAAGGGCAATGGCGCGCTCTGGGTCAAGCTTGTCTCCCCCGGTGACGCCGGCAACGGCGCCCCTGGTGGTGGAACCAGCCTCCAGGTCAGCCGGTAAGCTAGGGAGCCTTCGCTGGTGCGGGGACCGTCGTTTCCGGCAAGGGCCAGTTGCCATCGTAGGGAGGCCAGTTCGGCACAGCGAGTCCCGCCGGCGGATAGAACATCGCCGTATACGTCGTGCGGATCTTCGCCTCATCAATCACAAACCACCAGCTGGCGACATTGCGCGGTGTCGGTGATCCCGGCTTGCGGATGAACACGCCAGTCGCGAGCACGACCTGGGCTTCCTCGTCGATGAGCAGAGTCCGGCGGGCCGCGACCATCGCGGCGTTGAAGTTCTCGAGGCCCGCCACGCAGTCGCGGCTGCCCACGCCAATTTGCTGCGCGCCCTGCCCGCCCGCGGCCGCAGCCGGTGGCGGCGCAGCGGGCTGACCCGCGCGCGGCGGCGCAGGTGGCAGGAACGCACCAGCGGGTGCTGGCGAGCCGTTCTCCGCGCGGCCACAACCCTTGTGCGTGAGAGCGATCGAACCGTCATGCGACGTGATCGCATCGAAGTAGCTGTCGACGATACGGCCCAGCGTCGCACGATCCACACGCTCCTTGGCCGGCACGGCGCTCATTCGCGGCGGATACAGCTCAAGGTATTCGGGGTTGTGCAGGTTGGCGGGCGGGCGACCTGGCTGGCGCGGGCCGCTCAGCCCGGGATCATTCGCACGGACGACGTACCACTCGGCTTCGGTGAGCTTGCGGTCCTCGACGCGCAAGCGGATGGTCACGATCGCGGTGTCGCTGCCCTCCATCAACGTGCCGAAGTAACCCGCCTGACCTGCCACCGGATCGAAATACCGGCGCTGGACTTTGCCGAGCGCCGTCACGCTCTGCCACACGCCTTTCCCGGGCGAGGCATTAATCGCGTTCTCGGTCTGCCGGAAGCCGATGGCCAGCGGCGCTTTGCTCTTATCGTGCGCGATGACTGCCGCAAGATAGCGATCGAGCATTCCACCCAGGCAGGCCCGATCGCAGGCGCTCTGCGCGCGTGCGGAATCGGTAGCAGCGATGATGACCAGAGCGGTGCACGCCGCCCACTGAATAAACCGTGGCATCATTATTCCCCTGACTGTTGTGCGTTTAGTCTGGGGCCAGCATAGCCCACTACTTGCCTTTGATATGCAAGAACCCAAATAACGGCGCATAGCTCCGGCTTGCATAGTCGACAATATGAGCCACTGTCGTGCTCTCGCGCGACGTTCCGGAGGGGAAGTGAAAGCTGTTCGATTGCACAACTACGGTGGTCCGGAAGTCCTAACGTATGAGAACAATGTTCCGGAGCCGGTATTGGGCCCCGACTCCGTGCTTGTCGAAGCCTGGGCGACGAGTGTGAATCCCATCGACTGGAAGGTCCGCTCGGGTGCACGGCAGAAGGATTTTCCCCTCGCGCTGCCCGCCATTCTGGGCAGGGATGTGAGCGGCGTGGTTCGCGAGGTGGGGCGCAACATCCGCACCTTCAAGCCGGGTGATCGGGTGCTGGCGCTGACCGATGCGACCTATGCAGAGCTCGTTGCGGTCGAGGGCTCGATCCTCACGCATCTGCCGGCGGGGCTGGACCTCGTCGACTCCGCAGCGATACCGCTCATCGCGTTGACGGGCGACCAACTCGTGCGACTGGCGGCCAGGGCCCAGCCGGGGCAGACGCTTCTTGTGAGCGGAGCACTGGGAGGCGTCGGGCGGGCTGCCGTGCATGCGGCGAAAAAACTTGGGCTAAGGGTGATTGCCGGCGTCCGCGCCCGACAGCTGGCGGAAGCGGAAGAGCTAGGAGTCGCAGGGTCGGTAGCCATCGACGATGCTTCCGCGATTGCCGCGCTCGAGATGGTGGACAGCGTCGCGGATACGGTGGGGGGCGCCACGGCCGCGCAATTGTTCGGCAGGGTGAAGGCTGGTGGCCACTTCGGCTATGCGTCGGTGCTTCCGGAGGGGACGTCAGGGGAGAACCCGACGGTCACCATCACCCGGGTGTACACGCGCCCTGATGCATCGAAAGTCCGCGAGTTTGCCGATGACATCCGTGATGGAAAATTCCTGTTGCCCATAGGACGCCGGATGCCGCTGAGCCAGGCGGGCGAGGCACACGCATTGGCGCAGACGGGTGGCTCGGGAAAGATCGTGCTGGTATGCAGGGATCCACTACGCTGAATTCGAAGAAACGCGGCAATCGCACATTGGCGTTACATGTCGCCTTGACGACTTCGGTATCCGGCCAGGAAGCTGCAGCACACATGGCTGGGACAACAATTACGGGAGCATAATCGCGCTATCCTCTGTGGCTCAGATTCGGGGTCATCATTCAAGTGGGGTTGATGCCATGAGTAAACAATTTCGCTCATTACTTTCTGCGTTGCTCGTTCCAGCACTCTTGCTGAGCAGCGCACTCACTGTCGTTGAAGCGGCTCAGTCAGCCAAGGCGACGCGCTGGTCTGATCCGGCCACTTGGCCAGGCCGCAAGGTGCCACGCGCAGGCGACAAGGTAGAGATTGCAAGTGGCAAGGAAGTGATCTTGGACGTCAGCCCTCCAGCGCTGGGCGGTGTGACGATCAATGGCAAACTCAGCTTCGCCAACACTGCCGACCTGGAACTGACCACCGAGTGGATCATGGTGCACGGTGAGCTGGCGATTGGTACCGAAGCCAGCCCTCAGA
>JBDSJD010000015.1:0-127895 GCA_039917615.1 Steroidobacteraceae bacterium
CTACCAGCACCGCGAATCCCTTGATGATCATTACCCGGCGCCCGCAATCTGCCTGAAATCCCTCTGCCGCAGATTGCCGACGTAGCTCTGCCCTTCCCGCCGCATCAGCTCTCGGCAGGCATGCCCAACAACAGCTACCGCGCGCGTTCCAGTTTCAAAAATGCTTCGGCGTAGCGTCGGCCGAATTCTCGGTACGAATCGGCGGTGAAGTGGAGCTTGTCGCCCTTGTCTTTTAAACCTTCCGCACTCACGAATGCCGCCAGAGGAACGGCGGTGACGAGATCGCGGTGCGCTTGGTCGACGAGAATCTGTAAGGCGCTCCACGGCGCGCCTTCGAATTTCCCGAGTTGGCCGAGGACAAACGGGACGTTGGGAGCGTTGAGTTCGGCGCGGAGGCGAACAACGACGTCGCGCATTTTCGGTCCGTAGGATTGAGCGAGTTCGGGCTTCGTATCGGATTCGCCTTGATGCCAGAGGATGCCTCTGAGCGTGCCCGCTTCGAGTGCGACTTTCGCGCGGCGGATCGTGTCGTCCCATGGATAACTGTTCGTTTCCTCAAAAAGCATGCCTGGTTTCCACGTGTCGATCGGCGATCCGCCCACCGCGCACGGAATCAATCCGATCGTCACCCCAGGAGAAGCTTCCGCGACCACCGCGGCGAACGTTCGACCAAGCCCCACGCCCGCCGCCGGCTTGTCGAAATGCATCGGATCAACCGCCGGCACCCACTCTCCCGCTTTGTTCAACATCAGGATCCGCGGCGCAGGAATTTTATCGTCAGGAGTCACGGCCCCCCGCCCCGCCATGTTGGACTGCCCGACCAGCAGGAAGAGATGAAATTTATCCTTTGCCGGTAACGTCGGCGTTTGGGCGGAAAGAACGGACGCGACGAACAGCAGCGCGGCGGAAATCAGACGAGGGAGAAAACGAGTGGGCGTCATGGGGTGAAAAGGAGACGAAAAAACGCTGGGATTTTGCCGTTCAGCAGCGAGTATAAACCACGGGATTCTGCATTCCCATGCACCGCATCGTGCCGCTGCGCGCTTCGCCGGCGTCACCCTCGCACGCAGCCGGCTGTGCGGAGCGAACACGCCGTGATACTGGTCGAGTGCATCCGCGGACAAAAATCCGGACTTTCACATCGTCGCCAACAGGATGGCGGCGGTTTCGTTGCACGGGGTCGGGACACCGTGTTTGCGACCGAAGCGGACGATCGCGCCGTTGCGGGCATCGATCTCCATGGGGCGGCCGGCGGCGCGGTCGGCGTGCAGGGAATTGACCGAATCGGGCGGGGCCGCGCGGCAGTCGGCCAGGACCGACTCGACGAGCGAGTCGTCCAAAACCGCACCCTCTGCGCGGCCGACGGCGATGCACTCCCGCACGAGTTCGCGGGCGAGCTGGCCGATGGCTTCATCTTGAAACACCCGCGTCGGTTTGAGCTGGAGGGCGTTGATCACACCGACGGAGTTCAGGCAGAGCTTGCGCCAGACCGCGCTCTTGAAGTCGGGCGTCTGGGTCGCGGCCAGGGCCGTGCCGGAAAAAAGCTCCACAAACCGCGCACCCGCTTGACCGGCGGGCACGGCCATCTTCGCCCGGCCGCGCTGGACAATACGCCCTGGCGCCGGCCGCTCGGCGGGGCAATCGATCATCACGGGCAGGATTTTATCGGCCGCCAGCCAGGGCGCAAACCGCTCCCGATGCTCGACGCCGTTCTGCAGGATCGCCACCTGCGTCGACGGCCCGACGAGCGACGGAAACCACGCAGCCGCGCCGGCGGCATCGTAGGTCTTGGTGGTGACGAGCACCCAGTCCACCGGCCCCGCGGCCGCGGGAGCAGTGAGCACGGTCGCCGTCAGCTTCACCGGTCCCGAAGAAAGCTCGACCGTTTGTTCGCCGAGCGCGCGCCGGGCGCACAGCGTCAGGGTGTGTCCGCCGCGTTGCGTGAGCGCGCCGGCGATGACTCCGCCAACGGCGCCGGGTCCAATGATTGCGATGGTGGCCATGAGGAATCAGATGTCAGAGGACAGAGGTGAGAGGGCAGAAGACAGGGTTAGCCCAAGCGCGTTGTGGAGCAACGCGCTCCACCCTACTTCGCCAGCCCACCCAACGGATCCCCGGGGAGCGCGCGCAGCGCCGCCGTCACGATCTCTGCGCTCACGTTCGCGCCGGCCTTGCTGGTATGCAGGTTCGCGTCGCCGAAGAGCGGCGTCACCGCGGCTTCGCCGAGCGCCTCGTAGCGCGTAGCGATGAGATCGTTGATGTCGAGGAAGGCCGCCTTTTCCTGCTCCGCGACCTGCCGCGACCAACCACCATAGTCGTCGGGCCCGCTGCGCACGATCTTGCCGCCCTTCCAGATCTTGCGCGGGGTGAGCGAGAGCACGATCGGGGTCGCGCCGGCGGCACGGGTCTCGCGGATGTATTTGCGGATATACCAGCCGAAGCTGTGCACGATCTCGTGCTGCTTGGTCAGGATATTGTCGATCTCCTCCGTCTCCTCGCCCACTCCCTTGATCGTGCCGCGGGCCCGGGAGTTGTCGTTGTAGGGGGCGGAGTCGTTGTGCCCGAGCTGAATCAGGACGAAGTCGCCGGGCTTGATGAGCGTGAGTGCGCGCTCCCAGTGGCCCTGCGTGAGGTAAGTGCGGCTGCTGAGGCCGCCCACGGCGCGGTTGACCACGTTCACTTTGGCCGAGTCGAAATGGGCGCCGAGCGAATCGCCCCAGCCCCACTGGCCGTCCGAGCCATCGCCGCGGCCGTTGCGCACGAGGGAATCGCCAACGAGGACAATCGAGGGCAGCTTTGGGTCCGCCGGCTCGGGCAGGTTGAGCCAGCCGATGCGGTCGTCCTCGACGGCCGTGCCCTTGGCGGAAAGCCAATCATTGAACGGCGGGCCGTTGCGGATGCCTTTGAGACCAGCGACCACTGCGGACGCGTTAAGGTCGGCCCCGGCGACATTGGTGTGGGTGTCGTCGGAGCCGAAGAGCTCCTTCACCTTGTCCAGTCCCAGGACCTGGTACTGGTCGGCGACAATCCGGGTGAGGTCGACAAAGGCGATGCCCGCCTGCGCCGCGAGCTCGTGATCCAGAGCGCGGTAATTCCCGGAGCCGCGCTCGACTTTGCCATCCTTCCAGATGTTGCGCACCGTCAGCGAGAGAATGATGGGCGTGGCCTTCTTCGCCTTCACGTCGACGATCATTTTGCGGATGTACCAGCCGAAGGTGTGGATGACCTCGTGCTTGCCCGTGACGATGTTGTCGATTTCCTGCGTCTCCTCCCCGAGGCTGGGAATGGAGCCGCGCGAGCGCCGGCGTTCCGGCGGCACCGACGCATCCTCGTTGACCGGGCTCCCGTCGTTGTGCCCGAACTGGATCAGCACGATGTCGCCCGCTTTCACCTGGGCGAGCAGCTGATCCCACAGGCCCTCGGCAATAAACGTGCGGCTGCTGCGCCCACCCCGGGCCAGGTTGACGACATTGATCTTCGCCGGATCGAAATAGTCGGCGAACGGCTCAGCCCAGCCCTGGATCGGGGCGCCGTTGTCCTTGGCCGCGGTGGAGTCGCTGGCGACGAACAGCGAGGGCAGCGCGGGATTGAGCGGCGCGACTGTCGCGGTGGGATTGACCACCAGGTCGGGGGCGCGGGCCGGCCCTGATCCCGCCGAAGGGGTCGAAGGGGTCTGGGCAAACGCAAACAACGGGAAAAACAGGGCGGCGATGCGGATGAGGGGGGTCTTCATAAATTCAGGGAAATTTGGGGTCGCAACGACAGCCGCGTAGTGCATTCATTTTGTCATGAAACTGGGCCACAGGTAGCCGGAGTCGCTTGCGCCGATCTCGTGCAACGCTCTGAGAGGTAAACTGCCACGACGGTCCGCGATTTGGCGGCACCGCGCCGCGATTGTGCGGCGAACATGGAGGTGATTCCGCTGAAGGCTCTCAACGTCGGAATTATCGGGACTGGCGCCATCGCGAATCTGCACGCCCGCGCCTACAAGAACCTCGGGTACAACCTGCGTGTCTGCACAGACGTGAACGAGCCGGCCGGTCGACGGTTTGCGTCGGCGCACGGCGTGGAGTTTCTCGACACCTACGAGGACGTCTGTCGTCACCCCGACGTCGATTACGTGGACGTGTGTACCTTTCCTGACTTTCGGCTGCAACCTGTTGAGCTGTGCGCGGCACACGGAAAACATGTCCAAGTGCAGAAGCCGATGGCCACCAATCTTGCGACCGCGCGTCGGATGATTGAGGTGGCGCGGGGCGCCGGTATCCTGCTCGGCGTCGTCAGTCAGCATCGATTCGATGTGTCGAGTGAGTTTCTCGCGTCGGCGATTCCTACCGGCAGGCTCGGCCGGCTCTTGCAGTGCGACGCCTACGTGAAATGGCACCGAACCGCAGAGTACTACTCGCGGCCGGTCAAGGGCTCGTGGGCGACCGAGGGTGGTGGCGCATTGATCAATCAAGCCATTCACCAAGTGGATTTGCTCCGCTGGCTGGCTGGGCCGGTGGCCGAGGTGTTTGGAAGTTGGCAGCTCGGCGCTTTGCATAAGATCGAGTCTGAAGATGTGTTGAGCGCGGTCATGCGGTTCACAAACGGCGCGACCGGTGTCATTCAGGCGTCAACGGCAATGTGGCCCGGGTACCCCGAACGCATCGAGTTGCATGGCACAAAGGGAACGGCCATCGTTGCCGGAGACAAGCTCATCACCTGGGACGTCATGGACGACGCAGGAGACCCACCGCCGTTGGCATCTCGGGTCGAGTCCGGTGCCTCCGATCCGATGGCGATCGGCTTGGAGCCCTTCGAGCGCCAGTTCACGGATTTTGGAAATGCTATTGCTCACGCTCGCCAGCCTCGAGTGTCGGGGAAAGATGGCTACGAAGCTCTGGAGCTGGTCGATGCCATTTACCGATCGTGCCGCAGCGGCGAGAAGGTGACCATCGCGTAAACTGTCGTCATGTCGTCATCCCGAATCGCCACCAACGCTTCGGCCATCGAGCGATCACAAACGCTGGGAGGAAAAAAATGGGACTCTGGGCACGGGCGCGACTGCTGATCACCGTGGCAGCGCTTGCCGGCTGCAATGTGCTCGCATCGGCCCATGACGCCTCGTCTTTCGTGGCTTCGCCGCGCAAGACGTACAACCTCAATCCGGACTGGCGGACCGTGGCTGCCAATCCGGAAGGAGCGCAACTTCCTGCCTTCGACGATTCCGCGTGGAACACGGTGGCCCTTCCTAACGCGTTCAACGAAAGGGAGGCGTTCGCGCGCGACATCAGGGAGTTGTCCACAGGCATTACGTGGTACCGCAAGCACTTCACACTCCCGAACCGTCTGACCGACAAAGCATTCCTCGAATTCGAAGGGGTGCGGCAGGCGGCCGAGGTTTGGGTCAACGGGCAGTCGGTCATTCTCTCGGAACACGGCGCCATGGCCTTCGGCGCCGACATTACTGCCGCGCTGCGCCCGGGCGAGAACGTTGTCGCCGTGCGCGTCGATAATGATTGGGGATACAAGGAGCGCGCCACGGACAGCGGCTTTCAGTGGAACGATCGCAACTTCAACGTCAATTACGGCGGAATTACCAGGAACGTCCGGCTGCATGTCGCCGGGCCCGTCTACCAGACGCTGCCTCTCTACTCGGCCTTGGGTACGACCGGCCAATATGTCTGGGCCGCTGGCTTCGATCTCGAGGAACGGTCGGCGACGATCCATGCGGAAACCGAGGTACGCAACGATGGCGACGCAGCCCGCAGCATAAGCCTCAAGGTCGAAGTGCGCGACGCTGCAGGCAAGCTCGTTTCGCGCTTCGACGGCAGCAAGGCCACGTTGCGCGCGGGCGAGAAGCGCACGCTGCATGCATCCGAGCGGCTCACTGGTCTCAATTTCTGGAGCTGGGGATACGGCTATCTCTATACGGTCACTACCAGCCTCGTCGAACAAGGCCGGACCATCGATAGCGTCGATACCGTGACCGGCTTCCGCCAGACGCAATTCCGCGACGCGATGATCGAGCTCAATGGCCGGGTCATCCAAATTCACGGCTACGCCGTGCGCACCTCGAACGAATGGCCGGCGGTGGGAGTTTCGATCCCGCCCTGGATCAGCGATTTCTCCAACGGGATGATGGTCGAGGGTGGCGGTAACCTGGTGCGGTGGATGCATATCACCCCCTCCAGGCAGGATGTGGAGTCCGCGGACCGCGTGGGATTGTTGCAGGCGATGCCGGCGGGCGATGCCGAAAGCGACGCGAACGGCCGCAAATGGGAGCAGCGCAAGGAATTGATGCGCGACGCCATCATCTACCATCGAAACAGTCCGTCGATCATTTTCTACGAGGGCGGCAACGAGGCCATCAGCGAGGCGCACATGGCGGAGATGAAGGCCATCCGCGATCGCTATGATCCTCATGGCGGTCGCGCGATCGGCTCGCGCGAGATGCTCGACAGCAATGTCGCCGAATATGGCGGCGAGATGCTCTACATCAACAAGAGCAGCGACATTCCCATGTGGGCGACGGAATATTCGCGCGACGAAGCTGCCCGCCTCTACCAGGACGAACTTACTCCGCCCTTCCACAAGGACGAGCCCGACTACAACCGCAACCAGGACAGCCTCGCGATTGAAAATGTTCGCCGCTGGTGGGATTTTTATCGCGTTCGCCCGGGCACGGGGCGGCGCATCAGTTCGGGCGGCGTCAACATCATGTTTGCCGATTCGAACACTCATTTTCGTGGCGACAACAATTACCGGCGCTCGGGTGATGTCGACGGCGTCCGCATCCCCAAGGAGGGGTTCTTCACGCACAAGGTCATGTGGAGCGACTGGGTCGATAGCATCACGCCGGGCACCTACCTGATCGGGCACTGGAACTATGCTCCCGGCACGCGCAAAAACGTCAGTGCCGTCTCGAACGGCGAAGCAGTCGAGCTGTTTCTCAACGGCCGCTCGCTGGGGCAAGGCGTGCGCAGCAGCGGCTTCCTGTTCACCTGGGCCGATGTGCCCTGGGAACCGGGAAAGTTGCGGGCGGTCGCGACGCATTCATCGGCGGCTCGGTCCGAACATGTCGTGGAGACGACGGGGCCCGCGGTCGCTCTCAGGCTCACGCCACGAACCTCGCCCCGCGGCTTCGTGATGGACGGCGCCGACATCGCGCTGGTCGATGTCGTAGTCGTCGATGCCGAAGGCCGGCGCGTCCCGCTCGCCAACGACCGGGTACACTTCACGCTCGACGGACCGGCAGAATGGCGCGGCGGCATCGCACAAGACGATACATCGGGCAAACCCAGATCCGAGACACCGGTGATGCGCCCGCCGGAAGATGGCACCACGAGCTACGCCGGAACCGCGCGGTACGAGGACAACATGATCCTCTCGCGCGACCTCCCCGTCGAGGCCGGGATCAATCGGGTGCTGCTGCGCGCGGGAATCGCAACGGGACCGGTGCGGCTGACCGCAACAGCGGAAGGCTTGAGGAGCGCTACGCTGACGATTCCGACCGTGCTCCCGCAAAAGCCCCGCGGAGGTCTATCCCTCGATTTCCCCGAACACGCGCAGCAGCTCTTGCTCACCCGGGGCCCCACCCCGGCCGGACAAGGCTACAGCCTCAAGCGCGCGACCTTCCTCCCGGTGAGCGTGACCGGTGGCAGCAACGACGGCGAGGCGAGACTTACGGTCGACGACAATGAGCTGTCGCGCTGGGCGAGCGAGGGAACGCCCGAGACCGCCTGGATCGAATATCGGTTCGAACGTCCCGTCACCTTGAACGAGATCGAGCTCAAGCTGGTTGGCTGGCGGTCGCGCAGCTATCCCCTGCGCGTCACTCTTGACGGCCACACGGTTTGGGAGGGCAACACCGAGCGCCAGCTGGGTTATACGTCGCTCTCCTTCCCCAATACTACAGGCGCAGTGCTGCGAATCATTCAGACGGGTACGGTGGAAGATCGGGACGCCTTCGGCAACATCGTGGAATTGAGCACGGCCAGGCAGGCTGGCGATACGGGTGCCGACGCGGTTCCGCCAGGCTGGCGGCTGGGGATCGTGGAGGCGGATTTCCACGGACCCGTCGATTGAAAGCGCTCCAAGAAAAAGGCGCCGGCCATATCGGCCGACGCCTTCGCTCAAGGAGCAGTCAACGGGGGAACCGCGTTTAGAGGGTAAAGGAGACGCCGGCGAAGAACTGGCGGCCCGTCTTGCTGTAAACCCGTTGAGAGCGGCGGACCTGGCCGCTCCACTGGTCGGCTGCCTGGTCGGTCAGATTCAGGGCGTCGAACGTGAACTTGACGTTCGGCGTGAGCTGATACGAGGCAGACATATCGACGTTCAACGTCGCGTAGCTGCCGTAGGCGTCCGGAACTTCGGCCTTGAACGGCAGGGTCACGATATATTCGTCACGATAAGAAGCCGAGACACGGGCCGAGAACTTCTTGTCTTCATAGTAGAGGGTCGCGTTCACCGAGTGCGGCGAGACCCTGGCGAACTGGTCGTAGACCGGGGTCGGGTTCGTGGTCGACAGAAAGTAGGGGATGGAGGAGTCAACATAGGTGTAGTTCAGCAAGGTGCCGAAGTTGCTGAAGATCCCCGGCAGGAAGGTGAAGTCCTGTTGCAGGTTCAGCTCTACGCCTTTGACATAACCGCCCTGCGCATTGCGTGACCGCGTCACGGTATAGGGGGTGGTGCCATCCTGGCCGCTGGGAAGCAACGAGAGGGGCAGCCCGAGGGTTCCATAGGGCTCCACCGAGGTGATGTTCTGGATCAGGCTCGCGATGTCCTTGTAGAAGAACGCCGCGCTGATGATCGAACCGGGGGTGGGATACCACTCGAGGCTGAGGTCGTAGTTCTTGGCCCGATAGGGCTTGAGGAAGGGGTTGCCGATGGTGGCATTTTGGGCGCCGAAGGTCGTGTTGACGCCGCCGCCCGGATTCAGGTTGTTGAAGCCGGGGCGGGCCATGACCGAGGCGTAGGCCAAGCGGGCCACGAGGTCCGGCGTAACATCCAGTGCGACGTTCAAAGAAGGCAGGAGGTCGTCGTAGCTGTTTTTCACGACCACCGGCGCCGTGAGCGACAGGAAGCCGCTCGCCGTCAGATTGGTCTTTACGTAGCGTACGCCGACGTTACCGCGGATACGGCGGCCGCCGAGCACTTCGTTGTCGAAGTCGGCCTGCAAGTAGAAGGCCTTGTCGTTCTCGCGGACGCCGCGGTTGTTGGCCAGCGCCGAGTCGATGGCGAGCGTAAAGTCGCCGTAGGCATTGGCGCAGTTGCAGAGCAGATCAAGCGCACGGATGTAGGCGTCCACGTCGGGGACCACCCAGCCGGTCACCGAGTCCGCCGGCAGGCCGAGATGGGAACCCCACCCGGCAAGCGTCGTGCTGAGAGGCGCCGACCCCGGGAAGTCTGCGGCGAATTTGCCGAAGTCGAAGGTCGTGTAGGTCCCGGCAGGGCAAGGCGTTCCTTGAGTGGCCGCCGCGTTGCGGTTGGTTGCGCTAATCGCGCACCTGGGCCCGTTGTTCCCGTGCCGACGCGTGGTTGAAAGCGACTCGAACTCGAAGCCCTTGTAGCTAAGGCCGCCTTTCAAGGTCCAGCCGTCGCCGAGGTCGAACTTTAGGTTGGCCTCGCCGGTCTTGAGGGTGTTATCGACCGTCGCCTGGGTGATCCGGATATCGGGCGTGAGGCCGGTATTCAGGTTGGTGAAGGTGACGTTGGCCGGATTGGCCACGTCATAACCGTAGCTGATGAATGGCCTGCGCGCACTGGCGCGCGAGTCCCAGATGTAGTTGTCCTTGTTGAAGCCGTCGTACGACATCAGGATCGTATAGGGCTGGTCATAGGCGGAACCGGAATGCCCAACCTTGAATTCGCCGCTCAGACGATCGGTGAAGTCCTGCTCGAGCCGCAAACCGATCTGGTGGGTCTTGGTGGTCGAGACGGTCCGTTCCTGGATGTGCTTCACATCGACGTTGTTAAGCCGCATGTAGTCGACTTGGCCTGCGCCGTACCGCCCCACCAGGCTGGGATCGACGCCGGTTGGAACGATGTGGACGTCCATGATCTGCGAATCGACCCGGCCCGCGAACAGCGGGAAGCTGCTCGAAGCGCCGTTGACGTTGCGGTTGTTGGACGCGTTTGAGAGGGCGTAGTCGGTGCGGTCCTGGTCGAACTGCGAGTAGACCGCGTCCAGGGTCAAACGGGTTGCATCGGACGGACGCCACTGGAACGAGGTGGTCGCGCCCAGCCGCTCCTGATCGAGCTGGAACCGGCCAAGGCCCGGGTTCCGCGGCAGGAAAATCCCTGCCTGGTTGATGGCCGAGTACGCGACCGGATCAGATGGGTCGCCGGAGAAACACTGGTTGGCCGGCCGGCCTAAGCCTGTCAGCGAACCGGACAACTCGTTGACGTAAGGGATACGCGTGTTGACGACCTGGCTGCCGGGCTGAGCGGGATCGTCTGTCGCACGGCCGCAGAAGCCGTTGTTGAAGTCCGAATAGTCCGATTGCGAGGTGTCACTGTAGCCGTCTTCCTGCGCGAGGCGCGTGCTATAAGCGACGGAGAACAGGGCGCCGAAGTTGCCCCAGGTGTTGCTGATCAGGCCCGACAGACGCGGCGCGGCCGTCTTGTTGTTATCGTAGTAGGCGGATTGGGCCGAAGCCGCGGCGCGGAAGCCGGGTTTGTCGAACGGCCGGGCGGTTTCCAGGTTGACGGTGGCGGCGAGTGAGCCTTCGTCCATCTCGGCCGACTGGGACTTGTAGACCGAGACACTGTTGAAGAGCTCCGAGGCGAAGGTCGAGAAATCGAAGCCGCGCGTCCGGTTGATGCCGACGTCCACGCCCAAGGTCGAGCCGGTCGTGGCGGAATAGGCTTCGATGCCGTTCAGGGTCGTACGGACGAAGTCGCCGCCGAGACCGCGGACAGTGATGGTGCGGCCTTCACCGGCGTCGCGGGTGACAGAGACGCCTGGAATGCGCTGGATGGATTCGGCGAGGTTGGCGTCTGGGAAGCTCGCGAGATCGTCCGCCTTGATGACGTCGACGATGTTGTCTTCCCTGCGCTTGGTGGCGACCGCGCTCTGCAGCGAGGCGCGATAGCCGGTGACCACAACGGCATCGAGCGCGTCCTCTTCGGCCTCAGCCGAGGCGGCGCCGGCCGTGTTCAATGAGGAGCCGAGCGCCAGGGCGACGACTGAGCCTCCGCCGTAGAGAGCCGCGCGCATGCGATTACCTGTCTTTGAGTGCATTGTTCTTCCCCTTTTGCCATGGCGCTTAAGCGCTGTTCTGTGGCTGTGTGTCGATCCCGTAGCTCGCGATAGGAAATTCAACCCACCTGCCCTGCATAAGTCAAGTAGCCATCTGCCTGAAATCTCGCCGCCTGCGGATGGCCGGCGCAGCCCCGCCCTGCCGCCGCATCAGTTTTCGGCAGGCAGGCGCATCAACGTGAATTCAGATCAGCCGGGCGCGAGCATAAGGCCAACTCTTGCTGGGGTGCCCAATGCCCGGTGGTGCGCAAAAGTAGTACACGGGACGGGTCGAGCTCAGCGTGCGCGTGGCGTCAGGTCAGCGGCAATTCCTTCGCACTCGCCCACACACCATGCACCTGCGGGCTGATGCGAAACGGCAGCAGCACGCGCGCGACATCGCCATCCGCCAGTCGCTGCGCGTCCGCGATCACCAGTTCGGAGCGATTCTCGGCATAGTTTGATGCCACGCCGACCAGATAGCCGGCGCCTTCGCCCTCACCCCTTGGCACAAAGCTGCATTCCTGCAGGCTGTGTGTTGGTCCAGCAAAGTATTTCTCCACCTTGCCCGTCTCGATATCGAAGCGGCCGTAGCTGTTGGTCAGGCGGGCTGGCGCGCCCGGCACCATCCTGTTCCGGTCAGCCGGCCGTTCATCATCAGTGAAGGGCGTATACAGGTAGCGCGTAGGCAAACTCAGGACGCGCGGATCCACCTTGCCAAGATCCCCCACCTGCATGGACCAGAGGATCTCTTCCTTCCAGTCGTTGCCCGGCTTATCCAGATCGAGGGTGATCTTGCGGATGAACGCCCGTGCCTTCGCAGGATTCCACGGCGAGCCATCGACCGGCGGGAAGAACGGAAAGAAATTCGAATCGTAGAACGGCGCATAGAGGATGACCTTGTTGCCTTCCGAATGCGCGTTGAAGGTATGCATCATGCAGCGCTCCGGGCCCTGGAACCAGCGCATGTCCTTCGCGCTGCCGCCGCGCGGCATCACTCCAATCATCGAGGGCTTCGACGCATCCCAGCCCCAGTGGATCTTCCCTGCCTTGAGGCGTTCCTGGCTCGTGACATAGCCGCCGAAGGGAATGACCACATGGCGATGCGTCAGCGCCATGTCGTGAATCATGCTGACATAGGGAACTTTTACAGTGACGCTATCCGTCAGCCGCCCTTTCGCGTCGAGAGTTGCGATGTAGAGATCGTCGCTGGCGAGGCCCGTGGCCTCGTAGCCAAAGCACACCATCTCGCCAGTCAGAGGGTCGAGCTTGGGATGTGCGCTGAAAGTCTCGCTCTTCCACGCACCACGCGCATTCCATTGCGCCCGCGTGGCCAGCGTGTTGGGATCCAGTTCATAGGGCAGGCCGTCTTCCTTCAGGGAAAACAGTTTGCCGGCATGCACCAGCGGCGCGGTATTGGAGACAGTACGGCGATTCGGTCGCCGCGCATCGCGAATGGACTCATCATCGGTATACGGGTTGCGGTAGTACCCATACAGCTGGTGCCCAGCCTTGCGATTGTTCTCGAAGTGCTCGGTACGCACCCACCTGCCGCGGTAACCCACCTTGCCATTGCGGATGCGGAACATGCTGACGTAACCGTCGGCACTGAGAACGGCGTCATCGGCGAATTTCGGCGGGTAGAACCACTCCGCGCCCACGCGGTAGAAGGCGCCATCGATATCCGCAGGAATCTTGCCGACCACCTCGCAGTCGAGGATGTCGGCCTCGAAACGTATGGGGGCTGCAAATCCGCGCCCCGCTGCCGCGCCTGAATAATCGGCCATATCGCCCCCGTTGCTTCAGCCCAGACTGCCGAACCGCCCAGCCTGCAGATCGTCGAATGCCGCCACTATCTGCTCGCGCGTATTCATGACGAACGGGCCATAGCCTACTATCGGTTCGTCGATGGGAACACCGCTCAGCAGCAGGAAGCTCGCGTTTGAACCAGACCGCAGCGAAACCTGGTTGCCGGCAGGACCCAACAACGCAAGGTCTCCATCGCCCAGGGCCTGCCCGGAGGCCAGCGACAATTCGCCGCCCAGCACCGTGACCACGGTGTTGTGACCCTCCGGCACATCCAGCAGGCAGGCGCCGCTGGCAAGGGTTACATCCCAGACATTCAGCTCAGTCCAGGTTCGCGCTGCACCTTCGGTAGCGCCGAACCGACCTGCAATCACGCGAATCTGCCCGTCGGCTTCCGGCAGGGCCACCACCGGAATTGCCTCGCTCGCAATTGCCTGGTAGCGCGGCGGATTCATTTTATCGCGGGCGGGCATGTTCACCCACAGCTGCGCCATTTTCAGCAGGCCACCGCTGCGCGTGAATGATTCCGAATGGAATTCCTCGTGCAGCACGCCGGCGCCGGCTGTCATCCACTGCACATCGCCTGGCCCGATGGTGCCACCGCTGCCAGACGAATCACGGTGTGACACTTCACCACTGTAGACAATTGTCACGGTCTCGAAGCCGCGATGCGCGTGCTCACCGACACCGCGCCGCTTGTCGGAAGGCGTGAATTGTGCGGGCCCCGCGTAATCCAGCAACAGGAACGGGCTCAGCAATTTTCCCAGACGATCATAGGAAAACAGCGTCCGCACCGGGAAGCCATCTCCCACCCAGTGCCCGGCAGGCGCGTGATACACCCCGAGCACTTCCTTGTCCGCGTTTCCCATGGACGTACCCAGAGACTAGCCTCGGCCGACGAACGGCATGTTGGTGGCCATGACCGTCATGTTCAGGACATTTGCCTCGAGCGGCAGTCCCGCCATGTAGAGCACGGCATCGGCAACATGCTTCACATCGAATGTCGGCTCCGGCTTCAGCGAGAAATCCGCCTGCAATGTGCCGCTGGACATCGGAATCCCGAGGTTGGTCTGGACGTTGCCGATATCGATCTGCCCACAGGCTATGTTGAACCGCCGCCCTTCCAGCGACAGCGTCTTGGTCAGACCGGTGACCGCGTGCTTGGACGCGGTATAGGCGGCGAGGTTGGGCCGCGGCGTGACCGAAGCGATCGAGCCATTGTTGATGATGCGGCCGCCTTGGGGTTGCTGCGACTTCATCACGCGAAACGCTGCCTGCGCGCACAGAAACACGCCAGTTACATTGGTGTCGATGACCTTTCGCCAGACGGCGACATCCAGCTCATCGGTGGGTGTCGGCGGCGCCGCGGTACCGGCGTTGTTGAACAGCACATCCAGCCGGCCAAATTTCGCGACCGTCCGCTGCACCATGTCGGTTACGGCGGCGGAGTCGGTTACATCGGTCGGGATCGCAAGGATCCCGCCACCTGCGGCGGCCGCGGTCTCTTCCAGCGGCGCGCTGCGGCGGCCCGCGATGGCGACCTGATATCCCGCACCCGCCAGTGCGACGGCGACGGCGCGACCGATGCCTGATCCAGCGCCGGTGACTAGAGCAACCCTAGACTGCATACAGCATTCTCCAATTGAAAGCGGTCGATGAAAACGTGAAGCCTACTCGAAACGGAGCTGATCGCGGTTGTGCAGGATGGACCGGCTGACCTCACGAATGTCATTGCAGCCGGTCAGCGCCATGCTGACCTGCAGTTCGCGGCTCATGATCTGCAATGCGGCGGTCACTCCCGGCCCGCCCATGGCGCCGAGCCCATAGAGGAACGCGCGACCAATCAGCGTACCGTTGGCGCCCAGTGCCACTGCCTTGAGAATGTCCTGTCCCGAGCGGATACCGCTGTCGAGCAGCACTTCGCAGCGCCCCTGCACCGCATCGACAATCTGCGGCAGCACTGAAATCGTGGAGGGCGCGCCATCCAGTTGCCGGCCACCATGATTCGAAACCACCAGCGCGTCTGCGCCCAGCGCCGCTGCCTGCCGGGCATCGTCCGGATCCATGATCCCTTTGATGATGAGCTTGCCCTTCCAGCGTGCGCGGATCTGCTGCAGGTCTTCCCACGTTACCGAGGAATCGAACTGGGTGCTGATCCACTGCGCGAAGGGCACGGGGCCCGTGCGTGCCACAGCCGCACTCAGATTGCCGAACTCCCGCCGCTTGCCGTTGAGCACACTCCACAGCCAGCGCGGCCTGATGGCGATATCCAGCGCGTTGCGCAGGGTAAGCCGCGGCGGCATGGCGAGGCCGTTCTTTGCATCGCGGCGACGCAAGGCGCCCACCGGAATATCCACCGTCATCATCAGCACCGGACACTCGGCGGCCTGCGCCCGATCGATCAGCTCGGCGGTATAGCCGCGATCCTTCATGACATACAGCTGGAACCAGAATGGGGCGCTGGTGGCCTGACGCACATCCTCGATCGAGCAGATCGACACAGTGCTCAGGCAAAAGGGCACGCCGAAGGCTTCCGCTGCACGAGCCGCATGGATCTCGCCATCACCATGCACCATGCCCGCCATACCGGTGGGTGCCAACGCCACCGGCATGGTGGCAGATTGCCCGAGCATCGGGCGCACCAGGCTCTGTCGTGAGACATCGATGAGCACGCGCGGCCGCAGCTGTATCGCATCGAAATCGCTGCGATTGCGCTGCAAGGTGAGCTCGTCATAGGACCCGCGATCCATGTATTCAAAGATGCTGCGCGGCACGCGCCGCCGCGCCAGCAGACGCAGATCCTCGATGCTGTTGATCACTTGCAAGACAGTTGCCTTTGGTTCGCCAGGGTGACTTTTCAGTTCACCGGCATGGTGAACTCGGCGCCCTTGCCGCGGCCTTCGGGCCAACGCTGCATAACGCTCTTGTAGCGCGTGTAGAAGCGCACGGCCTCGTCGCCATATGCGTGGTGCTCGCCAAACAGCGACTGCTTCCAGCCGCCGAATGAATGCCAGGCCATTGGCACCGGAATGGGCACATTGATGCCAACCATGCCAACCTGCACGCTGCGGGAAAAGGCGCGCGCAGTGGCGCCGTCGGCCGTAAAGCATGCGGCACCGTTGCTGAGCGGGTGGCTGTTGATCAGCTGCACGGCAGTCGCCAGGTCCGCCGCGCGCACAATGCTCAGTACCGGTCCGAAGATCTCATCGCGGTAGATGGCGTGCTGTGGCTGAACCTGGTCAAACACGCTGGCGCCGGTAAAGAATCCGTGTTCATGACCCGGTACCTGCAGGCCGCGGCCATCCACGACCAGCGTCGCGCCCTCCTGCACTCCCTTCTCGATATAGCCCTCGACACGCGCCCGGTGCGCAGCCGTGACCAGCGGCCCCATTTCCACGCCTGCCCTGTCGCCGGCGCCGATCCGCAATGATCGGGCGCGTTCGGCAATCTGCGGCAACAAGCGATCTGCCATGTTGCCCACGGCAACCAAAACCGAAACCGCCATGCAGCGCTCACCGGCCGACCCGAATGCCGCACCGATCACTGCATCCACCGCGAGTTCCGGGTCCGCATCGGGCATCACCACCAAGTGGTTCTTCGCGCCACCCAATGCTTGCACGCGCTTGCCATGCAGGGCCGCGGTGTCATGCACATGTCTCGCTACCAAAGACGAGCCAACAAACGACACAGCATGCACGGTGGGATGCACCAACAAAGCATCGACGGCCTCGCGATCGCCCTGCACCACATTGAACACGCCGTCCGGCAGCCCTGCTTCGCGCAGCAGCCCTGCCAGCAGCAGACTGGCGGAAGGATCGCGTTCCGACGGTTTAAGCACGAAGGTATTGCCGCATGCCAGCGCCAGCGGGAACATCCACATCGGCACCATGACCGGAAAATTGAACGGCGTGATGCCTGCGACAACGCCCAGCGGCTGCCGCAGGTTCCAGTTGTCGATGCCGCCGCCTACATTGTCGGAATGCGCTCCGGTCAGCAGGCGCGGCGCACCCGCCGCAAATTCAACCACTTCGATGCCCCGGGTCACTTCCCCATCCGCATCGGCAAGCACCTTGCCATGTTCCCGGGTGATAGCAGAGGCGAGAGAAACACGGTTTGCCTCCAGCAGTTCGCGGAAGCGGAACATGACCTGCGCGCGGCGGAGGGCTGAAAGCTGCGACCAGGCGGGGAATGCCGCTGCGGCGCTGGCCACCGCGGCATCAACAGTGGCGGCGTCGGCCATGGCGACGCGTGCAGCGACTGCGCCAGTGGCGGGATTGAACACGTCGGCGGTGCGACTGCCCGCTACCGGTGCCACCATTTTTCCACCGATGAAATGGCCGATGGTCACCATGGCGCAGTCTGCACCTGCCGGTAACCCGGATCTCCGTAGTCCACCAGCTGCAGTGCCTTGCCCGTACGGTAAAGCGCCACGCGGCCGGCGCACTCCTCGCGCAATGCCAGGTTTACGGCAGCGATGGCAAACTCTTCGGGCGATGTAATCACATCCGGAGCAATGCAATTCACGCGGATCTTCTGTTCCTGCAGCGAGCGCAGTGCGGCGGTAAATCGCACCACACCCGCCTTGGCCGCGCAGTATGCGGGCCGGTCCTCGCCACCGAAGCCCAGGCCCGCATCCGCGGCAACGTTCACGATGGCGCCACCCCGGCGTTTCAGCAGTTCAATGGCGTGGCGGGTGACAAGCATGGTGCCGAGGAGGTTAGCGCCGACGATGCGCGACCAGTATCCCAGCACGTCGCCATCCAGCCAGGGGCCGGCTACATTGAACACCAGATCGAGTCCACCGAATTCACGGGCGGCACGATCCACCAAAGCGATTACCTGGTCCTCCACCGCGACATCGCAGCGATGTGCCAGCGCGGCAACACCTGTTGCGCGAATGCTGGCAGCAACCTCACCTGCAAGTGCGTAGTCGATGTCCGCAACGACCACGCTCGCACCCAGCGCAGCACAATGCCTGGCAATCGCGGCACCCGCGCCGGAACCGCCACCGGTCACCAGCGCGACGCGACGTTCCAGACGTGGCACCGGCACTACCGAGCCGGTGTCCACCTCTCCACCGGAAAAATCACTGATCGACACGATTCTCCACCGGCGCGATATCAGGCGCCGGCAGCAAGCCTAGGCAAGCGCAGGAGGCCTGTCCACCTGGCGTTGACACTCGACCGGGTAGAGTGCATGTACAACCGGCATAGGCATTTACCCTTGGCTATACTCGACCCGCAACCTAAGAGGAACTCGCCATGGAACTCTGGTCAATGTGGATGCAGGGGCTCAACGCCCTGTATACGTTATTCAGCATCCAATTTGGCCTTCCTGAGGCCGTCTCGGTCGTGGCGCTAACGCTGGTCCTGCGGCTCATCTGCCTGCCTCTATCATTGACGGCGGCATACCAGGCGCAACAGAACAAACAGCGAATGGATCTACTGAAGCCCAAACTTGACGCACTTCGCGCGCGCTTGAAGGACGACCCGCAGCAGCTGGCCGCACAAACCATGGCTCTGTATCGCGAACAAGGCATTTCATTCCTGGGCAAGTGGGGCCTTTTGAATATGCTGGCGCAGTCCAGCGTGGGCATTGGCATCTACCGAACCGTGATGTCGCTTTCGCTCTCGTCGCGGTTTCTCTGGATCTCGAACCTGGCAAAACCCGATGTCTTGTTGACCGTCATTGTGACCATCCTCATGGTGGTCGCGATGATGCTAATGCCGGGCGCCACGCAGAATTCCATGAGTGCGTGGATCATTCTCATCCCCGTCGGGATCTCGCTGATATTTCTAATCTCGATGCCCGCATCTGTCGGTCTTTACTGGGCGACGACCAACGTTGTGACGCTGCTGCAGTCGATAGCGCTCAAAACGATGGTTCGCAATCGGGGCAGGCGCGCGAGGGGCTGAGCTACGATGCCCAGCGATTCCCCTCTCCGCCCAGATCCGGCGCGCTATGCACGCCATCTCGCACTAACCGAAATCGGCGCTGCTGGACAGCAGCGCCTTGCGGCCTCATCCGTGCTCGTCATCGGCGCTGGCGGCCTGGGTTCGCCTGCGGCCCTGTATCTCGCGGCTGCCGGCGTGGGAACCATCGGCATCGTCGATCACGACCGGATCGAGATCAGCAATCTGCAACGCCAAATCCTGTTCGCCACTACTGAAGTCGGCGACAGCAAGGCGCAAGTCGCGGCGTCGCGCCTGCGCGCGCTGAATCCGGATCTGCGGGTGATTGCGCATGATCTGAAGCTTGCCGCGGACAATGCCATGCAGCTGCTGGCAGCCTATGACGTCATACTCGATGGCACGGACCGCCTCGCCACAAGGTATCTGGTCAACGACGCCTGCGTGTTGCTGGGCAAGCCGCTGGTCAGTGCTGCGATCCACCGCTTCGAAGGCCAGGCGATGACCTACCTGCCGGCCAAGGCGCCCTGCTATCGCTGCCTGTATCCGCAAAGCCCGGATGACCTGGTGCCGAACTGTGCGACAGCCGGCGTGCTGGGAGTCCTGCCGGGTGTCATGGGCAGCCTGCAAGCAACCGAAGCGCTGAAGGTACTGCTGGGCATCGGCGAGACACTAGCCGGCAGGTTGCTCGTCTATGATGCCCTCTCGCTGCGCTTTGACGAATTTCGCTTCGCGCGTCGCGCCGACTGCGCCGTGTGCGGCGACCACCCCACCATCACGACTATCTCTCACCACCAGGAGTCAAAATTGAGCGGAATTTCTGAGTGGAGTCCACAGCAGCTGGCGCAGGAACTGAAGCACGGCGCCGAGGCACAGCTGCTGCTGGTGGATGTGCGCGAACCCTACGAATGGGCAGCGGGGCGATTGCCAGGTTCCGTGCATATTCCGCTTGGCTCGCTGCCGCAGCGCACTGGTGAGATTCCCGCTGGTGTTACACCGGTGTTCATCTGCGCGGGTGGTGTGCGCAGCATGTCTGCCTGCCGACTGCTGGCCGCGCAGGGGCGCAGCGCTGTCAACTTGACCGGCGGCGTCTCGGCATGGAGCAGCGTCTATGGTGCACCATCTCCACCGCACGATCACCAGCACTGATCAGGCTGCCTGACCGACTGACCGCTCTGCGGAAACGATGGTGTTGTGCAGCAGCATGGTGATGGTCATCGGACCCACACCGCCTGGCACCGGAGTGATCAGCGACGCTTTCTGACGCACGCCTTCGAAATCAACGTCACCAACGAGCCTGCCATCCGGCAGGCGGTTGATGCCCACATCGATCACCACCACGCCGGTCTTGACCATCTGCGGCACGATCAGCCCAGGCACGCCTGCAGCCACCACGAGGATGTCGGCCAGCATGGTGAACTGGGCCAGATCCTTGGTTTTCTTGTGACAGATGCAGACGGTGGCGTCCTGCTGCATCAGCATCAGCGCCATGGGCTTGCCGACAATATTGCTGGCGCCCACAACCACGACGTTCTGCCCTTCGATGGGCACCTTCTCGAATTCGAGCAGTTTCTGGACGCCGAATGGGGTGCAGGGAGGAAACACAGTGTTGCCGGTTACCAGGCCACCGACGTTATAGAGATGGAAACCGTCGACGTCCTTTTCCACCGCGATGCGCTCCAGCACATGCGGCACATTGATGTGGGGTGGCAGCGGCAACTGCACCAGGATGCCGTGCACATGGGGATCCGCATCCAGCGCGTCGATGCGGTCCAGCAACTCCTCTTCGGGAGTGCCGGCCGGCATGTGGTGCAGCTCGGAATGGATGCCGGTTTCCTTGCAGGCCTGGATCTTGTTGCGGACATAGACCTGCGAGGCAGGATTATCCCCGACCAGCACCACCGCGATGCCGGGCTGCACCCCATGCTGTGACTTCAGGCGCTCGACGCGCACGGCGTATTCAGCCCGCAATTTGCGGGCTATCGCCTTGCCGTCGATGATCCTTGCTGTCACAGCATGCCTGCGTGTTCCATCAATACCGGTAGTGGTCGGTCTTGTACGGACCGTCGCCGCTGACTCCAATGTACTTCGCCTGCTCATCGGAAAGCCTGGTCAGCTTCGCGTTGAGCGTGGCCAGTTGCAGCCGCGCCACCTTTTCGTCCAGATGCTTGGGCAACACGTAGACACCAATCGGATACTTGCCCGGGTTGGCGAACAGCTCGATCTGTGCCAGCGTCTGGTTGGCGAACGATGAGCTCATCACATAGGACGGATGGCCCGTTGCGCAGCCCAGGTTCACCAGGCGCCCTTCTGCCAGCAGGATGATGCGCTTGCCGTCCGGGAAGATCACATGATCGACCTGCGGCTTGATGTTCTCCCACTGGTACTGCTTCAGCGCCGCCACTTCGATTTCATTGTCGAAGTGGCCGATGTTGCAGACGATGGCGTTGTGTTTCATCGCCTTCATGTGCGCATGCGTGATCACGTGCAGGTTGCCGGTGGCGGTCACGAAAATATCGGCCTTGGCGGCCGCGTCGTCCATCGTGACCACGCGGTAACCTTCCATCGCCGCCTGCAGCGCGCAGATCGGGTCGATCTCGGTCACCCACACCTGCGCCGACAACGAGCGCAGCGCCTGCGCCGAGCCCTTGCCCACATCGCCGTACCCGCAGATGACAGCCACCTTGCCCGCGATCATCACGTCGGTCGCGCGCTTGATGCCATCGAGCAGCGACTCGCGGCAACCGTAGAGATTGTCGAACTTGCTCTTGGTCACCGAGTCATTGACGTTGATGGCGGGGAAGGCCAGCCGGCCTTCCTTGTGCATCTGGTACAGACGATGCACGCCGGTGGTGGTTTCCTCGCTCACGCCGCGGATCTGCTTGAGGCGCACGGAATACCACTTCGGGTCGCGGGCAAGCTTCGCCTTGATGCTGTTGAAAAGGCTGATTTCCTCTTCACTGCCCGGCTTGGCGAGCACGGAAGCGTCTGTTTCGGCCTTGGTGCCCAGGTGCAGCAGCAGCGTGGCGTCGCCGCCGTCGTCCAGGATCATGTTCGAGTAGCCGCCATCCGGCCATTCGAAGATCCTGTGGGTGTAGTCCCAATAATCGTCCAACGACTCGCCCTTGATGGCGAACACCGCCGTGCCGCGCGCGGCAATGGCCGCAGCCGCGTGGTCCTGCGTCGAGAACACGTTGCAGGAAGCCCAGCGCACCTCGGCGCCCAGCGCCTGCAGCGTCTCGATCAACATGCCCGTCTGGATGGTCATGTGCAGCGAGCCGGTGATGCGCGCGCCCTTTAACGGCTGTGTTTTCGCGAACTCGGCGCGGATCGCCATGAGACCTGGCATCTCCGACTCCGCGATGTTGAGTTCCTTGCGGCCCCAGTCGGCCAGGGAAATGTCGGCAATGGCGTAGTCCTTGCCAGTGCCGGGTTTTACTGCTGCGTTCATATGATCCTCTCTATCAATAAATAGTTAGAGAGCGCCGTTGGCCGTACCGGCGAACCATCCGAGCCTCGCATCCTAAGGATGCTGCAGCGCTCCTCGGCGGTCCGCCTCCTGAATTATTTCCTGATGCCCGCGTCCGCAGCCAGCGCCGCGGCCTTGTCGGTTTTCTCCCAGCTGAAGGTGGGTTCGTTGCGACCGAAGTGGCCATAGGCTGCCGTCTTGAGATAGATCGGACGCAACAAGTCGAGCATCTGCACAATTCCCTTCGGACGCAGGTCGAAGTGCCTGCCGATCAGCTCCTCGATCTTTTCGTCGGAAATCTTGCCGGTGCCGAAGGTGGTCGCCATGATGCTGGTGGGCTTGGCCACGCCGATGGCGTAGGAGACCTGCACCTGGCAGCGATCGGCGAGGCCAGCCGCCACGATATTCTTGGCCACGTAGCGAGCCGCATAGGCAGCCGAACGGTCGACCTTGGTCGGATCCTTGCCCGAGAACGCGCCGCCGCCGTGCGGAGCCGCACCACCGTAGGTATCCACAATGATCTTGCGGCCGGTCAAACCGCAATCGCCCTGCGGGCCACCGACCACGAAGCGGCCGGTCGGGTTGATGAGGTAATTGATCTTCTTGCCCACCAGTTCCGGCGGTAGTACCGGCTTGATGATCTCTTCGATCACCGCCTCGCTCAATTCCTTGTGCGCAATTTCCGGATGATGCTGCGTTGACAGCACCACGGTGTCGATTTCGGTGGGCTTGCCATCCACATACTTGACTGTGACCTGCGATTTCGCATCAGGACGTAGCCAGTGCAGTTTGCCGTTCTTGCGCAGCTGGGCCTGCCGCTCGACCAGCCGATGCGCCAGGTGCAGCGGCAGCGGCATCAGCTCGGCGGTCTCGTTGACCGCATAGCCGAACATCAGACCCTGGTCGCCCGCGCCCTGGTCCAGGTTCAGGCCGCGACCTTCATCCACGCCCTGCGCGATATCCGGTGACTGCGTGTCATACGCAACCAGTACCGAACAACCCTTGTAATCGATGCCGTATTCGGTGTTGTCGTAGCCGATGTCCTTGATGACGCCGCGCGCCACCGAGTGATAATCGATCTTTGCCTTGGTGGTGATCTCACCAGCCAGCACCACGAGGCCGGTATTGCACAGCGTTTCAGCTGCAACCCGGGAATATTTGTCTTCTGCCAGGATGGCATCAAGGATGGCATCGGAAATCTGGTCCGAAACTTTGTCCGGATGACCTTCCGACACCGACTCGGATGTGAACAGATAGCTGTGGCTCATGTTGGATCCTGATCCTCTTTCCTACAGTGCACCGAAAAGCGATTCGTAACGTTGCCGGAACTGTGCCGGCGTGAAGCTGTGATTCTGTGTGCCGCGCGACTCGAT
Organism: Steroidobacteraceae bacterium; assembly: GCA_039917615.1. Classification (GTDB taxonomy): domain Bacteria; phylum Pseudomonadota; class Gammaproteobacteria; order Steroidobacterales; family Steroidobacteraceae; genus ZC4RG30. Next base: position 23,782 of record JBDSJD010000015.1, read on the forward strand.
CTTCAGTGATCCAAGCAGTGAGGCAATGCGCGCGGTTTTTTCCCATGGGAAACCATGCATCAGCCCATGCAGCAGCCCGGCGCGATAGGCATCGCCGCAACCGGTGGGATCGATCACCGAGCGGGCCGGGGCCGTCGGAATGTCGAGTTTGCCGTCGGCCGTGAACACGGTGGAACCATTGCCGCCATGCGTGACAACCAGCGCCGCGACCTTGCTGGCCACCGTGGCTTCATTCCAGCCGGTGCGCTCTGCCATCAGGCTCCATTCGTAGTCGTTCACCGTTACCCACGTCGCCTGCGTGATGAAGCTGCGCAGGTCTTCGCCGCCAAACATGGGCAGACCCTGGCCAGGGTCGAAAATGAAGGGGATGCCAGCCGCTGCAAATTGCGCCGCATGCTGGATCATCCCGTCGCGGCCATCGGGCGCGACAATACCGATCGACACGTCTTTGGCATCCGCCACATTATTCAGGTGCGCATGCCCCATCGCACCGGGATGGAAGGCTGTGATCTGGTTGTTGTCCAAATCGGTAGTGATGAACGCCTGACCGGTGTGCTCGGACAGCACGGTCTGGAGGTAATCCCGCGGCACGCCGTGGCTGTCCATCCACTGCGCATACGGTGCGAAGTCATGGCCGACAGTGGCCATCACATGGCCGGTATCGCCAAGCAGCTTCAGGTTGTATGCAATGTTGCCCGCGCAACCGCCAAACTCACGCCGCATTTCCAGCACCAGGAACGACACATTCAGCATGTGCAGCTTGTCCGGCAGGAGGTGGTTCCGGAAATGGTCGTTGAACACCATGATGGTGTCATAGGCCATCGAGCCGCAGATCAACGCCTTGCCGGGCTTTATCACAGGCTGTTTCATGAGTGTCTCATTCGTCGTCGGCAATGCGCACTTTCAGGCCGGCCAACGCGCCGGAAAACCTGATCTGGCAGGACAGGCGGGAATTGGGGCGGAAAGTGGAGAGGTCGCCCAGCAGATCCCGTTCATCGGAATGCATGGGTGGCAGCTTTGCCAGCCATGCTTCATCTACATACACGTGACAGGTGGCGCAGGCGCACATGCCGCCGCAGACGGCGGCGACACCGTAGTCCAGATCGCGAAGATTCTCCATCAACGTAAAGCTGGTATTGCCTTCGACGTCGTGCTCGATTCCGTCTCGGTCGGTAACCTTGATCAAAGCCATGATGGGGTGGATGCGCCTCAAGCCAACGGGTAGCGCGCCATTTTGCCTGTGTAGGCAGGTACTTATCCAGCTTTCGAACCGTTGACTGCGTCCCAGAGTTGATTCAGCAAGGCAAAACGCTCCCGCTGCAGGGCCAGGACCGCCAGGTCAGCAGGTTTTGAGAGGCCTGCGAACTCCATCAGGAGCCCCAGCTGTGATTCCAGCCGGGGGTAATAAGTCAGCAGGCAGGCGATGTCATATGTCGGATCGACAACCTGGGCATATTCCCAGTCAATTAGCAGGGGCTCCCGGCCGAGCATGTTGCCGAGTTGCAGGTCGCCGTGGTTGAGCACCGCCCTGTCGGTCAGTCCCTCGATGGCCTGCGACAACTCCCGCGCTCGTGCGAGTAGCGGCTCGTACCGCTCGGCACGCCCAGACACTGTTGAGTGGAGTTGCTGCAGATAACCCGCGGCGATTGCCGAAGCGTCGAAGTCCGGAACATCCGCCGGTGGCGCGAGGCTGTGCAGTGTCGCCAGTCTGGCTCCGAGTCGCGCCAGCCCATCGATGGAGAGAAGCTCTGTTTCGGTCCACAGCTCCCCGTCGATGAAATCCATCAGCAGCCAGCTGCCGTCCGGCGCTGCGTTGATCAGGCGCGGCGCGAGCCCCGCGGCGGCGGCAATCATCTGGCTGTGCAATTCGGTCCGCGCTGCCGAACCCGGTCGATTCAGGGGTGGTTGACGCTGTCGCAACACGAAGCGCCCGGCGTCCGTATCGATCCGCAGCACCAGGTTGCAGCCGCGCCCGCCCGGCAGGGGATGCACATGCCGCGGCGGACGTCCGTCCGCACAGCCGGGAATCAGCGGCAGGATCTCCGCAGGAATCATACGGCCGACTATCCGGCCGCAACCCGCTGATCGTCGCGGCGGATCCGCCACCAGCTGCGCAGCCCTACCACAGAGATAACCAGATAAATCGCGAACAGACTGGCAGCCACGACCAGCCCCTGCGAAAGGAACAGGAAAAGGGACACCACATCGATGACGATCCAGTACAACCAGTTTTCCAGATAGACCCGCGCGACCAGCCAGGTCGCAAACAGCCCCGCGCAGGCAACCAACGAGTCGATGAATGGGAAGGCCGAGTACCCCTCCCCCGCTAGCAGCCGGGCGAGACCCAGACTCACCGTTAAGCACGCAGCCAACGCCAGCGCGTGGCCGCGCCAGGTCCATATCGACACCTGTTGCGGCTGTGTCTGCGGCGCCCAACTCCACCAGCCGTAGACCGCCGCCGCCACATAGAACAGTTGGAGCAACGCCTGCATGGGCAGGTGCGAACGCGCTGCAATTACCGCGAGAATCAGCGAGCTGATGCCGCCTGCGAGCCAGCCCCATCGATTGCGGCGCATGATCAGCAGGATGTAGAACACACCCGTTGCCACTGCAATCCATTCGGCCGCGCTAGTTGCGCGCAGGCTGGCGAGCAACGACTGGGCGCTGAAGTCGGGCATGCCTACGAGACTGTTCCGAGGAATTTCGTGACGAACACAGCGCGCGGCCCTTCTTCAAGACTGGTGCGGATTTCCTGTTGCAGGGTGCGGAAGACCTCGTCGAACTCACCGAAAATCTGCGTGCTCATGGTGTTGGTGAGCACTTGCAGCCTGTCATTGGTCCGCACCCTGTCTATGAACGCCTGGATGGGCAGCAGGTATTCCTCCGAGAGTGGATACATGCTGATTTCAACTGCGATATTCATGCTGATTCCTTCTGCAGATCACAGGTCGACAGAGACGCGCAGGCCGATCTGCCGCGGATCACCATTCTGGATGTAGCGCTTGGCTGCAAAGTCTGGCGGCTCGTTGCCGAAAAAGAAGCCGCGTACGGCATAGTGCTCGTTGAGCACATTGCGAGCATATAGCGTCGCATTCCAGCGGTCAGTCTCGTAGCCCAGATGCAGGTTGACCAACTGATAGGCCGGCGCGCGCTGGTCATGGCTGGCGCTGAAATAGAAGGCATCCACGGCCTGAAAAGCCGCGCGCGCAAACCAGCCGGAGGAAGAGCGCCAGTTGGCAGCGAGCCCGAGCTGGTAATTCGGTGCGTGCGGACTGTCGCGCTTGTCGAGACTGCGCCCTTCTAGCGTGTAGCCGAGGAAGCGCGCCCGCAGCAGCCCCGCGGTTGCCTCGATGCGCAGACCCTGCAGTGGATTCCAAGCCAGCTCGCTCTCCATACCCAGGTTATCACCGTGCGCTGCGTTGTCGGTGAGCAGCACGAAGGTAAGCGGATCGGACGGATCCGACTGCACGGAGCTTGAAACCTGCTGATCCGTGCGCCGCATGTAGAACACGCTGGTGCGGGTATTCCACCGGCCGTCGGCAGATTTTGTACGGAGCCCCGCCTCCAGATTCCACAGGAACTCCGGAGAGAAGTTGCGCAGGTCATCGGAAATTTCCGCCGCCGTGGTATTGACGCCACCGGCTTTGTAACCGCGGGTGATGGTGGCGTAGGCAGACTGCGCCGGCGCAAACTCCCAGGTCAGTGCAACGTGACCGCCAACCATCGTGTCGACCGGATCACTGGCCCGTAGGTTGCTGTCGCGGTAACGAGCATCACGCCGTTCGACGCGCAACCCTGTGGACAGTGTCAACGCCGCAGCCATCTTGTGATCGACCTGCGCATAGGCAGCCAGACTCAGCGCCCGGAAGTTGCTGTCGAGCGTGCGATAAATATCGCCGTTGTACAGATCCAGTAGCGCGAAGCGCTCGCGCAGATGCAGCGCATACACGCCAGCCACCCACCCGCCGGACTCACCGCTGCCACGCAGCCGGAATTCCTGGCTGATGTTGCGGCGCTCGCGACCAATGGACTCCGAGAAATCGTAGGGACCGTTCACGCCCCAGAATGCATCGTTGCCCCAGTCGCCATCAAACGAGTAGTCCATGTCGGCGTCCAATATCGTGCTGACGCTGCGCAGGGAGACGCCATCCCAACCGGCGTAGTCGAAGCGCACTGCCAGCGCGCGCGACAGCTGCGCATCGACGCCAGGCCGGTCGGACTGCGTCACGCGCGAGTTGTCGATGGACCAGGAGTCATATCCGTTGTCTGCGTCGGAATACAGCGCCGTGAGGTTCAGGTCGAGGTCTTTTGTCAGATGGCTGCGCAGACGCAGGCGGACCAGGTTTTCGTCGAAGCCGTTGGTGTCGTCGCGATCCAGATAGGCGTTGTGCCTGAATCCGTCGCTGGTTGTGTGTTGTGCGCCCATGCGCCAGGCAGTTCTGTCACCCGCGGTGGAATTGTTCAGGACCAGGCGCGCGCTGTAGGTATCGTAGTTGCCGGCCTCGAGCTCGCCGCGCAGCGCCAATCCTTCCTGGGGCGACTGCGACTGGATGCTGATCAACCCGGCGATGGCGTTCGCACCATATGCAGTGCCCTGCGGTCCGCGCAGGATCTCCACTTGTTTGATATCGAACAATGCAGCAGGCATGGCGATTCCGGAGAAGTCGATGTCATCGATCAGGAAACCAACCGATGAATTGGGCGCGCCTTCGTATTGTTCGAGTTCGCCAATGCCGCGGATCTGGAAAAAACGCGGACGGGAAGTGCCGCCGGCAAGACCGAGGTTGGGAACCAGATCAACCACATCGCCGAAATGAGACAGCCCCGCGGCGCCCAGTTCGTCGGCGTTCAGCACGGTGACACTTGCCGGCATCAATGTCAGTGGTGTATCAGCAAGGCTGGCCGTGATTACTACGTCGTCCAGCCTGCTGTCGGCAGCCACGGCCGCGAACGGCACCATTGCTGTGAGAAAAACGGGAATAAAACGGGAATGCGCCGCAATCATCGACCTGCTCCTTTCGCCGGTACTAACCGGATCAAGTTCAACGGGTTCGCCACATTGGCATCTCAGGCTCTGGATTGAGCCACCCCAAGGCAGGCGCTATGTTAGCGTCCGCCGCTCCGATTTCAACTGCGGATCACAGCTGCTGCACATGTCACGCATTGTCCGCATCTTCCAGGTCGACGCATTCACCGACACGCAGTTCAGCGGCAATCCCGCCGGCGTGGTGCTGCACGCGGAACAGTTGTCCGAAGCCGAGATGCAATCGATCGCGCGCGAGCTGAACAATGGCGACACAGCGTTCGTGCTGCCAGCCACCGCCTCCGATCACGACATCGGCGTGAGATTCTTCACACCGCGCAAGGAAGCACCGTTCGTCGGGCACGCCACGCTTGCCGCGCACGCCGTGCTCGCCCGCACCCTGCCACAGGCGCTGCGCCGGCAGAAAGGCCAGACGGGCATCGTGGAAGTGCAGGCGCTAGAGGGCAACGGCGGTTTCTCCATTCGCCAGCCTGCCCCACCGCTGGGCAGAACACTGACGTCTGTCGAGCTTGATCAGGTGCTGCAACTGCTGGGACTGACGCACGGGCAGCTGGATGTTGCATGTCCTGCCCGCATCGCAGGGTCCGCCAGCACACGCCTGCTGCTTGGTGTTCGCGACAGCCATGTCCTTGACGTGATACGGCCGCAGCTGGCCGCGCTTGGCGCCCTGTCGGCGCAGCTGGGAGCACAGGGTTACTTTATATTCACGCGCAATCCAAGCGCGCCAGGCTGCGCCACTGAGGCGCGCATGTTCTGCCCGGCGCTGGGCATTGATGAAGATCCGGTGAGTGGCAATGCCCACGCCATGCTGGGCGTCTATCTGGTCGAACACGCATTGCTGGCGCCAAATGAAGCCTTCGCACATTTCACCGGAGCCCAGGGCGCGCACGTCGGGCGGCCTGGCCGGGTGATGGTTTCCGTGGAACTGGATGCCGCCGGCAAGCCAACGACCGCATCGATCGCAGGTCAAGCCGTCGTGGTATTCGAAGCCTCTCTCAGGCTCTGACCAGCTTCGCCGCGTATTCGCGCGCGTTCAACCTGTAAGACTCGCAACCAGCCCTCATCCATTCCAGGTCGCTCGGCGCCACCTGCCGCACGACGCGGCCCGGTGCGCCCATCACGACAGAGCCCGGCGGAATCACGGTGTTGGGCGTGACCAGCGAGCCAGCGCCGATCAGGCAGCCCGCGCCAATGCGCGCACCATCAAGCACCGTGGCACGGTTGCCGATGAGCGAGCCATCACCCACGTGACAACCGTGCAGCATCACACCGTGCCCGATGGTGACGTGCGCTCCCACCACCACCGGCACGCCGGGATCAACGTGGATGATGCTGCCATCCTGCACATTGCTGCCGGCCCCGATGTGAATCCAGTCGTTGTCGCCGCGCAGCACTGCGCCAAACCACACGCTTGCCTCATCGCCCAGACTGACAGAGCCGATGACATCTGCGCTTGGCGCGATGTAGTAGACCCCATCGGCCTTCAGGCAACGTTCACCGTAGGAATAGATCATCGCGATTTGTGCTCCAGCATGAGTTCCTGCGCTAGTGCCCCGGCACCAGATCGTTCAGTTCAGTTGCACCGCCCACCGCGGGCGCCTGATCGAGGAGTCCGCGCAGGATGGTATTGGGAATCAGTGTATCGCGCGAATCACCGGCGCCCGCCCAGTGCAGCACTGCCAGACCGCGGCGCGGCACGAGCCACAGACGCACATCGGATCCCAGGTCGAACCAGTAGATCTCACGCGTTGCGGGCGGCTCATCGCCGGTCCATGGCCGCTGCTCCGCAAGCCATACCGGATGCCGCCTTCCATCAGGATCTGCAGCGAGCAGCTGCCTGATCCAGTCGGGCGAAACGATGCGTTGACCCTGATAGGTGCCCTGCTGCAAGAGTAGGTCGCCGATACGCATCCAGTCATCGAGTCGTGCTGCCACACAGCAGTCCAGGCGTAGCAACGAATCGTCAACACCCCACAATGCCGCATCAGCAGCGCCCAGTGGCAGCCATATACGACTCGAGATTGTGTTTGCGATGCTGCCATCCAGATCCAGCAACAATGCCGCTGGCGGCGGCGCCAGGTTGAAGCGGCGCCGCGCAGCTGCCGACCAGGGATTGCGCCAGTCTTCGTCCGGACGGGTCGCATCGCGTATAGCAGCAACTGCTGCAGCGGGCTCCATGCGGCGCGCATCCACCAATGGGCCCAGAGACAGCGCTAACAACGCCGGCGCCAATTCACCACCCGCCACTTCCGTGGCGCCGCTTCGATCCATTGCGAAGTACTCGAACACGCGGTGACCGTGGCGATGTACCACCAACGCCTGTGCACCTTGCTGCCGTGCTGTGTCCGCTGCGCGTTGCAGCGCCTCCGCGGCGATGAGTGCAGATTCCGCCGTGGCGCGAGGGAGTTCCGTCGCGCCACCCGGCAGCCGCACGCGCGGCGCAATCAGCCCGGCCGCGGATTCGGCACCGCCGCCTTGCATCGTGGTGAGGTAGCGCCGCCAGAAGCCGGCTCCCCCGGCCACGCGCAGTGCTGCGGCTGCAACCAGCACTGCCAGCGCCACCCACACTCCTTTCTTCATGCGCGCAGCTTACCTGCGTAGGTGGCCCGTCCCCGGGACAACATCAATTCATGTGAGGCATTGCGCGGCCACTCGCTGCGGTAATGCGTGGCCATCACCACCGTAACGCCCGTGTCGACCTGGATTTCGAGCCAGGCGAGCAGCTCTGCACGCAGCCGGCCGTTGAGGCCGGTAAAAGCCTCGTCCAGCAACAACAGGCGCGGCCGCGTCGCCAGCGCGCGGGCGAACAGTATGCGACGCACCTGCCCGTAGGACAGCTGCGCCAGCGTCAGGTCTGCGAACGATTCCATCTGCAGTGCGCGCAATGCCATGCGCGCGCGACGACATTCGCCGGGCGTGGCGCGGAAATTCAGGCCAATGCTCGAATGCAGCCCGGAGACGACGGTATCGAGCACGGTCTGATCGCGCGGATAGTCGGTCTGCAGATGCGGCGCAACCAGCCCGGTGCGTGCCCGGAACTGATCCAACGGTACACCGGGCACGATTCCCGCGCGGCGGATGAGTCCGTCACTCGCCACAGCATGATCACCATAGAGAGTGCGCAACAGCGTCGATTTGCCCGAACCATTGGCGCCATGCACCACCCAGCATTCACCGCGTCCGACGGTAAGGTCCAGCCCATGCAACACGCGCTTCTCGTCGATCCACACATTGGCGTTGCGAAGTGTGATCCACGGGCGCGCGGCAGCCGGCTTGCGGGCGGGCGGCTGCAATCGGAGTGACTTCGCAGCATGGAGCGCGGGCTTGTCGGCGCTGGCAACAGAAAGCGCCTCGCGCAGACGCGGGCGCGTCAGCATTCCCGCGTAACGAATACGACCGGCATCAAGCCACAGCAGGTGCGTCGCTCCCGGAGGAATGTCCTCGTCGCGATGGGCCGAACAGATCCATGCCGTGCCGTGCAGGCGGCGACTGCGCAGCAACCGATAGAGACGCTGGCGATTTAGCGTATCGAGGCCAGTCGCCACCTCATCCAGGATGAGCACGGCAGCGCGCCAGGCCAGCACGCGCGCGAGCAGGACGAGGCGCCGCTCGCCATACGAAAGCGTCAGGAACCGGCGTTGCGCCAGACGCGCGATTCCCGCGGCGCGCAGCAACTCCATACAGGTCTCACGCTGGCTTGCCGTCAGCGGCTCAAGAGGAATGTCCGTGCGATTTAGGCCCGTACCCACGACGTCCAACGCGGCATGGTTCCAGGCGTAGCGTTCATAGCGATCCTGGCGCTCCGGTCCAAGCCAGGCGATCTCATCGCGAATGTCCGCCGGCTGATCGTGCCACTCGCCGTCTGCGCGATAGCGACGGGTTGGCGAAGGCGCCTCGTCCGGCCACACATCCCCGGCCACGATTTTCAACAACTGCGTCTTGCCCGCACCGCTCGCGCCGACCACCAGCCAGCGTTCGCCAGGGCTGACCCGCCAGGAAACTTCGTTCAGCACTGGCCGGCCGGCACGGTGCAGACTCAGCTGCTCCAGCAGGATTTCCACGGCAATCACCTGGCCCGCATCACGTATCCGAAAATTGAGTTAACCACATGAACCACCGAAGAAAATCATTCGGGAAAAGTGGCGCGCCCGGAGAGATTCGAACTCCCGACCAACTGGTTCGAAGCCAGCTACTCTATCCAACTGAGCTACGGGCGCTTCCCGGATAGGCCAATGATGGCACGCCGCAAGCAGAGTCAGTAGTATTGCCGTCAAGCGTCCCGGATAACCGGGCTACATGGGGCTGATCATGAAAAAACTATCCTGCCTGCTGGTTCTGGCCACATTGGTGTCCTCCACAGCCTGGGCCGCATGCAAGCCACCTGACTCACCCAGGAAAGTTCCGGAAGGCGCCACTGCCCCGCGCGAAGAAATGCTCGCGGGCAAAAAAGTCATCGACCAGTTCACGACGAGAATGGGTGCCTACCTGGAGTGCATCAAGGACGAGTACGAAAAGCAGGTGGCCAAGTATCCCAAGGCAGACGCAGTCCTGAAGAAGCAGTTCGACGACAGCTACATGTCGAAGAATCATGCGGCCATGGATGAGCAGCAGAAGTGGGTCGACAAATTCAACCTGGAGCTGGCCGCATTCAAGGCTCGCCCCAAGTAAGCGGCGGGCGCAATGCTGACGCCCGCCGAGGCGGAACAGCAGATCGCCCGTCATCTGCCCTGCCTGCCCATTGAGTCCCTGCCGGTCGGCCAGTGTGCCGGCGGGGTGCTACGTGAAAACGTCTACACGGAACGCGACCAACCGCCATTTGACCGGGTGGCCATGGATGGCATCGCGCTGAGCGCCGCGAGCGTTGCTGGCGGCCTGCGGCGATTCCGGATCCAGGCAACCCAGGCAGCTGGCGACCGACCCCTTGAGCTGGCATCCCCCCGCAACTGCATCGAGATCATGACCGGCGCCATGCTTCCAGCTGGCTGCGACGCGGTGGTGCCCGTGGAAAAGATTCTCGTCAAGGATGGCACGGCGGAACTCGCGTCAGACGTCACCGTCACCAGCGGACAGTTCGTTCATGCACGCGCCAGCGACATGAAACAGGGTTCACTGCTGCTGCAATCCGGGGCGCGACTCGAGGCGCCGGACATTGCCGCAGCGGCAGGGGCTGGCATGGCGCGTTTGCGCGTCAGCCAGCAACCGGCCTGCATCGTGATTTCCACCGGAAATGAACTGATCGAACCGGACGAACCCATCGAGCCCTGGCAGCTGCGCCGCTCCAACGCCTATGGTCTCGCGGCCGCACTGCGCCGCCGAGGCTATCTGCGCGTGGCCGACGACCACCTGCCGGATGACGCGGAGATCCTGCACACACGACTCAAGGAGCACCTGCAGAGCTACGAGGTGCTGATCCTTTGCGGTGGTGTCTCCATGGGAAAGTTCGATCTGGTGCCGGCGGCGTTGGCGGCCTGCGGCGTAAAACAGGTCTTTCACAAGGTGGCGCAGCGGCCAGGCAGACCGTTGTGGTTCGGAGTATCGGCGGGCGGCAACGTCGTGTTTGCACTGCCAGGAAATCCGGTATCGACACTCGTCTGCCTGGCCCGCTATGTCATCCCTGCCATCAGCCTGGCGATGGGTGTGCGCGAGCCTCCGGCTGGCGAAAAGATTGCCCTGGCTGCACCCGCAACGCTGGAGACCGCTCTGACTGGATTCCTGCCGGTGACAGTCGAAACCGACGAATGGGGCCGCCCCTGGGCGCGAACCGTCAGTTTCAACACTTCGGGCGACTTTGCAGCACTGGCCGGCACGCAGGGGTTTGTAGAATTGCCCCCCGGCCCCAATACTTATCCCAAGGGGTTTGTAACCCGGCTTTATCGTTGGTAATTCATGAGTAACGTCGCGCCTCTTCTGCGCAGCCCCCTCGACCGCTTGAACCGGCCGCTGCGCGATCTGCGCATCTCGGTAATGGACCGCTGCAATTTCCGCTGCCCCTACTGCATGCCGCGCGAACGCTTTCACGAGCACTATGCGTTCCTGAAAACCACCGAGCGGCTGTCTTTCGAGGAAATCCTGCGGCTGACTCGATTGTTCGTGCCCATGGGCGTGAGCAAGCTGCGCATTACTGGCGGCGAGCCACTGCTGCGCGTGAACCTGCCGGACCTGATCGCCGACCTGAATGCGATTTCCGGCATTGAAGACATCGCGATGACGACCAACGGTGTGCTGCTCGCCAAGCACGCCTACGAACTCAAGGCGGCCGGACTCGGAAGGGTCACGATCAGTCTCGACAGCCTGGACCAGGACATTTTTGCACGCATGAATGGCGGCTTTGGCCGCGTAACCGAAGTTCTGGAAGGCATCGAGCATGCGCGAGATGCGGGTCTCGGCCCGATCAAGATCAATGCGGTCATCCAGCGTGGTGTGAATGAAGACAGCGTGCTGCCACTGGTGGAACGCTTCCGCGGCGCGGGCATTACCGTACGCTTCATTGAATACATGGATGTTGGCAACCGCAACGACTGGCGTGAGCAGCTCGTGGTGCCCTCACGCGACCTGCAGGCGCGCATCCACGAACGCTGGCCGCTGCATGCCGTGAAGGCCGATTACGCCGGCGAGGTGGCAAGGCGCTATGCATTCAACGACGGCAAGGGCGAAGTCGGCTTCATTTCCTCGGTGACGCAGCCATTTTGCGGCGCCTGCTCGCGGGCGCGTCTGTCATCCGATGGTGCGCTTTACACCTGCCTGTTTGCACAAACCGGCACCGACCTGCGTGGCCCGCTGCGCGCTGGCGTGGATGACAACGAACTTGCCGGCATCATCCGCAACACCTGGACGCGGCGCGAGGACCGCTACAGCGAGCAGCGCATCCTGCTACGCGCGAAAACTGCCAGCGGCCCCAAAGTCGAAATGAACTACATCGGCGGCTGAAGGCACTCATGGCCAGACGCAGTCCGAAGCTCACGCATCTGGATGCTGCCAACCGCCCCACCATGGTGGACGTCGGTGGCAAGGCGATCACCCGGCGCGAAGCCAGCGCCGAAGCCATGGTAACGCTGCCCGCCGTGGTGGCACGTGAGCTCAAACGCACCGGACATCGCACGAAAAAAGGCCCGGTGTTCGACACCGCCATCATCGCAGGCGTGATGGCTGCCAAACGCACACACGAACTGATTCCGTTCTGCCACCCTCTTTCATTGCAGAGCGTGAAGATTGCCATCGATACCTGCCGTGGCGGGCTGCGGGTGACCTGCGATGTCGCGGTCTCGCACACAACCGGCGTGGAGATGGAAGCGCTGACTGGCGCCAGCGTTGCAGCACTTACTGTCTACGACATGTGCAAGGCGCTATCGCACGAGATCGAGATCGGACCGGTGCGCCTGCTGCAAAAGTCAGGCGGCAAACGTGACTATCAGCGCGAGCCACGCAAATGACGGCGCCGGTTTATGGCCTGGTACTCGCCGGCGGCCACAGTAGCCGCATGGGTCAGGACAAGGCGGCGCTGGAATACCACGGCGGCACTCAACTGGAACGCGCGTTCGGGCTGCTGAAAAATGTGGTCGCGCGTGCTTTCGTTTCGGTGCGCGCAGACCAGACCAGGGATCCCTTACGCGCCCAGTTTTCTCAGATCATTGATGTGGCAGACGGCACGGAAGGTCCGGCCGCAGGCATCCGCGCAGCACAGCTCGCCTGGCCGGATGCCGCGTGGCTGGTGTTGGCCTGTGACCTGCCATGGCTCGACATTGCGACACTGCAGCAGCTGATTGCACGTCGCGACCCCGCACGCGTAGCCACCGCCTTTCGCAGCCAGCATGACGGACTGCCTGAGCCACTGTGCGCGATCTACGAACCCGCCGCCGCCGCGGCGCTGGTTCAGTTTCTGGCCACGGGCCGCAACTGCCCGCGCAAGTTGTTGATCAATTCCGATACGCTGCTGCTGGAGCAGCCCAACACCAAGGCCCTGGATAACGTGAATACCCCGCAGGAACTGGCCGCCGCGCTGGCACTATCCGGCGGCAGCACCGCCGACAGCCCACGCGAGCTGCGCGTGCAATATTTCGCGTTGCTGCGCGAGCAGGCCGGGCGACGCGAAGAGGCTTTCTCCACCTGCGCCGCCACGCCGCGCGAATTGTTCGCGGAGTTGACCGGCCGCCACCATTTCACGCTGACGCCCGAGCACCTGAAGGTGGCAGTGAATGCAGAGTTCTCCGACTGGTCGCGCCCGCTGCACGCTGGTGACACAGTTGTGTTCATTCCCCCGGTGGCCGGCGGATGAACCCCTTCCGCTTCTCGCATGCGGTAATTGATTGCGCGGTGTTACGGGCCGAACTCATCGATACCCATTGCGGTGGTTTCACATCGTTCGAAGGCTGGGTCCGCGATCACAACGACGGCCATCAGGTCACGCACCTGGAATACGAAGCATTCGAAGCACTCGGTGTGCGCGAGGGCGAACGCATTATCGCCGAGGCCCGTGAGCGTTTCGGTGTGACGCAGGCCTTGTGCATACACCGTCTGGGCGATCTGCAACTGCGTGAAGTTGCCGTATGGGTCGGGGTTGCCGCCGCGCACCGCGACGAAGCCTTCAAAGCCTGCCGCTACATCATCGACGAAGTGAAGCACCGGCTTCCGATCTGGAAGAAGGAACACTACGTGTCGGGAGATTCTGGGTGGGTGAACTGTGAACGGTGTGCAGAGCATGCGCATGATCACGACCACGCGCATCACGACCATTCGACCGGCTGATGCAAATCACCCGCCCGGTCTGACTCCGCAGGTTGGCCGTCAATTATTGACCCGAAGCTGCCGGTCAGGAATGACCGCTTCAGGGCGTCACTCGCGCATACCGTTGATCCTGGGTCAGGCGTTGTTCCTGCACTATGAAATCAAGCAGGTCATTTCTGCCGTTGCGGGTGAATTGTATCGCCGCGCTCAAGCATTTCGACGAAGGCAACGATCTTCTTCCGCCGACCGGACTCGGTCCTGACGTGATGCATCCGGAAGGCTAAAGCGAAGCGATTCTGTGGGCTCAGTTTTTCCAGCATCTTCCTGGCCTTGGGCTTGGCATCGATGGCGGCTTGGAGGTCGCCGGGAATCTTCATGTCCTTGCCGCTCGCATAGGCACGGTCCCATCGCCCATCGGACTTGGCCGCTTCAACATGCTTGAGTCCGTGCTCAGTCATGCGGCATTCCTTCACGAGCCGGGCGACGTTATCGACGTTGATCCGACTCCAAATGCTCTTGCTCCGGCGCGGTGTGTAGCGCTGCAGGTAGCTTTTCTCGTCCAGCCCCTTGCGCACCGCGTCGATCCAGCCCCAACAAAGAACGACGTCGATGGCTTCCTTGGGGGTAATTGATTTGAGACCCGAATCTACCTTGTATATCTTGATCCAGAGCTCATCTTCTTTGTCGTGGTGTCTGCTGAGCCACTTGTAGAAGCTCTCGGCGCTCTTGAACTCGCGTACCTTTTCGGGGTTGACGATGATCGCTGCCATTAGCCCGATCATAGCAGCGACTTGTGGAATCCAGAGTCGACAGACCACCCCCAACCGTCCGCAAACGGTCGGAGCCTTCGATCGGACACGAACCGTTTCGAAGGGAACCGCACATCGGGGGTCCGTCCGCGGCGATCAGTCCTGATTTGACCCGAAGCGGTCGCTCGCGAATGACCGCTCCTGGAGATGCGAGATGGGCCAAATACGACAGTTTCGCCAACCACACATGCTTGCCTTCACAGTGTCCTTACTATAATGTAAGGAGTCACTGTCAGGAGACTTCCATGGCCACGGCAACGCTGACAACGAAGGGGCAGATCACGATCCCGGCAGAGGTGCGCGCCTCCCTTGGCGTGGATGCCGGGGATCGCGTGGAGTTTGTCGAGGTTGCGCCCGGGCGCTATGAGTTTATCGCCGCCACACGCTCGGTAACTGCCTTGAAAGGCATGTTTGGCAAGCCGCGCAAAGCCGTCTCGATTGACGAAATGAATGCCGCGATCGCCAGGCGGGGAGCTGCGGCAAAGTGAATGGACTCGATACCAATGTCCTGGTCCGCTACATCATGCAGGATGATCTCAAGCAGTCGCCTCTGGCTACTCGAATGGTCGAATCACTTACAGCGGAGTCGCCCGGTTTTGTGCCCCTGATTGCGACCGTGGAACTCGCCTGGGTACTTTCATCAGCCTATGGGCTGAGCCGATCTCAGCTGATAGAAGCATTTGAGACACTCCTCCGGACCAAGGAGCTTGTGATCGAGCGTGGGGAAACCGTCTGGAAAAGCCTTCGCCTCCTGCAACGCTCTGGAGGCGACTTTGCCGATTGCTTGATCGCCTGCTCGGCAGAGGCAGCCGGTTGCGCAAGAACCATGACATTCGATCGGGGCGCGGCGAAGAACAGCGGAATGACGCTGGTGCAGTAAATCGACGGAATTGTTCGAGAACACGGTCGCACGTTCCGACTTTGACCCAAAGCAGCCGGTCATGAATGTCAAGTATCAGGAAGCCCGCTGTTCTGCCGCTGCGGTGTGCACACACCGATGTCATTACAGCGCGAACGCGGCGGCCTCGGTGGTCGTCACCTCGCCGTCGGAACCTCGGCAGGTCGCAGCCCGGCCGACACCACCTTGCCCTCGTCATCCAGTCCGATTGAAATGACCATCGTCGCGCCACTGGTGAAGTTGACGTTGAAGACATCATTGCCAGCCATGCCGACATTGACGAATGTAACGGTGTCGATCGCCCCGAGTGGTTGCAGCTGCGCCTGTGCGGCAGACTGTTGCGCACGGATGGTGTCCGCAAGACGGACGCCCATGCGGCTGTAGTCTGGCTCTCCTTTCGCGACCGCCGCCACAAATCGCCGCAGAGCAGCTTCGGAGCCTTCCTTGGGCGCAGTACGGCTCACGGGCGCAGGTGCTGCGCCGGAAAGCGCCGCTAGTATCTGTTCGGCAACTACAGTGCTTGGCAATGTCTCGCTGCTGGAAATGACTGCGACGTACCAGCCTGCTTCCGGCAGGTAGTGGATCACGCTGTTGAATCCTTGGATGGATCCTGAATGCGATATGCGGCGCATGCCCTCCGCTTCCTCGACTTGAAGCCCGAAGCCGTAGCGTACGGCTCCCCGAGTGGTTGCAACCGTGGAACCGATCATCTGCTGCCAGGAATCGGTGCTGACGGCGCGTCCGTTCACCAGCGCGATCTGCCAGCGCACCAGATCACCGGCGGTGGAGCTGAGCGAGCCCGCGGCACCGGGCACAATCATGCTTAGGGCTGCATCGTTCCTGCGCGCGCTGACCGCAGTGCCACCCGAATAGCCCTGTGCGCGGTTCTTGATGATCTCCCGTTCGGAGCCGTGGCGGGTGCGGGTAAGGCCCAATGGGTCGAACAGCTCTTCCTGCATGAAGCGGTCGTACGGCCTGCCGTCGACTGCCTGGATGATCATCCCCAGCAGGTAATAGCCGGTATTGGAGTAGTTCCACCCCTTGCCAGGCTCGAAGTCGAACTTCACGCCCTTCACCGTTGCCAGCACTTGTTCGTTGGTCAGGTCGCGTGGTGCCATGTCCGTCACGAAGCCGGCCTGGCTGGTGACGTTCGGCACGCCTGAACTGTGGTTCAGCAGTTGCCTGATCGTGACCATGCGGCCACCCGTGTCGAACGTGGGTACGTACTTGTGCAGATCGTCGTCCAGCTTAATCCTGCCGCGTTCCACCAGCTTCATGATGCTGGCGGCGGTGAATTGCTTGGTGAGTGAGCCAATGCGGAACATGGTCTGGGCATTGGCCGGCGCGTCGAACTCCAGGTCGGCCTTGCCGATACCCTGCTCAACGATAATGCGATCTCCGCGCGCCACGGCCACAGACAGGCCCACGGCTTCCGGACGCCGCATGATCTGTTCAACAACCTGCTGGGTTCGTGTCACGACTTGATCGTCTGGCAGGGGAGCGGGTTGTGCCGCAATGGCCAGCTGTGCTGCACCCACCATGGTGGTCAGAAAGAGGATTGTCCGCATGATCACACTCCAAACATCGCGGGGTTCATGCCCGTCAAGTGTCGAAAAGGTGGCGAAAGCCGGACTGCCCCAGAGTTCCGTGGCAAACACCCTCCAGCGAATGGCCATAGACGGTGACGGTTTCAAGCTCGGTGTCCTGCGCGAGCGCGGGCGTGCAAGCAGCGCGAACAGAGCAAGTGGTTTCATGCAATTGCTCCGGTCTTGCGATGACGGTGAACCAGCCAGGCCAGCGGCAACAGGGTTAGCAGATACTGGGCGGCGAGTGTCGCCCATTGCACCGCCATCAGGTGCCACCAGGCACTCAAGAATATCGGGGTGATCCCGCTGCGGATAGTCTCATCGGAATAGCGATACATGTGATACAACGCGCTGAAGCCAGGGGCGAAGTTCGCAACGCGCTGGTTGTCCCAATGGGGCGACAGGATGAGGATGATGGCGGTGCTGAGGATCGGCCATACCAGCAAATGGCGTTGCCGCCGTGCGATGAACACAGACAGCAGTCCGATGGTTGGAACCAGAATGAAATTGCCCGTGAACAGCACCATCTCTTCCAGTGTGGGGAACAGAGTTGGCGCGCTGAGTTTCTTCAGGACAACCAGCACCAGAATGTGCCATGGCACGGCCAGCGACAGGACCAGCACTGGCAACACACCAAACACGATCCATGGGAAGCGGGCGCTGACAGAGCGGAAGTCGCGCTGCTTCAGCATGGCGTCAGCCAGTTCGTCGTCGGGGCCAAGTGCGGCGCGGGCGCGGGCAGCAGCCGTTGGCGCTTCATGCCCCGCTGCGGCCTGTGCTTCGGTAATGTCGGACAGATGTTCGTTCAGCTCACTCAGATAGCGCTTCACGTGCCGGGGCGCGATACCGCCCCGCAAGAGCCTGTCTTCAAGGACTTCAAACGGGGCGGACATGCAGGCCTCCCTTCAGCACGGTCTGGATGGCCTGCGTCGTAGTGGTCCAGGTGTCTGTCAGGTCGGACAGGCGGCGGACCCCGCGCGACGTCAGGATGTAATAGACCCGGGAGCGGCCACCCACCTCGCGGCGCTTGGACTTCAAGGCCCCGTCCTTCTCCAGTCCGTGCAGCACCGGATAGATCACGCCTTCGCCAAAGCTGAGGGCGCCGCGCGATTGGGCCTGGATCGCCTGGACGATCTCATAGCCATACATCTCGCGGTCCTGCAGCAGCCGCAGGACCATTAGTTCCGGCACCCCAGAGAGGAAATTGCTGTTGCCACCTGCCATCGCGCATATACCTTGGATTACAAGGTAATAATACCTATGATAACAAGGCATGTAAAGTTCAGTTCCGAACCGATCAGTTGCGGTGCCGCGTTCATAGCAAGTGAAGGAAGACAATAGTGACCGCCGTGAAATTTGCAGCGCTGTTGGTGTTGGCGCTATGGCCGCTGGGCAGCGGCATAGCCGCCGAAGTTGAGACTCTCGAAGAAATCGTCGTACGCGGCCACTTACCGGGTCCGCCATTGTGGAAGGTCAGCAACGGCGACAAGACCCTTTGGATCTTCCCGTACCTGAGCTGGGTTCCGAACGGTATGATCTGGGAGAGCGAGCGCGTGGCGCGCGTCATCGCGGAGTCGCAGGAGGTCCTGAGCCTGCCTGAATGGAGCTGGGTGCCGCCTCTGTCGGTGCTACTGAATCCCTTCAGCCTCGTGCGTAACGCTCGTCGCGGGACTCGGGCCCAACGCAATCCTGATGGCGGCACTCTGGAAGAGAACCTTCCACCGGCGCTATATGCGCGCTTCGCGGCCTTGCAAGCGCGTTACTTTCCGGGCAACGACGGCCTTGTCGAGATGCGCCCGCTGATAGCCGGCCGGACGATGATGAGCAACATCCGCAAGCGGGAGGGGTTTGTCTCTGGCGATGACATTCTGAAGACGATCCAGCGCCTGGTACGCCGCAACCGCGACATCAAGCGCACTGAAATCTCCGTGAGAGAAGAAATCGGAGACGGTTTCGGCGACTGGTCGAATCGCTTGGGGGGTGTGTGGGAGAGTTTCCCACCCGAGCAGGAGCAAGCCTGCTTCGAACAGCAGGTCCGGCTCATGGAAGAAGATCTCGACGAGATGAAGAACCGGGCGAATAGTTGGGCGCTCGGCTACATCGACGAGTTTCGCAACGACGAACTCCGCAACGTCCAGCTGGTGTTCGAGGAGTCGAAGGCCTGCAACGACTTGTGGTTGGGCAGTTCCAGTCCTGAGCACGAAGCTCTGACGGGCATGATCACGCGCGTGAATCAGATGTGGCTGGGCGCGGCCGAGAACGCACTGGCGACGAACGTCAGCACGTTCGCAATTTTGCCAATCAATGAACTGGTCGCCGACAGAGGCCTGTTGAGCAAGCTCAAAGCAAAGGGCTATGACGTCAGGGAGCCCTGATAGGGAGCGCGAGCTGGCCGGGTGCTCACGCAGATGGCATGGCGATTTCTCTGAGTCGATTGATGCTGCAGCTTCGCCATCGGATGGTCAGAAATGTCGATTGCGACCGGCAGCTTTCGGGCAGTGAGATCAGCACATTGGTAGGCGGGTCTTGGCCGATAGGCGACCGCCAAACCACTCTCCGCGCGTCACAGCCGACCGACCGAGTGTGGCAAGTAGCGGCCAGTTGCGAATGACCGCTATTAGACTTTTCGGTTTGATGCCTGTGAGAACCTTCTGCGGTACTCGATCGGGCATAGACCCACCTTTTTCCGGAAGTGATGTCGCAATGTCGTGGGAGTCCCAAGGCCAGTATGGGTAGCGATCTCTTCGACAGTCAGCGCCGTGCACTCAAGCAGTTCCCGCGCACGCGATACACGGGCACGGGTGATCCAGTCTGCCGGCGTCATGCCAGTAGTCGCCCGAAAGCGCCGCATGAAGGTGCGCTCGCTCATGGCAGACCGTTCAGCCAATGTTGCAATACTCACTGGCAGGTGAAGTTCACGCTGAATGCGCTCCAACAGCGCAGACAGGGGATTGCGCTGGCGTCGATCAACAGGGCTGTCGAGGAACTGGGCCTGGCCGCCGTCACGGTGCGGCGGAATCACGAGGCGGCGCGCCACCTGGTTGGCCACCGCCGCGCCGAGGTCCCTGCGAACCAAGTGCAGACAGAGATCCAGTCCCGCGGCGCTGCCGGCGGAGGTCAGTATCTGACCTTCATCGACATATAGCACGTCAGCGTTTACCTCAATGTCGGGGTATCTCCGCTGGAGTTCTGCGGCATACCTCCAGTGTGTGGTGGCGCGCTTTCCAGAGAGCAGGCCCGTCGCCGCAAGCACGAATGAGCCCGAGCATATCGAAAGCAGGCGAGCGCCACGCGCGTGAGCCACGCGCAATGCGTCGAGGATCGGTGCCGGGACCGGTACGTCAATTCCCTGCCAACCCGGAACCATGATGGTTCCCGCCTGCGTCATTCGGTCAAGGCCAGCGTTCACGGACATCGCCAAGCCGTACTGGCCTTTTACTCTGCGACCACCCGATGAGCAGGTTTCAAATCGATACCAGCGTGGCCCAACCTCCGGGCGGGATAGGCCGAACACCTCCGCCGTACACGCAAACTCGAATGCGCAAAGCCCGTCATAGGCCAGAGCTACTACGAGCGGGTTGAAGGCTTTGGATCGCGTGGTTGGGGTTGGCATGATTTGATCGCACAATGGCACTTCCGCCAATTGTGACCGCCCGGGCGTCGGTAAACAATGTGACCTTCCAACGCCCAAGGAGGTACACATGTCCAACGCCGTCACGGCCGTTGCGGCTGCCGCCCCGGAAATCGCAATCAAACACTTCGAATCCGAGTTCACCTTTGAAACGGATTGCTGGGATACGCACGAGGCGCTCAACAGTGGTGATCCGGGATTCGTGTTGCTGGACGTGCGCGGCCCAGCTTTGTACGCACTGGGTCACGTGCCGGGAGCCATCAACCTCCCTCATGGCAAGATTGTTGCTGCAAGAATGGCGGGCTATGCACGCGATACGCTGTTTGTGGCCTACTGCGCAGGACCGCATTGCAATGGCGGCTCGCGCGCGGCGCTGAGGCTCGCGCAACTCGGGTTCGCCGTGAAGATCATGGCCGGTGGCGTCACAGGCTGGATTGATGAGGGCTTCCCCCTGACGGGCGCTCAAACACCGTGATCACGGGTGACGGATCCCGCGGGCCAAAGAAGCTGCGGGATCATGGGGCGCAGAACTGGAGCGTGCGCCCTGCGCGAGCTGACGATCTGAATGATCTCGTCGATTTGTGCGGCGAACATGCTCGCTTCGAAGGGTCACTCTATAAGTCCAGAAGGGAAGCTGCGCGGGCTGCAGAAGGCTCTATTTCACGGTGTTCCGCGATTGAATGCCTGGATCGCTGTCAGTGGATTGCAGGTTGCAGGGTATGCAACTGCCGCCGCCGAGTATGCAACGTGGGCCGCTGAGGAGTATCTGCATATGGATTGTTTGTTTGTGAGACCACGCTACCGCAATGCGCGCCTGGGTTCCGCACTGCTTTCTGCTGTCGTTCAGCACGCGCGCGAGTTTGGATACCGCGAGATGCAGTGGCAGACACCGGAATGGAATTTCGACGGATGCCGCTTCTATCGCCGCCATGGAGGAGTCCGTGAATCGAAGATGCGGTTTCGCCTGGCTCCGGAAGCACAGCAGCGCTAACCCTCGAACCGTAGTGGTCCTTGGTATGGTGACGGAGGCACACGCGTCGCGCCAATGTCTGCACCATCGACCGGCAGCGTGCGGCGAGAGCCCGGGCCAATCTCTTTGGCTAGATGGTGGACGTGCACTTCTGACGCCGTTTCCCGCAACCTGAGTCGCTAGTGGTAGCTTTGAGGCAGAGATATACAAGAGGTTGACCGACCGCTCCTGGCCGATCTCTGATTCAGTGTCTCGCAAGCCGAGGCAAATGATTCCTCAGAGACCTGTTTCATAGGGTGGGGTTTTGCGCCTCTGGCGCGCCACTCGAAGGATTTCGGTTGGTGGCCCAGGATATAGCTGGCGACGCGTTTGGTGCCCGTGCACTTGATGGCAAAAGGGTTCGTGTCGTTGTACGACGCCGTCGTCATTGGCAGACCGATGACAATGCCGGTCCGCTGATTGAAGTCTTTTGATGAGAGCACGACGAGCGGATGCACGTCCTTCATTTCGCGGCCGGCCTGAGGATTACAATTGATCCATGAGAGTGAGGCTGTCACATATCGTTTGCCGATACGGGCCGCTACGATCTGGAGCCTGGATTCACCTGGGCGTAGCCGATCATCAGCATCCGGATCATCAGCTCCGGATCAATGGATGGGCGGCAGCTGTGGCTGTAAAACGGTGCCAGATATGAGCGCAGGTCGGAAAGTTCCAGAACGTGATCAATGCCGCGCAGCAAATGCCTGGCGGGCACATGACTATCTAAATTGAAGGCGTAAAACAGACGCTTCTGGTCGCCGCCATTGTGTCCCATCATCTGAGCGACCTCCTTTGATCGGCATGCAAATGGGACCGCAAAAGACGCCGCTCAGTTCAGGAGTTTTTCAACACAATAGACCCGAAGCTGCCGGTGAGGAAGGACCGCTTGCGGAGCGCGAAACTTCTCCCAGGCACTCCCTGTTCAGAGGGGGGCGGGATCGGGATTCTTTCCCCTTGCAATCAGCACGGCTCTAATAACGTCCTGCTCGCGACGATGCTGCTCGTTGAGATCCAGAAAGTCGCTCGCATGATCTCGAAACCACGCTTCAGACAGGCCCTCAGCCCGCATTCTGTAGTCCAGTATCCGCTTCGCTTCAGCAGCCTCCACCCACTTCGCCGATTTCTTTGGCCACACTCGACTGGCGAAGGACGTGCCCAACGATTCAATGAGGATGGTGTCGCCATTCAGAAATGAATTCGCAACCCCGCGGCATGTTTCCACCACATCGTCCTGGGTCAGGCGCTTAGGCTTGCAGGCGTCAGACATGTCCCCGAGCCCTGGAATCAATTCCGCAGCAAGCGCGCCCATAACGCTGATCACCGCTTCCGGGAGGGATAGCGCCTTGGTGCTGGCTACCTGGGGACTCAATCGGGCGATCAGAGCCGTCCAGTAAATGTCTACGCGCCCGGATCGCCCTATTGCCACCAACGCGGCAGACTTTGCTTCCTCGTCGCCACGCTTGCTGGCACGAGCCAACGCACCCAGCCAGCCAGCTCCGTTTCTTTCGTCCAGAATTCTCAATCGAACTTCCAGAGGCTCCGGATCACAGGAGGAAACAGAGTGGCACAACTGGATATGCAGCCAGACGAGGTCCGCACGTTCGGGAGCGGCGAGCGATGCCCGCGCAACCAGCTCCAGACCTTGCTCTCGGTGCTTGGAAGCAATCAATGATCCGGCGGCTGCCAGCGAATCGGCGTCGGTCCGCTGCGCCAGCAATTCTGCTGCGCGATACATCCGCTTTTCTGCAGTAGCGGTAGCGCGGAGCGGGGCGAGCACAGCGAGAGCGACGACAGCCGCGAGCGCAGTGCACGCGATCACCACCTTGCTGGCGCGTCCGCGCGGTCGCATGTTGTCGAGTATCGACCTGATCCGTGTCGACAGTTCGCTACTGCTGGCCATCGACAGTCCCGCCAGCGCGGGCTTGTGCGCCAGATGCCGTGCCAGCTGCAGCAACTGCTCTGCGTACGTTGCCCCGTCCTCCCGCGCCAGTACTGCATCGTCACAGGCCCGCTCGGCTTCCAGGCGCAGTACCCGCCAGGCGATCCACCCCAGAGGATGGAACCAGCAGAGCGCGCACACCGTGCGCGAGGTCAGGTGTACCAGCCAGTCGCGCCGCCGTACATGCTCCAGCTCGTGGACCAGCGCGTTGGCAACATGCGTCTCGCTCCACATAACGACGCTGGAAGGGAGGACAATCACCGGACGAAGGAATCCACTGGTGATCGGCCCTGCAATCCCATCGTGCATCAGCAACACTGGTGGCCGCATGCCCGCCGCGTGCGCAAGCTCCTTCATGCGCGCCGCGCCTTCTGGCCAGGGATGCCCGCGGCGCCGGATGCCTTGCAGACGTGAAAGGCTCGCCACCACCGGCACAAGAGCAATCAACGCAACAATCGCCCAGACCATGAGCACCCAGGTTGCGGCGGGGATGGATCCTGCAGGAGTGCTGGACAAGGCTGTCTTCGCCGCCGGGTTGGTTCCCGGGTTTCGGGCCTCCACTTCGACCGGGGCGGCGACAACCGGAGCAGCTGCAACCGGGTCGACCGAGCGTGCAGGGAAGACCGCGAACTCCACGGCGATAGTCGGACTTACCAGCGATGCCAGCGGCAGGATGAGCACAACGCCAAAAGCGGAGGCGAGGATCAGGTGGCGCACGGCGGCCCGCGCTCCTGAGGCCACTCGCACCGCGAGCAACGCAACAGCGAATACGACGGTAACCTCGACCAGAAACAGCATCACCCAGTTCATGGCCGCTTCCTCACCTGCTTCCGCTCCTTCCGGGTCCGCGCTATGGTCTGCTCCAGCTCGTCGAGTTCCTCCTCTGACCACGCTTCATCCTCGAGCAGCGCCGTGACGAGTTGCCCTCGCGAGCCACCGAAGAAAACTCCGAGGTAGTGTTGCAGGGCGGAACGCTTGGCGGTGCTGGGCGACGTGGTGGCCGAGTAGATGTAGCGAAGCCCTTCCTCACGGTGCCGGAGTTGCCCCTTGGATTCGAGCCGTACCAGCATGGCTCGAACGGCGGAATAGCCCGGCGGATCTGTCAGCCGTCCACGGATCTCTTCGGCGGATGCGCGGTTACCGAGCGAGAAGACCGCGTCCATGATCTCGCGTTCGCGGCGGGACAGTTGCTCAGGGGATTTTGGCGGCATGGAGGTCATCCTGCATGTGAGAAGCTACATGCGTAGCATCCTATATGCTACGAGAGTAGCATGTCAAACCGGCGCGCAACGGATCAGCTGCTGCGCTCGAAGGACCGCTTTCGCCCCGATCAGTCATCGACGCGACGGACCGCTCCTGGCCGATTGCTGCCTAACATTCAGAGGTGCCGCAGCCCGTCACCGTCTCCAGCTGGTCGAAGACTCCTCTCGAGCCTGGGAAAATGTGCATTCACGCATTCCCCACGCGGTTGCCAGGGAATAGTCAGCCCGGGCGAACCTGCCCGCTACCGCGCACCACATACTTGTAGCTGGTCAACTGCTCCACGCCCACCGGACCCCGCGCGTGGAACCGGTCCGTGGAAATTCCGATCTCCGCCCCCATGCCGAACTCGCCACCATCTGCGAACTGCGTCGACGCGTTGTGCAGCACGATGGCGCTGTCCACCTCGCGCAGGAATTTCTCCGCGGTCGCCGCATTCGCCGTAACAATCGAATCCGTGTGCGCTGAACCGTAGGTCGCGATATGCCGGATGGCCTCATCGACCCCATCGACCACGCGCACGGAAATGATCGCGTCGAGATATTCGGTGCGCCAGTCCTGCTCGCTGGCGGCCTTCACACGCTTGTCTACAGCCTGCGTGGCCGGGTCACCGCGCAGCTCGCAACCACCGTCGGCCAACGCGTTGAGCAGCATGGGCAGCATCGACGGCGCGCAGCCCTTGTCCACCAGCAGGGTTTCCGCAGAACCGCAGATACCCGTGCGACGCAGCTTGGCATTCACCACGATCGAACGCGCCATGTCCGCATCAGCATCGCAATCAACATAGACATGGCACAGGCCTTCCAGGTGACCGATCACCGGCACGCGCGCCTCCTTCTGCACGCGCTCCACCAGACTGCGACCGCCGCGCGGCACGATGACGTTGATCTGTTGGTCGAGGCCAGCCAGCATCATGCCGACTGCGGCGCGATCGGTGGTCGGCACCAGCTGGATTGCCGCCTCGGACAGCCCGGCAGCGCGCAATCCTGCGACCAGGCACTCATGAATAGCGGCGCTGGACAGTCGACTCTCGGAGCCGCCGCGCAGAATCACCGGATTCGCGGACTTCAGGCACAGCGCACCAGCATCAGCCGTAACGTTGGGGCGGCTCTCATAGATGATGCCGATCACGCCCAGCGGCACGCGCACGCGCTGGATCCGCAGGCCGTTGGGTCGCGACCATTCCGCGCTGATGCCGCCGATAGGATCATCCAGCGCGGCGATCTGTTCGATGCCACTCGCCATCGATTCCACACGCTTGTCATTCAACAGCAGCCGATCAAGCATGGCCGCGCTCAAACCGCGCGCACGCGCCGCTTCCATGTCGCGGGCATTCGCTGCCAGGATCGTTGCCGCATTCGCCCTGATCGCCTCCGCCGCAGCAAGCAACGCGCCATTCCGCACCGCACCGGAAGATTGGGCCAGCAAAGCGCGACTGCCCGCGGCCGCACGCCCCAAGCCGTTCATGATTGCAGCCAGATCGACTGCGCCACCTTCCACCGCCTCCACGCTCATTCGCCCGCTCCTGCCGATTCCTGGATGCCAGTGCGCAACACCAGATCGTCGCGATGCACGATTTCATCGCGCCCCTGAAAACCCACCAGCTGTTCGATTTCACTGCTGCGCCGGCCCATGATGCGCTGGACATCGGCGCTGGAATAGCCCGACAGGCCGCGCGCGATCACGCGACCGTCTGCATCCGCGACGTCCACCGCATCGCCACGCTCAAATGTCCCACTGACACTCACCACGCCGGCCGGCAGCAGGCTGCGTCCGCGCTGCAACGCACCGAGGGCACCGGCGTCGATACGCAACACG
The DNA here is from genome assembly GCA_039917615.1 of Steroidobacteraceae bacterium. Lineage (GTDB taxonomy): Bacteria > Pseudomonadota > Gammaproteobacteria > Steroidobacterales > Steroidobacteraceae > ZC4RG30. Next base: position 50,497 of record JBDSJD010000015.1, read on the forward strand.
CCGGCGGGCTTCAGCCCCCCGGCAATCCACTGCTTGCGCGCCGCAACCGGCGTAGCAGCCGGAACGAACCAAGTACAGCGCGCACCAGCCTCAATCTTGCGCAACGGGTTCTGTGGATTGCCGGACGCAATGCACATGAAACAGCCAGCATCGAGTGCAATACGCGCCGCTGCAATCTTCGTGGTCATGCCGCCGGAACCCACATCCGAAGCGGAGCCGCCGGCCATCGCCTCGATGCGCGGCGTGATGCCACGGACCTCGGGGAAAAACTCCGCCGCGGGATCGAGATTCGGATCTGCGGAATACAGACCATCAACATCCGAGAGCAGCACCAGACAATCGGCGCTGGCCATCTGCGCCACGCGCGCTGCGAGCCGGTCGTTGTCGCCATAGCGGATCTCCGCCGTGGCGACGGTATCGTTCTCGTTGATCACGGGAATGGCACCCAGCGCCAGCAACGCGTTGAGCGTAGCGCGGGCATTAAGGTAACGGCGACGCTGCTCGCTGTCCTCCAGGGTCAGCAACACCTGCGCAATCGCCGTGTTGTCATCCTCCAGCAGCTCTTTGTAAGCGTGAGCCAGACGGATCTGGCCTACCGCCGCCGCGGCCTGCTTCTGCTCGAGCGGCAGCGAACCTGCCTGCAGCCCGAGCTGCCGCCGACCCAGCGCGATGGCGCCAGACGACACCAGGATGATCTGCTGGCCGCGCTTGCGCATGCGGCGCAGATCCTGCGCCAGTGCCTTGAGCCAGGTCCGATTCAGCCGGCCGGTGTTCTGGTCCACCAGCAGTGCCGAGCCAACCTTGACCACGACGCGTCGCGCCGAGACAAGGCGGGAAAGGCCAGCGCTGCGGGCTTTGGTACGGGCTTGCATGGGCTGGGAACTATAGCAGTCACCCGCCGTTGCTCGCCGTCATGGCTGGACCTAATATCCTCGCCAAGGCAAGCATCCAGGGAGCGACAGTGGGCAGAGATTACGAACCGGTCAAGGGTCAGTGGTACGAAAACGTGGAGGATGACGAAACCTTCCGCGTGCTGTCCGTGGACGAAGACGCGGAATTGGTGGAAATCGAATACCTTGACGGGGATATCGAAGAGCTGGACATAGACGCCTGGCATGAAATGGACCTTGAGCGCATCGAGGAACCCGAAGGCTGGGCGGCGCAGGAAGCCGCTGAAAAAGACGCCAAGGAAGACGACGACGAAGACGAAGACGAGGATGACGACGACTGGGACGACGATGAAGACGAGGACGATGACTGGGAAGACGAAGAGGAAGACGAAGGCCGTTACTGACTCTCGCAATAGCCCTTTCCCGGTGTTGAACTTCCGTCCGACCGACCCAATCAATACGGGGGCGGTCCTTTCCCTCAGGAGCCTTTGATGAAGCGTATTTTCCTGTTTGTCATGACCAACCTCGCAGTCATGCTGGTGCTATCCGTCGTGGCGCGGCTGTTGGGGATTGATCGGTACCTCTACGCGCATGGCCAGAACATGACCGGGTTGCTGATCGTGTCAGCATTTTTCGGTTTTGGCGGCGCCCTGATCTCGCTCGCGATTTCCAAATGGATGGCCAAGCGCTCAATGGGAGTGCGGGTGATCACGAAGCCGGCTGACGCAACCGAAGAATGGTTGCTGCAGACCGTCCGCGCCCAGGCCGGACAAGCGGGCATCGGCATGCCCGAAGTGGGCATCTTCGAATCCCCGCAGCCGAATGCGTTTGCAACTGGCGCGCGACGTGACGCGGCGCTGGTGGCCGTGAGCACTGGCCTGCTGCGCAATATGAAACGCAATGAGGTCGAGGCCGTTCTTGGGCACGAAATCGCCCACGTTGCCAACGGCGATATGGTCACGCTCACCCTGATCCAGGGCGTGGTGAACACTTTTGTTTTCTTTCTGTCGCGGGTCATCGGTGACATCGTCGACAAAGCGGTGCTGCGCAACGAGCGAGGCCGCGGCATCGGCTATTTCGTCACCGTCATGGTCGCGCAGTTGCTGCTGGGTATCCTGGCGAACATGATCGTCATGTGGTTCTCGCGCTACCGCGAATTCCGGGCTGACCAGGGTGGCGCGCGCGCAGCAGGCACCGGCAACATGATCGCAGCCCTGGAGCGGCTCAAAGCCGCCACCAACGAACCATTGCCGACGCAGCTTGCGGCCTTTGGCATCAAGGGTGGGGCCGGTTCCGGTCTCAAGCGCCTTTTCATGAGCCACCCGCCGCTCGAAGAGCGCATCGCGGCGCTGCAGAACCTGCGGTAACGGTCAGCGTGAAATTCCGTCTGCCGAAGTGGCTGGACAACGAACGTCTGGCCACGGATCAGTTGACTCCGGCGGATGACCCCGCCGTCGATACCATCGAATGGAGCCGCATCGTGCCGTTCGTGGCGATGCACCTGGCCTGCGCCGCCGTAATCTGGGTGGGCATCAGCTGGGTGGCGGTGCTTGTGGCCCTTGCCGCATACGCGGTGCGCATGTTCGCCATCACAGGTCTGTATCACCGCTATTTTTCCCACCGCACCTTCAAGACCTCGCGCCTCGGACAGTTCATCTTTGGTGTTCTCGGTGCGTCAGCGGTGCAGCGCGGCCCCATCTGGTGGGCGGCGCATCATCGCCATCACCATGCACACTCGGACCAGCCCGGCGACGTGCACTCGCCTAGCCAGATTGGTTTCTGGCGCTCGCACATGGGCTGGTTCCTGTCGCGCAAGGGCTTCAACCCCGACCTGAAATACGTGCGCGACCTGCTGCAGTTCCGCGAACTGCGCTGGCTCGACCGGTTCGACATAGCAGTACCGGTAATGCTCGGTCTCGGGATGTTCCTGCTGGGCGTTCTGCTGGAACGGCAGGCGCCGTCCCTCGGAACCAGCAGGTGGCAGATGCTGATCTGGGGCTTTTTCATCAGCACCGTGCTGTGCTACCACGGCACCTACACCATCAACTCCCTGTCGCATGTGTTCGGCAAACAGCGCTATCGCACCGGCGATACCAGTCGCAACAACTGGTTGCTCGCCCTCATTACGCTGGGGGAAGGCTGGCACAACAATCACCATTTCTATCCCAACGCGGCACGCCAGGGGTTCTACTGGTGGGAAATCGACATCAGCTACTACGTCCTGAAAATGCTCGCGTGGACGGGCCTCATCTGGGATCTCAAGCCCGTTCCCGTTGAAGCCAGGGACCATTCACCGCGCCGGATCCACCCCGTTCGCCGCTGATGTCCGGCCTGGGCCCCTATCCCGGGGCCTGAAATTGCCGCACTTGAAATTCATGCTGCCGCACCCGCATCCTTCAGGGGGACGGGCGAATCTCAAAATGCAATGACTACCACCAGCAAACCGACCATCGTGCCGGAAACCGGCGGCGTTACCGCCGGCGGTGATGGAATGCTGTCGCGCATCGCGCGCAAGGCCCTGCTGGAGCGGCTCGCACTGATCCGCGACGGCGAAGTCCGCGTCCACCACGACGGCCAGTCAATGCGCTTCGGCGCACGCACCGCGCGCTGCGGCCTGGCCGTGAACATCACTGTGCGCGATCCGGAGTTCTACTCCATGGCCGCCTATGGTGGCACCGTCGGCGCGGGGGAGTCCTATATCCACGGCCACTGGCGCTGCGACGATCTCACCTCGCTGGTGCGCATCATGGTCCTGAACCGCGACGTCCTGCGGGAGATGGACACCGGTCTTGCAGCACGCGGCAGCGCCCTGCTGCGCCGGCTGCTGCATTGGGCCAACCGCAACAGCAAGCGCGGCAGCGCCCGCAACATCGCCGCGCATTACGACCTTGGCAACGATCTGTACAAACTCATGCTCGACGAGACCATGGCCTACTCCTGCGGCATCTTCCTGCACGAAGATGCCACCCTGCAGGAGGCCTCCATCGCCAAGTTCGACGCCGTGTGCCGAAAGCTGGCGCTGACCAGTTCCGATCATCTGGTGGAAGTGGGTACCGGCTGGGGCGGACTCGCCATCCATGCCGCTGAACGCTATGGCTGCCGCGTCACGACCACGACGATTTCGCGTGAGCAGCATGACTTCGCCAGGGAAAAGATCGCAGCGCGCGGCCTGACTAATCGCATAACCCTGCTGTTCGAGGACTATCGGGACCTCAAGGGCCAGTTCGACAAACTCGTCTCGATCGAAATGATCGAAGCGGTCGGTGCACGCTATCTGGACACCTATTTCCGCAAGTGCTCGTCACTGCTGAAACCCACCGGCGCCATGCTGTTGCAGGCCATCACGATGCAGGACCAGCAGTATTCCCGGGCGCTGCGCTCGGTCGACTACATACAGCGCTTCATATTCCCCGGCAGCTTCATTCCCTCGGTCAAGGCCATCAGCGATTCGGTGGCCCATGCCACCGACATGAAGCTGTTCAACCTGGAGGACATCGGACCGCACTACGCGCCGACGCTGCGCCTCTGGCGTGAGCGGTTCTTCGCCAACATCGCTCGCGTCCGCGAGCTGGGTTACCCGGAGAGCTTCAACCGCCTGTGGGAGTTCTACCTCTGTTACTGCGAGGGCGGCTTCGCAGAACGGCAGCTGGGCGATGTGCAGATGCTGCTGACCAAACCCGATTGCCGCCGCGCTGCAATCGCCGCGGCCTGAGCCGACCGCTGCAGTCACATTGGAACTGCTTGCCAAGCTGCGGGAGATCACAGGTCCCGAAAGTGTCCTGACGGCGCCCCAGGATATCGAGCCGTTCCTGACCGATCATCGCCGCCTGTTCCACGGCGCAGCGCGTGCAGTCGTATTTCCATCCACCACACAGCAGGTAGCAGAAGTATTGCGCCTCTGCCAGGCCGCTTCCATCAGCGTGGTGCCGCAAGGTGGCAATACCGGTTACTGCGGCGGTGCAACCCCGGATCCCTCCGGCCGCAGTATCGTGCTCGGCCTGCGACGAATGAACCGCATTCGCAGCGTCGACCCGGCCAACTTCGCCCTGGTCGCAGAGGCCGGTTGCACTCTCGCCAGCGTGCAGCAGGCTGCAACGAGTGCGGATCGCTTTTTCCCCCTCAGCCTCGGGTCGCAGGGCAGCTGCCAGATCGGGGGCAATCTCGCCACCAATGCCGGTGGCACTGCGGTGCTGCGTTACGGGATGATGCGGGACCTCACGCTGGGCATCGAGGCGGTGCTGGCCGATGGCAGCTTGCTGTCGCAGCTGTCGCCGTTGCGAAAGGACAATACGGGCTACGACCTGCGCAACCTGCTGATCGGCAGTGAGGGCACACTGGCCGTCATCACAGCGGCGTGCCTGAAACTTTTTCCCACACAGCGCTCCGCGGCAACCGCGTGGATCGGCCTGCCCTCGGTCAGTGCCGCGATCGAACTGTTGGCGCTGCTGCGCGAGCGCAGTGCAGACCGACTGTCCGGCTGTGAACTGATCCCTGCGGCAGCATTGCAGCTTGTGCTGCAGCAGATTCCCGGCGTACGCGACCCGGGAGTCACGGCCAGTCCCTGGTACCTGCTGGTAGAGCTGACCAGTTCAGCAATAGAACCACTCGACGATCTGCTGGAAGCCATGCTCGCCCGCGCAATCGAACTGCGCAGCGCCACCGACGCCGTTCTCGCGCGCAGCGAAGACCACCGCCAGAACCTGTGGCGCCTGCGTGAGTCCGTACCCGAAGCCCAGCGCCGCGCCGGCGCCAGTCTCAAGCACGACATTGCGGTGCCAGTGGCGAGCCTGCCCGCGCTGGTTGACCAGGGCAGCGCGCTCATCGCCCGCCTTGTGCCCGAGGGTTTCGTGGTGGCCTACGGCCACGCCGGTGACGGCAACCTGCATTTCAACGTGAGCCAGCGCGTTGGCACCGATACGCAGGCCTTCCTCGCGCACGAACCCGTTCTGAAGCGCGCCATGCACGATCTGGTGGCGAACCTTCACGGCAGCTTCAGCGCCGAGCACGGCATTGGCCAGCTGAAGGTTCAGGAACTGGCGCGTCAAGCGCAGCCGGCAGAGCTTGCCGCCATGCGCAGCATCAAGCAGGCGCTGGACCCGCGCGGCCTCCTCAACCCTGGCAAGGTGCTGTCGCAACCCTGAAAAGAGGCTGTCGGAAGCCGGGACATGAAATCCAGCCGCTTCAGGACTACAATCGAGACGAATGTACGGCAAGTGCTTGGGGGTGTTATGAACAGGTTCGCGTCTTTGGCCTCGGCCATTACCATTCTGACGGTGTCGGCGCTGACCAGTGCCGCCCAGCCAGCCCCCGCAGCTACGGTGGATGAACTCATCACCCGGCTGGAGTCTCGCTCCGTGCGAGCCAATTCAGAGGCTCTGGGCGCTCTGGCACCAGAGAACCTCAACCGCAAGCGCCCGGCCCCACCCTTAAATGTGACCGGCACATGGTTCTCGGATCAGAGCAGCAGCGGCTTTCGTTTTGGCCCTCCGTATCCCGAGTTCATCGGCGAGACAAAGGCCGACTTCCAGAAAGGGCAGGAGATGGCTCGTACGCGCACCCCTTGGCGCGACGCGATTGGTCAGTGCTACCCGGCCGGCATCCCCATGGTCATGACGCGTGTGTGGCCGATCATGATGGTGCAGCTGCCAACCGTGATCTACATGGTGTCGAACTTCAACAATGAGTTCCGCCAGGTGTTTCTTGACGGGCGCCAGTGGAGCGATCCCGACAAAATAACGTTCACCTACGGTGGCGAATCCCACGGGAAATTTGAGGGCGACACGCTGGTCGTCGAGACACGCTACATCGAGACCTGGAATCACTACATAGACTCTGGCATTCCTATCTCGGAGGACTTCAAGGTTGTAGAGCGCATGCGCCTGACCGAAGGCGGAAAGGCGCTTGAAATCGAGTACATAATGACCGATCCAAATGGCTGGGTGGGCGAGTGGCGCAGCAAGAAACGCTGGCTGCGGCTCGACCGCACCGATATTGCACAGGTGGACTGTCTGCCCGATCTGAACGACAACATTCCGAGCACGCAGGCCGGCAAGTCCGGTCTTACGGAATAACACTTGAGGAACTGGCGATGAATGCAATCAAACGTGGATTTGGAATGGGTGCAGTGGTCATGGCCGCCGCGCTATTGGCTACGATGCTGCCGGCCTATGCGCACCACTCAACCTCTGGATTCGACTCGAGTGTAGTGGTGGCAATCGAAGGCACGGTTACGCAGTTCCGCTGGATCAACCCGCATGCCTCGATCAAGGTCAACGGCAAGGCGAGCGTTGATGGCAAGGCGAGCGCTGGCTTCCCTAATGGTGTCTGGACGGTGGAGATGACGGCCCCGAACGTGCTGGTCAACTCCGGTTGGAAACGCACCTCACTGAAGGTCGGCGACAAAGTCACGATTTTCGTGAACCCACTGCGCAACGCCTACGACATGAAAGACCACAGCCAGGGCGGACTTTATGTCGGCGCCATTCTGAAGAGCGGCGAAAAGCTGGGCCGCACGGACGGAAAGGGCGCCGGCAGCGCCAGATAACTGGTTACGACGCGCGCTACGGAAGAATGCCGACGAGCACGTTGCTGGCGTCGGCGTCTGCGACGATGCGCCGGGCATCCTCCTCGCGCAGAAATCCCTCGCCCTGCAATTCCTTCACGGCGGCGGCCACTCGTCTGACGAATCCGGCATGGTCGCCGTAACGTTCCTGCAGTGATTGCCGTGGATCCTTCGATGCGATGCGCTGCGCTGCCGTGCGCGCGAATGGAATGAATGAGCCGTTGAATCCGCAGCCCTGGCCGCGGTAGTAACCCGTCGCCTGTTCATTCCAACCGAGGTAAGTGCCGAGCGGCACGCGCAGCTGCACGGAACGAACCCCGACGGTTTCGTTGCCGTCCGCATCCACGCGCGGCACCAGGCTTTTGGCCACTCGCAGCGACCGCGGCGGCAGCACGCTCATCTGTCCCGACAGATCCTCGGCGCGAAAACCGGCGCCGAAATCGTGGAGAACGAAAGGATTGAGCTTGCCCTCTGGCGCGGGCAATCCGGGGATCGCAGCGAAACCGATCCGCTTGCGCGTCGGTTCGACGAGATCGCCTTGCGCCAGCGTTGGGTAGCGGCTGGCTGGCGGAGGCTTGTCGCTCACGACCCAGTCCACCAGCGCAGCAGTGATCGCACGCATGCTCGGCGCTTGCGGATTCGGATTGGCCGGCAACGCGCAACCGGTAGGCGCGGCGGCTGCATATTCATCGAAACCGCCCGGCCCGCCGCCATGCGTGGTGGAAGGAAAATAGTAACGACGCACGTTGGCCGGCAGCGGAATGTCTCCGGCGGCCTCGACGCCAATGAAATCGGGCGACAGTCGCAGGCCCCAGAACTCCGCAGACCCCAGCGTCTCAACAATCTTCGGACAGCTTTGCGTGAGCTGGCAACGCGCCAGCAGGCTCGATCCGCCGCGTTTGCGCCCGCGATCCTCGTGCTGCCCCCACCACAACACACCTTCACTGCCTGGCTCGAATGGCTCCGCGGCGCCGCCGGGTACGCCGAATCGTACGTTCAGCGGAACTTGGCGCGCGGCGATGTGCGGGTTCGCGCCGTCGAACACGATGCGCCCATGCGCCAGGTTGAAGCCAAGGTGAATGAAGCTGCGGACGAAGTTTCCGGCCTGCGACACTCCGGTCATCACCGTATGCCGCACCTGGCCGGCGAGCGGGTTCGGCGCGGCGGCCGACCCCGGATCGTGATGCAGGAAATCCACCAAGTCCCGGACTGCAGCGAAGCCAATGCCGAGTACCAGGGGGCCCTGGCCCGTGTAGCGCAGATCGTAGGCGAAGGACGGATCGAACCCGCCGCGCACGCATAGCGAGTGCGGGTCTGGCGTGCCGGGAAACGGCCTGGTGCTGCAGTCGGCGAAGGCCCAATCGTCGGGGCTCAGTTTCTGCGCGCGACCGCCGCGCGGCGTGCGCGTCAGCCGGGCCTGCGTCGTGTCGAGTGTGGCAGGCACGGCCAGTGGCACTCCGGCCCCGAGCCCCGCGCGCAGCGCAACGTGGCTGGCGCCGACCGGCATGTTCGTGAAGCGGACGAACACCGGCCCGGTCACCGGCCGGCCATCGGGCATCACCGCCCGAGGAACGATGGCCGACTGCATGCCCGCAGCGGCGGGAATGTCACCCTGCCAGCCGCTCACCAAGTGCATGTGCCCGGCGGCATCGACGCCGGGTCGACCCGTGCCACGGTTCGGCGAATCGTAGAACAGCACGCCGCTGTCGTCGCCGGCGCGCACCGGGCGCGACAGTGCGAAAGTCGCCGCGTATTCGACGCGCCGCTGCGGATTGCGTGGCGCCAGCGTGATGTCCGTGATGATCGCGTTGTCGGTAGCGGCCGGATCGAGCTCACCAAAGTACCAGCCCTCAATGAGCTCGAACTGTGGCGCGCCCTCGGCACGCGGCAGCATTTGCCGCGAACCAATCTCCACGCGAACAACTTCCGCCTGCACCGCGTCGGCCAACAGCGATGCCAGCGCCAACGACAATGCCGCCACGTGGCGGCCGCGCGCCCGCTTCCCTCCGGCCGAATCATGTCCTGCCATGTCGATTAATCCTTGAGCTCGAGAATGACGGGCTTGTAGCCTCCCTTGCTTCTGAAATACAGGATCAACCCGAGATACACGAACAACATGAGCGCGGGCAACCAGGCAATGGTGCGCAGCGCATCATGCTTCGACTCACGTTCAGCCGCATCGACGGCGGCTTTGTCCTCGCCTGCAATTGTCGCGCGCTTCGCCGGATCGATGGCGGTGTAGTCACCGAAGATGCCCGTGCGCTCGGTCTTCAACGTCTCCACCAGCTGCGTGTTGCTCCTGGCGTCGTAGGCCGCGACGCCGTGCACCACCTGACGGTCCAGCACCTGGCCGATCAGCGGGCCGCCGATGACGCCCGCGCAGAGCATGCCGATGCCCGCCACCACGTTCAGGGTGATGGCGCCACCGCGTGGCGACTGCTCGGCAACGACACCCAGCGACGTGGGCCAGAAGAATGCCTTGCCAAAGCTGTACACGGTGGCCGCCACGATGATCGCCACTGCGCCCTCGGAATTCGCGAGCAGCAGGAGTCCCGCCATCGCGACCAGCGACGAAATAGCCAGCAGTCCCAGCGGCGAGACGCGATGCACCAGTGGACCCGCGAACAAACGCAGCACCAGCACGATCGCCATGGCGTAGACGAGCACCCATCCTGCGTTGGCGCCCAGATCAGTCATCGCGGGCGTGAGGATCGACGTAATCCAGCTGTCCGTGCCGAGTTCGGTGACCGCGAGCGGAATCATCACCAGCGCCATCACGATGAAGATCGGCTTACCGGGCGAGCGTGACCACAAGCCGTAGCCGATAGTCAGCGCGGCGATGACGCCCCACTTGATGCCATCACTGAGCCCGAGCACACGCGCCAATTCGAACACCATGACTCCGGCGACGATAAACGCGCTGACGAAGCCGGCTTCAGCCAGCATCTCGCGATACGACACGCCGGCGGCCACGCGCTCGCTGGGCGGGAAATGCCGCGGCAGCAGCATGACGATGTACGTGATCACCGGGATGGCGATCAGCACCATCTGGTAGCGCCAGCCAAAGCCTGCGGGGAACATCATGGCGAGGACGCCGCCGAGCACGAAGCCCGCGGGCCATCCGGCGTGCAGGCGGTTGAGCCACGTCGTCTTGTCGTGACGGAATTCGCGCGCGATGAGCGGATTGATGCCCGCCTCAACCGCGCCATTGCCCAGCGACAGCACGAAGGTGCCCCAGTAAAGCGACCAGTAACCGTCGGCCATCAGGATAAGGATTAGGCCCAGCAGATGGCAGACCGCGGCGAACCACAGTGTCATCTTGAAGCCTATGCGATCGATGATGAGCGACAGCAATACGATGCTGATCGCGAAGGGCCATAGACCGACACCGGCGAGTTCACCCTTCTGTGTCTCCGACAACCCAAACTCCACGCCCCACGCGTCTATCGAAAACGCGCGGAGAATGAAGCAAAAGGAAGTCGCAACCAGCGCGGCGAAACACACCGCGAACGTTTTTCTGGCCTCGGCTGAAGCCGGCAGCGAGCCGGCCATAGTGGCTTCTGTACTCATTCGCCTCATCCCCCCAACAAACAAACCATTCAGATCCCGGTGAGACCAGGGATTTCTACCCCTCGATCCGCCAACCAGGGCAGAAGTCATGGATCTTTTCTTGGAACGGGGCTTATGTCCAGACGCAGGTTGGTTCCGACGTACCTGAGCACGCCATCTGACTGAAAACCCTCTGCCTGCGGATAGCGCAGGCCCGCCCTCCCTACCGCATCAGTTTTCGGCACCCGGTGGCCTGATCGGATATTCTTTTCCTTTAGGACCGGATTTACCCCTGATGCACATACGGCTGAAGTTACTCGTCCTCGCGCCCATCGGGCTCGGCTCCCTCGCGTTGCTTTGGACGGCTAGCGCCGGACAGAGCGAGGCGTCCGACACCCCCGCCGCGGCCCAGTTCGATCCGAAGCAGCTCGCATCGGGCTTCGACTCTACCGTTCACCCTTTCATCAAGACCTACTGTGTCGAGTGCCACAGCGGCGAATTTCCGGAGGCGGAGCTGGACCTGAGCGCCGCCAGCCTCGCCTGGATCAAAAAAGATCCTGCCCGCTGGAGCCAGATCCTCGAACGCGTCGAGGCCGGCGAGATGCCGCCGGCCGATGCCAAAACGCTCCCCACTGCGGTTCAGCGCGGCCCCACGGTGGCATGGCTTCACGGCATGCACGACTTCCAGATGCTGCGTACCGCCGGCGATCCCGGCACCGTGCTCGCGCGCCGCCTCAGCAATGCGGAATACGACTACACCGTCCGCGACCTCACCGGTATGGACATCCGCCCCACAAAGGAATTTCCCGTCGATCCGGCCAACGCGGCTGGCTTCGACAACTCTGGTGAGTCCCTCGCGATGTCGCCCGCCCTCGTCCAGAAATACGTCGATGCCGCGCGCCACGTCGCCGACCACCTCGTCTTCACACCCGCCGGCCTGAGATTCGCGCCCTATCCGATGACGACCCAGGTGGATCGCGACAGATACACGGTCAGCCGCATCGTCGATTTCTACAAGCGCCAGGGCGTCAGTATCGCGACTCAGTTCGACAACTACATGGCCCAGTCGCTCGACTACGCGGATTTCCTTGCTGCCGCGTGGCGCTTTCAAAATCGCGTCGCCCTGGGTCGCGGCAATGCAACGCTCACCGACTTCGCCAAGGACGCGAAGATAAGCCCGAAATACCTGACCACTCTCTGGACGACCCTGACTACGCCCGACCGCGATGCCGGCCCGATCGCGGCCTTGCAAGCTCGCTGGAGAAATCTGCCCGCGCCCAGTGCAGGCAAGGAGCCTTCCGCCTTGCGCGACGGTTGCGTGGCGATACGCGACTTCATCCTGAACCTCCGGTCGCAGGTGCGGATGAAGTTTGAAAATGTCGTGCCGGGTGACCGCATCATCGCGTCCGGCTCCCAGCCGATGGTATTGTGGAAAGATCGCAAATTTGCCGAGAACCGCACGACCTATGCCGGCAATGCGCTGACCCTCAACCTCGCTACATTGATCGAGTCCGATCCTGCGTTGGCGATCCCCGCGACCGACATGGCCCGCGCCCGCTACGAGGAGTCGTTCAAGCGCTTCTGCGCAGTCTTCCCCGACGCGTTCTACGTGTCCGAACGCGCCCGCATGTTTCTTAACAACGCGAACGACATCGCCACAGACCTCCAGGGCCATCGCCTGTTGACCGCCGGCTTTCATAGCCAGATGGGTTACTTCCGTGACGACAAGCCGCTCTACGACCTGGTCCTCGACGAACAGCAGCGCCGCGAGCTTGACACTCTCTGGTGGGAGCTTGACTTCATTGCGCAGGTACCGGCACGGCAGCTCAAGGAATTCATCTGGTTCGAGCGCGCCGAACCGCCGAGCGTAATGGTCGATCCGATTTTTGCATCGTTTCAGTCGGCGGATGATGACTTGCTTACGCCGGCGAAGCTGCAACGGCTTGCGCAGGTTTATTCCTCCCGTGCCGAAAATATGCGGTTGGCCGTTCCGCCCCGCCGCGAGGGTGGTGCCGATCCCGGCATTCCGTTGAACTTCCGCAGCAAGCCGCTGGCTCCGGGTGAAGCGGTGCCCGAAGGGTTCACGGAATTCAGGCTCAGCGAGACAGCAGCCCAGGCTGTCCGTGAATATTTCCCCGCGATGAATGCCCGCATTCGTGCGGTAGAGAAAGCACAACAGGCGGCGGAGCCGCTGCAGCTCAAGGCGCTGGTCGATTTCGCCGAGCGCGCCTACCGCCGCCCGCTCGCGCCCGCCGAGTCGAAAAGCCTGCTTGCGTTCTATCGCTCCCTGCGGGACGAGAAACTCAGCCATGAAGACGCAATTCGCGACTGCGTCGTGAGCGTACTGATGTCGCCGGCGTTCAGTTACCGTTTCGATCTGCCGCGCAGCGGCGCCGGCAACTTGCAAGCCGGCACGCAGCCGCTCAACAACTACGAACTTGCCAACCGCCTGAGCTACTTCCTCTGGTCCAGCATGCCCGATGCCGAGCTGCTGGCCCGCGCCGCCGCCGGCGATCTGGCCAAGCCCGATGTGCTCGTCGCGCAGGCGCGTCGCATGTTGCGCGACGACCGCGTCCGCGGTTTCGCCACGGAGTTTGGCGGAAACTGGCTCGATATCCGCCGCTTCGAGGAGCACAACGCGGTCGATCGCGAGCGTTTCCCTGCTTTCACCACCGAGCTGCGCGAGGCGATGTTTGAGGAGCCGATCCGCTTCACCGTCGATCTCGTCCAGCGCAATGGTTCGGTCCTGGATTTTGTCTATGGCAATTACACTTTCGTGAACGCCACGCTCGCCAGGCACTACGGCATGACCCCGCCCGCATCGCCCACTGCCTGGACCCGCATCGACGACGCCAGCAAATACCAGCGCGGCGGGATCCTGCCGATGGCGGCATTCATGACGAAGCATGCGCCCGGCCTTCGCACCAGCCCGGTCAAACGCGGCTACTGGGTCGTCACCAAGCTTCTTGGCCAGCGAATCCCCGCCCCTCCGCCCAACGTGCCCGTGCTGCCCACCGACGAGACCAAGCTTGGTGACCTCACCCTGCGCCAAACTCTCGCGAAGCACCGCGAGGACAAATCCTGTGCGAGCTGCCACAACAAATTCGATTCTTTCGGCCTCGTCTTCGAGGGCTACGGCCCAGTCGGCGAAGTGCGCGCCACGGATCTCGCCGGCCGTCCCATCGAGACCTCGGCCGTCTTCCCCGATGGCAGCGAGCACGCCGGCGTCACCGGGCTGCAGAGTTATCTGCGCACCAAGGCAGAGCCTGAGTTCGTCGGCAATCTCTCCCGCAGGCTGCTCGCCTATGCCCTGGGTCGCACGCTACTTCCCTCCGACGATCCGCTCGTCACCGCCATGCGCCAGAAACTTTCCGCCGATGGCTATCGCTTCGACAACATGGTTGAGAGCATCGTCACCAGCCGCCAATTCCTCAATAAACGCATTTCACCCGACCCCGGAATCAACTGATCCCATGAATAACTCCACCCGCGTTGGAAACAGGCTCCAGATGTCCCGCCGCCGCTTGCTCCGTGGTGCGGGCGTCGTCATGGCGCTGCCATGGCTCGAGTCCATCCCGGTCTGGGGCGCGGAGCCGCTCACGAAAGCCGGTCTGCCCGCTGCCACGCCCAAGCGCCTCGCCGTGCTGTTCATGGCCAATGGCGTCAACCAGAAATACTGGACCGCCAGCGGCGCCGGGGCCGAAATGCAGCTCGGTGAAAGTCTCTCTCCGCTTGAGCCGGTGAAAACCAAAATCAATTTCGTGAAGGGCCTATTCAACAAGGCGGCGACCGGCGTCGGCATTCACCCCGGCATGACCGGCAATCTCCTCTCCGGCGCGCCCCTCACCAAGGGCGCCGAGCTCCACGGCGGCATCAGCATGGACCAGGTGCTCGCGAGCCACATCGGCGACCGGACCGTGCAGGCCAGCATGGTGCTCGGCTGCGAACAGCCTGCGACTGGCTACCACGAGACGAATTTCTCGATGGCCTACAGCTCGCACATTTCGTGGCAGACCCCAACCTCACCCGTGCCGATGGAGGTCTATCCCTCGCTCGCGTTCGACAGCCTCTTCGACAACCGCGGCCCGCAGCGCAATAAAAGCGTCCTCGACCGCGTGCGCGATCAAGCCGCCACCCTTGGCCGCCAGGTCAGCTCCGCCGACAAGGCAAAGATCGACGAGTATTTCACCAGTGTCCGTGAGATCGAGAAGCGCACCGAAAACATGCGGGCTGCAAAGGCCCGCGCCGACGCCGCCGGCCACGACGCCGGCATGCCCGTTATCGCGATGAAGCGCCCCGACAATGGCCTTCCCGAGGACATCCGCGAGCACATGCGCCTGATGTGCGACATCGTCGCGCTCGGTTTCCAGACCGACAAGACCCGCCTTGTCACCCTGCTCCTATGCCGCGACATCTCCGGCCTTGTCTATCCCTTCCTCGACGCGAGACTCGCCCACCATCTCGCCAGCCACGAGGACGACGATGCGTTCATGCGCATCAACAAATACTACGTCAGCCAATATGCCTACCTCATCGAGAAACTCGCCTCGATGAAGGAAGGCGACGGCACTGTGCTCGATAATTCATGCCTTGTTTTCATGTCCAACATGTGGTCGGGCAAGAACCACGACAGCGGCAAAGTCCCCCTGCTGACCGCCGGCACTCTCGGCGGCACGCTTGAGACCGGCCGCGTGCTCGACTACACCGACGCCGGTAACGACAACCGCAAGCTCTGCAGCCTCTACCTCTCGCTCATGGATCGCATGGACGTGAAGCTCGAGAAGTTCGGCGACGCCGACACCCGCCTCGCGCGGATCTGAGACTTCCGTACCTACCCCTTCATAATTTTCTTTGGGGGATCGATGCGAGTTGCGATTCATCTGGCTGCCATTGGCGCGTTGTTCCTCCTGGCCAGTTGCAGCTCGGGACCTGCTGTTCATGACGAAGCAGCCGTAAGTCTCACGAACCTTCGCATCGAAGTGCCCTGCGCCAACCCGAAACTCAACAACGACACGGAGTGTCACTGGGACCAGACCCTGCTGCAGACAGCGGACCCGCAGTGGAAGCTCAAGCGCGAGATCGTGCGCACCTTTGATGGGAAGTCCGGCAGGCTCTACCAGGTGACGCTGCACGTGCGTGGTGTAGTGGAGCCGAAGAACTTCACGGGCGGTGAGGTGCAATTCGAGCACTTTCAGTCAGGCGGCACGCCGGTCAAGAACGACTACAACTTCTACAGCCTGCGCGTGTCGGATCCAGAGGCCACCTACACCTTCAATCGCAACGAAGAGAAAGTGGGGCATTACACGTTTCCCATCGACTACCGCGTCACGATCCCAATCCGCGGCGGCGCCACGGTAACCATGGGCGCATACGACTCCAATGATGTCGCCATCGCCAACCACAAACACTTCGTGGTCGACGGTGTGTCGCCCGCGCCGGCAGCATTCGACGGCCAGTTCTTCCAGCTGGATGTGGAAGCGATCAAGCCTGGAAAGTAAGGCGAAGCCTTTCAGCCGGGGCCGGAAATGCGCACTCAACTACGACGCGCGCAGCAACCCTTCCTGCGCTGTGCTCGCCACCAGCACACCGTCGCGGGTAAAGAGACTCGCCCGTGCAAAGCCCCGCGCACCCGCGGCGACGGGGCTCTCGATGGAGTACAGCAACCACTCATCCACCCGCACCGGACGATGGAACCACATGGCGTGATCGATGCTGGCCACCACCACCCCGGGGCTGGCCAGCGTCAGTCCATGCGGACGCATCGCCGTGCTGATCAGGTGGTAGTCCGAAACGTATGCCAGCAGGCAGGCGTGCTTGGACAGGTCCTCGTCCAGCCTCCCAGCCGTACGGAACCACACGTCCTGGCGTGGCGGCCCTGGTTGCGGATTGCGATAGTCCTGCGTTTGCACGCTGCGAAACTCGAATGGTGAATTGCGGCCGGCAAACCGGCGTACCGCTGCCGGCAGCGTTGCATGCTGCGCCTCGATCACTTCGCGCAGATCTGGCAGCGATTCTGGTGGCGGAACCTCCGGCATCGGCAACTGGTGTTCCAGTCCATCCTCCGGCTGCTGGAAAGATGCGGCCATGTGCAGTATCTGGGCGCCATGCTGGATGGCCACCACGCGCCGGTTCGAAAAACTGCCGCCGTCGCGGCTGCGATCAACCTGGTAGACGATGGGCGCATTAAAGTCACCACGTCGCAGGAAATAGGCATGCAGGGAATGCACGCTGCGCCTTTCCACCGTGGCATACGCCGCGCGCAGCGCCTGCCCCAGCACCTGTCCGCCGAATACCTGCGGCGCGCCGATGTCGCGGCTGCCGCCGCGAAACAGATCCACTTCCAGCGGTTCCAGCTCCAGCAGCTGTAGCAGTTCAGCCAGCGGCGCCTGCATGCGGATCTAGTCCGGCACGCCGAGGCGCTGGTGCATCACCGGACTCGTGGTGGTGTATTGCAGGAACTGGCGCTTTTCCGGGTAGAGATGGTGCTGGATGCCGAACGCGGCAAGCGCGGCTTCATGGAAGCCCGACAGGATCAGCTTCTTCTTGCCCGGATAGGTATTGATGTCACCCACCGCAAAGATGCCCGGCACGCTGGTCTGGAATTTCTCGGTATCGACCCTGAGCGCTTTTTTCTCCAGGTCGAGTCCCCATTCTGCGATCGGTCCGAGCTTGGGTGCCAGGCCAAAGAATGCGAGCACGCGTTCGGCAGCGACCTCATGCACCATGCCGGCGGGATCCTTCACCCGCACGCCGCTCAGAACCGCATCCGTGGTGATGATCGACTGCGCCGTGCCTTCGATGAAACGCATCTTTCCCGCAGCTACCAGTGCCTGCATCTTGGCCACGGAGGCCGGCGCGGCGCGGAACTCCGCGCGCCGGTGCACCAACGTGAGCGACGTGACCTTGTCGACCAGATCCAACGTCCAATCGAGAGCCGAATCGCCGCCGCCAAAGATCACCAGATCCCGACCGTGAAACTCGGCAGCGGATTTCACGCGGTAAAAAACCTGTTTGCCTTCGAACGCATCTGCGCCCTCGGCGCCCAGCCTGCGCGGCTGGAAGGAACCGACGCCGCCGGCAATCACTACCGCGCCGGCATCGAACGCGAGTCCGCCCGCGGTCGTGACATCGAAGCGGCCATCGGCACGCCTGGCAAGACCCGTAACCTCATGTCCGAAGTGCATTCCGGCGCCGAAGGGCTTGATCTGCTCCAGCAGTCGGTCGATCAGCTCCTGCGCGCCACACACCGGCAGCGCGGGAATGTCATAGATTGGTTTTTCAGGGTACAGCTCGGCGCACTGGCCGCCGGCTATCGGCAGGGAATCCAGCAGATGCGCCTTGATGCCCAGCAGCCCAAGCTCGAATACCTGGAACAAGCCGCAGGGGCCGGCGCCAATGATGACGACTTCCGTCTGGATGGTCATGGGTTCGACAGTCCGGACCAGCAGGTTCAGGCGCGGCCGGCGTTGGAATCGGTAGGCGTGTGAAAGTACTCGCTGTCGGAGGCCAGCTCGCGCACCAGGCGCTTGAGCTCCTCCACGCGGGCTTCCGCCGTGCTGATGGACAGGCAATCCTGGCAGCGGGGATCGCCACAGGGCTGCCGCGAGTACAGCCAGTACTGCACCGCACCGGCGAGCAGGCCGTCGGCGATGTCCCAGAGATCCGCGTCCTTGTCCTTGTCTGCCAGCTTGTTGCCCAGATCTACTGCCTTGGCAAAGGCTGACTCAAAACTTTCGGGGGTGGCGTTCATAGGGAAGAAATTATACTAAAACGACCATTTAGGGATTGACCGTAACTGCCTGTGCAAATACTGTACGCAATTATGAACGCTGAAAAACCAACTGTCCAAGACTTCTATCGCGGTGACAACTGGTCGGCTGAGGAGTCCATAGGCTACTTGGTACGAACCACGGTTTCGACCCTTATGCGCGCTGCGGAGACTGCGATGCGCCCGCATGGGCTTACATCCGTGCAATGGGCACCCTTGATGATCATCTCCCGGGGTGGCAATCCAACCGCGGCCAGTCTCGCACGCGATCTCCACACGGACACCGGCGCGATGACGCGCATGCTCGATCGTCTGGAAGCCAAGGGCCTGCTGGTGCGCAGCCGCAGCTCCACCGACCGGCGCGTGGTGGAACTCACCCTCACCGAACAGGGCCGTGAGCTCACCACGATGATTCCGCATCACCTCGCCAGTGTTTACAACAATCATCTGGCCGGCTTCACGCAGGAAGAGTTCGTCACCCTCAAACAGATGCTGCGGCGGATCATCGCCAACCGCGAAGTCACGGGCTGACAGCGCAAAGTCAGCGCTAGCGATAGCCGCTGGCCTGCAGGGCGAACAGCCGCGCGTACACCCCGCGCTGCTGCATCAGCGAATCATGATTGCCGCGCTCCACGATGCGGCCACTGTCCAGCACCACGATCTCGTCGGCCATGCGCACCGTCGAAAAGCGGTGCGAGATGAGTATGGTCATGCGACCTTCGGCCATGTCGCGCACATGGCGGAATACCTCGGCCTCCGCTTCAGCATCCATCGCCGCGGTGGGTTCGTCCAGCACGCGAATATCAGCGTCGCTGCGCATGAACGAGCGCGCTACGGCGATCTTCTGCCACTGTCCGCCCGACAGTTCGCGCCCGCCCGGAAACCATTTACCCAGCTGCGTGCGATATCCATTGGGCAAGGCAGAAACCATCTCGTCAGCCTGGCCCATGCGCGCTGATTCGCGCCAGCGCGCTTCATCGTCGAAATGCGGCTCGTCACCCGCACCAATGTTCTCGCCAACCAGCATCTGGTAGCGCACATAGTCCTGGAATATCACGCCGAAGCGACGCCGCAGGGCTTCGACATCCCATTGAGCCAGATCCTGGCCATCCAGGAAGATTCGCCCTGCACTGGGTACGTATAGCCGCGTCAGCAGTTTGATCAGTGTCGTCTTGCCCGAACCATTGGCACCGACCAGTGCCAGGCTACCGCCAGGCTTCAAGTGCAGCGACACGTTCAAAAGCGCCGGCTGGGGGGCGCCGGGATAGGTGAACGACACATCCTCCAGCCGCAGACCATCGGCGGGATCCGGTCCGCGCTGCTCGCTGCCACCGGGCGGACGCGCCGGTGTCTCCAGATATTCGTACAGCGTCGAGAGATAGAGATTGTCTTCATACAACCCGCTGACCGCACCCAGCGCAGAACTCACGGCGCCCTGCCCCTGGCGGAACAGCATCAAATACATGGTCATCTGGCCGATACTGATCACGCCGCGCACGGCGCTGACCGCTACCCAGCAGTAGCCCGCGTATAGCGCGATGGTCGCAAGCAATCCCAGCGCAAAGCCCCAGCTGTCACGCCGGATGACCAGCGCCCGTTCCTGCGCAAACAACTTCTGGTGGATCGCCTTGTAGCGGTCGAGCAGGCGACTGCCCAGTGCGTAGAGCTTGACCTCCTTTGCATTGTCTTCGCGCGCGATGACTGTCTCGAGATAGGCCTGCATGCGCCGCTCGGACGAGCGCCAGCGAAACAGCCGGAATGCGTCGTTGGAAAACTTCGTTTCGGCGACGAATCCCGGCAGGCCAGCCACGACCAGCAAAACCACCGCCCACGGCGAGAAGGTGAACAACAGCACGCTGAAGCTCGCCAGCGACACCAGGTTTTGCACCAGCGAGAAGCTGCGCATCACGAGGCTCAGCGGCCGCTGCGAAGCTTCGCGGCGTGCGCGGGTCAGGCGGTCATAGAACTCCGAATCTTCGAAATGTTCCAGATCAAGCGTCAGGGCCTTGTCCAGGATCATCGAATTGACGCGAAACCCCAGTTGCTCGCGCAGCAACGTGGTGCTCAACGACAGCGCCCGCATGCATAGCGCGAGCGCCGCGACTGCCGTACCTTCGAGAGCCACCAGTTCCAGCACCGGCGCGATGTCGCCACCGCCGCTGCTTGCGGTAACCACCGCATCTACAATGCGGGCGCCCAGATACGCGATCAGCGCCGGCAAGGCGCCAGCCAGTACCGTGAGCACAGCCAGCCAGACCGAAAGACTGCGGCTGGTCTGCCAGACCAGTTCCAGCGCCTTGCGGCCGTAGCGGAACACTTCAAGAAATTCGCGCGGCAACCGGCGCAGGGTCTGCGCAGGCGGCGGCGTCGCGGTCCCTGCGAGACTCACTGGCCGGTTGCGCTCGCGTCGATCAGACGCGCCTCGACGTTGACGCCGTTGACGCTCTGCACCTCATAAAGCGCTTCAAAACCGCGCAATGGCAGCTTGCGCGCCGCCAGCGCCTGCAGCGCCGTAATGTCGACTGCGGACTCGGCGGCCTGCATCAGGCCGGTGTCACGGGTTCCGGCAATCACCAGATGCTGGTTGCCGCCTGGGCCGCGAAAGCTCGCCAGGTAAGCAAAGTCACGATAACGCTCGGCAGGAGCATGCGACTCGCCGGCCTCGCTCACCCAGGCATTGCCCGTAATCGAGTCGATGAGTTCGTCGTAGGAACCAGCGAATGAGTAGCGCGACTGGGCCATTGCCACGTCCATCAACATTCCCAGCGCACTGAGGTAACCGATGTACACGATATGCGAGGTCTTGATGGTGGATGGATCCAGTTCAGAGGCCAGCGTCAGCGACACATGCTTGCCGGATGCAACCAGTATGGGCAGCACTTCACGCAGTGCCTGCGCACTGGAAGTGGGCAGATAGCCGAGATTCAGGTCCGCGAATTTGGCGGTAAGCGTGGGGTCGGCAATGAAAACCTGCTCCAGATCCTTGGCAGAGTTCACGTTGAAATCCCGCACCAGGCGCCGGATGTCGCCCGCCTCGCCCCGTTCGCCGAATATGAAATAATCGCCAAGCACCAGTTGCACGGGCAGATCGTCAGACAGCAACGGCGCCCAGAGCGGCGAGTTGCGCACTGCCGCCAACCGTCCGTCTATGGTTGGGCGACTCAACACGGCCAGCAACAGCGCCCCGCAGGCCAGCAGCAGCACGCCGATCAGCACCGCCGCGACACGTTCACGAGGATTGGCCGGCAGCAACCTGCGCCAGCGGAACAGTGCCGCAGGAGCCGGCCCGGAATTTGCGCTTTGCAGGGTGAGCCGGTATTCGCCGCGCGGAATGGTCAGTCGTGCCGCGACGGGCGTGGCTTCATCGCGATAGAACTCGTCCAGGCGTTTGCGCAGCTTGTGCGCGGCGACACGTACGGTGGCATCCTGCGCCACGTCGAATTCCACGCCGCGACCCAGTCCGTCGACCGCAACCTCCATTTCCTTGGGAACCCGCCCCGCTGCCTGGCAGGTCACAAGGAATTCGAACATTCGCTGCATCTGCGTGGCGCGCCCGAACAGGTTGCTGGCGCGGATCCGCTCGACTTCCGCGGCAAAGGCATCGGCAGGAGGCATAGTCAGGGCTGGGGACTGGGACACGCCGGCAAGTCTAGGGCCTGACCGGACCGCAGGAAAGTCGCCGTCGGCAGGCATTTCGGGGCCGAAACTGGTACTCTCGCGGCCCTTTTTCCCGCCTCCTGGCATTCCACACCACCATGCAGCGACCGATCCGCAACATCGCCATTATTGCCCACGTCGATCATGGCAAGACCACTCTCGTGGACTGCCTGCTGAAGCAGTCCGGCACTTTTGCGGCACACGAAAAGGTCGGCGAGCGGATCATGGATTCCAACGCCATCGAGAAAGAGCGCGGCATCACCATCCTGGCGAAGAACTGCGCCATCGATTACGGCGGCACCCGCATCAACGTGGTCGATACCCCGGGCCACGCGGACTTCGGTGGTGAAGTGGAACGCGTGCTGTCGATGGTCGACGGCGTGCTGCTGCTGGTAGACGCGGTCGAAGGCCCCATGCCGCAGACACGTTTCGTTACCCGCAAGGCCCTGGCCCTCGGACTCAAGGCCATCGTGGTGGTCAACAAGATTGATCGCCCCGGGGCGCGGCCGGGCTGGGTGGTCGACCAGACATTCGACCTGTTCGACAAGCTGGGCGCCACCGACGAACAGCTCGATTTCCCGGTTGTCTACGCCTCGGCCCTGCAAGGCTGGGCCAGTCTTGATGCCACGACACAGCAACCCGACATGGCGCCGCTGTTCGAGGCTGTCCTGAAATATGTGCCGGAGCCCAAGACCGACGCCGAAGGCCTGCTGCAGATGCAGGTCTCGACACTTGACTACAACTCCTATGTCGGCCGGATCGGCATCGGCCGCATCCGTCGCGGCACGGTGAAAGCCGGCATGAACGTGGTGATGCGTGAAGGCGACAAGGACCACGGCACCGGCAAGATCGCGCAGGTGCTGGCCTTCACCGGCCTGTCGCGCGGTCCGGTCGATTCCGCCAGCGCGGGCGACATCGTAGCCATTACCGGCCTGCCCGATGTGAACATCGGCATCACGATCTGTGACCCGCTGAACCCGGAAGGCCTGCCGGCCATATCGGTGGACGAGCCCACCCTGCAGATGAACTTCCAGGTCAACAGCTCGCCGCTGGCGGGTCGTGAAGGAAAGTTCGTCACCAGTCGCCAGATCCGCGAGCGCCTGGCGCGGGAACTGGAAAGCAATGTCGCGCTGCGGGTGGAGGAAACCGGTGATGCCGACATCTTCCGGGTTTCAGGTCGTGGCGAACTGCATCTGACAATTCTCATCGAGAACATGCGCCGCGAAGGCTTTGAACTGGCCGTGTCGCGCCCGCAGGTGCTGCTGAAGGAAGTCGACGGCGTGACCCATGAGCCCTTCGAAGCGCTCACGGTCGACGTCGAGGAATCGCACCAGGGGGGCGTGATGGAGGCATTGGGCCAGCGCCGCGCCGAGATGAAGGACATGACCATGGACGGCCGTGGTCGCGTGCGTCTGGAGTATCGCGTGCCGGCCCGCGGCCTGATCGGCTTCCAGGGCGAATTCATGAACCTGACACGCGGCAGCGGGCTCATGAGCCATGTGTTCGACGGCTACGCACCGATGCGCGGCGAGATTTCCGAGCGCCGCAATGGCGTGCTGATAAGCATGGAGAACGGCGATGCCGTGGCCTATGCACTGTGGAGCCTGCAGGAACGCGGCAAGCTGTTCGTGAGCCACAACGAGAAGGTTTACGAAGGCATGATCGTCGGCATTCATTCGCGGGAAAATGACCTGGTCGTCAATCCGATCAAGACCAAGAAGCTCACCAACGTGCGCGCCTCGGGCAAGGACGACGCCATCCTGCTGACTCCCCCGATCGAGCTCAACCTGGAATACGCGGTGGAATTCATCGCCGACGACGAACTGGTGGAAGTCACGCCGCAGTCGATCCGCATCCGCAAGCGCTATCTGACCGAAAACGAGCGCAAGCGCAGTTCGCGCGCGGCCGAGAGCCTGCTGGCCGGGTGACGCTGATGGGCCCGACGCTTCCGCCGGTAGTCCGCGCCTTGCTGATTATCTGCGTCGCGGTATTCGGACTGCAGCTGTGGCTGCGCCCGACGATGGAAATGTATTTTGCGCTGTGGACACCCGATGGTGGTGCCGGAGTGCCCCCCTTTCGCCCATGGCAACTGGTGACCTCCAATTTCCTGCATAGCGGGTGGATTCATCTGGCCGTTAACTGCATGGTGATCTACAGCTTCGGCCCACCCCTGGAGAAGCTGCTGGGGCCAGCGAAGTTCTCCACCTACTTCCTCGTCTGCGCCGTTGCAGGTTCCTTGCTGCAGTTGCTCGCGCAAATATCGGGTTTTTCCAACGCACTGTATTCACTGGGCGCGTCAACTGGAACATCTGGACTGTTGGTTGCTTTCGCGTTGGCCTATCCGCAGCACAAGATCATGGTATTTCCGATACCCGTACCGCTTGCGGCATGGATATGTGTTGCCGTCTTCGCGGCATTGTCGCTGTTGTTTGCACTGACCGGGATGGTGCCTGGCATCGGTCATTTCGCGCACCTGGGCGGCATGATCGGCGGCTTCGCGCTGGTCCTCTACTGGCGATTGCAGCGGGTCAGGCGCTGACGACACGGTTGCGGCCGGTCTCCTTGGCGCGGTACATCGCGTGGTCGGCGCGATCAAATGCAACCTCGGCTTCATCACCATCCTGCAACGCTGTAACGCCGCAGGAGATCGTGATCGACACCGGCGCGCCGCGGAAATGAAAGCCCAGCTGCGTCACTGCTTCGCGCATCTCTTCAGCCAGACGCAGTGCGTCGGGCTGCGTGGTGCCAGGCAGCAGCATGACAAATTCTTCGCCACCATAGCGGGCAAGGAAATCGGTACTGCGTATCGACCTGGCCAGGCATTCGGCCACCACGGTGAGTACCTTGTCGCCCCCGCGATGTCCGTACTGGTCATTGATGGCCTTGAACTGATCGATGTCCCACACGGCAATGCAGGTGGGCTGCGAAAACCTTGCCCAGCGCTCCAGTTCCTCGGCCACCCGCTGCTCATAGGCGAGCCGATTAGGGATCTGGGTCAGAGGATCACGCATCGACAGGCGCTTTTCGTCCGTCAGCCGCGCCTTCAGTTTGCGCGCTTCGGTCTCCATTTCTTCCATGCGACCACGCATCTGTTCGGTGCGCTGCTGGACCTGTCGCGCACGTTCTTCTTCGCGCTCGCGGAACTCCAGCAGGTGCTGCCCAATCGCGTCCAGTCGCTGCCGCAGCTGCTGGCGAACCAGGTCCACATCGGAGCCCTGCGCCACATTTTCGCCCAGGGCGCGCATTTCGCTGGTGATCTGCAGGTTCAGTGTCGTACTGCTGGAATTGCGCTGTGCTTCTTCATGGGCACTGCCTTCCAGCAGGCCGGTCAGCGAATCCAGCTGATTTACAAGTTGGCCGAGCAGCTGTTCGAGTTCCTGACGCATGCGCTCCAGTGCCTGGAGTCGCTGCATGACCAGACCACCCACGCGCTCGATGAGATCGGGCATCTGTTCAGACGCTAGCGCGATTGCAAGCTCCTGAGTGACAACATCAGCAGCTGCCACCAGCCGCTGATCCTGCCTTACCTCCGTAAGCAGTTGTGACAGCAGACTGCGGATCCGGCTTTCGCCGAAAACCGCCCCGGTCTGAAGAATGGTGGTGGTCGAAGTAAGCGAATTGCCGGCACCCGGCGGTTCATCGGGAGGCTGGGCGGCCACAAACGTGCGGGACGCAGAAGTCCCGGAATACTTGTCGATTTCGCGCACCGCGTCGGCAATAGCCTGACCCACGGGTTCCAGCTGTTCCGAGCCGACCTCGCGGCGCAAGGATTCTTTCAGCCGATTCAGCTCCTGATCAAGGCGCGGCGACTGACCCTGTGCAGCCAGGCAAAGGCGCCCGACCAGTTTGTAAAGGGATTGCTGCTGGTCACGGAACTGCCGTTCGTCCCGTTCCATGGTACGCAGACTGTCGAGGTATTTTCCTCGCCAGTCTTGTGTCTCAACAGCCTTGAACACGGTCCGTGTGCCTCGCTACTCGACAACCTTATCGGCAACCAGATCACCAAACTGCAGCTGTGCGAGCCGGGAGTAAAGAGAACTGGTTCGCAAAAGCTCCGAATGCGTGCCCGCAGCCACAATTTGCCCCTGATCCATGACGACAATCCGGTCGGCCGAAAGCACGGTTGCCAGCCGGTGCGCGATGATCACGGTGGTGCGCGAGCTCATCAACCCTTCCAGGGCGCGCTGCACCAGTTGCTCGCTCTCGGCATCCAGGGCGCTGGTGGCCTCATCCAGCAACAATACGGGCGGGTCTTTAAGGATCGCGCGGGCTATCGCGATACGCTGGCGCTGCCCGCCCGACAGGCGTGTGCCGCGTTCGCCCAGGAATGTGTCATAACCCTGCGGCAGCTTGCGAATGAAGTCATCGGCTGCGGCAGCAACTGCGGCGGCTTCCACATCCGCATCGCTGGCTCCGGGCCGGCCATAACGGATGTTCTCGCGTGCGCTTGTTCCAAACAGCACTGTGTCCTGCGGCACCAGTCCGATCTGGTTGCGCAGCGCTATCGGATCGGTCTTCGCGATGTCGATGCCATCAAGCTGGATGCTGCCCGTGGCGGGGTCGTAGAAGCGCAGCAACAGCTGCAGCATCGTGCTCTTGCCTGCCCCCGAAGGCCCGACCAGTGCCAGCGTCTCGCCGGGCGCGATCTCAAGCGCAATGCTGCTCAACGCAGCAGTGCCAGGGCGCGATGGATAGTGGAATGACACCGCATTGAAGCGCAGCGCGCCGCGCGCCCGCGGTGGCAACGCAACCGGCTGTGGCGGCGCGGCGATAGATGATTTGGCCTGCATGAGCTCGACCAGGCGTTCCATCGCACCAGCTGCGCGCTGCACTTCACCCCACTGCTCGATCAGCGCACCTGCCGACATCGAGACGAACCCTGCGTAGAGCAGGAACTGACCCAGCTGCCCGCCGGTCATGTCGCCAGCCAGCACCGACCGTGCGCCCAGCCAAAGCACAAAGGTGACAGCGCCCATCACCAACATCGTGCCCAAGGCAGTCAGCGTCGAGCGGACGCGATTACGCGCGATGGCAGTAACGAAGCCTGCTTCCACTGCCCCGCTGTAGCGGCTGCTCTGCAGAGACTCGAGAGTAAACGCCTGGATGGTCTGCATGGCGTTCAGCGTCTCGCCTGCCAGACCGCTGGAGTCGGCCACGCGATCCTGTGAGTCACGCGACAGCCGTCGCACTTTTCTTCCCACCGTGAACAGCGGCAGCATGATTACAGGTATCAGCACCAGCATGATGGCCATCAGCTTCACACTGGTCACACCCATCATCACCAGCGCTCCAAGCAGGTTCAGCGCCGAACGCAAAGTGATGGAGATGCCGACGCCAGAAATGGACTGCACCAGGGTGGTATCGGTGGTCAGGCGAGACAGGATTTCGCCGGTACGCGTCACTTCGAAGAATGTCATGTCCATGCGCACGACACGGTCATACACAGCCTTGCGCACATTCGCGACCACCCGCTCCCCCAGCCAGGTCACCAGGTAGAAGCGCAGCGCCGCGAATATGCCAAAAACCACTGCGGCAACTAGAAACGCAATGAAATAGCGGTTTACGGTGCTGGCGTCGCGGACGGCCATGCCATGATCAATCAGGTTGCCCACGGCTTTCGGCAGTGCCAGTCCCGCGGCGGATGCGATGATCAGCGCCAGCAATGCCAGCGCCAGAGTGCCCCGGTACGGCCGCAGGAATGGCCAAAGCGCGCCGAGCGGCTGCAGAGATTTGCCCTTGGGACGGGCCGCGGTGGACTCACTCATCGGTCACGCCAGCCGGTTCAGGCCATTGTACGCGGCAATGCGATAGGCCTCGGCCATGGTCGGGTAGTTGAACGTGGTG
Source organism: Steroidobacteraceae bacterium (assembly GCA_039917615.1). GTDB lineage: Bacteria > Pseudomonadota > Gammaproteobacteria > Steroidobacterales > Steroidobacteraceae > ZC4RG30. Next base: position 78,767 of record JBDSJD010000015.1, read on the forward strand.
TTGATGAAGTAACGCAGGTTGTTGATGTCACGGCTGGCCATCACGGTCTGACCGATGTGCACGATCTCCGAGGCATTGTCACCGAAGCAGTGCACTCCCAGGATCTCCAGCGTGCCTGAGTGAAACAGGATTTTGAGTATGCCAGCACGCTGATTGGTCATCTGGGCGCGTGCCAGGCTCTTGAATTGTGTGTGCCCGATTTCGTACGGGATACCCGCGTCCTGCAGTTGCTTTTCCGTCTTGCCGACCGAGGAGATTTCGGGAATGGTGTAGATCCCGCTCGGTATCAGGTCCGACCTGCGTGGCGGCGTCGCCGGATCCACGATGTACTGGCCAACAAAGCCACCCTGCTGATAGGCGGCACTGGCCAGGGCCGGCGGTCCGATGACATCGCCCACCGCAAATACGTTGGGTGACGCGGTCTGGTAATTTTCGTTGACTGCGATCTGGCCGCGCTGATTGGCCGTCAACCCGATCGCCTCGAGATTCAGCCCATCTGTATTGCCGGTGCGGCCGTTGGCCCACAGCAGCAGATCCGATTTGATCTTGCGGCCCGACTTGAGGTTGAGCAGCACGTCTTCGGCGCGGGCTTCCAGGAAATCGAACTGCTCGTTGTGCCGGATGATGCAACCCTGGTCGCGCAGGTGATACGACAGCGCCTCGGCGATTTCCTCGTCCATGAAAGACAGCAGCCGGTCCTGCGTATCTACCAGCGTGACCTTGGTGCCCATGTTGAGGAATATCGACGCATACTCGCAACCGATCACGCCGGCGCCATAGATCGTGACGCTGAAGGGCGATTGCGTGTAGCGCAGTATGCTGTCGCTGTCGCAAACGCGCGGATGCGAGAAATCGAGGCCGGGCGGATGATAGGGACGTGACCCTGTGGCAATCACGAACCTCTCAGCGCGCACAGTGTAGGGTGGATCCTGACGCGGTGAGATCTCCAACACATCGCCGCCCAGGAACTTCGCCGAACCTTCCAGCACTGGAACGCGATTGCGCTCGTAGAAACTGCGGCGCAGCTGCACCTGGGCGTCTATGACACCTGCAGCAGTCGACAGCAGCTGTGGCAGGGTCACATTCACCGAAGCTGTGAACTTGCCCAACATCGGATTGCTGCGCAGGTCACTCCAGGTCTTCACTGCATGGCGCAATGCCTTGCTGGGAATGGTGCCCCAGTGGGTGCAACCGCCGCCCACCTCGGTGTAGCGCTCCACTACTGCCACCTTGCGGTGGTTCTTTGCCAGCATCATGGCCGCGCCTTCCCCGGCCGGCCCTGTGCCGATCACAACAACGTCATATTGTTCCATGTCGGCCATGCTAGCGAGCGGCTGGCAAAAGTGCAGCCCAGTACGCCGGGGCTGCGACGCCGTTCAATCGTCCTGCTGTGGCTGCCCCGGAAACAGCACGTCCTGAAAACCGAATTTGCTGAGGTCCCGGATGCGCATGGGGTAAAGGATGCCGTCCAGATGATCGACTTCGTGCTGCACCACCCGCGCGTGAAAACCATCGACGGTGCGGTCGATGGCCTTGCCCTTTGCGTCGAACCCCTGGTAGCGCACGCGTGCCGGACGCGACACCAGGCCCCGCATGCCCGGCACGGAGAGACACCCTTCCCAACCCGCTTCTTCGTCGGTGCCCAACCTATTGATTACCGGATTCACAAGCACGGTTGGAGGAACTGACGGCGCGTCCGGGTATCGCTCGTTGTGCTCGAAGCCGAAGATCACCACCCGCAGCGAAACGCCGATCTGGGGAGCGGCAATTCCAGCACCGTTGGCATGCCGCATGGTGTCCTGCATGTCGGCGACGAGCGCATGCAGCTCAGGTGTATCCAGCTGGATAACTTCCGCGGCCCGCCGCAGCAACAAGGGCTCGCCCATTCGAAGTATGTTTCTGATCGCCAACTACGCCCCCATATTTATCCAGGGGACCCGCTGGCGAATCCCGTACAAAACAAAGGCCCGGTCGAGCCGGGCCTTTGCATCAGCTCGTGTGGAGCAAGACGCTTACCAGCGGCCACCACCGCCACCGCCGCCGCCACCGCCGCCACCACCCGAGCCACCGCGATAGCCACCGCCACCACCGCCCGGACGACCACCGCCGCCGCCGCCACCACCGGTGCGCGGTTTGTCTTGCGCTTCGTTGACGCGCAGCGGACGACCGCCCATCGAATAGCCATTTAGAGCCTGAATTGCGCGAGCGGAATCCGCCTGCGGCATTTCCACGAAGCCGAAGCCGCGCGGGCGACCGGTTTCCCGGTCGGTCGGCAGCGCCACGGATTCAACCGTACCGTGCTGCGAAAAAAGTGCACGCACCGAAGCCTCGTCCGCCGAGAACGGGAGGTTGCCAACGTAAATCTTCGCCATGAGTACAGATCTCCAGACAGTATTGAGAACACCTGATCGGAGACCTTTCCACTAGAGCTCGCGCGCTTGACGGCACGACAGGACAGAAGCCGGACGACCAACGATCGGCGGATATTCTATACGCGCCTTCGCGACGCACAGAAGCGTTTTCTGGTGTTGTCAACCCCATTTTCAACGCAACACACTGCCGGGGCAGCGTGTTGCGTTATCACTTGCTGGCCAGCCCCAAGTGAAATTGCAACCAGGCGGAAATATCGAAGATTTCCGGGTCACACAGGCCATGTCCCACCGAGTATTGCCGCCATTCCAGATTCAGTCCCGCGGCCAGCATCACATCACGGGATTGCTCGCCGAAAGCATGCAGCACCACTTCGTCCTCGCGCCCATGACACATGAGGATGGGCGTATCGCGATTGGCGGAGTGGAGGTCGCCCACCAGTCGGCTGCGCAGCGGCAGATAACATGACAGCGCAATGATGCCGCCGAGTCGCTCGGCGTAACGCAGTCCCACATGCAGCGCAGTCGCGCCGCCCTGCGAGAAACCGGCCAGCACGATGCGCCGCGATTCGATGCCTGCGCGGCGCTCGCTTGCGATATGGCCTTCAATGCGGGCACGCGCCGCTTGCAGGCCTGCTTCATCGTCACGGCCTTCGGGAGTGAGTTCGCGAATGTCGTACCAGGCGCGCATCTCGTAGCCAGCATTCACCGTCACCGGCCGAACCGCCGCATGCGGAAACACAAACCGTACGCGTGCAGAATCCGGCAAGTCCAGTTCCGGAATCATGGGCACGAAGTCGTAACCATCAGCGCCCAGCCCGTGCATCCAGATCACGGCGGCATCGGCAACCCCGGCGGCAGGCGCGAGCACAACCGCATCCTCGCCTTCGGTCATCACGGCGCGCATGTTCATGCGCCGCGCAGTGGCGCGGCCTTGCCGGCCTGCTCGATCAGGAACAGGTCGGTGAGCAGCGCGCGCAGATGCACCGAGGCATTAAGGTTATCCACCAGTAGTGAGGCAATCCGATCGCGGCTCAGCACCAGGCCGATCGCGCCACGGGCAGCCTTGACATCGCGCTCCACGACATCCGTGAAATCAGCGACCCCGGACAGTGCGGGCAGGCCGGAAAACCGCCCACGGATCGAACCCTGCATGTCGGTCAGTGCCTCATGCATGCGCATCAATGTGTCCCGCAGTTCGGTGCCGGTCTCGTCCTGTCGCCCCTGTGCTGCATAAGCCAGCAGATATTCGTAGCAACGCTCGATCACTTCGATGCGCCCCGTCAGCAGGTCGACGTCAGTCACCGCGATCCACCCGGGTGAGGTCGTGATCCGGCACAAGCTCGGCGCGCGTGATCCAGCCGCGGATCATCGCTCGCAGGTAGGCACGCTTCTCCGGCAAGATGCCGAAGTAGACATGCACGAGAATCAGGAATACCGACAGCAACGCCGCCAGATCATGCAGCAACGTCAGAAAACCCCAGGTCGCGAGCGGGCGCAGGTAGGGATCGCGCGAGATGAACGGCACGCCGGCTTTGCGCAGCAACAGCAGGCCGCTGACTATCGCGACCAGCACCGCTACCGTCCAGGCGAGATGCATCAGCTTTTGCGGCAGTGTGTACTTGCCGGCGGGCTTGCCGGTTAAATCGCCGCCGTGAAGCGCCAGCATGCTCGCAGGCCGTTGCCAGAACAGCGCGCGCACAATATGGAACAGGATGATCACGGTCAGCAGGATTCCCGCCACCCAATGAATTGTGTACCAGGCGAAATGCACACCGATGATCGGCAACAGGCTGGTAATCAGCAGCACCGTCATGATCGCTGCGGTAAGCCAGTGAAACAGCCGGTCGATGCCAGCATGGCGGAGAATCCGGTCGTTGTGCTGCGCCATGCGCGTCACTCCTTGTCCCTGCGAGCGCCGCGTCTGCTGAACGCGCGATAAATCAGGTGCGCGACAATCAGCGCCACGCCTGCCCAGAACGCCACCGGCAGCAGGTCCCAGGAAACTCCGTTGAGTACCCGGTCGCCATAACTGTCATGCCCGTATCGAAAGATCTCCATGCTTCAAGCTCCCCGCACGGCGCGACGGATCAGGTTTTCCATCAGCGGCACCTTGAACTGGTTGAATCCCAGCGTCCGGGCTGCCGCGCTTTCCAGCGTCGCAACAATGTCGGCGGTCTCGCTGTTACGCGATGCCCCCGCCAGCGCGCGCTCCACCTTGCGCAGGCGATGGGGAACACAGGCCGCCGCGCCCAGCACCACCCGCGCCTCGCTGATCTTGTCGCCATCCATGCGGAACGCCGCCGCGATGGATAGCAGCGCGAAATCCCACGCGGCGCGATCGGCGACCTTCTCGAAGTAGAACTTCACCTGCCGTCCCTCGCCATCGGCCCAGTTAGGCGGGATACGGACGGCGGTGAGGATTTCGCCCGGGTCCAGCACCGTCATGCGACGGATGTTCACCGCGGGGTCGACGAAGAACTTCGCGGCAGGTACCACGCGCTCGCCGCCGCGCCGTGCGATCACCATGCTGGCGTCCAGCGCGGTCAGCGCGCCGGCGGTGTCGGAAGGTGTTACCGCCACGCAGCGGCTGGCATTGAAGATGGCGTGCTCACGGTTCTGCCCTGCGGGCGTATCCGCGTAGCAGGTATTGCCGCCAGCGCGGTAGCAGTCCACGCCCGCGCGGTAATACCAGCAACGCGTGTCCTGGGAAATGTTGCCGCCCAGCGTGCCGGCGTTGCGGATCTGCGGACTTGCCACGCGTCCCGCCGCAGCAGCCAGCAGGCCGAAGCGTTCGCGCACCTGCGGATCGTTCTCGATTTCGGTCAGCGTCGTGAGGGCGCCGATCTGCATGCCCTCGCCGTCGCTGCGCACGCCCTTCAGGGCCGGGATACCGGAGAGTTCGATCACGGCGCGCGTACGCTTGGTGCGGTTCTTCAGCCAGTCCCAGCTGTCCTGACCGCCGCCCACGAGCCAGCCTTCCTCGCCGAGGTTCGCGGCGAGATCAAGCGCCGCTTCCAGCGTGTCGGGCTGGTACAGATCGAAATGCGGCATCATGTCCTTGAGCATTTCGACCTCGTTACTGGCAGTTGACCTGCAGCGGCCCGTGCGCCTGCGGGCGGCCTGCGAGATGATTGAGGATCATGTCCGCCACCACCGGCGTGCGATTGAATACATGGCCGCCTAGGGCTTCGGAAATCGCGCATAGCAGCACCGAGCCCGCGCAGCCCAGCAAGGGTTCGCCGATGCCTTTGGTGCCCAGCGGGCTCGATGGATCCGGCAGATCCACTCCCGCAACGCGAAACCGTCGCGCTACATCGCCGTAGGTCGGCGGCTTCGCCTGGTAAAAACCCACGCTTGCCGGCAACCCGTTCTGCGGGTCGTACACGATGCGCTCGAGCCCGGCGACGCCGAAACCCTGGACCGCGCCGCTCTTGATCTGCGTTTCGAGTCCGGCGGGATGGATCACCGTGCCGCAATCCGCGACGCCCACGTAGTCCTGGATCACGTAGCGGCCGGTTTCCAGATCCATCTCGATCTCGATGAAGGCCGCCGCGAATGCGGCGGCTGCACCGTTCATCGGCAGGTTATCCTTTGCCACACCGACGAGGCCGGTGCCGGCAATGGCCGTTGCCGAAAGCTGCGTCATCGGATTGATGTCCATTGGCAGTTCGTGGCCGTCGTACTTGCCGCCGAGGATGATCGCCTGTTTTGCGGCATCCCCGTACGTCATGCCCGTGCCAGTTCCCTTGCGGAACACGCGTCGGCCATCGACATCGTAGTTCTCTGCAGATCCTCCGAAGCGTTTCGCGGCGATTTCCTTCAGCTTTGAAAGCGCGTCCATCGCCGCAACGTAGTTGGTGCGCGCCATGGTGAAGTTGGTATTACTGCCGAATTGACCGATGTTCCACGGCAGATTGCGCCGCGAATCGCCGCGCTCGATCACCACGTCTGCCCAATCCAGCTTCAGCACCTCGGCCGCGATGCGCGATGTACTTGAATGCGAGAAGGTGCCGAGATTGCCGACACCGGTGTGGATGTGCACCTTGCCGGTGGGCAGGATGCGCAGCAGTCCGTCGAAGCCGAAGAACCCTGCGGGATGGAAGGCCTGGCCGACCGCCACGGCCGTGACCTTGCTGCCATTGCGCTGGCCGTTGCGCTTCAGGCGCTCTTCCCAGCCGAAGATCCCTGCGCCTTTTTCCAGCGCCTCTTTCAAATAGCAACTCGACACTGTTTCGCGCTGCGCACCAAAGGGAGCATTTAGACCAGGACCATTCTTGAGTCGGATTGCAAGCCGATCAATCTTGAGCTCACGCGCAGCTTTGTCCAGCAGCGGCTCCATGATGTGGCACATCTGGTTGTACCCCGGACCGCGCTGCGCGCTGCGGATCGGGGAATTCGCATACACAGGCATGCCGCGCCAACGCATGGCCTCCGGCTGATAGAGGATGGAAAGTCCATCGGCAGCGTTGCGGAAGTCCCAGAAGCTCTGGCAGGCGCCGTTTTCCTGAATCACGTAAAGATCCGCTGCGAGCAGTTTGCCGTCTTCTGCAAACCCCAGCTTGACCTGACCCTGGAACCCCAGCCGCGCGCTGCCGTGGAAGTATTCTTCCGCGCGACTGATACGCATCATCACCGGCCGGTTAATCTTCTTCGACAGCAACGCGGGTAGTGCCTGCAATGGATAGGCACCGCCCTTCGATCCGAATCCACCACCGCAGTATTCAGCGATCAACACAAGATCGGTGGGCGGGATGCCGATGAGACCCGCCAGCGCCGGTGTAATGAAGGACTGGCTCTGTGACGACACATGCACGATGCACTTGCCGTTCTGCCAGTAGGCCATGGCCGTGCGCGGCTCCATGCTGTGATGCGAATTGCTGGCATGCACGAAGGTTTCGTCGAGCACGTATTTCGCCTTGGCGAAGGCCGCATCCACGTCGCCGTATGTCCACTCCTGCGCCGCCTTGCCGGCAGGCATGCGCTTGTCATGGTCGCCCTTGTCGAAGTCCGCCTTCGTCCACTTCAGCGTCTGGAACTTCACGCCGGTGGCGCCCACATTGCCGTCGGTGCGCGCATCGGGCCGGTCAGGGTGCAGGCTTGCGAGCGGATCCACATGGAAGGCCAGCGGTTCATAGTCGACCCGCACTTTTTCAAGTGCATCCTGCGCCGCGGTTTCACTCTCGGCGGCCAGCAGCAGGATGGGCGCACCGATGTAGCCAGGCTCTTCGGTGAGCAACGGGATCTCCGGTGCTTCGGGATTCTTGACATCCTTGGGCAGCAGCACGCCGACGTAACCCGGCACCTTCTCTGCCGCGGACAGATCGATGCCCTTCACACGCGCGTGCGGATAGGGACTGGACAACAGGCGCGCGAACACCATGCCTTCGACGCGGAAATCCTCGGCGAACTTCGCTTCGCCGGTAACCTTGGCGACTACATCGTGCGGGATGAAATCCTGCCCCAGCAGCTTATGCGCCATGATGAATCTCCGTGAGATTGCCGGCCGCGCGCATGATGGCGTTCAGGTAGTTGTCGTAGGCGCCGCAGCGGCACAGGTTGCCAGACATCGCATGCCGCGCTTCTTCCCGGCTGGGCCGCGGATTCTTCTGCAGCAATGCCACGGCAGCGACCACCTGGCCGGGAGTGCAGAAGCCGCACTGCGGACCCAGTTCGTCGACAAAGGCTTGTTGCACGGGATGCAGTTCGCCGTTGGGGCCCCGCAGTCCCTCCACGGTGACGACATTGCGGGTCCGCACACTGTGCGTGAGCGTCGAGCAGGAATAATAAGTCGTGCCCTCGATCATCACCGTGCAGGCGCCGCATTCAGCGCGATCGCAGCCGAGCTTCGTACCGGTGAGGCCGAGCTTGTAGCGCAGGGTCATGGCCAGGGTTTCCTGCGGCAGCACGTCCACGCGCCGCAGTTGTCCGTTGACGTTGATCGAGACGAGGCGCTCGACCGAACCGGGCACCAAGCGCCGGCCCGGGGTGCAGCCTGCCAGGCCGCCCATGACAAAGCTCGCTGACGAAGCCACGGCACCCGAAGCGATGACGCGCTTGATGAACTCGCGGCGCGAAAGGCGGCGGGATTCTTCTGCCGCATCGCCAGTCAGATCATTCATGGAGACCCCCGGATAACCCCGCGGGAAGCGTACACTGTGCTGGAACATCAGTCCAAGCGGACGCGGGATTCCGGATGGCCCAAGAAAACTGGTCCCTGAGCGTCAACGGACGTACACACCAGGTAAGCGCAGCGGCAGATACACCGCTGCTGTACGTACTACAAAACGACTTGGCGCTGAAAGGACCCCGCTTCGGCTGTGGCCTCGCGCAGTGCGGTTCATGTTCCGTGCTGATTGATGACAGGGAGGTACGGGCCTGCGTAACTCCGGTCGGCACTGTGGCCGGCCGCGCCATCACCACGCTGGAAGGCATCCCTGCCTGGTATGCAAAGCAGCGCGGCCTGCGGCGCGCACCCGACCTGCATCCAGTGCAACAGGCCCTGGTGGATGAACAGGCGCCACAGTGCGGCTATTGTATGAACGGCATCGTGGTCAAGGCCGCCGAGCTGCTCGCGGGCAATCCGCGGCCCACCGAAGCGCAGATCCGCACCGCGCTGAACGGTCATCTCTGCCGCTGCGGCGCCTATCCCTCCATCCTGCGGGCGATTCAGAAAGCTGCGCAGTCATGATGGACCAACAGTTCGCCACCGATCGGCGCAGCTTCCTGAAACAGGGCGGCGCGCTGCTGGTGGGGATGTCACTGGCCGGTTGCATGGCAACACCCCGCGACAACGGTGCTCCGTCCGCCACGACCGGCACGCTCACCCCTGCAAGACCTGGCCCGCCACCCGCGACGCAGCTCGATACCTGGCTTGCGATCCACGAAGACAACACGGCCACGCTTTACATGGGATTCGCGGAGCTGGGGCAAGGCGTAACCACTGCGCTGCTGCAGATCGCTGCAGAGGAACTGGATCTGGGCATGGACCAGATCCGCGCCGCACCGCTCGATACACAGGTGTCACCCAACCAGGGCGGCACCTACTCAAGCGCGTCGGTGCAACGCGGCCGGCCGCAGATTGCGATGGCCGCGGCACAGGCACGCGCGGCGCTGCTGGTTCGTGCAGCCGGGCGTCTCGAGGTACCTGTTGAACATCTCGCAGTCGAGCGCGGCATCGTGCGTGTCACAGGCAAACCGCGCCGCAAAGTGTCCTATGGGGAACTCATCGGCGGCGAGAGATTCAATCTGGACATGACTGGCAGCCCGCCGCTGAAACCGGTTTCGGCGTGGCGGCTGCTTGGCCAGCGCGTGCCGCGCGATGATCTCGCGGGCAAGGTCAACGCAACGCACACCTATATCCAGCAGCTGCGCCTGCCGGCGATGCTGCATGCACGAGTTGTGCGTCCGCGCGGCCAGGCCAGCTACGTTGTCGGCGCCCGTGTGATCCGCGTCGACGAGACCAGCATCCAGGGGATCAGCGACGTCCGCGTAGTGAGACGGGGGGATTTCATCGGTGTCCTCGCGCCACTGGAATGGGATGCCGTGCGCGCCGCGCAACAACTGGTAGTGGAATGGGAGCAACCTGCCCCGTTGCCTGGAAGCACGGCCCTGCACTCGCACATGCGCGCAGGCAGCAGCATCGACAACGTCGTGCTCGAACGCGGCAATGTGCGGGTGGCTTCGGATGAAGCAGCCTTCACGGTTGCACAGCGCGGCTTCGCCCCCTACCAGGCGCATGCACCTTTTGCACCCAACTGCGCGCTGGCGGACATCCGCGCCAACGAGGGGCTCGTCATCTGCTCTTCACAGGATGTGTATGCCGCCCGGCGAAGCATCGCTGCTGTTCTGGGAATGCGCGAGGAACAGCTGCGTGTGCAGTATGCAGAAGGTTCCGGCACCTATGGCCACAGCTGTTACGACGATGCTGCGCAGGCCGCAGCGCTGCTGTCGCTGCTGGCCGGCGCGCCAGTGCGCCTGCAGCTGATGCGCTGGGACGAGCATGGCTGGGACAACTACGGCGCGCCACACGTAGGCGAGGTGCGTGTCTCTGCCGATGCCGAAGGCAGGCTCGTCTCGTACGAATACCATGGCTGGCAGCACAACTGGAGTCAGGTGGAAACCACAGCGCAACTGGCTGGCGCTGCGGCCACCGAGTGGCCGCCAGTTGCGGCGCAGGGCGTCAATCCGCTGGTGTGCGGCGGCATGTATGACATCCCCAACCTGAAGCTGGTCAACCACCGGCTGCCGGCATTGCAGTATCTGCGCGCCGGATGGCTGCGGTCGCCGCTGGATCTGGCCTATGCATTTGTTTCAGAGCAGGCCATCGATCAGCTGGCGGTTACCCTCAACGTCGATCCAGTTGAATACAGGCGGCGCAATATCCGCGACCCGCGGTGGCTTGGGGTGATGGACGCGGCCGCAACCGCTGCCGTCTGGAACAGGCCCTGGCAGCCGGGGCGACTGGGCACCCAACGCTTGCGGCGCGGTCGCGGCATTGGCCTGGGCACCCATCTGGCTTCCTATGGCGCTGCTGTTGCAGAGGTCGAGGTCGACATGCAGAGCGGTGGCGTGCGCGTCCTGCACCTCGTTGGCGCTCTGGACGCGGGCCTCGTGATCAATCCGCTCATCGTCGAGCGCCAGATCGAGGGCCAACTGGTGCAAGCGACCAGCCGCATGCTGCTGGAGGAAGTCCTGTTCGACCAGTCGCGGGTCACCAGTCTCGACTGGCAGAGCTACCCCGTTCTGCGCTTCGAGAATTGCCCTGCCATTACAGCCGTTGTCGTGCAGCAAACCGGGGAGCCGTCCACCGGCGCCGGCGAGGAGACCATGGCGGCTGCCGCGGCTGCCGTCGCCAATGCCTTTTTCGACGCCACCGGCAGGCGCATGGAGCAGTTCCCGCTGACGCCTGCCAGGGTGCTGGCGGCCCTGCGAGCGACCTGATTCGGGGTGCGGAGGTCGGGGAAAGTGGATTGCCACCCGCTCCGCAACAGCCTTCCCCGCGGAGGTAAAAACGGGGTACCTTCGGTGTTGTAGACCTCGACTGGAGTTGAATCATGGCCCTTTGGGACAAACCCGAGACTGTCGCCCCGTCCGCAATACCGACGCCGGGCGCGGCACCACGCAGCAGCACGCTGCCCACCCCTAATTCCACTGACACTGCCCTGGCGCCGAAGGAACGCATGGAAATGAAAGAATCGATCATCGCTTCCGGCCTTTCCATCGAAGGCAAGATCATTGGCAGCGGCCACGTCAGGGTCGCCGGCAAGTTCAAGGGCGACATTCAGGTCGAAGGCAACCTGCACATCGACAATGGTGCCCGGGTCGAAGGTCAGGTGCGGGCCAGCGAGGTGCTGGTGAGCGGCGAACTGCAAGGCAACATCGAAAGCGCCAAACGTGTCGAGCTGCTGCAGGGCGGCGCCATCACCGGCGACGTGAAAGCCGGCTCGTTCACGGTGGCCGCCGGTTCGCGCATGCGCGGCGCAGTGGACTTCGGATTCGACGATAGCGCCAAGACCGCGACGCTGGCCGACCGGGGCCGCAGCAACGTCGCATGATCGGGACGGCGCGCCCCATCAACCAGGCCGGTGCCACGCGCACCTGTCCGCACTGTCGAGCCACGATTCTCGAGAGCGCGATCATCTGCCCTGGCTGCAAGCATCATCTGCGCTTCGACAAGGATGCGCGGGTCGGTGCAGCAGCCGCGATGAAGACGGCCTGGCAGATCGAAGGCACGCTGGATGCCGAGCGCATGGACGCCGCATCGGAATACGCCATCCTGGTGGTGGTGCGCAACGAGCGCAACGAGGAAATTGCCCGGCAAATAGTGAATGTTGGCGCGCTGCAGGGCGCGGAACGCCGCACTTTTGCACTTTCCATCGAGATGTCCGAGCCCAAGCCGACTGTGCCGCTGCGTCGCCGCTGATCGCGTGCTTCCTGTGCTGCGAATCGAGGGTCTCGGCAAGACCTACGCCGGCGGTCTGGTCGCACTGAAGAACATCAACCTGGACATCCGCCGCGGCGAGATCTTCGCGTTGCTCGGACCCAATGGCGCCGGCAAGACCACCTTGATCGGCATCATCTGCGGGCTGGTTAACGCCACCAGCGGGCGCGCGCTGGTCGACGGCCACGATACGCAGCGGCAGGCCCGCGCGGCGCGGGCGCTGATTGGCCTGGTGCCGCAGGAGCTTACAACCGATGCCTTCGAAGCGGTACACGCGGCCGTAAGCTTCAGCCGCGGCCTGTTTGGTCATGCGCCGAACCCGGCGCTGGTCGAGAAGGTGCTGCGATCGCTGTCGCTATGGGACAAGCGCGATGCAAAAATCATGACCCTGTCTGGCGGCATGAAGCGCCGCGTGATGATCGCCAAGGCACTGATTCACGAGCCGCAGGTGCTGTTTCTCGACGAACCTTCCGCGGGCGTGGACGTGGAGTTGCGAAAAGACATGTGGCGACTGGTGCGCGATCTGCGCGACAGCGGTGTCACCATCATCCTGACCACGCACTACATCGAGGAAGCCGAAGAGATGGCCGACCGCATCGGCATCATCACCAAGGGTGAGCTGATCCTGGTCGAAGACAAATCGACGCTGATCAGCAAGCTGGGCCGCAAGGAGCTCCGGCTGCACCTGCTGCAAAAACTGGAATCGGTGCCCCCGACGTTGGGCGCTTATGCACTTACGCTCACCGATGAGGGCATGACCCTGGTGTTCACCTTCCGGAACGACCAGGAACGGGCCCGCATCGCTGCGCTGTTGCGCGAGGTTCACCAGGCTGGCATCGAGTTCCGCGACTTGGAAACCCAGCAGAGTTCGCTGGAAGACATCTTTGTGTCGCTGGTGCGGGGGGCTGCATGAACCTGCACGCCGTTCGTGCCATCTACCGCTTCGAGATGGCACGCACTTTCCGCACACTAGGGCAGAGCATCCTGACGCCGGTGCTGACTACTTCCCTCTATTTCGTGGTGTTTGGTTCCGCCATTGGATCGCGAATGACCGAGATCGGTGGCATTGCCTTTGCAGCATTCATTGTGCCGGGCCTCATCATGCTGTCGGTGCTCAACGAAAGTATCGGCAATGCCTCGTTCGGCATCTATTTCCCAAAGTGGTCGGGCACGATCTACGAACTACTGTCTGCACCGGTGGGCACGATCGAAATCGTGCTTGGTTATGTTGGCGCCGCGGCCACCAAATCCGTGCTCATTGGCCTCATCATCCTGGCCACGTCCGCGCTGTTTGTGCCGCTGCAGATCCTGCATCCATTCTGGATGCTGGTGTTCCTGGCACTTACCGCACTGACCTTCAGCATGTTCGGCTTCGTGCTCGGCATCTGGGCGACCAGCTGGGAGAAGCTGCAGTTCGTACCCGCGCTGATCATCACCCCGCTCACATTTCTTGGGGGCAGCTTCTACTCCATCGACATGCTGCCACCAGTGTGGCGCGCGATTACCCTGTTCAATCCGGTGGTGTACCTCATCAGCGGCTTCCGCTGGAGTTTCTACGACAAGGCGGATCTGGACGTGAGGCTCAGCCTCGCGATCATCCTCATGATTCTGGTGGTCTGCATGGCACTGGTCACCTGGATGATCCGCACCGGCTGGCGACTCCGGCACTGACAGGCCGCGCAAACATGCCGGAATCTTGACTCTCCCCTAACGTCAGGCCCCATAGTCCGGGCCATGAAAAAGATGCACACCGTGAAGCAGCTCGCCCGACTGTCGGGCGTGTCGGTGCGGACCCTGCACTACTACGACGGGATCGGGCTGTTGCGGCCCGCGCAGGTCGGCGCCAATGGCTACCGCTATTACGGCCGCGACGAGCTGCTACGTCTGCAGCAGATCCTGCTGCACCGGGAGTTGGGGCTGTCCCTCGACACCATCGCAGCTCTGCTGGACACCAGTGACCGCAGCCGAATCGAGCGCCTGCGGGAATACCGTCAGCAACTGACACAACGTATTGCGCACCACCACGAATTGATCGCCACAGTCGATCGCACGATCAACTTGCTTGAAGGAGAACAGCAGATGGAAACCGGGTCGATGTACAAGGGATTCTCTGCCGAGAAGCAGGCCGAGTATGAGGATTGGATCGTCAACCGCTACTCCTCGGATGAGCGCAGTCGCGACAATCTGCGCGTAGACATGCAGCGCAGCCGGCAGCACGTGGCGGGCTTCACCAAGGAGGACTTCGCCGCGCGCATGCGGCTGGCTGCCTTGGTCACGGCTGAACTGGCCGGGCATTGCCGAAGCGGCACGCCGACGGAGGATTCCGCCCTCGCCCCGTTGCTGGAACGTCACCGCGAATGGGTGGCGGGCATGTGGGGCAAGCCCTGCTCACCGGTTGCCTACGCGGGTCTGGCCGATCTATATGAATCGCACCCGGATTTCAGGTCGCGCTATGAAACCCTGGCGACAGGATTCGCGGACTATCTGCCGGCGGCCATGCGCGCGTATTCGCGCAGCTCGTCGACATAGGCTGGCTCCGGGTTTTCGGCTTCCGGCTGCGAAGCTGCGTCGGTCTGCGTTGCGGCGCTAGTCAGCGCTTCGAGCTGGGGGAAAGGCTCGCCGCCCCTGAGGCAGCGGCCGCTGTTGTTCAGCCAGCGTTCGATATGTTGTCTGAAACGCAGGATGGCGTCCTGCCGCAGCGTCTGCACCTGGGCATCGCCGGCGCGTGCCTGCGCCTTGCTCACCTGCCACCACCACTGCAGCCGATCAAGACGCCCGGCTTCCATATATGTGAAAGTGATGGTGAAGTGTCTGCCGCGCCCGGTTGCCGGTAATTCGGCAAAAGCAAAATAAGCCTCGACCGCGCGAGGCAGCTCGATATGCGTCATGCTGGGGACCGCAACCTCAGTCGGAATCCGTGACGATGGTGCGTTGCGATTATAACATCATTCATTAAGGCGGAGAACGGAATGAAGTGGGGATATCGCAAGTAGATGGTTACACGGACCACAAATCGACAACTGCTGTGGCTGGTGCTGGGCTGCGCACTACCCATGCTCATCTTTGCGCATGGTGTATCCAGTCGCGATGCGAATTTCGTCAAGTCCGTGCAGGGCGTGAACTTCGGGCCCTTCGCCTACCTCGGCGCCAAACACATGGTAACCGGTTACGATCACCTGGCTTTCCTCGCCGGTGTGATCTTCCTGCTGTACCGCTTGCGCGACGTGGCACTGTACGCCAGCCTGTTTGCGCTGGGACACAGCGTCACGCTGCTGGGTGCTGTGCTGCTGGGATTTCGGGCCAACCCTTACATCGTCGATGCGATCATCGGCTTGTCGGTGGTCTACAAGGGTTTCGAGAATCTCGACGGCTTCCGTAACTTCCGCTGGCGCATCGATCCGCGGGCAGCGGTGCTGGGTTTCGGACTAGTGCATGGACTGGGCCTCGCGACGAAGCTGCAGGAACTTCAGCTATCGCGCGATGGGCTCGCCACCAATCTTGTCGCGTTCAACCTGGGCGTGGAATTTGGCCAACTGGCCGCGCTCACCGTGATGGTGCTGCTGTTCACGCTCTGGCGCAGCACGAGCACCTTCAGGCCCTCCATCTACCCCGCCAATGTTCTGCTGATGGGCGTGGGATTCGTATTGGCCGGATACCAGCTGACCGGCTATCTGCTGCAATAAAAAGGCGAAGCATGAATATCCACACTCCAGGAACCCGTCCGCGCGTACTCATCGGTCTCGCAATAGCGGTAGTGCTCGCGCTCATCGTGCTGTTTGTTTTGGTGCTGCCGGCTGAGCGCGGCTACGATCCTACGGGCCTTGGCAGGCTGCTGGGCTTGACCACGATAAGCGAAAGGGACAAGTCCACCGATGCAAAGATCGAGGACACCCTCGGTGGCAACGACAATCTGGTTGCCGCTGCGGGTGCGAACCCCAAGGATCCCCTGCCCTTGCCAAATCCCGCCGTGAGCCAGCTTGAAACGCAACCGCCACGCACCGAGACGCTCACCATCAAGCTGGGCTTCGATGAGAAAACCGAGATCAAGGCTGTGCTCGGCAAGGCCAAGGCCATCGTCTACAGCTGGTCGGTGGAAGGCGGCAAGGTGTATGTCGATTTTCACGGCCACGACCCAACCAAGGGCGACCACTACTGGGTGCGTTATGAAGAGGCCGATGGCATTACCGGCCGCAGCGGTTCGCTGGTAGCGCCGTTTGCCGGCGAACACGGCTGGTACTGGCTCAATGTCAGTGAAACGCCAGTGACCATCAAGCTCACGGTTACCGGCTATCAGGACAAAATGGTGAACTACGGCCTGCTGAAATAAGCGCGCTTCAGGCGCGCGTGGCGGCGACGAGTTTCGTGATCTCGGGTCGGCAGGAGCCGCAGTTGGTGCCGGCCTTCAGCTTCTTGCCCACGGCGTCGACAGTGGCACAACCCGCTGCGATTGCCAGGCGAATGGTGTTGGCGCCTACGCCGAAACAGGCACACACAGTCTGGCCAGGATCGATTCCATCCAGCCGCCGGCCCAGCAGCAGGCAACGACGATCAGCGGGATCAAGCGTGGGCTGCGCGAATAGCGAAGCAAGCCAGGTTCTACCCGGCAAGCTACGACGCGCACCCACCATCAGGCAGGCTTCAAGCCGACCGTCCAGCAGCAGCGCTGCGCGATAGGTGCCGGTCACCGCATCGTCGAATTCGATCCAGTCGGCGCGTTCCAAGCCAGGCAGCGCGCCTTTCAGCCACATTGCATCGGGACGCATTGCACCGCGCCCCGCGAACTCAAGGCGATGCACGCTGTCACCTGGCGAATGCGCCCACCACAACGCGTCGGGCGGGGTTGCCCGCTGCCGTGACAGCAGGAAGCCCTGCCACTCCACGGGCACTGCCTCGATCCGAGCCGGAGTATGTTTGAACTCCGGCTCGCCAGAGTGAGGGTCCACCACTGGATTGACCGCCGCACCCACGCGTGATTCACGGGCAAACTGCTCGCTCCAGTGGATCGGCATGAAGATCATGCCGGCCGGTATGTCGCCGCTGGCTCGGGCTCGCGCCAGTGCTGCACCCCAGCGCGTCACGACACGGAGCAGTTCACCAGGGGCCACGCCTGCGGTAGCAAGGTCGGCGGCATTCGCATCCGCATAGGGCTCGGGCTCATGTGCATTGAGCGCCGCTGCCCGCGCGGTGCGGGTCATCGTGTGCCACTGGTCGCGGATGCGGCCCGTGTTGAGAATCAGAGGGTACTCCGCTGTCGGCGCATGGCGCGGCCCGCGCGCTGCCGCCGGCACGAAGCGCGCCCTGCGGTCCGGTGTCGAAAACTGCCCATCGGAAAATGGCCGGTCGGGCCGTGTCGTCGATGCGGGCACGGGCCACTGGGACACGGCCAGCGCATCGTACTGCTGCGCGGACAGGCCGCTGATACCCTGCAGATCCAGACACATTCCGAAACGACGCGACAAGCCAGTGATTCGCGCAAGCTCATCAAATACGGCAGCTGGGCCGTCGAAGTTGAAACCCGTGGTGAAACCCAGCCGTTGCGCAACCTGACAGATGATCCACCAATCCGGCCGGGCGAGGCCCGGCGCTGGCAGGAATGCCCGCTGGCGGGATATGTGGCGATCGGAATTGGTGACAGTGCCATCTTTCTCCGCCCACCCGGTAGCCGGCAACTTGATATGCGCAAACTCCAGGGTGTCATTCGCATCGACACAGTCGGACACGATGACCAAGGGGCAACGTGACAACGCGCGCCGCACCACATCGGCGTCGGGCAGGCTGACCACGGGGTTGGTGGCAATGATCCACACCGCCTTGACCCGCCCGTCATCGATCGCTTCAAAGAGTTCGACTGCCTTGTAGCCGGGCCGGTGGGCCATGGCCGGCGATTGCCAGAACTGCTGCACGGCTTCACGATGCGCGGCGTTGTCCAGGCTCAGATGCGCCGCCAGCTGTGTCGAGAGACCACCGACTTCGCGCCCACCCATTGCATTGGGTTGTCCCGTGATGGAGAACGGCCCCATGCCAGCACGACCGATGCGACCGGTAAGCAGGTGGCAGTTGATGATGCTGTTGACCTTGTCTGCGCCAACGGAAGACTGATTCACACCCTGCGAGAACATTGTCACGACGCGGCTGGTCGCAGCGAACATCGCAAAGAACCGCTCGACCAGCGCGGCATCCAGGCCGCAGACCTGCGAGGTCGCCGCGATATCGGTGCTGGCAGCTCGCGCCACACCCAGCGCATCTTCCATGCCGCTGGTGTGGGCGGCGACATACGCTGCATCGATGCACCCCTGTTCGGCCAGCCATACCAGGAGGCCGTTGAACAACATGACATCGCTGCCGCTGCGCAGCGGCAGATGCAGATCTGCCGCCTCGGAGGTCGCGGTGCGCCGCGGATCGATCACCACCAGGCGCATTTCTGGCCGCTGCGCTCTCATTGCCTGCACACGTTGCATCAGCACCGGATGGCACCAGGCGAGATTGGAGCCAACCAGCACCAGCAGATCGGCCTGATCCAGATCGGAATACTCGACCGGCACCACATCTTCACCGAAAGCCCGCACATGGCCGCTCACTGCCGAGGACATGCACAACCGCGAGTTGGTATCGATGTTGGCGGTGCCGATGTAGCCCTTCATCAGCTTGTTGGCGACGTAGTAATCCTCGGTCAGCAGTTGCCCGGACACATACAGGGCCACGGAGTCGGGGCCATGCTTATCCATGCAGGCACGCAGGCGCCCTGCCACGCTCGCCAGCGCGGTTTCCCAATCCACCTTGATGCCATCCACTTCTGGTTGCAGCAACCTGTTGCCGGAGCCCAGTGTTGCGGCCAGCGCCGAACCCTTGGAACACAAGCGACCGCGGTTGGCGGGGTGCTCCGGATCACCGCGCACTTCGATGCGCCCGTCCGCAGCGGTTTCTGCGAGCACGCCGCAGCCCACGCCACAATAGGGGCATGTCGTACGGGTAGTGGTCTTCATGCCGCTGAACCGGCTACCGGAGCTTCACCCAGCAACAGCATCTCGCGGACCGTCGATACGTCGCGTTGATGCTCGATGAGCTCTGCATACCACCCGGCATTGCGCGTGTCACCGAACAGCACCGCGGCCTGCAGTCGGTTGTCCTTCAGCCAGAGACGCTTGTAGACACCGGCCGCGCGATCTGCATAACGGATCGAGTCCGTGCCGTCGTTGCTGGCGTGCTGCCCGGCGGAGAAGAGATCAATGCCACTGACTTTCAGCTGCGAAGCCGGACTCGAGCCGCGATATCGCGTGACACCACGTTCTGCCAGATGTGCCGCGCAGACCCGTGCCTGCTCCCACAGCGGAGCGACCAGGCCATAGGTTGCGCCGCGATGTTGCACGCACTCGCCGACGGCGTAGATGGCCGGGTCGAAGGTTTGCAGGGTGTCATCGACAAGAATGCCGCGGTCGCAATGCAGCCCGCAGGAGCGCGCCAGTTCGGTGCGTGGCGTGATGCCGGCGGCAACCACCACCAATTCGGCGTCGAGCGATGTGCCATCGTCCAGCTGCACCTGTCGCACGCGTCCGGCGCCGGTGAATGCCGAGGTGTTTGCCGCCAGCCGGAACGCAATGCCGCGGGCTTCCATCGAAGCGCGCAGATAACCCGCAGCTTCATCATCCAGCTGCTTGTCCATTACCCGGTCACGAATGTGCACGACGGTCACTTCGAGACCCAGTTTGCGCAGGCCGCTGGCCGCCTCCAGGCCCAGCAGTCCGCCGCCGATGACCACTGCACGCTGCGCATCGGCAGCCTGCTTCTGCATGCCATCAACGTCGTCCAGGTTGCGGAAATAGAACACGCCAGGCAGGTCATGCCCCGCGACCTTGAGGCGCACCGGATCCGAGCCCGTGGCGAGCAGCAGCCTGTCATAGGTCACTGCAACGCCTGCAGCGGAAATCACTCTTTTCTGACGGCGGTCGATCGACACCACCGGATCACCAACATGCAGCGTTATGCCGCGTTCGCTGTACCAGTGCAGCGGATGCAGCATGAGCTGCTCACGGTCAGTTTCACCCGCGAGCAGGGGCGAGAGCATGATCCGGTTGTAGTTGCCGCGCGGCTCGGCGCCGAAGATGGTGATGTCGTAGGCGTCCGGCGCATCGGTGAGCAGCTCCTCGATGGTTCGCATCGCCGCCATGCCGTTGCCGATCACGACCAGACGCCGCTTGCCGCGGGTGCTGGTTGCGGCCTGCGGCAGCGCTTCTATCCAGACACGACCATCCAGCACGCCACACGGCCAGGTGCGCAGGGTGACCGACTCGTCTTCCAGGCAACGGCCATTGCGCAGATTGAAATGCTGCTTGTACACGGGCGAAGCAACCACGAGCTGGCCTTGCAGATCGCCGGCCAGGCCACGCGATATCACGTTGGCACCGCTGAATGGGTCGCGATTTTCCAGCGCGAATATTTCCTCGCCCACGCGCACCAGCGCAACCTGTTCGCCATCCACCAGTGCCGCGACACCGCCGCCATCGAGGATATCGTCCAGCACACAGACGAAATGCCGCTTGCCCTGACCGCTCATGCGCTCACCTTGGCGCGAGCGCGGGCGCGCTCTTCGGTTGTGACGGGACGCCGCTGGCCACGCTCGTCGACGAGGACGATATTGCTGTCGAGCGAGTCGCTGTTCACGAAATGGCGGAATCGCTTGAGGGTCGCCGGGTCTTCGACCGCCTTCTTCCACTCGCATTCATAGCTGCCGACCACCAGCGCCATGCCAGCTTCAAGCTCGGTGGCGATGCCCAGACTGTCATCGCAGACCACGGCGCGCAGGTAGTCGAGTCCGCCTTCGAGGTTCTCGAGCCAGCTGGCAGTGCGTTGCAGGCGGTCTGCGGTGCGCACGTAGAACATGAGAAAGCGATCGACGTAACGGATCAGTGTTTCGCGATCGAGGTCGCTCGCCAGCAGATCCGCATGGCGGGGCTTCATGCCGCCATTGCCGCAGACATACAGGTTCCAGCCCTTCTCGGTGGCGATGATGCCCACGTCCTTGCTCTGCGCCTCGGCGCATTCACGCGTGCAGCCGGACACCGCAAACTTGATCTTGTGCGGCGAACGCAGGCCCTTGTAGCGATTCTCGAGCTCGATGGCGAAACCCACGCTGTCCTGCACACCGTAACGGCACCAGGTTGAACCGACACAGGACTTCACCGTGCGCAGCGACTTGCCGTAGGCATGGCCGGATTCAAAGCCCGCCGCGATCAGCTCTTTCCAGATCAGCGGCAACTGATTGACCTGCGCACCGAAAAGATCGATACGCTGCCCGCCGGTGATCTTGGTGTAGAGCCCGTACTTCTTCGCTACCTGCGCGATCACCAACAGCTTGTCGGGTGTGATTTCTCCGCCAGGTATGCGCGGCACCACGGAGTAACTGCCATCCTTCTGCAGGTTTGCCAGGTAGTGATCGTTGGTGTCTTGCAGCACGGCCTTGTCGGGCTTCAGCACGAACTCGTTCCACTGCGAGGCCAGTATCGACGCCACGGCCGGCTTGCAGATATCGCAGCCCAGGCCCTTGCCATGCTTGCCGACCAGATCGGCAAAGGTCTTGACCTGTCCGACCTTTACCAGGTGGAACAGCTCCTGCCGTGAATACGGAAAATGCTCGCAGAGATGGTTGTTGACTGCCACGCCACGGCGCAGCAGTTCCGCCTTGATGATCTGCTGCACCAGCTGCCCGCAACCGCCGCATGAGCTGGCGGCCTTGTTGGCCTTCTTCATGCCACCCAGCGTCGTGACACCCGCTTCTACCGCCCCGCAGATATCGCCCTTGCTGACGTTGTTGCAGGAACAGATCTGGGCCGTCGCCGGCAAAGCCGACACACCCATGCCCGCGCTGTCGCCAGGATCCCCGGCGGGAACCAGCAACGACTCCGGCTTTGCCGGCAGCTGCATGCTGTTCAGTATCAGCTGCTGCCAAGTGCCGTAGTCCGAAGCATCGCCGACGAGAATGCCGCCGAGCAGCTTCGTGCCATCCTTGCTGATCACTAGCTTCTTGTAGACGCCGGCACGTTCGTCGACCAGCGTGCAGCACTGTGCGTCAGAGATGGCCGCGTGCGCATCACCAAGCGACGCCACGTCCACACCCATGAGCTTGAGCTTCGTGCTCATGTCAGCCCCGGCGAACTGCTTCTTTTCTGTTCCGAGCAATCCTTCTGCCGCCACTTCGGCCATCTGATAGCCGGGGGCAACCAGCCCGAACAGTTTGCCTTCCCACAGTGCACATTCGCCTATGGCGTAGATGTTTGCGTCGCTGGTGCGACAGGCGTTGTCGATCACGATGCCGCCGCGGGGGCCAATCTGGATACCGCTGGCCTTGGCCAGCGCATCCTGCGGCCGGATGCCGGCGGAAAACACCACGACGTCGGTTTCGACCGATTCACCGTCGGCGAAGCGAAGCAGGTGCTGGTGCTCGGTGCCTGCCTCGATGGCGGTAGTCGACTTGCCACAATGAACGCGCACCCCGAGGGATTCGATATGGCGCCGCAGGACACGGCCGCCGCCTTCATCCACCTGCACAGCCATGAGGCGCGGCGCAAATTCGATCACATGCGTCTGCAACCCCAGGTCGACCAGGGCCTTGGCAGCCTCAAGTCCCAGAAGCCCACCACCGATAACGGCGCCGCTGCGCGCACTGCGCGCTGCCTCACGTATGGCCACCAGATCTTCGATGGTGCGATAGACGAAGCAGTCCTTGCGTTCACGACCCGGGATCGGCGGAACGAAGGGATAGGAGCCCGTTGCCAGAACCAGCTTGTCGTAGGGCAATATGCGCCCGGTGCTGGTGGTCACCAGCTGGCGTTCCCTGTCGATGGTCGCTGCGCGCTCCGAGAGATGGAGGGTGATGCCTGATTCGGCAAAAAACCCGTCCGTCACCAGTGAAAGATCTTCGGCGCTCTTGCCGCTGAAGAACCCGGTCAACCCCACGCGGTCATAGGCTGCCCGTGGTTCTTCGCACAGCACTGTGATTGCGTAGCCGTGGCCAACGGCAGCAAGCTTCTCGAGCAAGCGCTGCCCCACCATGCCATTGCCGACAACAACCAGATTTCCGCGTGACACCTTTGCCTGTCTCCTTCAGATGCGCGCCTGCGCCACTGCACCCCAGGTGGTGCGCCAGCGCCGCTTTACACTGGTCAATCCGACCAGCGCCAGCAGCGCCAGGCCACCGAAGATGAAGAAGCCGCTGGAATACTGCCCGGTAAGCTGTTTGGCGAATCCCAGGCTGGATGCGAGATAGAAGCCGCCCACACCGCCCGCCATGCCAACCAGGCCAGTCATGACACCGATTTCTTCGCGAAAACGCTGCGGCACGAGCTGGAAGACGGCGCCATTTGCCATTCCCAATGCCAACATGGCCACCACGAACACGGACACAGCCGACAACGCCGTAGGCAGGTTGGTGCCGACCACAAACAGCGCCGCTGCCGCCACGCAATACATGGTCGTGAGCGTGCGAATGCCGCCCACGCGATCCGCCAGCGCGCCACCGAAAGGCCTTACCAGGGAGCCCGCGAACACGCAGGCCGCGGTCAGGTATCCGGCCGTGACTGGCGAAACAGCGTATTCGTCGTGGAAGTAGATGGTCAGCGAGGAAGCCAGACCCGCGAAACCGCCGAAGCTCACCGCATAAAAGAACATGAACCACCAGGCGTCACCGCTCCTGAGCGGCGCAAAGTGGGCGGACATCGGCTTGGGGGGCGGATTGTTGGGACTGTCCTTGGCAAACAGGATATACACGACCAGCGCGAGCAGCAGCGGCAGGATCGCAAGGCCGATCACGTTGCGCCAGCCAAACGCAATGGCCAGGGACGGCGCAAACAGGGCCGCCAGCGCAGTGCCCGAATTGCCGGCACCAGCGATTCCCAGCGCAGTGCCCTGGTACTGCGGCGGATACCAGCGGGATGCGAGCGGGAGTGCAACGGCGAAAGCGGAACCAGCGACGCCCAACACCAGCCCCAGCAACAGGATCTGTCCGAAGGAATCTATTCCCACCAGCCACGCGATGAGCAAACCTGCGATTACCACCAGCTGCCCGATGAGGCCTGTCAACTTCGGACGCAGGTGGTCGACCAGCATGCCGTTCACAACCCGGAGCAACGCGCCTGCCAGCACCGGTGTCGCCACCATCAAACCTTTCTGGGCAGGTGACAGGCCCAGATCGGCAGCAACCGCAACACCCAGCGGCCCGAGCAGCACCCAAACCATGAAGCTGAGATCGAAATAGAAAAATGCTGCAAACAAGGTAGGGCGATGCCCTGCTTTCCAGAAACCTGCATCCATCAATGTCACCCGGTTCAAAGTGGTATCCGGTGGAAGGTGCAACTGTTGTGCCATCATTGCATTCATCGTCCGGGCACCGTAACGGGGCTCGAGACCCGTGCAGGCGCACCGCCATGCAGCGATATGGGGCAAGCAATGATCAAAATGGAGCATCTGATCCAGTGACCGAACACCGCGCGCTGCGCATCAATGCCGGCTTTTGCAGCGAGACCGGGCGCCGCACCGAGAATCAGGACTACGTTGGCATGTGCTGCGAAGGCAATCACGGGTTGCTTGGCCACGTCGCTGCGATTGCTGACGGCGTCAGTTTCGGCACGGGCGGGCGGGCTGCCGCCGAGCTTGCCGTGCGTTGCTTTCTCGACGCGCATTACAGCTCGGCGCCAACGATGGGCATCGCGCGCAACGCCGCGCGCAATATCGCGGCGATCAACAGCTGGCTGCACACCGTGGGCGCTGCTGACCCGAAACTGAAGAACGCGTCGACGACATTCACCGCGCTGATCCTTGCAGGCCGTGACGCGCATGTGCTGCACCTGGGAGACACGCGCGCGTATCTGCTGCACGACGAACTGCTGACATGCCTCACGACGGACCACACTATCCAGCAGCCCGAGCGCGACCATATTCTGCTGCGCGCAATCGGCATGGAGCCCACCGTGCGCCTGGACCACGCCACACATACGATGCGTGCGCATGACCGATTGATGCTGTGCACGGATGGCGTATACACCGCGCTGAAGCCCGCGCAGCTGCGCGCGCTGCTGCTGCGCAGACGCTCGCCGGACGAAGACGCGACCGGAATCGTCGACGCCGCAGTAGAGGCCGGCAGCCAGGACAATGCCAGCTGCATCATTGTCGACGTTCTGGAGGTTCCGGAGGCCGGAGCGCAGGAGCTGCTCAGCCACATCGCCACGTTGCCCATGGCGCCACCGCCTTCGCCCGGTGAAACCGTCGACGGTTTCACTATCGACAGCCTGCTCTCCAACGGTCGCTACAGCCGGCTGCT
Organism: Steroidobacteraceae bacterium; assembly: GCA_039917615.1. Taxonomy (GTDB): domain Bacteria; phylum Pseudomonadota; class Gammaproteobacteria; order Steroidobacterales; family Steroidobacteraceae; genus ZC4RG30. Next base: position 104,388 of record JBDSJD010000015.1, read on the forward strand.
GCGGGCGCATGACAATTACAACGACAGCGAAGTCGTGATGAAGTTTCCGCAGACCAGCGTGACCAACATGTCGACGCACCACCAGGCCTTCGTTCGTGAAGCCTGGGTGGCTGCACGCCTGCACAGCCCGTACATTGGCGAGACCATCGAGCTGCCTCCAGGCCGGCAATCCTGCCTGTACTCCGTCATGCCGTATTACGAGGGGGAAACGCTCGAAACACGCATCCTGCGGGCGCCACAGATTTCCTTCAGCGAAGGGCTGCGTATCGCGCAGCAGCTCGGGCGGGCCATAGCCACCCTGCACCGCGCCCGCATCATTCATCGCGACATCAAGCCGGACAACGTATTGCTGGAAAAGAACGGCGGCCTGCGACTGATCGATCTCGGCGTGGTGCGACTGCCGATGCTGGAGGACTTTCCCACCGCCGACATTCCCGGCACACCCAGTTACATGGCGCCGGAACTCTTTGACGGCCGTACTGGTGACGAAGCCTCCGACCAGTTTGCGCTCGGTGTAACCCTGTATCGCATGTTCTGCGGCCGCTACCCGTATGGCGAGATCGAACCATTCTCGCGACCGCGGTTCAACCAGGCTACGCCGCTGTCGCGGTACCGACCGGATCTTCCCGCCTGGCTGGGTCATCTGCTTTCGAAAGCGCTGCAGCCAGATCCGGCTGCGCGCTTCGGCGACGTGCTGGAATTCTCGATGGAAATAGACAACGGACTCGCGCGGGCCGAACCGATATCGCTGCAGCGCCAGTCGCTGTATGAACGCAACCCGCTGCGATTCTGGCAAGCCATTGCAGCAATCCTGGCGGTGGCATTGATACTCAGCCTTGGCGTCCACGCGCATCATTGACCTGCGATCCGAGGAACCCGGCGTGCAGGTCAGGCCGGAAGCTTGCGATTGCCTGCGCCGCCTCGTCCGCGGAGAAATCGATCTGGCGCCACCGCCCGATCTGCTCGCAGAACCTCTGCGCGTGCTCGCGCAGGGGCACAGTGGCCGCCTCGTTCAGCTGGAAGAATCCCGGGTGTGACACGGGCGGCCCACCGGCGGATTGAACAATTTTTCCGTTCAGCGCTCCCCGTAGCAGCGGTTCCGGCGCACCTACATAGCGCGTCTGGCTGAGCAGGCGCACCAGTTCATCGCGACATGTAGCGTCTGACATGCAGCGTGACGCAGCAACCACGGCCCGAACCAGTGCGCCGCAGACCTCCGGATTCTTGTCGATGTAACCAACGCTCATGCCCAGCACCTTCTCGGGCGGATTGCGCCAGATATCGCATGACACAGCGACAATCGTGCCAAGACCAGCATCCACTGCCAGGCTGTTCCACGGCTCACCCACGCAGAACCCGTCGACCTGACCCGTGCGCAGAGCCTCGACCAGCATCGGCGGTGGCACGACGATCAATCGGACATCACGGTCCGGGTCGATGCCGCTGCCAAGCAGCCAGTCGCGCAGCTGGTAGTTGTGGCATGAGAACGGAAACACCATGGCGAGCGTCAACGGTTGCAGCTGGTTGCGCTGTCGTTCGGCGACTACGCGTGCCAGCGCAGTGGCCTGCACGGCAGGCGCCGCGCCATGGGTTGCGCCCTGACTTTCCATGTCGCGCCACAAGGGCCGAGATACCGTGATTGCGTTGCCACCCAGCCCCAGCGCCACTGGCGCCATCAGCGGCAGGTCGCCGCGCTTCGCCAGCAGATTCGATGCGACGACCATCGGCCCCAGCATGTGCGCGGCGTCGAAATGCCCCAGCCCCACGCGATCACGCAGATTGGCCCAGGAAACCTCGCGCACCAGACGCAGCCGTATGCCCTGCTCTTCAGCGAAACCCATTTCGTGAGCGGCAACCAGCAGGGCGCTGTCCAGCAACGGCATGAAACCAACCGTAACCACCCGACCATCGCGTGATGTCATGCGCTCACTCATGGCCTGAGCAGGGCGGCCGCGGTAATCACACTCTGCGCCACCTGGGCCATGCGCAGATTTGCGTCCATTGCCGCCTTGCGCAACAGCTCATAAGCCTGTTCTTCGCCGAGGCCACGCTGCTTCATGAGCATCCCCTTTGCCTTGTCGATCAGCTTTCGATCCAGCAGCTGCTGGCGGGTCTCGTCCAGCTCGGTGCGCAACTTCTCGAAGGCCTTGAACCTCCCGATTGCCATTTCGACGATGGACTGCACGCGCTCCTTGCGCAGCCCATCGACCACGTAGGCGCCGATACCAGCATCGATCGCCGCCTCGATTGCGTCCCGGTCGGACTGATCGACAAACATTGCCACCGGTTTGCGCACGACGCGTGACACCTGGAACATCTGCTCCAGCACGTCGCGATTCGGATTTTCCAGGTCGATCAGTATCACATCCGGCTCTTCATCGACGATTCTGCGCAACAGGTTCTGCATGTCCCGCACGACGATCAGATCCCGATATCCAGCCTCGCGCAGACCGTCTTCCAGGATGGAAGCCCGAAGCAGGTTCTGGTCGACGATCAGTACGCGCAGCGAATTCCCGGTCATGGTGTGGCGTCTGGGCCTCCACGCCTACCAGGTGAAATCTAGCTGCGCCCAGAACTTGCTCGTGTCGCGCACTGCCAGCGGAGTGGTTGCCGACGCGTTGTAGTCGGCGTACTTCAGCGTTCCGGTGAAGCGGTGATACTTGCCCTGCAGTTGCAGGTCGAGTTCCTGCCCGTAGTTGATCGACAGCCGTTCGGACGCATAGTCATGCCAGCTCGCCACAAACTGCAGGGTTTCCAGTGGACCCACGCCCTTCTTCAGGTAGCCAAGGTTGATGTACTTGTCCTCAATGCCGTTGACTGGCGTCGTCAGGAATTTGTCCGCCCAACCCTGGAACCTGTGCAGCGTGGCAAGCGGCGTGGTGAATCCCTTCACTCCATCGCCTTGCAGCACTTCATAGCCCGCACCCAGGCTGTACTGGCGGAAGGTGCCGGTCAGTTCGGCAAGCAGGTAGTTGTCGCTGAAGTCGAGCGGGTTGTTGTCTCGATCCGTCTGCCGGGCCCAGGAACCGATGTAACCCAGCTTGATTTTAGCCAGTGGGCGCTCACCCTGGAAACGCAAGCCATAGGTCTGGGTGGTGTCGCGCACCGGCAGCGGCACCTGCTCGAACTCCACGAGATAGCCGAAACCCGTGAGCTTGCCCAGCGGCGTCTGCCAGGCCACGTTCGCCAGAAATGTATCGCCGGTGAAGCGGCCAGCGTTGGCGCCCGGCAAACCGTCTGGCCCGAAGATGCGATTGATCTGGTTGACGTAGCTGACATCGATCGTGACATTGGGAATATGTTTGTTCACGACGCGCAACCCATCGTAAGTCTGCTCGTTCTGGCGCCAGCCCACGTTGCCGACAAAGCGGTGATCGTCCAGGATGATGCGCTGGCGACCCAGCGTGATGGTGGTGTCGATGATGCTGGTGTTGGTCAGCTGCAGGCGGTTGATCTCATAGGCTTCCGGATCCGCCACGACGGGATACGTCGTCTTGCCGTTGATGGTGCTGTTGTAGTGCGTGACCAGCGGCCAGATCGCATCGCCCTCCACCAGCAGCGCGGTGGCCCATGCCTTGCCGGTTTCGAATCCGAGTCGCGCCCGCAGGGTCATGGCGTTGGCGTCCTTGGCAAATGGCTCCTGCTCCACCGATTCGTAGCGCAGGCGCGCGTCGGCGAGCACCTTGGTTTCGCTGAAGGCACCCACCAGCGGTTCCAGTCCGTCGGCCTGCGCGACCGCAGCCACACAGGCAAGCACCGCCGCTTTGATCACAACTCGCTTCATCTTGTTATCTCCCTTTCGTGTACGTATGCAATGCATCAGGCGGCCGCGGGTGTCGCGTGGTCGTGTTCCTCGAGGAAGGAGAGCAGCTCACCGCGGTATTCGTAGTAGCGTGGATGCTCAAGCAACGCGCGGCGCGAGCGCGGCCGCGGCAGATCCACCTTCATGACCTTGCCGATGCGCGCATTGGGACCATTGGTCATCATGATCACGCGATCGGCCAACAGGATGGCTTCATCCACGTCGTGGGTCACGCAGATCGCCGTGACGCGGCTGCGCTTCCACACATCCATCAACACTTCCTGCAGCTCCCAGCGTGTGAGCGCGTCGAGCATGCCGAAGGGCTCATCCAGCAACAGCAGCTTCGGTGACAGCGCGAAGGCACGCGCCAGTCCCACGCGCTGCCGCATCCCGTTGGAAAGATCGCTGGCGCGGCGGTCCATGGCGTCGGCGAGGCCGACGCGCGACAGGTAATATTCGATGATGTCGCGCCGCTCGACCGTCGACACATGCGGGAACACCCGTTCCACGCCCAGCGCGACATTCTCACGGGCTGTGAGCCACGGCAGCAGATTCGGCGCCTGGAATACGATGCCGCGGTCAGGGCCCGCCGTGGCCACCATGCGACCATCCAGCACGATGCCGCCGTCCGTGACATCCGTGAGGCCGGCGGCCATGGACAGCACGGTGGACTTGCCGCAGCCCGAATGCCCGATCAAGGAAACAAATTCACCTCGCGCGATGTCCAGCGTGAAGTGATCGACGACGGTTAGTGGTCCGCGTGTGGTCGGATAGGTCTTGACGACTTCGTACAGCTCCACATACTTCTCAGGACTGAGCGCGGGTTTGGCTTTCTGTGCCTCACGCATGGCCTTCGGCAGCGGATCCAGCGCGCTCAGTGGCGTAACGTCCGGCAGATTCACCCTGGCTTCACGGCTTGCGACGCGGTCGTTGCCAATGCCCTGCAGGTAGGTGGTGATCTCCGCGCGCAGTTCCTTGTAGCGCTGGTTGTCATTCACCGACTTGCGCTCGCGTGGCCGAGGCAAATCTATCCGGAATTCCCGACCCAACCCTGTTGCCTCACCGGGCAACAGCGCGATAACGCGATCAGCGAGCAGCAGGGCTTCGTCCACATCATTGGTGACCAGCACCACCGTGCGGCGGTTGCTCTCCCAGATGGCTTCGATTTCGTCCTGCAGCTTGGCTCGGGTCAGGGCATCCAGCGCCGAGAGAGGTTCATCCAGCAGCAGCAGTTCAGGTTCCATGGCCAGCGCACGCGCCACCGCCACCCGCTGGCGCATCCCGCCGGAGAGCTCGGAGGGGCGACGGTCGGCGGCATGCGTCAGGCCGACCATCTTCACGTAGCGCGTAACCAGCGCCGCACGCTCAGGTGCCGACATGTCGCCATGCACGGCATCCACCGCTAACGCCACATTGCCCGTCACAGACAACCACGGCATGAGCGAGTAACTCTGGAACACGACTGCGCGCTCCGGAGATGCACCAGTCACCGGCTTACCCTTGAAAAGCACTTCGCCGGAGTCCGGCGTGATCAATCCAGCCAGTATCGACACCAGTGTGGTCTTGCCGCTTCCGGAGAAGCCCACCAGCGCGACAAACTCCCCCTCTTCAATTGCGAGACTCACATCCTTCAGGACCGACTGCTTTCTCACGCCTTGCGTGTAGCCTTTGCAAACCCCTTTCATCTCCAGGATTGGCATGACTAGCGTCTCCCGCTGAAATCTGTAAGGCTCTGCAGCGTCAGCATGACGCGATCCAGCAGGAAACCGATGAAGCCGATGGTGAGCACTGCAACCAGCATGCGGCTCATCGATTCAGCGCTGCCGTTCTGGAACTCATCCCACACGAACTTGCCGAGACCAGGGTTCTGCGCCAGCATTTCTGCCGCAATCAGCACCATCCAACCCACTCCGAGCGACAGCCGCATGCCGGTGAAGATCAACGGCAGCGACGATGGCAGCACCAGCTTGATCAGCCGCGTCCGCCAGTTGAGCTTCAGCACCTTTGCGACGTTGAGCAGGTCCTTGTCGATGGACGCCACGCCCAGCGAGGTGTTGATTACCGTGGGCCAGAGGGAACACAACGCCACGGTAATGGCCGAGACCAGAAATGATTTCTCGATCACCGGACTGTCGCTGGTATAGACCGCACTGACGATCAACGTCACGATCGGCAGCCAGGCCAGCGGCGAGATGGGTTTGAACACCTGAACAAAAGGATTGATTGCCGCATCGACCGTCCGGCTCATGCCGCAGAAAATTCCAATGGGCACGGCAAGCAAGGTCGCAAACAGGAAACCGGTAAACACCGTCTTGAGGCTGGTAAAGATCTGGTCGATATAGGTCGGCCGCCCGGTGTATTTCGCCTGCGATACATCGGCCGCCGGATCCGCAGTCAGTCGCTCCGCGTTGCGACGTTCCTGTCGCTCGTAAAACTGCGCCTGGCGTTCCCGCTCAGATTTGTGATCGGCCCACAGTGCGCCTGCCTGCTGCCATACCGCCGCCGGACCTGGAATCTGACCGAGGCTGGTATGAATGCGCGCCGCAGAAAAGGACCAGAGCAGTCCGAACAACAGCATGGCGAGCAGCGGCACTCCCGCGGAACGCCACAGGCTCTTGAGTTGCAAGCGCGGGTCTTCGCCATAGGCCATCCGCACCGGCGGCACAACAAAGCCCAGGCCCAGCAGCGTCAGAACACGGCAGAGGCGCTCCGGCGTCTGACGCAGCTTGCGCGCCGGAGTGGCGGGTACAGTGTCTGCAAGAGGGACTGCGTGTGCAGGAACTGGTGTCACGACCGGCTCCAGCTTGTGCACATGGTTACTTGCCGGTGACATTGGCGCCTTCGACCTTTTGTTGACCCTTCAGTCCGACGGCGAATGCATCGACATAGGCATTGGGTTTGCGACCGTCGTATTCCATGCCATCGATGAAATCCTTGGTGGCGGGTTTGAATCCATCAGACTCCCAGGGCACGTCCTCCTTCTTCAGCTTGCCTTCATCCAGCAGCAGCTTCGCAGCCTTCAGGTAGATGTCGGGCCGATAAACCTTCTTGGCGGTTTCCAGGTACCAGCTGTCGGGCTTGCCCTCCGGAATTTGACCCCACCGGCGCATCTGAGTCAGATACCAGATGGCATCGCTATAGAACGGATAGGTGGCGTTGTAGCGGTAGAAGACATTGAAATCCGGCACCGCGAGCTTTTCGCCGGGCATGTACTCGAAGGTACCGGTCATGCTGTTGGAGATGACCCGGACGTCAGCACCAACGTACTGCGACTGTGAAATCAGCGCCGCCGCCTCCTTGCGATTGGCCGTACTCGCGTCGAGCCATGCTGCGGCCCGCAGCAGTGCCTTGATCATGGCCAGGTGGGTATTTGGATACTTGTCTGCCCAGGCCTTGGTGACACCGATTACCTTCTCGGGGTTGTTCTTCCATATTTCGTAGTCCGTGACGACTGGCAAGCCCACTTTCTTGAAGATCGCCTGCTGGTTCCAGGGCTCACCGACGCAATAGCCGTTGATCGTGCCGGCCTCGAGAGTGGCCGGCATCTGCGGCGGCGGGGTTACCGAAATCAGTACATCGGCCTTGATCTGACCGGTGACATCCGACGGTGAGTAGAACCCTGGGTGCACGCCACCGGAAGCAAGCCAATAGCGCAGTTCATAGTTGTGAGTGGAAACGGGAAACACCACACCCATCCGGAATGGCTTGCCGGAAGCTTTGAATTGCTCGATCACCGGCTTCAGCGCGTTCGCCTTGACGGGGCGCACCGGCTTTCCCTGCGCGTCCTTGGGAACGTTCGGCAGCATCTGCTGCCAGACCGCATTCGATACAGTCACCGCGTTGCCGTTCAGATCCATGCTGTAGGCTGTGATGATGTCGGCCTTGGTGCCGATACCGATCGTCGCACCGAGCGGCTGACCAGCCAGCATGTGGGAGGCATCGAGCTCGCCGGTGATCACACGATCGAGCACCACCTTCCAGTTCGCCTGCGGCTCCAGCGTGACATAGAGACCTTCGTCCTCGAAAAAACCTTTTTCATAGGCCACAGCCAGCGGAACCATGTCCGTCAGCTTGATGAAGCCGATCTTGATCTGTTCCTTCTCGAGCTTGAGGGGCTTGGCCAGGGACACTGCGGCGTGCCCAGACAGCACACCCAGTACGATCGCCGCCAGAACATTGCGTCGTGATACACCCAGCTTGCCTTTCATTTGCTCTCCCGCTTTCAAGTCAGAACGATCCAAAAAAAAAGCCACCAGTCGGCGACCTGGTTCGTCAGCTGAAGCTTTCGACCAGGCCGGGACCGGCGGCGTTGCCGTGAAGCCCAATGAGCTCCGCGATTCATACAAAGCAAGCAGCGTGCCATGCGTCACGTGCACGCTGCGACGCTTCCAGGCGTCGCGAGAGGACATAAGAGCCTGCGCCTGCTTCCCTGCAGTGCAGCGAAAGCGTGTAACGCACGCAGCCGGTGCATTGGATTTGTTGTGGCCCACAACCGCTGCCTTGCGCGTGTCAACGCAAGCTCAGGATCGCGCGTTGATCTCCCGGTAACCCAACAGATCCACGACGGAGACCGACATGAAGACTTCTGTAAACCTGATTGCCTGCGGGCTGCTGGCACTGGCTGCCACTGCGGCACTTGCCCAGGACCGAGGCGATGCCGCCAACGATCGGCTGGATGCCAAGGGCGAACACATCAACGAACGCCTCGACGCGCGCGGTGAGCGCATCAACGAACGACTGGATGAGCGTGGTGCGGCGGTTGAAGCCCGACTTGATGCAAAGGGCGATCGCATCGACACAAGGCTGGACGCGCGTTCGGAACAAGCCGCCACGAAAGGCAATACGGCGCTCGCGGAACGGCTGGATGCCAAAGGCGACCGCATCGACCAGCATCTGGATGGACGCGCCCAGCGTCGCGAGCAACGACTTGACCAGCGGGGCGACCGCAAGGAAAACCCTCTCGACCAGCGCGGCGATCGCATCGAGCGTCGCTTGGATCATCGTGGCAATCGTATTGATCGCCGCGTAGATCGCCGCCACCCTCAGGGCTGATTGCAGACCAGACCTTCAGACCTCTGGCGCCAGGCCATGCGGACATATTGCGCGTGGCCTGCCTGCTGGGCCTTCAGCCTGTTTTCGTAGTCCTTTCCTTACAGCAGCCAACATCGGTCAGCCGATACCTGGGCTCTCCAGGGACCTTCACTATGCACGTACGATCGTGCGGGAATTCGCCTGCAGACAAAAAGGAGATTCCACCATGCATAACCACCACACGTTGCTGCTCGCCGGACTGGCCGGCTTGGGGCTGCTGGCGGGTTGCAACAAAGCGCCGCAGACAGACGCGGCCGCGACCGCCGAAGCGGCAAAGGCAGAAGCCGACGCTGCGGCCGACAATGCAGCGACACAGGCAAAAGAAGCTGACCTTGCGCAGCGCGAAGCCGTTGTTGCCGCACGCGAGTCGGACATCGCCGCTGCAGCGGCAAAGGGTGAAAAACCGAGGCCAGCGGCCAAACCCGTGGTCGCAAGCAGACCCCCCGCAAGCACTACGACAAGCCAGCCAATTGCCAATGCGCCAGCTGTTACGCCGCTGATGCTTACGGTGCCCGGCGGTACACAGTTGTCGCTGTCGCTGACCACCCCCCTGTCGTCCAAGACCGCCAAGGTCGGTGACGCGGTGCGAGCGCGTGTGACGCAGGATGTGCGCGTCAATGATCGCGTGGCCATCGCTGCGGGCTCCACGGTTGCTGGTCAGGTAACTGCCGTGGTGTCGGGCAGCGACAAGATTGGCGGTGTACCGATGCTGGGTCTGCGCTTCGACCGCCTCGAGTTGGCGGGCGGGGTTGACGTGCCAATCGATGGAATGCTGACGCAGAAAGGCAAGAGCGATACCGGTCGCGACACCGCGAAAATCGTGGGTGGCGCAGCGGCTGGCGCGATCCTCGGAGATCAGGTCAAGGGGGGCGACAAGGGCAAGGTGCTGGGCGGTTTGTTGGGTGGCGCCATCGGCGCAATTGCCGCGCAGAAGACCGGCACCGAAGTGAAGCTCGAAGAAGGCACTGAGCTTTCGCTGGCGCTGGCGTCAGCCGTCGAGATCACCAGGCGCTAGCGCTCGCCCGGAGCAGGGCCTGACCCGGCTCAAGCGCATCTTGTGACACCGCCGCATCACCGTGGCGGTGTCGCGGCGCCTCCCCGCGGTGCCTGGTTGCCCTGGTTGACGTTGATCAGCGGTGCCACGCTCATTCCGGCAGGCACGATTACCGTGCTGGTGTTGCCGCTCTCCGCGAACCTGAGCAGCGCCTGGTTTGCCTCGTGCTGCAGATACTCACGTGTCAGGCTGCCCGAGATGATGCGGTTGGATTCCGAAATGCCGCGCGCCTCGGTAACCTTGATCTGGGCTTCCTTCTCGGCGATTTTTGTTTGCACTTCCATCGCTTCCAGTTTCTTCTGGTTGGCCACGGCATTCTGGATCGACTCTTCGATCGAAGGGTCTGTTGAAACTGCCCGGATTACTACCCGGGTCACCTTGAACACACCCGGGTCAGCCATTTCGAGTTCCGCCTGCATGTTTTCGTGCATGGCCGTGCTCAGCGCATCGCGCTGCGTGTGCATGACCAGGGAATCAACCTTCGCGACTTCCTCATAGGCCGCATTACGCGCCACCCGGTATACCAGGTTGTACGCCGGCAGCAGGTAGTCCGTGCCTTCCTGCCGCTCCGACTGACCAGAGTACTTGGCATAGAGATCGGCGATGGCACCGGGCTCGGCCCTGTAGTACACGCTGATATCCATGTCGCGCAGCGACAGGTTGTCTCGCGCCTTCGGCGTAAGATCGGTGAGATCGATGGCGATTTCCTTGGCAGTGAACTCATTCACCCTCGAAATGAGCGGCCACTTCAGGTAGACGCCCGGAGTCACCTCTGCGCGGCTCATGGTGCCAAGGGTGGTGCGCACACCGACGTTGCCGGTGTCGATGGTGCCAAAAACTCCCCCAAGCAACAGCACTACGAAGATCAGACCAACAATGAAGGCGCCCCTGCCGAAGATCTTCCTCAGCACGCCGCGCGCGACGTCGCCACCGTTTCCGAATGCCATGGGCTTCCTCCCTCCGTTGGAAGCCGCACTGTACAACAGGCAGCAGCGGACGCAATGTCACCTCGCGTCGCCACCGCCCAGATTCGCCGAGACGGCGAAGTACACCAGATTGCCGACACCCAGGAACAGGACAATTGCAGCACCCACCGCGAGCGGCCCAGTTAGCCTGCCGCTGGTCTATGCGACCATCGACGGACTCGACTACGATGCAATTTCTGCCATGCTCAAGGTGCCCGTGGGCACCGTCAAGACGCAGGTATTCCGCGGCAAGCAGTTACTGCGCGAGAAGCTGCAAGCGATCTACGAATCCCGGAGATACCCGGCATGAACACCGACAACCATTCAGTTGCCCTGCAACAGCGTACGGATGCAGCCCTGGCGCAACTGCCGGAATGGCAGGCACCGTGACCGGCAGGCGCGCAATCACGAAGGCAGCGCCACAGGACGACTCCGGCCACCGCCTCGACAAATGGCTATGGCATACGCGCCTCTTCAAGACCCGCGCGCTGGCCACCGCGGCCGTCAACGGCGGCAAGATCAAGGTTGATGGCGACCGCGTGAAGCCCGCACGGCAGGTGGCGCTTGGCGACCAGATGAGCGTGAGCATCGGCGAACGCACCATCGATATCGAAGTGCTGAAGCTGCCGTCCCGGCGCGGCCCGGCGCCAGAAGCATATGCCTGTTACAAGGAAACGCTGGCAAGCGCCGCACGCTCGATCCAGTTCCGGGATCAGCAACGCCTGGCAGCATTGACCCGACCTCGACCTGTTAGCCGCCCCGACAAACGCGAACGGCGCCAGCTGGATCGATTGCGACGACAGCAAGGCTGAACCGCACCCGTGGAAACAAGCGTCACGTGCGGTCTCCGCTGACAAGCGGAGGGGCAGTTGACCTACACGCCCGGTGCGCACGGGCGGGCACCATCCTCAAAGTGCCCTGTCTGACAGGGTCAATCCAAAGGAAAGACCAATGACAACTTCAAGATGGCGTACGGCTGCAGTTGCAGTACTCGCTGTTTCCATCCTCAATCTCGGTATGGCGAGTGCGGCGCAGGCCGGCATCGTTTCCACCAGCGCAATTGTGCGTACGGACAGGGATCTGAATCTAGCTTCCATCCGCAGCCAGCTGGAACGCAGCGAAGTGCGTGCCCAGATGGAGAAAATGGGTGTGGACGCAGCCGTGGTAGATAAGCGGATCGCTGCGCTGAACGACCAGGAGCTCTCGCAGATGGCCACGCAGATGCAGGACGCACCGGCAGGCGGCGGCGCGCTGGTGATAGTCGGCCTGGTATTTGTCGTGCTGATGATCCTGGAATTTACGGGCATCATCGATATCTTCAAGCGGGCTTAGAGCCAGGTGATCTATTGGCGCCAGGCGGTCGGCATTCTGCTGGCCGCCTGTTTGCCGATGCTGGGCGGCTGTGTCTCGCGCGGCCCCCTCATTGATTCCCCATCGAAACTCGTCGAGCTAGACGACACGCCCTTCTTTCCCCAGACTGTGAATCAGTGCGGACCTGCTGCGCTCGCCACGCTGCTGGGCGCATCACAAATATCAGTCACACCGGCGGAACTCGCGCCTCAGGTCTATTTGCCCGGCCGACGCGGCAGCCTGCAGATCGAAATGCAGGCTGCTCCGCGTCAGTTCGGCCGCATCAGCTATCAAATCAAACCGGAACTCGCGGCCATCCTCAAGGAGCTGGATGCGGGGCGTCCTGTCCTGGTGCTGCACAATTACGGCCTGCCCTTCTGGCCGCGCTGGCACTACGCGGTGGTGGTGGGGTATGACGGGTCACGCAACCGCATCCTGCTTCGATCCGGCAAGGTTCGACGCCAGCAATTGTCGGCAGCAAATTTCATGCGGGCCTGGGACAACGCCGACCGGTGGGGGCTGGTGCTGCTGCGGCCCGGAGAACTGCCTGAGTCTGCGGACAAGGACCGCTATCTGCAGGCAGCTGCCGCGTTTGAGCGTGTCGCAACTCCCGCCGACACACTGCTTGCATTTGAAGCCGGCACCAGATTTTGGCCGGAAGAACCCGTGCCATGGATCGGTGTTGGCACGGCCAACTACCTCAAGGGTGATCTGCAACGGGCCGCCGGCAATTACCGCAAGGCATTGCAGCTCGACAGCAGCCAGACCGCAGCGCGAAACAATCTGGCGATGACTCTGCTTGATCTTGGCTGTCCGCACGCGGCCAGGTCGGAGATGGAACGGATTGTTACAACCAACCTGTCGGAAGGGTTGGCTGAGAACATAGCGGACACACGTAGGCAGATCGAAGCAAAGTCCGACTTACCGGACCAGCCAAGTTGTGCAGCACAATAGGAACGCGCGCAGAAAAGCTAAATCAGGAGTTTTGTAGGCGCTTTCCTACACTGATCCGCGCGATTGTCATCCTATCGTTACCTTATTCAGGCATGCTTTGATCTAGCTTCTCGTGATCCAACCGCATGCTGCCAAGTGCAGATGTAGGAGTCGCGAATCGTTACTTGTACGTACAACACAGAGCAACCTAGATTCTATCCAGGTCGCCCTCTTTTCCGGAAAAGGTCCGATTCCGATGTTGCCCAGAAACTCCGCCGCGCGGCTTTTGCTTGACCGAATGATGGAGTGCTCCGAGGAGCAGCTTTCGGCGGCTGTGAGATACGGTGAGATCCATCAGAAACAGGTAGCCAGCCGGGTACTGGAGTCTCCGCACAATTTCCGGCAATGGGAAAGTGCGCACAGCCAGTCGCTCAAGCCCATTGCAACTGCAAGCACCACGAAGCAACAGGTCCAGGGCGTGAAACGTATGGCCCTGTCGATGATCCATCGCAAGGCACCATTTGAATACCTGCGTGAAAAACAGATCTTTGGCACCGCTCGCCACCGCTTCTTCCAGAAGCTGTACGGTCATCACGATTTTGCGACGTCCGTTGTCAATGAACACCGCAACTACCTGGTAGCCGGCGCCAGCTACATCTGTATGGAGCGGTTCTGTTCGGAAGGGTCGATGCAACAGATTTCCGAATACGAGCGACGCTACACAAGCTACTGGGGCGCGAAGACGGCCCGGCTGCTGGACGAATCCAAGTCCGGCAATGAAGCACCGCCGCCGGAATTGCTCGGAGAGCTTCGCAACGACCTCCAGCAGCGTCGCCACAAAGTGCTCAATGCAGCGCTGCGGGCAGATGCTCTGACAATAGAGGAGCTTCGCCGGCCCAATGGCGACACTTTGCGCCTGAGATATACGCCGCGGTCCTACGCAGACTTCTGATCCCGGGTTGGCGACAGCGCCGGATCTATTCGCGTCGTACGGTAAGAATCGTAAGCGGCGCAGACAGCATCTGCCCTTTCATCACACCTTCGCCCGCGGTTTCCGAGCGGGGCAGGTCCATGATGGCACGCACTACTTCCATGCCCGCGATGACACGGCCGAACACCGCATAGCCCGGGTCCTCGGCCGTGTTTTTGCCATCTAGCGAGACTAAATCACCCACCACGATGAAGAAATCGGCATTCGCCGTGCCCGGCTTTCCCTGCGCCATCGATATTGCACCGTCGAGATGACTGAGCCCGGTCTTCGCAGGCGGCTCGTGGGCAATGGGCGGGTAGAGGCGTTTCGGATCGCCGCGCAGGCCGCCCTGCACCAGACCGTACTTGCCCGCCTCGTCGAGCCGCATCGCGCGGTAAAAGGTGATGTTGTCGAAGCGCTTCTGATCTACGTAGCGTAGGAAATTGCCGGCGGTGATCGGCGCCCGTTCTGTCTCGAGCGCGATGTGGATATCACCCTGCGCGGTGCGCATGACCACCTTCACGACTGCCGGAGCAGTCTGGGGAGGTTGTAAGGACTCCTCGGCCGGGGAAGCCGCTGCGAGCATAGCGCTGCAGGCCAGAAGAAAATGCGCGAACAGCCGTCGCTGCCTGCGCGCGATTGATGTATTCATGCGCCGCATTGGCCCCGATCTGAATTGTCGTCTTTGAGCAGCTAGTCTAATGCAGCGCGGCGCCGATTGGGGTCCTTGACGCGCGCAGTTCTATTACTTGTTTGTTTCCGCCCGCGGCGGCACGCCGTGCCCGCGCTCCACGTGCCTTACATCATCCCGACGGGTGACGTCTGACACCCTGCCATGCGTCTGTGGCGGGATCTGCATGCCATCTTTGGCTGCCTGTTTCGCCCGTTCCGACATTTTTTGTTTCCCGGACATGCCCTGCTCCTTTGTGCAGCTAGCCGCGGCGTTTGAAATACTGGATTTCCCGTTCATGCTTTTCTGCAGCAGCACGGGAACCGAAAGTGCCGAGATTCCTTCGCCACCGGGTACGTGGATCCACCTTTCTTGAATAAATCCGGTACTGCCCGGATGCGAGCCGGCGAATCATGCGCAGCCTCCAGAGATCAGTAAAGTTGATCCAGAGTCTGCACTCTGGCTGGTTGCGCCGCAGTCGTCCGTCCCGGTCAACGCTCGTAGGATTGGGCTGGCTTGGCACGTTCACTGAGCGTTGCTCACCCACCCAAGAGCGACAAGGCCTGGGTTGGACAGGCCTTGCGAAACTTATGACGTACTACACCTTGACCCGCATTTCCCCTAAGCGGCAGACGACCGGCGGATTTGCTGCGATGCGTTGATGCCGCGTGCCGCAGATCGAGGAAGACGTTGCCTGAGAAGCAGGCCGCTTCGCGATAGGGCAGCTTGCTACCATGCGTTCCGGTTGCGAGGGAGGGTCCATGAAGAAGCTGGCGATGGTCATTGCGGCGGCAATACTCGTGTTGGGTATCGTCGCACTGGATCTGTTGCGGGAGCTGCATACAGAACGCGAACAACAGGCAGCACTGCAGACGCGCGTTACCGAACTGGAAGCGGCGCAGAAGTCGACTGCCACACCCCGCACGCCATCGGCACCGGACCGGCCAATTGCGACCCAGACGGAAACACCGGCCACGCCCGCAGCAGGCCCCGAGAATGGTCCGTCCGACCGCGCCCGCAGCGGAACCGTCGCCGGGATAACCCAAATGATGGCGAGCCCGGAAGGCCAGGTCTTGATGCGCAACCAGATGCGTGCGCAACTGGCGCAACAGTTTCCGGACCTGGCAAGGGAATTAAACCTCTCGCAGGCAGAAGCAGAGAAATTTTTCGACCTGCTTGCCAGGCAAGGAACGGATTCGCTGGGTGACGCCTTCGGCCTGATGGGCGGAGGAGACAGTAAGGCCATGCAGGAGAGTCAGCGCAGGATGGCGGAAAGGCAGTTGGCAAACGAGGCCGAACTCAAGGCAATGCTGGGCGGCAGATATCCGCAATGGCAGGAATATCAGGGAACAATCGCCGCGCGCCAACAGGTGAGCCAGTTGCGCGCCATGCTGGGTTCCGGCGACAACGCGCTGGGCGAGGCGCAGACCAAGCCGCTGGTTGCGGCGCTCGGTGTCGAGACGGCACGCATCAATCAGGAAATGCGCGACAAGATGGTGTCTGCGTCGCGCAATTCGCAGAATGTGCTCGAAGAGCAACTGCGGTACACCTCCGAGCAAAATCACCGGCTGATCAGCGTCGCCTCCCGCCACCTCAATGCCGCGCAACTGGACGGCTACAAGCGGATGCTGACGCAACAGGAGAACCTGGCACGCATGATGCTCGGCGCAATGAACGGGCAGGGAAATGCGTCAGGTCGGGGCGGATCAACACCATGAAGAAGCTCGTAGCAGCCCTTGCAGTCACGGTGGTCGCACTGAGCGTTGTTGCCGCGCACATGTGGCAGCAACTGCATGAAGTGCGCGTGCAGACCGCGCAGCTGCGCGATCGCATAACCCAACTGCAGTCGACACAATTGGCGGCAGCCATGATGCCCAGCGCGCCGACCACGCCCGTGGCGGGCGTCGTCGGCGCACAGATGACGGACCAGACTGCCACGCCTGTGCCTGTCGCAACTGGTGCTCGCGAGAAACGCGGTACTGATGCCCTGATCGAGGGGATCGGCAAGATGATGGCGAGCCCCGAAGGCCGGGAGATGATGCTCGCCCAGGCGCGGATGATTCTGCCGCAACAATACCCTGACCTTGCGAAGGAGCTGGGGCTCACCCAGGCCGAGGTGGAAAAATTCTTCGACCTGCTCGCCAGGCAGCAGGCGGACATGGCTGGGGATGTTCTGGGTGGCATGCCGAACGGTGGCGCGCAGGATCGTACTGCCCTGGAGGAAAGAGCGCGAAAGGCGCAGGAAAGGCAACGGACCAACCAGGCCGAAGTGACGGCGATGCTCGGCAGCAAATATCCGCAGTGGCAGGACTACCAGAAGACCCTGCCCGCCCGCAGGCAAGTGAACCAGCTGCAGTCCACGCTCAGCAACGGTGTCGACGCGCTGAACGACACTCAATCCCGACCGCTGATCGCCGCACTGACCGCGGAACAGGCGCGCATCCAGGAGGAGGTGCGCAACGCGCCGCGGCCGGCGGGTGGTGGCCCGCAGAACGCTCTCGAAGCACAATTGCAGCGCGCGGCGGAAACCAATCGGCGGCTGATCAGCGTCGCTTCGTCCTTTCTTAATCCACAGCAAGTCGAGGGCTATCGGCGAATGCTGGAGCAGGAAGAGAATCTGTCACGCATGATGATGCGTTCGATCAACCCGCAGGGAATTGGTGTGAGTCAGGCGGCTCCTGGGAGGTAAATATGCCCATCTACGACTACAAGTGCCGAATCTGCGCGCACCGCTTTGAGCAGCTCGTCAAGCCAGACGAGACGCCAAATTGCCCGGCCTGCGGCGCTGCAAGCCCGCAGCGATTCTTCCCTTGGTCCGCCTCCGTGAGCACTGGCAGAACGCGTGAACGCTCGCTCAATGTCGCCAGCGTCAAGGCCCGCGCTGAGAAGCGGGAGAAGGATCACGCGCACAGTGAATATATGCGCAAGCACAACGAGGACCATAGCTAGTACTCGTTTGGCTGACGATAAGGAGTGCGCCTATAGGGCAAGACCGCGCGTCCAATTTGTTCAGGGGTCCGCAAACGTCAACGCCCGCCTCCGCCTCCGCCTCCACCCCCGCCACCGGACGAACCACCTCCACCTCCGCCAGAGCTTGAGCCCGGCGGCGTTGACGAGGCGGAGATCTGTTGGGTCAGCGCACCGCCCAAAGAGTTGCCGATACTGGCCAGACCCATAGGGCTGGACATGCTGCCACCGTGGTACCAACCCGGCGAACTCTGCTGCGCCATCGCGGCACCCACAGCAGCCGTGAATTTACTGGTCCAGGCTTCTTCCACTTCCAGCGCCATGGCATACGGCAGCAGTGCCTCATAGCGCTTCGCATCCAGCGCGGGCGGCTGGCCCGGTCCCGGCAACGATTTCAGTTCGTCGCGCTCGGCGACACCCAGGTACATTCGCAGGCCTTCGATCTCGTCGAGCAGCTTGCGACCTTCGCGGGTAGGTGCTTTCAACAGCCTCGCAAACACCAGGTGCATCACCAATCCCAGCACACCCAACGCGATCAGGGCCGGGATGCCATTGCCGCCAGACACCAGAAAGGAAACAAGGCCCACAAGCAGGGACGCAATCCCGCCCATCACCACAATACCGCCGTTGGACTTGAAGTACCGCGGCTTGAGGCGCTTAGACATTTCTGCCGCATGAGCTGACAGGGCCCCGCTGACACGCGCGGCCTCGGTGTCCTTCAGCACGATCGAGTTGCCATCTTCGAAAAGCCGCTTGGCGAGGACACGCTGGCTTGTTGAAAGCCGATCAACATTTGCATGAGGCTCACGCACCAGACGCCATCCTTCGCTGCCATGGCCCTGATGAATTTGCAGAAATCCGCGCACACCCATGTCCACCACGTCCGCGGAAAAACACCGTTGGTCGTTGCTCATCCGCCGCAACATGCGCAGCTCGCCGGGCGCAAAACCCTCCGGTGGCTGGTAACGGGGGAAAGTCGGGCCGGCGGCCGGATCGATGCCTACCTGGGTCCAGCGCCGCAGGTAATAAATGCCCAATAGAATCAGGCCCGCCAGAGCCACCAGGACGCCGCGATTGTCACGTAGAAACCAGCCGACTTTCTTTGTGCCTGAAGGTTCTTCGATGATCCCTTTGGGAAATCCAACCGAGATGGTCAGCCCTTCATACGGCGCCAGGCTGCGCGTGGTATGGAACAACGCAACGCCCGGCTCTGCGGAACTGGCCTGGTAATCCTTCCCGTGTTCTTCTCCGCCATGCCCCGTGTACCCGTCCAGATTGAGCGCAGCCGACGCGACTCGCGAGGGCAGCAAAACCCTCGCATGTACCTCGTCAATGAAAAAATCCCAGCCGAGTCCAGTTACGTTCCAGTACAGCTCGTCGTGCCCGGCAAAGAAGCCGAGTTGGCGAGTAGTCCGGTAGCGGATGGTGAAAGTGAACTCGCCGGGTGTTGGCAGGAAAGTGTCATCGCCAGTATTGACCCGAATACCATTGGCTACACGCTCGGTGAAGTTCGGCTCGCTGTGGCCGTCACGCTCCACGCCCAACAGTTCGAAGGCGACTTCGACCTGGTTGCCGAAACCATCCTTGTAGCGCGTCGGGAAATCCCGATAGATACCGCGCCGGATGTTCGTCCCTTCGGCCCGGACGCGGATGCTTTCGGTCACGAGCACGCTGCCATCGGTCTGGATGGCCATATCGCTGTCATAGCGGAGAATGCGCTCGTCGGCGGTTGCCGGCGTCACTGTCGCCAGCAAGACGAGCAGACCAAGGATCAGTGGCAGGCGTTTGTTCATCGCTCCAGATCCAGCTTTGGCGCGACATCTGCGCTTTCGGCAGCCTCGAAGAATTCTGCCAGCTTGAAGCCGAAGGCATTGGCGACGAGCAGGTCAGGAAACCGTTGTACCCCATCGTTGAGCTCGCGCACCGCGCCGTTGTAGAAGCGGCGGGCATACTGCAGATGGTCCTCGACCTCCACCAGATCGCGCTGCAGTCTCAGGAAGTTCTCGCTGGCCTTGAGGTCCGGATAGGCCTCCTTGATCAGCATCAGGCGGTCCACTTCATGCTCAAGTGCCGCCTCGACCGTCGCAAGTCTGGTCGGCGTGCTGGTCGCCATCGCTTTCGTACGCAAGGCGGTGACACTCTCGAACACAGACTTCTCGTGGCCAGCGTACGCGCGCACGGCATCGACCAGCATCGGCACCAGATCGTGGCGACGCGTCAGCTGAACGCCGATGTCGCTCCACCCGGCGCGGACCTGGTTGCGCAGGCGCACCAGGCGATTGAACAAGAGGATTGCCCAGATCAGGAAGGCGAGCAGTACCAGAAAAGGAATGAAGCTCATGCACGCGACTATATGCCGCTCGGCCTGAGGCCGGCCCGGCAGATTCGATCCAGCAGCTCCGGAAACCCGATCCCCGCCGCCTTCGCAGCCTGCGGCAACAGACTCGTGGCCGTCATGCCGGGGAGGGAGTTGGCTTCCAGGCACCAGTAACGCCCTGGTCGTGGCCGAGGTGACGCAGGGCTGGAATGATTTGAGCAGCACTTGCGATGGAGACGTCGCGCTCTTCGCTCGTTCCGCCAAATAGTACGGCAATCTTCACAGTGACAAACCACCCGCGTTGATGGACCATTCAAGTAATCTGCAGGGATTATGCCGTGACGCTGGGAGTAGTCGGTGAAATCTTCGGCAGCATTCACTCTGTTGATCTCCGTGAATGCATTGCGCCAGGGTGCTCGGGGCATCACCCAGATTTGTAGGAAACCTATGCAACACATGCACAGCTCTCCAGATCGATCTGCATCGGGCTTTCTCTTTCGGTGCTGGCTCACGACTTGCCTCGCAGTGTTGGTCGCACTCACGAGCAGCCACGCCGCGAGCCCCATAGACCCGCTTGGACAGCGCACTGAGTTCCAGCAGGCCTACGGTCGGATCGCCGAAGCGCCCACTGTCGTCGCAACTAGCGACAGCGCAACTCTGCGCAGCTATGCCCTGTATCCCTACCTCCAGGCCGCGCGCCTGAGCCATGCCCTTGATGTCGCCGGCGCTGGGGTGTCTGCGGCGCTGGATGAGCAGATCGCGGCGTTCGTCCGTGCCCACGACGGGGAACCCGTGGCGCAAGACCTTCGCCGCAGCTGGCTCGCCGGCCTCGCCGCCCGCGCGAGGTGGAATCAGTTCCTCGCGTTTCATCGCGACGCGAGCGACGGCGCTGCGCTGCGCTGCCTCGGGTTTGCCGCGAGTATCGAACTACAGCGCACCGAGGAGCTTGCGGCGGAGGTCACCCAGGCATGGCTGACACCGCGCAGTCTTCCTGATTGCGAGCGCGCGTTCGATTGGCTGCGCGGCACCGGCGGCTTGGCCGATGCCCTGATTGAGCAGCGCGTGCGTCTCGCACTTGAAGGTGGCAATGCGGCCTTTGCGCGCCAGATCGTACCGCTGCTGCCGGCCGAGCGCGCAGGGCCGCTGCTGCAATGGGCCGCGCTGCTGGAGAATCCACGGCGCGAGGTCGATGCCCTCATCACCGCACCGAACACCGCCGTCGAAACGCATGCGCTGCTCGCCGCGTGGACGAAGCTCGCGCGCGCCGACCACGTGGCGGCAGAGCAACGCTTCGAGAAGCTGCTGCGTGCACGCAAGCTCGACCCGCGCGCGGCGAGTCCGTTCGCATTGGCACTTGCATTGGCGCTGTCGTGGGATCGCGATGCGGATGCACTCAAGTATTTCGCGCGCGTCGAGGCTGTCGACTTCGACGACCCCGCACGTGAATGGCAGGCGCGCGCCTCACTCTGGGCCAGAGACTGGAAGCAGGCCTCTCGCAGCATCGCCGCAATGTCGGAGCAGAACCGTCGCACTGCGCGCTGGCGCTACTGGGGCGCGCGCGTGGCAGCGCAATTGGGTGATAACGCCAGTGCGCGGCAGCTGTACGAATCAATCCTCGGAGAGGACAACTATTACTCCGCGATGGCCGCGGCGCGTCTGAAACAAAGGATCGCTCCGAATCCGCAGACATTGCCGCTGGATGCAATGCAGGTCGCCAGCATCGAGAACCTGCCTTCGTTCGTGCGTGCACGCGAACTTCGCTCGAGCGGGCTTTTAAGCGACGCGCAAGCCGAGTGGCGCTTTGGCCAGGACTCGCTGCAGCCACCCGCGCGGGCGCAGGCCATCCATCTCGCCGCGCGCTGGGGCTGGTACGACCAGGCCGTCGCCACTGCAACTGGCGAGCGGGTGTTCAACGACTATGCGCTGCTCTACCCGCGACCTTACGACGCAGAGGTGGCGGTCGCGTCGCAGGTGTCGGGTATTTCCCCCGACGTTATCTACGGTGTCATGCGCCAGGAGAGCCTGTACCGCAGTGACGCAGTATCGACTGCCGATGCGCGCGGCCTGATGCAGCTGCTGCCAGAGAGCGCACGCCGTACCGCCCGCCAGTGGAAGCAGCCGGCGCCGTCGGACACAGCCCTGTTCGAGCCGGCAGTAAATGTCGTGCTGGGCGCGGCCCACCTGAAAGAGATTCTCGACCGCTTTGATGGCCAGCTGCCGCTCGCACTCGCGGGCTACAACGCAGGACCGGGCGCGGTGCAACGCTGGCTGCCTCCGCGCGCGATGGATCCGGACATCTGGATCGAGAACATTCCTTACAACGAGACGCGCACGTATGTGCTGCGCGTTCTCTGGCATTCGCTGGTGTTTGCATGGCTGCATGACCAGCAGGCGCAGGATACGCAGGAATGGCTGAGTGCCGTGAAACCAGGCGCTACTGCGGGCAACTGACGGGCAGTACCACGACCACACGCCCCGGCGTAATCAAGCAGATCGATTCAGGCAATTCCGAGGAATACTGCCAGTGCCCGGTCTACAGCCAACAGAGTATCCGCGTGCAGCTTACCGACAATCGCCCCCACTTTGTCACGCGGAACCGTCTGGGCTTTGTCCACCATGATCTGGGATCTCTTGCGCAAACCATTGCCGGCTTCCGGCTCGACAGGCACCCGTAGCAGCGGCGCGGCGCGCAAAGCACTGGTTACCGGCAACACGGTGACAGACGCCAATGTCTCGAAGTAGTCGGATTGAATGACCAGTGCGGGCCGAGGTTTCCCGTAGGCACCAGGCAGTGCGATGGTAACCACATCGCCACGCTTCACTTCCAGCCTTCCGTATCTGCAATGTCACCAAGCCACTTCAGTGTGCCGGATTCCGCGCGACTCTTGCGCAGCACCTGGCATTGGCGGCGACACTCTGCGGAGAAACCCGCCTTCCGGCTGTCGGGCACCCAGATCTGCACCGGACGCAGTCCGGCGGCGCGCAATGCTGCGCGATGCTTTTGAACTCTGGCTGCTGTGTCAAGTCGCGAGGCCATCCGGGGGGGGCATCTCTGAAGACCGTGTTACATGTAACGGTGCCACAAACCCGCATCGCCTGCAATCCGCATTCCTGCCGATATGCACATGATTGCGCGCTGCGCCATGTTCATACTCAGGCTGCGAAGTACCCGCAGATCGACTTGACCTCCAGGAACTCCTCGATCCCGAACACACCGAACTCGCGACCGTTGCCCGAGCACTTGTAGCCACCGAACGGCGCAGAGAAGTCGTGCTTCGCGCCGTTCAAGCGGACTTGCCCCGTACGGATGCGCTTCGCGACCTTGCGGGCGCGCTCGAGATCTTTCGAGACCACGAAACCCGACAGGCCATACTGCGAGTCGTTCGCGA
>JBDSJD010000016.1:0-84898 GCA_039917615.1 Steroidobacteraceae bacterium
CGCCCTTGTTGTCGCCGATGCGGATGATGCGATCGACCGGAAGCCCAACCTCCTTGTGCCAGATCTCGAACGCTTCGTCGTCGGTCTGGTAGATGGTGACCAGCAATTTTTCCTTGGGCAGCTGCCACACGCCAGTCAGCAACTCCCAGGCGTACAGGATCGCGTCGCGTTTGAAATAGTCGCCGAAGCTGAAATTGCCGAGCATCTCGAAAAACGTGTGGTGGCTGGCGGTGTAGCCGACCTGGTCGAGATCGTTGTGCTTGCCGCCGGCGCGCACGCAGCGCTGCGAACTGGCCGCCCGTTTGTAACTGCGTTTCTCGGCGCCGAGAAAGACATCCTTGAACTGCACCATGCCGGCATTGGTGAACAACAGCGTTGGGTCATTGCCGGGCACGAGGCTGCTCGACGCAATGACGCTATGTCCCTGCTGGGCGAAATAGGCGAGAAAGGCGCTGCGGATGTCGGAGGCGGAGAAGGGTTTCTTGGGGCTGGTCATGGATCTTCGCTGTTGATGTCGTCTGAATCTGAACCGTCAGCGCCGTATCCCAGAGCGCTGGCGATATGATCCTTGGAAAAGCCCCGGTATTGCAAAAATCGCATCTGCCGGGCACGCCCCGGCCAGTCTTTCGGAACCCGAGCCCCGAATTTGCGGCGACGAACGTCTGCCGCCAGCAGCATCCAGTCCGGCGCAGTGTCGAGCGCCGCAGCCACGGATTCTGCCGGGATGCCGGCTTCCTGGAGCGCGTGGCGGACGCGCTGCGGCCCTTGCCCACGATTGGTGAGCATGCGGACGAGGGCCTCGGCATAGCGCGTGTCGTCGAGCAGGCGCTCTTCGCAGAGCTCAACAACGGTGGCGGCCACGACCCCGGCGTCGTATCCCTTTCTGACCAGGGCGGCACTGGCCTCTGCCGTGGAATATTCGCGACGTGCTACGAGAGCCAGCGCCGCAGCGCGCGCCGCCTGCGGATTGGCGGCGCGGCTCTCGTCTACCCGCGTGGGGCGGCGACCGAAGCTCAGTTCAGCTTCTCTTTCTCTGAATCGCCAGCGGCCTTCTTGGCCGGCAGCAGCTTCGCGCGCACCTTGGCTTCGATGTCGCGCGCGATCTCGGGATGGTCGCGGAGGAACTGGCGGGTGTTTTCCTTGCCCTGGCCGATGCGCTCACCGTTGTAGCTGTACCAGGCGCCGGATTTCTCGACGATGCCGTTGTTGCTGCCGAGATCGATGATCTCGCCTTCGCGGGAGATGCCGGCGCCGTAGATGATCTCGAACTCGGCTTCGCGGAACGGCGGGGAAACCTTGTTCTTCACGACCTTGACGCGGGTCTGGTTGCCGACCACTTCCTCGCCATTCTTGATGGCGCCGATGCGGCGGATATCGAGGCGCACGGAAGCGTAGAACTTGAGCGCGTTGCCGCCGGTGGTGGTTTCCGGATTGCCGAACATGACGCCGATCTTCATGCGGATCTGGTTGATGAAGATGACCATGGTGTTCGAGCGCTTGATGTTGCCGGTGAGCTTGCGCAATGCCTGCGACATCAGGCGGGCATGCGAGCCCATCTGCATGTCGCCCATTTCACCTTCGATTTCAGACTTCGGCGTGAGGGCCGCCACCGAATCGATGACGATGACATCGACGGCGCTGGAGCGCACGAGCATGTCTGTGATCTCGAGGGCCTGCTCGCCGTTATCCGGCTGCGAGACCAGCAGATCGTCGATGTTGACGCCGAGCTTCTCGGCGTAGGTGGGATCAAGAGCGTGCTCGGCATCGACGAACGCTGCAGTGCCGCCGGCGCGTTGGACTTCAGCTATAACCTGTAACGTAAGCGTGGTCTTGCCGGAGGACTCTGGACCGTAGATTTCAACGACGCGGCCACGAGGCAGGCCGCCGATGCCGAGCGCGATATCAAGCCCCAGGGAGCCTGTGGACACTGCTTCCACATCGTAGGCGGCGCTGGCATCGCCCAGTCGCATGACCGAGCCCTTGCCGAACTGCTTTTCGATCTGGCCAAGTGCTGCGGACAGGGCCTTTTTGCGGTTTTCTTCCATGGACGGAGCCTCGAATGGAGCTGTGAAGTGGTGGAACCAATATGCCACAGGTTACTGTATATGTATACAGTCTTTCTGGTGCGTTTCTCCAGAAATCGTGACAGGCAAGCTCTCAGCCTTCCAGCACCAGATCCATCGTAAATGCGGCCGAATGGCGGCGCACGGCGTCCCGGTCCCCAGAAAAGCGCCGATGGACGGCAACCGCGCCGACCGAGTCATCCTGGTGCCGGGCGGCCCGGGCAAACCAGACATCGCCAACCGGATGCTCGTCGGTACCACCATCGGGTCCGGCCACTCCGCTGATGGCGACCGCCAGTTGTGCTCCGCTTGCAACCAGTGCCCCGACGGCCATTTCCAGGACAGCCCGCTCGCTGACCGCACCGTGATCCGCAAGGGTTGCTGCGCTGACGCCAAGCTGCCGCTGCTTGGATTCGTTTGAATAGGTGACAAGGCCGCACTCGAACCAGTCCGAGCTTCCCGGAACATCGGTGAGCAGTTTGGCGACGTAACCACCGGTGCAGGATTCTGCGGTAGCGACTTTGATCTGGCGATCAAGCAGTGCGGCAGCTACCCGGACGGCCAGCACGGCAAGCTCAGTGTCAGTGGGGGGGTGGTGCGTCACGCCCCCAGCCTACTGCTATTTGGCAGCTTCGCGGACGCGCTTTTCCTGCGCACGCCCCAACGCCAGGGACAACACGACCCAGCCAGCGGCGAGCAGGGCCGACAGACCTGCGAGTACCGGCTGCACGGCCATCAACTTTGCCAATCCCGTGTAGAGAAAGGCGTTGGCGAAGTCCGCGCCACGGAAAACGGCGCCGTCGACAATGTTCTTCGCCTTGAACTTCTCTTCCCGACTCACCACCGGCCACAAAGATTCGCGCGCCACGTTCGCGATACCGAAATTGGCCGCCCGCTGACAGGCCTGGAATGCCGCCACGGCGAACAGCGCAGAGGTAAACATCAGCGAGCTGAAACCCAGCACAAACACCAGTGGAAGGATTGCCAGGGCACGCCCTGTGCCTATTCCCTTGATGATGCGCCCCGTGCCCACCAGCTGAACGGCCAGCGACAGGATGCCAACCCAGAACGAGATCTCCGCGAAGATGCTGGTGCGCTGCTTAAGATCCGCAGTGTAGGAAGCCACGATGTGGGCCTGCGTGAGATACAGGAAGGTGCCGAGCAGCGACAGCAGGAATACCCACAGTCCGATGCTGCCGAGGTACGGCGACTTGAAGAGCAGCCCGAAGCCATCGAATGGGCCACCACCCACCGGCTTCTTCTCGCGCCCGGCGCTGGCCGCGACGAAATTCGGATCCGCCGCCTGCAGCGCAGCCGCGGCCGGTTCAAGCCGGTTGGCGCAGACGATGGCACCGATCAACAGGCAACCGGCTACCAGCAACAGGTTCGGAACGCCGAGCGGCTCGACCAGCAGTTTGGTGATCTTGGGACCGAGAATGACGCCCACTGAACCGCCCGCCGCAATGAAACCGAACAGGCGCTTGCCCTGCTCCGTTGAGTACAGGTCGGACATGAAGGTCCAGAAAATGGATACGGTGAATACCGAAAACACTGTGATCCAGATGAAGAACGCCTTGGGCACAAAGTCTGGCGCCACCTCCGACTTCAACAGGAACCAGAAGATCAGCATATTGGCGACGAGGAACAGATAGGCCGCCGGAACGAAGCGCTGGCGCGGCAATTTGGCCGCGATGGTGGCCTGCAAAGGCGCGGTGATCAATGCGACAACAAACGTGCCCAAAAACAGCCACGGCAGATCTTGCGCACCGCCGCGTATGCCAAAGGCATCCCGGATGGGTAGCAGCATGTAATACGTGGACATCAGGAAGAAGAAATAAGCGAAGGACCAGAGCAGCGCCTTCACTTCCCCGGTTTTCGCATTGGCCAGCTTCTGGATGAGCACTTCCATTCGGGCAGCATATCCGCGCCTGAATCCTGGGCGCCAGTTTTTCCTTTATGTGTGCACAATCGGCTATGCAACCTGACCCGCGCCGCTGGCTGGTGCTCGCCATCACGGCGAGCGGCCTGTTCCTGATCTGCGTCGATCTGACGGTGCTGTACGTTGCGCTGCCTGCGCTGACGCGCGATCTTGGAGCGGGCAATTCAGCGCGACTGTGGATCCTTAACGCCTATCCGATCGTCGTCGCCGGCCTGCTGCCGGGCCTCGGCACGCTGGGAGACCGTCATGGCCACCGGCGATTGTTCTTGATCGGGCTTGCGACTTTCGGCGTCGCATCACTTGCCGCAGCCTATGCCGCAAATGCCGCTCTGCTCATCGTGGCGCGCGCATTCCTTGGTGTGGGTGCGGCCATGATGATGCCGGCCACGCTTGCAATCATCCGCACCACTTTCACCGAGACACGCGCGCGCGCTTTTGCGATTGGCTTGTGGTCGGGAGTAGCGGCGGGTGGCATGGCGCTGGGTCCGCTGATCGCCGGCCTGTTGCTGGAACGCTTCTGGTGGGGATCCGTGTTCCTTATCAACGTGCCGGTGGTTGCTGTCGCGCTGCTGCTGACGTGGTGGCTGGTGCCCCGTCGCTCAGCACCGGGCGGCGCACCCTGGGATCTGATCGGATCACTGCAGATTCTGGTCGGACTGACTTCATTGGTGTATGCGATCAAGGAACTTGCGCGACAAGGGAACTCACTGACGAGAGTCGCGCTTGCCGTGTTGCTCAGCGTGGTGTTCATCGTCGCGTACCTGCGGCGCCAGCGACGCAGGCCGCATCCGCTCATCGATCTGTCGCTGTTCCAGTTGCCGGATTTCGCCGGCGCGTTTGCGGCGGCATGCCTGGGAACCGCGGGCGTCGTGGGTGTGGAACTGGTGCTGAGCCAGTACCTGCAGCTGGTAGAGCAACGCAGCGCTCTGCAGGCGGCCATCGTGTTTCTGCCGATGGCCATCGCCGGATTCTTTGCGGGGCCGTTGGCTGGAAGACTCATGCACCGCATGCGCCCGTCGGCGTTTGCGAGCGGCGCCTTTGTGCTGGCCGCGATTTGCGTGCTCTGCCTGGCGCTGGTGCCGCCAGATGCAATGCGCTATCCGCTGATCCGCATGCTGCTGTTGATCGGCATGGGCCTTGGGATTGGCGCATCGGTGACATTCGCTTCCAGCACCATCATGAATGCTGCACCACCGGAACGTAGCGGCATGGCGGCATCCATTGAAGAAGTGGGTTTTGAACTTGGCAGTTCGCTCGGCGTGGCGGTGTTCGGCAGCGTGATGACTGCGGCGTATGCGTTGTCTCTGGCCTTGCCGGAAGCAGGCGGCGAACTGCCCGCGAATGTGCGGGATTCACTGGATGAAGCGCTGCTGGCTGCGGAATCACTTGGAACTGAAACCGCGGTTGCATTGCGGGCGGCCGGACGTGCGGCATTCACCGAGGCGTTGCGGGCTGTGCTGATTGGCATTGGGCTGTTGTGGTTCGCTACTGGCTGGTTGATTGCTCGGTGCGGTGGACGGGACTGATGGCTAATCAACATAATGATCGATATGGCTACCGTAACCGTTCGTAACCTTCCCGAAGAAATCCATCGCGCCCTGCGAATTCAGGCTGCCAGGCAGGGTCGCAGCATGGAGGCTGAGATCCGCGAGATCCTGGCGCAAAGCACTCGCCGCGAGGGGCGAATGCTGATCGGCACCGAGCTGCGCCACTATGCCGAACAGATTGGCGGCGCGGAGCTTGAGATACAGCGGGATGCGACGCCCCTGCAGTCCGAGTCTCTCGAGTAGTCACTTTCGACACCAAGACACCGGCGACGACATGAAGATCGCGATTCGACAGCGTGGCAACTCGAAGGGCGTTTTGATTCCGAAGCCTTTGCTCGCCCAGGTCGGCCTCAAGAAAGAGGCAACGATCACCGTGGAAAAGGGCGCCATCGTTCTACGCAAGCCCGCCCAGAATGCACGCAGCGGCTGGGCTGTGGCAGCGGCGCGGATTGCCGCGGCGGAAGACGACCAGCTGGTGCTGGGGGAATTCCCCAATCAAGATGACGCGACCCTGAAATGGTGACCCGCGAGACATCTGGTAATTCACTTGGAAGGCCCGCCCGTGTGTTGCGCTGAAATTCTGAGCCATAAGCATCAGTCGCGCGTCCATCCCGCGCGTGGCTTCCAGCGCCACTCCCCTTCCGCTTCCTCGATCAGCGGCAGCAGAAATCGCTCCAGATCGGCGACCACTGTCGCCAGTTGCTCGGGCGCTGTTGCCATTCGCTCGCGAGTCAGGAAGGTCTGCCATTGGTCGCGCCAGGTTTCGACATAGGCTTCACTGAGCCCGGTCGGCTTATCCTGCGGAAGCACAGTCTCGCGCCGCGCGAAGGTCTGGCGAACAGCCGCGGCGAGCGGCGCCCTCTCCAGCTCGAACGTCTCGGCGATCAGCCACAGGTCGTAATAGTCCTTCAGTCGACTGTTGGTGATTCCGCGAGTTGCAATGGCATGAAATTTCTCGGCGACCACCGTCTCGATCGGATACGCCCGCACACGCGGCGTCGGCGCATCGAGCAGCGTCGGATAGTCGATCTCGATGGGACCGGGAGTGATCGCATCGCCGAAGCCCACATCGACCTGAATCGGAACGCGCGCAACATCGATTGTGGCCTGCGTACGTATCCGCACGCCGCCGTACTCAATGTCCTCGCGGATCGGCGCAGCTTCGAGTCCATCGACATCGAAGGCCACGCCGTCGTCGTCGACAGGTTGGGTCAGGATCGTGCGAAAGGTATCGCCCATTGCCTCGGGACTGTTCTCACCGTAGCCGAGCAGATCCAGGTCGCGCGTCGGCCTAAACGGCGCCTCCACCCAAGTCACGAACAGCATCGCGCCCTTGAGGATAAATCGGTTGCGATGCTCCGACTGGCTCAAGCGATACAACAACCTTTCAAGGGCATAGCGTGTCAGCAGGATCTGGAAATCGGTGCGCTCGTCGCGCGATCGCTGCAGCAGTCGGGCACGCACCGAGGCACCAACGTTCTTCAGGGGTTCACGTGCCATCGGCCGCCGTCGCTTCGACATAGGGTTTCATGGTCGACCAGATGCGGGCTTTCGTGCCGTATCGCCACAGTTGGTCGCTTTTCGCCTTGCGCTGGCGCAGGCCCTCGCGCAGCCCTTCCATCGCCACGTCGATGCCGACCTTGGCACGATACCGGAAGCAATCGACGATGGTCCGTGCCGGATCGGTGATCGCCACCTCGATGCCCTCGATGCGATGGCGTTGGACGCCTTCGATCAGCGCCGGGCCCGTGAAGCGGACAAAGCGGATCGGCGGATAGTCGATCCGTGGACGCCAGGCGGTGCGCTCAATTGCCATCCAGACGCTCGACGGCATCTGCAGCGTCAGCCCATGGAACTGCAGCGCCGACACCAGGCAGATGACACCCTTGGGCACAATCGCCGCCGATTCGGCTAGCGTGCGGCGAGCGTCGACTGTTCCATTGGCAAGCTGGTAGAGGCCCCGTGCCGGACGTACAACGACCCCCTCCCGGACCAGACGCGAAAGCGTCTCCGGATCGATGCCATGAGCGGTAAAGTCCTTCAGCCGCATCATGGAACGGGCGCCCAGCAGTTTGAGAGTCTTGGCGCGCTGGGTGATGGTCGTGGCCAATGTGATAAAACCTCTGCTAATTAGGTAATATAGCAGAGGTTTTATCACATGCGATGTGATCGCAATCCTGCCAAGCAAGAAGTGGAACTTATAAGACTACAGGCTATTGATTTTTAAGTGGAAAATATCAATACAAGCGCACACGCCGATGATGCAGCACCAAAAGCGTGGGTTTGCGATTCAGCCACGTAGCTGCGCTTTTCTCTTTTTTTCCTCCGTGACGCACAAGTAGGGCCAACTGTCAGAAGGGCTGCGTGTTGTTCAAGTGTGGCTTCGATCCTGGCGGTATTTAATCGCCGTCCCATCGGGCACGCGATATTTCAGCAACACGCAAGTGAGGCCACGTGAGGTCATGTGAGGTCAACCATCACAAATCTCCGGGCCTTCCAGATCCATGGCCAGAAATCGGTAACCCTACCGGGAAACACCGCAGCGGCCGCACCGGTGTATCCGCCGTTAGGCGCAGGTCGTCGGTCTTCATGCGGATTGCAGTGTAACTAAATATTTAGCTAGTATTCAACTAATCTCTTAGTCACAGGAATTCAAAAGTGGCAGTGCAGTCCGGGGTAGGCAAGATTAGTCAACGGCGCAATGGCGGCATCGACGTTCTGCGGGGACTATCCATCTTGCTGGTCGTCATGCACCACATCGGTATCCGAATGCCGCTGTCCAAGACACCGGTCGCAAATCTGCTCCCACCCTGGCTGTTGCAGGGCCTGAACTTCAACGGCACCGAAGCCGTCATCATCTTTTTTGTCATATCGGGCTTCCTCATCACCCGGCGCTCGCAGGAACGCTGGGGAGATTTGAGGAACATCTCGGCGGGCGACTTCTACCTGTTGCGGGCGAGTCGCATCGCCCCGCTACTGCTACTGATCATTGCGATGCTGAGCCTGTGTCACCTGCTCGGCGTCCCGCGCTTTGTGATCGACAAGCCCGGTCAATCCCTCGGAGGCGCGATTGCATCGGCACTCGGCCTGTACCTGAATCGCTATGAAGGACTTTATGGATATCTGCCCGGAGGCTGGGATGTCATCTGGTCTCTTTCAATCGAAGAATTGTTCTATCTGGCATTCCCCCTGACGTGCCTGGTGCTGAGCCGAACCAGACTGCTGGTGCCGCTCCTGGTGCTTCTGGCAATGTCCCTGCCCTTCTCACGCGCAGCATTGGCGGCGAGCGCCCCCGAGATCTGGCAGGAGAAGGCCTACCTGCCCGGCATGTCCGCCATTGCCGTGGGTGTGCTAGCGGCACTGCTGGTGCGGCGAATCCAGCGCCCCGCTCGAGTTGCGCTATTCACGCTGAGCTTGTTGGGTTGGGCCGGCATCTGCACGGTGCTGTTTTCAAGCAGTTGGGTCTGGAAACTCGTACATAGCGGCTTTGGGCTCTATCTTTCTATATCGGCCGCTTGCATCGTGATTAGTGCCCATTGGCGTCAATCGCTGAGCCCGAATCCGGCGCAGATACCTGGACTGGGCTGGCTGCGCTCGTGGGGCAGATTGAGCTACGAGATTTACCTGTCCCACATGTTCTGTGTTTTCGGCGGCTTGGCGATATTGAATGGCATCAACCTGAATCAGGCTTGGCGCTTTCTCGGTTACCTGCCGATACTGCTGGCTTGTTGGCTGGTCGGAATTGCTCTCTCCAGAGGATTCACATTGCCGATCGAACGCCACATTCGCCGGAAGCTTCGGCCAACCTCGAAGACTGACCTGATACGAAGCGTGTCATAGATTGAACTCAACAGGCCGGTGAGAAATGACGCCCGCGTCCCGAAGATCAATGACGTCAGAGCCGTGCCCTCGCCTTCCCGGCAGCCATCGAATTGCTACCGACTAATAACTTAGTTATTCTCGCGCAATGGCCGACGAAATCCGCCACACCATACTGGCGAGCCGTCGAATTTCTCAGCAAACCAAGGCACGCGCCCCGCATGAGACCAAGCACGAAGCATGTCCAGAAACCACTGACCACCACAGAACTTGAGATGATGAACGTAGTCTGGCGGCTGGGGCGCTGCACCGTACATCAGGTGATCGAAGAGCTGAGGCCGCACCGGACACTCGCCTACTCCAGTGTATCGACCATGGTGCGTATTCTGGAGCAGAAGGGATTTGTCAGCAGTGAGAAGGAGGGACGTGGCCACTTGTACACACCATCGATTTCCAAGGAAACTTATCAGGTGCGCAGCCTGCGCCACATGGTGCAGCATGTGTTCGACGGCACCCCTACCCTTTTGGTGCAGCGCCTGGTGAATTCCGAGCAGCTGAACCCCGCAGACCTCGAGCGCATCAGGCGCTCAATCAGCAAGAAGAACCGCTGATCGTGTCAGTCGCTTTTGTCAGTGCCTATCTGCTGGCGAATGCGCTCATCGTCCTGGCACTGCTGGTACTGGTCATAGCGCATAAGGGACTCTCGCAGCTCGGCCGGCAGGTACCTTACCGCAAGCAACTGCTGCTGGGGTTCGCGCTGACTGTTGTCGCGCTGACGGCTCCGTTCCTGGCTTTGACACCAGGCGACAGCACATTCATGCCAATGACGACGCAGGTATGGTCAGCTGACTCCATGCATACACTGGATGAGGCCTTCGAACACCAGGAACAGCCGGTTTTTTCTGCGGCTGGCCTTGAGGCCAGCATACCGGCAAGCACTCTGTCGCAGCTGCTGCTCTGTTTGTGTCTTGCCGGATTGCTCGTCGCACTTACAAGAGTATGGAGGGGCAATCGTGCGGCCAGGATGATCGCCAGTCGGGCCCACCTCGTCAGGCGCTCCGGCTCGTTACAGATACTGGCGACCGACGAAGTGA
Source organism: Steroidobacteraceae bacterium (assembly GCA_039917615.1). Lineage (GTDB taxonomy): Bacteria > Pseudomonadota > Gammaproteobacteria > Steroidobacterales > Steroidobacteraceae > ZC4RG30. The sequence goes on from JBDSJD010000016.1 coordinate 10,463, forward strand.
CCGTGCCATTTTCGTTTTGGGTTCCGGGCATCTGCTACATCGTGGTACCCACTGCGCTGATTCTAAGGCCAGACGATTTTCGTATCGCCCTTCGTCACGAAGGTCAGCACCACCGTCATGGCGACTGCCGTAGCGTCTATTTCATGGAATTGGTGCGGGGAGTGTTTCTGATAAATCCTGCGGCTCACATACTTTTCAGGTATCTGCAGTCCTTGCAGGAGTTTAGCTGCGACGAAGCAGTTGTCAGCAGAGCCAAGGTGACTCCGCAGAGGTACTGCGACTGTCTTCTGGCGATAGCCGAGGAATCAATTCGGACCCGACAGCGTGCCACCTGCTTGCAGATGGCGAACGGCGCACTCGGTAGCCAGCTGTCTCGCCGGATCCGTGCCGTGCTCCGCGGGCGCGAGCGGCATATTCCACGATGGGGTCTGCTAGCCTTGTCTGCAACCGCGGTATTCAGCGTTTTTGCCGCGGCAACCGCTCTTCAAGGGTCAATCCACGACAGAAGAATCTCCCTGGCTGAAGCTCAGACCATGGCCGCCGTGGCCCAGGCCGGAAGTGTGATGCCGATCGAGGTCAATGAAGAGGTTCTCGCTGAATTGAATCGTTTTGTCGGAACACCAGACGGACGCAGATTCATGCTAGGTGCGCTGCAGAGAATGGCCGAATATGAGCCGATGATTTCGGCGCAGTTGCAGCTGCATAACCTGCCACAGGACCTGCTGGTAATTCCATTGGTGGAGTCCGGCTACAGAAATCTCGCTCAGAGCCCCAACCCCCGGCACGGTGCCGGAATCTGGATGTTCATCGAATCCACGGCGAGGAGTTTCGGGCTCGATGCAGGAGAAGGCCGAGACGATCGACTTGATGCGGCAATGGAAACTCAGGCGGCAATGCATATGCTCTCCGGTCTTCACGAAGAATTCGGCGACTGGGGACTCGCAGTGCTTGCCTACAACAGTGGTGGCGAGGCGGTGCGGCGGGCAATGACGGAAGTCGGAGCAACGGATGCCTTTACGGCAGTCCGCCACGGCTATGAGAACGACCGACACTATCTCGCCCGAGTCATCGCGGCACTCATTGTTTTCAAGAACGCCCGCCGCCTAGGATTCGATGACTGACTGCGGTTTTCCGTAGAAGTGAATCAAGCCGAACCTTCATCGTTGGAGAAGCCAACCGCCCTAATCTAGGGAAACTCTGATTAACCGATGATGTCTGAAGCATAGGACATTTGCAGGGAAGATCGAGCAGTGAAGACCCAGACCCTTGCGGGATTCGAACGGTACGGGAAGACAACCAAGCGCGCGGCGTTTCTGGCGCAGATGGACAAGGCAGTGCCATGGTCGGATCTGTGCGCACTGATTGAGCCGGTGTATCCGAAAGCCGGCCCGCAGGGCGGCCGTCCACCGACCGGACTTGAGCGGATGCTGCGGATCCACTTTCTGCAGGCCTGGTTCAGCCTGTCGGACCCCGGAGTGGAAGAGGCGCTGTACGACTCGGCGACGATGCGCAGCTTTGTGGGGATTGACCTCGGCGAGGAGCCTGTGCCGGATGAGACCACGGTGTTGAACTTCCGCCACCTGCTGGAAGAGCACAAGCTGGGTGAGCCGTTGCTCAAGGCGGTGAACCAGCATTTGAAGAGGAACGGAATCAAGGTGACGACCGGCACCATTGTGGATGCCACGATCATCAGCGCGCCGTCCTCAACAAAGAACGAGGACAAAGAGCGTGATCCGGAGATGCACCAGACGGCCAAGGGCAAGCAGTGGCACTTCGGGATGAAGGCGCACATCGGGGTGGACAGCAAGGAGAAGATCATCCACACGGTGAAGGCCTCAGCGGCCAATGTGGCGGATCGGGATGCGTTGCCGCATCTGCTGCATGGGAAGGAGACGCGCGTATGGGGTGATCAGGCCTACCGGGGCCAGGGTGTGGCGATCCGCAAGACGGCACCCAAGGCCCTGGACTTCACCAACCAGCGTTATCGGTTCGGCAAGCGGGTCGATGAGCAAGAGCAGGCGCGCAACCGCACCAAGTCGCGCGTTCGATCCAAAGTCGAGCACGCGTTCTGGATCATCAAGGGGATCTTCAAGTTCACGAAGGTCCGGTACCGAGGCTTGGCCAAGAATCTGCACCGGTTGCAGGTGACCTGTGCGCTGGCGAACATCTACATGGTGCGGCGACGGTTGTTGCGGGCGATGTAGCAGGAAATGGCGGAACTCAGGACAAGAATGCAATGAACAAGCCGACACTTGCCTTCAGATCAGTCCGACAACCGAAGATGACCTCGACCTGTCGCGCAATCATGGACTGCCGCGCTCCTGGCGCGGGTAGTTCAGAGCTTCCCTAGAAGTTCATAGGCATTCATCTTGTCAGGGGCGCCCCACTTTCCGTTCGAGTAACGCCCTTACACCTCTCAATCAGGATCAATGCTGCGGGACCCGAGCCGATCTTTCTCACCATTTAGCTCGGCCTCTATTTGCGAAGCTGGCGGCGGCGGAGGCATTCGACCGGAGGTGAAAAACAGAAGTGCCCAGCCAAAACTACTGGCCCGAGACTTTGGCTTGCGAGCAGCTCGTCGCGCCGCTCGAATTAGGAGCCACAACAGAAGAAAAGCCGAGCCAAGCACCAGGACCGTAGTGAGACCGCGAAGTAGATTATCTGACATAGGCGCCATTCCAAGGTCGAGTCGAGATCATGTGAGACGCCGCATGCTCGGGGCACAGTCGTTGAGCTCAAACTTGGCAGAACAGTCGGGCGGGGGCATTTTATGGCGATCCAGATCGCTGCATGCGGTTGTTGGGCGACAGCATTGCTACTCCGCATTCCCTTTCCGAGCTTGAACAGCATGGACCACGCGATACCCAACCCACCCTATCATCAGCGGTATCACGTGCCACATTAGAGCCAAGAACGCGGACGGCGCCAGTGGAGTGGTGCGACATAGCAGCCATAGAACTACTAGAACGATAGCCGCCAACTCCAAAGCGATTGTCGCTCGCGGGTGCCGTTGCCACCCGGTTTGGTAGTACATAGCAAGCCGAACGCCGAAAATGTTGCACAGTAGAAGCGATCCGCCGCCGATGGGGAAACTACCGAGAGGATGAATGATCGACAGGGCGAATACGCCAGAGACGATCGAAAGAAGAGCGACAACAGCGAAATTGCGCGTGCCAATTCGATGTTCGAGCTTCCCACCGACCATGAGCAACATCGCAGTATTGCCTGCCATATGCCACCAGCCCATATGCGGGAACACGTAGGCCAACCAGGTCAGCACGACCGGAATCGACTGTCCTGGCAGTATGGAGAACCAAGTGGAGGGTGACCAAGCCGCAGAGGGCACAAAGCCGATCGCATTCAGCACCGACTTCCACCCGATCAGGGACTGAACGATGCAGATTGCCACGGTAATGGCCGATAGCGTAAGCGCACAATAACTGCGCCTGATTAACCGCGGCGACCAGCCATCGGGCGAAATATATTTGAGCCCACCCCCTGACGATCGCGACATGACTGATGTGCCTGCTTTCTTGTGTGTCGACGAGCTGGACATCGGGGTGATTGAGTAGAATTTCAAGGCCGACTTGAGCGGCTCTTACCGGTTGCAGACACTGGCACTGTCGCCCAACAGATATCCAGTGGGCGCAGCAGATCGTTCACATCCAGGCCCGGAAGGGCGCAAAGCACCGTCTGATTCCGTTGCCGAGATCTCTGGCTGGCCAGCTGCTTCTGAATTAGCAGCACTGGACGATTGAGTACGACACCCTTCCTTTTTTTTGATTGGTCATCAGGTGATCGCGCGATCTGCCGGGCGCTGCAGGACCCTTCACCTGTAGAATTCACGTCATGAGTCTTGCCGATCACACACCCATGATGCAGCAATACCTGCGCATCAAGGCCCAGCATCCCGACGTGCTGCTGTTCTATCGCATGGGCGATTTCTACGAGATGTTCTTCGACGATGCGCGGCGCGCGTCGTCGTTGATCGATATCGCGCTGACCACGCGCGGCCAGTCGGCGGGGCAGCCCATTGCGATGGCTGGTGTGCCGGCGGTGAGTGTCGAGAACTATCTGGCGCGACTGGTGCGGCGCGGCGAGTCGGTGGCCATCTGCGAACAGATCGGCGATCCGGCAACGAGCAAAGGGCCTGTTGAACGCCAAGTGGTGCGTGTCGTTACACCGGGAACCCTGGTGGAAGACGCCCTGCTCGACCGCCAGCGCGAGAGCCTGCTGGCGGCGCTCAGCTTCGATGGCCAGCGGCATGGCCTCGCGTGGCTGGACCTGGCCAGTGGTCGCTTCTGCGTCAGCGAACTGAGCGATGCAACGGAAGTTGCCGCGGAGCTGGAGCGGCTGCGCCCCGCGGAACTGCTGCTGCCCGAAGATCAGCGCCGCGACACAATGCCCAACACGCGTCTGCGGCCGCCATGGCACTTCGATGCAGAGGCCGCGCAACGGCTGCTGATCGCGCAGTTCGGCACCCGCGATTTGGCGGGCTTTGGCGCCGCTGGCCTTACGGCGGGTCTCGGCGCAGCGGGCGCGCTGCTGCAATACGCGCAAGACACGCAGAAGGCGGCGTTGCCACATATCCGCGCCCTGGCCGTGCAGCTGCGCGAGGAGGGACTGCAGCTGGACGCGGCGACACGTCGCAACCTGGAGCTGGATCGGGGTCTCAATGGCGACGACAACGTCACGCTGTTCGCGCTGCTCAATCGCAGCACTACTGCGATGGGATCGCGCGAACTGCGGCGCTGGCTGAACCGGCCGCTGCGCGACCGTGGCGTGCTGCGGCAACGCTACGCGGCGGTCGGCGCATTGAGTGAATCGCGCTGTTTCACTCGGGTGGCGGAGGCGCTCACACCCATCGGCGATCTGGAGCGAATCATTTCGCGCGTGGCGCTGCGTTCCGCGCGGCCACGCGACCTTGCACAACTGCGTGCAACGCTGGCGGCACTGCCGGCATTGCGCAATGTAATTGGCACAATCGACTCCCCGCTGCTGCAAGCGCTGCATGAACGCACTGGCGAACACAGGGAGGAGCACGCGCTGCTGGTGCGTGCGATTGCGGAGGAACCCTCCGCAATACTGCGCGACGGCGACGTAATCGCAGCGGGCTTCGATGCCGCGCTGGATCAATTGCGTCGCATCGCCAGCAACACCGACGAATTCCTGCTTGATCTCGAAAGAAAGGAGCGCGAGCGTAGTGGCATCGCGCAACTGAAGCTCGGCTACAACCGCGTGCAGGGCTTCTTCATCGAGATTCCCCGCGCCCACGCCGAGAAGGTGCCGGCCGATTATCTGCGCCGCCAGACCGTGAAATCCGCCGAACGCTTCATCACGCCAGAGCTCAAGAAGTTCGAGGATGAAGTGCTGGGCGCGCGCGACAAGGCGCTGGCGCGTGAGAAGCAATTATTTGAGGTTGTGTTGGACTCACTCATCGCGACGCTGCCACAGCTGCAGGAGTCGGCCGCAGCCGTTGCCAGCATCGACGCACTGACAAGTCTGGCGGAACGCGCCGACACTCTGCAGTGGGTGGAGCCAACGCTGGTTGCCGAGCCTGTGTATCGCGTCGAAGCGGGCCGCCACCCCGTGGTCGAACAGTTCAGCGGCACCAACTTCGTACCCAACGACCTCACCTTCGATGACAGCCGCCGCATGCTGATCGTCACCGGCCCGAACATGGGTGGCAAATCCACCTACATGCGGCAGGCTGCGCTGATCGCAGTGCTGGCGCACATCGGCAGCTATGTGCCCGCACGCAGCGCCACGATTGGTCCGATCGACCGGGTGTTCACGCGCATCGGCGCAGCCGATGACCTGGCCGGCGGCCGCTCCACGTTCATGGTGGAGATGACCGAGACCGCCAACATCCTGCACAACGCCACGGCGCAGAGTCTGGTGCTGATGGACGAGATTGGGCGCGGTACCAGCACGTTTGATGGGCTGTCGCTGGCGTGGGCGGTGGCGCATCACTTGGCCACGCACACCGGTGCGTTCACGCTGTTCGCCACACATTATTTTGAGCTGACCGTATTGGCGAATGAATTGCGCGGCGTGGTGAACCTGCATCTGGATGCCACCGAGCATGGCGATGAGCTGGTGTTCCTGCACGCGGTGCGCGAGGGGCCGGCCAATCGCAGTTATGGCCTTGCGGTAGCAAAACTGGCGGGCGTACCGGCGTCGGTGATCGCAGCCGCGCGGCGCTATCTGGCTCAACTGGAGTCGCAGCGGGATGCGCATCATGCTGCAGCGCCTTCGCCCCAAGCCGCGCTGCCCTTTGATGCGCCCGCGCCGGAAGTCGCAGCCATGGCGCGACCGGATCTGCTGCGGGAACGGCTAGCCACGATTGAACCAGATGGACTTTCGCCACGCGACGCCCATGCCGTGGTCTATGAACTAAAGCGACTGCTGGAACGGGAATAAGGAACAGCTGTTCTCCTGACCCATGGCGAACAGGAACAAGCAGCAGTATGCGCTACGCATGCCTGGTGTCACGCCTCAGACAACTGCGGTGGTCGGCACCTTGGGCACGGCGGAGAGCAAGGTACGCGTATAGGCCGACTGGGGATCGCCAAGCACGCCAGCTGCAGGCCCTGCTTCCTCGATCCTGCCCTTCTGCATCACTGCCACCTCGTCGGCGATGTACTCGACGACGCCGATGTTGTGGGTGATGAACAGATACGAAATACCCAGTTCCCGCTGCAGATCCCGCAGCAGGTTCAGAATCTGGGCCTGCACAGATACATCGAGCGCAGAGGTTGGCTCGTCACAGATGATGAGCTTCGGCTGCACCGCCAGCGCGCGGGCAATGGCAATACGCTGGCGTTGCCCGCCGGAGAATTCGTGCGGATAGCGCTCCAGCGCCTCGCGCCGCAGTCCCACCTGGTCGACGATTTTCTCAAGGCCGGCCCGTCGCGCCGCGGGATCCAGATCAGGCCGCAGCGCCAGCAACCCCTCTTCGAGAATATCGAACACCCGCATGCGCGGATTGAGAGAGGCAAAGGGATCCTGGAAGATGATCTGGATGGCGCGCCGCGCTTCGCGCAGTGCGGCCCCTTCCAGGCTGAAGAGATCATGGCCCTGCAGTTTCGCGGTTCCTTCGATCACCGCCTGGCCGCGCAGCAATTGCACGATCGCCTTGCCGATGGTGGTCTTGCCGCACCCGGATTCACCCACCAGCGCCAGCGTCCTGCCGGAGTCGATGCGAAATGACACGCTCTCTACGGCATTGAAGTAGCCCACTGTTCGCTGCAGCAGTCCCTTGCGGATCGGGAACCGGACTGCGAGGTTCTCCACTTCAAGCAATCTGCCAGATGACGCCCCGATGCCGGGATGGACGGCGCGTGCCAGGGCCTCGCGCGGCGCCTGGATTCCTGCATCACCTGGTGCGAGCACCGACTGCGGTGCGTGGGGTGCATACAGCAGGCAGCGGACACAACGTGAACCAGGCTGCTCGAACAGCGGCGGCGGCGTAGTGGCACAGTCGGCGAACGCCCGGTCACAGCGTGGCTCGAAACGGCAGCCCGCGAAATCACTCCACAGCGGCGGCACGGTGCCGCGAATGGCCGCCAGCGGTTCGCCGCGCCGGACGGCATCGGGTAATGCGCGCAGCAGCAGGCGTGCGTAGGGATGTTTCGGTGCGCGGAAGAACTCGGCGGCCGGCGCAACTTCGATGATCTGCCCGGCGTACATCAGCGCCACCTGGTGGGCCATGCCCGCAACCACCGCGAGATCGTGGGTAATCAGCAGCAGGCCAAGGCCGCGTTCCTTCTGTAGCGCCTTGAGCAGATCGAGAATCTGCGCCTGGATGGTTACGTCGAGCGCTGTAGTGGGCTCGTCAGCGATCAGGAAATCCGGTTCCGCAGCCAGCGTCATCGCAATCATCACGCGCTGCTTCTGGCCACCGCTCATTCGGAAGGGATAGTCATCGATGCGGCGTTCCGGCTCGGGGATACCCACCTTCTGCAGCCATTCGATCGCCCGCACGCGCGCCGCAGCACCGCGCAGCGCAGTGTGGGCTTCGATGGCTTCGACGATCTGGTCGCCAACGCGCATGACCGGATTCAGGCTGGTGCCGGGCTCCTGGAAGATCATGCCGATCCGCCCACCGCGGATGGCTCGCATGGCAGTCGAGGGCAGCGCGAGCATATCCTTGCCGTCGAGGCGGATCTCACCTTGCGTCACACGTCCGTTCTCCGGCAGCAGACGCATCAATGCCAGTGCGGTCATGCTTTTTCCGCAACCCGACTCGCCCACCAGCGCAAAGGTCTCGCCACGCTGCAGCGTCAGGCGGATGCCATCGATGGCCTTGACCAGCCCGGCATCGGAATCGAGCCCCACCTTGATGTCATCAATCTCTAGCATGGTTTCCCTCAGGCGGGCTTCTTGACCAGCACACGTGGCCGGAAAGCCCGCGCGCGTGGATCAAAGGCATCCCGCACACCGTCGGCGAAGAGATTGGCCGCCAGCACCACCCCGACCATGAAGGCAAAAGCGGCCGCGAACGGCCACCACACGACCGGGTCCCGACTCATCTCGTTGCGGGCGAGATTGATCATTCCGCCAAAGCTGTTCATCGATGAATCCACACCAACGCCCACGTATGAAAGCACCGCTTCGTACAGGATCAATGCCGAGAATTCGAGCACAGTAACGATCAGCATCAGGTGCGCGACGTTGGGAAACACATGACGCCACATGATCCGTATGTGGCCGACGCCGAAGGAGCTCGCGGCCTGCACGAATTCAAGCTCGCGGAGTTTCAGCGTTTCGGCGCGCAGCAGCCGGCATAGCCCCGCCCAACCGGTCAGGCCCAGCACGGCGCACAGCAGGAATAGCTTCACATCCGCCCGCTGTACCCCGGTCTCGAATGAATCCGGGTGCTTGTCGAGGTACACCTGCACCATCAGCACGCAGGCGGCAATCAGCAGGATGTTCGGGATAGATGACAGTACGGTGTAAAGGTACTGGATGAGTTCATCGACCCAGCCCTTGAAGTAGCCCGCCATGATTCCCAGCACCACTGCCAGCGGCAGCGTTGCAAGCGTTGCAAGCGTGCCGATGACGAATGCCGTGCGTATGCTCTTCAACGCCTGGTACAGCACATCGTTGCCTGTGACGTCAGTACCGAACACATGGTAATGGCCTATCAACGCAGTCGTGGCCCCGCCTACTGCAAGGATGCCGCCCAGAGTCCAGCAGGCTACCCGCCAGGGAATGGCAGTCTCGCCGCGCCACACCGCGACAGCCGTCGCGCGCCAACCTTGGCCCCGCGCCAGCAATGCAACCAGCAATGCACAGGCAAGAACCGCTGCAGCGGTTCCAAGCAGCAGCCCGATGGCCACACGCCGGATCACATCGCCCCGCCATTGCGTGCCCGGATCCGCGAGATGCACACCCCCGTGCAGCAGCCGCGGAGCAACCCGCTCGAGCTTGCCGTTGATCTCGATCGATTCCTTGGTAAATCCTACGTAAGCCAGCGGCCGCGAGTAGGTGGACTCCCGGGACTCCACAAGATTGCGCAGCACCACGTCGAGGACAGACCTCACGCGCGCGTCGTAAGCCACACTTCCCGCCGGTGCACCAGCCACCGACGGCAGAACGCTGCGAAAATGTACGCTGTCCGCCAGGGTCAGCAACAGACAGAGCATCAGTACAACAAACGCCGACAAAGCAGGGCTGGCAGCGAATACCTTGCGCCAGGTCGTGGACAGGTCAGGCTGGCTGCGCACATACAGCGCGTAGACCACAAGCGCGGCAGCAAGCAGCCAGATCGAGACGTCAGTCCACAGCAGGACTATTTTCGGCATGGTGTCCCGCCCCTAGTTCAGCCGCACCCTGGGATCGGCCCAGGTGTAGGCAATGTCGATGAGGATGTAGGACGTGATTGCAAGCAGCGAGCCTACAAACACCATTGTGCGGACGACCGCGAAGTCCTGCTTGCTGATGGCCTCGATCACATAGGCCCCGAGGCCGGGAATGCCGAAGAAGCTCTCAAATACCAGCGACCCCAGGAAGACATAGGGCAGGTAACCACCCGCGCTGGTGATGATGGGGATCAGCGCATTGCGCAGTACATGCCGGAACATCACCACCCTTTCAGACAGGCCCTTGGCGCGCGCAGTGCGTACGTAATCCTTGCCGACTTCCTCCAGGAACATCGCACGATACAGGCGGGCCTCGGTGCCCAGCCGTGCCAGCGCCGACAGCGCGACGGGAAGTATCAGGAAACGCACCGCGTCGAATCCGGCCGCATAGCCGGAGATCGGCACTAGTTTCAGTACGCGCGAGAAAAAGTATTGTCCGACGATGATGTAGAACAGGCTGGATATCGACAGCATCAGCACGCACAGCACCACACCCGCAAGATCAAGCCTGGTATTGCGGAACATCACCAGCAGCAGCGCGAACGCCGTGCTGGCTATCACCTGCAGCAGGAAGATGGGCAGGGCAAGCTGGATGCTGACCAGCATGCGACCACTCACCTCATGCCCGATGTCGCCGGCGCTTTCGCTGTCGGCACGGCCGAAATTCAGCGTGAACAGCGACGCCGAACGCTCCCAGAAGATGGTGTCGGTAAGTTTCTTTGCGCCCTGCCCGCCCGCATTCCAGTACAGCGGCTTGTCGTAGCCGCGCTCCACCTTCCAGTTCTCGATCAGATCCTGCGTCACGCGCTTGCCGCCGATATTCATCCGCGCCATGTCATCGGGAGTATTGACGGTGAAGAAGAGAAAGAAAGTCGCGAGGTTGACGCCGATGAGGATCAGCACGCCATAGAGGCTGCGACGGATGATGTAGGAAATCATTGGCCCTGCACCATTTCGCCACGCGCGTTCATGCGCTCCCGTCGACGCAGGCTCTGCCGAGCGACCAGAACACCGGCCACGACTATTGCACCAGCAAGGATCAGCGGCCACCACAATGGCTTGTTCCACAGCCCAAGTTTCGCGGCCCGCTGCGCGGTATCCAGCCGAAGGTAGCGGCCGTGGTCACGGATGAGAATGGCGGGCTTCGAGTTGTGGATCCAGCTCTGGACGGCGGCGGAGGCATACGGAAAGAAACCGAAACTCCATGGCGCATCCTGCTGCACGATCCTCACCATCCTGTCGATGACCTCCTGTTTTGCCGGACCGTCGTCCAGCGACTTCAGTTGCGCGAACAGCTTGTCGTATTCCGCGCTCTGGTAGTTCGAAGTGTTCTCGCCGTCGGACACGCTCTTCGAGTTTGGTCCGTAGAGAAGAAACATGAAATTCTCGGCGTCCGGGTAGTCGGCATTCCAGCCCAGCCAGAAGACCTGGTGCTTGCCCTTGCGCACCTTGTCCTGGAACTGGTTGTTGTCCGTGGCGCGCACTTCGAGCTGGATGTCGATCTTGGCAAACTGCCGCACCACCCAGTCGATCTCGGGCCTGCGCTCGGGACTGGGCACGGCATAGTAATCGTAGCCAATGACCAGCGGCCGGCCGGTCTTCGCATCGCGCCCGTTCGGATAGCCCGCCTCCGCCATGAGTTTGCGCGCGTCCTCGATCGGGCGGCGCGCGTACTTGCCGTTGACCACACTGTGAGTCACGGGGTTGATGCCGGCGGGCGTGCCTTCGCGCGATCCTGGGATCCCGGGCGGCAGCGGACTCATCGCCGTCTGGCCGGCCTTCTTCGGGAAGATCTTCGAATACTCGTCCCAGTCGATCGCGATCGATATGGCCTGGCGCAACTTGCGATTGCGCTGCTGCTGCGCGGGTGTATCGCCGGTCCCGATCACCGGATCCAGCATGTTGAAGCCGATGATGTAACTGTTGACATCCGCGCTCTGCGGGAAATCGAAACCCTTCTTCAGATAGTCGGCGCGTACGTCGTCAGAGTCTTTCGCCTCGACGAGGTAGCTGTTACCGGTATCGGTGCGCTCGAATACTTCCAGGTCGTAATACCCGTCGCGGAACTTGTTGCGCTGTGGCGTGCCCTCGCGCTCCACCGTGGCGATGATGGTATCGATGAACGGCGTGGGCTTGCCGCAATCCGCAAGCAGGCCTTGTCCGGTGTCGTCGGGCATTCCGTCGCAGGGGTAAGGCACGCCGCGATAATTGGGGTTGCGCTGCATCACGATGCGACGGTCCTTCCTGAACTCGGTCACCATGTATGGCCCCGTGCCCACGGGCCAGTTGTCCAGAACGATGCCGCGTTCGGCCATGCCGGGTTGGGCATAAAACGCATCGGCCTCCCAAGGAAGGGGCGCGAGGAAGGTCATCTGCATCCAGTACTTCCACTGCGGGTACTTGCCGTGGATGCGGATGCGTAGCAGGTGGCTTTCCGGCGCAGTGGCGCCGGCCAGCGGCCAACGGCGGAAATCGAGGAACGGCCGGTCCTGGGTCGCAGGATCAAGCCCGGCGCGAAGCTTTGCGTCTTCCGCCTTGATGAGCTCGCCGTAATCCTTCAGCCCCAGCACATACTCGGAAAAGATGCCGAAGATCGGCGTCGTGATGCGCGTGGTGGCGTGTCGCTTGATTGCGTAGACGAAGTCCTCGGCCACCAATTCGCGGGTGCCGGTGTCCTTGAACTGCATCGGCGTGCGTCGCTCGCCCAGCTCGCCCGACTTCATGTGGTGGTATTCGTATTCACCCTGCGCGTTCTTCGCAAAGGCGGGATGCGGCTGGAACAGGATGCCCTTTCTGATGGGCACGTCGTACACGCTTTCTGCTACCTGCTCCGCTGGGGCGTCTTCGGGCAGAGGCTTGCCGTTCCTGTCGAGATAGATCGGCTTGACCACTTCTGCCGCCGTCTTAGGCACCAGTTCGAACGGTCGCTTCAGATAGTGGTAGCCGTAAAGAGGCTCATACACCTGGTAGGTGACCAGCGTGTCGTTGGACCAGTACGAGGCGGTGGGATCCAGGTGGCGCGGGGTGTTCTCGATCATCGCGGTGCGGATGACATTGGTCTTTTCCGAGCCCGCGGGCCAGGGGCTGTTGCCGCAGCCAGTCAACGCCGCACAGCAGGCAACGGGAACGGCGATCCATGCCCTTCCGCGCATCAACCACCGCTCCTTATACGACCGGGGGTCCTGCCCTGCTCCCCGTCGAAGCTCACGTCCTGGAGTGCCTGGACCACACCGTTGCGGGTGTGGAACGAAACATTCAGTTGCCGGACTTCTAGCAGCGACATCGATCGCACCGTACCCGGGACATGCACTTAGAGCAACCCCGCCGCAACACTGGGCTAGAATTCCTTGAAAATCCCAGGGAGGTCACCATGGTTGCACGTCCTTCGCTTGCGTTACTGGTTGCCACCCGCAAGGGCGCATTCATCCTCAAGGCGGATGCTTCGCGCCGCAGCTGGAAAGCCAGCGCACCCATCATGCTCGGGAATATTGCGCATCACATGGTGCAGGACCCGCGCAATCCACGGGTGGTGCTGCTATCCATGCGAACGGGCCATCTCGGACCCACCATGTACCGCTCTGGCGACCGTGGCCGAACCTGGCAAGAGGCCACGACTCCACCCGCATTTCCGAAGGCTGCGGATGGCCAGAAAGCCCACGTGCTGGATCACAGCTTCTGGCTTACGCCAGGCCACGCCAGTGAACCCGGCGTCTGGTACGCAGGCGCTTCGCCGCAGGGTTTGTTCCGCAGCGAAGACGGCGGCGACAGCTGGCACTCCGTGACCGGCCTGAACGAGCATCCCGAATACAGCCAGTGGATGGGTGCGCAGGAGAACGGCACGCCCGACGGGCCGAAGCTGCATTCAGTGCTGGTCGACCCGCGCGATCGCAATCATCTCTATGTGGCGATGTCGAGCGGCGGTGTGCACGAGTCGCGCGATCGGGGCGCAACTTGGAAACCGCTGGTACAGGGCCTCGCTGTAGTGGAAGGCTTTCCGGCGGACAAGCTGTACGTACACGACCCGCACTGCGTGCGTCTGTGTCCGTCCAACCCGGATCGGCTCTATCAGCAGAATCACTGCGGCATCTACCGGCTCGACCGTCCAGGCGAGCAATGGCTACGGATCGGCGACAACATGCCGAAGAAGATCGGCGATGCTGGCTTTCCGATGGTGGTGCATCCCCGCAACGACAAGGTCTGCTGGGTATTTCCGATGGACGGCGGCGGCGTGTGGCCGCGCACTCCCATAGACGGCAAGCCTGCGGCATACACCACGAAGAATGCCGGCAAGAGCTGGCAGCGACTGGCCAAGGGGCTGCCCGCGAACCAGGCTTGGTGGACGGTAAAGCGGCAAGCCATGTGCGGCGATACGCGCGACCCGGTGGGGCTGTACCTCGGCACCACCAGCGGCGAGATCTGGGCGAGTCGCGACGAGGGCAGCAGCTGGCGCTGCATCGCGCGGCATCTGCCCGAGATCTACGCGCTGGACACCGCGGAGCTCTAAGGGTGCGCGTGACGATTCCGAGCCCGCTGCTTTCCTATACCGGTCGGCGCGACGTATCCGCCGACGGCGCAACGCTGGCCGAAGTGCTGCGCGACCTGGATCGCCAGTACCCGGGATTGCGCTTTCGCATGGTGGATGAGCAGGACCGCATCCGCACCCACATGCGTGTGTTCCTGGACAAGGACGAGCTGCGCGACCCAGCCACGCCGCTTCACCCCGCAGCCACGCTGCACATCGTGCAGGCACTGAGCGGCGGTTGATCTCAATCATCATGCGACTGTTGAAGCTGCTGTACGTGCAGGTGCTGATCGCGATCGTGGTCGGCGCACTGATCGGCCACTACATGCCGGAGCTTGGCGTAAGCCTCAAGCCATTGGGCGATGGCTTCATCCGTCTGATCAAGATGCTGATCGCACCGATCATCTTTTGCACCGTGGTGCTGGGCATCGCCGGCATGGACAACCTGCGTCATGTCGGACGCGTGGGCCTTTACGCTCTGGGATATTTCGAGATTGTCACCACGGTCGCGCTGCTGCTGGGACTGGCTGTGATAAACATCGCGGCACCGGGCAGCGGCATGCATGTGGATCCGGCCACCCTCGACCCATCGCGCATCGCGAGCTACGCCACGCAGGCAGAGAAGCAGGGCATCGTTGATTTTCTGCTGAACATTATTCCCAACACCTTCTTCGAAGCCTTGGCGAAGGGTGAGATCCTGCAGGTGCTGCTGGTGGCGGTGCTCTGCGGCTTTGCATTGCAGGCCTGCGGCCCGCGCGTCGCCACGCTGCGCAGCGGTATCGAAGGTTTCTCGTCGGTGCTGTTCAAAGTGGTGGGCTACATCACCCGGCTGGCGCCGATCGGCGCATTCGGCGCAATGGCGTTCACGATCGGCTCACAGGGGGTCGCCGCGCTGGCGCCGCTGGCGAAACTGATGCTGTGCTTCTACGGCACCTGTCTGCTGTTCGTGTTCGGTGTGCTCGGGCTGATTGCGCGGTTGCACGGCTTTTCAATCGTGAAGCTGGTTCGCGAGCTGCGTGAGGAACTGCTGATCGTGCTGGGCACCTCATCCTCGGAATCCGTGTTGCCGCGACTCATGGACAAGCTCGAACGAATGGGATGCCAGCGTTCGGTGGTCGGCCTCGTGGTGCCCTCTGGCTATTCATTCAACCTCGATGGCACCTGCATCTATCTCACCATGGCAGCGGTGTTCCTGGCGCAGGCTACCGATACACCCATGTCCATCGGCCAGCAGCTGCTGATGCTCGGCGTGTTGCTGCTGACCTCGAAGGGCGCAGCCGGCGTGACCGGCAGTGGGTTCATCGTGTTGGCGGGCACACTGGCAGCAGTCGACGGACCGCCACTGGCCTCGCTAGCGCTGATACTGGGCATCGACCGATTCATGTCCGAAGCGCGCGCGCTGACCAATCTCGTGGGCAATGCACTGGCGACACTGGTCGTCGCGCGATGGACGGGTGCCTACGTGCCGCCATCCGCCGGCGGATCGGCCTCTGAAAACGCATCGATATCTACATAAGCATCGCCCTCTACAAGTTCGGCAGCAGCCGAATAGCAGCAAACGTGCGGCAATAGTGGCGCCGGAAGGCGTTTCCACTATCGTAGAGTGACGTCCACTATAGTGGAAACGCAGTTTTCCCCGCCCCAACGCCGCCTAACCTTTCGCCCCAACCCCGCCCCAACCCCGCCCAACCTCTCGACTCAACCCGACCCGACTCCGCCCCATTCCTCGCCCAAGCCGCCCGCAACAAGCCACCCCGAAAGCGGAAACAGGCGGCGAACCCGACGAAAAGGTTGGCTGGCGCGGTACGGCGGCCCAACTAGATGCTGGAGTGACTGTGGACATCAATGAGCGCATTGCCCGACGGCTGATTCAGCTACGCGAGGAACGCGGCCTGACGATCGAAGATCTTGCGAATCGCAGCGCGGTAAGCCGGGCCATGATTTCGCGCATTGAGCGTGCGGAAAGCAGCCCGTCGGCGACCGTGCTGAACAAACTGTCCATTGGACTCGGGGTCTTGCTGCCCAGCCTGCTGGGCGCTACTGGCTATCGCGAACCGCGCCTGCAATTGCGCAATCCGGTCGCCTCTCGGCGCGGCCAAGCTGAGTGGCAGGATCCGTCCACCGGCTATCGTCGCCGGACGTTGACTCCAACGACGGCCAATCACGCCATGCAGCTCAGCGAAGTGCACTTTCCGGGGCGCGCGACCGTGACCTTCGACAGTGCGACTGGCAGCGGCGCGCGACAGCAGCTCTGGATGCTGCGAGGACAGCTCGAAATCCGTATTGGCGATGAGTTTACGACTATCAGCGCGGGCGATTGCATGGCCATGACACTCGACCGTGCTATCACATTCCACAATCGCGGCAGCAAGGAAGCGCGCTATCTGATCGCCGTCATGCCGTCAGCGTGATATGGGCGTGAATTTACCGCAATCGAGGAACGCGGCGACCTGCCCTGCCACGGCAGTCGAGAGACACATCCCCGTATGGCTGACGGGCAGCACGCAGTGATCCGCGGCTCCTTCCAGCTGTGTCTCGCAGACGGCGATGGTGCCGTCATTGGCAACATCGAAGGACGAGAGCAGCCGGCCTAGTCCGCGGGAGCGATTGCCGGCAATGATTCCCAGCTGGGCACGAAACGGCCATTTTTCCGCCACTCCACAGGTCAGGTCGCGCTGACCAGTGGCGCCGAGCAGGCGCCAGCCGGTGGCGTATTTTGCGAGCACACGGGCGGTCTGGCTGCCCCGCGATGGAGTGCCCATGAACACCACGCGACAGAAATCACCGCTGAAACGATCGGGCTCCAGCAGTCCGGTTTCGAACATGCGGTAGATCACGACGCCGCCGAGACTGTGACCCAGCAGGTGCACGGGTTGCAGCGTGCGCCGCGCCAGCGCCATCGCGTAGCGGGCGCAGCGACTGGCGACGCGGTCCATCGGTTCGGACAGCGACGAGTAAGGAAACACGCGCAGTGCCCAGCCTTGCGCCGCAAGCTGTCGCTTCAGCAGGAAGGATTCGATGCCGCTGAGCCACAGACCATGGACAAACAGCACGGTGCCACGCAGCGCGACAGCGCGCAGCGGACCGCCGTCAACCGGCGGGCTGCGGCGTTCGAACACGAATAGAAAGCTCGCGCAGCTGCGCTTCGCTGACCGGTGTGGGCGCCTCTGTCAGCAGGCAGGCTGCCGTCTGGGTCTTCGGAAACGCGATGACGTCGCGGATGCTCTCGGCGCCGGCCATCAGCATCACGAGGCGATCGAGACCGAAGGCGATGCCGCCGTGTGGCGGAGCGCCGAACTTGAGCGCATCGAGCAGGAAGCCGAACTTGCGGCGCGCTTCTTCCGCATCGATGCCGAGCAGGCCGAACACCACGGACTGCATTTCGGCGCGATGGATACGCACCGACCCGCCGCCGATCTCTGATCCATTCAGCACGAAGTCATAGGCCTTGGCCACCGCCTTGCCCGGATCGGCGGCGAGCGCCTCGGGGTCATCCACTTTGGGGGCCGTGAATGGATGATGCATGGCCACCCAGCGCTTCGCGTCCGCGTCGAATTCGAACATGGGGAAATCCACCACCCACAACGGCCGCCAACCATCCTGCACAAGCTTCAGGTCACGCGCAATTTGCAAACGCAGCGCGCCCAAAGCATCGCTGACCACCTTCGTGGTGTCGGCGCCGAAGAAGATCAGGTCGTTGTCCACTGCGCCCGTGCGCTCGAGGATGCCGGCCACTGCTGCATCGCTCAAGAATTTCAGAATGGGTGATTGCAGTCCATCGCGGCCCTTCGCTTTGTCATTGACCTTGATGTAAGCGAGCCCCTTGGCGCCGTATCGCGCTACGAACGCGGTGTAGGCGTCGATCTCGCTGCGGCTGAACGCGCCGCCACCAGGCGCGCGCAGTGCCGTGACCCGACCGTTCGGGTCTTTCGCGGGGCCGGCAAATACCTTGAAATCGCAGCCCGCGACCAGGTCCGCGACGTCCACCAGTTCCAGCGACACGCGCAGGTCCGGCTTGTCGGAGCCGAAGCGGCGCATCGCCTCGGCATAGGTCATGCGAGGCACGGGGTCTGGCAGCGCCACCTCCACCGTCTTCGCAAACAGGTCGCGCATAAGTCCTTCCATCACCGACATGATCTCGTCCTGCGACAGGAACGAAGTCTCGATATCGAGCTGGGTGAATTCAGGCTGGCGGTCGGCGCGCAGGTCTTCGTCGCGGAAACAGCGCACGATCTGGTAGTAGCGGTCGAAGCCCGCCACCATCAGCAGCTGCTTGAAGATCTGCGGCGACTGCGGCAATGCGAAGAAGCTGCCGGGATGCGTGCGGCTTGGCACCAGGTAGTCGCGCGCACCTTCCGGGGTCGCCTTGGTGAGCATCGGTGTCTCGATGTCGATGAAGCCGTGATCATCCATGTAGCGGCGCATCGCACTGGTTACGCGATGACGCAGACGCAGGCGCTTGTTCATCTCTTCGCGGCGCAGATCGATGTAGCGATAACGCAGGCGCACTTCTTCGCTGACGTGTTCGTCGAGCTGGAAAGGCAGCGGCTCGGAACGGTTCAGCAGCGTCAGCGAGCGGGCCAGCAACTCGACCTTGCCGGAGGCGAGGTTGGCATTGGCGGTGCCGGCAGGTCGCGCGCGCACCAGGCCACGCACCTGCACGACAAATTCACCGCGCAGGCGCTCGGCCTCGCCGAACAGGGTTTTGTCGTCCGGGTCGAACACGATCTGAAGCAGGCCCTCGCGATCACGCAGATCGACAAAGATCACGCCACCATGGTCGCGGCGGCGATGCACCCAACCGGCAACGGTTACTTCCTGACCCGACAACTGCTCATTGACCTGACCGCAATAATGGCTACGCATCGGACGAAACTCTGCTCGGTTGGCTTGAAAAAAGAGGTCGGGCAGTATACTCCGGTCCCCGGCCACCGCAGGAGCAAGCCCATGAACGCGCAACTCAAACCCGGTCAGAGCGACGAATTCCGGCTGCTCATCGGCGGCAAACTGGTGGCCGGCGCAGGCAGCTTCGACGTGGTGAATCCCGCAACGGAGCAGGTGGTGGCGGCCTGTCCGCGTGCCGACCTCGCACAACTAAACCAGGCAGTGGCCGCCGCCAAGGCGGCATTTCCGAGTTGGGCAGCGACTCCGCTGGCCGAGCGCGCACGACTGCTTCTGAAGCTGGCCGACGCCATCGACGCGCAGGCACCGCAGCTTGCTCCGCTGCTTACGCAGGAGCAAGGCAAGCCGCTGGGTGGCGCTTTCTACGAACTCATGATTGCCAGTGGCAACATCCGCGGCTTTGCGGCGATGGATCTGCCCGCCACCCTGCTCTCGGAAACGGAGCAGACGAAAATCATCCGTCAGCGCCTGCCACTTGGCGTGGTAGCCGCGATCACGCCGTGGAATTTCCCGGTCATCATGATGGTGACCAAGCTCGCGCCTGCACTGCTCGCCGGCAACACCGTGGTGGTGAAGCCTGCACCGACCACACCGCTTACCACGCTGCGAGTCGGCGAACTCTGCGCGCAGATTTTTCCGCCCGGCGTCGTCAACGTCATCGCTGACGTCAATGACCTGGGCAATGCGCTCACCAGTCATCCGGACGTCGCGAAAATCGCCTTCACAGGCTCCACCGCCACCGGCCGCAAAGTGATGGGCAGCGCCGCGCCCTCGTTGAAGCGGCTGACGCTGGAACTGGGGGGCAACGACGCCGCCATCGTGCTTGACGATGTGAATCCGCAGGAGATCGCGCCGAAACTTTTCTTTGCCGCGATGGTGAACTCCGGCCAGGTATGCCTCGCCGCCAAGCGCATCTTCGTGCATGAATCCATCTATGACGCGGTCTGCACCGAACTCGGCAAGATCGCCGACGCCGCGGTGATCGGCAACGGCCTCGATGATGGCGTGCAGTTCGGACCGGTGCAGAACCGCATGCAGTTCGAAAAAGTGCAGGCTATCGTCGAAGACGCCCGCAAACATGGCCAGGTCATTGGGGGCGGCAAGACGCACCAGGGCCCGGGATATTTCATCCACCCCACCGTGGTCACCGGACTGCCTGACAACGCGCGCCTGGTGTGTGAAGAGCAGTTCGGGCCCGTGATGCCGGTGCTGAAATATTCGACGATCGATGAAGTCGTGGAACGCGCCAATGCGTCGGAATATGGCCTCGGCGCAACGGTGTGGTCGGCCAGCACCGAACGCGCGCTACAGGTTGCCGAGCGGCTCGAAGCAGGCACGGTGTGGGTGAACAAGCATCTGGATCTGCCGCCTGAGATTCCCTTCGGCGGCGTGAAGCAGTCCGGCTACGGCGTGGAACAGGGACAGCAGGGCCTCGAAGAGTTCACGCGGATGAGGATCGTGAATATCGCGAAATAACGCGCGTCCCCGTCCCGATCACCGCGCAGGCGGTGGCCGCAAGATGGGGTGGGTACCTGTTGTTCCGGTCTTCGGCGACGGCACGACGACACCCAGCGTGACGATCATCTTCATCGCATCATCGACGCTCATGTCGATGGGTACGACCTCGGATTGCCGCACGATGAGGTTGTAGCCCGTGGTCGGAATGGGTGTCGTGGGAACGTACACGCATATTTGCGGCTCACCACCATACTTGCCGGAGTAGTCGGGCAGGTTGGTGGCCGTCACGAAGGCAATGGTCCATACGTCCTTGCGGGGAAACTCGATCATGACCACCTGACGGAACGAGGCCTTGCTCGTCATCAGCGACTCGGTGAAACCTCTGAGGCCCGAATATAAGGTCCGCACCAGAGGGATGCGGTTCATCAGTTCTTCCCACCAGGTCACCAGAGTCTGGCCCACCAGGTTGGCCACCAGCAGGCCCGTGAGGATCAGCACGACCAGCGCGATCAACGCGCCAAAGCCGGGGATGTGAAAGCCCAGCAGATGATCCGGCTTGTATTGATCGGGCAGCAGCGTCAGCAGCCCGTCGGTCAGATCCAGCAGAAACCCGAAGGTGAGCCAGGTAAGGCCGGCCGGCACCCAGAACAGCAGACCTGCAACCAGGTATCGCCGCAGGCCCCGAGCGATGCGGGACTTCACCGCCTTGCCTTTTTCCCGGCAGGTTTCGCCGTGGATCGCTTCGCGGTCTTGACCGGCTCCGTGGCAGGTTTGGCGTCGGCCTTCGGTGCGGGAGTGGCCTCGGTCTTTGCATCCGGTTTTGCATCGGACTTCGCATCGGCCTTTGCATCAGCCTTCGAATCCGCTTTGTCTTCGGACTTGACCTCACCCTTCTCGCCTTCGACCAGGTTGCGCTTTTTGTCCTTGTCGGTCTTGAAATCGGTTTCGTACCAGCCGCCGCCAGCCAGCCGGAACGACGGCGCGGAGATCAGCTTCTGCAGCTGGCTCTTGCCGCATTCCCCGCACTTCTTCAGCGGCGGATCGGAAATCTTCTGCAGCACCTCGACCTGAGCGCCACAGGCCCGGCACTGATATTCATAAAACGGCATGACGCATTATACGGTAGATCAGCCGACGCGCTTCTCGAAGCGCAAAGCCCCGTCTTCCACCGTCACCACAATGCGGTCGCCAGGCGCGAACTGCCCCTGCAGGATGCGCTCGGCCAGCGGATTCTCGATCTGCTGCTGGATGGCGCGCTTGAGAGGCCGCGCGCCATATACCGGATCGAAGCCCGCTTCACCCAGCATGTCGCGGGCGTCATCTGCCAGCTCAAGTTGCAGATCACGATCGGCCAGGCGGTGCCTGAGTCCGGCGAGCTGGATATCGACGATTGCGCGGATCTGCTCGGATCCGAGCGGATGGAACACGATGATGTCGTCGATGCGATTGATGAACTCCGGGCGGAAGTGCGCCTGCACGCGCTCCATCACTTCGGACTTCATGCGCTGGTACTGCTTTTCACCCGCCAGCTGCTGGATGACATCGGAACCCAGGTTCGAAGTCATGATAATGACCGTGTTGCGGAAATCCACGGTGCGGCCCTGCCCGTCGGTGAGACGGCCCTCGTCCAGCACCTGTAGCAGCACATTGAACACATCCTTGTGGGCCTTCTCGACTTCGTCGAGCAACACTACGGAGTAGGGTTTACGACGTACGGCCTCCGTAAGATAACCGCCTTCTTCGTAGCCCACGTAGCCCGGTGGCGCGCCGATCATCCGCGCCACCGAATGCTGTTCCATGAATTCGGACATGTCGACGCGCACGATCGCGTCTTCGCTGTCGAACAGGAATTCGGCCAGCGCCTTGCACAGTTCGGTCTTGCCCACACCGGTGGGACCGAGGAAGAGGAAGGAACCATTTGGACGTCTTGGATCCGAGAGTCCGGCGCGTGAGCGGCGGATCGCGCTGGCGAGGATGTGCAGCGCTTCGGGTTGTCCGACCACGCGCCTGGCGAGAGCCTCTTCCATGCGCAGCAGCTTGTCTTTCTCACCTTCGAGCATCTTGGAAACAGGGATGCCGGTCCATTTGGAAACGACGTCGGCGATTTCCTCTTCGGTAACGCTGTTACGCACCAGCTGCGTGGGCTTCTGCTCTGCGGCCTGCGCCTCCGCAAGCTTCTTTTCCAGCTCCGGGATCCGGCCGTATTGCAGCTCCGCCATCTTGGCAAGATCGTTGGCGCGCCGCGCCGTATCCAGATCCTGCTTGAGTCCCTCTAGTTCTTCCTTGGCTGAAGCCGCGCCCTGCAGCGTGGCCTTCTCGGCCTTCCAGATTTCCTCCAGATCGGCGTATTCCTTTTCGAGCGTGCGCAGGGTTTCTTCCAGCGTAAAGAGGCGTTTCTTCGAAGCCTCGTCGTCTTCCTTGCGCAGCGCGACCTGCTCGATGCGCAGCTGGATGATGCGCCGCTCGAGCTTGTCCATTGCCTCCGGCTTGGAGTCGATCTCCATGCGCAGGCGCGCACCGGCCTCGTCGATCAGGTCGATGGCCTTGTCGGGCAGCTGCCGGTCCGCGATATAACGGTGCGAAAGCTGCGCCGCGGCGACAATGGCCGGATCGGTGATCTCGATGCCGTGATGCACTTCGTAACGTTCCTTGAGGCCACGCAGGATGGCGATGGTGTCTTCCACCGAAGGCTCATCCACCAGCACCTTCTGGAATCGACGCTCCAGCGCGGCATCCTTCTCGATGTATTTGCGATATTCGTCGAGCGTGGTGGCGCCCACGCAATGCAGTTCGCCGCGGGCGAGCGCGGGTTTGAGCATGTTGCCGGCATCCATGGAACCTTCGGCCTTGCCCGCGCCCACCATCGTGTGCAGCTCGTCGATGAACAGGATGACCTGCCCTTCCTGCTTCGAAAGATCCTTCAACACGGCCTTCAGGCGCTCTTCGAATTCACCACGGAACTTGGCGCCTGCGATCAGCGCTCCCATGTCGAGCGACAGGATCTTCTTGCGTTTGAGGCCTTCCGGCACTTCGCCATTGATGATTCGCTGCGCCAGGCCTTCGACGATGGCGGTCTTGCCGACACCGGGTTCGCCGATCAGCACGGGATTATTCTTCGTTCGTCGCTGCAGCACCTGGATCGTGCGACGGATTTCGTCGTCGCGACCGATCACCGGATCGAGCTTGCCTTTGGTGGCAAGCTCGGTAAGGTCGATGGTGTATTTGGACAGCGCTTCGCGGCTTTCTTCGGCATTGGCGTCGTTCACGGGCTCTCCACCGCGCACTTCAGTGATGGCGATATCCAGCTTGGCCTTGGTCAGCCCGGCGCTCTTGAGCAGCTTGCCCAGTTCACCGCGGTCGTCCAGCGCCGCCAGCGCGAACAACTCGCTCGAGATGTATTGATCCCCGCGTTGCTGTGCGAGTTTGTCGGTGACGTTTAGCAGACGCGACAATTCCTGCGAAACATGCACCTCGCCGGGCGCGCCTTCCACCTTGGGCAGGCCCTCCAGCAGCGCGGTGAGTTCTGCCTTAAGTTTGGCAACGTTGGCGCCCGACTTGACGAACAACGGGCGCAGGCTGCCACCCTGCTGATCCAGCAGTGCGGCCAGCAGGTGCGCCGGCTCGATCATCTGGTTGTCGCGGCCCACGGCGAGCGACTGAGCGTCGGCCAGGGCGCTCTGGAACCGGCTGGTCAGTTTGTCGTTTCGCATGGGGGACAACTTTGGGGCGAGTGCACAGCCTTCAAGAGCTACTCTAACCGACCCGTGCGGAACTCCCCGCTAATGTGGATGCAGGCGATCCACCGCCGCCACGAGCAACACCCCCAGTGCAATCAGCACCACCTGCAACACGCTGCTGCGGGCATCCACTTTGCGATGCAGGCCGGGGATCAGGTCGGCCACCGCAACATACAGCAGACTGGCAGCCGATACGCCGAGCGCATAGGGCAAGGCCGGTTTGACTGCCGAAAGTGCGTAAAACCCTACCACCCCCCCGATCACGGCGCCGAGGGCTGTAATCAGGTTCCAGGAAAAAGCCCGCGCCCGCGTCATGCCACCGTGCAGCAGGATGGCGAAATTGCCGACCTCGCTGGGCACTTCATGCGCCAGCACTGCAAGGCCGGTCATGATTCCGAGGTTAGTGTCGATCAGGAAAGCCGCGGCGATCAGCACTCCGTCCAGCGCGTTGTGCATGGTGTCGCCGATGAGAATCATCACGCCGGGCGCACGCTCGTGATTGTCGTGCTCCGGTGCATGGGTTTCGCAGTGATCTTCATGGCAATGCCGCCACAGCACCAGCTTCTCGAGCACGAAGAACAGGGCGATGCCACCGAGCAGCGATATGCCTACGCCGGTGTAGTTGCCCGGACCGGCAAGTTCAATGGCTTCAGGCAGCAGGCCGAGCAGCGCGGCACCAAGCAAGGCGCCGGTGGCAAACGCCACCAGGAAGGGCAAGGCCCGCGAGCGTGCCCGCTCCGGCACCAGCAGGAAGATGCCGGCCAGCATCACGCCCGCAACTCCACCCAACAGGGTAAAGCCGACAATCCAGCCCAGCGTGTTCACATCTGCCGCCATATAAGACTAGCCATTCTACCGGTGCTGGCCAGCCCAAGATGCTGGACATCGCGGCGATGCGAGAAGAAGCGGTCAGGCTGCGCATAGGTGCAGAGACCGCCACCCGCCACAGTGGTGATGCCCAATGCGGCAAGTCGCAGGCGCGCCAGCGCATACAGGTCGCATTGCCAGCGATTGCTGGCACCGGGCAGAAATGCCGCAGCTGCTGCGACATCCACAGCCAGGAATGCATCACGGACTTCATCGCCCACTTCAAAATGCGCTACCGAAATAGCTGGCCCCAGGAAGGCCAGCAGCTGCGTGCCGGATGCAATGCGTTGACGCAGGGCATGCACGGTGCTTTCAATCACGCCAGCGGCCAAGCCGCGCCAGCCGGCATGTGCTGCGCCCACTGCCGAGCCATCGCTGGCCGCCAGCAGCACCGGCAGGCAATCGGCCGCAAGCACCGCACAGATTGTTCCCGGTACAACGCTGACAGCGGCATCCGCAACGGGAATGCCAGCGACGTCAATCGAATCCAGATCCACAACCACGTTGCCATGTACCTGCTGCAGCCAGCGCGGTTCGGAAGGCAGCGAGGTTGAAGCCCGCAGTCGCCGGCGGTTTTCCGCCACGGAGTGCGCCGCATCACCGACGTGATGCCCCAGGTTGCAGGAATCCCACGGTGCGATGCTGGCCCCACCATTGCGGCTGGTGCAAAGGGCCCGCACGCCTGGCACCGGGTGCCATTCGGCCGCGATCATGGGCCGCGCAGGCAGTCGAGCAATGCCGTGAAATCCCCGGGCAGCGGTGATTCCACGCTGACGGGTTTGCCGGTAACAGGATGCTCGAATGTAAGTTTCGCGGCATGCAGTGCCTGCCGACCGAATGACTTCAGGGCGGCGCGCTGCTGCGCAGAACTGTCGGCTGTGAGCTGCCGCCGCCCACCGTACAACGGATCACCCACCAGCGGATGCCCCACATGCGCCAGGTGCACGCGGATCTGGTGGGTGCGGCCGGTTTCCAGTATCACGCGCAGCAGGCTGTGATGCTTGAAGCGTTCGACCAGCCGGTAGTGCGTGATGGCCTCGCGGCCGTCTGCACGCACGGTCATGCGCAGTCGGTCGGTGCGATGCCGGCCGATGGGCTTGTCCACTGTGCCGCCACCGGTCATGGCGCCGACGCACAGCGCCATGTATTCGCGCACCACCGCGTGCTCTGCCAGTGCCGCCACCAGTGCCGCATGGGCTTCGAGGGTGCGCGCCACCACCAGCAGCCCGCTGGTGTCCTTGTCGATGCGATGCACGATGCCGGCGCGCGGCACGATGGCAAGCTTCGGATCCAGCGCCAGCAGTCCGTTCTGCAGGGTCTGGTTGCGATTTCCGGCGCCGGGATGAACCACAAGGCCTGCTGGCTTGTCTATGACGAACACATGGGCATCGCGATACAGCAACTTGATGGGCATGCGCTCGGGTGCAACCCGGTCGTCGGCAACGGGCCGGGCCTGCACCACCACCCTTTCGCCACCGAACACCGCATCGCGCGGGCGGGCAGGTTTGCCATTCAGGGTGACCTCCCCTTCCTTGATCCACGCTGTCAGCCGCGAGCGCGAATACCG
Source organism: Steroidobacteraceae bacterium (assembly GCA_039917615.1). GTDB lineage: Bacteria > Pseudomonadota > Gammaproteobacteria > Steroidobacterales > Steroidobacteraceae > ZC4RG30. Next base: position 37,382 of record JBDSJD010000016.1, read on the forward strand.
GGGCAACGCGGCCGCCAGTGCTTGGTCCAGCCGCTGCCCGGCAAGGCAGGCCGGCAGCTCGATGGCATGTTCCACCACAGTGGCGGGTTGCGGTGTGGCGGGGGCACGGCGACTCATTCGTCTATACTAGGGCCTGCAAACCATTTGGTCCTGATCTGATGCGCAGCCTCCTGCTACTTCCCCTGTTCGCCCTGATGCTGATCACAGGCTGCGCCAGTGATCGCAACGGCGAGCAGCAGCGCCTTGCCAAACTCGAACCTTCGGTGCTCTACAAGCGCGGCCAGCAAGCACTGCGCGCCGCCGATTATGGCCAGGCGGTGGCGTTATACGGAGCGCTGACGGCACGTTATCCGTTCACTCCCGAAGCACGCCAGGCGCGCCTCGACATCATCTATGCCTACTACAAGAATGGTGAAAAGGAATCCGCCAAGGACGCCGCGGATACCTACATCCGTGAAAATCCCACTGGCGCCAAGATCGACTACGTCTGGTATATGAAGGGCCTGATCGACCTTGAACGCGGCCGGTACGCGCCGGAGCGCTGGCTAGGCGTCGATCTTTCGGCGCGAGTACCGAAGACTGCGACCGATGCATTCGAGTCACTGCGCACCGTGGTCGATAAATTCCCGCAGAGCCCTTACGCACCGGACGCGCGGCGCCGCATGATCGTCGTGCGCAACCGGCTGGCGAGCTATGAAATACAGATTGCCAGGCACTACATGCAGCGTGGCGCCTGGGTAGCGGCGGCGCAACGTGCCAGCCAGACCATTGACCATTATGACGGCGCGCCTGTCGTGAGCGATGCCCTGCGGGTGATGATCCGCTGCTACAACGAACTGGGCTTCACGGACCTGGCGCAGAATGCTGAAAAGGTATTCCACGAAAACTTCCCCGATCAAACGCTGGCGGAGTCGAAGTCTTCGGGCAGCTGGTGGAAGTTCTGGGGTCGCGGCTAGCGCTGGTAGCCGTTGGTGATCGGATAGCGCCAATCGCGCCCGAAAGCACGTCGGCTTACGCGGATTCCTGGCGGTGACTGGCGGCGCTTGTATTCATTGCGCTTGACCATGTCGAGCACGCGCGCGACCACATTTCGGTCAAAGCCGCGCGCCACGATTTCATCCACCGACAAGTCTTCCTCGATGAATGCTTCAAGGATTGCATCGAGCACCGCATAAGGCGGCAGCGAGTCGGTGTCCTTCTGTTCATGACGAAGCTCGGCGCTGGGCTCGCGCTCGATTACCCGCGCCGGAATGGCGCCCTGCCCCGCATACTCGCCACGCTTAAGCGCGAGCTCGTTGCGGTAGCGCGCCAGGCGGTACACCAGCAACTTGCTGCAATCCTTGATGGGCGCGAATCCGCCATTCATGTCGCCATACAGGGTGGCGTAGCCCACCGCCATCTCGCTCTTGTTGCCGGTGGTCAGCAGCATGCGCCCGGTCTTGTTGGAGATGGCCATCAGCAGCACGCCGCGGCAGCGGGCCTGGATGTTTTCTTCGGTGGTGTCGGGCTTGCGCCCCGCGAACTGTTCACGCAACGCTGCCAGCGTCGCCTCGAACATGCCTTCGATGGAAATGACGCTGTAGGCCACTCCCAACGTGCGCGCCTGTGCCGCGGCATCGTCGATGCTCATCTGCGAGGTGTAACGCGAAGGCATCATCACGACCTGCACGCGGTCCGGGCCCAGCGCATCGACCGCGATAGCCGAGGTCAGCGCAGAATCCACGCCACCGGACAGGCCCATGACAACGCCTGGAAACCGGTGTTTGGAGACGTAATCGCGCACGCCGAGCACCAGCGCCCGATAGACGCTTTCTTCCGGACCAAGCTCTGGCGCCACCGAATCCGGCGCCGCGGCAACGACTGTTACCGCGCCGTCGCTGTCGCGCTGCACATCGACGCATAGCAACGACTCTTCAAAGGCCGGCGCACGCAATACGGCCGCGCCATGACGATCGATGACGCAGGAACGGCCGTCGAAGACGAGTTCATCCTGACCACCGACCAGGTTCACGTACACAATCGGCAGTCCGGTGTCGTCGATACGCTGCCGCAGCACCGCTTCGCGCTCGCGCTGTTTGCGCTGCTCATAGGGCGAAGCGTTGATGACGATCAGCAGCTCGGCGCCGGCGGCGCGCGCGGCCTGCGCGGGTTCTGCTTCCCAGACGTCTTCACAAATGGTGATGCCGATTCGCAGGCCGGCGAATTCCACAACCGCAGGCGCGTGGCCCGGTGTGAAATATCGCTTCTCGTCGAACACGCGGTAGTTCGGCAGGCACTGCTTGCGGTAGTTGACGGGTGCGCGCCCGGGCACGAGCAGGCGGACCGAGTTGTAGATGATTGGCGCGTTGCCAGTTCCCTCGTATTCCGGATAGCCGACCAGAATCGCGGGCAGCTGTGCAGCGGTATCGTCTACATCGCTCGCCAGCGCCGCCAGTGCCTGCTCCACCTGTATGCGCAGGCCGCGATGGAACAGCAGATCCTCAGGGGGATAACCCGACAGGGTCAGTTCGGGAAACACCACCAGATCCGCACCCATGGAGCGCGCTCGCAGCGCGGTTTCGCGGACGCGCGCAGCGTTACCCTTCACGTCACCGACGAGCAAGTCCAGCTGCGCGAGCGCAATGCGAGGCCCTGCGGCCATGTGATGCTATTTCTTGCGCGCCGGCCGGCGTGCGGTTTTGCGGGTGCGTGCACCTGCGGTACGCGACGCCTTGGCCCGCGGACTCGGTTTGGCCCTAGCCTTCGTCTTCGTCTTCGCCTTGGCCTTCACCTTTGACGTGGCCTTCATCTTTGACTTGGCCTTCGCCTTCGACTTGGTCTTCGCTTTGACCTTCGCCTTCACCTTGGCCCTGGACTTCACCTTCACCTTCGCCTTGCGCATGGACGCCGGCCGCTCGCCGATCTGCGCTTCACTGACGCGGCGCCGGGCCCGCACATTCAACAGCTCGGCCATCGCGGCGCCCAGATCCGCCACGCTTTTTACAGTGCGCACACCGGCGTCTTCCAGTGCGCGGAATTTGTCGGCCGCTGTGCCTTTGCCGCCCGCAACCACAGCACCCGCATGCCCCATACGTTTGCCTGGTGGCGCCGTAACGCCCGCGATGTAGGCAACCACCGGCTTGGTCACGAAGCGCGCGATATGCGCGGCAGCAGCCTCTTCATCGCTGCCGCCGATCTCGCCGACCATGACGATGCCTTCGGTCTGAGGATCGCGCTCGAACAGTTCGATGACATCGATGAAGTTCATGCCACGCACCGGATCGCCGCCGATGCCCACGCAGGTGCTCTGGCCAAGGCCGATCTGCGTGGTCTGGTGCACGGCCTCGTAAGTGAGCGTGCCGGAACGGGAAACAATGCCCACGCAGCCACGCTGGTGAATGAACCCCGGCATGATGCCGATCTTGCATTCATCCGGAGTGATGATGCCCGGGCAGTTGGGGCCGATGAGTCGAGTCGGCGTGCCGGCAAGCGCCGCCTTGACGCGAATCATGTCATTGACCGGAATGCCTTCTGTGATGCAGACCACAAGCTCGATGCCGGCATCGGCCGCTTCAAGGATGGCATCGGCCGCGAACGCCGCCGGCACATAGATCATGCTGACAGTGGCGCCAGTGCCGGTCACCGCATTTTGCACGGTGTCGAACACCGGTAGATCCAGATGCTGCGAACCACCGCGACCCGGCGTTACGCCTCCGACGATTCGCGTGCCGTAGGCCACGCACTGCTGGGCATGGAAGGTGCCCTGCTTGCCGGTGAAACCCTGGACAATGACTTTGCTGCGTTTGTTGACAAGAATGCTCATGGGAATTCTGCTGCGCGTTGACTAGCGGGACCGGGCGGCGGCGACGGCTTTTTTGGCGGCGTCGGTGAGTGCTGCGGCTGGCGTTACGGCCAGGCCGCTCTGCGCGAGCATCTCGCGTGCCTGTTTGGCATTGGTGCCTTCCAGACGCACGATAACCGGCACTTTTACACCCACCTTCTGCACGGCGGTGATGATGCCTTCGGCAATCACGTCGCAACGGACGATGCCGCCGAAGATATTCACCAGGATGGCGCGCACATTGGGATTGGCAAGGATCAGCTCGAACGCCGCGGTGACGCGCTCCACCGTTGCGCCACCACCCACATCGAGGAAATTGGCCGGCTTGCCGCCATGCAGCTTGATGATGTCCATGGTGGCCATCGCAAGGCCGGCGCCATTGACCATGCAGGCGATATCGCCATCCAGCGATACGTAGTTCAGGTCGTGTTCGGCGGCGCGTGCCTCGATGGGGTCTTCCTGTGTCCTGTCGCGCAGGGCTGCCAGCTCCGGGTGACGGAACAATGCATTGGGATCGATGCCGATCTTGGCATCCAGCGCCACAAGATTGCCGGCCTTGGTGACGATCAGCGGATTGACTTCCACGAGGCTTGCATCCTGTTCGATATATAGCTTGTACAGCGCCTGCAGGATTTTCGTGAATTCCCCGATCTGGCTGCCGGTGAAGCCCAGGCCGAAAGCAAGCGTACGCGCCTGATAGGGCTCGAGGCCCACGGCGGGATGCACGGTGACAGACAGAATTTTGTGCGGCTCTTTCTCGGCGACGGTCTCGATGTCCATGCCGCCCGCCGCCGAAGCGACCACGGCGATGCGGCTCTTTTCCCTGTTCAGGGTGAGGCTCAGGTAGATCTCGCGTTCGATCTCCGAGCCTGACTCCACGTACACCTGGCTGACCGGCAGGCCATCGGCGCCGGTCTGTTTGGTGACCAGACTGGTGCCGAGCATCTTGCCGGCAGCTTCGCGCACGGCGTCGAGCTCGTGCGTGACTTTCACGCCCCCGGCCTTGCCGCGGCCGCCGGCATGCACCTGCGCCTTCACCACCCAGACGGATCCGCCCAGTTTTTTTGCCATGGCGACCGCTTCGTCAGCCGTGGCGGCGACAAAACCTGTAGGCACCGGAATGCCGTATTCGGCAAATATCTTCTTGGACTGGTATTCGTGCAGATTCATTGCGGACCTTTGCGATTCGAGCCCGTCATTTTGGCGGAATCGCCACCCTGCCGCCAGTACGAAACACGAAATCTGCTGATGGCATGTACGCAGGAATCCGTGGTGCATCACAGTTGCAAGCCCCGTCGAATCGCCGCGCGGCGACGCAGTGCTAGAGTCCGGGCAATGCGCTTCACTTCCGACAGCAGGACAGGCCCTGCTGACAACGCGCCCTCGGATCTCGCCTGGCGTGTAATCGGGCTGGTAAATCTATACCGCCTGCTCATTGCGGGCGGCCTGTTCATTGCCAGCCGGCTGGAGCTGGTGCGCGATCTGCTGATCATTCCGCAGCCGACGCAGATGACCGTGATCTGCGCTGCCTACTTTCTGACAGCCATTGGCGTCATCGCCATGCGCAGACTCTCTTTTGCCAGCCTGCGCATGCTGGCACTTGTGCATGCCCTGATCGATTCGGTTGCCATCGCGTGGATCCTGTGGGCCAGCGGGGGTGTGCAGGGGGGCCTCGGCATCCTGCTGTTGCTACCGATCGGCGCGATGGCGCTGCTGGCCAGCAACCGCGACGCGTTCTTCATGGCCGCCACGGCGACGGTGGCCGTGCTCGCGCAGCAGCTGGCATGGAATCTGGGACCTGGCCGCGGCGGTGGCGACTACATCAATGCCGGCGTGCTCGGCACGGTTATTTTCCTTGCCGCATTGTCGGTACGACCCCTTGCGAACCGTCTGCTGCAGAGCGAAGCGCTGGTGCGACGGCAGGAGCTTGATCTTGCCAATCTGGCGCAGTTGTCGCAGTACATCGTGGCGCATCTGCGCGAAAGCATCCTCGTTGTGGATGATCAGGACCGCATCCGGCTGATTAACGAACCGGCCGCCGGCATGCTGGGCAACACCAATGCCTGGCCGGGTGCGTTGCTGGGCGAATGCTCCCCGCGGCTGCTGTTTCTGCTGTCCGCGTGGCGCCAGCACGGCGATGATCCGGATACAGGCACTTTTCCGGCTGCCGATGGTGCGCGACTAATCCAGCCGCACTTCGCCAATCTTGGCATCGGCCGGGCCGGCCCGGTGCTGGCTTTCCTGGAAGACACCAGCTTGCTGGCCGAGAAGGTGCAGCAATCGAAGCTCGCGTCGCTGGGCCGCCTGTCGGCGAGCATCGCGCATGAGATTCGCACACCGATCGGCGCGATGAGTCATGCTGGGCAGCTGCTGGCGGAATCACCGGCGATTGCGCCGGAGGATCGGCGCCTGACGCAGATCATTCGCGACAATGCCGAGCGCGTCAGCCGCATCGTCGAGAACGTGCTGGAACTTTCGCGGCGCACCACCCGCCGGCCAGAGCGCATCGAGCTTGCTAGCTGGATCGGGGAGTTCTGGGCCGAGTTCTGCGCGACCCAGCAGATCTCCGCGGCGCAGCTGCAGATCGCGATATCGCCCGATGAAGGCAGCGAAATCGAAATCAGTGTGGATCCGACGCAGTTGCACCAGGTGATGTGGAACCTGTGCCAGAACGCACTGACGCACGGCCAGACCGCTGGCCTCATCAACGAACCGGTGAAGATCCGTTACGGCCGTATCGCCAGCAATGGCCGGCCCTTCGTGGAAGTGGCTGACAAGGGCCCCGGCATTGCCAGTGCCGACATGGAACGGGTGTTCGAGCCTTTCTTCACCAACGCGCCCCGCGGCACGGGCCTCGGCCTTTTCCTGGCGCGCGAACTGGCAGAGGCGAACGGTGCCACGCTGTTGCACGAGGCACCGTTGGAGGGTGGCAGCGTCTTCCGGCTGGTGTTTGCCGATCCCGGTCGCTGGCAAGAATGAATTAACATCCAGCCACGATGCCCGACGCGCGCGTACTGATCGTTGACGATGAGCCCGATCTGGTCGAGCTGGTCGCGCTGACGCTCAGCCGGATGGGATTGCATCCGGCCAGCGCCGCCACCCTGCGCGACGCGCAGCGGCTGCTGCTCTCGGAATCCTTTGACCTGGTGTTGTGCGACATGCGCCTGCCAGATGGTGATGGACTGGATCTGCTCGACTGGCTCCAGAACCGTCGCCCGGGCCTGCCCTGCGCAGTCATCACTGCCCACGGCAATGTCGAAACGGCGGTGCGCGCCCTGAAAAAGGGAGCGTTCGATTTCCTCTCCAAACCGCTGGATCTGGGCGCCTTGCGCCGGCTGATTACCAGCGCGCTGAAATTGGGGGAACGCAGCGAGGATGGCAGCCTGACGTTTCAGGGGCCGCGGCTGCTCGGACATTCGGAACCGATGCGGCTGCTGCGCGAGATGATCTCGCGCGTAGCGCGCAGCCAGGCCCCTGTGCATGTGGCTGGCGAAAGTGGCACCGGCAAAGAGCTGGTGGCACGACTCATCCATCTGACGGGGCCGCGCGCCGAAGCGCCCTTCGTCGCCGTGAACTGCGGCGCCATTCCCGGTGAGCTGATGGAAAGCGAGCTGTTCGGGCACAAGCGCGGCAGCTTCACGGGTGCGGTCGCCGACAAGAAGGGCCTGGTGCAGAGCGCTGATGGCGGCACGCTGTTCCTTGACGAAGTCGCCGACCTGCCGCTGCACATGCAGGTGAAACTGTTGCGCGTGATCCAGGAAAAGACGGTGCGCCCGGTGGGCGAGACCGAAGAGCAACCCGTGGACGTGCGACTGCTGTCGGCCACGCACAAGAACCTGGCTGAACAGGTCGCAGTCGGGAAATTCCGTGAAGACCTGTTCTATCGCATCAACGTCATCGAGATGCGCGTGCCGAGTCTGCGCGAGCGGGCCGAGGACATTCCGGAACTCACCGAGCAGATCCTGCGCAGGATGGCGCGACGCACGGACGACAGCACGGTTGAGATCACCGCGGCGGCCATGGACAAGCTCGGCGGTTATGCTTTTCCGGGCAATGTGCGCGAACTGGAAAACATACTTGAGCGCGCCCTGACGCTCTGCAGCGATGGCAGGATCCAGCCCGACGACATCCGGCTGCGAACCGTGGGACACGCGGACATTCCGGTCCATTCGACGCGAGCGGATGCCGCGCCACAAACCGCAGCCGGCAAAGTGCCCGCAGGCCCCGCCCTGGGCGATCAGATGGAAGGTATGGAGCGCGAGGCCATCGTGCGGGCCCTGGAACAAACGCGCTACAACAAGACTGCGGCCGCCAGGCTGCTGGGAGTTACCTTTCGGGCGCTGCGTTACCGGATCAAGAAACTGGGGATTGAATAAGCTTCCAATCAGAAGCCCGATACCAGCAGATCCAGGGCTGCAATGATTTCGTCGCGACGCGAAGCAAGATCTGCAACCTCGGCTCCGATACCGCCTTTGGGCACGCCGGCCAATTGGGGTGTGCACATCGCATACTTCCTGCCGTCGACGTCGAATGCGGGCATCAGCACTGTCAGCGCGCGGGTTCCCTTCGCTGCCAGGGGCATCAAGGGCACGACGACACGCGTCCCCAGCGCGCCGATCAGATCACTCTGTATGTCCAGCAACAACGGGAAGCGGTGCTTCGAATCCGGCTGTGGATTGCGGTACACACGAAACTGCGCCATCAGAACGCCCGACTGCCGTCACTGAAGACGCCCTGCTTTTCGACCTCTGCATTGTAGGCAGCAATGGCGTCGCGGTTATGTTCCAGCCAGTCTTCACGCTGTCGCCTGCGCAGTTCATCCACCAGCGCTCTCTCAAGAGTTGCAGAGAGATTGATCTTCTGCGCGCGTGCGTAACGCAACAAGTCAGCATTGATGGTGAGATTGGCAGGTTTTCGGGGTGCGCTGAGATCGTATGGGGCCGGCATGAATGCAGCGTCCTTGAATGGATTCAGGGCGCGAGCATCATATCATGCGCATTGTTGATGCGCATTGCTCATGCGCATCGGCCCGCTGCCCCCCGACACGCCACATACGGCAGTACTGACGCAAAGTGACGCACCGGGTCACTTTGTGACCTGACCTGACGGCAACCGGGAACGATATTAGGTTAAGAAGCGAATCCGGCCGAAGGAAATATCCCGAGGATCATGAACTTACGCATCATGCCGACTACTGGCACGGCCCTTGCTTTTCCTGACTCACCGGCACCTGCCGAGTCGCCATTTACAACAGAGAGAAACAGCACATGAACAAGACAGCACAGAAGGGTTTCACCCTTATTGAATTGATGATCGTCATCGCGATCATCGGCATTCTGGCCGCGATCGCGATCCCGGCCTACACCGACTACACCGTGCGTGCGCGCGTCACTGAAGGCGTGACGGCGGCCTCAGCCGCCAAGGCAACGGTTGCCGAAAACATCGCCAACAACGGCGCCGATAGCGCGACCAGCTGCCTGGGCGTGAACACCTGGGTCGCCGCTCCCGCCAAGTCTCATGTGACTTCTCTGGGCTGTGTTGGTGGCACACCGACCGTGGTCACGGTGACAATGGATGCCGCCGGCAAGAGCACCGTGTTCACGATGACGCCGATCCTGGCTGCCAACAACAACATCACCTGGACGTGCGCGGTCTCGGCCGCTGCCAACAACAAGTACGTGCCGTCAGAGTGCCGCATCTAAGCCTCTGAACCATGCTTGAGTCCGATGGAAGCCCCTCTCCGGAGGGGCTTCTTCTTTTGGGAAGCCAGTCACGGGGCTCCCCGCCTCCTTGTGTCACACTCGGGAAGGATTTGACAGTTGCTTTGCCCTGCCCGATCACTAGACTCTGCCTGCAACATGAAGCCAAGGCTGCCCTAAGTACATGAGCGAGAACGCTTCTTTCGCCTCCGGAGCCGGCAGCAGGGTGCTGCTCAGCGGCCTGCCGCAGCGCCTGGTCCAGGATGGCGTCATCGGCGAGGATGAGGCGCACGCCGCATTGAGTTCCGCGCGCGACAAGAAGTCCCACTTCGTCACCCAGCTCGTGGGCGCGGGTGCGGCCAGACCGCGCGACATCGCCGTTGCCGCCGCCACGGAATTCGGGGTACCGCTGCTGGATCTGGACTCGCTGCCCATCGACCTCGAGATCACGCGCCTGGTCAGCGACAAGCTGCTGGCCAAGCACCGCGTGCTGCCCATGTTCCGGCGTGGCAAAAAACTGTTCCTTGGCGTTTCCGACCCCACCGACCTGCATGCCATCGACGAGATCAAGTTCCAGACCGGCATGAGCGTCGAGGCGGTGGTGGTGGAAGACGACAAGCTGCAGAAGCTGGTCGACAAGGCCATCGAAGGCGCTGAGACGCAGATGCCCATGCTGTCGGATGACGAGGGCATTGAACTTGATGGCCTCGAAGTTTCTGGCGGCGAGGACCTCGAAACCGATGGCGTCAGCCGCGACGATGTAGAAGACGCGCCGATTGTCCGCTACGTCAACAAACTCCTGCTCGATGCCATTCGTCGCGGCGCCTCGGACATTCACTTCGAGCCGTACGAAAAGATCTACCGCGTGCGCTATCGCATGGACGGCGTGCTGAAGGAAATCGCGCAGCCGCCAGTGCAGCTTTCCGGAAAGATGTCCGCCCGGCTTAAGGTGATGTCGCGGCTCGACATCGCCGAGCGCCGCGTGCCGCAGGATGGCCGCATCAAGATGAAGCTGTCGAAGACGCGGGCCATCGACTTCCGCGTCAGCACCTGCCCGACGCTGTACGGCGAAAAGATCGTGATGCGTATCCTCGACCCTTCGTCGGCGATGCTCGGCATCGACGCGCTGGGCTACGAGCCGTTCCAGAAAGATCTGTATCTGAAATACCTGGCCAAGCCGCAGGGCATGATCCTGGTGACCGGCCCCACCGGCAGCGGCAAGACCGTATCGCTGTATACGGGGCTCCACATCCTTAACCGTGAAGACACCAACATTTCCACCGCGGAAGATCCGGCTGAAATCAACTTGCCGGGCGTGAACCAGGTGAACGTGAACAACAAGGTGGGACTCACCTTCGCGTCGGCGCTGCGCGCATTCCTGCGTCAGGATCCGGACGTGGTGATGGTGGGCGAAATCCGTGACCTCGAGACCGCAGAAATTGCCATCAAGGCCGCGCAGACCGGGCACCTGGTGCTCTCCACGCTGCACACCAACGATGCGCCACAAACCCTGACGCGCCTGATCGACATGGGCGTGAAACCCTATGCCATCGCCACCTCGGTGAGCCTGATCATTGCGCAACGCCTGGCGCGCCGGCTTTGTCAGGCCTGCCGCCAGCCGATCGACGTGCCGAAGGAAGCGCTGCGCAAGGAAGGCTTTCCGGAAGAAGAGATCGCAAAGGGCATGCAGCTGTTCGGCCCGCGCGGCTGCCAGAGCTGCACCGATGGTTACAAGGGCCGGCTCGGCATCTACCAGGTAATGCCGGTGACGGATGAAATCGGGCGCATCATCATGTCGGGCGGCAACGCCATCGACATCACCGATTCGGCCAGGAAGGCCGGCATCTGGGATCTGCGCCGGGCCGGTCTTGCAAAGGTGCAAAGCGGCCTGACCAGCCTCGAAGAAGTCAACAGCGTGACGATCGACTAAGAGTTCCAGGAACCCAAGACCATGGCGCAATCATCCACTGCTATCCGCGCGATCAAGCGTGACACTTCCTTCGTCTGGGAGGGCAAGGACAAGCGCGGCAAGGTGGTAAAGGGCAAATCGCTTGCCAAGGACGAATCTGCCCTGCGAGCGGAACTGCGACGCCAGGGCGTGGCGCCGGGCAGAATCAAGAAGCAATCCGGCAAAATTGGTGGGGGCAAACCCAATGCCGGTGACATCGCCGTTTTCAGCCGGCAGCTCGCAACCATGCTCGCGGCCGGCATTCCACTCGTGCAGGCCTTCGACATCGTGGGCGCCGGCCATGAAAAAGCCTCCATGCAGAGGTTGATCCTGGACATCAAGGGAGATGTCGAGGGCGGTGTGTCGCTGCATGAGGCGTTGGCCAAGCGCCCGCTCTATTTTGATGATCTGTTCGTAAACCTGGTGGAGGCCGGCGAACAAGCCGGTGCGCTGGAATCCCTGCTGGACAAAGTCGCCACCTACAAGGAAAAGACCGAGGCACTGAAAAAGAAGGTCAAGAAGGCGCTGTTCTATCCCACTGCGGTGCTGGTCGTCGCGGTGGTGGTCACGGTGATCCTGCTGGTCTTCGTGATTCCGCAATTCGAGGAACTGTTCAAGGGCTTCGGCGCAGATCTGCCGGCTTTCACGCAGATGGTTGTCGGTCTTTCCCGATTCGTGCAGAGCAAGGGCATCTTCATAGCAATCGTGCTGGGCGGCGCCGGCTACTTTGTAGCGTATTCCTACAAGCGCTCACGCAAGATGCGCCAGAGCGTCGATCGCCTGACCCTGAGAGCCCCGATCATCGGGCCGATCATGCGGAAAGCGGCCATCGCCCGCTTCGCGCGAACCCTGTCGACCATGTTTTCAGCCGGCGTTCCCCTGGTAGAAGCCATGGAGTCGGTCGCTGGCGCCACCGGCAATATCGTGTACGAAGACGCGACGCTTGCCATGCGCGATGAAGTCGCCACGGGAACACGCCTGCAGCGCGCCATGGAAAACACCAACCTGTTCCCGAACATGGTGGTGCAGATGATCGCGGTGGGCGAAGAGGCCGGCGCGCTGGACGAGATGTCTGCCAAGGTGGCCAGCTTCTACGAAGAAGAGGTGGACAACGCGGTCGATGCCATGTCGAGCCTGCTCGAGCCATTGATCATGGCGATCCTGGGTGTGCTGGTCGGCGGTCTGGTCATTGCCATGTACCTGCCCATCTTCAAACTCGGCGCGGTTGTGTGATCGCAGCGCTGTCTGCTGCGGGGCCGATGTTCATCGGCCTCGTCTTCCTGCTCGGGCTGCTGGTCGGCAGCTTCCTGAACGTGGTGATTCACCGCGTGCCGGTCATGCTGGAACGCGCCTGGCGGCGCGAGGCCCAGGCGCTCGACGGCAAGTCGCCGCCAGCAGAGCCTGTCTACAACCTGATACGCCCGCGCTCAGCCTGCCCTGGCTGCAAGGCCCCCATCACAGCAACGCAAAACATTCCGCTGTTGAGCTGGCTGCTGCTGAAGGGTCGCTGCGCCGGCTGCAGGCGGCCGATCAGCGCGCGTTACCCAGTGGTCGAACTGTTCACGGCGCTGTTGTCAGCGATAGTGGCCTGGAAGTTTGGCGCCAGCTGGGCAACCGCCGCCGCGCTCGTGCTCACGTGGTACCTCATCGGACTGGCGTTCATCGATATCGACACGCAGCTGCTGCCGGACAACATGACCCTGCCGCTGCTGTGGCTGGGCCTGCTGGCTGCGCTGGCGCTTCCCGTCGTCGAGGGCGCTCGGCTTCCGGTGGATCTGCATACCGCGGTCATCGGCGCCATCGCCGGTTACCTGAGCCTTTGGTCGGTGTATCAGCTGTTCAAGCTGGTTACGGGCAAGGAAGGCATGGGCTATGGGGATTTCAAACTTCTGGCCGCGCTCGGCGCCTGGATGGGTTGGCAGATGCTGCTGCCGATCGTGATCTGCGCGGCCGGCGTGGGTGCGTTGGTGGGCATTGCCTCCATCGTCCTCGGGCAACGCGCGAAGGGTGTGCCGATGGCATTTGGCCCGTACCTCGCGGCAGCTGGCTGGCTGATGCTCATGTTTGGCCCGCCGCTGCTCGATTCCTATTATTCGCACTACGGCTACTGACAGCATGCCCGCCGTGCCACGCATCGCCCTGACCGGCGGCGTCGCCAGCGGCAAGAGCACGGCGGCGCAGCTGTTTGCCGCGCTGGGCGCAAAGCTCATCGATACCGACCAGATTGCCCGCGAGGTCGTGACCCCACCCTCGCCCGTGCTGGACCGCATCGTCGCGCGCTTTGGTGCGGACCTGCTGACACCTGCGGGAACATTGGATCGTGCCCGCCTGCGCAGCATCGTATTCGCCGACGCCGCTGCGCGTGCTGACCTTGAAGCCCTGACCCATCCGGCGATCCGGGCCACACTCGCCAGCAAGTGCACGCAGCTGGGTGGCCCGTATCAACTGATTGCCGTACCGCTACTGCTGGAAACGGCTACCTGGCGCGATTACGACCGCGTGCTGGTGGTGGATGCGGATCCGCAGACACAGCTGCTGCGGCTGATGCAGCGCGATGGCATCGACGAAAATACCGCACGGAACATGCTCGGCGCGCAGGCAGATCGGGCCGAACGCAACGCCATCGCCGACGACATCATCGCGAACAATGGGGATATCGCAGCACTTGCCGCGCAGATCGAGACCCTGCATCGTCGCTATCTCAGCCTCCCGGCACGCAACACCGAGGCTGCCAGGTTGCCCTGACATGCCAAGGCAGGCTTACGCTGGGGCCTTTGTTTATGCACAATGGCGCGATGACCCAGGAAACGGCCGTGGCCGAACGCTCCGACGGCGCTACGACTTCGGTCGCACCGCTGATATTCGAACAGCCGCTCAACGAGCGGATGCGCACTTTCCTGCGCCTTGATTACCTGTACAACCAGGCCCTGTACCACAACGAGAAAGCCAGCCAGTGGGGCAGTCGCGCGGCCGTAGGCAGTCTGATCGACATCCTCGCCATCACCACGCGCAGCGATGTGCGCTCGGAGGTGCTGAAGGAGATCGAGCGGCATCTGGTGCAGCTGTCCGAGTTCGAGAACAAGGCGGGAGTGGATGGTGGCCGCCTGCGGGCGCTGATCAACAATCTGGCCAGACTGCGTTCCGCGCTGTCCGCGGCGGGCGGGTCCTATCTGCAACCGCTGCGCGACTCGGAGTTCCTGGCGGCGATCAAGCATCGCAGCGCCATCCCCGGCGGCACCTGCGAATTCGATCTGCCGGATTATTTTTTCTGGTTGAACCAGGATGCGGGCAGCCGCGCGCAGGCCTTCAACGAGTGGCTGGCACTGCTGCGGCCGCTGTGCGACGCAGTGGCCGAAGTGCTATGGCTCACCCGCCAGAACGGGCGCAGTCGCAAGGAAATTGCCGTGGCGGGTACGTTTGCCATCAATTTCGATCGCGATACGTCACTGCAGCTGATGCGCATCTGCCTGCCTGCCGACGCCGGCATCTATCCGGAAATCAGTGGCAGCCATCACCGCTGCAGCGTGCGCTTCCTGCGCTGGAACGGCCTGGCTTCACGTCCCTCGCAGGCCGAGGGCGACCTCCCGTTCCAGCTCATCACCTGCTGAAATGTCTGCACCGCGCGTGCGCTGTCCCACCTGCCATCGCGAACTTGCGTGGAACGAAAATTTTCCCTGGCGACCTTTCTGCAGCGAGCGCTGCAAGATGGTGGACCTTGGCGCGTGGTTTGCCGAAGAGCGCGCCATCGGCGGCGAATCCGCGGACACCCTTAAGGATGACGACGCGGACTGAGTTGCCGTCTCCCCCGTCTTGCGGCGGATCAGGTCCGACGCTCTAGAGCTTGATGCGCCCGCCAACGCCGAGCCCGGCGCCTGCCTCCGGCACCACGATGCGCGACGAAGACTCACGACGCATCTGCTGCGCTTCCTCGATGGCGTCATTGAGCGCCTCATGCACCGCAGCTGGAAACTTTGCGATCGCATCTTCCAGGCTTGCCGCCTCCATCTCAAAGCCCAGCGGCAGAACGCCCCCTGGCGTCAGCAGCTGGGTCTGGCCGCTGTAGAGCACGGCCCGCGATGGATCCGCCTCGCCATTGGCGAGGATCGGAAGCAGACGGCGGATCGTGCCGGCGGCGCGGTCGGTAAAAACTTCTTCCCGGTAGAGATTGGCGAGGTCGAAGCGGATATCCGGCAATTGGGGTTCGGTACTCATGCGGCTAGTTTACCCTTCATTCGAGCGCCCTGAGCAGGGGGGCGATCATGGGCAGATCGGCCTCCAGCAGATCGCATTCTGACAGCTCGGCAGGGCTTACCCATCGCAGTGCCTGGCCGTCGAGTCCAAGCGGTTCGCCGGCAAACGCAGGCACGACCCACAGCGCGATCTCCACGCTGCGGTCGGGATAGCTGTGGGTGAACACATCCACCGGAATGGCCTTGAGCACCGAGATGCCCAACTCCTCGCGCAATTCACGATGTACGGCTGCCTCATCGGCCTCTGCCGGCTCGACCTTGCCGCCCGGGAATTCCCAGCGTCCCGCCTGCCAGCTGCCTGGCGGCCGCTGCGCGATCAGGACTTGCGCTGACCCGCCCGCAGCAATGCGGGTCAGCGCAGCGGCGACTACGCGGACAGTCGCCCGTGACACTGTTTGTACTTGCGACCGGAGCCGCAGGGGCAAGGATCGTTGCGCCCGATCTTGCGATCGCCGCGCACGAACGGCATCTGCGGCAGCGCACCGCCACTCTGTTCTGATCGCATGTCGAACGGCGCGCCTGCCATCTGTTCTTCCGCGTCGGCCGGCTGCTCCTGCAGCGCCGATGCCTCCGCATGCTGCGCCTGCAGCGCGCGCATGAGCCGCTCACGGTGTTCGGCTTCCTCGCGCTCCACCTCGGCGGGATCGCGCAACTGGGCGCGGGCAAGCACGGATGCCACATCGTGCTTCACGCGATCGAGCATGTTGCTGAACAGTCCGAAGGCCTCGCGCTTGAACTCGTAGCGGTAATCCTTCTGCGCGTAACCGCGCAGATGGATGCCCTGCCGCAGGTAATCCATGGCGGCCAGGTGCTCGCGCCAGTGCTGATCGAGCGTCTGCAACAGAATCTGCCGCTCGAGCTGCCGCATCACCGGCGCACCGTAAAGCGCTTCCTTGTCTGCATACTGCGCATGGACTGCAGCAATGACGCGCTCGCGGAATACGGTTTCCTCGAGCTCCTGGTTGTCGGCGATCCACGGCTTGGCGTCGACGGCGGTGTTGAAATCGCGCTGTACCGCTTCGGCCAGTCCGTCCAGATCCCAGTCCGTGGGCGACGCCTGCGGCGGCACGAACTGTCCGATCAATGCGTTGACAGCGTCGTCGCGCATCCCTGCCACAGCTTCGGAAAGGTCGGTGGCACCCATGATGCCGGTGCGCTGCTGGTAGACAACCTTGCGCTGGTCGTTGGCCACGTCGTCGAACATCAGGAGCTGCTTGCGGATGTCGAAGTTGTGCGCCTCCACCTTGCGCTGTGCCTTCTCGATCTGGCGCGTCAGCATGCCGGACTCGATGACCTCGCCTTCCTTCATGCCGGCAAACTGCAGCAGTTTCTTGGTGCGATTCGGATCGCCGAAGATGCGCATCAGCGTATCTTCCATCGACAGGTAGAACCGCGACGAACCCGGATCGCCCTGGCGGCCGGAACGACCACGCAGCTGGTTGTCGATGCGGCGCGACTCGTGACGCTCCGTGCCCACGATGTGCAGACCGCCAGCCGCCACGACTTCGTCGTGGCGCTGCTGCCAGGCCGCGCGCAGCGCTTCGCGGCGCGCGTCGTCCACCATTTCTCCGGAGGACGTAAGCGCTGCGATCTCGGCATCAAAGTTGCCGCCAAGCTGGATGTCGGTGCCGCGACCAGCCATGTTGGTGGCAATGGTCACGGCGCCGGGCTGACCGGCCTGCGCCACGATATGGGCCTCGCGCTCGTGCTGCTTCGCATTCAGCACTTCGTGCGCAACGCCTTCCTGCTTCAGCATGCCGGCAAGCAGCTCGGAACTTTCGATGGAGGTGGTGCCGACCAGCACGGGTTGGCGGCGCGTGGCGCAGTCGCGCAGGTCTTCGATGATCGCCTTGTATTTGTCCTGCTGCGTCAGATGCACCAGATCCGGCATGTCCTTGCGGATCATCGGCCGGTGCGTGGGAATGACCACCACCTCCAGGCCGTAGATCTGCAGGAACTCCGGCGCTTCGGTGTCGGCGGTGCCGGTCATGCCCGAAAGCTTTTTGTACAGGCGGAAATAGTTCTGGAAGGTGATCGAGGCAACCGTCTGGTTCTCCTCGCGCACATGCACGCCTTCCTTTGCTTCCACGGCCTGGTGCAGGCCGTCAGACCAGCGGCGGCCGGGCATGGTGCGACCAGTGAATTCATCGACGATGATCACTTCGCCATTGCGCACAATGTATTCCACATCGCGCTTGTAGATGGCATGGGCGCGCAGCGCCGCGTTCAGGTGATGCATCAGGCGGATGTTCGCCGCGTCGTAGAGGCTTTCTCCCTCGCGCAGCAGACCATGCTCTGACATCAACTGCTCGACTCGTTCATGGCCAGCTTCGGTGATATGCACCTGCTTGGCCTTTTCGTCGACCGAGTAATCGCCGGGACCGTCCTCTTCCTTCTGGCGGGACAGCTGCGGCACCAGCTTGTTGATGCCGAGATAAAGGTCGGTGTTCTCGTCGGCGGGCCCCGAAATGATTAGCGGCGTGCGCGCCTCGTCGATGAGGATGGAGTCCACTTCATCGACGATCGCGAAGGCCAGGCCGCGCTGCACGCGATCTTCCAGGCGATAGGCCAGGTTGTCGCGCAGGTAATCGAAGCCGAATTCGTTGTTGGTTCCATAGGTGATGTCGCAGGCATACGCCGCGCGTTTTTCCGCGGAGCTCTGCGCATTGCGGATCACGCCGACCGTCAGCCCCAGGAACCGGAACACGGGCGCCATCCAGTCCGAGTCGCGCTGCGCCAGATATTCATTGACCGTAACCACGTGCACGCCCTCGCCCGGCAGTGCGTTCAGGTAGGCAGGCAGTGTGGCGACCAGCGTCTTGCCCTCGCCGGTGCGCATCTCGGCGATGCGGCCCTCGTGCAGCGTCATGCCACCGATCAGCTGCACGTCGAAGTGCCGCATTTTCAGCGTGCGCCGGGCCGCTTCGCGTACCACGGCGAAGGCCTCTGGCAGCAGCGAATCCAGAGCTGCCCCCGCGGCCAGCCGTTGCCGGAACTCTGCGGTCTTCGCACCAAGCGCCTCGTCCGACAGCGCCTCCAGTGCCGACTCGAACTTGCCTGCCTGCACGGCCAGGCTGCTATAGCCGCGCACAATGCGTTCATTGCGGCTGCCGAATACACGCGTCAGAAACTGGAGCACAGGACCCTTGAACCTCGAGGTAAGCGATAACCGAAGCAGATTTGCGGCAAAGGGCGCTGTTTCAAGCCCCTGGGCCGATCAAACGGACCATTTTACGATAGTTGGGCCATGGCTGGCATGGCAGCGTTGCAGCCGCCCGGTGCGGGCCGATCCCGCTCAGGGGCCGATGAATGCCAGGGGGTTGAGATTCTGGCCGTTGCGCAGCACTTCGAAGTGCACATGCGGACCGGTGGAGCGGCCGGTCGAGCCCATCATCGCTATGGCTGTGCCGCGGTTCACCGTATCGCCCGCATTCACCAGCAGACGCTGATTGTGACCATAGCGGGTCACGTAACCATCGCCGTGATTGATCTCGACCAGGTTGCCATAGCCGCTGACGGCCTCGGCGCGCGTTACGACGCCAGCGGCAACCGACACGACCTTGGAGCCGCGTAGCCCGGCGAAGTCCAGGCCGCGGTGCACGGCATCGCTGCCGTCAAATGGATCCTGTCGCCCACCGTAATAGGAAGAGATATATCCCTCCAGCACCGGGCGACCTTCCGGGCGGACAGCCTCGGTCAGGCTCCGTGAAAGAATCACGTTTTCCAGCGCCGCCAGCTGCCCGTCGCGGGTTTCCAGTTTGCGCTGCATGTCATTGAGCAGAAGGTTGAGGTCGGGCACCTGCGGGCTGGCGCCACTGTCCCCTTCTTCGGGGCCACCGACAGCGGGCGGGTCATCGAAATTGAGTTCGCGATTGTTGATATTTGCCATCTGGGTCAGGCGTTTGCCCAGTGCGTCGAGCCGGATGACATGGGCATTGAGCTCGCCAACGCGGATGGACATGGCATCCACGCGATCCTGCACATTCCGGCGGAGGGAACTGATCTCGGCCAGCTGCGCACGACTGCCTAATCCCCTGGCGCCGAGCTTCATTCCCAATGCAAAGACGGACCCAAGCAGAACCAGCACCAGCGCGCCGGCCAGGCCCAGCGTAAGCGGGTGGGTCAGGTGCAGGTTTCTGGCCTGCCCCCAGCGACGGGAGAAAAAGATCAGGTTCATTTAGGCTTGGGTAGGAGAAGTCTTACCGACTATGCCCAAGAAGCCCCGCCGACACAACCGGCCCGACCGCGACCCGCGCACAGTTCAGAGCGCAGCGTCATTGTTGCGTCGCATCAGCCAGAAAGCCGGCGGCGCCCTGCCTGCGGCGCAAACCACATTGGCCGGCACTTCACTTATTGAAACCCTGCGGGCATTGCTGCCGGAGGAATTGCGGCAGCATCTGCTGGAGGTGCTGGAGAAACCCGGTGAAGTGGTGCTTTTCACGGACTCCGCCGTATGGGCTGGAAGGCTGAAATTGGCGGCGGGGGAATTGTCCGGGTTTGCATCCGGACGGCGACAGGTGGTGCGGGTGATGCCCCGCGGGGGCTACCGAAAGTAGCTTTCTGCTCAAGTGGATATTTCAGATGACCAGTCATATTATGTGTCCATGAAACAGATTGCCGCCGCCAAATTCAAGGAGCAGTGCCTCGCGCTGCTCGATAGCACCGATCCGGACGGCATCGTCATCACCAAGCGTGGCAAGCCGGTAGCGCAGTTGCTGCCAATCCAGGGCAGCTCCGCAGCGCTGATCGGCGCCCTGCGCGACAAGATCACCATTCACGGCGACATCCTCTCCACGCACGTGAAGTGGAATGCTCAATCTTGATACGCACATTCTGCTGCACGCGGTCGCCGGCGAGCTGACGGCACGCGAGGCGAAGCGGCTGGCAGCTGAGCCCTGGGGCATCAGCGCCATCGTACTGTGGGAGATCGCCAAGCTCGCGCAACTGAAACGCATCACCGTGGACCTGACGGACCCTGCGGTAACGCGAGTGCTGTCGGCAGTCCATGTCTGGCCGATCACCGTCGACATCGCCCGTGTCAGCACTGCGCTTGACGTGCGGGTCGACCCGGCCGACGAACTGATTGCGGCGACCAGCATCGTGCAGCGCATTGCGCTGGTGACCAGGGACAAGAAGCTGCGCGGTTCCAGGCTGATTCCGTTGGCATAGGCACAGCGGAACCGCCGGCTGGCAACGCGGCGCACTTCTGTGTTCAGATCATCAGGCGAATCGTCACACCCGCGACTCCAAGGACACTGACATGAAACGCCTCAGCCTTTGCGGATCGATCCTGGCAGCATGGTCCGCGAACTTCGCGTTCGCAGCGCCAGCGCCGCCGAGCCCGGGCGCGGCGGCATGTGCCGCGCTCGGGAATGGCCCGGCATTTGCGCAGACCCAGGTTGCAAGTGCTGCCGTTGTTCTGGCCGCAAACGGTCTGCCGGCGTACTGCGAAGTGCAGGGAGTCATCCGCGCCGACAAAGGGTCGCAGATCGGTGTCGTCTATCGCCTGCCCGAGAACTGGAATCGCAAACTGCTGGCGCTGGGTGGCGGCGGCTGGATGGGCAACACGACACTGCAGGCTGCGGGCGAAGGGCTAAAGCGCGGCTATGCGACGCTGCAGACCGATGCGGGTCACACCACAGGCTCCGGTTTCGACGCAGCGCCGTGGGCGATCCAGGCGGACGGCAGCGCCAACAAGCCGAAGCTGGAAGATTTCTCGCACCGCGCCATTCATCTGATGACGGCGCGCGGCAAGGATGTAATCAAGGCGTACTTTGGCGCTGCCGCGAGCCGCGCGTATTACCAGGGATGTTCCACCGGCGGCCGCATGGGGCTGATGGAAGTGCAGCGCTACCCTGAGGATTTCGACGGCGTGATCGCCGGGGCGCCGGTGTACACCCTGCAGACGCAGACCAGCGCACAGCTGCGCGCGTTGGCATTCGCGGCGCCCGGCGCGCGCCTGCTGCCGCAGCACCTGACGCTGGTGACCAAGGCGGTGCTTGCCGCCTGCGACGCAAAAGACGGCGCTGCGGATGGCGTGCTGCGCGATCCGCGCGCCTGCAACTTCAATCCGGCCGTGCTGGCCTGCACCGGCGGTCAGGCAGCAGACAGTTGCCTCACTGCCCCGCAAATCGCTGCGCTGCGGAAAGTCTATGCCGGGGAAAAGATGAAGAGCGGCGCCGTCGCAGCCTATCCACTGGATATGGGCGGGGAGACCGGCTGGGCGCGCTTCGTCGCGGCGACGGCGGCCGGCGATCCGGGCACCAACAGCGGCGGCATGCACGCGCTGCGCGGGCCGTTGCTCGGTGACAGCAATTTCGACATGAACACTTTCACTGCAGAGACGGTGGGGAAAGTGCGCAATAGCTGGCTGGCGGATGTCTACGAGGCGAAGCAGACCAACATCACGCCGTTCGTGCGGCGGGGCGGCAAGCTGATTCTGTGGCATGGCTTCAGCGATCCGGGCCCGAGCGCCCGCGGCACGATCGAGTACTACGACGCGGCGCGCAAGGCCACGCCGCGATCCGCTGACGCGTTGCGCCTCTTCCTGGCGCCGGGCGTGGCTCATTGCGGCGGCGGCAGCGGACCGGACCGCATCAACTGGCTGGAAGCGCTGGAGAACTGGGTAGAGAAGAACCAGGCGCCGGAGCAGCTGCCGGCTACCAAGACGGATTCGAGCTTGGCCTGGAATGTGTGCGCGTATCCGAAGCTGCCTACTGGTCAGGCGGGCGGAACGTACGCCTGCAAGTAGCGCCTAGTAGCGGTCATCTTCCTCTTCTTCTTCGTCGTCGTGCGTTGGTTCACGCGTGTCGATGTAGGCAATGGGCACGTCGGCCGCGGAATCGAACTCGACGATTTCCCAGGCGTCAGGCTGGGACAGCAGCTCGCGCAGCAGCCGGTTGTTCAGGCCATGCCCGGACTTGTAGCCGCTGAATTCACCGATGATGCTGTGGCCGAGCAGATACAGATCGCCGATGGCATCGAGAATCTTGTGTTTGACGAACTCGTCCTGATAACGCAGGCCGTCTTCGTTCAACACCTTTGAATCGTCGAGCACGATGGCGTTGCCCAGGCTGCCCCCCAGCGCAAGGTTGTGCCGGCGCAGGGTTTCCAGGTCCCGCATGAAACCGAAGGTGCGCGCGCGGGCCACTTCCTTCAGGTACAGCGTCGAGGAAAAATCCATCGAGGCGCTGGACAGGTTGCGCTTGAAGATCGGATGGTCGAATTCGATCTCGAAATTGACCCGAAACCCCGGATGCGGATCAAAGCGCGCCCATTTGTCGCCATCGCGCACTTCCACGCGGCTCAGGATCCGCGCGAAGCGCTTGGGTCGGTTCTGCTCGGCAATGCCAGCCGATTGCAGCAGGAAGACGAACGGCCCGGCGCTGCCATCCATGATGGGCACTTCGGCGGCAGTCAGATCCACGGTGGCGTTGTCGATGCCGAGGCCCGCGAACGCGGACATCAGATGTTCAATGGTGGAGATGCGCACCTCGCCCTGCTGCAGCACCGTGCCCATGCGTGTGTCGCCCACCTGTGCGGCGAGCGCTGCGATGCCAACTGGAGGTGCGAGATCGGCGCGGCGAAAGACGATGCCCGTATCGGGCGGCGCCGGATGCACCTTCATCGTGACTTGCGAGCCGCTGTGCAGGCCCACGCCAGCAGCGCTGATGCTGTTTTTGAGGGTGCGTTGACCAAACATCGGGAGACTGCCGCGACTACGGTAGCCGGTGAGGACGGCTACCGTAGCACAGATCGCTCGCGGATCAGCGGGTGCGACGGGACAGCTGAACCGTCGCAACCGATCCGTCTCGCGTCAGTCCGCCTGGCGACGCAGGAACGCCGGAATATCCAGCAGTTCCTCGTTCACCTGTGCGGGATGACCCATGCCGTCGCCCACTGCGCGTGCGAAGCGCTGCACGGCAGGCTTGTCGAAACCGGCATAGTCGGCTGCGACAGGCGCCAGTGCAGGCGGGGTACGGCGGCCGGCACGCATTGCGGAATCGCCACGCATCCCTGCGTCGCCGCGCATCCCTGCGTCGCCGCGCCTTCCGGCATCGCGTTGACTGACTGCTTCATGCGCCGGCTCACGATAGCCAAAGCCTTCGCGACCACGGCCCTGCTGGGCAACACGGTTAAGGCCCGTGGCAACCACGGTCACGCGCATTTCGTCCTGCATGTCGGGATCGATCACGGTGCCGACCACCACGGTGGCGTCGTCCGAGGCGAACTCCCTGACGATCGAGCCCACTTCCTCGAATTCGCCGATCGACATGTCCATGCCGGCGGTGACATTCACCAGGATGCCGTGGGCATCGGCCAGATCGACGTGTTCGAGCAACGGCGACGACACCGCAGCCTCCGCAGCTGCGCGCGCACGACCCTCGCCGCGAGCATTGCCGCTGCCCATCATCGCCATGCCGGTCTCCGACATTACGGTGCGCACATCAGCAAAGTCCACGTTGATGAGACCAGGACGGGTGATGAGCTCGGCAATGCCCTGCACTGCGCCCTGCAGCACCTGGTTGGCCGACTTGAACGCGTCGAGCAACGTGGTGGAGGCGCCGAGCACCGTCAGCAGCTTCTGGTTCGGAATGGTGATCAGCGAATCGACGTACTTCGACAGTTCGGCGATGCCGTTCTCGGCTGCGCGCGAGCGCTTGTTGCCTTCCATGTCGAAAGGCCGCGTGACTACCGCCACTGTCAGGATGCCAAGCTCCTTGGCCAGCTGCGCGACGATCGGCGCCGCGCCGGTGCCGGTGCCACCGCCCATGCCGGCGGTGATGAACAGCATGTCGGCGCCGTCGATCATCGAGATCAGACGCTCGCGATCCTCCAACGCAGCGGCACGGCCGACGTCTGGATTGGCGCCTGCGCCCAGGCCCTTGGTGATGTCGCTGCCGATCTGCAGCGAGGCCTTGACCTTCGAGTGTTTGAGCGCCTGCGCATCGGTGTTGATGCACATGAACTCCACACCCTCGATCCCGGAGGTCACCATATGGGTCACGGCGTTACCGCCGCCGCCGCCCACGCCGATGACCTTGATAACAGCGTTCTGGCTGTATGCTTCCATTACTTCAAACATGGCTGTCAGCTCCTCACTAGGTAGAAAACGGATTCAGAAATTTCCTTTGAACCACGATTGCATGCGATCGAACATCCCCTGCACATTCCCCGACAAGGCGCGCCCCCGCGCCGCGCCCTGCGTGTTCTCCCGCGCATGGAGCAAGAGCCCCACAGCAGTTGAGTAGATGGGGTTCTGCACCACGTCGGCGAGCCCCTTGACCTGCTGCTGCGGCAATCCCAGCCGCACCGGCATGTGGAAAATTTCCTCGGCCAGATCGATGGCGCCTTCCATGCGCGCGCTGCCGCCGGTCAGCACGATGCCCGCCGCGATGACTTCCTCGAAGCCGCTGCGCCGCAGCTCGTCGCGGATCAGGCCGAACAGTTCCTCGTAGCGCGGCTCCACTACCTCGGCCAGCGTCTGGCGCGCCAGACGACGCGCGGGACGGTCGCCGACGCTGGGCACCTCGATGCTTTCATCCGAATTGGCCAGCTGCGACAACGCGCAGGCATAGCGCACCTTGATGTCCTCGGCGTAGTGCGTTGGCGTGCGCATCGACACCGCGATGTCATTGGTCACCTGGTCGCCGGCGATGGGAATCACCGCGGTGTGGCGGATGGCGCCCTGCGAGAACACCGCGAGATCGGTGGTGCCGCCGCCGATGTCGACCAGGCACACGCCCAGTTCCTTTTCGTCATCGGTCAGGCAGGCGTGGCTTGATGCCAGCTGCTCAAGTACCACGTCTTCCACGGTGAGGCCGCAGCGCTGCACGCACTTGATGATGTTCTGCGCGGCGCTGTCGGCGCCGGTGACGATATGCACCTTGGCCTCGAGCCGCACGCCAGACATGCCGATCGGATCGCGGATGCCTTCCTGCCCGTCGATGATGTATTCCTGCGGCAGCACATGCAGGATGCGCTGGTCGGCGGGGATCGCCACCGCTTTGGCGGCATCGATGACGTGCTGAACATCCACTTCGCTTACTTCGCGGTCGCGGATCGCCACCACACCGTGGGAGTTCAGGCTGCGCACATGACTGCCGGCGATGCCGGCGAACACCGCGTGGATCTCGCAGCCGGCCATGAGCTCGGCTTCTTCCACGGCGCGCTGGATGGACTGCACGGTGGACTCGATGTTCACCACCACGCCTTTTTTCAGCCCGCGCGACGGATGCGAACCCAGGCCCACCACTTCGATGGCGCCATCCATGCCGATCTCGCCCACCAGCGCGACCACCTTGGATGTGCCGATATCCAGGCCCACGATCAAGGACCGGTCATTGCGCTTAGCCACGCTTCACCTCATCTGCTTTCACCCGCCAGCCGACGGCGAAACCATTGGCATACCGCATGTCGACATACTTGATCTCTGCGGCCTGGGCGGCGACGATGCGCGCGGCCGCAACGATGAACCGGTCAAAGCGCTCGTCGACCTGGGTGTGGCCGAGTCGCAAATGCACACCGTTATCGAGTTCGACTTCCCATGAGCCACGCTCATCCAGTTGCAGGCGCGACAGCCGCAACCCCGCTTCGATCAGTCGTGGCTGCGCGGCGAGATAGCGTTCGGTCATATTCGCTTCTGATCCCGGTGGTCCGGCAAGCTCGGGCAGTTCGGCAGGAATGTGGCGCGAGTCACGCACGAAAACTTCACCGCGTGTATTCAACAAACCGGATTCCCCCCAGCGCGCCACCGGCGTCTGCTCGATCACCTGCACCGCAAGGCTGCGTGGCCAGCTGCGCGCCACGCTGGCTCGATCGACCCAGGGAATCTGCTGCACGGCCAGACTCACTGCCTGCAGGTCCACACCCACCATGCCGTGTTGACCCAGCGCCGTGCGCACCGCCTTCTGCACATCGACCGCCTGCACGCGCTGGAAGCGACCGGAGATATCCACGCGCTCCACCGGTTGATCCAGCGCAAATCGCACGCCGAACACCACCGCCAGCACCGCAAGCAACGTCAGGCCCGCCGGCAGGAAGCGGCGCCAGCTGATCGCCGGCAGGCGCAGCAATCCGCGAGCGGCGTCCTTGCGGCGGTTGCGTACACGGTTGTTGCGACGCCAGAACATTATTTGCCGTCACTCCCCGTGGGTTGCCGCACGAAGCTGGTTTCCAGCACCTGCCAGCACAGCTCATCGAAGTCGATGCCGGCCGCACGCGCCGCCATCGGCACCAGGCTGTGATCTGTCATGCCGGGCACGGTGTTGATTTCCAGCAGCAACGGCCGGCCGGTGTGATCGGCCATGAAATCCACACGACCCCAGCCTTCGGCGCCGATTGCATCGAAGGCAGCGAGCGCCAGGCTCGCCATGTGGGACTCCGCCTGCGCCGACAGACCTGCAGGGCAGTGATACTTCGTGTCGTTGCGCTGGTACTTGGCTTCGTAGTCGTAGAAAGCGTTGGCGGTCTCGATGCGGATCGCCGGCAACACGCGCCGATGCAGCACCGCTACGGTGTATTCGGCACCGGTGATCCATTTTTCGGCGAACACGACATCGTCCACCGCCGCGGCTGCGCGATACGCCGGCTCCATCTCGGCTGCGGTCACGACTTTCGACATGCCGACGCTCGAACCCTGCGTGGCTGGCTTGACGATCAGCGGCAGCCCCAGGCGTTCCACAGCGAGGGCGCAGTCACCGACCGTGCGCAGCACGAATGAATCCGCAGTCATCACGCCCAGCGCCGCCGCCAGCCGCTTGGTGCGCAGCTTGTCCATGCCAAGCGCGGAACCCAGCACTGCGCTGCCGGTGTACGGAAGTCCAAGCATTTCCAGTGCGCCCTGGACGCTGCCATCTTCGCCACCGGGCCCGTGCAAAGCGATGAACGCGCGATCGAAGCCACGCTGGTCGAGATCGAACAGAGACTCTTCGCGCGGATCCACCCCCGTGGCATCGATACCCCGCCGCTTCAGCGCAGCGAGCACCGCCTTGCCTGAGACCAGCGAGATGTCGCGCTCGGTGGAGGCGCCGCCGTACAACACTGCGACCTTGCCGAAGTCAGTTGCTTCGGTAATGCGCCGCATGCGGGTGCGATCGTAGGAAAGCTTCATCAGGCAGCCTCGCCGACAATGCGGCACTCGGGTTTAAGCCGCTGGCCCTGCCGGCGCTCCACTTCCTGCTGCACCTGTTCAATCAGCGCTTCGATATCCCGCGCAGTGGCGGTGCCCTCGTTCAGGATGAAATTGGCATGCTTGGTGGAAACCACGGCGCCGCCGATGCGCAGACCCTTCAGGCCAGCGGCCTCGATCAGGCGCGCCGCATGATCGCCGGGTGGATTGGTGAACACCGATCCGCAGCTCCACTCGCCGATGGGCTGCGTCTGCCGGCGACGCGCCAGCAAATCACGCGTTGCAGCTTCCGAGGAGCCGGCCTCAAAGGTGAAGTCTGCGCCAAGGAACCACTCGTCATTGGCTGGCGCATCGACGTGCCGATAGCTCACGACATACTCACTGGCATCTCGCACGCGCACCGCGCCGTGCCGGTCGATGGTTTCAACGCTGCGCACCTGGCGCCAAGCCTCGCCACCGAAGGCGCCGGCGTTCATCGCCAGCGCACCACCCACGGTGCCAGGTATGCCGGTGAAGAATTCGGCAGGACCCAGATCCCAGCGTGCGCACTGGCGGGCAAGCTTTGCGCAGGGCACGCCGGCCTCGGCGTAGACATTGCGTTCGCCGCGCCGTTCCAGCGCCGTGAGCGCATCGCGCGTCGATACGACAACGCCTCGCACGCCACCGTCACGCACCAGCAGATTGCTGCCGAGGCCGAGCCACAGCAGCGGTACTGCGGGCGGCAGCGCCTGCAGAAAGGCCACCAGATCCAGGCGGTCGCGCGGCATGAAGAAAATGTCCGCGGGGCCGCCGACATGCCACGAGGTGTGGCGCGACAGCAGTTCACCGAAGCGCACCCTGGCTGCGAATTCAGAAGGCAGCGTGAAATTCATGCCGCGCCTCCCGTCATGCGCAGCGCATCGAGTTGCGGCGCCAGCTCGTGCGCCGCGGCGCTGATGCTGCCCGCACCCATCATCGCGATGACATCGCCGGGACGCACGAGGTCCTTCAGCGCCGCTGCGATCTCCTCGACTGTCGGCACGAACACCGGCTCGACGCGACCGCGGCCACGCACGGCGCGACAGATGGCGCGGCCGTCGGCGCCTTCGATGGGTGCTTCGCCAGCGGCATACACTTCGGTCACGAACAACGTGTCGGCCTGCGACAGCACGCGCGCGAAATCGTCCATGAGGTCGCGGGTGCGCGAAAAGCGATGCGGCTGAAATACCAGCACAATGCGGCGACCTGCGTAAGCCTGGCGCAGGGCATCCAGCGTTGCGTTGATTTCAGTCGGGTGGTGACCGTAGTCGTCCACCACGACGATGTCGCCATCGGGCAGGCGCAGCTCACCGACCACCTGCAACCTCCGATCGATGCCCTGGAAACCGGAGAGGGCGCGCTGGATGGCGGCATCGTCCACGCCGAGATCGGTGGCTACGGCGATGGCTGCAAGGGAGTTCAGGACATTGTGCAACCCGGGAAGGTTCACGGTGACGTCGAGGTCATCCACTCTTCCCTTGCGCAGCACGCGAAAGCGTGTGCGCCCTGCCTGGCGTTCTATGTCGACCGCGCGCACGTCAGCGTTCTCGCCCATGCCATAGGTCAGTATCGGACGCCCCACCTGAGGCAGCAGCGTTGTCAGTTCCGGATCATCGGCGCACAACACCGCCAGCCCGTAGAACGGCAGGTTGTGGAGGAACTCCACGAAGCTCTGGCGCAGTTTCTGGAAATCGCCGCCGTGCGTCCCCAGGTGATCGTTGTCGATGTTGGTGACGATGGCGACCATGGGCTGCAGGTGCAGGAACGAAGCGTCGCTTTCGTCGGCTTCCGCCACCAGATAACGGCCGGCGCCGAGGCGCGCATTGGTACCGGCACTCTTGAGGCGACCGCCGATCACAAACGTCGGATCCTCACCACCCTCCGCCAGCACACTGGCCACGAGGCTGGTCGTAGTGGTCTTGCCATGTGTGCCGGCCACTGCGATGGCGTAGCGGAAGCGCATCAGCTCGCCCAGCATCTCCGCCCGCGGCACCACTGGAATGCGCGCCTCAAGCGCTGCAGCAACCTCCGGGTTGTCGCTATTGATGGCGGTGGAAACCACCACCACATCGGCGCCGGCAATGTTGCCGGCCTCGTGGCCAAGCAGCACACGCGCGCCCATATGCGCCAGCCGCCGCGTGACCGCGTTTGCCTTGATGTCCGAGCCCTGCACTTCATAGCCCAGGTTCAACAGCACCTCGGCGATTCCACCCATGCCACTGCCGCCGATGCCGACGAAATGCACGCGATTGATGCGGCGCATGCCGTCAGCGGCGCGTCTGTTCATTCCTGTAGTGGAAGGCGTGTTCATGCACCAACCTCCGCAGCCAGGCACGCGTCCAGCAGCTGCTGTGCAGCCGCTGGCTTTGCGACGCGCCTTGCGGCTTCTGCCATGGCCAGCAGGACGGCGCGATCCGCGCACAGTTCGCGCAGTTCGTGAGCGAGCAGCTCGGGCGTCAGCGCGGCATCGGCCAGCAGCCGTGCCGCGCCCGCATCGACCAGGAACCTGGCATTGTGGGTCTGGTGGTCATCCACTGCGTGCGGATACGGCACCAGCAACGCGGCCACGCCCGCTGCAGCGAGCTCGGCAATGGTCAGGGCGCCAGCGCGACAGATCACAAGATCAGCCCAGCCCAGCGCAGCGGCCATGTCGGCGATAAAGGCGCTGACATCAGCCGTAACCCCGGCATTGGCATAGGCCGCGCGGGCCGCGTCGAGATGTTTTTCACCGGACTGATGGCAGATCTCGAAGGTCGGAGTGGCATTGCCCTTGCTGACAAGCAGCACCGCCTGCGGCACCATCTGGTTGAGACGCATGGCGCCGAGGCTGCCACCCACCACCAGCAGACGGATCGCGCCGGTGCGGCCTGCGAGCCGTTGCACGGGCATCGGCAACGCCGCAATGTCCTCGCGCACCGGATTGCCGATCAAGCGGGTGCGCCGACCTTGCGCGAACGCCGCGGGGAACGCCGTCAGCACTTCACGCGCCAGCGGCGCCAGGCATCGGTTGGTGAATCCGGCGATGGCATTCTGCTCATGAATCAACAGCGGCCGTCGACACAGCCACGCGGCAAGTCCGCCCGGGCCGGTAACAAAACCACCCATGCCGACAACTACCGCGGGCCGATGGCGGCGGACGATGGCAATAGCCTGCCCCAGTGCGCGGAGCAGGAGCCAGGGGGCGATGAGCAGCGTCACCACACTCTTGCCGCGCAAGCCACCGACAGTCAGCCACTCAATCGGAAAATTCTCGGCAGGCACGACGCGAGCTTCGAGGCCGCGCCGCGTGCCCAGCCAGATTACTTCACGGGATCTGGCACGCAGCAGTCGAGCCAGCGCCAACGCCGGGAACACATGGCCACCGGTGCCGCCGGCCATGATGAGCACCGGACGATTCATGCTTCGGCTCCTGCGCTGTCGCGCCGCGAGCCACTGGCCGAACCGCGGCTGCGCACCATGACCTCGTGGTAGACACGCAGCACCATGCCGAACCACCCCAGCGTCACCAGCAGGCTGCTACGGCCGTAGCTCATGAACGGCAGCGTGAGTCCCTTGGTGGGCAGTACACCCATATTGACGCCGATATTGATCAGCGCCTGCACACCCACCCACAGCGCAAACGCACTGGCCAGGTACGACTGGAACCGCAGGCCGGCATCCGAAGCCAGCCGCGCGATGTACAGCGCCCGCCACACCAGCACGAGAAAAAGCACCAAGGTCGCCAGCACGCCCACCAGGCCCAATTCTTCAGCCAGCACCGCGAACACGAAATCGGTGTGCGCTTCCGGCAGGTAGAACAGCTTCTGCACGCTGTCGCCCAGCCCCACGCCAAACCACGCGCCGCTGCCGATCGCAATCTGCGAATTCACCGCCTGATAACCGCAATTGTCAGCATGCGCCCAGGGATTCAGGAAACAAGTGATGCGCGCCATGCGATAGGGCGCCGCCACCATCAGCGCCGCGAAGCCGCCCGCCGCGCCGGCAATGCAGAGCAGCACCCATCGCAAGCGCGCGCCGGCGAGGAACAGCAGACCAAATGCGGTAGCGAACAGCACGGCAGCGGCGCCGAAGTCCGGCTCCAGCAGCAGCAGCGCGCAGAACACGGCGGTAATACACAGCGGCCGCAGCAGGCCGGAAAAGGTTTCGCGCAATTCCTGTTCGCGGCGCACTGCGTACGAGGCGATCCAGCACAGCACCATGACACGCGCCACTTCGGAAGCCTGCAGCCTGAAGCCCGCCAGGCGCAGCCAGCGCTGGGCGCCATGCGACTCGTGCCCGATACCCGGAATGAACACCGCAACGAGCAGCACCCCAGCGGCGATGAGCAGCAAGTTGGCGTATTTCTGGTAGAGCTCCGTGGGAACAGCGCACAGCAGCGCGGCCAGCACCACTCCCCCCAACGCCAGTGCCAGTTGGCTCTTGAGGAAAACAAACGGGTCACCGCTGTCGTGCGAGGCCTTGGGCATGGAAGCCGATGTCACCATCACAAGGCCCAGCAGCAGTATCGACATCACGATGCCGATCAGCAGCGGGTCCAGACGCAACCCGCCGCGACGCGCCGCACCCCGGGACATGACAACCGCGCTGCCGCTCATGCTGCGAGCCTGCGCACGGCGTCCGCAAACACTTCGCCGCGATGCGCATAGTCGCGGAACATGTCCAGGCTGGCGCAGGCGGGGGACAGCAGCACGGTGTCACCTGGACGCGCCTCGCGCGCGGCCGCGATCACCGCCGCTTCCAGCGTGGCGCAACGCTCGGTTGCACAGACCCCCTGCAGTGCCGCCTCGATCTGCTGTGCATCGCGGCCGATCAGCAGCACGCGGCGCACCTTGCCGGTGAATGCGCTGCGAAGTGGCGAGAAATCCTGGTTCTTGCCATCGCCGCCGGCAATCAGCAACAGCGGACCCTTGAATCCGGCAACTGCAGCAAGGGTTGCACCAACGTTGGTTCCTTTGGAATCGTTCACGTAGCGCACGCCGGCCACATCTGCGACCCACGCGGCACGATGCGGCAGACCAGGAAACTCACGCAGCGCGGCGATCATTGCGGCACGATCCAGGCCCAGCGCATCCCCCAGCGCCAGCGACGCCAGCGCATTGGCGGCATTGTGGCTGCCAACGAGCCGCATGCTATCCACGCGCAGCAGACGCTCGCCGTGATGGCACAGCCAGTCGCTGCCCGCTTCGCTCTGCACGCAGTAGTCCGCGCCACGGTCGGCATGCAGTGAAAAACTCAGCGACTTCTGGCCGTTGCGAACCATTGCTGCAACCAGCGGATCATCCAGATTGATGATGGCGACGCCACAGCGTTCGAAGATGCGGGCCTTGGCCGCGGCATAAGCCGGCATGTCCGGGTAGCGATCAAGGTGGTCCGGCGTCACATTGAGTACAGTCGCTGCCGCGAGCTGCAGCGAATAAGTGGTTTCCAGCTGATAGCTCGACAGTTCCAGCACATACAAGCTGGCCCCGCCCATCGCAAGCAGGTCCAGCGCCGGCGGTGACAGATTTCCGCCAGCGCGTGTCTCAAGGCCCGCACGCTCCGCCATGCGCGCGACCAGCGTAGTCACCGTGCTCTTGCCATTGGTTCCAGTGATGCCCACCACAGGTGCGGCGCCACTGCGCGCGAACAATTCAATGTCGCCAATGATTGGCACACCCAGGCGGCGCGCAGCGACAAAGAATGGGTCGGCCTGCGACAAGCCAGGCGAAGCGATCACGTAGTCCACATCGGCAAGCAGTGCCTGGTCGAGCGCGCCGAGCGCGATTCGCATGCCCGGCGCAAGCTGCCGCAGTCCGGCAATTCCCGGTGGCTCGTTGCGTGAGTCGGTAGCCGCAACCTGCCAGCCGCGGGACAGCAGATGGCGGATCACTGACTGACCCGTATTGCCCAGACCTGCAACTACTGCGCGCGGTGGCGTCATCAACGCACCTTCAATGTTGCAAGGCCTGCCAGCACGAGCAGCAAGGTGATGATCCAGAACCGCACGATCACTTTCGGCTCGGCCCAGCCCTTGAGTTCGAAATGATGGTGGATCGGCGCCATGCGGAAAATACGCTTGCCGCGCAACTTGAACGAGGCCACCTGCAGGATCACCGACGCCGTCTCGAGCACGAAGATGCCGCCCATCAGCAGCACCACCAGTTCCTGTCGCACGATTACCGCGACCACACCGAGGCCCGCGCCCAGCGCGAGCGCACCGATATCGCCCATGAATACCTGTGCTGGATAGGTGTTGAACCAGAGGAAGCCCAAGCCCGCCCCCGACATGGCGGCGCAGAAAATGGCCACTTCGCCGGCACCCGGAACCGCGGGGATACCGAGGTAGGTGACCAGATTCACGTTGTCACTGACCCAGGCGAAGATGCCGAGGGCAGCCGCAACCATCGCCGCCGGCATGATGGCAAGCCCATCCAGGCCGTCAGTCAGATTTACCGCGTTGCTCATCCCCACAATCATCAGGTACGTCAGGATGATGAAACCCGCGGCACTGAGCGGCAGTGCGAACTGCTTCAGCAACGGCAGATACAGCGTGGTCTCGCCCGGAGTTTTCGCGGTGTAAAACAGGATCAGCGCCGTCGCGAGTCCCGCCAGCGACTGCCAGAGATATTTCCAGCGCGCCGCGAGCCCCTTCGAATTGCCAACCACCAGCTTCAGATAATCGTCGTAGAAGCCGATCAGGCCGAACGCCAGCGTCACGCCGAGCACGATCCAGACATGACGATTCGCGAGGTTCGCCCACAGCAGCGTGGCGGACACGATCGCGACGATGATCAGCGCCCCGCCCATGGTCGGTGTACCAGCCTTCTTCAGATGCGTCTGCGGTCCGTCGCTGCGCACCTGCTGGCCCACCTGGTAGCGCGACAGCCAGCGGATCATCGCCGGGCCGATCAGCAGCGAAATCAGCAATGCCGAAATCACGGCAAGAATCGCCCGCAGCGTGAGATACGAGAACACGTTGAAGAACGAGTGGGTTTCCGCAAGTCTCTCTGCCAGCCAGTACAGCATGATCAGTGCGTCTCTTTGGCGGCGACGCCGGTCAGATGAGCGACCACGCGCTCCAGGCGATTGGAACGGGAACCTTTGACCAGCAGCGTGACCTCGGCGGACAGCCGCGCTTCAACGGCGCGCGCGAGGGAATCGGTGTCGGTATGCCAACTTGCACCGGCACCGAAGGCCTCGACGGCAAGCGCGCTGAGCGGACCTGTGGCAAACAGGCATTGCACTCCCCGCTCGCGCGCATAGGTACCGATCTGTACATGACTGTCGCGGGCGTGGTCGCCCAGCTCGCCCATATCACCCATCACAAGCCAGGCCGGGCCTGGAAGCTGCGTCAGCACATCAATGCCGGCCCGCATTGAGCTTGGATTGGCGTTGTAGGAATCATCGATCAGACGTGCGCCCTGGCGCGTGCGCGCCGGCTGCAGGCGTCCGGAGACGGGCTGCATGCTGGCGAGGCCCAGCGCCACATCGTCCAGCGTGGCGCCGGCCTGCACTGCAGCGGCTGCGGCTGCGGCTGCGTTGCGCACGTTATGGCGGCCACCGACGTTCAATTGCACGGCCCGCTCACCCAGCGGCGACTGCAACGTGAAAGTCACGCGGAAGCCCGCATCCGTCAGCACTTCGGAAACACCTGCGGCACGGAAATCCGCCGCGCTGTCCACACCGAAAGTCACCACACGCGCCGGCGTCATGTCACGCCAGAGTTGCGCATAGTCATCGTCGGCATTGATGACAGCCACATCGGCAGCCGTCAGGCCGGCAACCATCTCGCCTTCCGCGCGCGCGACGCCGTCCAGATCCCCGAATCCTTCCAGATGCTCCGCACCGGCGTTGGTGATGAGGCCCACGGTGGGCCTGACGATGGCGACCAGAGCCGCGACTTCGCCGGGACGGTTGGCACCGACTTCGACCACCGCGCTGTGGTGCTCATCGGCAAGGCGCAGCAGCGTCAGCGGCACGCCAATGTGGTTATTGAGATTGCCGCGCGTGGCAAGACACGCGCCGCGCTGCGCCAGGATGGATGAGGTCATCTCCTTGACCGTGGTCTTGCCGTTGCTGCCGGCGATACCAACCAGCGGCCCCTTGAACCCGGCTCGCCAGCCTGCAGCCGCGCGGGTCAGCGCCGCCTGGCCGTCGGCGACTTCGATCACGGGCAGCGGTGCTGCAGACACGGCGCGATCCACGACAGCGGCCGCAGCGCCCGCCGCAGCCGCGCTGCTCAGGAATTCATTGCCATCGAAATGCGGGCCGTGCAGCGCGACATAAATTTCACCAGCACGCAGTGAGCGCGTGTCAGCGCTGACGCCGCTATAGGCGCCATCCTCGCCACTGAAGCTGCCACCGCAAAGCGCCGCAAATGTCTGCAGGGTCCGCTTCATGCAACCCCCAGCACTTCACGCACCACCTGCCGGTCGCTGAACGGCCGCGTGCCAGTGCCCGTGACCTGGGTGGTCTCATGACCCTTGCCGGCCACAAGCACTACATCGCCTGCAGAGGCATGCTGCAACGCGTGTGCAATGGCCGCGCGCCGATCCTGCACCACCGTCACTGGCGCAGCGCCAGTACCGCGCTGTATGTCGGCCAAGATCTGCAGCGCATCTTCAGAACGCGGATTGTCATCGGTGAGTACGATCCGATCTGCAGCGCGCGCTGCTGCTGCACCCATTAGTGGCCGCTTGCCGCTATCACGATCGCCGCCGCAGCCAAATACCACGATCAGGCGACCGGTACAGTGACGACGCAACACCCGCAACGCCTGCTCGAGTGCGTCCGGCGTATGGGCATAGTCCACCACCGCCAGCGGCTGGCCGGGCACCGCAATCACTTCGAGCCGGCCGGGCGGAGCCTGCAACACGCCGATGGCCGCGACCGCACGCGACAGGCTGATGTCGCTGCCCAGCAGCACTGCCGCTACGGCCAGCAGGTTGTCGATGTTGAATGCGCCCACCAGCGGGGTCTGTACCGCGGCGTTGCCGAAACTTGTGGCCAGCTCGAACCTGGTGCCCACCGCTGTGAACTGCATGCTGTGGGCGCGCACGAATGCGCCACGATCCGGCACTGCACCGCTGCGGCTGCTGCAGGCAATGCGATCCGCAAACTGCGGCCGCGCGGCCAGCATCGCCCCGAAGGCGTCATCCACGTTGAACACCCGCAGGCGCACGTCATCACGTTCGAACAGGCTGGCCTTGGCCGCGCCGTACGCGGTCATGTCGCCGTGAAAATCCAGGTGATCGCGCGTCAGGTTGGTGAATACGGTGGCGTCGAAATGCACGGCCTGCACGCGACCCAGCGCGAGTCCATGCGAGGACACTTCCATCGCCACCTTGCGCGCGCCGCGCGCATGGAATGCGGCGAGCCCGCGTTGCACGGTGATCGCATCGGGTGTGGTCATCTCACCCGCGACCAGCTCACCGGCAAAGGCACTGCCCAGGGTACCGATGTACGCAGCGCGTTCGCCGCAGAACGTCAGCGCCTGTGCCAGCAACCAGGCGCAGGTGGTCTTGCCGTTGGTGCCCGTCACACCCACGACATCCACTTGCTGCGAAGGAGAGGCGAAGAAGCGGTCCGCAAGCAGACTCGCATGCCGACCAAGCTCCGGCACCTCGGCGAGCACGATATCCGAGTGCATGGACGGAGGCTGATGCACACCATCGGGTTCCCAGACGATGGCGGCCGCGCCGCGCCGCGCCACATCCTGCGCGAAATCCAGGCCATGATGACGCAATCCACGACAGGCCAAAAAAGCGCCGCCAGGGGTTACCTGGCGGCTATCCAGCGTGAGGTCTGTCAGCTCTGCATCCCTGCCAACTGCCGCAACACCGTGCAGCAGTGTTGAAAGTGCGATCCGGGGCGAACCGTTCAACGCCGCACCAGCGTCGAAACGCCAGTCATTGGATCGCTTGCGCCAGCAGCACCATCCGGTGCAACGCCCATCAAACGCAGCGCGTTCCCCACTACGCTCGAGAACACCGGCGCCGACACGTCGCCACCATAGTAAGTACCAGTGGCCGGATCATCGATCACCACCACTGCTGCCAGGCGCGGATTGCTCGCCGGCGCGAGGCCACCAAACACCGCGGTATAACGATCCGTGTAATAGGCGCCACTGCCATTGACCTTCTTGGCAGTGCCGGTCTTGCCGGCCACACGGTAGCCAGGAATCGCCGCCTTGGTGCCAGTGCCTTCCAGCACCACGGATTCGAGCATGGCAATCAGCGCGCGCGCGTTTTGCTCGCTGATCGCGCGCACCTCTGGCACCGCTTCATTTTCATTCCGGCGCAGTATGGTCAACGGGCGCACCACACCGAGGGCACCTATCGCGGCATAGGCCTGCGCAAGCTGCAGCGGTGTGACCGAAAGGCCGTAGCCACGCGACAGCGACGCGATGCCCTCCGGATTCCACCTGGCATAGTTGGAAAGCGATCCACCCGACTCACCTTTGAACTGGCCCGCCGTCACACGCCCGAATCCCAGCCGCGTCAGCGTGCTCCAGATCAGTTGCGGCTCGACCGCCTGCGAAATCATCGCCATGCCCACATTGGAAGACTTGGCGAGCACTCCGGCCAGGGACAGGATGCCTTGCGGATGCTCGTCCTCAATCACCCGCGTGCCAACCTGCACATAGCCGAGGCTGACATCGACCCTACTCGCGGAGTCGAAGTGGCCGGACTCCAGGGCTGCAGCCACCACAAACGGCTTGATGCTGGAACCCGGCTCGAGGGGATCAGTGACCGCACGATTGCGGAACATCGCCGGCGTCAGCTTGGTGCGATTGTTCGGGTTGAAAGTAGGAAAGTTGGCCATGGCGAGGATCTCGCCAGTGGTTACATCGATCACCACCATCGAGCCCGAATGCGCGCGGTTCTGTTCGATCGCGGCTTTCAGCTGTCGGTGGGCCAGATTCTGGATCCGCATATCCAGACTCAAGGTCACGTTGCTGCCGGGCCGTGTGGTGCGGATGTTTTCAACGTCCTCGACGCTGCGGCCCCTGCGATCCTGGATCACGCGTTTCAGGCCATCCTCACCGGCCAGCAATGACTCATAGGAAAGTTCGGCGCCCTCCTGCCCTTCGTCATCCACATTGGTGAAGCCCACCACGTGGCCCACGACCTCACCCGAGGGGTAGTAACGCTTCTGCTCGCGCGACAGATGCACGCCAGCAACATCCAGATTGCGCACCGCCAGTGCCTGCTCGCGCGAGATCTGCCTCGCCAGCCAGATGAACTTGCCGTCCTGGTTGCTCGAAATGCGGCGCGCGAATTCGCCCCGGTCACGCTGCAATACGCTGGCAAGTTCAGGCCAGCGATCCGGGTAAGCAACCAGTTCGCGCGGATCGGCCCAGACCGAATCCACCGGCGTGCTGATGGCCAGCGGCGTATCGTTGCGATCCAGGATTGCGCCACGATTGGCAACCGTGGAAACGGGACGCGTGGAGCGTGCTTCACCCTGCCTGATCAGGAATTCATGGTCGACCAGCTGCAGGTCCACCGCCCGCGCCAGCAGGCCGCCGGCAGCCAGCATCAACACGCCAAACACAAACCAGCTGCGCAGACGAAAACTCCGGGCGTCGTTCGTTGCGCCGCGGCTCACGGCGTCACCAGCTGGATCCTGGCGGCGTCCGGGGTGACCATCTTCAACTGTCCGATGGCAATCGACTCGACCTGCGCATGTGCCGAAAACGTGCTTTGCTCCAGCTGCAACTGCCCCCAGTTGATATCCAGCTGATCGCGTTCGCGATGTAGCTGCTCAAGGGCGACAAACAGCTCGCGCGAGCGATGCCTCGTGTGTACCGCAGCGGCAGCCGACGCCAGGACCGCGCACCACAGCAGCGTCGCCAGGATCCATGGCTGGCGCAGCAAGGACATCAGGCGTCACCGCCAACTGGCGGGGCGTCGAGTCGCTCGGCCACTCGCAACATGGCGGAACGCGCCCGTGGATTCGCAGCAAGCTCAGCGGGACCAGCCCGCAGCTTCTTCCCGACCAGACGCAGCGATGGGTCGAACGGCGGCGCAACCGGCAAACGGGCCCAGGCCGGATCAGGCGCAGCCTCACGCCGTATGAATTGCTTGACCATCCGGTCTTCAAGCGAGTGAAAGCTGATCACCGCGAGGCGACCGCCGGTCGCAAGCGCGCGCACCGCCGCCGCGAGGCCCCGCGACAACTCCCCCAGTTCGTCATTCACGTGCATGCGGATTGCCTGGAACGTCCGCGTCGCGGGATGCTTGCCCCGCTCGCGTGTGCGTACAGCTCCCATGACAATCTGCGCCAACCGACCCGTGGTAGTAATCGGTTCTTCGTCGCGTTGCTCGGTGATGGCGCGCGCGATACGCCCGGCGAATCTTTCTTCGCCCAGCGTGCCGATCACGTCGCGGATCTCGTCGGCAGGCGCGCGGGCAAGCCAGTCGGCGGCACTTTCACCGCTCGCCGGATCCATGCGCATGTCGAGCGGACCGTCCTGCTGGAAACTGAAACCGCGCGCGCCGTCGTCGAGCTGCGGCGAAGACACGCCGAGGTCGAACAAAATCCCGCAACAGGCACGTCCTTCGCCATGTGCCGCGACCAGTGCCTCGAGCGCGCTGAACGCAGCGCCAGCCACCACCAGGCGCGACTCCGATTGGAAGCGCCGGCCAGCGGCGGCGACTGCGACGGGGTCACGGTCGATCGCGAGCAGGCGGTCGTCCGGTCCAAGCGAATCGAGGATGCGTGCCGCGTGACCGCCGCGACCGAACGTGGCGTCGACATACAGTCGCGGTCGTGCGCCGGCCGGGCCGATCGCAAGCGCGGCGACGGCCTCTTCGACAAGCACCGGCTCGTGCTCAGCCAATGAAATGCTCCCCGGAATCCAGACATCACAGTTTCAACGTACTGAGCTCGGCGGAAAGTTCAGTCACGCCCTGCTCACTTTTTTTCCACTCTTCGCGCTGGATGTTCCAGCGCGCCTCATCCCACAATTCCAGCTTGTTGCCCTGACCGACGATCCAGGCAGCGCGAGTAAGGCCAGCGAATTCACGCAACTCTGGCGTCAACGCGAGACGACCATGGCTGTCGAGCAGCAACTCTTCGGCATGACCGACCATCAGCCGCTGCAGGCGACGCACCTGCGGGTGCAAACTGGGGAGGCTGTTCAGCTGCTGCTCGATGCGTTCCCATTCCGGAGCGGGGTAGATCAGCAGGCATTCGTCGCGGTCGACGGTCACGATGACCCGGCCTTCGCCCGCGGCGGACAGAAGGCCGCGGTAGCGCGCTGGCACTACAACCCTGCCCTTGTCATCAATAATGATTTTTGTTGCGCCGCGGAACATGCACTGAAATGGGGCTACCCACTTCCACCCACTTGAACCCACCTAATCCCATCTTAGGAACGGGGTGGGTGTTATGTCAACGCCGCGACAGGGTTTTTTTGTTTATGTCACAACAACTTACGCGCGTTCCAAAAAGTGGGACGTGAATCACAGCAAGAACTCTTTTCGATTCCGGTACTTGGATCAAAAAGCTCAGAAAGTGGGGGAGCTGACCTGTAAGCCGGGTTCTGTCGAGGGCAATCATTCCTCTATGAACTGCGTTACCGCAGCCCTTTAGCAGCCTACCCGGAAGCACGCGGGACTCACGCTTGCGGCCCAGGCCTTGCGACCCGCACCGCGACTTCCCTATTTGGCCTTGCTCCAGGTGGGGTTTTCCATGCCGTCGAGTGTTACCACCGACGCGGTGCGCTCTTACCGCACCGTTTCACCCTTGCCGGTATCCAAGTCGGATCGCTCCTTCCGGATACTTAGGCGGTCTATTCTCTGTTGCACTTTCCGTGGGCTCGCGCCCCCCAGGCGTTACCTGGCACCTTGTCCACTGGAGCCCGGACTTTCCTCCCCGCTCCACCCTTGCGGATGTTGCGCAGCGATTACCCAGCCAGCTCCCCCGCGGCGGACCATAGCAGCGCAAGTCGTGCATTGCTTGCCCATCGCGATGCCCTTCAACCACAATCGCTGCGGACCACATTTCGTAACGGCAGGATTTTCCGGAGGCGTCATGAATAAAATTGCGATTCGCCCAGCCACGGTGCTGATTTGCGTGGCGGTAGCCCTGCCGCTGCTGGCTGCAGAAAAGCTCAGTGCCAAGATCGGCCAGTGGGAAACCACGACGACCATGAACATGGGCGGCGCGGCGATGCCGGCGATGCCTGCTCTGCCGCCCGAAATCCTCGCCCAGATGCCGCCGGCGCAACGTGCGCAGATGGAGCAGGCGATGAGCGCGATGTCCGGCAAACCGGTGACGACGAAGTCCTGCGTGACGGAGAAGGACCTCGCAGACGGCGCCTTCCGCGGGCAGCAACAAGGGGACATGAAGTGCACTTACACGGTGGTAAGCAGCACGCCAAAGCGTCAGGAAACCACTTTCCAGTGCACCTCAGCCGCCGGCCCTGCTGATGGCAAGCTGGTCGTCGATGTGGTCGATGAATCGCATGTGAAGGGCACCATGCAGATCAAGGCGCAGCAGATGTCGATCGAAACCAAGTTCGATTCGAAGTGGCTCGGCGCATGCGCAACGGCAAAGTAAAACGCCCGCGCTCAGGCAGCGGCCATGCCGTGCTGCTGCTTGAGCGCCGCGACTTCTGGTAAAGCCAGATATCGCAGCAGTCCGCGCGCCGCGTCGGCATTCATGCTGCTGGCGCAGACGCCACCGGAAAATACTGTCATCGATTGAATGCAATCCGGCAGCGGACCCAGCACCGTTATTCCTTCGAGATTCTTGAGCTCGCTCAGCTGCTGGAAGCCCAGCGCCGCGGTGCCGTCTGCCACCAGCGAACCCACCGGCACACCTGGCGGCGGCACGACGATGCGAGGGCGGATCAGCTGCAATATTTCCCAGCGTTCGAAGAGTTTTTCCAGGTAGACGCCGCTGGGGCCGGTGGAATAGCTCAATGTGGGCGCCGCCAGCACCAGTAATTTCACATCCGCTTCGCTGGCTATGGATGAGCGCGCGGCGCCAGCCTGCACCGCCACGGCTATTCCTGAGCGGACCAGATCAATCCGGCTGCCGGTGATCCGGCCTTCGGCGATGAGCTTGTCAATGGCAGTGGATGCTAGCACCACCACATCCATGACCTCGCCGGCACTGACACGTTTTGCAACATCCACACCCCCCGCCGCCTCGGCTGCCACAGGCTGGCCTGTTTCCAGTTCGTATCGCGCCGCAAGCTCCGCGAGCAGGTCGCGAGTGGCCATCGAAGAAATCAATCGCAGCGATGTTCCTGTCATGAGTCTTCCACTTCATCGGGTTGAGAGGCTGCGTCTGATCGGCGGATGAGCGCGTAGACATCGGCCTTGCGCCGGCCGGTGAGTTGCGCGACCACTGCCGCCGCACGCGATGGCGGCAGCTCAGCCGACAACAGATCGAGCGCGCGTGCGACGAATGCGTCGTCGGGCGCCGCATCGCCTTCCGCGGCTCCCGCCACCACCAGCGTGATTTCACCGCGCGCAAAATTGGCATCTTCCGTCGCAATCTGCAGCAGCCGCGCGATGCTGCCGCGGTATACGCTCTCGTGTGTCTTGGTCAGTTCCCGCGCCACGCAGGCATTGCGTTCGGTGCCAAGCTCCAGCTGCAGGTCATGCAAGGTTTCCACTATGCGATGCGGTGCCTCGAAAAAAACCATGGTGCGTGGCTCGCGCAGCAAGGCGCGCAGTTTCTCGCGCCGGGCGCCGGCGCGCGCCGGCAGAAATCCTTCGAAACAGAATCGATCCACTGGCAGGCCGGAGACCGCCAACGCCACCAGCACCGCCGATGGCCCGGGAACGGCATGCACGGCAATCCCGGCCGCCAGCGCCGCCTGCACCAGCAGATATCCCGGATCCGACACCAGCGGAGTGCCGGCGTCACTCACCACGGCGACACAAATGCCCTGCTGCTGCACCTGTGCAATGAGCTGGTCGCGGCGGGCGGCCTCGTTGTGGTCATGCAGCGATACCAGCGGCCGCTGCAGGCCCAGTTGCCGCAGCAGGCCGGCCGTGTGGCGGGTGTCTTCGGCCGCAATGATGTCGGCATCTGCCAACACTTCGCGTGCGCGCGGCGACAGATCAGCCAGATTGCCGATCGGTGTCGCAACCAGTTCGATTCGGCCCGGGCCCACCTCTATAATCTCCGGGCGCGTCGTTTACGCCATTAAGGAACAGCCAAGCTTGCCCCGACCGATGCCAGCCATGCAACACAACCCACTCGTCGCCTCCCGTGCAACAGCCATCTGTCTGCTGGCGCTGCTGCTTGCTGGCTGTATATCGGCATCGCCACCCGGCAGGGCGCCGGCGTCGGTCAACCGCGCCGAACAACTGCTGCAACAGAACAATCCGGCAGCTGCGGCGCAGGTGTATGAACAGCTGGCGCAAGACAATCCGCCGCCCGACCGCAATGATTTTGCACTGGCCGCGGCGCGCGCCTGGCTTGCCGCCAATCGGGCCGACGACGCGCAGCGCGT
Organism: Steroidobacteraceae bacterium; assembly: GCA_039917615.1. Lineage (GTDB taxonomy): Bacteria > Pseudomonadota > Gammaproteobacteria > Steroidobacterales > Steroidobacteraceae > ZC4RG30. The sequence goes on from JBDSJD010000016.1 coordinate 81,706, forward strand.
GATCGATACCGCTGCCAGCAGCCTCACCACTGCGCAACAGTTCGAACGCGACCTGGTGCGCGGCGAGATCGCCATGGCACGGGGCCAGTACGCACCAGCATGGCAGCAGGTGTCGAAGGTAGCCGAGCCGGTCCGGCCCGCCGATGCCGCGCGTCTGTTCCTGCTGCAACAGCAGCTGGCGCTGCGTGCGGGCCTGCCGGTCGAAGCAGTGCGCGCCGCCCTGGAACGGGATCGCGTGGCAACATCAGACAGCGAACGCACCCGCGCACGCCGCGACCTGCTGAACGATCTGCGCACCGCCATCGATCGCGGTCTGCGCTTCGACCCCGCGGCAAGTCGCGACGCACTGGTGCGCGGTTGGCTGGAGATCGGCCAGATCGCAGCTGCGGCTGGCCAGAGTCCGCTCGCCGCACCTGCAGCCATCGAAGGCTGGCGCAACCGCTTTCCGGGTCATCCCGCTGCGACCATTGCGGCCAGCGAGATCCTGGCCCTGGGCGGGCGTGCCCAGCCCCGCAGCGGCGCCGTGGTTGCCAGTACTTCGCCTGTCGCGCTGCTGCTGCCGCTGGGCGACGCTTCACCCCAGACGCGCAATGCGGCAGCATTGACACGCGACGGCTTCATGGCAGCCATCGCCCGACTGCCTGAGGCGGCGCGGCCCGCAGTGCGCGTTTACGACACCGCTGCGATCACGGTGGCGGCGGCCATGCAAAAGGCACGCACCGAAGGCGCTGGCATTGCCGTAGGTCCGTTGACCAAAGCCGAGGTGCAGACCGCGGTTGAACAGCGTCCCTCCGACCTGCCACTGCTGCTGCTCAACAATCTCGCCGGCAGCGGTTTCGCCGGCGCAAACATCTATCAGTACGCACTGGCGCCAGAAGACGAAGCGCGGCAGATCGCGCGGCAGATGGCAGGCACTGGCCAGCGCAATGCCATGGTGCTGGTGCCAGCCGGAGATTGGGGCAACCGCGTAAAGACCGCGTTCATAGAAGAACTGACGCGCGCCGGTGGCCGTGTCGTGGTGCAGGGCAACTACGACTTGAACGGCAATGACCTGACATCCGCAGTGACTACTGCGCTCGGACTGGATGAAAGCCGCGAGCGTTACACAAGGATTCGGCAGATCACCCAGGCTGAATTCGGCTTTGAGCCGCGCCCACGACCGGAGATCGACGCGATCTTTGTCGCGGGCTACAAGGACCAGATCAACCCGCTGCTGCAGATCTATCCGCTGCTGCATCGCTATGCAGAAGACATCCCCGTCTACATGACCCAGGACGGCCTCGACGCCGACCTGCGAGCGAATCGTGAGCTCGTGGGTATCTATCTGCTCGACATGCCGTGGCTGCTGGACACCGCCGGACCGACCGCCGATCTGCGCGCAGCCACTGAGTCCGTCTGGGGTGCGCGCGGCCTGCGGCAGTCACGCTATTTCGCATTTGGCTTCGACGCCGCAAACCTGGCGCTTGCCATACGCGGCGGATCGACATCTTCACCGCTGCCCGGCCTGACTGGTCGCCTGAACTTCACGCCAGATGGCCGTGTAGAGCGCAGCCTGAATTGGGCTCGCGTAAACGGTGAAGGCGCGGCTCTACCCGCCGAGCCTGCAGCGAGATAGGGCAAGCCCCTGACGCCGCGCAGGCCCATCGACCGGATTCAGACAGGGCGCGAAGCCGAAGCAGCCGCCGCACAGTTCCTGCAGGCGCACCATCTCACCATTCTCGCGCGCAACTATCGCTGTCGCACCGGCGAGATCGACATCGTGGCGCAGACCGCAGATGGCGTCGTGGTCATTGCCGAAGTGCGGCTGCGTGCGCGTTGCAACTACGGTGGCGGCGCAGCCAGTGTCGACTGGCGCAAGCAGCGCAAGATCCACCGCGCCGCAAGGCACCTGCTGGCCACGCATCCGCAGCTCGCCAGGTGCGCGGTGCGTTTCGATGTATTGGATCTGAAGCCCGACGCCAGCGGCTTCGATATCAACTGGATCCGCCACGCTTTCAGTGCCACAGGACACTGAGGGTCGGCCGTTACTTCACGACCTTCAGACTGGGGCGCTTTGGACGGTCCGGCGCTGGGGGTTCGGGTGGATCTTCGCCTGCGCCGCCGGAAGGATTCGCCTCGGCCGGGAGATGGCCTGGCTCCTCGGTGAACACCATGCCCTGTCCCGTCTCGCGGGCATAGATGCCAAGCACATTCTCCACCGGCACCCTGATGCGGTGGCTGACGCCGCTGAAGCGCGCGCTGAATTCAACCGCCGCAGCGCCGATCTGGAACGACTGCGTGGCAGAAGCGGAAATGTTGAGGACGATGCGCCCTTCCTTCACGAACTGCCGCGGCACCTGTACGGAGTCGGAAGTCGCGTCCACGATCAGGTGCGGTGCGTAGCCGCAATCGACGATCCAGTCCAGCATGGCTCGCAGCAGATACGGCCGCCGCGAGAGCTCAGGCAATGCGCATCTCCCGCTCCTGCGTCGACAGGCTCATGCGGAAGGCCGGCCGCGAGAACAACAGGTTGGCGTACTTGAGCAGCGGCGCGGAATCCTTCGGCAGCTCGATGCGATAGCGCGGCAGGCGCCACAGCAGTGGCGCGATGGTCACGTCTACCAGCGACAGTTCATCGCTGACAAAATAGGGTTTGTTGCGCACGAAATCGCTGGTCTGCACGATCAGGTCACGCAGTTCGCCACGCAGGCGCGGCGCGTCCGGGCTTTCGGGACCGTGTTTGTCCAGCTTCGCGGCAAGACCGTACCAGTCCCGCTCGATGCGATGCAGCGCCAGCCGGAACTGCGCGCGCGACACTGGATCGACCGGCATCAGCGGGGGATGCGGAAACCGTTCATCGAGATATTCGATGATGATGCGCGAGTCATAAAGGACGAGATCGCGGTCCACCAGGGTGGGCAGCGAATGGTCGGGATTCAGGTCGAGCAGGTCTTCCGGAAAACGACCGGGCGTGACGCTGACGATCTCGATCTCGACGTCTTTTTCCGCCAGTACGATCCGGGTCCGGTGGCTGGCGGGCTCATCCGGGGCCGAAAATAATGTCATCACGGCGCGGCGACTCGTCAATAGAATGAACTCCACAACCAGCGCTTCGCCCGCGTGACCCATTGCACACGGGCGGGCAATGGCATCAGCGGACGTCCTTCCAGTATTCCTTTTTCAAGAACCAGGCGAAACCGGTAAACACCAGCAG
>JBDSJD010000017.1:0-342070 GCA_039917615.1 Steroidobacteraceae bacterium
GGCGACCATCACCTTCACCAACAACGTCAAAGACGAAGATATCAGTGGAGTGGGTGGAACGACGGACCGCGTGGACCGCGGGATCATGCTGATGAGCGGAACCCTGAACCTGCACGGTGACCGGACCAACACCTGGACCAAGCTGTCCGGCACGGCTGCCGCAGGCGCGACCTCTATACAGGTTCTGAACGCCGAGGGCTGGCGCATCGGCGACGAGATTGTCCTCGCATCCACGGATTTCGATCCCCGGCAGGCAGAGCGGCGAACTATTTCCGCTATCAAGGGCAACACGATCACGCTGGACAAAAAGCTGGACTACATGCACTTCGGCAAGATCACCTTCGACGTGGATGAACGCGGCGAAGTCGGCTTGCTGACGCGTAACATCAAGATCCAGGCATCGGCCGATGCGGAGCAGTCCTTCTTCGGCGGACACATCATGGCGATGGTCACGAGCAAGATGTTTGTCGAGGGCGTCGAGCTCAATCGCATGGGTCAGAACATGGAGCTGGCCCGGTATCCGATCCACTGGCATCTGGTGGGCGAAGGCAAGGGCCAGTACATCAAGAACGCGTCCATCCACGACACCTACAACCGCTGCGTGACCGTGCATGGCACGAACAATCTTCAGGTCGAGAACAATGTGACCTACAACACCGTCGGTCATTGCTTCTTCCTCGAGGACGGCATCGAGAGCGGCAACCAGTTTGTCCGCAACCTCGCGATCCAGACCAAGTGCCATACGTCCAAGCCCTGCGACCCGACAAACCTCGCCCCATTCGGATGGTCCCCGGACGGCTTGAACTTCAAGACCACCGGCCAGGACTCCAAGGAAATCCTGATCCCTTCGGATAACACGGTGTCGGCTTTCTGGATCACCAATCCGGACAACACTTACCGGGACAACGTGGCCGCGGGTTCCGACGCGACGGGTTTCTGGCTCGCCTACCCGGAGCATCCGATGGGCGCGTTCGAAGGCACGGATATCAGCAAGGCAACGTGGCCGCGTCGCATGAAGCTCCGCGAGTTCAAGGGCAACGTCTCCCATTCGAACTTTGACAGTTTCATGGGCGACCGCGCCCCCCGGGCCGATGGCAAATTCGCCGTCGGCGGGTATATTGCCCTTGTCAATCCCGCTGACGCGAACAGCGCTCAAGCGGAGAACGTAGTCGAGGATTACACCAGCTACAAGAACCGTAACAGCGGCATCTGGGCCCGCGGTGAGTTGCGCCTCTACAAGAACCTGAAGATGGCCGACAACGGAATCGGCTTCACGCAAGCGTCCGGCAATACCGGTCGTTCCCTCTACACGTCACGGGTGGTTGACTCGCTGTTCGTGGGCGAAACCGAGAACATCGGCAACCCCACGACGCCTGCGGAAAAGGCCGCCGGCCGCAGCTTGCCGTTCCCCACTGTCGCGGATTTCCCGATCCGCGCCTACGAGTTCTACGACTACCATCATGAACTGGACAACAACACCTTCGTGAATTACCAGGACAACGCCACCCGCAAGACGGGTGCGATCTCCTACCTGTTGTTCACCAGCTTCGGCATGAGCTCCAACAACACCGTGTCGCGCTCGAAATTCATCGACGCCAAACCGGTGTATTTCCCGCCGATTGACAACAGGTGGAGCAACGATGATTACGGTAATTCGGTCTACAAGACCTCGGTGTTCAACGACAAGGACGGCTCCATCACCGGTGTCGCCAATTCCTACATCGTCAACATCACCGGAATCGACGTCGACGAAGCCTGCGAGGTCAAACCCACCTGGAACGCTGCGGTGTGCAAGGGCGATATCGGGCGCATGAGTGTTGGCGGCGGTGGTGGTGCTGTTGGGTTCGGCGGTGGCGGTGGCGGTCCTCGTGCCGGTGGTCCCGGTGCCGGTGCCGCACGAGGCGGAGCTCCCGGCCCTGGCGCAGCAGCAGCTCCTGGTGCGACTGCGGGTCGTGCGGGTGGTCCCGGCGCGGGTGCTGGTCCTGCCGCACCCGGTGGTCGTGCCGGCGCTGCCGGTGCTGCTCCTGCTCCCGTTGTTATTGCCCCAGGTGGTGGTCGAGTCAGAGGTACCGCTGCACCTGCAGGGCCGCCAATCGTTCTGAGCCGCAATGGCAAGGAGTTCATCGCCAACGGGGAAACCAACGTACGAGCCGGCACCGAGTACAAGGTGACCACCGAAAGGCCGTCCCTTTCCCTCAGCGTGAAGGAACTGGATACAGGTTCGTGGGTGATGTTCGAGCTCCCGGGATTCACCACCGCAGCCTCAGGCAAGCCGCAGGAAAACCTGGATGCGCTCCGCAAGGCCAGCGAAACCTCGTACTACAAAGGCGACGGTTCGCTTTGGGTCAAGCTTGTATCCACCGGTGACATCCTTGGCAGTGGGCCCACCCAAGGCAAGGGTGGCGGAGTAACCCTCCAAGCCAGGCGTTAAAGCTCACCCTGTCGTATGAGCAAAAGCCCCCGGCTTGAGGCCGGGGGCTTTTTTATTTGCTGCGGTTTATGCACAAGGCCCGTGACGCTTATGCTAGTTGCTGATCAACAGTGCCGAGGCATTCACATCCCTGACGTCGGCCACATTGCTGGCAGCCAGCCGGGCCTTGTCTATCACTTCTTGGCTGGGCACCGACCCAGTCAGTTCCACCACCCCGTCCTTGCTCGTGACGTCGATGGCGCCGGCAGGCGCGACGGCCGCGATTTGGGACTTGACCTCGGCAGTGATCTGGCTGTCGTTGACAGAGGACACACTCTGCGCCTGCGGGGATGACGGCAAGTCACCAGCAGAGTTGGCGGGCTCGTTACCAGCAGGGCTGCCCTCGTTGGTCCGGTTCGAATTTTCGACCTCTCTGTTTTCCGTAGACGTGACAGTCGCCACGCTAGCGACCTGGGTCCGGGAAGCCGCGGGAGTCTTCGCCGCACTGCTCGCTACCGATGCAGCGACTACGTTCGTGGCAGCCGGCTGCTCGACCACGCTTGTTGGTGTAGCGCTAGATTCCGGAACGATGGCTGGTGCCGGCACGGACGCGGCGGCAATCTGCGCGGTGGGCGCATCTGACGCGTTCTGTGCCACGACGTTGTCGTGCGTGCGAGGCAGAGTGAAGATGGCCAGCCCCGTGGCATAGATTGCAGCAAGGCCAACGCCTACCACGATCTTCGGGGTTTTCGAATTGTTCATGTCGCTGCTCCTAATCACTGTAGAAAGACGATTCATTTCTACAGCACCCCGCTTCAGTCTCTGATAGGGCTATCGGAGGATTCGTGATCGGGTTAGTCCTACAAGAACGCGTTGAATCCTGTCGATTCGCGCTTGATCGCCGATTGGCGCACTCGCCATCCGACATGTTGAGAATTATGTCGGCGTATGCAGACACCCGACTTCACGCTGCGCCGGAGTTGCGACCGGAACATATCTGGACTAGTTCACTGGCCTTGGCGATTGAACGCCTTACGGAACGACACGGACACTACGCGGCCCAGCGGGTTAAGCAGGTATGGCTGATAGCGTAGTGGCGTCACGCCATTCTGATCCTTCACGCGCTGCTTGAAGTCCAGCACATTTTCCACGGACAGCGAAATGCGCACACCCTGCAGTGGCTTGTTGTTGGGGTAGATCGATCCGAGATTGGTAAACGCCTGCAGATCAAAAAGCAGCGTGGAGCCGAAATCGATCCGGTTCGGTGAATTCGATGTGCCCGCATTGACGAACGAACCGCTTGCCCAGTTGCTGTTGAGCTGCATGCCAGTGCCGTTGTGCGCAAGTCCGATCGTGGAATTCACCCTGTGGCGAGACTGACCGTTGCCAAATCCCGCAGATCCGGAAAGCAGGTCCACCACGGGCAGGCCGGGACGCAGCAGACGCTTGTAAGCCACCTGGAACTGGTGCGTGAAGTTGGCGTTGAATCGCCAGCCGGCGCCGGAGAGTCCGTCGCCGCCATCCATCATGATCACCTGGCCATTGACTGTCATGACCTGGCCATTGACCGTCATGAATTGTCCGCTGGAAACCATGCCGGGTTGGGGGGAAGCAGCCGCCGTCTTTGGCACCCCGAAAGCGCGCCGGAAGTTGCCGCCCCAGCGAATCTGCTCGTTTCTCGCGCGGCTCAAGTTCACCATCCTGGCGTCGATCTCGTAAAGGCGCCCGTCGGCATCACGCCGGTAACGGTCCGGGAACGCGGCCTGGATGTCTGCACTGGGAGGCGGCAGCGACTGTATTGGGTCCTGATACATCGTGCGCGAGTACTGTGCGTTCAGTGTGAAATCAACATCCTTGAGCGGCCGGACATTGCCGAAGACGTTGATGATGTCGCGATGCTCGACTTTCAGATCCGGATTGCCGCCCGTTATATAGCGTACGAGCACTGTTTCCTGGCGGATGAAGTCGTACACCCGGTAGGCATCGATGATAACGACGGGGTCGCTCAGCGCGCCGGGGAAGGGTGACACTTTCTCGCGGTTGAAGCCGACGTTCATGCTGGCGCGGTTACCGTAGCGCCAATTGAGGCCGAAGCCCCAGGTGTACAGCGGCCCTGTGGTGGTCACATCGCGGACGTTGCCGTTGATCTGACCTCCCATGCCGAATCCCTGGGACTGGGGACTGCCCAGCAGAGGCAACTGCAAGTTGAAGTTTGCGGTCCGGTCGGTTCGTTTGGTGCTGCTGCTGACATTGTTGGTGCCGACTGTCCTGGACTTCTGCTCGAGGTGCAGCCACTGCACGCTTGTATTGAGATTGGCCTTGCCGGCGGGCATGTCGAAGAGTGCACCGGACAGTTGCGCCCTGGACGAGACGTTGTAGCCGCGTGCGGTTGCGTGATCACTGAGCCTCTCATCCAGCAAGTCCGCAGGAAGCAGGTCGAATGGATTCAGGGTGCCGGCGTTGATCGCAGCCTGCAGCGCTGCGGTATCGACGCGGCGTTCGCTGTCGGTGGTGGAGCTATTCCAGCTGAAGCTGTTGTCCGACATCAGGCGCCACTTGCCCAGCTGCATCCGCAGGCTGGCCGTGAGGTAGGCGTTGGTGTACTCCCGTTCCTGCCGCAAAGGTGTGCCCAAGTAGCGCGCGATGCCGACATCGCGGCTGAAAGGACTGAATGGAGAGGAGGCCGGGAGATGCAGCAGAGTCGACGTCGCACCTGTAAGCGACTTGAACTCATTGCGGTCCACGTAACCGTTGACGTTCAGCGATATGTTGCGCGGCAGCGCGCGGCTGAAAGAGCCATTCATGCCATAACTGAGCTGGTCCCCGATCAGCGTGCGATAGCGGCCCAAATCGCTGACATTGGGAGTGCCGGCCAGCGCCGCGAAATCGCCCAGCGCCGGATCCGGAGAGCCGGAAGGCACTCCCGCGACAGTCACAGGAGAGCCCGCGAGGGCGCTGAGCTGCGGGTCCACTTCGCCACCCGGGACCGGCCATGACAGCACATTACCCGTTAGGTCATAGGGCACGGCGAGCGACTGGCTCACGATGCCACGATGAGCCTCCAGAAGCGGCTCGGCCCGGTTGGCATAAAGCGAAAAATTTTGCATATTGCCGTTGCGCAGCTTCACGATGCTGAGGTCGCCCCGGCTGCTGAAGCCCCGCCCGGCGGTGGCGGCTCTTTCAGTGAAATTGCCGGTTCCCTGGATGAACCGCGGCTTCGTGACAACGTTGATGACGCGCCGGGTGGGACTCTCGCCGATGGCACCGGCAGCTTGAGGTGGCAGAACCTGCAATTTGGCAATGGCTTCAGGAGGCAGGTCGTTCACGCTTCGCCCCACTGCCGGTTTGCCGTCGATCAGTATGAGAGGACCCTCCTCGCTGTTGTCCACGTTCGGCGCGACCTTGTTCAGCAGATCACCGATACTGTTCGCGCCATAGGCCGAGATGCCTTCTGCATCCAGCTCGGATTCTGCGCGGAGGCCGGCTATTAGCTGGCCGCTGGTGGCATAGATGATGACTTCCTCCAGCTCGTCCTCCGCAACTTCTGATGCAGCCAAAGGTGATGTCTGGGGTGCCTCAAGAGGCTCCGGCGTCGGCGCCTCTGCCGCTACGGCAGAATTGCAAATGGCCAGAGCGAGCCCGGCGAGCAGGCCGCACATCCTTGTGGCGAGTGTTTTTTTGTCCATTGCGCGTTCTAGACGCCAGAATACGGCATTCAGTTCAGTCGAAGCCAGACTTTGCACAGTTCGTAACATGTACGGAACGCGAAAATGGCGCGTTTCGGCGTGACGTTGGGCACTGAGCCGTGCGTCACTGGAATACGTACCGCACGCTATCGCGAAGTGCGGACTCGTAAAACTTCGAAGTGGCCGGAGTAAACAGACGTTCGCGGCTTACACACCCGGAGGATCAATCTCCCGCGCGAAAGCCCGGTGTGCTGCAAGGGCCACCATGAAAGTCTTGATTGCACCGGCAGGATCATCCAGCTCGCGATCGATGATGAGACCGGGATCGTCGGCGCCATTTGGGAGCTTCGCCGGAACCCCGGCGTTTTCCACGAGGTCGGCCCCCGCGCCCAGCGCGAGGATAGGCTTGCAGTGACGGTACTGATCCTTCACGAAGTCCAGCGCATGTCCCACATTACCCAGAGTTTCTGCGGCCGTCCTGCCATTGGGGATTACTAGCGCATCGAACAGCACGCAGGGCATTGCCTCCATGCTCACCTCGACCGCAAGTGCGTCACCACCTTCTGCCCCTGCGACACGGCCCAGGCGCACGCTCACGTAGCGGGGTACGGCACCGGCCTGGCTGAGCTGAGCATGAATTCCCCGTGCGGAAGCGGTGTCCACCCCGTCCGCGACAAGAATGGCCACGCGACGGGTGCGCACTCCCAACTTACCTGGGCGAGCGAGGAGCGACAACGCCGGGGACTTAGTGATTTCAGGAGTCACCTCGCCACCAGCCTTGGGCAGTGGCTTGGGAGTCTTGGGCATACCCAGATCCCGAGCGAGCTGTTTCGCAAGATCGGAATCGACGTTGGCGAGCATCGCAACTACGCGTTCCCTGACTGCCGGCACCTGCACGCGCGTCAGTTCGAAACGAAATGCACGCAGGATGTGCGCTTGTTCCACGGGGCTCTGGCTGTTGTAGAACAGCCTGGCCTGCAAATAGTGCTCGGCAAAACGTTCGGGCTTGCCGCGGACCTTGTCATCGGATATGCGCTCGGGGAAAGAACGGAATCCCGTTGCACCGGCCTGAAACGGACAGCCGCCGCCCAGTGAATTGGGCTCGTAATTCACCTTGCCGCGGGGTATCGACTGGCGGTGCATGCCGTCACGCTGGTTGTTATGCACCTGCGCAAGCGGCGCGTTGATGGGAATCTCGTGAAAGTTTGGACCGCCAAGTCGGGAAATCTGGGTATCCACATACGAGTGGATGCGGCCAGCCAGCAGGGGATCATTGGTGAAGTCAATGCCTGGCACGATGTGGGCCGTGCAGAAGGCTACCTGCTCGGTCTCCGCAAAGAAGTTGTCAGGATTACGGTTCAGCACCAGACGACCCACCGGCCGCACGGGAACCAGTTCCTCAGGCACCAGTTTAGTGGCATCCAGCACATCGAAACTGAAGCGTTCCGCGTCCTCTTCGGAAAACAGCTGAACCCCCAGCTCCCATTCGGGGAACGCACCCGCCTCGATGGCTTCCCACAAATCACGTCGATGGAAATCCGGGTCGGCACCGGAGATCTTGACAGCCTCATCCCAGTCCAGCGAATGCGTTCCGGCTACCGGCGTCCAGTGAAATTTGACGAATGTGGATTCGCCAGCAGCGTTCACGAACCGGAAGGTATGGACGCCGAACCCTTGCATCATGCGGTAACTGCGCGGGATGGCGCGGTCCGACATCACCCACATCAGCATGTGGGTGGACTCTGGCATCAATGACACGAAGTCCCAGAAGTTGTCATGGGCCGTGGCGGCCTGGGGCATCGCGAAGTGAGGCTCAGGCTTTGCTGCATGCACCAGGTCGGGAAACTTCATCGCGTCCTGGATGAAGAACACCGGGATATTGTTACCGACCAGGTCCCAGTTACCCTCATCGGTATAAAACTTGACTGCAAAGCCCCGCACATCACGCGCCGTATCCGCCGAGCCGCGTTCGCCGACGACCGTCGAGAAGCGCGCAAATACCGGGGTACGCTTGCCCTTCTTTGCAAACAGAGAAGCCGCGGTGATATCGCCTAGCGGCTGGCGACACTCAAAAAATCCATGCGCTCCGGATCCGCGCGCATGCACGATGCGTTCTGGAATGCGCTCATGGTCGAAGTGTGTGATTTTCTCACGCAGGATGAAATCCTCGAGCAGCGCCGGCCCGCGCAGCCCGGCCTTTAGTGAGCTCTGGTTGTCACCCACAGGCACGCCTTGATTGGTCGTCAGCGGCTCCCCGCCCGAATCCACGCGCACACGATCAAGCGATCCGTTATTGGGATTCAATCCCGACAAGGGCACACCGCCTCCAGTCTTCGGCGAAAGCTCCGTTTCCGTCACCGTGCTCCCCGTCACCATCCGTTGTGCGGGTTCTGTTGACTCACCTCGCGGCGGGACATCGGGTTCTCCGTACTCTGCCGGCTTGTTCGCGTTCCTGGGAAAGCTCGCCGCCAGCACCTGCATACCCCGCTGTTTGAGCAACAAGGGGTCTGTACTGCGTGCGGGGGCATCGTCCAGTGACGGCCCTGATATCGTGGAATGTGCGCTGGTGAGCGCAGCGGCCTGTCCCGCGGATTCGGCGGAGGAACCGCGCAGTTTGGTCTTAGCTTTCTTGCGAGTTGTCATGGTATTTCTCTGCAATGGGAGTGTTTACTGGGCGCAGTTGCTTGGCTTGGGATTGCTTCACGATGATTCACACTGGAAGAGCGGATAGCAGCGTGGCGTTATTCGCAAATTAGAGACACTCCATGGCGCGGTTCCGGGTGTAAGGAGTTTCTTACTGGTGAGCCGCGTTGTCGGCTTGCTCTGACGCGAGGGGTTGGCGGGCGCCGCGTGTCGGTCCGCCGAGAAACTGCTAGCGTCGAGGTCATGAAGAAGGCCGGCATCTCGGCGTGGTCACAATTTCCGCGGCAACATCCCGTGTGGACCATAGCGGCGGGCCTGATTGCGTTGCTAATGTTGCTGCTTGCAGTCTTCGACTGGAACTGGGCGAAGCAGCCAGCACAGCACATCGTTTCCACTATCACGGGACGCGAATTCCGGATAGATGGTAATTTCGACGTTGACTTCCTGCCACTCAAAGTAAGCGCCGAGAAAATCTACTTCGGCAACGCCAGCTGGTCCGATCAGCCGACGATGGCGCGGGCTGAGCGGGTGGATATGCGCGTGCGCTTCTGGCCATTGCTGATGGGTCGCGTCACCCTGCCCCGTCTCGCTGTTGTAAAGCCCTATCTTCGGCTGGAGCGCAACGCGAACGGCATCGGCAACTGGGTGTTCGGCGACGAACCACCCTGCACCCCCACACAGTGCCCGCACTGGCTGAGCATTCTGCAGCTGCATGCAAGCGACGGGCAGTTGGAACTCCGCGAGCCGACATTGCAGACTGCCATCGACGTAAGAGTCGACAGCACAACGCCGGCCAGCAAGGATGCTTTCGCGCCGCTGGTGCTGCGCGGCAATGGCACCTATCGCAACGCACCCTTCGAACTCAGCGGCCAGGTAGATTCACCGCTGGCACTGCAAGGCAAGCCATTGCCTTATCGCCTGGATTTAACGGTACAAGCGGGCGACACGCGGGCCCGCGCGTTTGGAACGCTCTCCGAACCGTTGCAGACAGAGAACGTCACACTGGGTTTTGAAATACGCGGATCTGACCTTGCCAGGCTGTACGACTTCACTGGTATCGTGCTGCCGAAGACACCGCCGTATAACCTGAAAGGCCGCCTGGTACGCCACGACAACAGCATTGGGTATCAGGATTTCGCAGGCACGGTAGGTGACAGCGATCTGTCCGGCGACGCAATGGTTGACATCAGCGGTGAACGCCCGAAGCTGACCGCTAAATTGAAATCGAAACGAATTGATTTCGATGATCTTGCAGGGTTCATCGGCGGCACCCCCGCCACGGGAGAAGGCGAAACCTTCTCCAATGAGCAAAAGAAGGCGGCTCGCGCCAAACGCGCCTCCGGCAAACTGCTCCCAGCCAAACCCATCGATCTGCACAAGCTGCGCATGATGGATGCAGATGTGGAACTGATAGCAGCGCGCGTGGATTCCCCCAAACTGCCCCTTGAATCCATGACTGCGCACTTGATGCTCCAGGATGGCCTGCTGTCGCTGCAGCCGCTGGATTTTGGCGCTGCGGGGGGCAAGCTCACGGGCACGGTAAGCGTTGACGCGCGCCAAGCAACCGCGGATATCTCGATCAACATGCAGATTCAGAAGCTGCAACTGCCGAAGCTCATGCCCAAGGCCAAGTTGCTGGATGATTCGCTCGGCAGCGTGAGTGGCGCCGTAAATCTGGCGGGGCGCGGCGACTCGGCCGCGAGCTTCATGGCCGCCTCGAAAGGCGAACTGGGGCTCATCATGGGCCCGGGCCGCATGAGCAACCTGCTGCTGGAGATTGCGGGACTCGACATCGCCGAAGCGCTGGGGTTTCTCATCGGCAAGGATCAGCAGGTCCTGTTGCGTTGCGCCTATGCGGATTTCGGTGTGGTGGATGGAATTGCAACAGCACGTTCGGTTGCCATAGACACCTCGGATACGGCGTTATTGATACGTGGAGACCTCAGCTTCAGGAATGAAACGCTGGATCTGAAACTTCTGCCCCGCCCCAAGGACATGAGTCCGATTTCAATGCGCACGCCCATCGTGATTGGCGGAACCTTCGCCAAGCCGTTGATCGCGCCCAAAGGCGGCCCACTGCTGCTCCGGGGGGCCGCCGTTGCGGTGCTCGCAGCAATTGCCCCACCGCTGGGCCTGCTGGGTCTGATCGAGACCGGGCCGGGCAAGAACACGGACTGTGGACGCAGCGCAACGAAGGAAGACAGGAAAAAATCAAAGCTGTAGCCGCCCCCCGGGTAGTCATGCGCCTACGCGTAATCCATATACCGGGCGACAGTGAATTCGGCAGCCCCGACGTAATCTTAAACTTCCTCAGGTTATCTTTTCCGCAGGTCCTCTTCGTCGGAGCCTCGATGCACACCGCCACCCGGGACACCAAGCCAAGTTCCATCGTGCTGGCCATCAACAAGGCGCTGGGCAAGCTGCGAGCCGATGACGACATGATGGAACTGTTGGATGCCCATGCCAGCCTTGATCCGGACGCGATAGAGAAGGTGTCTCCTGAAATCGCGCGACGCAATCCGACGATTGCCGATGCGGTCAACGTCGTCCTCGCACGGCGCGGCATGAGCACCCATCCGACGGAATTGTTCCCCGGCATCGCGAGCCAGGACATCGAAGTTGACGGTGCCGACGGGCCGCTGCCCGCGCGGGTCTACGTGCCCTCCGGACCCGGTCCGTTTCCTGTCATCGTGTACTTCCATGGCGGCGGTTGGGTGCTGGCCGACAAACAGGTCTACGACGGCGGTGCGCGGGGGCTGGCCAAAGCTGCCGGCGCCCTGGTCATCTCGGTAGATTATCGTCTCGCACCCGAGCACAAATTCCCGGCGGCGTGGGCCGATGCCTGCGCGTCCTATCAGTGGGCCTTGGCCAACGCCTTCCAGTATGGTGGGGATTCCCGGCGCGTCGCCCTCGCGGGCGAAAGCGCCGGCGGAAACCTTGCAATCGCCACGGCGATTGGCGCGCGCGACGCGGGTCTGGAATTGCCCGCCCATGTGCTCGCTGTCTATCCGGTCACACAGACCAGCCGCGAGACCGAGTCGTATCTGGAGAACGCCATCGCCCTGCCGCTGAACCGCGCGATGATGAAATGGTTCTTTGAACATACGACACGCACCGAAGAGGATCTGAAAGACCCGCGTTTGCAGCTGATCAATGCCGACCTTGCCGGCCTGCCGCCGGTATCACTGATTACTGCCCGCATTGACCCGCTGCGCAGCGACGGCGCCAGGATGGAGGATGCACTTGCACAAGCCGGCGTAGCAGTGGAACGCAGGGACTACGAAGGCGTCACGCATGAGTTCTTTGGCGCAGCTGCAGTGCTGGCAAAGGCAAGAGAAGCGCAGGCATGGGCCGGGCGGCGGTTGCACGCGGCCTTCGGAAGGGTCGTCTGAAGGAGTGTCGCAATGTCAGAACACGTGAAATGTATTGTGGTGCACGGTTTGAACATCGGCCAGACGCGCGACGGTGAATACACGATAGTGCGCTTTACCGATGGCGACGATGCCGTATGTATTGCGGTTCCCGCCAACGGCGGTGTCACCCACCTTGTCGAACAGCTGCTGCGATTTGCGGTCGATACTCGGGCTTCGCAACTGATGGATGAGGCTTCCGGGAAGCCTCACTTCACCGAAGAGGGATTTAGAACAGAAAAGTCGCCGCACGTTCACCTGATCGACAACTGCGATGTGCGGCGCACCGAGGTCTCGCGCGTGGCGGACCTACGCACCGACACCGGCGAGATACTGCCCTGTGTGCTGGAACCTGATGTCGCCCAGCAGCTCGCGGCCGCGCTGACCCAGGCTTGCGCACCACCGCCCAGGTACAACGCCTAACCATTGAACAATCCGTCAGTCGATAGTCTTCGCCACCCTGAATCCCAGGTAGTCGCGGCCGCGCGTATTGGCCGGATATGGTGCGCCGCGACGTGCCGAGCGCTGCATGTATGGATTGCTGGTGAAGGTTCCGTTGCGGAATACGCGCACGGAGCAGTCGCCTTCCGTGCTGGCGCTGCCATCGGTGGGTGAGTGTTTCATGTCCGCCTCGTAACAATCCTGCGTCCATTCAAAAACATTGCCGTGCATGTCGTGGAGACCCCAGGCGTTCGGTGGGAACGACGCCACGGGCGCAGTTTCGTTCAGCCATTTGTCCCCTGCCTCGGCGTACGGACCGCGCACGCCGTTGCCACGCAAGCCGAAATTGCCGTGGTTGTAGTCGATGGTGTTGCCCCAGGGGAATGCAGTTGTGGTGCCCGCGCGCGCTGCGTACTCCCACTCGGCCTCAGAAGGCAGTCGATATGCGTCATCATTCCCCGTCTTCCAGTTGAGCCACCCGACGAAACGTTGGGCGTCGTACCAGCTCATTCCAACCGCTGGCCGTGTGCCACGCCCGTAGTCTTTGTATTGGGCATTGGGCGAGCCATCTGCATTACTGCGCAGCGCCAGATCGATCCCGGCGCCCTCACACCAGTTGTCGCGAATGCATGCCTCCCACTGATTCCAGGTTACAGGCGTGGTAGCGATGGCAAAGGTACGGGTGATGGTGACACGATGCTGCGGTTCGTCAGTGTCGCGCTCGGCCTCATTCGATGGCGAACCCATCATGTAGGTGCCTGCGCGCAGCACCACAAGTTCAGGGCAGTTCTGGCATTCCTTGACGTGATCGCCAGGCTTTGCTGCCTTCGCGCGTGCCTGACCTGCGACCGCAATCGGTGCGGCCAAGGCGGCGAGAGCGACGGCAAGCAGCAGCAGCCGCGTGTAGGCAGTACAAGTGGTGTGAATCATGATCCCTCATTCCTCCTTAGGAAAATGGTGTTCTGCAAGAGCCTATATCAAATTTGAGAGGAACCAAATAAAGTGTTCCCCACAAAGCACAAATCGGGGTTGCGGCGCCGAGCGCAGTCTTCGCAACTAGATTCCTTGATCCAACACAAAGGAATGCCGTGCCCTGGAAAGACTCATTGAAGCGCTCGGTTGGGCATCTCCTGGAACCCTGGATACTGTTTCCTTTTGTGGCAGTGGTGCTGCTGGCGGTAGTGTGGGGCACGACCTTCAGTCTGATCCGCACCAAGCGCGCAGCTGCCGAACAGGCCGGCGCGGCGTCGAGCAAGGAGCTTCTTGACACTTACGAGGCGCAGGTCGTGCGTGCCCTGGGCGAGATTAAGCAGACCCTGAACCTCGTCAAGTTCTGGCACGAAATTGACACTAGCAAGCATCAACTATCGGAACTCGCCGCCAACGAATTGTTGCCACCGGGCCTGATCTTCGAGGTCAGCGTCGCTGATCGGGTCGGCTTAATCGTCGAAAGCACCGGCCAGCTTGTGGGGCAGCACATTGCCGCTCAGGACTACTTCCGTCTGCAGCGGACCGCGCCGGACCTGCTTATCGGGCAACTTCCACCTGGCCCTACACCCGACGCGAATCTGAACTTCAGCCTCAGGCTGAACACGCCTGCCGGCGAGTTTGATGGCGTCACTGTTGTTTCAGTGGGTGCGGCCTACTTCGTGAGCGCATACGAGGCGTCCGACTTTGGCGAGCACGGCGTGCTCGGAATGTTTGGCCACGATGGCGTATTCCGTGTCAGGCGAACTGGGAATGCCGTCGCTTCTGGCGAAGTCGTCGACCATGCGTCCACCACTCCTGCGGGGAACGCCGTTGAGACAGATGTCAGCATATCCACGAGCAGGCTGGATGGAACACGGCGCTGGACCAGCGCGCGCGAACTTTACGACTTCCCGCTGGGGGTAATGGTCGGCCTTTCCGTGGAAGAGGCCCTCGCCCCTCTGCATCGTGACATCCGCACATACATCTGGCGGGCTTCGATCGGGAGCATTTTTATCGCCTCGCTGGCAGGTTTTCTGGGACGCATGAGCTGGCGGCTTTCGCAGTGGCGGCGGCGTGAAGCTGTCACCAATCTTGCCCATGCCGAACGGGTGGAGTATCTCGCCTATCATGACGGGCTGACCGGACTGCCAAACCGCAGCATGTTCAGCATGCTATTGATCAAGAGCCTGAACGAGGCACGTCGCTATTCAAGACAGCTGGCCATTGCATTTCTTGATCTGGACCGCTTCAAGCAGATCAACGACACACTGGGGCACGAGGCCGGCGATCAACTTCTGCGCGAGGTCGCCACCAGACTCAGGGGCTGCGTGCGCGACAGCGATATGGTCGCCCGCCTGGGTGGCGACGAATTCGTGGTGATCCTGCCGGACGTGAGTGATGGACAGTACGCCTCGGTTGTCGCCCAGAAGATACTGACGGTCATTGCCAGGCCGTTCATGCTCATCGGTCAGGAGTTTCGCATCACAGCCAGCATTGGCATCAGCATCTTTCCCGAGGACGGGCTGGATGAGCAGACTCTTACCAAGAACGCCGACATTGCCATGTACCAGGCCAAGATGGAGGGCAAAAACAGGTTCCAGTTCTATTCCCATGAGCTCAACGCCAACAACCTGGAAAGATTGGCTCTGGAAGCGAATCTGCGGCATGGACTCGAGCGCAACGAATTCCAGCTTCACTACCAAGCCCGACGCGACATCATCAGCGGCCAGATCACAGGCATGGAAGCGCTGCTGCGTTGGGAGCACCCCGATCTCGGGACGGTTGCGCCGATGCGATTCATTCCGGTGGCCGAAGAAACCGGACTGATCGTGCCGATCGGCAAGTGGGTACTCAAGACCGCCTGCCTGCAGAACATGATCTGGCAGAGCCAGGGGATGCAGAACCTGGGCATCGCAGTCAACCTGTCGCCAAGGCAGTTCTCCGACGAAAACCTGGTGCGCGATGTCGCCGCCATCCTCGAGGCTACTGGCATGCCGCCCCATCTGCTGGAACTGGAAATCAACGAACGGATGCTGACGCAGGACGTCGAGAAAACGCTGCGGACCCTTGGCCTTCTCAAGGCTACGGGGGTGCGAATCGCGATCGATGATTTCGGAACTGGCTACTCGTCGCTCGCCAATTTGCAGCGCTTTCCGCTCGACACGATCAAGATCGATCGGTCGCTGGTCCGCGATCTGGCAGCGAACAGCGACAACAGGGGGTTGGCGGACGCGATCATTGCGATGGGCAAGAGTCTGGCCTTGACTGTGGTTGCGCAGGGCGTCGAGACGCGGGAGCAGGCGGAATTTCTGCGCGATCACGCCTGCGATGAACTGCAGGGCTTCTATTTCAACAAGCCGCTGCCCACCGACAAGTCAACGCAGCTATTGCTTGCGCAGACCGCCGGGATCACATACACCGGTAAGCGCCTCGTGCTGAAGGGCGACTAGTTGGCGACGCTTCAGGGTATTTCCCTGATACTCGCATCCAGCTGCGCGCGGTCGATATATCCTATGGCAGATGGATTTTCGGCGATGCGTTTCTTCAGCTCTGCAATGTTTGCCCCCCACAATGGCGGCCGCCCTCTTCCGGTGAAGATGATCTTCGACCAGTGGGCCTTCATCTGGGCCGCAGTTTTTGCGGCGACCTTCGTATAAAACTCATCACGTGCAGACGAGCCTTCTGCCTGGTCAATGGGCAGAGCCGCGGTGCCATCCGGGAATCGGCGCACCTTCCCCAGGAAGATATCCGCGACTTGGGTCTTGCTCAACGTCTTGACCTGGTTCTTCGATGAGACTACTGCAACGACTTCCGCCACGGCGTTGCCGCCATAAAGGCAAAAGGTAAGGCAGACTGCCCAAATCCATGCGTAGTTAATAAATTTCATGGCAGGTCCATCACTACGAGATCGAGATTGACACCTCCGAGCCTTAATCTGTAGCCAGCAACCAGGCCGTCGTTATTACCGACGGACGCTAGATCATAGACCTCCCCAGGGGTGTACCTAGTGATTCAGCGTACGATTTACATTGCCGCCGCGATGTGCGTCAACGTACATTGCAACCCTTACAATCGACCGGCGCGCGCGGACGCATCCATGGAATGGAGATAGACATGCACACCAAAATCGCGACTCCCCCTACCCACGACAACCTCCTGTTAGCCGGCCTGCCGCCCGCGGAGCGGGCGCGACTCACCGACGCCCTTGAGCTGGTGCCCCTGGCGCTCGGCCAGGTTCTCTACGAATCCGGCGAATCGATGAGTCACGCCTACTTTCCGATCGACTGCGTCGTCTCCCTGCTCTACGTGATGCAGAACGGAGAGTCCGCGGAAATCGCCATAGTGGGTAATGAGGGGATGATTGGTATTGCGCTATTCATGGGCGGCGACTCGACCATGAGCCGGGCAATCGTGCAGAACGCCGGCCATGCTTACCGCCTGAAAGCGCAGGTGCTGAAAGGCGAATTCCAACGCGGCAACGCGCTGAGCCACTCGTTACTCATATTCAGCTCGGCATTGATCACGCAGATGGTGCAAACAGCAGCCTGCAATCGACATCACACTGTAGACC
Source organism: Steroidobacteraceae bacterium (assembly GCA_039917615.1). GTDB lineage: Bacteria > Pseudomonadota > Gammaproteobacteria > Steroidobacterales > Steroidobacteraceae > ZC4RG30. The sequence goes on from JBDSJD010000017.1 coordinate 17,131, forward strand.
AACAACTGTGCCGGTGGATGCTGCTGAGCCTTGACCGACTGCCCACCTCGCAGATCACGATGACGGCAACGCTGATTGGAAACATGCTGGGCCTCGAGACCGACCAGGTCTCAGCCGCGGCCGGCGCCTTGAGCAGGGCCGGATTGATCCGGTACGACAATGGCGAGATCACCGTGCTTGATCGCGCAGGCGTTGAGGATCGGTCTTGCGAGTGCTACGGCGTAGTCAAGCAGGAGAGTGATCGACTGTTCGGCGGGTGAAGGGGAGAGAAAAGACCAGCTACGTACAGATCAATCGCTGGGTGCGGTACCGCACGGAACAAGCCCGGGTGTAAGAATACGCTCACGAAGTGCTACACGACTTCCTTACAGACAACAGGGCGGATTTGATTCAGCGGTGCCGCCTTAGCGTCGCACGGAGGCTTGCGCCCGCATTGCCCGCCACGGGGCGGGACCACGGCATCCCGCGCTTCCTGGACCAGCTTATCAAGACCTTGCAAGTCGAGCAGACGTCTCCCATGGAGAGTCTGAAAATCTCCGGCCCCCCGGACGGCGGACCGTCTTCGTCCGAGATTTCGATGACCGCGGCATTGCACGGGCGTGAGCTATCACAACAGGGTTTCACGGTTGATCAGGTTGTGCACGACTATGGCGATCTCTGCCAGGCAATTACGAGTCTGGCAGCTGAGCATGGCGCGCCCATCGAAATGGAAGAGTTTCGGACTCTCAATCGCTGCCTGGATAACGGCATTGCCGATGCCGTCAAGGAATATGTTTTTCAGCGCGATGCCGTGCGAGAGGTCAAGAGCGCCAAAGCTTTGAATGAACAGCTCGGATTTCTCGCGCACGAACTGCGAAATCTCATTCACACTGCAGCGCTTGCCCTCATGGCCATCAAAACGGGCAACGTGGGAACAACCGGCGCGACCGCAGCCATGCTCGATCGATCCCTGGTTGGCATGCGCAATCTTGTAGATCGATCCCTCGCTGACGTGCGTGTTGCAGCGGGGATGCCTCCACGAGCCGAATTGATCTCCTTGGCCGATTTTGTGGCCGACGTAAAGGTCTCTGCTTCGCTTGAGGCGCAGATGCGCGGATGCAAATTCACAGTCGGCGTTGTTGACCCCGAACTGGCGCTCGATGTCGACCGGGACATCCTGTTATCGGCGGTGGGGAACCTCCTTCAAAACGCTTTCAAATTCACGCAGCGGCATACCGAAGTCTCTTTGAGCGCCTACGCTGCCGCGGATCGCATCCGGATTGACGTGGAGGATCACTGCGGTGGGCTGCCTCCGGGAGCCGTAGAAGATGTGTTCGTGCCATTCAAGCAAATCGGCAAGGATCGATCTGGTCTCGGGCTGGGTCTGGCAATCTGTCGGCGCAGCGTCGAAGCCAACAATGGAGTTCTCCGGGTTCGCGACATTCCGCACTCCGGGTGCGTATTTACGATCGATCTGCCCCGGCACCTGATGCCGGGTGCGCGCGAAAGCACCGAACAGACAGACGCCTTGGAAGGCGTTCACGCACACAGAAGCTGAGCAGTTGGAGCGCTCCTGGGATCCCTTTCTAAATCAATAGCGGCTGCTTCCTGAGCATTTCAGACTCCCAATTCAGAAGCGGCAATTGGTGACCGAGGTATTCGAGGATGCGATTTCGCTCTTCTGCGCGGGCTTGACGAGCTTGCGTCCACGCAATCACCACCATCACTGGCAGGCGGGACTGTTCGCAATATAGATCCCTGATCCAGCCATGAAGCGGGCGCAGCTTCGGGGATTTGATCCACCACGGCAATTCATCGGGCAGCCAGAGTTTTGCGGTATTCAGGTGCTGCAAATATCTTCGGCGCGGGCAGGCGGTCTGGCCAACGTACCGCACACACTGCATGTCCCGGGGATCGGCCAAGGTATAAATCGCGGCATCATCGGGAATGACGCCGGAATGATCGAGTATGTGCGAGGCACTCCGCGCGCGGATGCTACGCGCAATCTGGGGGTTCATCCCCGGGTCTCCGTCACTGCTGGGCGGGCGCAACTATGCCTGCTTACTGTATATCTGTACAGTGCCGAATTTGAGGAGAAAATCGGCCGTGTAGGCGCCGTCCGCCTTTCCCAGGGGATTCTGGCCGCTACGTACGACGCCGCCTGCAGGCGGTAATCGCGCTCGTGCCCGAAGGCCCCACCATCGTCATCCTGCGTGAAGAGGTCGCCCGTTTTGCGGGCCGCAAGATCCTGCGCGCTGAAGGTAACGCCAAGATCGACATGTCCCGGCTGGTTGAACAGAAGATCACGAACTTCCGCAGCTGGGGCAAGCACTTTCTGGTGGAGTTGCCGGAGGTTGCGGTGCGCGTGCACTTCCTCATGTTTGGCAGCTACACGATCGATTCTCGCAAGGACCGCGAACCCCGCCTGCGGCTTACTTTCCGAGGCGGCGAGATCAACTTTTACAGCTGCGCAGTGCGCCTGGTGGAAGGCGCCCTCGATGAATCCTACGACTGGACGGCCGATGTAATGTCGGACGAATGGAATGCCGGGGCAGCGCGCAAGAAGCTTCGCAGCATGCCCCAGACTTTCATCTGCGACGCACTGCTGGACCAGGATGTTTTCGCAGGTGTCGGCAACATCATCAAGAACGAAGTGCTGTTCCGTGTACGCGTGCATCCGCTGTCGACGGTAGGCGCGCTGCCAGTTACGAAACTGCGCGCAGTAGTCGAACAGGCGCGGCACTACAGTTTCGAGTTCCTGGAGTGGCGGCGCGCATTCGTGCTGCGCAAGCATTGGCTGGTGCATAACAAGGGCACCTGCCCTGACTGCGATGGCAAATTGACACGCGCGTGGCTCGGCACCACGAACCGGCGCAGTTTCTTCTGCGAGCGCTGCCAGAAGCGCTACGGTAAAGCGCGAAAGCCGGCGGGCGCGCAGCGGTCTGCCAAGGTCAGCGTGCGGAAAAAGAAGTCGTGATCATCATTGCCACGGCGGGATGGTCGATTCCGCGCACCTCTGCCGCCGACTTTTCTGGCGAGGGTACACATCTGCAGCGCTACTCCAGGGTGCTGCGCGGTGCGGAAATCAACACATCCTTCTATCGGGACCACGCGAGCGAGACTTATGCGCGCTGGGCGAAGCAGACGCCGCGGGCATTCCGGTTCGCTGTGAAACTGCCGCGCGGGATCACACATGACGGGCGGCTGCGGGCGGCGCGACGTCCGCTGCAGGAATTTCTCGACGGCATTGCCGGACTCGGCCAGCGGCTCGGGCCTGTGGTGGTGCAGTTGCCGCCTTCGCTCGCTTTCGAACCTGGGGTTGCGCGCAAGTTCTTCACTCTGCTGCGCGCGCAGCACGATGGTCCCGTGGTGTGCGAGCCGCGGCATGCGAGCTGGTTCGAGGCAGCGGCGGGTGCGCTGCTGGTGCGCCACCGCATCGGCCGTGTCGCCGCAGACCCGGCCGTGGTGCCTGCCGCAGCGCTGCCAGGAGGCTGGCCGGGGATCGTCTATTACCGACTGCACGGTTCACCACGAAAATACTGGTCGAGCTATGAAACGGAGCGGTTGGCGCAGTGGACACAGGCACTGAAATCGCTGCCGCGCGGCACACCCGCCTGGTGCGTGTTCGACAACACGGCGTCCGGCGCCGCCGCCAGCAACGCACTGCAGATGCGGACAATGTTGAAATAGCAGTGGCAGCCAACCGGTTCCTGTCAGCCCTGCGCTGCATGGATGCGGCGAACTGCCTGCATCGTATCCGCCTCATCCGGTCGTTTGTCTTCGCGGAAGCGTTTCACCCGCGCCAACCGCAGCGCGAATCCGCCCGGGTACCGCGGACTTGTCTGCAGGTCGCTGAAGGCAATCTCCACCACGAGCTCCGGGCGCACGTAGACCGTCATCGTGTCGCGGTGGGTCTCGCGCGCGAGCAACTCCCGGGTCTGCCACTCCAGCATCGCGTCGGTTAGGCCCTTGAAAGTCTTGCCGAGCATCACGAATTCACCCGTGCCGGGTTCCAGCGCCCCCAGGTGCAGGTTCGAAAGCTTTCCCTGGCGGCGACCATTGCCCCATTCGGCTGCGAGGATCACAAGATCCAGGGTGTGCGACTGTTTGATCTTGAACCAGTTGGCGCCCCGGTTGCCGGCCTCGTAAACCGAAGCCAGCGACTTTGCCATCACTCCTTCGTGGCCTGCTTTCAAGGCCGCTTCGTAGAACGCCATGGCCTGCTCTTCGTGGGCGGTTACCAACCGCGGCATCTTGCACTCTTGGGGCACAGCGCGACCAAGCGCCGCCAGGCGCTCGCTCATTGGCCGGTCAACGAACACCTGGCCATCCAGCAGCAGGCAATCGAAGAAGAATGCGCGCATCGGCAGTTCGTCCAACATGGCCTGTATGTTGAGCCGGCGACCGAAGCGTCGCATTGTCGTCTGGAACGGGTGTGGCCGGCCGCTTGCGGTGAAGGCCAGCACTTCGCCGTCCAGCACCAGCTCCGCCGTTGGAAGTGCCTGCACGGCGGCAACAACCTCCGGGATAGCCGCGCCGATTTCGTTGAGTGCACGGGTATAGATGCGTACTTCGGTGCCGTGCTTGTGCACCTGGATGCGCGCGCCGTCCATCTTCCATTCGAATTGCACCGGTGGCGTGAGTGTGCGCAGCGCTTCACCGACATCCTGCGCTGTCTGCGCCAGCATCGGTGCGACCGGGTGAAAGAGTTGCAACCGGAATTGCCGCAGACCAGCCTCCCCTTCGGTGAGGGCGATCAGCGCGAGACGGCCCAAGCCCGGTGCGTACATCGCAGCTGCCCGCAACACGGCGACCGGCAGACTTGCCGCAGCTGCGATGGCGTCGATCATCACGCCGTCCTGCGCGCCCTGGCGCAACTCACTTGCCAGCAGGCGCAACAGGAAATCCTGTTCCATCGCCGTGGCCGCTTCGAACAGCTCCGCGAGTAAGGCGGCGCGACGTGCATGGGATCCGGTACCCGCGCTCGCAGCGAGCCCACGGATGACAGCATCTACGTCGGTGATCTGCAGTCGCGGCGCGATGGCGGGCGTCCGGGCTGCGGCAGCCTGGAGCGTGCGATAGCCGACGCCGATGCGGCCCTGCGGCAGAGCGCCGGCAAGATAATGCACAGCGATCTCCACCTCGGCGACCGCGAGGACGGCCAGAAATTGAGCCAGCGTGCGGATCTTGGCTAGGCGCGAGGCACTCGCCGCGATGCGAGCCGACGTTGTGACCACGGAATCAAGCAATGCCATGGAATCATGCTCGCACGGTGGCGAACCGGCGGCGTAAGGCGCTGTCCTACGCACAGGCGGCCCCAAACCGTCATGCACAGGCGTAAAATTTCCGATATGCCGCTCGACAACTTCCATCCCGCTGTCGCGGCCTGGTTCAGCCGCAGTTTCCCGGAAGCCACCGCACCCCAGCGCGCGGCCTGGCCGGCGATCCAGGCTGGCCGCCACACATTGATCGCCGCACCCACGGGCTCCGGCAAAACGCTCGCTGCGTTCCTCGCGGCCATCGATGGCCTGGTGCGCGCAGCGGTCAGCGGTTCGCTGGCCGATGTTGTGCAGGTCGTGTATGTGTCCCCGCTCAAGGCACTGTCCAACGATATCCAGCGCAATCTCGAAGCGCCGCTGCGCGGAATCGCTGCAGAACTGCAGTCGCAGGGGATTGAAGCGCCGGAGATTCGTGCGCTGGTGCGCACCGGAGACACGCCGCAGACCGAGCGCGTGGCGATGCGCAAGTCACCGCCGCATATTCTTGTGACCACACCGGAATCGCTGTACCTGCTGCTCACCAGCGAGTCCGGCCGCGCGATGCTTGCCAGTACGCGCAGCGTTATCGTCGACGAAATCCACGCCGTCGCCGGAACCAAGCGTGGCTCGCACCTTGCGCTGTCTCTGGAACGCCTGGCAGCGCTGGCTGGCCACCGGCTGCAACGTATAGGTCTGTCCGCCACTCAGAAACCCATCGAGGAAGTTGCGCATTTTCTCACGGGAGTCACCGATCCTGCCGACGCCTGCGTAGTAGTGAACAGCGGGCACACTCGCGTGCGTGATCTCGCACTGGTCCTGCCGGATTCGCCGCTCGAGGCGGTGATGTCCAACGAGGTCTGGCAGACGCTGTACGACAAAATCGCAGCGCTGATCAACGAGCACCATACGACGCTGATTTTTGCGAACACCCGCCGCATGGTCGAACGCGTTACCCGGAACCTGAGCGAACGCATCGGCACGGAACACATCGCCGCGCACCACGGCAGCCTGTCGCGCGAACAGCGCCTGGACGCGGAACAGCGCCTCAAGGCAGGTTCGCTGCGTGCGCTGGTCGCCACTGCGTCGCTTGAGCTGGGCATCGACATTGGCGATGTAGAACTGGTGTGTCAGCTCGCAACACCACGGGCAATCTCGACCTTCCTGCAGCGCGTTGGTCGTGCCAACCATGCGGTGGGCGGGGTGCCCAAGGGACGTCTTTTCCCGTTGAGCCGCGACGAGCTGATTGAGTGCGCTGCATTGCTGGATGCAGTGCGCGCCGGCGACCTGGACCGTCTGCATATTCCGATGAAACCGCTGGACGTGCTGGCGCAGCAGATTGTTGCGGAAGTCAGTGCGCGCGAGTACGGCGAGGAAGAACTTCTTGCGCAGCTGCGCCGCGCCTGGCCATACCGGGATCTGCAGCAAGCCGAATACGAAGAAGTGCTGCGAATGCTCGCGGAAGGCTATGCCTCGCGCCGCGGCCAGCAGAGCGCCTATCTTCACCGCGACACGGTCAATCACCGGCTGCGGGCCCGGCGCGGCGCCCGGCTCACGGCGATCACCTGCGGCGGAGCCATCCCCTCCAACGCCGATTACCAGGTCGTGCTCGAACCCACGGGCCTGTTTGTCGGCACATTGAACGAAGACTTCGCCATCGAGAGCATGGCGGGTGACATCTTCCAGCTCGGCAATACCTCCTACCGCATCCTGCGCGTCGAAGCGGGTCGAGTGCGCGTCGAAGACGCCGCGGGACAGCCGCCGACCATCCCCTTCTGGCTGGGAGAAGCACCCGCCCGCAGCGCGGAGCTGTCTTTGGCAGTATCGGCACTGCGAGAGGAGGTCGATGCGGCGCTGCCGGCGGTGGATCCTGCAACCGTGGAAGCTGCCATTCGCCTCGCGATGCAGCGGCATGGCCTTACGGAGTTTACTGCGCGGCAGATCATCGAATATCTCGCGGCGGCGAAGGCCGCACTGGGCGCCATCCCGACGCAGCAGCAGCTTGTGATCGAACGTTTCTTTGACGAAGCCGGCGGCATGCAGCTGGTGCTGCACTCGCCTTTCGGAGCCCGCATCAACCGGGCATTCGGGCTCGCGCTGCGCAAGCGCTTCTGCCAGAGTTTCAATTTCGAACTGCAGGCCGCCGCAACCGAAGACGCGATCGTGCTGTCGCTCGGCGAAACCCACAGCTTTGCGCTCGAAGATGTGCCGCGTTACCTGAACAGCCGCACCGTCGAGCAGGTCCTGACCCAGGCCGTGCTCGATGCGCCGCTGTTCACGACACGCTGGCGCTGGAACGCAACCGTTTCGCTGGCTGTAAAGACATCGCGGGCGGGCAAGAAGGTCCCGCCGCCGCTGCTGCGCATGGCTGCCGAGGATCTCATCTCCGTGGTGTTTCCGGACCAGCTTGCCTGCGCGGAAAACCTGCGCGGCGAGCGCGAAGTGCCGGATCATCCGCTGGTGCGGCAGACTTTGCATGACTGCCTGCACGAGGCGATGGACATCAACGGGCTGATCGCCCTGCTGCAGTCGATCGAATCGGGCGCGCGCCGCGTGCTCACGCGTGATCTGCCGCATCCGTCACCTCTGGCGATGGAGATACTCGGGGCGCGCCCCTATGCCTATCTCGATGACGCGCCGCTGGAAGAACGCCGTACGCAGGCAGTGGCGGCACGCCGCTGGCTGGATCCGCAGAGCGCAGCGGAATTCGGGCGGCTCGATCCGCTGGCAATCTCACAGGTTCGTTCCGAGGCCTGGCCTGCGGTGGAGAGCGCCGATGAATTGCACGATGCACTGATGCTGCTCGGAGTGCTGCCGGAAGCCGAGGCCTCTGCATGGCAGCCGTGGTTCCAGGAACTGTTGCGTGACCGGCGCGCGGCGCGTCTGGTCACTGGCTCAGCGATTTACTGGGTTGCCGTGGAACAATTGCCCATGCTGGGCACGCTTTACCCCGAGGCAAGCGTTTCGCCGCCATCGATGGTTCCTGCGCAATACGCTGCGCGGCAATGGGCGCTGGAACAGGCCTGCACCGAGCTTGTACGCGGTCGCCTGCAGGCAATGGGTCCGGTCACTGCGGCCGGACTTGCCGCCACACTGTCCCTGCCGCAAACAAACATCGACGCCGCATTGCTGCAGCTCGAAAGCGAAGGCTTCGTGCTGAGAGGTCAGTTCAGCGAGCCTGCCGACGGCACGCAATGGTGTGAGCGCCGTCTGCTTGCGCGCATTCACCGCTATACGATCCGCACCCTGCGCGCGGAGATCGAGCCGGTAGCAGCCGCGGATTTCATGCGCTTCCTGCTCGACTGGCAGGGGATCACGAGTGAGCCTAGACCCGAAGGCGTCTCGAGCCTCGCGGCAATCATCGAACAGCTCGAGGGCTACGAAGTTCCCGCAGTCGCCTGGGAATCCGAAGTGCTGCCCGCGCGCATGGAAGCCTACGATCCGGCCTGGCTCGACAGCCTGTGCCTCTCTGGCCGGGTGCTGTGGGCGCGCCTTGACCCGCCGCGCAATACGACGGCCGGCCCCGTGCGCGCTACGCCCATCGCGCTGCTGCGCCGTCAGAATTCCGCGATGTGGCAGGAGCTTTCTCCGCCACAGCCTGAGCCTGCGAAGCTATCTTCCGCTGCACAGGAGATGGCGGGTTACCTGCAGACGCATGGCGCTTCATTTTTTGACGCTGTGCTCGCTGGCACGCGACTGCTTCAGTCGCAGGCTGAAACGGCGCTGGGCGAACTGGTCGCCGCCGGGCTGGTCAGCGCCGACAGCTACGGTGGATTGCGCGCGTTGCTGCTGCCACTGGAACGCAAGCGCAAACTCGCGGCACGCGGCCGGCGTCTGGCCATACACGGACTCGAAGAGGCGGGCCGCTGGAGCCTGATCCGTCCACAGCCCGGGCAGCCCGCGCCGCCAGTCGCTGCGCAAACGGCGGATACGGAGCAGCTCGAAGCCATCGCCTGGCTGCTGCTGCGCCGTCATGGGGTTGTGTTCCGCAAGTTGCTGACAAGGGAGCCACAATGGCTGCCGCCCTGGCATCTGCTGCTGCGCGTCTACCGCCGTCTGGAAGCGCAGGGACACATCCGCGGCGGGCGCTTCGTTGCGAATTGCAGCGGCGAGCAGTACGCACTACCCGAAGCGGTGGCCGCGCTGCGCTCGATGCGCCGCCGCGCAAAGGAAGGCAGGCTGGTTTCGTTGAGTGCGGCAGATCCACTTAACCTGCTGGGCATCGTTACCCCCGGCGCGCGACTTCCCGCGCTGGCGGGCAATCGCTTACTGCTGCGCGATGGTGTGCCTGTGGCAATCCATGCCGCCGGGGAAACTCAGTTCCTTGAGGCTGTCCCTCCCGCAGAGCAGTGGCAGCTGCGCACTGCTCTGCTTCGGCGGCACAAGGTTGAGCCGCATCACAGGAGCCAGTTGGCCTGAGACTCCGATGTTCAGCCGGTCGGCCTACACGGGCACAAGCCGGCTGTTGCGCAGCGCAATTTGTGGTGAGTCAATTCCTACGCTGCCTGTAGTCCAGTGCCACGGCAGCGGTCCTTTGCGGCGGCGTCCTACATACCACTTTGGGTGGCCTGTCTAAGTTGTTTTACCGTTCCGCAGGGACGTAACCAATCTTAGGAGAACAACTCATGAGCACAGTCAGTGGCCACACTTCAGCGATCCGCGCGAAGAAAGTACTGGGCACCTCGGTGGTAGACACTTCAGGGCGAAAGATTGGCGAGATCGAGGACATCGTTCTCGACAAGCAGTCCAACAACATCATGTTCGCCGTGGTGAGCTTCGGCGGATTTCTGGGAATGGGCGACAAATATCATCCCCTGCCGTGGAGCATGCTGGACTACGACCCGGAGGAGAACAGCTACGTCGTGAACGTCACCAAGGAACAGTTGCAGGCTGCACCTTCAGATTCAGTAGCCGCGCTAACCCGCAATGATGGGCATGCATTCCGCGATTCTGCGTACACTTACTACGACGCGCCGCGCTATTGGTAGCCCTTGTTGAAAAGACAGATCGCCGCTGGGCGGCGACCTGTCTTTTCCCTATTGCACGATGCCCCTGACCAATGAGGGCATCTTTGTCGAGGGCAAAATCGCACCGCAGGTCTGCACCACTGCACCGGCAAGCACGTTACCAGCATGCGCAGACTCACTGATGCTGGCGCCGCGTAGTCGGTTCGCGAGATAGGCAGCATTGAATGAATCTCCTGCGCCGGTGCTGTCGATCACCCGCACCACTTCGGGTACTGGCACCTGCACCGACTGCGTACTGGTCTGCACGGCCGCCCCTTCCACACCGAGCTTTATCACCACCTCGCCCACTCCGATGTTGCGCCAGTGCGTAAATGTGTCATGCGTTCCGCGGTGACCGGACAAAAGTTTCTCATCATCATTGGTGGTCAACAGGATATCGATCTGTGGTGCGATGGATTCCATGGCTGCCCGAGCTTCCGCGGGACTGGACCAGCCCTTCGGCCGGTAGTTCGGATCGAATGCCACCAGACCACCCTGACGCCGCACTTGGGTCGCAAGCTCCAGCCAGCGGCGCCGGTCCGTGGCATCGAAGAGCGATAGCGTAATGCCGGTGAGATACAGCAGGTCACATTGTGCTGCCGCCGGCAGCGCCGCTTCGATTCCCGGCAACCGGAACAGCTGCCGGGCGGCTGCATGCTGCCGCCAGTAGTAGAAACTGCGCTCGCCGCGGTCGTCGGTGCGGATGGCATACAGGCCGGGCAAGTTGTTCGGATCGCGGAGCACCAAAGAAGCATCCAGGCCCTCCTCGGCCCAGGACTGCAGGATCTCCTCGCTGAACGGGTCCTGACCCAAGGCCGTGAGATAACGGACCTGCGCCCCCAGGCGCTGCAGATATAAGGCGGTGTTGAAGGAATCACCGGCCGTACCCAGCCGCCAAAGACCATCCTGGCGCGCCAGTTCGAGCATGCACTCGCCGGCTGCCACGACCCGCAGGGGTTTCCCTTCATACAACTGCCGCACTTGGATACTCCTGCTGCATGTCCCGTGGACAGCACTGCCGACCGACTCTAACCTAGCGGCACAGTACAACATCCGAGGGGGGCGCCGTGATATCGGGAAAGACTCTGGCATGCTTCATGCTGCTTGTTGCGGGGCTGTCCACAGCCGCGCTCACCACTGCAGTCTGGGCCGCCGACCCCATCGTCACCGACAGCCGGCTGATCACCGAAGAGCGACGCTTGCAGATCCTGGAAGCCAAGCTCGCTTCGCTGCAGCGTGAGGTGAACCTTATCGAGGACCGCAAGGCCGTCGAGCGCCTGCAGCAGTTGTGGGGACACTACGTCAGCGAAGGCATGGCGACAGAAGCCGCCGCGCTGTTTTCTGCAAGTCCGGCGGCGAGCATCGAGTACGCACAGCAGGGCATATACCTTGGCAGGCCGCGAATCGAAGCCTTTCTGAAGGCCAGTGGTGCAAGACTGCAACCTGGCGAACTGCGTGAAACCCCGGTGATGCAGCCAGTAATTCATGTGGCTGCCGACGGTCTGACGGCAAAGGGCCGCTGGCGCTCGCTGGTGATGGGTGGAATCCATGGTCAGGACGGACAATGGCAGGAAGGTCCGTATGAGAATGAATACGTCAAGGAAAACGGGGTGTGGCGCATCGCGCACCTGCACTGGTACATGACGCTCAACAGCTCATACGACAAGGGTTGGCATAGGCAGCCATACCCCATTCTGGGCCCGCTGCGTGACCTGCCGCCTGATCAGCCACCATCGGTGGCCTACCAGTCATATCCATCGTTCTTCCTGCCGCCCTTTCACTTTCTGCATCCGGTCACCGGCAAACCAGTCGCATGGGACAACATCCCGGCGGAAGGTGCGCGATGAAGCCAATTATTCGCACCGCGCTGGCGCTGGCCTGCCTCGCGGCTGGATGTGATGCCATTGCCCAGACCGCGCCGGCTTCAGCTAGCGCCGCCGCCGCGCCTGCGGTCGCACCTGCGCCCGATCTCACCGCACGTCTGGCACGAGCGGCCAATCGCATCGCTTCGATCGACGCCGAAGCCAATCGCATCGATGACTACAACCAGCTGCGCAACCTGCAGAGCATCTATGGTTACTACCAGGACGAAGCGCTGTGGGATCAGGTGGCGGATCTGTTTGCAGACGACGCCACACTGGAGATCGGCTCGAACGGCATATACATCGGACGCGCCAGCATTCGTCGCTACTTCCTTGGACTCACCGGTGGCAAGCAGGGACTGGCACGCGGCCAGCTGAGCATCCAGAGCCAGTTGTCGCCGGTCATTACGCTGGCAAAGGATGGCAGGAGCGCCGAAGCGCGCTGGCGTGTACTGATCCAGGACGCCACATTCGGCCAGAGCGCCAACTGGGGCAGCGGCGTCTACGAGAACCGCTACATCAAGCAGGACGGCGTGTGGAAGATCCACCGCCTGCATCTGTATTTGCGCTTCTTCGCGCCCTATGCAGGCGGCTGGACGCACGCTACTGCGGCCCTGAACAACCGCTTCGGCAATTCCACCGCCAAAGCCGATCAACCGCCGGGTGCTCGCTACGAGACCTGGCCGGTGCGTCAGCTGGCGCCCATGCACTACAGCAAGCTCTCCTATGGTGCTTACCAACTGGCTCCCGACGATGCCGCCAAGGCCAGCGAGCCTGCGGCGGGCACCGCGCGCACTGCTGCCAATCTCGAGGCACAGGTACGCGCACTGGAGCTGAAACTGCAGCGGCTGCGCGCAGTCGATGAAATCGAGAACCTGCAGAGCTCATACGGCTACTACGCCGACATGTCGATGGGGGATGCCACCTCTGCGCTGTTCACTGAAAATTCCACGCTGGAAATTCTTGGACGCGGGGTTTTTCTGGGCCTCGACCGCATCTATGAATATATGCGGCGCCTGGGCGCTCCCACGGCCGGGCGGCTTTTTACCCACATGCAGTTGCAGCCGGTCATCTCGGTATCCGCCGACGGCATGCACGCGAATGTGCGTGCCCGTTTGTTCGAGATGTACGGCCTCTACAATAACCAGGCACAGCTGGCCGAGGGCACGTATGAAAACCGCTTCGTGCTGGAGAACGGCGTCTGGAAATACCAAACCCTGAACGCCTACCAGACCTTCTATACCGATTACGAACAGGGCTGGGGCAAGCATTCGGTGCCGCTGATGACTTATTTCCCCGGCTACCAACCGGATCTGCCGCATTCCGTTGAGTACGAACCCTATCCGGCGGTGTTTGTGCCGCCATTTCACTTTCGCAATCCGGTGAGCGGTCGGTGAAACATCTGATCAGGTGGTCGACCTGCGCCGTGGTGCTGCTTGCCTGCACTGCGGGCTGCCAGGGTCCGCAATCAGTCGAAGCGACGCCGACTCTGCAGCGGCAGCGCGTCAGCCAGCTTGAGGCGCGCGTGCAGCGCCTGCAGCACATCAATGACATCAAGCGTCTGCAGCGCACCTATGGCTACTACCTGGACGAGGGCCAGTGGGATGATGCCGCCGATCTGTTTGCCGAACAGGCCACGCTCGAGATCGGCAAGGATGGCGTGTTCCGCGGCCGCGACCACATCCGTGCCTATTTCCGCGCGCTGGGCGGTGGACGCAATGGCCTTGCTCCGGGCCGGCTCAATGAACAGCTACAGGTCATGCCCCTGATCACGATGAACGCGGATGGCCAGCATGCCAACGGCACCTGGCGCGCCATCCTGCTATCCGGCCAGCTTGGCCGCGATGCATTCTGGGGTGAAGGCCCCTATGAAATGCAATACGTGCGCGAGAATGGCATCTGGAAGATCAGCAGCCTGCACTGGTTCCAGACCTTGTTCGTTCCCTATGAAGGCGGCTGGGCCAAGAATCCGGACGGCAATGAAGGCCGGTTCATCAACTCAGCGCTGCAACCGGATGCGCCCAGCACCGTGCAGTACAAGACCTGGCCCGGCGCGTTTACTCCGCCATTCCACTTCCGTGGTCAGTATCCGGGCCTGATGCCGGTCAGCTCATCGATGCAAGTGGCCGGAGAGCGTGCGGGAACGCTCAACAATCGGATCGCGCAGCTGCTTGTCGACGCACAGCAGCTGACAGACCAGGGCGAGATCGAGACCCTGCAATGCATCTACGGCTTCTATCTCGACAAGGGACTCTGGAGCGAGGCGGTTGCCCTGCTCAGTGATGATGCGGAGCTTGAAATACAGGGCCGCGGCATATTCCGTGGCCGCCAGCGCATCCTTGAGTACCTGCGAGCCGTCGGTCCCGAAGGGCTGCAGGCCGGACGGCTGTACGACAATATGCAGCTGCAACCGATCACCCATATCGACCGGTCGGGCGTAACAGCAAAAGCACGCTGGCATGTGTTTTCGCAACTTGCCCAGCACGGCAAGTTCCACGAGTGGGCCACTGCAGTCCACGAGAACGAATATCAGAAGGCGCCAGACGGCAAATGGAGAATCCGCCGCCTGCATGTGTATCCGACCATGGTCACGCCCTATGAACAGGGCTGGGGGAAGGTTTCACTGGCTGCATCGCGGTTCGAGCCCACATTGACCCCGGATTCACCCAGCCGCGGCCCTGCCAGCAACTATGACCGGGCCTTTGTAGCGCCTTTTCATTACGCGCATCCGGTGCGCAAGGCCAGCTCACCTGACCCAGTGCGCGCGACGCGCCCTGCACCCGCAGATTCACTCGCGACCGTAGAACGCCAGATCGCCGTTGCGGAAGACCAATTCTCGATCGAAAACATCCAGACCGCGTACGGCTACTACCTGGCTACCTTGTTGTGGGACGACCTCACTGCGTTGTTCGCGGATGACGGCACGATCGAGATCGCCCTGCGGGGAATCTACGTGGGCAGGCCGGCAGTGCGCCGCCACCTGAACCTGTATGGACAGGCCGGGCTCGACGATGGCGTGTTGCACAACCACATGCAGTTCCAGCACGTCATCCACGTGGCGCCCGATGGCAGCACCGCGAAGCTGCGTTCGCGGGCAATGAGCATGATGGGCAACTACGAGCGCAATGCGACCTGGATGGGCGGCACCTACGAAAACGAATTCGTGAAGATCGACGGGCGCTGGCGGTTCCACCGCGATCACCTGATCAACACCTATTTCGCAATCTACGAAACGGGCTGGAAAGATATGGTGCCGCGCGCCCCACCTGGCATTACCGATTCAAATCCGCCCGACCTGCCCCCTTCGATGCCGTTTGACATGTACCCGAAGAACTTCCTGTTACCGTTTCACTACGTGAATCCGGTAACAGGCAAGGCATTTCAAGCGCCCGCAACAAACTAGAAGCGGTAACGCAGGCAGGACAGGAACGCCGCCCTTGTTTATGCGAAAGGATGCTTGAGAATGATGGTCTGTTCGCGGTCCGGTCCCGTGGAGATGATATCCACTGGCACACCTACCACCGCCTGCATGCGCTCAAGATAGCGCTGCGCATTTATCGGCAACTGCTCGTAGCGGGTAAGACCAACGGTGGATTCCTGCCAGCCGGGCATGTCTTCATACACCGGCTCGACCGCGCCATAACCTTCTACGAACAGCGGTGGCACTACGCTCGTGGATGGCCCCGTGCGATATGCGGTGCAGATGCGGATGGTTGCAAGGCCGTCCAGCACATCCAGCTTGGTGATGCACAGGCCGGAAACGCTGGAATGAATGATGGAGCGCCGCAGCGCCACCGCATCAAACCAGCCACAACGGCGCGCCCGTCCAGTCACGGATCCAAATTCATGACCGATCCGCGACAGATGCTCACCGTTGGCGTCGAACAGCTCTGTCGGGAATGGACCCGCGCCAACCCTTGTGGCGTAGGCCTTCACGATTCCAAGCACATAGTCGAAATTGCGCGGGCCGAGGCCAGTGCCAGTAGACGCGCCGCCAGCGGTGGTATTGGATGAAGTGACAAACGGGTAGGTGCCGTGGTCGATATCGAGCATCGCACCCTGCGCGCCTTCAAACAGCACATTGGCGCCATTGCTGCGCAGGTCGGCAAGCTCCTGCGTGACATCAACCACCAGCGGTTTGACGCGCTCGCCCTGTGCCAACAGCGCTGCATGCGTTGCCGCAAAGTCGATCGGCGGCTGACCGAAATAGCCCGTCAGCACAAAGTTGTGGTAATCGAGGACTTCCGCCAGCTGTGCGGCGAAGCGCTCGGGATTGAAGAGGTCGGCCAGCCGCAGCGCGCGCCGGGCCACTTTGTCTTCATACGCCGGCCCGATTCCACGACCAGTGGTGCCGATCTTGTTGTCACCGCGCTTGAGTTCGCGCGCCTTGTCGAGCGCGATGTGCGATGGAAGAATCAGCGGGCAACTGGGCGAGATGCGCAGGCGCTCGAACACCGGCACGCCGCGTTCGATGAGCGTCTGGCTTTCCTTGAGCAGCGCCTCAAGTGACAGCACCACTCCATTGCCGATGTAACAACGCGCGCCGGCGCGCATGATTCCCGACGGGATCAGCGACAGCACATGCTTCTGGCCATTGATGACCAGCGTATGTCCGGCATTGTGGCCGCCCTGGAAGCGCGCCACCGCGACGGCCCGGTCGGTCAGCAGGTCGACGACCTTGCCCTTGCCTTCATCGCCCCACTGGGTGCCGATGACAATTACGAAACGACCCATTTCCAGCCTTCTTTCAGGAGCGGACAAAAAACAGCAGCAACAGACCGGCACCCATGCTGACCACCCCCGCGATCCGCAGTTCGCGCTCCGCCATCTGCGACAGCTGGGCAAACACCCGCTTGGTCGCAGCCGGATTCAGGAACGGCAGCAGGCCCTCCAGCACCAGCAGGATGGCAAGCGCCGCCAGCAGATCCGTCCAGGCAAAGTTCAAGAGCGCAATTCCCCGGCGCGCCTCGACGCTAGCGCCGACCTGATGAATTCAGGTACTTGAAAAATTCACCCTCGGGCGACACCACCCAGACGTCGCCTTCGCGCGCCAGCGAAGCGCGGTAGGCCTGCAGGCTGCGGTAGAACGCATAGAACTCGGGCGACTTGCCATAGGCTTGTGCGGAAAGCCGCGAGGCCAGCGCGTCGCCCTCGCCCCGCAGCCGCTGTGCGTCGCGCTGCGCCTTGGCCAGCAGTTCCGTGCGCTCGCGGTCGGCACCGGCCGTGATCCGCGCCCTGTCGGCGCTGCCTTCCGCACGCAACTGCTTGCCGCGCGCAACGAAGCTTTCCTGCATGCGCTGGTAAACCGAACCACTGACCTCCGGGGGCAGCGAGATGCTTTGCACCCGTACGTCGATGAGTTCAATGCCCAGTTCATTGCCGGATTCGCTGGCGCGACTGAACATGTCGCCGGTAAAGGCCGTGCGTTCGGTGACAACAATATCCTGCAAGGTGCGTCGCGCGACGACACCCTTGATGCCGTCCTTGACATTGTCGCCCAGGCGCAGCGATGCCAGATCGGGATTGCCGTTGGTGGTGCGGTAGTACCGGGCCGGATCCTTGACGCGCCATTTGACGTAGAAATCGACGATCAGCGCCTTGTTTTCGCTGGTCAGGAAGGTCTCGCCGTCGTAGCGCTGCGTGATGATGCGACGTTCGAAGCGACGCACATTGTCGATGAGGGGCATCTTCAGATGCAGGCCCGGCTGATAGGCCGCGTCGATGATTTCACCGAAGCGCATGCGGATGGCGACCTCGGTTTCGCTGACCTGGAACAGCGAACTGCCTGCAAGGATGACTACCAGCGCCAGGGCCAGAAGAATCGGCGATGCACGCGAGGGCATCAGCGCACTCCCCGGCTGCGGCCGTCAATCGTGACCGCCGGAGCTTCTTCCGCGGGCGCTGCTGCAGCCGGCGCAGGGGTGGCGGCGCGAGGCGCAACGCGCTCAAGCAGCTTGTCGAGCGGCAGGTAGATCATGTTGCCACCCGACCCACCCTTTGAGTCGAGAATGATTTTCTTCGACTGATACATGATGTTTTCAATCGTCTCGATATACATGCGCTGGCGGGTAACTTCCGGCGCCAGCGCATACGCGGTGTAGACGCTGTTGAAACGCGCCACGTCGCCTTCTGCCAGCGAGACCACCTGGGCCTTGTAGCCTTCTGCATCCTGCAGCATCTTCTGCGCATCGCCCTCGGCCTTGGGCAGGATGTCGTTGACGTATGACTGCGCTTCCTGGCTGTACCGCTCTTTGTCTTCGATCGCCTTGTTGGCGTCGCGCTGCGACGCCAACACCTCGTCCGGCACCTGCACGTTGGTGAGGTTCACGCTGACGATCCGAATGCCGCTGTTGTAACTGTCGAGCGTGCGCTGGATGAGATCGCGTGCACTGGTTGTGATCTGCTGGCGGGCCACGCCGAGCACACCATCGAGATTGGTCTGACCCACTATTTCACGAATGGCGCTTTCGCTGACTACGGCCAGCGTATTCTCGACATCCTTCACCTGGAACAGCACTTTTACCGGGTCGGCTTTCTGGTACTGGATTGCCGCGCGGATCTCCACCAGGTTCACATCTGAAGTCAGCATGAGCGAGCGATATTCGACGCTATTCACGGCCGACACGTTCACCTTGGTGACCTTTTCGATGGGCCAGGGAAAGGCGATTCCCACGCCTTCACCCCGGACCGAGCTGAAGCGGCCGAAGCGCTGGATCACGCCCTTGTCGGAAGCATCGATCTGGAACAGGCCGGTCGACAGCCACACGGTCAGAACCAGTGCGGCCAGCAACCAGCCAAGCCGGCCGGAAGGCGCATCGCTGCTGCCACCTGCCGGCGATTCGCCCGGAATTCCACCCAGAATGGACTGCAGGCGCTCTTGCCAGCCTTTTATGATTTCATTGAAGCCGCCGCCGGACTGACCGGCCGCACGCTTCTTGCCCCGAGGCGATTCACCCCGGTTTCCAGGCTCGTTCCAGGCCATCTAATTTCGCTTTGCGCGCCAGTTTTCGGTTATCGCCGTCCTGATGAACGGCGATGCGTTACCCGGGGATTCTAGGGTATCGCCATCGGCAGGAACAAGTTTCGCACCCGGCACGCGCAGAATGGCCGCGAGTTCTGCATCAGGAAGGTCCAGCTCCAGTTCCAGGGCGTCTTCCAGGCTGCGTTCACCCTGCACGACACCCGCCGCATACAGGCGCGCACGCGCGGCACCCGCCGCCAGCGGCAGCTGCACGCGCACCCGGTGCACCGCGCGCGCTAGTCGCTCCGCAACCGCCAGCCCGAGCAGATCCAGACCCTGCCCGCTGGCAGCGCTGATCCATACCGCCTGCACGGTGCCGTCCTCAGCGCGGTCGACGCGTGGCTGATCTTCCAGCCGGTCGATCTTGTTGAAAACCCGGATGCCGGGAATGGCATCGGCGCCAATCTGCTGAAGCACACTGTCGACCTGGGCAATGTGCTCGGCGCGCCGTGGATCGCTGGCGTCGATTACATGCAACAACAGCGTCGCTTCGCGGGCTTCTGTCAGCGTGGACTGGAACGCGGCTACCAGTTCGTGCGGCAGGTCCCGGATGAAGCCCACCGTATCAGCGACCACCACCTGCGTGCCGCCGGGCAGTTTCAGTCGGCGCACAGTGGGATCGAGTGTCGCGAACAATTGATCGGCAATGTATACCTGCTCGCCGGTGAGGCTGCGAAACAGCGTGGACTTGCCCGCGTTGGTATAACCGACCAGTGCAATAGAAGGGATGGGTATGGCGACGCGGGCGCTGCGTCCGGTCTCGCGCTGCTGCTTGAGTTTTTCCAGACGCTGCGTCAGCACCCGCACGCGCTGACCGAGCAGCCGGCGATCGGTTTCCAGCTGCGTTTCACCGGGACCGCGCAAGCCAATGCCACCGCCACGTTGCCGCTCAAGGTGAGTCCAGCCCCGCACCAGCCGGCTGGCGATGTGCTTGAGCTGCGCCAGCTCGACCTGCAGCTTGCCTTCGTGGCTCTTGGCACGCTGCGCGAATATGTCGAGGATCAGCCCGTTGCGGTCCAGCACGCGTTTGCCCGTGAGCTTCTCGAGATTGCGTTCCTGACTGGGTGACAGAGGATGATCAACCAGGATGATGTCGGCTTCGCAGGCCTCGGCCTCCAGGCGGATTTGTTCCGCCTTGCCACTGCCCACAAAAAAACGCGGATCCGGTCGCTGTCGCGTGCCGGTGATCGTGGCCACAGGGATTGCTCCAGCTGAGGTCGCCAACTGTGTGAACTCACTGAGATCTTCTGGATCCAGTGGAGCGCCCAGGCCCAGACGCACGAGCACAGCCCGCTCACCAGTGCGTGGACGCTCGAACATCAGCTCGCGGCGCTCTCCAGGGCGGCTTCTTCCTCTTCGATACCAGGAACACGAACATTGCGCGCCGGCACGACCGTGGAAATGGCGTGCTTGTAAACCATCTGATTGACGCTGTTCTTCAACAGCACCACGAACTGGTCGAAGGAATCGATGGTTCCCTGCAGCTTGATCCCGTTGACCAGGTAGATCGAGACCGGAACACGCTCCTTGCGCAGTGCATTCAGGAATGGATCCTGAAGCGATTGGGTCTTTGCCAAGATATTCTCCTTATTCTTAGTCTCTTGCATCTTATCACGCGGGTTGCATGGCTTCGATCAACGCCCGCA
The DNA here is from genome assembly GCA_039917615.1 of Steroidobacteraceae bacterium. GTDB lineage: Bacteria > Pseudomonadota > Gammaproteobacteria > Steroidobacterales > Steroidobacteraceae > ZC4RG30. The sequence continues at coordinate 37,900 of JBDSJD010000017.1, forward strand.
ACATTTGTTCCATCGTTGGTAAGTCAAATGGGTCCCCTCGCAATTTGTAGGATTCGTCTGGCAGCAAAGTGTCAGACCGAAGCCAGGTCAGCTGCCGCTTCGCCAGCTGACGGGTGGCATACACGGCCCGCTCTGCTGCAACTGCGAGCGTCTCTTCTCCCCGACAAAACGCGATCAATTGCCGGTAACCCACCAACCGCATTGCAGCGGACTTTTCCGAGAGCGTTTCGCGGGCCAGCAATTTACTGACTTCCGCAGGAAATCCTGCAGCAATCATGGCATCCAGCCTTGCAGCCAATGCCGCATGCAGCAAATTGCGCTGCGTCGGCTGCAGCACGCAGATCTTCCAGTCGCAAAATGACGACGGTGGCGAACTGCTGCGCCAATGATCCGACAGGGTGCGGCCGGATAGTTCGAGCACTTCAAGCGCACGCTGGATTCGCTGCGCGTCGTTGGCGTGAATCCGGGCGGCGCTTTGCGGATCCCTTGCTGCAAGTTCAGCGTGCAACGCAGGCCACCCCGCGATGCGGGCGCGCGCATCGATGAGCGCGCGCAGCTGCAGGTTCGCAGTTGGCAGCGGTGCAATTCCCTGGAAGAGTGCGCGGAAGTACAGCATCGTTCCGCCGACCAGCAGCGGCACGCGCCCGCGGGCCGTGATCTCCTGCAGCAGGTTCAGGCAGTCGCCGCGGAATTCGCCGGCGGAATACACCTGCTCCGGCTCGCGGATGTCGATGAGATGATGAGGCACGAAGCTGCGCTCGGCAGCGGTGGGTTTGGCGGTGCCGATATCCATGCCGCGATACACCTGCGCCGAATCGACGCTGATGATCTCCACCGGCAACGCTGCGGCAATGCGCATGGCCAGTGCGCTCTTGCCGCAGCCGGTTGGGCCGAGTATGGCGATGGCCGGCGGCAGCACCACCGCGCTACCTGCCGCGCAGGAACAGTCGATCCAGATCCGTCAGCGCCACGCGGGTGAATGTCGGTCGCCCGTGATTGCACTGGCTGGCACGAGCGGTCTGCTCCATCTGCCGCAGCAGCGCATCCATCTCCGGCAGGCTGAGCCGACGACCCGCATGCACCGCGCCCCGGCAGGCAAGCGTGGCAAGCAGGCGATGTTCCGCGCCTTCGACGTGATGCGCGCCTTCATCGTTTGCAACCGCGAGCGCCGTCAGGCGCACCAGTGCGGCCACATCCTCGCGCGCCAGCAGTGCAGGCACGCTGCGCACTGCGATACGATCCGGTGCCAGCTGCTGGATATCGAAGCCGCAACGCGACCACTCTTCGGCATCCTCGATCATGCGGTCAACGATTGGCGGCGGCAGCGGCACCACCACCGGCGCCAGCAACTGCTGGGCATCCGCACGTCGCGTTGCATGATCGGCTTTCATCTTCTCGTACAGCACGCGTTCATGCCCGGCATGCATGTCGACCAGCACCAGGCCCTGCGCATCCTGCGCCAGGATGTAGATGCCGTGCAGCTGGGCGATGGCGGTACCCAGCGGTCGATCATCGCGCGCGGGCGGGGGCGTTGGCTGTTCTGACGCGCGATCGATTGCGTCGCGCACGGCCCATTGGCTTGCTGCCTGCGTGCTAAAGGCCGCGAATTCAAACGCCGTGCTGTGTCCCGGCACAAGCGGCGGTCGTGTGTCCACGGCGCTTGCCTGCAACCCGGGCCGCGTTGCAGCAAGCCGACGCTCGATGCCGCGCTGGACGAAATCGTGCACGCTGCGCGAATCGCGGAAGCGCAGTTCCTGTTTGGCCGGGTGCGCGTTGACGTCGACTTCCTTCGGATCGATTACCAGCGACAACACATAGGCTGGATGACGCCCGCCGAACAACACGTCCCGATAGCCGAGTTTCACGGCGCTTAGCAGCAGCCGGTCGCGCACCGCGCGGTCGTTGACGAACCAGTGCGCAAGATCCGGTTGCGCGCGCGAGAAGGTGGGCTGGCTGATCCAGCCGGAAAGTCGCAGCGAGGCTGCGGGAACGTCGATCTCCATGCAGCCCGCCGCGAAATCGTCACCCAGCACGGTTGCCAGGCGTTCGCGTTGCGCCGCGACATCCAGGGCGGGCGCAACCCGCAGTTGCTCGCGCCCATTGTTGACATAGCGGATACCCACATCGAATCGCGACAGCGCCAGGCGTTCCACCATGCGCAGCACATGCATGGCCTCGGTTGTCTCACTGCGCAGAAAGCGGCGCCGCGCCGGCACGTTGAAGAACAGGTCGCGCACTTCGATCACGGTGCCTTCGGTCAGCGCGGCCGGCCGAAGCGGCCCGATCTGACCGTTGTCGGCGACTATCTCCCAGGCCTGTTCTGCACCGGCGTGGCGGGAGCATAGCTGCAGCCGTGCCACGGCGGCGATTGACGGCAGCGCCTCGCCGCGAAAACCCAGCGAACGTACTTCCACTAGGTCGTCGAGACTTGCGATCTTGCTGGTGGCATGGCGGGTGAGTGCCAGCGCCAGCTCATCGGCCGGTATGCCGCAGCCGTTGTCACGGATGCGGATCAGGCTGATGCCACCGCGCTCCACTTCAATTTCAATTCGCGTGGCACCCGCATCCAGCGAGTTCTCGACCAATTCCTTGATGACCGAGGCCGGCCGCTCAACCACCTCGCCGGCAGCGATCTGGTCTACAAGGTGGGAAGGCAGTACGCGTATGGGCATGACGCGCGCATCTTACCGCCTCGGGACGCTCAGGCACCGCAGGATCAGGGGCCGGTGCTTCCCGCGATGATCGGCGCAATGCCCGACCGCGCGCGCTGTCGGGCAAACAGGGTTCCATCGGGAGGACTGGTGCGCAGATGCTCACGCACACCATTGAAGATGGCTTCTGCCAGGGCGGCCTGGTGCGCCGGATCACGCAGCTTCTTCTCTTCGCCGGGGTTCGTGATGTAGGCGGTCTCCACCAGCATCGAAGGAATATCCGGCAGCTTCAGCACTGCGAAACCCGCCTGCTGCACCTTGGTCTTGCGGACTGTACCGACCCGGTCCAATTGCGACAGCATCCGCTCGGCGGCTTCCATGCTGGCTGCCTTGCTCGCTCCCTGCGATAGATCCATCAGCACTGCAGCAAGCTGATCCTCATTGTCGGCCTTGGATATTCCGCCTTTCAGGTTTTCCTGTTCGGCCAGCAGACGCGCCGCCTCGCTTGAAGCACCGCGTTCGCTCAAGACATAGACGGATGATCCGGCCACGTCGCGGTTCTTGAACGCATCAGCATGGATCGAGACGAAGAAGTCGGCGTGTGCGCGACTCGCCAGCCCAATACGCTCGCGCAGCTCAATCTTGCGATCATTCCTGCGCGTCAGGTAGGCGCGCATGCCAGGCTCCGCATCGATGCGTTTTGCCAGCGCCAGCGCGATGGCGAACACGACATCCTTCTCCTTGGTTCCGTTCGCACCGGAAGCGCCGGGATCATCGCCACCATGCCCCGCGTCCACCGCTACGATCACATCGCGGCCCGTGTCTTCGGGTGCATGCGCGGCACGCACAGGTGCTGGCGGCGATGCGGGTGATGATGCTGATGCTGGCGCCGGTGATGGCGCTGGCGCCGCAACAAACTGTGCAGGTACTGCGCCGATGTCGATGGTCAATTGCGACCCATTGATGCTGACTACAGGATTGAGCGGGCGAGTGAGCTCGATGACCAGACGCAGGGTCTTGCCTGGCTGCGTGCCACTGCGCACGGCACGCACCGGCCCCACCGCGTGAGGCAAACGCAGGCCCGAGGCCATGCGAGTGCCAGTCAGGTCGATGACGATGCGGTCCGGCTTGTCCGCGGTTTTTTCGATGGCAAAGACTTTGCGATCGGGCATCGCCGAAAGGCTGAGGACCATGCGCGCGCTATCGGTGGACGGGGCGCTGAGTTCCACCTTGCTCACCGTTGTGGCAGCCACCGCCACTGGCGCCATCGCGCACAGCGCCAAAGCCCCCCAAGCGCAACGCAATCCACGGGATTTCATGAGAGTAATGTAGATCTGATTCTAATTAAACTCAATGAAAATATGGAGATAGAACTCTTTCTTAAACCGGATCCCGGCTCAGGCAGTCAAGCCACTGCCGCCCGGCAGCGGATTCGGGCGAGATCCGCAGCAGCCGGCCCGCAGCTTCGACTTCGATGAACACGCGCGCATCGGGCTGCGGCAGCCGGGCGCCCTGCGCCTGCTCCGGCCATTCGATCAGCCACAGCCAGGTCTGCGAAAGGTAGTCGGCCAGACCCAGCGCCGCCAATTCTTCCGCCGAGCGCAGCCGGTAGAGATCCAGGTGCAATACGCGACCTGCCGAAGTTTCGTATTCGGCGATCAACCCATAGGTCGGGCTGCGTACCGCACCCTGCTCGCCTAACTCACGCAGAACGCCGCGGGTCAATGTGGTCTTGCCGGTGCCGAGGTCACCCTGTAGATACAGCACACAGGGCGCGCCTGCCGGCAGGCATTGCGCCATGCGCGCCGCCTGTTGCAGGGTGGCCGCGTCATCGGCCAGGAAGATGCTCCAGCCACTGGCAGCGGTGGACTTCACGGCAGCTCCGCCAGCACCGCACGTAATTCCTGCGCCACTTCCAGCGCCAGCACGCCGCGGATGCCTTGCCGCGCACAGCGATCACCGGCGAGCGCATGCGCATGGACTGCAGCGGCGGCGGATTCGAAGGGCTTTCCGTTCTGCGCAATGATGCCCGCGATGGTACCGGCGAGCACATCGCCCATGCCCGGCACGGCCATGCCGGGATTGCCGCGATTGCAGAGCCAAGGCACTGCGCCACTTTGCCCCACCAGAGTCGCGGCACCCTTCAGCACTATGGTGCCGCCGCGCCGCTCGCACAGTGCAGCAAGCGCGGCCGGCCGATCCTGCTGGATTGCGAGCGTGGTAACGCCAAGCAGGCGCGCCGCCTCTCCGGGATGTGGAGTAAGCACCCAGTCTGTGCAGTACTGCAGAACACTGCCCGCCGCGATCAGGTTCAGCGCATCGGCATCCACCACCAGCTGCTGCTGCCGCTGGCGCGCAGTCAGCGCCGCAGCCAGCACATCGTGCGCCCAGTCACTGCGACCGAGGCCGGGGCCTATGACAATGACATCCGCGTCGGCGAGCAGTGCCGGTACGTCGAGGCCACTATGCACGGCACGGAACATCAATTCCGGCCGCGCCCCGATCACAGCATCCAGGTGCTCTGGCAGGCTGGCCACCGTCACAAGACCCGCGCCAACGCGCAATGCAGCTTCACCTGCCAGCCGCACAGCACCCGGCATGCCGCTCCCGCCGCCGACAATGACTACCCGCCCGAACTGGCTCTTGTGTGCTTGTCGTCGCCGCGGTGGCAACGCCATTGCGAGTGTCTGGTCATCCAGCCGGCGGATCGCCGGCTGTATCCACGGTGGGCCAACATCCAGCGCGTTGAATTGCAGCTCACCCACATGATCAGGTCCATCGCCCAGATACAGTCCCTGTTTCATCGCGATGAAAGTCATGGTGGCAGCGGCACGCACTGCCGGCATGGCCTGGCCGTTGTCGGGGTCGAGGCCCGACGGTATGTCGAGCGCAAATACCGGGCGACCGCATTCGTTCATCGCCGCAATGGCCGCCAGCCAGTCGGTTTGCAGTGGCGCACGCGCGCCAATACCCAGCAGCGCATCGACGACCACATCGGCACTGCCGCACAGGGCCGCATTGAAGCCCTGCACCACACCACCTGCGCCGCGCAGATCTGCATACGCCTGGGCAGCCTCCCCATGCAATGCGGCCGCCTCGGTCATCAGCATGACAGTCACCGCAAGGGCATCCTGCAACGCCAGCCGTGCCAGCACCAATCCATCGCCGCCGTTGTTGCCCGGGCCCGCAATCACGACCACTTTACGAGCCGCCGGCCAGCGCTGCCGCAGGAAGGCGAACGCTGCACCCCCTGCCCGCGACATCAACGTATAGCCCGGCGTACCCGCGGCAATGGCATCTGCTTCCAGCTGCCGGATCTGCGATAGCGAATAAAGCTCATTGGGAAGCGTCATGTGAGGCTTCAGTATACTGACTCACGATGACCGCACTGACACGCGAGAGCTTGCTGCAACTGGCACAGGCGGAAGGCTTTGCCGATGCAGGCGTTGCCGGCGTGGACCTGCCCGAAGACGCCGCCTGGCTGCAGCAATGGCTGGATGCGGGCATGCATGGCGAGATGGGTTATATGGCGCGCCACGGCACGCTGCGCAGCCGCCCCCATGAACTCAAGCCCGGCACACTGCGCGTCATCAGCCTGCGCATGGACTACTGGCCCGAAGATGCGGCCGACGCCGCGACTGTGCTGGCGGATCCTTCACTCGGATACATGTCGCGCTACGCCCTTGGCCGCGACTATCACAAGGTCATGCGCAATGCGCTCGCGCGCGTGGCTGTGGCCATCGCTGCGCGCATTCCCCATGATTACCGTGTATTCGTCGACTCGGGGCCGGTGCTGGAAAAAGCCCTGGCCCGCAATGCGGGTCTCGGCTGGATAGGCAAGCACACCAATCTGATTGCCCGTGATGCGGGGTCGTATTTCTTCCTGGGCGAAATATTGACTGACCTGCCATTGCCAATAGACACACCGGCCAGTGCGCATTGCGGAACTTGTTCGGCCTGCATGCCAGCCTGCCCTACAAATGCCATCGTCGCACCGTACCAGCTCGACGCAAGGCGCTGCATTTCCTATCTGACCATCGAGCTGCGCGGCTCCATTCCGGTTGAACTGCGCGCCGCCATCGGCAATCGCATCTATGGCTGTGATGACTGTCAGCTGGTGTGCCCATGGAACAAGTTTGCGCGCACTGCAAGCGAACCTGATTTCAAGATACGGCATGGGCTTGACGCCCCGCGGCTTGTGGACCTGATTGCCTGGACGCGTGAAGATTTCGAACGCAGCTTCGAAGGCAGCGCCGTACGCCGCATTGGCTACGAGGCCTTCATCCGGAATGTGGCGGTGGCGCTGGGCAATGGCGCCGGTGACGCCGCCGCATTGCAGGCATTGCGTGACCGCTGCAGCGATGACTCGGAACTGATCGCGGAACATGCGCGGTGGGCGCTTGACCGGCTGGCCGCAGGCCGCGGCGAGGGGATGTAGTCTGACTAAACCAGTACTGCGCGCAGATTGTCGATCAAACGCGCCTTGCCCAGACGGGCCGCAGTCAATATCACAAGCTCGCGCGATTTATGCGTCGGTTCGAGCAATGTCTGCGCATCGCGGATCTCGAAATAGTCCGGTTGCATGTGCGCCGCACGCAGGTCGGCCTCGCCATGGGCTGCCAACGCTGCGAAGTTCCGCTCGCCGGCTACGATGCGGCTCGCCACCGCCTGCAGGGTTGCGTGGATGCGTGGCGCCTGCGCCCGCTCGGCTTCCGACAAATAGCGATTGCGGGAACTCAATGCCAGGCCATCGGGCGCGCGAACGGTAGGCGCGCCCACGATCTGTACCGGCAGGTCCAGGTCCGCGGTCATCTGGCGGATGATGGCCAGCTGCTGGTAATCCTTTTCTCCGAACACAGCAAAGTCTGGCTGGACGATGCCAAACAGTTTCGCCACCACTGTGGCCACACCATCGAAATGCCCGGGGCGCACTGCGCCGCAAAGAACCACGGACAACGACTTCACGGTGACCAGCGTGGCGCTCGGGCCCGCGGGATAGATTTCTGCCACAGCGGGCATGAACAGCAGGTCACACCCGGCGTTTGCGAGCAGGCGCTGGTCATCTTCTGGCGTGCGTGGATAGCGCTCGAAGTCCTCGCCAGGACCGAACTGCAACGGATTTACGAACACACTGGCGATCACACGGTCTGCTCGTTGCCGTGCTGCCTCGAGCAGGCTCATATGGCCCTCGTGCAGGCTGCCCATGGTGGGCACAAGGCCGATGCATGCGCCGTCAGCGCGCCACTGGCGCACTACGTCTCTCAGGGCGTCAATGCGTTCGATCGTAACCAAGGCAGCTACATCCATCCGCGCAGCGCGCTCAAGCGTTCGACCGTGATCATCAGGAGAAACAGTGTTCCGGTCCGGGATACTCGCGGCTCTTCACCGCAGCAACGTAACCCTGCAGCGCTGCCAGCGGCGAACCTGCACCCTGCATGAAGTTGCGCACGAAACGCGGCTTGCGACCGCTGGTGATGTCGAGAATGTCGTACAGCACCTGGATCTGGCCGCCGGTGTCTGGACCTGCGCCGATGCCGATCACCGGCACATCCAGCGCCTGGGTCACGGCCTTGCCGAGCGCATTTGGAATGCATTCCAACAAGACAATGTCGGCGCCTGCTGATTGCAAATCCTTTGCGTCCTGGAGGATGCGCTCGGCGGCATCGGCCTGACGTCCCTGCACACGAAAGCCGCCGGTCTTGTGCACCGACTGCGGCTTCAGCCCCAGATGCGCGCACACGGCGATGTCGTGCCCGGCTAGTACCTCAACAATGCGCAACTGCTCGGCGCCGCTTTCCAGCTTCACCATGCGCGCGCCGCCCTCCTGCATCAGGCGTACCGAATTGGCCAATGCGACCTGCGGCGACGCGTAACTCATGAATGGCAGATCCGCCACCAGGAATGGCCGGTGCAGCCCGCGCGCCACGGCACGCGTGTGGTACACCACATCGTCCACTGTGACCGGCACGGTGGTGTCATGCCCCTGGATCACCATGCCGAGCGAGTCGCCCACCAAGACCACATCGACATTTGCCTCGTCGAGCAGCACCGCAAAGCTGGCGTCATAGCAGGTAAGCGCGGCGATGGGCTCACCCGCCTCGCGCATCTTGTTGAGGGTAGTCAGCGTGACCGGCGGCCGGGCCGAATCGCGCAACTGCAGCTGGGTATACATGCCTTACAACCCCGTGTGACGCAACGGATTGTAGTAGAGCCGGCCCCGCACCGTGCGCCCGATCTGCGCCAGCAGCTCTTCGAAATCAGCGTCATTGTTGACCGGGTCGATACTTGCAGCATTCACAATCAGCAACGGGCTCTGCTCGTACGCGAGAAAGTAGCGCGCATAGGCCTCGTTCAGACGGGTGAGATAGCTGCGGTCGATCAGGCTCTCGTGAGCGATGCCGCGGCGCGCAATCCGGTCCAGCAGCACATCAACCGGTGCCTGCAGATAGAGCACGAGATCAGGCTTGGGCGCATCGATCGCCAGGCGGTCGTGCACCTGGCGGTAGAGTCCGTATTCCTCGTCGTCGAGTGTCATGCGCGCAAAGAGATCGTCCTTGGCCAGCAGGTAGTCGGCGACACGCACGGCTCCGAACAAGTCCTGCTGTGCAAGCGCGGCCTGCTGCTGGGCACGCTGGAACAGGAAATACAGCTGTGCTGGGAACGCGCCCGCCCGCGGATTGCGATAGAAGCGCTCGAGAAACGGATTAGCATCGGCCTGTTCCAGCACCAGCTGCGCACCCAGCGTTGCCGCCAGCTTGCGTGCGAGACTGGTCTTGCCCACACCAATGGCGCCTTCCACCACGATGTAACGGTGCGCCGCCGCAGTCATGCAGCAATTACCTCGGCGATGCCGGTGTCGGGCAGCCTACTCAGCAACACTTCCGCGCGACCCAAGCCCGGCACGCGCAGTGCCGGCGCAATGTCGACCAATGGCGCGAGCACGAAGCCACGCTCTGCTATGCCCGGATGCGGCACTGTGAGTTCGGTGGTGTCGATGCGCTGATCGCCGAATACCAGCAAGTCCAGGTCAAGCGTGCGGGGGCCCCAACGCTCACTGCGCACCCGCCCTGCAGCAACTTCAATGCCGCGCAGTCCGGTCAGCAGGTCGAGTGCCGACAAGCTGGTGAGCAGCCCCGCGACGGCATTGATGAAATCCCCCTGCTGCACCGGCCCGAACGGCCGCGTGCGATACAGGCGCGAGCGCGCAACCAGCCTGCAGGCGGGCAGTTCTGCCAGCGAGTCGAATGCCGCCCGGACACGGGCCAGGGAATCACCCAGATTGCTGCCGATGCCTATGTAAGCGGGCATCCAGACCGTCACCGCGAACCCGCAGGTCGACGGCGGCGACGCCGGCGTGGCCGGTCACCGTCAGCGACGCCTCCCTCTTCGCGGCCGCCGCGCGAGCCACGCGCTGCCTCCAGCGCGTCTGCCATCTCCATGCGCTGTTGCGGACCTGCCGCCTGCAGCGCCGTCCACCAGTCGGTGACTTCCCGCTGCGCCATGCCCACTGCGGCACGCAGCAGCAAGAGGTCATAGGCTGCGCGGAAGCGAGGTTGTTCAATCAGTCGCAACACCCTGCGACTGCGCGGGTTCTCCAGCTGCGGCTGCAGCGCGAACATGTCGCGCACGCCAAGCGAGAACCGTTTCGGAATGGTCACGCGGTGCTGCGCCTCGCGCATTGCATGCTCGCAGGCGTCGAGAATCGTGCCTACATCGCCCCATTTGTCCTGGGGCTGCTGCTCGATATAAGCGGCAATCGGCCCATACAACAGCAAGGTGAACAGGAATGTGGGGGTGACCGATTTGCCCGCCAAGACCCTTTCATCTGTATTGGCGAGACCTGCAACCAGCAATTGCTCAACCGCGCTGCCAGGGTGCCGGACCAGGAATTTCTCCACACCGGGATACAGCACGGCGAGCAAGCCGCGCCGCCGCAACACTTCCAGTGATTTCACCCCGTGCCCGGTGAGGAACAGCTTCAGTGTCTCGTCGAACAGGCGTGCCGCCGGCACCTGCGTGAGCAGATGCCGCAGTTCTTCGATGGGCGCTTCGGTCGCCGCATCCAGCGTAAAACCCAGTTTCGCCTCGAAACGCGCCGCGCGCAGCATGCGCACCGGATCTTCGCGGAAGCGGTGGTCAGGATCGCCGATCATCCTCAGGCGCCGCGCCTTGATGTCTTCCATCGCGCCGACGTAGTCCCACAGCGAGAAATCCTCGACGTTGTAGTACAGCCCATTGCAGGTGAAATCGCGCCGCCAGACATCTTCCTCGATGCTGCCGTAACTGTTGTCGCGCAGGATGCGGCCTTTGTCGTCCAGCACGCGGTCGATGGATTCTTCCGCGTCGCGCTCACGCTGCCGGTCCAGTTCTGCTTCAGCCTCGGGGTTGTCTTCGCTGGCACCCACTTCCGGCAGGATGTCCGGGTCGTCTTCGGTTTCCTCGCCCTGCGATGGCGCACTGGCCGCGCGGAACGTGGCCACTTCGATGATCTCGTGCCCGAAGAACACATGCGCGAGACGAAAGCGTCGTCCGATCAGGCGGCAATTGCGGAACAGGCGCCTGACCTCTTCCGGACTCGCGCTGGTCGCCACGTCGAAGTCCTTGGGCTCCACGCCCAGCATCAGGTCGCGCAGACAACCGCCCACCAGGAATGACTGGTAGCCGCCCTCGCGCAGGCGGTACAGCACCCGCAACGCATTGGATGAGATGTTTTTCCGCGATATGGAATGGTCGGCACGCGCAATGATGCGCGGCGAGGCTGCCAGCGGTGCGCCGGCGTCGGAATCAGGATTCAATGGGGGTTTCCGGACTTTTTTAAGGGCTTGAGCATGTTTCGGGGGCGCCTATAATACCGCGCCCCGCCCAAGCCCGCGGCAACCATGCCCGCGGCGGCCACGCTCCCTTCGTCTAGAGGCCCAGGACATAGCCCTCTCAAGGCTAGTACACCGGTTCGAATCCGGTAGGGAGCGCCACTTCTTCAGCTCTGGGACCGCCAGCGTCCTAATTTCACGAAGCGCTATTCTGCACGCCACCTTTCAAGCGCAATACCTGGGTCATCTGCGCCAACACCGATATTGCGATCTCCGCTGGTGTGCGCGCGCCGATGGAAAGGCCCGCCGGACCGCGGATTCGCGCCTGCCCTGCCGCATCCACACCGGACTCGGCGAGTCGCTCCAGGCGCCGCGCATGCGTGCGGGTGGAGCCGAGCGCGCCCACATAGAACGCCGCCGTTGGCAGCACCGCCAACAGCGCTGGATCGTCGATCTTCGGGTCGTGGGTCAGCAACACCACAGCGGTGCGTGCGTCCGGCTGCAACGCCGAGAATGCCTGCTGCGGCCATTCGTTGACAAGGTTCACGCCGGGAAATCGCTCTGGTCGCAGGAAGGCTGCGCGCGGATCGATGACGGTCACCGCATACCCCGCTGCTATTGCCATGCCGCACAGCGCCTCGCTGATATGCACGGCGCCGACAATGATGAGCCGCAGTGGCGGATTGTGCGGCGTGACCAGCACCTGCGCCGCATGCACCTGCGCCTGGTCCGTGCGCAGCGCCGCGCGCGCGGTGGCTGCGAGCGCAGGATCGGTCAGCCCCAGCAGCACAAGTCCGGCGGGGTCGAGTAAACGCTGCACACCACCATCCAGAGGCGTGAGCAGCACCACCGCGCGTGCCTCGCGCCGCGCCGCGATCAGGGCATGCGCCATTGACTGCTGCATCTATTCCAGCGCCTCGACGTAAACGCTTATGCGCCCTCCGCATGCAAGGCCGACGCCGTAAGCCTGTTCGTCCGATACTCCATACTCGAGCATGACAGGCGTCTGGGAGCGCATCACTTCTGCTGCGGCTTCGATTACCGCGATCTCCACGCAGCCGCCAGACACTGAACCTGCGAACTTGCCTGCGTCATTGCAGACCAGCAGGCTGCCGGCAGGACGTGGTGCGGATCCCCAAGTCGAGACCACGGTAGCGATTGCCGCGCGTTGCCCGACTTCGCGCCAGCGCAGCGCAATGGCCAGCAAATCCTGCTCCGCGCCTTGCCCTTTGGTCATCCAGTGATTGTAGGAGAATGCGAGTGTCGCGACCTGAGGCGCCGCACGGCGACTAGCAACAGGACTTTGGCCTTGCGCACGTCACGGCCTGCGTCCACCTGCGTCGCCGTATCGCGGGTGGTGCCCGGAAGTACGTAAGGCGCCCACCATGGTGATAGAAACAAAATGGATATAATTGGATAGACAATTGGATGAAAGTGTGCCATCAATAATTGGATGGAAATGGATAGAAACTTGGATAGCGCCCCCAAAGCCGCCGACAAAGCGGTCAACGCCCCTGTCCTGCGCCTTATTGCGGCGCTGGACGAGTTCAAGGGGGCTTGGCGGGCTATTGGCCGGATTGCGCCTGACCGTCTGACCGCACTAAGGCGCGTGGCGACCATCGAGAGCGCCGCCTCCTCGACCCGGATCGAGGGGTCGAAATTGAGCAACCGTGAAGTCGCAAGGCTTCTCTCAAACATCAACATCAAGTCTTTCGCGTCCCGCGACGAACAGGAAGTCGCAGGCTATGCCGCCGTCATGGAAACCGTCTTTGACCACTGGCAAGACCTGACGCTGACGGAAAACCACATCCGCCAACTCCACCGCGACCTCTTGCAACACTCCACCAAGGATGAGCGGCATCGCGGCGCGTACAAGACCCTGCGGAACGACGTGGTCGCCCTGGATGAGACGGGCAAGGAGATCGGCGTCGTCTTCGAAACCGCCTCGCCCTTCGACACGCCCCGCATGATGACCGACCTTGTCAGTTGGGCCGATGGGGCGCTTCGGGACGGCAAGCTGCATCCGCTGATCATCATTGCCATCTTCATCGTTTCGTTGCTGGCCATCCACCCGTTCCAGGATGGTAACGGCCGCCTCTCGCGTGTGCTGACCACTTTGCTTCTGCTGCGTGGCGGATATGCCCATGTCCCATACAGCTCGCTTGAGAGCGTCGTCGAACAGACCAAGGAACGGTATTACCTTGCTCTTCGGCAGACCCAAGGGACAATGCGAACGGATGAGCCGAACTGGCACCCTTGGCTGGAGTATTTTCTCGGCGCACTGTCCGAACAAAAAACGCGACTTGAGCGGAAGCTGGAAAGCGAACGCCTGCTTTTGGGCGAACTTCCCGAACTCTCCGTTCACATCATGGAACTGGCCCGCGAACGTGGCCGCGTCGCGGTCACGGATGTGGTCAAGGCGACGAATGCCAGCCGCAATACGATCAAGTATCACTTTGCCGCGTTGGTCGAAGGAAACCTCCTCGTTCTGCGGGGTGCAGGACGCGGCGCTTACTACACCTTGCAATAGGCTTGGTCATGTGTGGATTGCAGGACAACGCGCGCCTTGCGACCTGACGCGTCGCACGGCAGCAACCAGCAACAGAGCCAGCACCAGGACATCCACGGCACCGAAGGCGCCGGCACCACCACTGCCACCGGCTCCATTGCGATTGACCACACGGACATTGGCCTTGCCTGCACGCACATTGGCCTCGAAGGCCGTCAGTGCAGCGTCAAAATTTTCGATCAGCTGCGTGCTGGCTGCTTTGAACCCGGCGACGCTGGCCTTGCGCGCATCACGGTCTGCGTCTACCAGCGTCGACAGTCCATGACCCGAACTCGTGCCGCCGGCGCGCAGTACCAGAGATTGCGTTGCGGGATCCACCACCGCCAGATCCAAGAGAGTTGTGGTTTCGCGACTGGTGCCCGGAATGATGTAGGCGCCCACGATGGTGAGGTAAGCCAACGACAGGTTGTTCTCATTCTGACGGGAAACCTGATCGTAGGAGACCAGCGCAATCAGATCGACATTGTGGAGGCGCTGAATCCCCGCAAGCCCGGCATAACCTTGCGCGCTGGCGAGATAGTAATCCGGGATGACGACAATCTCGCTCACGAACTTACGGCCCAGGAACCGCTGACGGATTCGCTCCAGTACATCCTGCTTTTGCTGCGCATCCAGCGATAGCACTCTGCCCCCCGGCTTTGACGGCAGGAATGCCAGCCCAACCCGCAGCGGAATGCGCAACTCTGGAATCGTGTCAGTCGGTGGGGGCGCCCCCTGCGGATACAAGAACTCCACGAGGCTGGATGAATTGCCTGTGTGCACTGCGCGGAGGAAAGACACCGCGCATCCGGAAAGCGCGGCGCATGACGACAGTACGAGCACCCATGCGATCCGTCTCATTGCCAGTCTCCTGCATTTATTCCTGGGTTTGCAGGTTGCGAGTTTGCCGCGGTCACCGCAAAGACGGCTTCAAGAGTGACACCCGGCTACCCGTTGAGTATCATATCTTTATACTTTCGTGATTACTGGAGGCCCAACCGTGTCGGCAACCCAGACGCTCTTACGGGGAATCAAGACCGCACTGCGGATGCGCAAACTGACCTATCGCGAGCTCGCCGGTACCGTCGGCGTGAGCGAAGCGACGATCAAGCGCGACCTGAGCCGCGGCCATTTCTCGTTGCGCAGACTCGATCAGATCTGCGATGCACTGCAACTCACGCTCAATGACCTGACCATGCCCATTGAGGGACAGGAAGTGCTGACGCAATTGAGCGAACCGCAGGAAGCCGCGCTAACCAGTCACCCGAAAAACCTCGTGGTGACATACCTGCTTGTGAATGACTGGACCTTCCAGGAGATCATCACCGCATTCGAAATGGATGAGAACGAGCTGATCGATATCCTGCTGCGCCTGGATCGGCTCAAGATCATCGACTATCGGCCACCCCACCGGATCAAGAAACTCACCGCACGCAATTTTTCCTGGCGCACGGATGGTCCGGTGCATGAGTTCTTCGTCTCGCGCTTCGCTCCGGAATTCTTTCGCTCGACTTTCGACGGCCCGGGTGACGCATTTCGCTTCGCCGGCGGTCTGCTTTCTACTGAGTCGTTGGCACGGTTCAAGGCTTCTCTGGAACGGCTGGCAGCGGAATTCGAAGAATTGGCCCGCAACGATGCGAGGCGGCTCCAGGCGAATCGCGAAGGCTGCAGCGCCGTGCTTGCCATTCGCAGCTGGGAATTCTCTGAAATCACCCGTTTGCGACGGCCGGGGTCGGTGCGGGGTGGTCCGCGAGACAGGAGAACACGCGGCCGTTCCTAGCCCGACGATTCCGTTTCCAACTTGCGGTGAATGCTGCGCTACCTGGCTTCCCAATTTATGATCCGGCCATGTGCTACTCCGCCCGGATCCTGGAAGCCTACCGCAGCTACATCCGCGAGACCGGTGCGGAGATGGACATCGAGCAGTTCGAGGAGATCTATGGCGCCCGCAGGGTGGACTCCGGCATTCGCATTCCCCGCGCTGTGGATCGCTGGTTCGACGATCCGCAAACCGCGAAGGAAGATGCGCTACGCCGCCTGGTGCAGGAGTACCGGGCAAGCAAGGCTGGCGAACTGGAGCAGGAGATATTCACGCAGAAGAGACGCCTGGCCGACGCCGAGCGAAAACTGACGGTGAAGGAGACCAAGGCTGCGCTTGAGAGCAAGCGCATTGCCGCGGACAAGATTGGCAAATGCCTCGGAAACCTTCCCCTGTACACGGGCAATCAGCCCACCCAACTGGACGGCCGCATTTTTCCTTTTCACTACGCGCCCATCGTGGTGAATATGGACGGCAAGAACCGCATTAAGCTGGCCCGGTATCACCTGCGGCAGCCAGGCAAGCCTGCGAGTATCGACCGGCAGTTCCCCGGCCTGTACAACGCACGCAGAGACAACCTTACGAAGTTCTGGCGCGGGGAATTCGGCCATACCCATGCGCTGATGCTGGTGGAGTCTTTCTACGAAAACGTCGACCGCGGCGGCAGCAATGCCGTGTTGCACTTCCTGCCGAAGCCGGTCCAGACCATGCTGGTTGCCTGTCTGTTTGCGGAGTGGAGTGATGGCAAAGGCGGCAGACTGTTTTCCTTTGCCGCAATTACCGATGAGCCGCCTGGCGAAGTCGCCGCAGCCGGCCACGACCGCATGATCATCAACATCAAGCCTGAGAATGTGGATCGCTGGTTGACCCCTGAAGGCAGAAGCGCGCAGGAGCTGCAGGATATTCTCGGTGATCGGCAGCTGCCCTATTACGAGCATGAAGTGCTGGCTGCATGATCGCGGCCAAAGCTCGGTTCTTATTGGCGTCCCCAAGGGGATTCGAACCCCTGTCGCCGCCGTGAAAGGGCAGTGTCCTGGGCCTCTAGACGATGGGGACGTACTGGAGGGGCGCGCATTCTAAGCGGAAGCGCACCCTCATTCCTACAGCAATTTATCGGGCCGGGGTTGCCTCAGCGCCGGCGCCTGGTGGACCGCCACCGCCCGGTGCACCACCGCCGCCAGGTGCGCCGCCGCGACCCCTGCCCCTCTGAGGCGCAACCACCTTCGACTCCTGCGGCTCCTTGCCCGTCTTCGCAAAGATCAGATCCCGCAATACCTTCACGGTGGCTTTCTGCTGCTCTGTCTGGGAGTCCTGCCCACTGCGCCCGCCATTGCCGCGGGCATGATCGATGGGTCGCATACCCTGGCTGTCGGCAAGCTCGAGATCCGCGCCCTTGGCGGCCAGCAACTTGATGGTTTCGGTCCAGCCGTGCTGTGCGGCCGCGTGCAGCGCAGTGGCACCCGATCGGGCCGCAGCTTCATTCGGGTTCACCCCGGCTTCGGTCAGCAGCTTCGCGCACTCCGCACCCTGTTCGTCGGTCTTGTAGCGCCCACGCGTAGGATTATCGCCGTGGCCAGAACCAGCCGCCGACATCAGCGGTGTCACGCCGCCTTCGTTGGCAAGGGAGAGATCAGCCTTGTACTTGATCAGCAGGCGCACCCCAGCGACGTCACCGCCCTTGGCAGCGCGCAGCAGAGCCGTGGCGCCAGTGGACAGCACCTGGTCACCACCGCGATCGAAAATGTAATTGCGATACGGCGGCCGCAGCTTGAGCTGGATGTTCGGGTTCGCGCCCGCGGCCAGCAATTGCTCGGCCACCTGCAGGCCGGTGGTGAAATCTTCACTGGGCAGATCAGGCCGGCCGCCCACGGGCAGCGTGTTCATGTCGATGGCGATATACAGCGGCGTCTGGCCGTACAAATCCCAGCGATCCACGTCCGCGCCGGCCTTGATGAGGAATGAAGCAAAGTCGAAATGCAGATTCATCAGCGCCACGACCAACGGCGTGCTCTGGTCCGGGTCGGCGCGATTGATGTCTGCGCCGCCAGCCAGCAGTTCGCGCGCGCAGGCGATGCAACCTTCGCGCGCCGCGTAGAGCAAAGGCGTGAAGCCACCGCGATTCATGCCTTTGGGTCGCGGCTCGGAGGTCACGCGACGCTGCCACTCGCGGATCGCGCCGCGCGCACCGACATCGGCGCCGGACTTGATCAGCAGCTTGATCATCTCGGGCTGGCTCTGCGCAGCGGCCCACATCAAGGCAGTTTGCCCGCCCCACTGCTCTTTCGCATTTACCTTGGCACCAGCCTTGATCAGCAGCTTTGCCGCGTCCAGCTTGCCGGCACGCGCCACCACCATCAGCGCAGTCTGCCCTTCCGGGTTTGGCGACTCCACATCCGCACCGGCCTTCAGCAACAGTCCAATGGCCTCCGAGCTGCCCGTGGTAGCAGCCTCCGCCAGCGGCATGGCGCCAAAATCATTGCGCGCATTCGGATCAGCTTTTGCCTTCAACAACGCTTGGATGAGGCGCACATCGGCGAAATGCGCGGCATAGTGCAATGGCGTGGTGCCATCGGGCTCACGGGCCCTGGCGTCCGCCCCCTGGCTTAACGCAAACAGCACGGTCTCCGGATCCTGCGCCCGCAGCGCGTCGAACAACTGGCGATTGGCATCACCCTGCGCGGCCGCCAGCGCGAGAACCGGCACCGCCAATCCGAGCCAACACAATTTGCGTAAGAGCCGCATCGCGAATCAAACCTCCGCGAAGGTGCCGTTGCTGTCGCCGATCTTCTCCACCGGCACACCGGCACGATCGAGCAGAGTGAGCAGCAGGTTGGCATGCGGCGTGTTCTGCGGATACTTGAGGTGCTGCCCGCCCTTTATCTTGCCGTAACCACGGCCGAAGACAGCCGACGGCAGCGGGTCGTTGTTGTGCCTATCGCTGTTCGACATGTTGCTGCCGAACAGGATGATGGAGTGATCAAGCAGCGAGCCGTCACCATCGGGCGTTGCGGCCAGTCTATCGAGAAAACCTGCGAACATCTGGGTGTGGAAGCTCTGCACCTTCACCAGTTTCTCGATCTTGGCCGGGTTCTCCTGATGGTGTGACAGCGGATGGAAGGCATCCGACACACCCACATTGTTGTAGGTGCGCATGCTCACCTCCCGCGCCATCATGAAGGTGGCCACGCGCGTGAGATTCGCCTGGTAGGCCAGCGCGATCATGTCGAACTGCAGCTTCAGATGTTCGTCAAATGCTGCGGGGATGCCCACCGGAGCATCCGGCAGGGTCACGCCGCCCATGCCCTCAGACTTGATTTTCTGGATACGGCGTTCGATCTCTCGCACCGAATCCAGGTAATCGGCCACGGCCGCCTGATCGCGCACGCCAACCCGCTTCTGTAGCGCCTGGGCATCCCGCGCCACAGCATCTAGGATGCTGCCGGTTTCCACTGTGATGGCGGCGCGTTCATCGGCCGTGTCGCCCCCGCCGAACAGCCGGTAGAACACCTTGCGGGGATTGAATTCCATCGGCAGCGGCTGAGTCGGCGAGCGAAATGCAATGGTGTATCCATAACTGCAGCCATAGGACGGATCGCAGACGGCACCGCCCTCAGTGGACAATTCCAGCGAAGGGAAAGCCGTATCCGCGCCGAGCAGACGTGCTGCCATCTGGTCCGCTGTAGTACCTGCCCTCGGGTCATGGGTTTTTGCCGGCGACACGCAGCCCAGCCAGGTGCCGGCAATGATGGCGTGCGGCGTATTGCTTTCGCCGCCCTTGTTGCGCAAGCCGCTGACGATGGTCATGGAGGCACGGTGTTTCTTCGCCGGTTCGAGGACCTTGGTGAGATCGAACTCCTTGCCGGTGGCAGTGGGCGACCAGTGCTGCATCACCGCGCCATGCGGAAAATAGACAAAGCCCATGCGTGGCGTGGGCTTTGCGGCCGTGGCGGACAGCGCCGTGGACGCGGGAATCATCGCGTCCAGCAATGGCAGCGCAATCGTCGCGCCTGCGCCACGCAACACGGTGCGGCGATCAATGAATTTCTTCGTGATGAACATGCGAATGTCCTTTTACTGAATCACTGCGGCCGTCTGGGTCGCGGACTCTTTGGCGGCAGGAATCTGGTTCATGCGGAACGGTGCGCTGTTGACGATCCCGGTCAGCAGCGTCGCAAAACGGTAATCATCCCCGGCGGCATTCTCCACGATGGCGCGAATGGTCGGCATGTCCTGCCACTGCATCGGCCGGCCCGTAGCATAAATCATCAGCTTCGTGACCAGCGTCTGCACGAACTGCTCGGGATTCTTCAGCAGTGCGTTGCGCAGGTCGATGGGCCCGTTAACTTTCGAACCATCGGGCAACACCCCGGAAGCGTCGATGCGCGTCTCAGCCTGACGATCCTTGTCACGCCAGCGGCCCACGCCATCAAAGTTTTCCAATGCCAGGCCCATCGGATCCATGACGCCATGGCAGGCAAAGCAGCTCTTGTTCGTGCGATGCACGGCCATCTGCTCCCGCATTGATCGCACTTTGCTGCCGACTGGCGCCTCCTTGAGCGACTCCACGTTGGGCGGCGGCGGCGTAGGCGGCGTGCCCGTGATGTTTTCCAAGATCCACGCTCCCCGCAGCACCGGCGCCGTGCGGTTCGGATAGGACGACACCATCAGCACACCAGCCTTGCCGAGCAGCCCATAACGCACCGGGTCCGGCAACTGCACACGGCGGAAGTTCGAGCCCTTTACATCACGGATGCCGTAATGCACGGCCAGGGGTTCGTTGAGGAAGCTGTAGTCGCCATTCATCAGTTCCAGCACGGGGCGGTTGCCGCGAAACACCGCGTCGACGAACAAACGGATCTCCTCGCGAAAGTCTTCACGCATGTCACCGTTGAGATCGCGATTGGCGGCGACGTACGGAAAGACGCCAGGATCAGGCTCGATATCCGCAAGCTTTCCCATGCCCAGCCACTGGAAGGCAAAATCACGCGCCAGCGACTTCGCGCGCGGATCGGCGAGCATGCGCCGCACCTGCTGCGCCAGCACGGTGTTGTCAGTGAGCTTGCCGGCCGCTGCCAGGTCGAGCAGTTCATCGTCCGGCAGGCTGCTCCACAGGAAGAAAGACAGGCGCGAAGCCAACTGCAGACTGTCGAGTGCATAGGTATCTCCCGGGCGTTTGCCTGCCGGCGGAGGTTCCGGTCGATAAAGAAAGTCCGGGCTCGCCAGGATGCGCGTCAGCGCACCCCGCATGCCCTCGTCGAAATTTTTGCCGGTGCGCGCAGTCACGTACGCCTGCATCAGGTTATCCACTTCGCCGGCACCCAGCGGACGACGGAATGCGCGCTTCGCGATGGTCGCCACGATCTTCTCGGCGCAGGGCTTTTCCTCAGCAGCCGTTGCTGGATAACAGCTGAAAATGCGCCGGCGGCTGGCCGTTTCACTCACGCCATTGGTGCGAAACGGCCCACGCACTTCGAAGCTGGTCACTTTCAGCACGCGATCTTCGCCACCTCCCGGCACCAGCGACTGCAATCGCGCGTCCGACTCGGCGTAAGTGCGGGCCCGGAAAGTGACCAACACGCGGTGCTGCCCTGCCTTGGCCTGGAAGCGGATGTTCTTCAGACGCTTGTTGATGGCGTCCACCGGCGGATCGCCCTTCTGGTCGATGGCCTTCTGGTCCTCATCACCACCCAGCTTCGTCTCATACACCTTCACGCCGTCGACCAGCGCGATCAGCGTGTTCTCGAACTCCATGCCTTCAACCCACAGCGCGCGCGCCATATCGTTGATGTTCAGCTCGTACTCACCATCGGCCGGGAAGATGTGATAAACGCCAAACCCACCGCGCGTGCCAAACGGCAACCCTTCCATGTGATTGTGCTGCGGACCACCGAAGGGATTGGCGTAAGGCGTGCCTACTGGCCGCGAACCCGGATTGCCCACCGCCTGCACGGCCACGCTGCGCGCCGCCGACAGGTACTGGTCGAGGAAGGTCGGCGATACCTGCAGCACCTTGGCGACATTGTCGAAGCCGTCCGAAAGGTCGTCCTGCGGCAGCAGCGAAGCCGGATCGAAATCCAGATCGAACAGGTAGCGGACGGCGTTGGTGTACTCGCGACGATTGAGGCGATGCAGCGGCACATGACCCGGTTCGACGTGTGCGGCGGCGGCCGTGTCGATGCGGCCTTCCATCCAGTGCACGAATGAATCCAGGTCCGCGTTGGCGGGACGCGGCTCGCCGGGCGGCGGCATCAGCCGGCCACGCATGCGCAGCACCACCCTCTCCCAGGTCTCTGCGTCAGTTGGGATAGCCGCTTCGCTGTGGTCCAGCGCATCAAGCGCCAGCCCACCCGCCCAGTCGGTGGAGTTGTGACATTCCACGCAGTACTTGTTCAGCATGGCCCAGTGCACCTCTGGCGGGCGCGGAGCAGCAGCATGCGCAGCTCCCGCTACCAAAGCACCGGCCAACCACAAGGTCATCCGGATTTTGCCGTCGCTGGACATCTATTTCGCCCACTCGTGGCTCTGAAAGCCACGTATCGATTCTAGGTTATCGGTGGGCGGAATGATCGGGTACAGTCGCGGGCCATGAGGCTGACCCGCCGCCGTTTTGTAAATTCGATATCCGGCTCCGCACTGCTGCATGGCGCGGGTCTTGGGCTGTTCTCTGGTCGGCTGCTGGCTGCAGGCCCCGCGCCCTCGGCCGAATCCCTGGGCGACGGCATCCTCTGCATCCGCGGAGCTGGTGCCAATGTCGTAGCGGTGAAAGGCCCGGACGGTCTGGTATTCATCGACGGCGGACTCCTGGCCAATTCGGGCGAGCTGCTGAAACTGGCACAGCAACAACTGGGCAAGGGCGATGTACGCGCGCTGATCAACACGCACTGGCACCGCGAGCACACCGGACTCAACCAGGTCGCGGGCAAACAGGGCGCGAAGATCATCGCGCACGAGAATACCCGCCTATGGCTTTCGACCACGGTGCGCTATCAGCCGGACGGCCCGCCGCTCCTGCCACTGCCGGCCGGCGCGCGTCCCAACGTCACCACCTACAACGGCGGCGAGCTCAAGGTCGGCGACGAGATGCTGCGCTACGGGTATCTCTCGCAGGCGCACACCGATGGCGATCTGTACGTGAAGCTCGTGAAGGCCAACGTGCTGGTCACCGGAGGGGTGGTTGCCGGCAATGGCTGGCCTACTGCCGACTGGGTGACTGGCGGCTGGATCACCGGCACCGTTGGCGGTTACCGTGCGCTCATTGCGCAGTGCGATGACAAAACCCGCGTGGTCACTGCAGCGGGCAGCAGGCTCTTCACGAAAGCCGACCTGCAGGCCGAGCTCGACATGGTGAGCAAGCTCTCCGATCAACTGAGCCGGATGATCCGCGCGGGCGGTGGACCTGCCGAAGTGCTGGCTGCCAATCCGGCCAAGGACTACGTGGCGAAGATGGGCGACGCCACGCAGTTCCTCACCGAGTCGGTCAGGGGCCTGTGGCCGCGCCTGGCGCCAGACGCCTGAAACTCGTTCAGGGGATTTGGTGGAGCTAGACGGGATCGAACCGTCGACCTCTTGCATGCCATGCAAGCGCTCTCCCAGCTGAGCTATAGCCCCACAGCGGAAGGGGCGCGAAGTTACGCGGCACCCCCGTTACTGTCAAGGATCTGGCCCCAGGCGTAGTGTCGGCACGACCGCGCCCGGTCCGAGGCCGGCAAGCTTACCGGCACTGCCAAGTCGAACCTCGGTGAAGGCGCGATAACGGAGGGCAAGGCGGCGAGGAATTCACCGCCAAGCGGCAGAAATAACGAAGCGCCGCGGAGCGGGTCAAACGGTTGCGTGCTTGCGCGGCCGGCCCCGCGGGCGGTGGGGCGAAATGAGTTGCGCTGCATAGGGCGCCGGTTCTTCCTGCACCTGGGCAATGAAAGGGTTTACTACTTTCACGCCACCAAGCGTCGCTCCGTGCTGAAAATCCTCGGAATACAAAACGGTGCAGTGCTGCTGTTGGGCAGCAGCCAGGATCAGGGAATCCCACCAATTCAGCTTGTAGCGAAGCTCGATGGCACGCGCCTCCCGGACCACGGCTGCGTCAACAGGCTGAGGCTCCCATTGCAGCAAGTCCTCCATGTGAGCCCACGCCTTGCCCGGTGCAACAACGTGGCTCAGCTTGCACCTCACCACCGTGTAGAACTCATTCAATGCCTGGATGCTCGTTCGTGCGCGCTGCTCCACCCATAGGCGCTTGATGAGCACTGCAGCCAGCTCCTGCTTGAGCGGCTCTGAAGGGTCGACATAGTGGACCAGAATGTTAGCGTCTACGAAGCACTGGACGGTCATAGATCTCATCCCGGGTAGGCAGCTTCTCACCAGGTTCCCTCAATGGCTCCGTCCACTCGCGGGCAAAAAAACGTTTCATGGCAGCCTCGTAGGCCTTTGCCTTCGGCAATTGCTGGCGGGCCATGTCGCTCAGATAACGGGACACGCTCTTACCCTGCCCCGCAGCAGCTTCTTTGATCCACTCCAGGGTGCCTTCATCCAGCGTGATCGTTACGTTCTTGAGGGTCATGTCTTATATAAATACACTTGATACGTGTATTTCTCAAGGAATTTATTTCAGTGCAGCGTCCATGCGGCCCAGAACCCGCTCACGCCCCAGCAAAGCGAGCGTAGCGTCGATGGGAGGCGATACGGTGCCGCCCGTCAGCGCCACACGCAGAGGCTGCGCCACCTTGCCCAGACCAAGCTGCCTGCCTTCCGCAAACGCCTGTACGGCGGCGTGCAGAGCAGGAGCGGTCCACTCACTTACCGCAGCCAACGTCTCCCGCATAGCCGCCAGCAACGTCCTGGCTTCCGGGGTCAGGTGCTTGGCGACCGCCTTCTCATCCATCACCGGCTCATGGAAGAAGAACAGGCTGCCCTGCGCCATCTCCTTCATCGTCTTCGCGCGCTCGCGCAGTGCCTCGACCACGCCGGCCAGCAATGCATCGTCGGTGCTGGTCACGCCCAGCATGGCCAACTGTCCGCGCAGCGCTGCGACCAGCGTGGCCTGCGGTGCCTTGATGATGTGCTGCTGGTTCAGCCACAGCAGCTTGTCCGGATTGAAAGCCGAGGCGGATTTGTTGACGCTCGCGATATCAAATGCCGCGATCATTTCCTCGCGCGTGAAAATCTCCTGATCGCCATGTGACCAGCCCAGGCGCACCAGGTAGTTCAGCAGCGCATCCGGGAGGTAACCTTCTTTTTCATACTCCAGCACGCTCACCGCACCATGACGCTTGGAAAGTTTCGCGCCATCTGCACCGAGGATCATCGGCACATGCGCGTATATCGGCGGCTTCGCACCCAGCGCGGCCAGCATGTTGATCTGGCGCGGGGTGTTGTTCAGGTGATCGTCGCCACGGATCACGTGCGTCACGCCCATGTCCATGTCGTCCACCACCACGCAGAAATTGTAGGTGGGGTTGCCATCGGAGCGCTGGATGATCAGATCGTCCAGCTCCGTGTTCTGGAACACAGTGCGGCCATGCACCAGATCGTCCACCACCACTTCACCCACGAGCGGGTTCCTGAAACGGATCACTGGCTTGATGCCTGCCGGTGGTGTGGCCGTGCTGTCGCGCCAGCGACCGTCGTAGCGCGGCTTCTCCTTGCGCGCCAGCTGCGCCTCGCGCATGGCGTCGAGCTCCTGCTTCGAGCAATAGCAGCGATAGGCCAGCCCCTGCGCCAGCATCTGATCAATCACTTCCAGATAGCGCGGGTAACGCTGCGTCTGGAAAAACGGGCCTTCGTCTTCGTCCAGGCCCAGCCAGCGCATGCCTTCCACGATCACGCGCACGGCTTCGTCGGTGGATCGCTCCCGATCGGTGTCTTCGACGCGCAAAATGAACTTGCCACCGCGGCGCCGCGCATAAAGCCAGGAAAATAGCGCCGTGCGCACGCCCCCGATGTGGAGCATGCCGGTGGGGCTGGGTGCGAAACGGGTTACGACTGTCATAGGGGGCGCATGGTAGCCCAGCGGGCCCCCATCGTGGCCCTGGAGAGATGAGCGGGAGATTGCCTCCCGCTGTGACCATCCGTAGACTTGCGCTCCCTCTCGGGAGGGCGGTTAGCTCAGTGGTAGAGCATTGCTTTCACACGGCAAGGGTCACAGGTTCAAATCCTGTACCGCCCACCATTTCATCACTTACTTAAGGCGAATCTGACTTCGCGCGGATTCCCACCAGCGCGCGGCACAGGTGAAATAGCGAGTCGAGTACCGGCATGGGGATACCGCGGTCACGCGCTTCCCGCAACGCCATCGCGATGGTCTCCTCAAGCTCAAGGTCACGGCCCGCGTCGAAATCCTGCAGCGACGAAATGCGATGCAGCGGCGCGGTGGTTTGCACGTCCTTGTTCCTGTGCAGCACCGCTGCGGCCGCTTCCGCTTCGCTGCCGCGACACATGGAAATGATCGGCAGGATGGACTCATCGCTGAGCTCTACGCCTCGGGATCGCGCCAGTGCGCCGACTTCCCGCACCACCCTCGCGATGAGCAACGCGCCGTCGGGATCCGTGACGAATTTCCAGGTTACGGCACGTGTGGCGACGGCCATTGTCATCAAGCCCGCCCAGCCGCAGAACTTGGACCATTCCCGGGTGACGACATCGGCCACTGCCCTGGTATGCACGCCTGCGCCATCGATGGTGGCCGCAAGGGCTTGCGCGCGGTGGCTGAGTCCACCGTCGAGCTCGCCGACGACGGTCATGACGTTGCGCGTGAACAGCACCGTGCCGTCCGGGCGCAACTCTCCGCTCGAGTCGGCGAGTGCGCCGAGCACGGCTTCGCGACCAAATGCATCGACGAGCCGATCATTCTTGAAAGCGCCATTCTGCAGCGAGAGCACCGCATCGAATCGCACATGCTGCAGTGGCGCCAGCGCCGCCGCGGTTCCCAGGGTCTTCATGGCCACGATGAGCACGCCGGCGCGCTGCAGCTGCGAGGCGTCGGTGATCACAGGCACTCGAACACTGAAGTCTTCGAGCCCCGTGAGGCGCAGTCCGTCGGCGCGGATCTGTTGTGCACGACCCTCGCGGACGAGCATGGCGACGGAGTGGCCAGCGCGTGCCAGATGGGCGCCGAATATGGAGCCCATGGCCCCGGCCCCCAGGATCACAAACTCCGGCGCGTCGGCGCGAATCACGCGCCTGCCCGATCGCGCTCGACGTATTCGAAGAACTCGAAGTCAGCGGGCTGCCGCCGGCCGCTGATGTCGTGGCAGGCCATGCCGACGAAAGCGCCGGTGAAGCTCTTCGAATAACCCCTGCCCGACTCGTCCGAGAGCAGGGAGTAGTCAAGCACACCTTCGTGGGTGCTCCACCTCTCTCCATCCAGCGACCATGCAAAGCGCAGCGCCGCGAAGTTCACTTCGGCACGCAGCCATACCGCCTCACCCCGCGGTAGCGGAATGTACTGCGCGGACTCGACCGGATACGCCAGATTGAACCGCTCCTCAGCAAGGCAGCTGATAACGCTCAGGTACTTTTTGCCGGCGTCGTTGCAGGTGATGTTCAGGTAGTGAAACTTCTGTGCGCTGTAGTAGCAGATGAGGCCAGCTGCCTGCTGCAATGTGTCGGGCTCGAATGTAAGCCTGGTGGTCGCCGTGAAGCAGAACGCCTGCTGCCGGCGCGCGATCAGCGCCTGCCGGAACCACGAGCCGAACGATTCGGCGCCGAACAGACGCAGTCTCCCGGGCCGCGCGCGCAGTGAAAAAAGGCTTTCATCCCAGGGAAGCCGCAGCCACTGGAAATCGACAGGCAGGCGGTCCGAGTCAAAGCGAGTGATGGCCTGCGCCTGCGGCCAAGGGTGCGGCGGCAGGTCCGGCGCAGGCGTCTGCAGATCAGGCGTATTGCCGCCATTGGCGAGTCGCAACCAACCATCTTGGGTCCAGTGCGCCTTCTGGATGGCTGTTTCGCGACCCAGGGGGCAACGCTGCAGGTCCGAGTTCGAATGCAGCGACAGCGGGCGACCGCAAAGATGAACGATGTAGATTTCCCCGTTCTGTGTCTCGACCCAGTCGCCGTGCCCTGCGCGCTGCAGCAGCGCCTGTGGGGAATCCTTGGCTGTGACGATGTGCTTGATGGGGTCCACCTCGTAAGGACCCGCAAGCTGTCGCGAGCGCGCCATCGTCACGGCATGGGTGTAGCCGGTGCCGCCCTCGGCCGTCAGCAGGTAGTAATAACCATTGCGACGATAGATGTGCGGGCCTTCGGTCAGCCGCAGTTCGGTGCCCCGGAAGATGTTGCGCACTGGGCCGACCAGGCGCCCCGCGACATGGTCGTACTCCTGCAGCAGGATCCCGTTGAATGCATGCCGGCCCGGGTGATATTCCCACTGCATGTTGACCAGCCACTTGCGTCCATCCTCATCATGGAACAGCGACGCATCGAAACCGCTGCTGTTCAGGTACACCGGATCGGACCACCGCCCTTCGATGGTGGCGCAGGTGGTCACATAGTTGTGCGTGTCCTTGAAGCTGCCTTCGTGGCGCTTCACGTCGGTGTAGACCAGCCAGAACAAGCCGTCGGCGAAGGTGAGGCAGGGTGCCCAGATGCCACACGAGTCCGGATTGCCGCGCATGTCGAGCAATTCGAGTCGGTCGAGCGGATGGGAAAGAAGGCGCCAGTTCACCAGATCGCGGGAATGATGGATCTGGACGCCCGGATACCACTCGAAAGTCGAGGTCGCGATGTAGTAATCATCGCCCACCCGCACGATCGAAGGATCCGGATTGAATCCCGGCAGGATGGGATTGCTGATCATCTGGTTCAGAGTGGCGCCCCCGCTGCCATCCGGCCCTGCCAGCCCTTCGTGAGGCGGTAGAACTGCAGGCACACGAGCACCACTGTCGCGGCGACGATGGAGCTGCCGGCAAAGGCAATCATGATGCCGTTCAAGGCGCGGTCAGTCTGCTCGACATTGGGCTGGTAGCCGAACCATGCCAGCATATGCCCGGTAAACCACTGGCCAAAGGCGTTGCCCAGCTTCAGCACGAAGAGGTGCCCGGCGCAGAACATGGCCATGGCGCCCATGCCGACCTTCATGATCCCGTAGTCCACGGTATCCGGCACCGTGGAAAAGAGCATCGGCACGAACATCATGTGGCAGAAATTGGCAACCATCAGGATGATCAGCGCCGCCAGCACGGCATCGCGCGGAATCAGGAACAGCAACACATTCATGATGATCGTGCCGACCAATGCCACGCGCATCACCTTGACCTTGCACCACGACCGGACCAGAAAATTGGCGGCCACCGCACCGCCCACCCCGGCAAGCATGGTCAGGCTGAGGAAGGCCGACAGCTTTGAAGAGGTACTGCCCATGAACCAGGCCAGCCCTGCCGGCAGGTGATCCGTGATCAGGTAGTACTTGACGAAGTAGGGTTTGGCGGAGCCCTGCATTGCGCCACGCGTCATGATGAACAGCGTTGCGGTCGCGATGATGAGCCATTGCGAGTTCTTGAACATGGCAACGGCGTCTTCCCAAGCCCGACGCTTCGGCCCGTTGGTGTCCGGATAGACATGCTCCCTGGTGAGCAGGAAGCACAGCAGGAAACAGAACACGGCGATGACGGCCAGGATCGCCATCGCAAACGGGAATCCGAGCCGGTAATCTTCCGGCGTATCGCCGCCACCGATGATTTTCGCCAGCGGGAAGATCGAAGCGGTAACCAGGAAGCCTCCAACCATGGCCATCGCGAAGCGCCAGGTCTGCAGGTTGCCGCGTTCCTCGCTGTCGCCGGTCATCACGCCGCCCAGGGCCGAGTACGGCACATTGACCACGCTGTATGCAGTCATGAGCAGCGCATAGCTGATGTAGGCGTAGACCAGCTTGGTGCCGACGCTGACGTCCGGAGTGAAGAAGGCCGCGACGGCCAATGCACCATACGGAATGGCGGCCCACAACATCCAGGGGCGGTAACGGCCGTACTTCGACCGCGTGCGGTCAGCGATCCCGCCAATCACGGGATCGATTATCGCGTCGAAAACCCGCACCACCAGAATCAGCGTGGCGGCCGCTGCCGCTGCGATACCGTAAACGTCGGTATAGAAGTAGAGCAGGACGTTGAGCACCATCTGGTAGACGATGTTGCTGGCTGTATCGCCCAGACCGAAGCCCAGCTTCTCCCGCACTGTCAGATTCTGTTTCGCCACGCTTCTAGTTCTCCACCAGAGCCACCGTCACGCGCGCAGGACTTGTTGTCCCGGACACCGACGCGTTATTTGGTGTGCTTCGAAATGTGCGAGGGAATGAAGAAGAAGCTCAGCGCCGTGACCAGCGCGCAGCCTGCCGCAAACCAGAAGAACTTGTTCACACCGGGATCAGGCTGCATGGCAAGGTACGCCGACGCGACGATGGGGCTCAGCACCGCCCCGGTACGCGACACTGTCTGCGCAAGACCCACCGCTGAGCCGCGCAACTCGGTCGGATAAGAGTGTGCAGCAACCGCGTACATGAAAGCCTGCATGGCGTTGAATGACATGCCAGCTATGAAGCTGAAGATCAATACGTTGGACTCTGTCGGACTTCCCTTGAGCGCCATCAATCCTATCACCGCGGTTGCCGCGACCCCCAGCAGGGCCAGCGCCGAACCCACATAACGTGAACCGAACCAGCGGATCATGAAGGCGCCGCCGATAGTGCCGAAGAATGCGCCGATCGAGAACTGCCCCAGGGCTGCGCTTGCGATGTCCGCACTCACACCGGCCCGCGGCAGCAGCGTGGGCAGGTAGTTGGTATACAGATACAGCACGAAACTGTTGAACGAGAATGCGATCCAGATGAAGAGCGTGGAGCGCGCGTAGAAGCTGTTCCAGATCGTGGCAAGCCAGTTGCTGGATCGCTTGCCCTCTTCGTGGATCAGGAAGTTCTCCGTGCCATCGAAGCGCTTTTCGCCCACCAGCCTGTTCAAGGCGCTGGCGAGCCGGCCATGCATATGCGGGCGCTGTGCCATGTATTTGGGGGACTCCGGCAGCAGGAATCCGAACAGGATGAACAACGCCAGCGGCACCAATCCGCCCACCAGGAACATCAGCTGCCAGTCCATGTGCTTGATGCCGAAACGCGCGAGGTAGCCACCGACGGGCACGGACGAGATCACCAGAGCCACCACCACACTTCGCACGCGGTATGAGGTCCACTCAGAAATCAGCGTGGTGGCGAGCGGCGTGACACCGCCCATGCCAAGTCCGGTGACGAAACGCCACAGCGTTACCTGTCGCAACGTCTCCGCGGCGTTCTCAGGAGTACCGCCTTTCGCCGCATGCCAGCACATCACCGATCCGATAAACAGGAAAACCAGGCAGGCAAAGTAGGATCGCTTGCGTCCAATGCGATCGCCCAGCCAGCCCAGCGCCACAGAGCCGACAGCCATGCCAATCAGCGCCCAGGTATTGATCGGACCCCGATCAGCAGGGCTGATGGCCCAGGCCGCATCCATCTTGGGACCCACCTGCCCCATCAGGAACAGGTCGTAGCCATCGGTGGCCATGATGATGATCATCATGAGCGTGATGCCGAACGGCACCCAGAAGTAGTTGGCCGAATCGATAACGTCGCCAACGTTTACTGGTTTCTTGTCCATGATTGGGCTCGGCCCCCCGCTTTTTTCTGGTTCGCGACTGTGGACTTAATTCCCGCCGCTGGCAACGGGCTATGCCGCCGGTTTCAGTATCCGGCGGTGAAGCGCTTGTTGATGAACTGCGATTTCTCGATTTCATCCACCATGGCGACTGCATAGTCTTCCATGGAGATTGCGCTTTTTCCCTGAGCGTCGACCAGAATCTGATCGGTGCCGAGGCGGAACTTGCCCGTGCGGGTGCCCGCGGAGATATTGCCCCCGGGGCTGAAAAAGGTCCACGCGACGTCCTTCACCTCGGCGCGCAGCCAGTCGAGCGAGTCGACAGAGGAGCTAGCCTCGCCGTCTGGCGGACGCGCGGGACGCGTATCCCTGATGCGTTTACCTTCCGCATTCAAGAGGCTGCTGGCACCGCCAACGACGAGCAGACGCGTTTTCTTCGGGCCAGTCTGCGCGCGCAGAGCCTCAACCTCCGACTGCACGACGCGCAACGCGAAGTCAACGGTGGGCGCAGGGCGCACCACCACCGATGAAACCAGCGCATCCGCGCCGGCGATATTCTTCAGGATATCCTGTTTGTCGAAAACGTCGCCCGTAACGATTTTGACGCCCTTGGGGGCAAGTTCGGGCTTCGGATTTTTGTCTACCACGGTAACCATATGGCCGCGCGCGGCCGCTTCGTTGACGATGCGGCTGCCGATGTTGCCGCTGCCGCCGTAAACGACAATCGACAGTGGTTTTGCTGCCTTCTGTTGCGCAGCAGCCTGCGAAGATACGACGAGGCCCGAAAGCGCCAGTGCGCTCGCAGCCACGGACAGAATCACTCGGCGGTTCGAATTCATCCGGATGCTCCTTGCAAAAGCGATTTCATTGGGTACGGTCCAGTCCAAGCGCCTTGATCGCGTTGTTCTTCATAATGAGCTCACGCACCTCGGGGCGGAACCCAGCCGCATCGTAATCCTTGATCCACCTTTCCGGGGTGATCACCGGATAGTCGGTGCCAAACAGCATCTTGTGCTTGAGCTGCGTGTTCGCATAGTGAATCAGCTGCGGCGGAAAATACTTCGGCGACCAGCCAGACAGGTCGATGTAGACATTCTGCTTATGCAGGCACACCGACAGCGCTTCGTCCTGCCAGGGCCAGGATGGGTGCGCGATGATGACGGTCATGTCGGGAAAGTCCGCGGCTACATCGTCGAGATGCATGGGGTTCGAATACTTCAGGCGCAGGCCGCCGCCGCCCCGCAGCCCCGAGCCGATGCCCGAATGGCCGCTGTGGAAAATCACCGGCATCTTCGCTTCGGCCATCGCCTCGTACATCGGGTAGGCCATGCGGTCGTTGGGGAAAAAACCCTGGCAGGTGGGGTGGAACTTGAAGCCGCTGATGCCGTCGGCAATCAGTTTTTTCACTTCGCGCAGGCCCATCTTGCCCTTGTGCGGATCAACGCTGCCGAAGGCCATCATCATGTCGCTGTTCGCCTTGGCGGCATCGAGTACTTCTTCATTAGGGATGCGGCGCTGTCCCATCTCGAACTCGGTATCGACCGTGAACATCACGAGGCCGATCTTCTGGCTGCGATAGAACTCGACCGTTTCGAGGATGGTGGGTGGAGAGCCCGACTTGAAGTATTTCTTCTTCTGTTCCTCGATCTCCTGGCCGTAATCGTCATCCGGCTGACGGCAGGAAACCTGGGCGTGGGTGTGGACGTCGATGGCAACCAGGTCCGAGGTTTTCATGGCGTGGCATTTTGCCACAGGAGGATCACAGCCGAAGCTATTCGCCCAGAATCTCGTTCAGACCCTCGATTACCTTTGCAATCTGCGACGGCTCCAGCGCTGCCAGGCGCTTGCCGACACGCAACACGGACACTGTACGTATCTGACTGATCTTCACCCAGGTCGGCTTACCCAGTGTCGAGCGGCCCAGATCCAGGGTGAGGGGAAAGCCCGCAGCCTGCGCCTGGGTGGTCAGCGCCACCGCGATGACGGTGCCTGAGCGCGCATTGAACACATCGTGGCTCAGAATCAAAACGAGCCGGCGCCCGGACTGCTCATGACCACGCACCGGATTCAGGTCGGCCCAGCGCACTTCCCCTCTTAGAATGCGGGCCAAGCGCCTGCTTCTTCGTCAAGACCTTCATCCGCCAGTGCTTGCTCCTGCGCCGGATCGAGCTTCGCGCACTCGGCGGCAAGGCGGCCACCCTGCAGACGGTCGATCTTTTCCTGCACAGCTGCCTGAATGGCGCGGCTGCGATTAGGAAACACTTGCTGCGCCACAAGGCCGTCGAGCTGGCGAAGCGTTTCTTGCTGCAGGGTAATAGCCACTTTCACGCTGGCCATGATGAACTCCGGTATGATGAATTATCATACCGGATTCAGCACATCCATACCGGCAAAGTCCCGCGAATTGTCCGTAACCACCCTGCAGTCATGCACTGCCGCGATGGCCGCCACGATCATGTCGAGCGGACTGCGCGGTTTTCCGGAGCGTTTGCCGTCGGCCATCAGGCGCGCCCATACCAGCGCCGCGCGCTGGTCGAAGGACAAGATGCGGCCTGTGAATAGCGCTTCAGGCCCTTCCGGACCGCGATACCAGGTCTCGAGTCCGGTACGTCTGGCACCGCGCGGCAACTCCAGAATCCCCTTCCAGATTTCGGCGAGGGTCATGGTCGATATGAATAGCTGGTCGTCTGATTGCTTGCTCATCCAGGCCAGCAAGCCAGGCGATGGGGCTGGTTTGATCAGATTGCTGAGAATGTTCGTGTCGAGCAGAAAGCCCGTCACAATCGAACCTTGCGCTCATGCGCCTTCACACGCGCCAGATCAAGCTCTGCGCCCACCAGTGGCGAGCGCAGTAGCGCGGCCAGGATGCGCCCGTTTTTTGGGGCCTCGTCTCCCAAACCTCGCTGCACGTCCGCACGCAGGCGCTCCGCATCATGACTCTGGTCTGCCAGACGCCTTGCCAAGCGGCGAATCAACTCCCGATCAGAAACCCGGCCGAGCACCTCGAAACGCGTCATCCCCTGGTTGGCGAGCCGGGATCGGTAGTTGCGCAGCGCGCGACGTTGCGGCGAATCGCCCATGGCTTGGCACTCCAGATATATCCAGTAATATACCCGGATATAATACCCCGCAACGCCCTCGATCTCAATTCGTGAAACTGCTGGTTACGGGTGGAAACAGACCGGGGGCTCAGGCGTCCATCAGCGCCAGCAAGTCCTTCGTTCTGGCCTGCATCAGTGCCGCATCGCCGCGAGTTTCCACATTAAGGCGCACCAGCGGCTCGGTGTTCGAGGCCCGCAGGTTGAAACGCCAGGTGTCGAATTCCATTGAGAGGCCGTCTGTGTAGTCCACGGACTTCGCCTGCGACTTGTACTGCGCCTCGGCACGAGCCAGCACCGCCTTCGCCCCACCCTTGGCCGGGTCGAGCTTGCGGTTGATCTCGCCGCTGGCCGGGAACATCCGCATGCGCTCGCCCACCAGCTGCGACAGGCTCTTGCCTGTCTCGCTGATCACCTGCAGCACGATCAGCCAGGGGATCATGCCGCTGTCGCAATAGGCGAAATCGCGGAAATAGTGGTGGGCGCTCATTTCGCCGCCGTAGGCACCATCGCATTCGCGCATGACCTGCTTGATGAAGGCGTGGCCGGATTTGGACAGCACCGCCTTTCCACCGTTCTTCGCCACGATGTCGAGGGTATTCCAGGTGAGGCGCGGGTCGTGGACGATGCGGCCGCCCTTCTCGCGCTTCAGGAACACCTCGGCCAGCAGGCCCACGAGGTAGTAACCCTCGATGAAAGTGCCGTGCTCATCGAAGAAAAAGCAGCGATCGAAATCGCCATCCCAGGCCAGGCCCACATCGGCCTTGTGCTTCACGATTGCATCGATGGTTGGCTGGCGGTTTTCTTCCAGCATCGGATTCGGCACGCCGTTCGGAAATGTTCCGTCCGCGTTGTGGTGGATCTTGATGAACTGGAATGGCAGGTGCGGTTCGAGGCGGTCCACCACCATGCCGGCGCCGCCGTTGCCGGCGTTGACCACGACCTTCAGGGGTTTGAGCTTTTTGAGATCTACATAGCTCAGCAGGTGTGCGTCGTATTTGGCATTAACGTCGATGTTCGTGACCTTGCCCGGCACCGCAGACTTTGGCGGCAGCTGGTTGGTCTCGATCAGCTTCGCCATGTCCATCAGGCCGTTGTCCGCGCTTATTGGCTTCGATTTTTCGCGCACGAATTTCATGCCGTTGTAGTCCGGCGGGTTGTGGCTGGCGGTAACCATGATGCCGCCGTCGAAGCCTTGGGCGAAGGTGGCGAAGTAGATGCCTTCCGTGCCGCAGAGGCCGATGTCGGAGACGTTGACGCCGGAGTCGGTCAGGCCCCGGACCAGGGCCTTGCACAGCTGGTCGCTGGACAGGCGGATGTCCCGGCCCACGCAGACGCTTTTAGGCTTGAGGAAGGCGGCGTAGGCCTGGCCGATCTGGTAGGCCAGGGTTTCGTTGAGTTCGTCGGGGATGCGTCCACGGACGTCGTAGGCTTTGAAGGCGGTTAGGATTGTCATGGGAGGAGTCTAGCGCAGACTCCAGGAGTCTTCAGTCCGGCCGTAACCTTAGTGCCCCGACGAAACGTCCCCGCGGCGGAACCATTGTGGTAACGATCCGACGAAACGGGAAGCGCTGCGTACGAATATCAGCCAGAGGCCAAAAGCCAGACCAAAGCCGACGAAAAGGACCAAGGTCGGCAGTTCGTTTCGATACGCCCAGATACCGAACCCACAACTGGCAACCGATACTACGAAATAGAGCGTGCAGATGGCGCGCACCGACATTCCGGCGGCGATCAGCACGTGATGGAAATGCCCCGAATCCGCCGTTGTCGGGGGCAACCCGCGAACGAGTCGGCGGGTTGTGCTGGCGAATAGCTCAAATATGGGGATCGGCATCAACCACAACACGATCATGGGACTCAGACCGATGGTTGCCGGCTGGACCATGGAGAGCGACAGTCCGGCAAGAAGAAAGCCCAGCAGAGTGCTGCCCGCATCACCCATGAATGTCCGGATCGGCCGATTGAGATGCGTGGGCAAATTGAACATCAGGAAAGCTGCCACAGCACCCAGCATACTACCGGCAATCAAAAGTGTTCCCGCTGAACCGCTCAACGAGGACACCGTCATGATACCCCCGAGAGCCACCAACCCTGCGCTTCCAGCAAGACCATCCAGACCATCGAGCATGTTGAAGGCGTTGATCAGCGCGACGATGGAGATCACGGTGAATGGCAACGACAGCACACCAAGATCGATATCGCCCCAGCCCATCAGGTCGCCAAGATTGCGGACCAGATAGCCTGAGCTATATACGAGAGCAACTGCGGCAGAGAGGTGTGCGAACAGGCGAACCTTCGGTGGAAGGTTGAACCGGTCGTCCAGAGCGCCGAGAACCACCATGAACGCTGATACAACCAGCACACTCATACCGCCGTGGCCGAGATCTCCACCGCCCAAGGCGGCAACCAGAAGGCCGGAGAACATCGCAAGGCCGCCAACCACAGGAACCTCGCCGTGGTGCGTCTTGCGGCCACCAGGTCTATCAATCAACCCCACCACTTCAGCGAACGGGCGAAGTGCGAGCAGCATGGTGCATGACACCAGGAACGACGCTATCGACGCCGGAATAACTTGCATTGGCCTTCCGCCCCTATGACATTTACATTCTTATGTTGACAGAATCCTGGTCAATCAGGCAACAGCTGTCGATTTGCACCCTCGCAGGATTTTTCCGTCCATTTACGCGATTGCGTCATCAAGGTTAGTTACTCAGCAGTCACGACATGGAACTATCACTGTGTAGAGTCTTATCCTTGACGGAATTTCTTGAGCCCAATCAAGGCAAGCAGCAAATGCCGGAAGAATATGAAGATATCCGGATACCTCCGGAGAATTTCGGGACGCTGGATCGTACGTACCAGCCACGCAAGGCGTAGCTTCCACCAGATAGGGGCGATGGGTGGCGTCACCCCGGCATACCAATCGAAAACTGCGCCGATCGATACGGCAAACCTTGCATGGATCTTCGACTTGTGACGATGCACCCATTTTTCCTGCTTCGGCACCGTCATTCCGATGAATAGGATGTCCGGCGCGAACTGGTTGACGCTGTCGAGCATGATCCGCTCGTCCTCTTCGCTGAACACCGGCTTGTAAGGCGGTGAAAAGCTGCCAACGGCCACATTGGGAAATTCTCGTGCTATCCGCTCACGAATTCTGCCGAGAGTATTCTCGGTCGAACCG
Organism: Steroidobacteraceae bacterium; assembly: GCA_039917615.1. Lineage (GTDB taxonomy): Bacteria > Pseudomonadota > Gammaproteobacteria > Steroidobacterales > Steroidobacteraceae > ZC4RG30. Next base: position 75,624 of record JBDSJD010000017.1, read on the forward strand.
AGAAAAAAAGCGCGCCCATTATGCTCTTCAAGCCGGGCGATGAAGGACGCGAATACGTCCGGCCCCTGATTTGCCCGAATCAGCCGCCTCTTGAGGACGATACTCGCCAGGCCAAAATAGACTCCATCAAGGACCAAGACATCGCTGGCCTTTAGTGCCGCCCGGAATTCCGGTTCGTGCGTCGAAACCCCGTAAGAGTTCGGGCTGATCGTATTTACACTGCGGCATGGCCCGTCCCAAGGCAGGACGTTGAGATCATCCGAAAAGACCCGAAAGCCAAACACCTCGACATACTTCGGAACGTTCGACGCAGAAGTCTCTTTCACGACTCCACCCAGACTAGCGGAATTGCGTTTCGCAAAAAATGGGGTCGTCCTTTCTTGCAAAGAATAGGTCCATCTGCCAGCACGCCCCGTCGAGTGAACGCAACATGGGATCGGCAAGGTGATAGCAGCGAAAGTCGAGTGTCTCCAAGTGTGCGCACATCTCGTGAAACAGCAGCGTTCCTGGGGTGTGACGATGCATGTAACACTCCATGATGATGAAATCAGTATCCCGCAGCGTGGCAACCGCACCCTTGAGAATGGGCACTTCGAAGCCGTGGGTATCGAACTTCACGAGAAAAGATCCCTGGCACCGCTTCGCTTGAACAATGCCGTCGAGAGAATAGGAGCGAACTTTACGCGGTGTGCCGCCATGGCCACTAACCGTACTGCCGTCAAGATCAGCACTGACAGTGAGTTCCACGGATTCTCCGTCATTCTCGCCGGCTACGCCTAGAACGTAGTCGAACCGATCCTCTGCCCCCTTTAGACGCTTCAGCGCAGGTTCGCGCTCAATGAGCGGATCGATTCCGATGAATCGTGCATCGGGAAAGAGCGGCAGCGCGGCTCGACTCCAGCGTCCCGTCGACGCACCGATGTCGATCACCGTACGCACACGTTGTGCACGCTGCGCCGTCCATGCAAGTACAGAGTCCATATCGAACCCGTGCTTGTAAATCTGAATGCCGAATGGCCTCAACGCCGAATTGGCAAACTTGAGCAGCTCACGCTTCATCGCCCCTCTCCCGGTAATGCCCACCCCATCAGCGCGGACACCCATTTTCGTATGCAATAGCCTTCCAGCGCCGGCGAAAAGACCGGCTCACTCTCGAGAAAGGACAAATCGGGAAAGTCGCCATGACTACCGCCGATAACGTATATCGACTCACGTGTGTGAAAATCTTCTTTCAAGATCGCCTCATTCGTCGTTATGAGTTTACGATGCGCCCCCAGCGCTTCGAAGGTGCGCATTGTAAAGCCGGATTGGGAATTGTTCGGCAAATCCACGATAGCCACTGCGGAACGATAGATATCCACCACCTGCTCGGGGGCTAACCAGCGGAAATGCACCGACCGCAATCGCCGGCCCCGAAGCAGCATGCGCAGGAAGAATATCGGCGAGACAACGAGATACTTGTTGAACCGCAAACCGGAGTGCCGAGCCCAATCCTCAAATGCCGCGAGCTGTTCATATCGTCGCATACTGGAGGCGACGCCGACGAAGGCTAGATCCCACGATCTCCTGCCCGGGGCCCGAAGCTCTCGAAACCGCGTGGCATAAAAAAGGGGCAGATAGCGCAGTTCTGGATGTTTCCCAACGTCCTGAGGGTCGAAACTGAACACCTGATCGAAATAGCCTACATACGGCAGGTAGTCGTGCGTGCGCAAAGAATCCCAGTAGTAAAGAACGAACCGAGCGCCCGACAATGCTTCCCGGTAGATGCGCACCAGATGTCCGATCTGATGCACCTGAATAAACAACACGACATCGAATCGCTCCTTGCTGAAACGCCTAATGAATGAGTGGTGGTAGCGCTCAAGCCAACGGATGGCAATCCCGGAGCCCAGCAATTCGAGAATGCGCCAGACGAGCCTGGGCGGCGTGATAGGTACGAAAGTGATGTGCGCACCAAACGTCCTGCGCATCTCTGAGATGATCTCTTGCGTATAGAAGAAATAGTCGCGTCCAACGACAAGCACACGCCGCTGAGCAACGCCTTCAGACATGCTGCGTAACGATCTGAGATGATTTGACTTGATTGGAGCGAGGTTTCAACAGCATGCCGCCGCAGATTACGGCGAGAAAGAACGGTGTGAATATTATCGACTCGCTGAGAAAGGAGAGGAACAGCAGGATACCGATGAGGCCGCGGTGTGTAAACAATCCCTGCCGGAACATCCCGATGAGGAACGGTAGCGCTAAAGGGATTCCAATACTGTAAAGCAAAAACACGATGCCATTTGTATTACCGCGATCTGTGGTAATTCTGTCCGTGAGCTGCGTGTCGGTGTAGCCGAGCCGGGCAGATGCAGCATAGTATGCGTCGTAGTCAAAGCCGATCCCGACCATGGGCTTCTCAAGGATGACATTGACCCCAGTCAGCAGATCGTACTGGCGGGACCAGAACGAACCCCGAGATTCGCCCGCGACCTTGTCGACTACATTCAAACCCACGACGACGACAAGGGGTATCACGAGCAACCCCACCCAGAAGGATCGCGCCAGGCGAACCTGAAGCGAGCCGCGATTGATGTACCGAAAAGCATACACACCGACAAGCATAAGCGCGATCACGAGACCGGTCGTTGACTGAGTGGATATGACGGCAGCGAGCCCCAGCAACGCGTGCCTCGCGCTGCGAAAGACAAACAGCGCCAGGTACAGAAACAGGTTCAAATAGATCTGAAACACACCGGGCTCATAAAAAAAACCATCCGGGCGTATAAAAGGGCCGGAGTTCTCGATCGTCGTGTGATAGTTGGCCACGACGAGAAATGATTGATAGGCAGTCCCATTTACATCTATGGAAAGAAACAGCTGCGATGCAATTTTCGCAAGAATGACCGTAACCAGCGCCTGCCACGCCATGAGGTGCGTGATGCCGAACAGGTCGCGGCGGAATGCCTCAGCTCCCGCACGTAAATACAGATCGAGCAGCAGCAACCCAGCGGTGAAATTGGCGAGACGAATGGCGACCGCCCCGAAATCGGCACCTGCATTGCGCAAAAGAGACGCCAATAATATGACGGCAAGCAATACGAACACCGCCGCGAGGCGTCGATCAATTGAGAGGCGTCGACCGCACAAAAGAAGATATGCGGCGGCAATGAGGGCAAACAGAGGCAACCGAGGAAATAACAGCCAGCCCCCGCTCATCAACATCGCGAAGAACAACGCCAGACGGCGCAGGAGCACGGAGCTGCGGACAATCATGTCATCTCTTCAATGAAGAGCCCGTTCGGAGCGGTCCGCCGCCAGCTTCCAGTTTGCCGACAGTAGCGCTTGACGATGACAGCAGGTGCCCCAACGGCTATGCAATGATCCGGAACATTCCGTATCACCACGCTGTTCGCCCCGATTACGCAATTTCGCCCAATACTGCATCCGATGATGCAGGCATTCTCGCCGATCCAGGTGCCTGGACCTATGTGGACTTCGGCGAGCTGCACGAGCGCCTGCTGAATGACTGGTTTGCCCGGATCTTCGTAACCGTGCCGGTTGTCGGCTATGTAGACTCTATCCGCTACGAGCACGTCAGCGCCAATCTCAATGCAGCGAGTAGCGACAATGTGCGCATGGTTGCCAATCGTAGCGCCGGATCCGATCTTTAGCTGAGGATCCCGCTCAATATCTGTTAGAACGGCAATGTAGGCACCGCTATGAAGCGTTACCCGTTCACTGAGCGAGATGAATTGACACCCAAAAATTCGTAAAGGCCACACGATGCGTACGCCTCGACCGAATGCACCAAATGCCGGCGATATCAACCGGTAAAGCAGCACGGATAGGTAGTCGCGAATGCGGAAGTAGATCATGTCATCCTGAAATCGGATCGCCGCAAAAAATATTACGCATGATTCAGCCCTGTCCGTGCCTCAATAGTCAGATCCGTGGCGGCTTCGTCAGGCGCCACAAGACGCGATGAACGCAGATGCGACTCCACCATGGCAAACATTGCGCGCTGCCCAAGGAAGATATCGCGTCGCAGGCGCCGATTTGCTGCACGCGCTGCGGCGTCGCCCTTCAGGCAACTCACCAGCTGCGCAACTGGTGCGAACGTGCCCTCCGGCAAACTGCGCACAGGAATGTCTGCCGGTCGCCGCACAAGGTACGGATCGTTGCCGACCGGTGCTGCTATGCGGATAGAGCGCCCGTCGTTCTCAACTGTAATCTCGCCGCGACTGCAGGCGAGCACAAGATCTGCCCCTGGCGAGCGGGTGATGTGGCCCATGACCCCATCTGTGAACAACAGCGTCGCCGCATCAATGACAGGATCGGATGTTACGACGCGTGAACCACGCATCGCCACATCCGAAAGCCGCGCCTGCACAGCCTCCAGATGTCGGTCGCCGGCTACAAACAGGATCAGGTCGACTGAGTGCGGGTGTGTCCAGTACAACGAGCCCACACCCATATTCACGCGAATCTCGCGCAGTTCCCCGTACTCGCCGCTCGCGGCAAGATCGCGAGCCGTCATATAAACACCAAAGAAGCGCCGGATTGCTCCGAGGGTGAGAAAACGCTCATCGCCAGCGAACATTTTCTCCAGCTCTTGAAGTTCAGTCATACTGTTGCACAGCGGCTTTTCGACGTGAAATGCACACACTCCGGCCGCTGCTGAACTCTGGACGATTTCAGCTCTACCCGGCGTGCGGGTCGCAATCGCTAGCAGGCGCGGCCTAATCGAAGCGACAAGCTCCCGGTAGTCGATGAAGCCACGGGTAACGCCGTATGCCTGGAGGGCACGATCAAGAGCCGATTCATTGGCATCAGCAAGGGCCGCCAGATGCAAAGCGGGATGCGCGCGAATGGCTTCAGCATGGCTCAGTGGAAACCAACAGGCGGGTGCGAAGCGTTTCACCGCCTCGCTGGTGAACGCTCCCATGCGGCCGCAGCCGACCACGGCGGCGTCTATTCGCGGTTCCATTCGAGTAGATAGGTAACTGGAGACTCGCAGCGCGCCAACAGATCGGAATAAGCACGCTCGATCTCTACTCCAGGATAGATCCCCGAAACGAGCGTGGACGCACTCAGCCGGCCCGAGCCAAGGAGCTCGAGAATATAAGCCAGGTTGTCGCGTTCATTGAAACGAAGGAACCCTCGACTATCAGCGCGTTCCGGGCTGAGCCCAACGGCTTCAACGCGCAACTGTTTGACATAGAACGTACGGCTTTCAAGCGGATTGAATTCGGGCGGCGGCAAGCCACGTCCCGGGAACCCGAGGCAAGCGATGGTCGCGCGGATGCCGGCGAGCTTGAGTGCCAAGTGCCAGTCCGACCACGCGTCGGTCGTCACGATGATGACGTCAGCCAATCCAGAAGTCAGCGCAGTCTCAAGCTGCGCACACTGTTTTCGATCGTACACGCTTGCACCGAGCAACTGTGCGCGCCTTGATGGCGCAGGTTGGTCCGACAACGCGAACACACGTGCCCCCGCGATGCCGGCCATAGCCACCGCAGCGAGCCCTAATGCGCCAAGCCCGATCACCAGGACACGGCTACCGGGACGCGCACCTCCGCGCAATACAGCGTCGTATCCCAAGTGGAAAAGATAGGCGGGCGCCATGTCGACTGATTTCTGTGTCGGCATTAGTCTTGCGAGTACGTCGTCAACATCAATGGCGAAGTGGCTTCGGTGCGAAACGAACGAAAGAATTCGATCGCCAGGGAGATAGGGCGCGCAACCCTGCCCCGCCTCCAACACGCGCGCCACATTGCAATAACCTTGCAGTCGAGGATATTGCGGTCCATCCCGAAGTGGTTCCTTGCCCGAGTACGCTGCAAGCTCTGTTCCCGGGGATATCGCCGTAAAGAGTGTTTCACACACAAGTTGACGAGGAGCGAGCGGCCGGCCCGGGAGCGCCTCTCTCTGCAAATCGATCAGCCGCGGTCCCGCGAGACGCACCACCAATCCATACAGGGGTGCGTCGCTCATGACGGATAACCCTTGCCGACTACTATGTACCTTGGATCAGGTCGCGTATCTAGCACGCTGTTTTGCACGAACTTGCAATCCGGTGTTGCCTGAGCGGTTTGCACGGCCGAATTCGCCCGCGTACTCCAGCCGTGAAATTCCCAGCGCCCCGGTGCGGGCTGGTACCAATGGTCCGGATTTCGATGCAGATCGAGCAGGAACTCAAGCGACGTCGCCGTCACACCCAGCCAATCGCAGAACTGGCGTGCGTAGACAGCAGGACGCTGTTCATGGTGTCGAACCAACGCCAGGCCTTGCTCGCGGGTCAGCCGTCCGTGCCGGATCTCCCGACAGGCATGGTCGGTTACTTTGGAATAGCCGTGCTTGTAGAGCTTCAGAATGTCGTGCAAGTCCATGTAGTTGAAACAGTCGACGTGATCGTAGCAGTCGAATGTGCGCGAGAAGCTTGCGCTGCCGTAATCGTACGAACGAATCATCTCTTCGTGCTGGGCTTTAGGGTCCCACCGTACGTAGTTGCCGAGGTAAATACCTGTCACACCAACCGAGTTCAGCGAGTGATCGTCCGGATAACGATACTGCCAGATGTCGCGCTCGGTAAGCGTGTCGAACATGGAAAGAAGCTCGTCGGCCTCTACACCGAGCAGGTCATGATCCTTGCGGTAGCGCCGCGTCATCTGGACCTCGTGCTCGTGCGAAAACATACCTACCTGTTCAAGTCCCTGGTGCGCGCCCCAGATGACTAGGGGAATCCTGAAGCGAACCGCCGTCTGCACCGGGAAAGTCGATGTCCCGGCCAGGCACGGCCAATAGATACTGCCAAACTGTCGCAGGGAAGCCCGCGTAATGCGTTTCACGGAATCCGGATTGACATTCTGGACAAGGATGTCGCAATCAAAGCGGATACGCAGATTGGCGAGATTTCGGACCCCCAGCTCAGTATTGAAATACTTGTTGTAGCTTACAAGAAGCGGATTCAGCCCCAGTCGCTGCTTGACGAGATGCACGATGTAATACGAATCGTGAGCTCCTGAGACCGGCACTATGCAATCGTGAGTGGTGCCGTCGCTGCTCCTGTACGGTCGCACCAGCTTCTCAAGCAATGCCCAGCGCTCTTGCCACTCGAGACGGTCCTTTTCATCATGGACGCGGCACCCCGAGCAGATACCCTGCTCATCAATGACGAGCCCCAGAGGATGGTCATCGCCATAAAGGCAGCGCTGGCAAAACTTCACGGCTTGCATTCGTATTCCGCCGGACGCACTGAAGGGACCCTCACGCGCTCCTTCAGGTTCTGGATGGCATGTTCGCGGTACGCGAGAAAATTTCCCACTCCGGCGGCGACGACCCCCTCCATACAAAACAACTCCTCCAACTGCTCGGGCTCGCTAATTCCCCCGAATGCGATGAGCGGCACCCCTGGCAGGGGCCAACGGCGCACGAGGTCGGTATCGAATCCTCGCGCATGACCTTCATGCTGCCAGTCAATAATGAGGGCCTCGGATATCACCTGCTGGGCGAATAGTGCTCGTGTCTGCGTCGTAATCGGCCGCTCAGTGCGGCTGAGATAGTCGTACGCCGCGATGGTTTGTCCGGACCGACTGACTGGCAGCGCGCCGATCAAGGCTTGAGCTCCAATGCGTGCCGACAAAGCGCGCACGACCATCGGCTCACGCCAAAGCATGGCATCAATGCAGACACGTTCTGCGCCAGCCTGGATGACAGCCATGCCATCATCGACACTGCGCAAACCTCCGCCATATGTCACGGGGGTTGAAAGACCCATGCGCCCGATACGGCGCACGAGATCGATATCAGGGCCGGCATCTGCGAGCGTACGATCGATACAGAGTACGAGGATTTCGTCCGCGCCCCAGCGGTCCAGGTTCTGCGCGATGACTTCGGGGCGTCCCAGCGGCAAATGGCGGACAAATCCGAAGGACTGCACAGCCCAGCCCTTCTTGACGGTAATGACACCAACCAGCCGACGTTTAAGCACTTACTAACCCCCTTGCCAACTCGCGTAACAAGGCGCGGCCAGCAGACTGGCTCTTCTCGGGGTGGAACTGGACACCGACCACGTTATCACGTCGAACTGCCGCAACGAATGGGCCGCCGGCCACGCACTGACACACCGCGTGCGAGTTTGGCTCACGATAAGCGAAGGAATGATTGAAGAAGAACGCATGCCCATTGGCTGACGCGAATAAAGGATCAGGTCTCACAACCTCAATGGTGTTCCACCCGATGTGCCAGCGCGGCGCCGGAAGCTGCATGACCTCTCCTCCTACGAGCCCGAGGCCCCGAGTTACCCCATTTTCATGGGAGGAATCAGCGAGCAGCTGCATGCCAAGGCAGATTCCGAGTAGCGGCATACCGCGGCTTGCGCACTCGACAAGGTAGACATCAAGCGATCGCGCCCGAAGAGCTTCAATGGCAGGGCGAAACGCGCCTACGCCCGGCAGCACGAGAAGATCACAGTCATCGAGCGTGGCCGGATCGTCGCTTGTACGGCACCGCATGCCGAGTTCGCGGAATGTATGCCGTACAGAGGCGTGGTTGCCGACACCGTAGTCGACGATGCCGACCGTGATCTTCATAGACCCACACCCACCTTGAAACGCCGACTAATCTCACCGCCCGGCGTGACTTCGAATAGGTCGCGATTTACCGACTGGTGTACCTGCTCCCAGAACTGCTCGACCGTAATCCTGATGAATTCACAGAAGCTCACGATGTACTCATCGGAGCACGCGTCATCGTGCTGCTCGACGAGATCGATGCCTTGCGCGCGCGTCATACGACCCAACCGGATTTCTTCGTTTACGTAGTCGGTAACGCGCCCGAATCCGAACTTGTAGTACTTAATCATCTGGTTCAGCGTCACCCAGTCCTCGTCCAGCGATGTGACGCCATGCAGGTCGCCTGTATTCTCGACAGTATCCGATCGCTTCTCGAGTCCGTTGGCACAGGAATAGGCGGCGTTGTTCACGAGGGACCAATCACCAAGAAACCAGCCGAGATAGACGATTTGCAGACCGGCCTTATCAAATTCTGACGGTGTAGGATAGGCGTAGGGAATGAGCTGCCGCGGCTCGAACCCCGCGTCGAGCAGCCATTGTTGCCCACCGCCAGAGAGCGTATTCATGTTTCGAAGATTGTTGCCGTCGTATCCGGTTCGACCAAGCGTCTTGAGGTCGCCTAGCTGCAACCCGGGGTTCTCGCCCCAGAGTATGAGCGGAATCTGATAGCGAATGGCGAGCTGTGGCACAGAGCTGAAAAGAGCCAGTTCCGTGGAGCGCGCCCAGTTCGTAAAACTATCGAAGGATAATCGCATTAGCTGGCGCCAGGTCTCCGGCGCCGGCGCTGAGATAACTACATCAAATCCGAGCGCGATCAGATTCGAGATGTTGTCTACTCCGCGCTGCGTTACCTGTTGTGGCGGATAGGAAAGGCACACGAGCAGCGGCTTGAGGCCGAGGCGATCACGCACATAGAGCGCCTGGCGCGTGCTGTCCTTGCCACCGCTAACTCCAACGATGCAGTCGAAGAATTGCCCCTGCTTGCGGGGATACTTCTCGAGCACCTCATCAAGGAGCTCGGCGCGTTCCTGCCAGTCGACATCCTGCAACAACTCGAAGTAGTTGCACGCCGGGCAGATGCCAGCCTCCGTGAAACGCGTATTTGGTCGTGTGTCAGGCTGCAGGCAGCGTGTGCAGTACTTCATGCGACACGCGACATGAATTCGATGCCTTCCGCCATGAGAGTACAACTCGGTGCCCCAGGTGGCAGATAACTGACTGCGCGTCGCCCCGCCGTGCGTGCAACCACCAGTGCGTACGAATTCAGGCCGGCAACGACATCTGCCCAGGCAAGGTCCTGCCAGAGCGAACCACCCGTTGACATCTCGACCGTAACCTCGTGCCGACCAGCAATCCACGCCTCATACTTTGCCGTTGCCTCGGAAGGATGTGTCCGCAACCGCACTGCGCGACCTACACCCTTCGGCAGAACCTCATCAAGACGGCTGATGAGATAGTCCAACGCGCGTAGCTCAGCGGGTCTCGTAGCTCCAGGTTGCCAATCGTTGCGCACTGGTTCCAGGACTACGAGCAGACGACGCGGGGGCTCGGCAGCACAGGCCCGCAAGGCCGACACTTTGGCGACCTCCCGGTCCAGATACGCGTTGTACCAGACAGATATGCTTGCATCGGAACCGAACGTATGACGGACCAGATTCTCAGCCGCGACGTCGGTCACGACAAAGCCATCCGGCAATATCCGACGTCCTTCGCGCTCGAAGCGAGCCGCGTAGTTGACCCAATGATCAATGACCGCCAGCTGCGGCAATGATCGCTCCCGCGCCAGACGTCGCGACTCGTGCTCAAGCGTGCTTGCCCACCCCGTGCCACTTAGCAGACACGCAGCCCCTTTGAACGCGGCCTCGAGACTTACTGGCACAAGCGAGGGCGACTCGCGGGCGAAAATGTCTCGTGCCGGACCTTCTGCGCACAGTCGAATGCCGCCCGAATCGTGGGCACACCACGCGGCGATGAGGTTTGCGGATCCCGCATCATGACAGCAGAGCACCAGCGGACGGGGCAGTTCATGCATCGCGGAAGCGCGCATAGTAGAGGACATCGACTTCCTCCTCCCCGACGATTTCGTGTCGTTCACGCACGGCCTCCATACGCATGCCGCTTCGCTGCATGATTTTCTGCATACCCGTATTGGGACGCACGGTTCCTCCGGTAACCTTTCGCAGCCCTTCGCCGAACAGTCGGGACATCAGCGCCGACCAGGCTTCAAGTCCGTATCCCCGACCCCAAACTGAACGGTCGCCAATAAGGAGCCCCAGGTCGACTGTCCGATGCGGAGCGGCAATATACGCTGTCATCGTGCCGATCATGCGCTTGTCCTGCAATTGGTGGATCGCGAAGAAACGATTGGCCGTGCCTTCAAAACTTGCGAGATAGTTGTGCGCGCTCCCCGGCGTGTGCAGGTGAAAACGCTGGTTGGAAAAGCGCATCACCAGTGGATCGTTGAGCCATCCCAGATATTCGGGTCCGATGCACCCGGCCGTGAAGGGCGACAGCACGAGCCGCTGGGTTGTGATGATGCCATCGACACTCATCCGCGCTGGCGAAGCTCCCCCAGGTTGGCCCAGACCTTGCGGAAAGCATCAACCACCAGGGCGGTTTCGGCTTGCGTGAACTCGTGCGCGCAAATATTTAGCGAAATAAACTCGCACTCGTGCAGCCGCTCGGCAACCGGACAGGGCTGCGTCGATGGTCGCTTCGGTTGGCCTTCCAGGCCTGACCATGGAAACCCGGATGTGCCATAGGCGATACCATTTCTGAACAATGGGAAACGATGCACATTCTGGTAGCCGACCCCCAGCCCCGTGACGCCCTCTGCCCGCAGCGCCCCTGCCAGATCGACTCGCGAAACACCGATGCGTGCGATATCGAGCCTCATGCCAAGCATGTAATAGACGTGCGTGTTGCCGGGGGCCACGTGCGCGAGATCAAGACCCTCGAGCCCTTGCAATCCCTCGCGGAGCTGTTCGACGACGCGCTGACGCGAGGCTACTTTGGAAGCAAGCTTGCGCAGTTGCTCGCGGGCGATGGCGGCTTCGATCTCCCCCAACCTGAAATTGAAGCCGAGAATATTACGCAGTTCGCCCGGTTCCTCACTTTCAATCACGGCTTCGCCGTGGTTGCGGATGAGTTGGGCCCGGCGCGCGAGGCGGTCGTCGTTCGTGACGATGATACCGCCCTCGCCGGAATGAATATGCTTGTGGTAGTTCAAACTGTACCCGCCGATATCCGCCACGGTGCCGGCATAGGCCTTGCCGATGCGTGCGCCCGGGGCCTGGGCGGTGTCACTGATGATCTTGAGATTGTGCCTGACAGCAATGGCGCGCAGTGCAGGGAGGTCAGCTGACTGACCAAAGATGTCAACGGCCATGATCGCACGGGTCCGAGGTGTGATTGCAGCCTCCACCGCACGTGGATCGATATTGTACGTCTCTGGATCGATATCGGCGAACACTGGGATGGCGTTCCACATCAATATGGCCGTAGCCGAAGCCACCATGGTCCATGGAGTGACAATGATCTCATCGCCAGGCTCGATGTCTAATACGCCAACGGCCGTGATGAGACCCGAGGTCCATGAATTCACGGCGATGGCATGCTTCACACCGAAATAGGTGGCGGCCTCCGCCTCAAGCGCCCGCACTTCGGGACCCCCCATGAATGCCTCGCCGCGGGCGCCGATATAGGCCGATAGCACGCCACTTTTCAGCACGCGACTTGCTGCAACGGCTTCCTCTTCGCCCAGGCTTCTGTACGCGGGAAACGGTTCGCGAATGACGGGTTCACCGCCGTGAATGGCTAGTCTCTGTGTCATATCCTTTTCACTACTTCACAACCACCGCCACCTGCGAGTGAGCGATGAATCGCATCAACCACGGCAAGCGCTGCGACGCCATCGGCCCCGGTGCATTGCGGCGCACGATGGCCGCGGAGCGCGTCGATCACGTCGTCGACCAAGTGTAGTGCAACGTCACGGAATCCGCTGACCATGCGCGTCGGCGATGCAAGCATCAGGTATCCGGAATAGCGCGCGCTCGGAAGCACGTCGCACCAGGTAATATCCTCGCCCGATCCCCTGAGACTCACCCGCGCGCGACTGCCGATAACGTCCATCTCGAAAATCGTGTAGTGCCGCTCGTCGAGCGCTGTCAGATAGCCTTGAGCCCCATCCGCGAACTCGATCCGCACGTGACAATTGGGATCGCCACCACGCGTTGGATCACCGGCAGCTTCCCAGGCAGTCACGGTTTCGATCTCGCCCACTAGCCAGCGCGCGAGATCGAACCAATGGGTGCCATTGTGCGCCACGCCCTTGCCGTACGCACCGAGCACGGCCTGCACGGAACCGAGCTCACCCGAGGCGATTCGCTCCCGTATGGCGACATGACTGTGTGCAAAACGACGGCTGTAATTTACAGCAAGCACGACACCCGCGCGGTGCGCAGCCGCGACGAGCCCGGCGGCGCTCTCAGCATCGCTCGCGAGTGGCTTCTCCGCGATGATCGCCCGAATACCGGAGCAACCGAGCAATTCTCCAATGACCTCGGCGTGTGTGGCATCCGGAGTGCAGACACTGACAATCTCGGGACGGGTCTCGCGCACAAGGTCGCGTATGGATGAATGTCCCGAAACGAGTCCCCAACGCAGCGCCGCGCGCGCGGCGCGCAGCGCATCTGCATCGCAGACACCAACAAGCGTCGCACCCTCGCACGCCGCATAGGCGCCAGCATGCGATTGCACACCGTCGGCCAGTGGATCGTCTGCCACCTCCGACCCTATCCAACCACAACCGATAACTGCCGCGCGCAGGTTCATTAGCCGATGAGTTCCCAGGCCATAGGCGTACCGCGTCTGACGTCCTGATTGACCCGCTTGCCGAGCAGTACCTCAAGATACTGGGGAGACAACCCGTATCCCGGACGAATGGCGCGCAGATTCTCCGCCGTGAAGACGTCCCCTGCAGCGAGATCCGCACACACATAAAGGCTGCGGCGGAAAATGAGTGACGGCCGTTCCTCAGCCGTAGGCTCGGACTGCACGCCGCCCAAGGCCTGCCAGGCCGTCCGGCTGCCGGTCACGAGGTCAGCGAGCTCGGCAGGCTCTAGCGAAAATGCCGAATCGACGCCCCCGTCGGAGCGGCGCAGCGTCACATGCTTCTCGACCATGACCGATCCAAGTGCGACGCTCGCGATGGCCGCAGCGGTGCCCATCGTGTGGTCGGACAGGCCAACTTCGCAGCCGAACAGTTCGCGCAAGTAAGGAATCGTGCGCAGATTGGACGCCGTGGGATCCGCGGGGTAGTTGCTCGTGCACTTGAGCAGCACGAGATCCTTGCATCCCGCCTCGCGTGCCGCGTGAACCGCAAGCTGGATCTCAGCGATGCTGGCGAGACCAGTTGAGATCACCACCGGCTTGCCCGTGCCCGCGACGCGCCGGATCAACGCCAGATCGCGATTCTCGAAGGAGGCGATCTTGTAAGCTGGCGCATCGAGTGATTCCAGAAAATCAACTGCCGTAGCGTCGAACGGACTGCTAAACGGAACAAGCCCATGCTTGCGCGCACGTTCAAACAGCGGGACATGCCATTCCCAGGGAGTGTGCGCCTCCTGGTAGAGTTCAAAGAGATTGCGCCCATGCCAGAGACTGCGGGGATTATCGATGACGAACTCCCGTTCGGCGATATCAAGCGTCATCGTGGCAGCCGTGTACGTCTGCAGCTTGAGCGCATGCGCGCCACTCGCCGCGATTGCATCCACAATCTCGAGCGCGCGATCGAGCGAACCGTTGTGGTTACCAGACAGCTCTGCTACCACGATGGGTGGTGCGCCCGTGCCGAGCTCCAGATGGCCGAACTTCATGATGGCGACTTCCCTTTCCGAATCGTCAATACATACCGATGACCGCGATGATCGAGGTACGCAGGATACCGGGCATTATCCACGACGCGCAGCAGATCGAACTGTGCGGCAATTGTTGCGTGCGGATCAAGCTCGCTGTCGGCCGCGGACCGCCGCGGATGGTAGCTCGGAACTCCACTCTGCTCGCGCGAGGATGGCGTGCCGTGGGCACAGGAGGTGGCGAAGGTGACGCAGAGCCGCTCGATCACCTGACCAAGCACCTGCTGCATCTCCGGAAGCAACTCATGGCCTTCGAAATTGAGTGTCTCCTGGAGGTAGATGACGCCTGCATCGACTTTCTCCGTTGCTTCGATCAGAGAGACGACGATGCAATTGGCGCCGCTCGAGATCTCCCAGGCGAGCGGAGACCATCCGCGACCGCGGGGCAGATCGCTCGCATGCGCCACTACCGTGTGGCGATAACGCGCTCGAAAGTCGGCATCGACAATCTGCCCCCAACTCAACAGGATGCACACATCGGCCGGTGGCGCATCTGCGGCATCGTGCGCGATCAGAACCGTGTGGCCCGACCGCCGAAGCGCTTCCCGCAGCGCGTGAAGACTTTCACTAATCCAGGCGCTGCGTTCGGCAAGTACCACCACAATCACGCCTGCGCCGGTCGTCGTGGCCTCGGATGGCGGCTCGAGCAATGCAGCGGCGACGCGTTCAGCACCCAGCCCGTCCACGAGCCCGGCGTTTGCCGCCGGCGCAACCAACAGCGAACGCAGCGCGCTAGCATAGTCCGACGGCGTGACCTGACCCGCGTCACCAATCCACCGCACCATGCCCGCAGAGGCAAGCGCGGCTGTGAATTCCCGTTGGTTGTCAGCCACGGTCACAACTGCAGTCGGCAGCTCAAGTGCCAGACGCTCCCAGGTGGCGGTACCGCCGGCTCCGAGCGCCACATCGGCCCGAAACATGAGTCCGGCAAGCGTACCGAGTGGACGATGCACGACGATACCGTCCCGCTCTCGCGCCAAAGCCCTAATCCCCTCTGGATCGGGATGATTCCGCCCGACAACCACATCAACAGCGAGTCCGGCGAACTCCGGTTGCAATAGAGCCGCTACTGCCTTCGAAGTTTCGTTGGTTGCATCGGAACCACCAAAGAACACCAGTACACGTCGCGGCGCACCGCGCGGCCCAAGCATTTCGCGCAGCATCGCGTACTCGCGCTGCACCAGCGCATAGCGCGGACCCTGCAGCAATCGACAGGGTCGGGGAACCAGATTCTCGTAGCGGCGCTGCCCTGCCGTGCCATGGAAATTCTGGTCGAGCAACAAATCGCAGTCATGCAAGCGATCAGCAAGATCGTCGAGCACCATGATGCGTCCGACGACATCGCGCTGTGCGCTCTCGAATGCAGCATCGAGCCCGTAGTGATCGACGACAAGCCATTGGGCCGCATGCTGCGTCAGCAGCTTGCGGGTCGCGGCCGCGTCGTCATCGTTGGCATCGAGCAGCTCGACCCCGAAGCCGGCCGATTCTATGAGTTCGGCGAAATGCCCGGCGACATTGCGACAGATAAAGTTTGCATGCGCGCCTCTTCGGGAGAGCTCGCTCGCCAAGGTCAGGCAGCGAACTACGTGACCGGATCCAATCTGCTGGCCACCGTCCACACGAAACACGACGCTTGCGCTCGGATCAACCAATGCGGGGCTCTTTCTGCAGCAATTGGAATATCATCTCGGCGCGCTCCCAGTCCTCAAGTGTGTCGATGTCCTGGACTCGCCAGCGAGGAAGCTCGAGCATGGCGGAGCGGTGGCCGAAGAATGGCCTGCCCTCAAGCCATGCAGCGCGGGTACCAAAGTAGAACTGCCCCGCATCGTGAAAGGCGGGCTCGAGATCCTGAGAACGCGTCAGTCGATGCTCCAGCTGGAACATTTCACAACGTCCGTCAGGCGTACGTCGCAACGCTCGCTGGATCGGAAAGCCGAAGGAAGTCGCCGTAAAAACGAAGTCGAGGTCGCTCGAACCGAGCAACTCGCGAGCACGCGTGTAGTCCTCGGGTCGCGACAGTACGGCTGCCGGATAGACACAACAGACACTTGCAGTGGTGACGCCCAGGGCTTCCATTTCGCGGATCGCATGGGCAATCACGGGCAATGTCGCGGCCATATCATTCGAAAGCTCCGGGGGCCGACGGAACGGCACAAGCGCACCCGCCTGTGTAGCAATGGCTGCGATCTCGTCGTCATCCGTGGAAACCACGATTCCCGAGAACGCCCCGGATGCCTGAAGCAGGCCCACCGTTCGGGCAAGCATCGGCATGCCAAGAAACGCCTTGATGTTCTTGCGTGGAACACGCTTGCTGCCACCGCGGGCGGGAATGATCGCGAGCGCGTCTTGCCGTACAGGCTCAGACATATCGGCGCACGCTCGCACTGACTTTCTCGATGACGACATTCTGATCTTCGTCAGTGAGCCCGTGCCACATGGGCAGTGATAGCAGCCCTTGGTATGCGCCTTCGGCGACAGGGCACAGGCCCTGACGGTAGCCCAGACCGCGATAGTAGGAGTGAAGGTAAACTGGCAGATAGTGGACGTTCACGCCGATTCCACCGGCGCGCAGCTCATTGTAGACAGCGAGACGGCGCGACTCGACATTCGCGCCAGCGAGCCGGACCGCGTACAGATGCCAAGCATTACGACGGTCTACAGGCTCGGCCTGCAGCGTGAACCCCGTGAACCCTGCGAAAGCTTTACTGTAGGTGGAAGCGATGGCTCGGCGCCGTTCAAGCGAGGTCGGCAAGCGTCGCAACTGCGACAAACCAAGTGCACATTGAATATCGTTCAGCCGGTAATTGAATCCGAGCTCGGTCATGTCGTAACGCCACGTACCTTGCTGCTCGCGCTGCCGGTGATCGGTGCCAATCCCATGATTGCGCAATCGGCGCATGCGCTCCGCGAGCGTGGCGTCGTTCGTTGTAACGAGGCCGCCTTCTCCGGTGGTCAGGTGCTTGACTGGGTGAAAACTGAATGCCGACAGATGAGCGATTCCGCCGACACGGCGCCCCCGATACTGGGCGCCAGGCGCGTGGCATGCATCCTCGACTAGCAGCAGACCGTGCCTTGCGCAGAGCGCAAGCAGTTCGTCGAGGTCCGCCGGGAGGCCAGCATAGTCCACCGCAACGATGGCGCGCGTGCGCGACGTGATCAACGAAGCTGCGTGTACCGGATCAATGGTCAGAGTATCGGAACGCACGTCGGCAAACACGACATCGGCCCCGACGTAGCGAACACAATTGGCGCTCGCTGCGAACGTCAGCGCTGGCACAATGACTTCATCGCCCGGGCCGATTCCCGCGGCGAGCATGCACAAGTGCAGCGCCGCAGTGCCGTTGGCAACAGCCACTCCATGCGCGGCCCCAACGAACTCGGTGAATGCCGCCTCAAACGTCGGCACCATCGGACCGGTCGTCAACCAGTCGCTACGTAGCACGTCGACGACAGCGGCGACGTCCTCATCTTCGATGACTTGCCGGCCGTATGGAATGAAGTTACTTGTCATGCATTTCGCGCGCCACGAGGGCGCGCAATTCGTCCATGGTCAGGAAGTGACTGTTCGAATCGCTGCTGTATGAGAATCCATATTCGCTACGCCGGCCAGGTTTCGCGTTGGTTTCATGCAGGAATCGGTCGCTATCCCACAGCGGCATTGAGGGCAGGATCACGAAGTAGTCGTCGAACTCCACCGTGCCGAGCGCATCCGTACTTGTGATCATTTCTTCGTGCAGCTTCTCGCCGGGACGGATACCCACGATCTCGGTGCGGGCCTCGGGCGCGACGGCCTTCGCAACATCCATAATGCGATATGACGGAATGCGAGGCACGAATAGTTCACCGCCCCACATTCGTTCCAGGCAAGAAATCACGAAGTCCACGCCCTCTTGCAGAGTGATATTGAAGCGAGTCATGCGCTCGTCGGTGATCGGCAGCACTCCGCTCGCACGCTTCTGAAGGAAGAACGGGATTACGGATCCGCGGCTTCCCATGACATTGCCATAGCGAACCACGGCGAAACGTACGTCACGGCCGCCCTTGTGATTATTCGCGGCGATGAACAGCTTGTCGGAAACGAGCTTGGTTGCACCGTACAAATTGATGGGCGCGGCCGCCTTGTCGGTGCTGAGAGCGATCACGCGCTTAACCCCTGTTTCGAGCGCCGCGTTGATAACGTTCTCGGCGCCCAGAATATTGGTCTTCACCGCCTCGAACGGGTTGTATTCGGCCGCGGGGACCTGTTTGAGCGCAGCCGCGTGAATTACCACGTCCACGCCTTCCATGGCCTTGCGCAGCCGACCGGCGTCACGCACGTCGCCAAGGAACCAACGCATGCGTGAACGCTGCGAGACATAGGGCTCGCGCTGCTGCATTTCGAACTGCTTGAGCTCGTCGCGGCTGTAGATGATGAGGCGCGCCAGTGAGTACCGCTCCAGTACCGTGCGTGCGAAACGGTCGCCAAACGAGCCCGTGCCGCCAGTAATCAAGACCGACTTGTCCGAGAGCATATCTTTCCTAAATTGAATTGAACTTCATGAATGCCGGTGCGGACTAGCGCCGGTTCGATGGCCGGCGCCAGGCGCGCCACAATGCCAGCGCGACGCCGAGCATGCTGCCTGCAATAAATCCTATCGCGATGAGCGCAAGCTTCTTCGGCCTAACCGGTTCATCCGCGTCTGCTGGCAAAGCACGATCGACGACTCTGAAAGCGTATTCCTCGGTCACGTTGGCAAGCATGCGCTGCTTGATCTGTGACTCCATGAGCCGGCTGATCGCATCGCGCGTCTCAATGGCAACCGTGGTCTGCAGCTCGCGCTCAAGAAAACCAAGGGACTTGACCGCCTTTGACATGGCGCGCCTGCGCATCTCTTCATTTATCCGGGCAACCAGCTTGTTGGCCCAATCAGCTGCCTGCTCCCGGTCGTGCCAATCGATGTTGAGCGTGGTGAAGCCGGTCTTCTTGTCCTGCTGTACGCTTCGAATAGCCGTATGGAATCTGCGGTAGGCTTTCGCATAGGTCGGCCGCTGGCCTTCGGGAACGTTCCATTCGCCTTTCACGGTGTCCCACAGCTTGGGGTAAAGCCGCGGCAAGACTGCCTCTTCACGCAGAAACCGCTCCGTGAATTCCCGCGAACGCAGCACGGCAAGCGCCTCTTCGGTTCCCGCGCCTTGACCGCCACCGACTCCGGCAAGCGCCGCGATGCCGCCAAGCTGGCCGAGCGCCGAGCCTAAATTGAGTCCGTCTTCGTTCGCAGCGGGCGCGAGTATCGTCGAAGCGCGATACACCGGCGTCGCAACAGAGACGTATGCGATGGCCAGCGCTGTGCACACCACTATGCTGGCGATGATCCACCACCGTTTTAGACTCAGCGCGGTGAAAAGCTCGCGCAAGTCGATAGCATCGTTCCCATATGCTTGGCGCTCTTCAAGCATCAGGAAGCAGAAATTCTGATGGGAACGCTATGAGCCACCACTTTCACCACACCTGAATTCACGAATGGCACGTTTATAATCAATATCTTACGCATCAATTCCCTTGTTACAGCATGAGAAAACCGTACACAGCCTCCCCCGGTCGACCTGGCACCTCGATTCTACATTGTCGATCACGGCTGGCGCAGCCTTCCATCTGGTTCACTTTGTCCCGGCACACTCGGCTAAATGACACGCGATGGCATCACCGTCGCATGGTACCGCGATATGGCGGGAAACCTGCTTCCCAGCGGGGTGAATGCCGGACGCCCTGGAATGAATGAAGAGATCCTGGTTTACCCCGCGCGGGACTGCATCGTCATCGTGGTGGCGCTGGTCAGGCCGCAGTGTCGCCACGCTTGTGGCGGTTGATTGAGAGACCTACATTGGAGACTACACGGCAAACGCTCGAAAGAAATAGACCAGAAGGAGTTTCCGATATGAGCCTGCTTCGTTGCTGCAGCTGGGTGCTGCTTCTGAGCGTAGCGTTCTTTGGCCTGCTCGCCGGTTGCGGTGGAGGCGACAGTCTCGGCGGTGCGCCGCCGGCTCCGCCGCCGGCTTTGCCCACACTGCAGTCGATCGCCGTGACCCCTGTCAGTCCTTTCGTGCCAAGGGGTCAAACGCAGCAGTTCGTGGCAACCGGCACTTACAGCGACGGTTCAACACAGAATCTGACGACCGCGACGTGGACTTCGAGTGACACGGGCAAAGTCACAATCTCAGCCGATGGGCTTGCGACCACATTAGCGCCGGGCTCGACGATGATCAGCGCGGCCATTGGTGGGGTGACTGGGGCAACGACCTTGACAGCACCTCAGGTGGCATGGACCTGGATGAGCGGATCGTCAACGCCCCCGCTCCCAGGATCAGGAATTTTTGGAGTGGCGGGCGTTTATGGCACGAGAGGGATGTCTGCGGCCACCAACGTACCAGGCTCGCGAGAAAGTTCAGTCAGCTGGAGGGACAGCTCGAACAAGCTATGGCTGTTCGGCGGCCGAGGTTGTGGTAGCGACTGCCCGGCATATCAATTAAATACATTCAATGATCTCTGGAAGTACGACCCGGCCACCGGGCAGTGGACGTGGATGAATGGCTCGTCGACCTGTTGCGTGCCCGGCGTTCACGGAACAAGGGGCGTGCCGGCCGCGAGCAACAATCCCGGCGCTCGCTATGGCTCCTCATCCTGGACGGACGGCGCCGGAAAGCTGTGGTTGTTCGGCGGAACCGATTTCGGATATTTCGCGCCTTTCATCGAGCTTCGGTTTTTCAACGATCTCTGGAGATACGATCCGGTCACGGGACAGTGGACCTGGCTGAAGGGTTCGTCGTCGCGAGATCAGTCCGGTATCTACGGCACGCAGGGCGCACCGGCTGCGAATACGACGCCGGGTGCGCGTTATGGATCGGGATCCTGGATGGACAGTGCCGGCAAGCTGTGGCTTTTCGGCGGGCTTGGCTGCGGTTTGTTTGTCATGTCGGCTTGCACGCCGAACGACGCAGTCAACGATCTCTGGAAGTACGACCCTGTCAGCGGTCAGTGGGCCTGGATGAGCGGCTCGTCGACGACCAATGCGGACAGCGTCTACGGCACGCAGGGCATCCCGTCGGCGGCCAACAGGCCGGGCGCTCGCTCGGGCTCTGCGACCTGGATAGATGGAGCCGGTAAGTTATGGCTGTTCGGCGGCAACGGGCATAGCAGCTCCGGGTCGAGAGTTCTCAATGATCTCTGGAAGTACGACCCTGGCAGCGGCCAGTGGACATGGATCAGCGGTTCGTCGACACCCAACGCGTTGGGAGTCTACGGCTCACAGGGCATGCCAAGCGGGACTGCCCTTCCGGGCGCGCGCTCGAGTTCGGTGTCATGGACGGACGGTGCCGGCAAGCAGTGGGTGTTCGGAGGCAACGGGTATAGCAGCTCCGGGTCGACTGGATATCTCAATGATCTATGGCATTGGCAGCAGTGACGACTTCTGTTGATGGTTGCAGGGCTGCTTTCGCCGGGTCACCGGTTGATGAATGCCGTGACTCCGCCAACGTTGCCAGCATCGCTGGTCACGATGTCCGGTTGCCCATCGCCGCTTACGTCGGCGACTGAGGGCGGAAACAACGTGGATGTACCACTGCCGGTGGCGATGGTCGCGGGAACGTTGAAAGTCAACGCACCGCTGGCGTAAAACAATGAAATCACGCTGCCGCTGAATACGCTGTTCGGGCTAACGACCACCAGATCCTGACGTCCGTCTCCGTTGAGATCCGCCTTGGCGATGCCGCGCGCGCTGTGTCCTACCGGTATCCCCGCGCTGGACTGGAATGCGCCCGTGCCGTCGCCAAGCAGAATGGCGAGTGTGGGAACTCCCGCGGCAATGGCGAGATCCTGGTCGCCATCATTGTCAAGGTCGGTGATCGCCAGCGAGAGCGGTGCATTGGCCAGCGCGAAATCGATGGGCGCATTGAACGCACCGCTGCCATTGCCGAGTAACACGGAAATTCCCGCGGTACGCCGCACCACGAGGTCGGCATTCCCGTCGCCGTTGAATTCGCCGACTTCCACAGCTTGCGGGCTTTGTCCCGCGGCGAAGTTGTTGGATGCGCCGAAATTGCCCGCGCCGTTTCCGAGGCGGATCGCGACCGAGTTGCCCGAGCGGCTGGGCAAGGCGTAATCGAGGAAGGTGTCGCCATTGAAATCGCCGATGGCCAGCGCGCCCGGCTGCGGATCGACTATGGCGAAATTTGTCTGGGTGGGAAATCCGCCGGCGCCATTGCCGCGCACCAGCACGACATTGCTCGTATTCCGCACCAGCATGTCGAGATTGCCATCGCGATCGAAATCTCCGAGTCGCGGCAGATCGGATGAAGCATCCACGGTGATGACCGTGCCGGAACCGAAGGCGCCGTTGCCGGTGCGCAGGCTGACCACAATGTTGCTCCAACTGCTCGCGACCATGGCATCGCGCAGACCATCACCATTCAGATCCCCGAGTGCCGTCGCAGTGGGCTGGAACACGCCGATCTGCAAGCTGGCACCAGGGAGGAACGCGGGCTCCGCGGTAAGCTGCGCCGAGTCCGAAGCAATGCCCAGTGATGCGCCTATACTGACCGGGCAATCGTTGCCCGCACCGATGATGCTGGTGACGCGACCGCCAGAGGTGATGTTGACGCAGCCGGTCTGTGGTGTAGCCCAGCTGACCGTTGTGGTGATATTCGCGGTGGTGCCGTTCGAGAAGATTCCCGTGGCCGTGAGCTGCAAAGGCGCGCCCCCGGTAACGACGGTTCCTGTGTCCGGTGTGACACTGATGGAAGTGACCGAGGGCGCGGTCACTGTGAACGCGGCGCTGCCACTCACGGAGCCGATTGTGGCGGAGATATTGGCCGTGCCGACCGCCGTGCTGGTAACGGAGCCAGTGCTGGTGACGCTGGCGGCAACGGAATCGGAACTCCAAGTCGCGGTGCTGGTGACGTTCGCAGTCGTGCCGTTCGAATAGCTGCCCAGCGCCGTTGCCGTGGCGTTCTGACCGAGAGCCACCGTTGAGTTGACCAGTGTGACAACGATGGATTGCAGGGTCGGCGGGGGCGTCACTGTCACCGTCACAGCGGCACCACCGCCCGTGGTGCCCAGACGCGCGGAAATCACTGCGGTGCCGGCGGACACTGCCGTAATCGTGCCCAAGGCGTTGACCGTCGCGCTCGGGGAATCGGAGCTCCAGGTGGCGGTGCTGGTGACATTCGCAGTCGTGCCGTTCGAATAACTGGCCACGGCCGTGGCCGTGGTGGTCATGCCGGGCTGCAACGCGGGATTGATCAGCGAGACAGTGATCGACTGAAGCGTGAGTTCAGGGGGCGTGCCGCCACCACCACCGCCTCCGCAGGCAGACAAAATAGTTGCGAGCCACAGACCGAAAACCACCAAGGTCTTGCTTTGCATTTGGCGATCGACTCCAAATTTCCAATGACGGAGTCTCGCAGAAACGCGGCCAACGCGAGGGTGAAATCCCCAGGTCGGGAGAAAAGTGAGCCTGCGCGGGTGTTTCCGCTGTCAGCGTGGGTAGATTGGTAGATTACGTCAAAGATCGTTGCTCAATACGGCGCAGCTTGGAGAGGCGCCCTGACCGGACGCTACCGCCGCGGCGCTGGGAAGAAAGAACTATCTGTTCGCAGGCTCTGACGCCGGGGGCGAGCGCGCCGCCCCGCCTCGCCAAGAACGCGAACCCTTCTGAACTCCTAGCGCGGCTCGATCATGCGGTTCGCAAGGCTCTTGGGAAGATCAATTCACCGACGAGATCTGCGTGATGTGCAATACCCTGTTCGGACGCTTACACACAATCCGCGGAGCAGCTCAAAAGAAACGCAGCTCGCGATGCCTCGCCACAGTGCGCAAGTATCCGAAAACAATGAGCGCGGCAATGATGCCGTAGCTGAGCGATTTCACAATCGACAAGCCGGCGAGATCCAGAGTACCGCGCACTTTGATGTAACCCACAAGCAGGCCGATCGTGGTTACCGTCCCTGACGCGTAGGCAATAAAATAGAAGCGATACTGAATAAGCACGTTGAACACGATGGCCAAAGGCGCCACCAGCCCGAACACGGCAATCCCAGGTAATAAGAGCAGGACGTATCTGAGGTCGGGAATATAGCCAGGTAGCAGCCAGTGGAGCACGGGACGCGCCAGCAATATCACGAGCGCAACGACCAATACGGTGTACACAAAGGTCACTCCCATGAATCGCCGCAGCTCGCGGCGGAGCAACGCATAGTCCCCGCGTGCGTGCGCCGTCACCAATCGCGGCATAAAGACCGCGTCGAGTGAACTAGGCACCAGCGCATGTAGGGTTACAAATAGTAGGGCCAGATAGAAGTGCCCGAGCGATTCGACGCCCATTTGGCTTACGATGAGCCAGCGCTCCACCTGCGAGTTGAGGAGCAGGAACACGCTGGTCAGAAAGACAATGAAACCGGCCATGAGCACACGCCGTAAGAGCGGCAAGGACAAGCACACTTCAGTGGGCCGCATATCGCTCTCTCGCCACAGCAGGACCAGTACAAACAGCAGCGGCTGGGCGACGATCGAAATGGAGCATGCCAGGAATGGGCTGGCCGAGACGAAGATCAGCGGTAACATCGAAACACCAGTGGAAAGCAGATTTACCTGATTGAGCTGGCGCAGCTTTACCGCCGCAATCAGCTGGTTACTCATCCACGTGCGCAACAATGTGGATATTCCTGCCAAAACACCCAGAAATACGGCCACGAGAAAAGCCGACCGTTGCGCTCCTGAAATCGCAACCACCGCACCCATAACTGCAACCACCGAGAGCACGGCGACGACGCTCCAGACGAGATTGTTGATATGCATCCGCTCTTGCCCGCCCGCTGAACACAACAGCCGATAGCCGCCATTGATGACGCCGAGTTGCAGCAGTCCCACAAGTAGTATTACTGTCTGCAGAATCGTGAGAATGCCGAGATCCGCATAGTCCAAAGAGCGCATCGCTATATAGCTTCGCGCCAGGGCCAAGCAATTCACGGCCACACTTACAAGAACAAAGGACGCCGGGTCACCTGCTACGAATGCGACCCGTCGTGACAAGGTTCTAGTCATCAGTTTCGCGTCATAGCCCGGCGCCATGCACGATGGCATCGATAACTCGCTGGCGATTTAGCGGGGTATAGAGACCGCCGTGCGGGAAAGGATTGCCAGGCCAGGATTGCTGCGCCATCGATGCCACAAACTGTTCCACCGCTTCAATGCGCGGCGGCGAGGACATGGCCGGCCGGCGCAACTCGCGCCTCAGTGCCTTGAAGTCATTCACAAACCGCGCCCCGTCGAAGCGATCGTAGAAGATGGTGCCAAGAACTAGCACCTCACGCCCCATGACAACGGCCTCCCACCCGACGGTACTAGTGAGCGTCACGACGCGGTGCGCACGCGCTAGCACCTCGCGCCCGTGCACTTCTGCGGGCAGGAAATACAACCCAGAGCATGCCGCCCGGAGATCACGGAACTTGCGCTGCAGCAGCGAACCCTTGTCAACCGGGTGCTCCTTGACCACCAGCACCTGGACCGGAGTCAGGCACTTGAGGATGTTCTCGATGGTCGAAACCTGGTTGGAATAGAACTCAGACATGTAGTTGAGGGTCGCTTCCGGCTCTTGGTGCAGGGGGTAGAACACTACCTCGGCATCCGCTGGCACATCTTCAAGGCTGTCGTAGCGCAGCACCAAACCCTTTAGATATACCACCACCTTTTTGGCGTATTCGTCATCGTATATTTCGTAGAGAAATCGGCCACTTAGTGCGCTCCACAGGCGATTCAGTTTCCAGTAGAGCAGCTTCGCTAAAGACACACCCAGCACAAATGGACTTAGCCGTCCACGCAAGTTCTTCACGTAAAATGGTCGATAATCGTTGGTGAGCAACTCACGGGCATAAGATTGCGCCCTCGCCCGGGCATCTTTCCCGGGATCGGGCATCTCGAGATGTTCACCTGACAAACTCAGCGGGTTGCCCAACCAATAAAAGTAGTCGTCGACAAGGCAGTTCAAGCCCGCCAGATACCGTACGCCGCGGAGGCGCGCCTCAATGAGCAGGACCTCCGAAATCTCTATTGCAACCAACTCGTTGACCACCGCCACGGGCGAGCAGCTTTCAAGAATGCGGCGCCAGAATGCAATTTCCTTGCCCAGTATTTCCATGCGCTCGGCGCGGGAGAATCGCCCGAGAAAGCGATCGGACATCAATGACGTCACAAGGTAGTCAGGCCGTACCGATGCAGGCTTGATCCTCTCGAATTCTTCTTCAAAACACCCGACTACACGTCCACCTTTGCGCTCGACCACACGCCGCTCGGCAGACGTAAGCGTGGCGAATACCGACTGATACTTCTCGCTCTGCAACTCCGGAAAGAATCCGGCCTGATAGCCACGGGCGAAGAACAGGATCGTTGGCTTGCTCATGGGTGCGCTGAATTGGGTGGCGCCTACGCCGCGAGCTACAGGTGACAACCTGATTGCTCAGCTGCCAATTTGCAGCATTCGCTTCAGGAAGCGCGCGTTGAGGTCGGGGCGCACAGCGATTGCCGCGCGCAGAATGGACGAACGGTTCTCGCGCACCAGCGGCACGGGACGGACAAACGGCCGATCGGTGTTGAACGTCACGAAAAGCGCAAACCGACCGTTCCGACACCGGCTGCCGTAGTGGTAGCAAACAGCCGGATCGATGAACAGTGACATTCCCGCACGCCCCAGGAACTCAAGCTGTCGTCCGGAGCCAAGCTCCCGCGAAAACTGCTGATCGGAAACACGCCGGATGAAAATAGAACGACGTATGCGCCGCGCGTCATGGCGATTGACATAGCCAAAAGGTCCATCATCAGGACCGAGAATATCGTTCATGTAAGCAATCCAGTGAAAAGATTTCGAATCGCCATAGTCCTTGTGCCACATCTGACTCTCGCGAAGCTCGCCTGAAGTGGGCCAAGAATACAGCGCCTGGATGCTGTCCAGTATCAAATTGCCGTTGAAGTAGTCGACGGCCGTGTCAAGCACCTCCGGTGAGAAGGCCAGGCGGAACACGGGGTTCTCCGGCGCTATGTCCGCTGCTGTAAACAGATTCACGAACGGATGACCGCCCGTGGTCGGAACCACGGCCGCAATGCGCGACCGGTAGATGTCATTTACATCGCGTACCACTTCGTCAGTCAGTGTGTGGCCGGCACCGTGGCCGTTCTGCAGGACCTGCTCCACGGTCGCGGATCGGGGAATATGCGAACGCGCTCCCACCAAGGTCGCGAGACGACCGGAGTAGCGCAACGGGATAAGTCTCCAGCGGAGAAAATGGGCGACGTCGTTGAAATCAGGCATCATTTCGTTCCGTCACTCTCCAAGATGCGCAACCCATTCATCAGTCAGTGTATCAGCGACCCTGCGGACCGGAACGCCCACGTAGACACCCGGCTCCGAGATGGGGCGATTAACCAGCGACATCGCGCCGACGATTACATTGTCGCAAATATCCACTGGGCCGATCACAACGCTATTCGCACCGATGACCACATTATCTCCCAAGACGAATACTCGTCCGGCCCGATGTCGCTCGAGATATGCAGGATCCGATGGACTGCGGCCCACAAACTTGGCACCGGCCATGATCGCCACCCTGCCTGGCGAGTAAATGCCGTTCCCGCCCAACAGGACGCCCGTTGGATGGGCAATGGACAGCAGGCGAACATCTATTGACATGGCCATCAGGTCGATACCGTATTTCTTAAGCGTGCAGCGGTCGAGCAGCATGCTTAATCGGCGACCAATCAATGGAACTTTGAAGTGGCAGAACCTTGAGCAGGCGATACGACGCCGGATGATGCGCTCCATCAGCCACGCGTTTAGAAGAAGTTCTTTCAGGAATCCCGGCGGCGCTGAGCGTAACTGTACCATCGCAAGAAAACTGCCTGTCCTGAAGAATTTACTGTGGCACCCGGAGGCTATCGCCCCGGGGAATTTCCGCGTCAGCACGTACCGCTGATACTATACACTGTGCCCCGCTCGAGCAGCAGTGCAGAGCGGAAGTGCCGATGGCTGACCAATCGCTACGGTGCCTTAAAGTCAAGGGAATTCATGACGCGCGTACTTATCACTGGGGGCGCCGGCTTCATCGGAAGCAATCTCGCCCTCCAGTTTTTCTCCGTCGGTTGCGAAGTCACCGTTCTCGATAACCTGTTACCGCAGGTACATTCTGCGGCACCCGAATCCTCTCCGCTGTATCAATCGATACGCGACAAGGTCGCGTTCGTGCGCGGCTCCGTCGGCGACCCCGGCATATTAAGCCGCATCCTTCCGTCGCAGGACTTGCTGGTACACTTGGCCGCGGAAACAGGCACTGGCCAGTCCATGTACGAGATCGATCGATACGTGACAACGAATGTGGGTGGAACCGGATTGCTCCTCGACCTACTCGGCCGCACGAAGCATTCGATCAAGCGCGTAGTGGTCGCCTCGTCTCGCGCCATTTACGGCGAAGGGAAGTACCTCCGTGCGGACGGTACGGCGGTCTATCCTTCGCACCGTAGAGTGGCGGACCTGGAAGCTGGTCGATTCGAGATTTTCGACCAAGTTGACGGCGAAAAACTAGAGGCTACTGCTACTGATGAGGATTCCCGGCTCCACTCCTCTTCCGTGTACGGCATCACGAAGCAGACACAGGAGCAGCTGGTGATGACGGTCTGTCCGACTCTCGGTATTGAGCCGGTCGCGTTGCGTTACCAGAATGTCTACGGTCCCGGGCAGTCTCTGTCCAATCCCTACACGGGGATACTTTCGATATTTTCCAATCTCATCATGAACGGGAAGGCCATCAATATTTTCGAGGATGGCCGCGAAAGCCGGGATTTCGTCTTCATCGACGATGTGGTCAGAGCGACCATGCTGGCCGCCACGCATCCGCGGGCAGCCAATCAGGTGTTCAATGTGGGATCGGGACTGCCGACTCCTGTCTCGACTGTTGCCGACAGCCTGATGAAGGCATTTGGAACCGAGGTTCCCGCAAAGATCACCGGGGCATTCCGGCTTGGCGATATACGCCACAATATTGCTGACCTGACGCGTATCAGGAACCTTCTGGGTTACGCCCCCCGCGTGTCGTTTGATGAAGGCATACGGCGATTCGTCGAATGGGCGCGCTCCATCGGCCCGACGGACAGCGCCTATCAAGAGTCCATTGATGAGATGAAGGCCAGAGGCCTGCTCAAGTAACCACCGACCGGTTTTGCGCAATCGGGAGCCAACGAGTGACCGTACTTATAGTAGGGGGGGGCAAGATGGGATTGTCGCACCTGGCAGTTGCCAGCAGCCTCGTGGGCCGCGGGAATGTTGCCATCTGCGAGGCGAACTTCGGACTGCGTTTTGCATACCGACACATGGGCCATCGAGTATTCCCCTCTCTGCATGCTGCACAGGACTGCCTACGCGGCAATCTTTCTGCCGCGATAGTCGCCACACCTACTCCCAGCCACTACCCCGTCGCGAAAAGTTTGCTAGAGGCATCGGTTCCCTGCTTCGTGGAGAAACCCCTCACGCTTCGCTCCGTACACAGTGCTGAACTCGCGCGCATTGCCACCACCCGCGGCATCCATGCTCAAGTCGGATTTGTACTCCGGTACGTGGCTACATTCGTGACCTTGCGCAAACTGGTGTCATCCGCACGATTCGGACCCGTCGTTTCCTATGAAGCCCGGATGAGCGGCAATGTAATCACCGGCCGCCAGGCCGACACGTGGCGCTCGGACTATTCGCGGGGAGGCGGCTGCCTGAATGAATACGGACCGCACCTGATTGACCTGTGCAGGTATGCATTCGGGGATATTTCGGTGGTAAAGGAAGCGGCGGCTACGCAGGTGCATTCCCAGCGCGCGGATGACCGAATGACCGCATCGTGGGTTCATGTCTCTGGTACCGCCGGCCGGCTGGAACTGGACTGGTGCGACACTGCTCGCCGTAAGTCAGTCATTGAGTTCGATGTCATGTTCCAGCACGCTCACGTTACGCTCGACAATTCAACGTTGAATATTGACCATCTAGCTCCAGGCTGGACCGGAGCGCCTGGCGAGCTTCAGGCGCTGCAATCAATTGCACCGCCCACCGTTTCGTTCTACCTGCGCGGCGAGGAGTACTCACTACAGCTGGAGGATTTCCTCGGCAGGAGCCTGCAGCGAAAGTTCGGCGCGACGCCGTTCGAAGGTGCGGCGATGCCTGCATTGCTCGCAGACGGCTTGGCGGTTGACCAATTAATTGAGGAAATCGCGCGGAAGGCAGGGCTCGCATGAGCTTCGGGCCCGTCCTCTTTGGCGACAACCAGTTCATCGGCGTGAATCATTCGAGTCAAGCGAAGGCGACATCCCATTTCGAACGATTCCGGGACACAGATCGGATATTGGAAGTGCTCGGTTGGGCGCACGAGGCAGGTATTCGCGACTTCGTGTTCACGACGCATGAACGGTATAAGCCCGTATTCCAGGAAATCGTGGGCTCGAAAATGTTTCCGGGGCTGCATTTCACGCCATGCCTCCCCTATGCACACAAGTACGCACAGCAGATGGCCGAAACCAGCATGGTGCGCGCAGTACTCTCCAACCTGGGCGGCGTTCCGAAGATACGCTTGGCGGGCAGCTTGGTGCGGGCGGCCGCCGGCGATTTCTCTGGACTGATGCAGCTGCTTGTGCAGATCGAAGTCCTAATGATGAAGGGATTGCCCATCCGCGGCGTATTCCTGCTCAATATCATGTTCGACCTGTTGCTGGCGCTGGGCGCGACCCGGTTGATCGAGAAGTACCATCGATTCGTCGTTGAGGAACTGGCGGCGACCCCAGGCTACTTCACGATGAATCATCCCGCTGCGGTTAAGGCATTGTGTGTGGATATCGGTTTGGAACAGCCTTGGCTATGCGCCAACCTGAATGTCGCTGGGTTCCGGACGAATCCGTCGTTGGACGCGGTCAGGGATTCGTTTGCGTCCGGCCGGACCCGCAATATCGCCATGTCGGTCTTTGCATCCGGTTCAGCCGGAACCGACGAGGCCCTTACTTATGTAGTGCGGGCGGCCGGCGTCGACTGCATCTTGTTCGGCTCCTCACGCCGCGAAAACATTCTCCGCAACACCGATGCCGTCCTGCGCGAACGCCGCCTCAGAACGAATTGACCGCCGCCACCGGCACGGCAACGTTGTAGAGAATCTGGGTCACCACCTGCCAGAATGCTAGACGTGGCATGCGCTCTGTATCCAGCGGCACAATGTAGTCATTGCGATCAAGATCCGGCGAGAACAAGTATGAAGTGGCATTCTGCACTTCGCCGATTACCGTTACCTCTTGTCGCCGCTTGGGCAAGGTGAGTTCGTCGCCGTTGCGCAAAACACCGACTTTGTCGTTGTGGGCAGACGCCTCCAGTAGCCCTGGCAGATCCATGACGAACCTGCCGGTGGCTCGTGAAACGGAACTCGATGTCCCGGGATTGCAGGACCGCAAGCGCCTCGGTGGTGTCGCCAGAGCCCAGATTGAGCCCCGCGAGACTTGCCAGTCCGCCCAACTGGGCCAACATGGGGTTGCTGTTTTTTTCCAGATATTGACTACGACGACGCTGGCAACGAGGTTGCCATCAGTGTGCGCGCAGCGGGAGCGCATCATCAAGCGACTGATGAAGGGCGCCATGGCCAACGGATTCACCACCGAGCTTTGGACGACCAGTCGCGTGGCAACGATCATTCTTCAGTGCTGCAAGGTTCAATACCATCGCAGTCACGTGGCTCGTCTGCTGCATGACTTTGGCTTCAGCTGCCAGAAACCCGAGCGCCGTGCTCTGGAGCGGGACGAGGCCCGCATTGAACAGTGGAAGCGCAAAGACTGGCCGCGAAAAAAAACGCTGCGCGGTTGGGTGCGCACTTCATCTTCGTCGACGAATCCGGCTTCATGCTGACCCCCACCGTCCGCCGCACCTGGACGTGGACTGCGTCGTATTTGGTTCTTCAAGCAGGGAACATATCATTCACAACTCGGCGGCCATACTTCACAGTCGCAAACCGCAAAAGTTTTGAAACAGATTCTAGAATGAATTGATTGCCGCGACAGAAATTGCAAGATTGTAGATAATCTGCGTCACTGCCTGCCAGAGCGGCAGCCTGGGCATGCGTTCAGTATCCACCGGCACCACGATTGTATCGCCAGGCTTTATGGTCAGATCGAAACCGCGGCGAAGGAAACCACCACGCTGCGCCATTACGCTGCCGTTAGCTCGTACGACGTAGATCTTCCCGCGGTCCGCCCTGCGCGTAGTACCACCACTCAGTGAAATGTAATCATCGCGTTGCAACTCGCTGCTGTAGAGATGCGAGGTCGTAGTCTGGACCTCGCCAATTACTGTCACTTCCTGCTTCTGAGAAGGAACAACAAGCAGATCGCCACTACTCAAAATCACATCTTTGGGTGAACCTTTTCCGCCCTCCAACAATCCAGGCAAATCAATTATCAAGCGCCCCACGGCACGCGACCGCTCCAATTGCGCGAGCAGCGTCTGCCCAGCTACCAACGACGATTGGCTGGCGCTCGCCTGATTGGCCGCCGCAGCCTGCACTGACATGGTCGCCAGATCACTCTGCAGACGCTCAGTAAGCAGGTCGAGCTGCTTCTGTTCACGCTCCCGCAATTCCACTCGCGTGAAAGCGCTCCCACTGACAAAAGCTCTGGAAGTGATACCACCAGCCCGCTGCAGCAATTCGTAAAGTGTTTCGCCGCGGCGTATTCGATAGTTGCCCGGGAATCGCACCTCCCCCGCAATCGCCACGGATTCCAGATCGGTCCAGTCCGATGTCTCCTTAACAAGCAGATGATCGAATGGGCGTAGCGCAATGTCAGCGTTCGGGTCACCGCGCAGCACCGCATCCAGATTCACTTCGATGAGTTCGGTCTGTCGCGCGCCTTCACCGTTCACCTCAAACCGCGCGAGTTCCGCCTTGCCTGCAAAGGCAGCTGCATCGAGATTTCCGCCTGCCCGCAACAGATCACTGACGGTCATGCCAGCTTCCAGCGGGTATTCGCCAGGCACCTTCACACGACCTTCCACACGCACTACCTCCGTAGGGCGCGATAGGCCCGATTGCAACCGCAGCTCATCAAGCAGTGGCTTGATAATCCTCTCGCGGCCGGGTGCAAAGTCGAACACTGTAATCTGGTCCCGCGCCATCAGCGCGATATCCGCTGCGCCACCGCGCTGCCCCAATGCCGCCACCAAATCGGCCGATAACGCCTCTACCTTGCGGTCGGCTCCCGATTCGCGTCGGATAAGGATATAGCGCGCATCGGCGTTGGGTTTCAGCTCGTCGATAGATCCAATGACATCAGTCAGTCGCAAACCAGGCCGCCAAGCCACCTGGCCAGGCCGATGCACGAAACCGTCGATAACCACACCTGAATCTAGTTGCGGGCGTAGACGAGCCACACGCAGCGCATCGCCGTTACGCAGCGTTTGCGAGCGACCGGCCGCCGAAGTGAAGCTAATATCGAGTACTACGCGGCGATACTGCTCGTCCACACGGGCAATTGTCGAGCGCGTTGGATCTGCTTCAATTGAAAGCCCACCGGCCATCTGCAACAAAGATTCCGCGGTAGTTTCGCCTCGCAGCTCATAGATGGCTGGGCGCTTTACTTCGCCGTCAATCGATACTGTCGGACCAACGGGCGGGATGAAGATCACATCCCCCGGCTGCAGCATGGCGTCGTCCACCGTATCGCCCCGGATCAGCAGGTCATACAGATCGAGGCGACGCACAACTGCACCTTGGCGTTTCAGCTGGATATCGCGTAGCGAGCCTATCGCCTTTACGCCGCCCGAAGCAAATAGTGCCGTGATCATTGTGTCGAGCCCACTGACGGTATAGCCGCCTGGCTGCTCCACCTCGCCCAATACAAGCACACGGATCGAGCGTATGTCTCCCATCGAGACATTGGCGCGCACCCCCATTATCTGCTCCGAAACGCGCGACTCAATAGCGGATTTCGCGGCGCTGAACCGCAATCCGCTGACGCGGATTGGTCCCAGTTGAGGAAAGCTGACCGTACCTTCGGGGCTGACTCTCAACCGCAGGTTGCGATTCTGGCTCCCAAACAGCTGCACATTGAGTTCGTCGCCCGGGCCTACCACGTAATCTGCTGGCACAGGCAGGTTGGCGCCTGCAGAAAAGGTAGACGGAGATGCATTGAATAATTCGTAGCCGAATGGCTTTAGACCCTCCACACCCGTTCGGGCCACTGGCAATCGCGACAGACTCACGTCGAGTTCCTGCAGTGCGGGCTCTACGGACAGGCGCTGCACGGCCTGCTGCTCACTCAAACCGCCGATGAGTATGGGCGCGAATCCTGGCAAGTTCAGGTAACCCTCGCGATCAAGCCTGTAAGGATTGCGCGCTTGCACCTGTCTAATTGCGTTCGACCATCGCTGTTGGTCTTCTACGTTAGGCGGGCTGGTCGACGGTATCCGTACACGCCTCGGCGCAGTGTCGGCACTGGGGTCCTGCGTATTGGCATTGCGCACACTACCGCGGGACATGGTGCCAGGCAGAGCAAGCTCTACCACTACTACATCAAGCGGGGCCAAAGCACCGACTTTCTCCGCATCGTCGCCAGCATTTATCCGGCCCCGGCGCGCGCCTCCGGTCTCGTCAGTTGTGCGCTCAGCACCTTCGCTAACTCGGTCCGTTCCCGGTCCGGCCAACTGCTGTAGGAGGGCTTGCTGCTGCTCGGGCGAAAGGTTCTGAAAGATCTGCAGTTGCTCGGCAGTGGATACGTTCTGTGCAATAGCGGCAGGCACTGAAATCAGCGCAAGAGTGAGGTTCAGTAGGATGGAGCGAGCAGCACACACCCGCAGCAGGTTGAACCAAGTCATGGAAACGAGCCCCTAACCGTTTGTCGGCGACATATCTCGGAATGTTACAGTGGCTTGCGCCACTGGATGAAGCCGAAGACTCCCTTAGCATCACCTGCGCTGGCAGGCCTCTGGCGTTCATAGCCCAACTGCATACCCAAACTTTGCCCCCTGACGCGCCCTTCCCAGCCGAGTTCCGCAGACTCATAGTCGCTGCGGCCCTGACTCACGGGGTTATAAGGGTCCGGCACCCCATAAGCATAGAGCCTTCCATGGCGGATACGCAGGGCCAAACGATCACCGTCGGCCTGGGTAAGCGTGAGGGCAATGGAAGTCGTCTCGGAATTCGCGTCAGTGGTGTGGCCGATGTTGCGATCATGGTAGCGATAGCCCGCAAAGAATATTGCCTGCCGGTAGGCACAATGGGGTTCGAGCGATGGGTTGTACCACTTGCAGCTGTTGTTGGCGTATTCGACATGGGTACGCAGAACAGATCCGGAATCCAGTGTGAACCAGGACTCCGCACCAAACTGCGCCAGGTAACGCTCGGGAATTCCTGTACTAGAATTGTCTTCGCCAATCATCTGGGCGTGCAGCGCGAGCGGCAGCGCGTTGAACGGCGATACGATACGTACGTCAAATCCTGCCATCTGGTTACCGGGTTCGTCGGCCGGATTGCCGAGCCCACGTATTCCCTTGTTATCCTGTCCGATCAGCACTCGACCGAAGGTCTTGAGGTCGCAAGGGCGCCCCTTGCCGCAGAACTGCGCCGTACGCGACATTCCGAACTCGAAAATCGGTGCTGGCTTGAAGGACACCCGCATCCCCATAAAGACCGGACGGTCCACATCGGGCCGCTCATTTTCCATCAACCCCAGAAAACCCGAGAAACGCCACGGGCCAAACCAGCGCAGCACAGGGAGATCCACGGGCAAGCTGCGATATCGGTCCAGCGACAACGCTGGCATGGGGCGCGCATTGGTAGAGAGAATGAGGCTGCCGTCGCGCCCCGGCCCCCACCAACGGTCCATCTGGTTCGCGCTGAACAGCCAGTTGCCCCAGCGAACAGTGGCTTCGCTGCCGTCCAATCGTAATTCCTGTCGGTCGCTCGCGTCGATCACGCCAGTGGCCACCAGCGTAATGCTGTAACGCTCGGTGCCAGCACCGCCCATGCTTGTCAGTTCGAAATTCTCGCGCCCCAGCGTGGATTCATCGCGCAGCAAGCCGGGCTCACCCATGGTCATACGTACTTCACGAATGCGCCAATCACTTGCATTCTCGGGAACCTTTGTCGCGGCAGCGATGCGGGACAGCGCGCTGCGCAGCGCCGGCTCGAAGAGATCCGAGCCATTGATCTTGCTGATGGCCTGTTCGACGTCGGCACGCGCCAGCGGCCACTCGTTGACGGGCAGGTTGATTACCCCTTCATCCACCAGCAGTGACAAATCGTCGCGCAAACGGACGTCGTGGGCGGGAAGGAAGAAACTCTGTGCCTGGGTGACATCCACAACCAGGAGAGCGACGCACAGGCATGTTGCGGATCGGAAATTCATCCGCCGGAATATACCGGAGTATATCGTCCGCCGCTTGAGCCAACGAAGCCGCTAATCAGTGCTGCATTTGCTGAAGCAACTGCAGCGTACTCCGGAGCGACTCGCTCTGCGCCTGCCCCTGCCCGGTAACCAGAGGCACAATGGCAGCAGTCATCTTCTTGCCGAGCTCAACGCCCCACTGATCAAAAGCGTTGATGCCCCAGATAACGCTCTGTGTGAATACCTTGTGCTCATAGGCCGCGACCAAGGCCCCCAATAAGCGCGGCTCGAGCCGCTTGAACAGCAGGACGCTGGACGGGCGATTGCCTTCGTGCACCTTATGCGGACTGTCCGATTGCTGTCCGTAGGCGAAGGCTTCGACCTGCGCGAGGCAGTTTGCGATGGCCAGCTGGTGCGCATGGGCGTCACCGCAGGAAGACAGCGCCGGTAACAGGAAATCGAGCGCAGCCCGCGGCGTGCCTTGGTGCAGCATCTGGAAAAACGAATGCTGCGCATTGTTGCCAGAATCTCCCCAGACTACCGGGGCAGTCTCGCAGAACACTGGGGAACCATCGCAGCGCACCCGCTTGCCATTGCTTTCCATGTCGAGTTGTTGCAGATAGGCGGGGAAGCGCGCCAGCCGATCGTCGTATGCCAGCACTGCAACGGTCGGCAGCTTCAGGAAATTGATATTCCAGATGCCGATCAGACCCATGAGTGCGGGGAGATTTTCCCGCCAGGGCGCAACCTGAAAGTGCTCATCCATGGCGGCGCCACCAGCAAGAAATTCCCGGAAGTTCGCTGCTCCGATAGCGATGGCAAGCGATACGCCAATGGCGGACCAGATTGAATACCGTCCCCCGACCCAGTCCCACATTGCGAACCGATGGTCTGTATGAATACCGAACGCGTCCATTGCCGGGCCGTTCACGGAAACGGCCGCAAAGTGCGCGGGTACGGCTGAGGCACCCAGCCGCGACACCAGCCAACGCCGCGCCGATTCGGCATTCGTGCGGGTTTCCAGTGTGGTAAACGTCTTCGAGCACACGATGAAAAGCGTCCGCCTTGGGTTGGCGGCGGCGAGTACATCCGCCAGCTTGCAGCCATCGATATTCGACGCGAATGCGATTCGAGGCGCGCCATCCGACCAGGGGCGCAGAGCCTCTGTCGCCATGGCCGGACCCAGATCGGAACCACCAATTCCGATATTGACCACGAGATCGAACTGATCCCCGCCACTGCCACGAAGTGAGCCCGACCGGACCCTCTCCGCGAACTGCAGCATCCGTTCGCGTGCGGAACTCACCAGGTCGGCGTTAGGCGCTGCTTCTCTGCGCAGGGCGGTATGCAATACTTGGCGAGATTCGGTGGGGTTGGCGATGCTCCCCCCATACATGCCAGCAATGCGTTCCCGCAGCTGAACATCATCCCCGAGCTGAGCTAGCAACCCCAAGGTTTCCTGACTGATCCGCTGCCGGCAGAAGTCGAGCTGAAGTCCGGCACCTGCGACTGTGCAACGGGCGCTGCGGCCCGGCTCCGCGGCGAAGAGCTCGGCGATTGTAGGTTGCGGACGAGCCGCAAGCTCTGTCAGACGCTGCCAGGAAGGGGCGGTAGAGGCATCGTGAGGCATGCGAGCATCTTAATCGACAGAGTCTCACGCGCGAGGTCCAGCTCGCGCATGGCTAACGTCTCGTCAGTCATCCAGAGATAGCCCCGGATAGTTGAAACTGCTACTTCGGCCCCGCAGACCCACGGGATCCCGCTATTGGCTAGCCAGCCGCGACGTGGCGACGGTACCAGTCGACTGTCGTCCGGATGCCATCTTGCAGTGTGATTCCTGCTTTCCATCCCAGGCCGGTCAGCCGCGATACATCCAACAGCTTACGAGGGGTGCCATCCGGCTTGCTAGCATCGAAACGCAGCTGGCCATTGAAACCGGTTGCTACAGCAACTGTCTCCGCCAGCTCTGCGATGGAGACATCCTCGCCCCAACCAATATTGACAGGCGGCAGGTCGCTGTAGCGATTCATAAGAAATACGCAGGCATCCGCCAGATCATCCACGTGGAGAAACTCGCGCCGCGGCTTACCTGTGCCCCAGATCTCCACTTCTGAAGCTTTGGCCTTCACAGCCTCGGAGAATTTGCGGATCAGGGCTGGCAGGACGTGAGAGCCGGCCAGGTCGAAGTTGTCCCCCGGACCGTACAGATTGGTCGGCATCGCGCAGATCGCATCAAAGCCATACTGCTTGCGGTACGCCTGGCAGGTCTTTAGGCCCGCAATTTTCGCAATGGCATACCACTGATTGGTGGGCTCCAGAGGACCAGTCAATAGGCTGTCTTCCGACATGGGCTGGGGTGCGAGCTTTGGGTATATGCAACTTGAACCGAGAAACAACAGCTTGCGGGTTCCGTTGCGATAGGCGGCGTCAATGATGTTGGCCTGAATGACGAGATTATCCTGGATGAACTCGGCCGGACGCGTGTCATTGGCGAGAATACCGCCCACCTTTGCCGCAGCCAGGTAGACCTGCTCGGGACGCTCGCGCTCAAAGAAATCGCGTACCGCCGCCTGACTGGTCAGGTCCAATTCGGAATGCGTGCGCAACACCAGATCCATCGAAGGATCGGCCTGCAATCGACGCACAAGCGCGGACCCCACCAGGCCGCGATGGCCCGCAATAAAGACCCGCTGCCTGCTGGTCACTCTGAATACCGGTAGGTCTTGAATCCCTCGCGGGCGAGGACCTCATAACGGCGCGCGATGTCCAGGTCAGAAGCAACCATCCCCTTGACCAGATCCTTGAAACTGAATTCCGGCTCCCAGCCTAGAACAGTCTTGGCCTTGGTGGGATCTCCCAGCAGGCTTTCGACTTCGGTCGGCCGGAAATACCGCGGATCCACTTTGACAACCGCGCGGCCGGTTTTCGTATCAATGCCCTGCTCGTCCAGGCCCTTGCCCCGCCATTCGATGCGCATATCCAGCTCCGCGCCCGCTGCCTCGACAAACGCGCGCACCGAATGCTGCTCGCCCGTGGCAATGACGAAATCGTCGGGCTTGTCCTGCTGCAGGATCATCCACTGCGCGCGGACGTAATCCTTCGCATGGCCCCAGTCGCGCAGTGAATCCATGTTTCCCAGATACAGGCACTGCTCCATTCCCAGCGAGATTCGAGCCAGGCCGCGCGTGATCTTGCGCGTGACGAATGTTTCGCCACGGATGGGAGATTCGTGATTGAAGAGGATGCCGCTGCAGGCGAAGAGCCCATAGGCCTCGCGGTAGTTGACCGTGATCCAGTGGGCATAAACCTTGGCCGCGCCGTACGGCGATCGCGGATAGAAGGGCGTGGTTTCCTTCTGGGGAATTTCCTGCACCAGTCCGAACATCTCCGATGTGGACGCCTGGTAGAACCGGGTTTTCTTTTCCAGACCCAAGATCCGGATGGCCTCCAGCAGACGCAGCGTGCCGATGGCATCGGCGTTGGCCGTGTATTCGGGAGTCTCGAAAGAAACTGCCACATGGCTCTGCGCGGCGAGATTGTAGATTTCGTCGGGCTGCACCTGCTTGACGATGCGGATCAGGTTGGTGGAGTCGGTCAGATCGCCATAGTGCAGGTGCATCCGCACCCCGCGCTCATGCGGATCCTGATACAGGTGATCGATGCGATCTGTATTGAAAGACGAGGAACGGCGCTTGAGGCCATGCACCTCGTATCCCTTGCCGAGCAGAAATTCCGCCAGATAGGAACCATCCTGTCCGGTAACGCCCGTGATCAATGCTTTCTTTGCCATGATGTCCTTGTCGCCAATCGGCTCTCTGCCTCAGCAGCGATATTCTAGCAGTGCAGCCCCGCGTGGCTGTGACTGAAACCTCAATATTCCCGCGGTACCAGTCCACAAATTCGCTGATTCACACCCTACTGCCACAACACCTTCCCGCCGCTGGCGGTGTGCAGCAGGCGCATGAATTCAGCGTGGGCCGCAAGTTCGCTGGCGTCGGCGGTTACCACCCGCAACGAACTGGGCGGCGGCAAGGAACCAGGCATCGCCACGCCGGCGACTTGCGGCATGGCCCGCACTCCATCATCCAGCGCTAGCGCGTTCTGCCCCCCTGTCATGGCCAGATAGACATCCGCCAGAATCCGCGCGTCCAGCAGCGCGCCATGCAGCTGGCGATGGGAGTTGTCGACCGCGTAACGCTTGCACAGAGCGTCCAGACCGTTGCGCTGCCCGGGATGCATCTCGCGCGCCAGCGCCAGGGTATCGAGCACACGGCAGCGGGCGCGGATGCCGGCAGACTCGATGCCGGCCAGCGCCGCCCAGCGCGCCAGTTCACTGTCGAGAAACGCCACGTCGAACGGGGCGTTGTGGATCACGAGCTCGGCACCCTCCACGAATTCGAGAAACCGCTCGGCCACTTCCGCAAAGCGCGGCTTGCCCGCGAGTTTGTCCAGCGTGATGCCATGCACGGCGGCCGCACCGGCGTCGATGTCGCGGTCGGGATGCAGATATTCATGAAAGTGCCGGCCGGTGGCACGGCGGTTCAGCATCTCGATGCAGCCAATCTCGATGATGCGGTGGCCGCGTTCGGATTCCAGACCGGTGGTTTCGGTATCCAGTACGACCTGTCTCACGCGGCATGCCTCATGTGCGGGAGTTTAGCTCAAGCATGGCATCGATCGCCGCATTGGCGAGTTGATCGACGTGCTCGTTGCCCGCGTTGCCCGAGTGCCCCTTTACCCACTTCCAGGTGACGTCATGCGGCAGACGCGCAGCGTCGAGCGCCTGCCACAGGTCGATGTTCTTCACCGGCTTGCGGTCGGTGGTGCGC
Organism: Steroidobacteraceae bacterium; assembly: GCA_039917615.1. Taxonomy (GTDB): domain Bacteria; phylum Pseudomonadota; class Gammaproteobacteria; order Steroidobacterales; family Steroidobacteraceae; genus ZC4RG30. The sequence goes on from JBDSJD010000017.1 coordinate 117,334, forward strand.
CAGTCGCGCAGCTTCCATTGCGGCAGCCACACCTCGATGCCGGTGCATACATACTTCGAGTCGGTATGCAGCGTCACGCGCGACGGCCGCCGCAGCGCGCGCAACGCTTCGATGGCTCCCATGAGTTCCATGCGGTTGTTGGTAGTGGCGCTTTCCGCGCCGGAAAGTTCCTTGCGGTTGTCGCCGGCAATCAACAGCGCGCCCCAGCCCCCGGGCCCCGGGTTTCCCCTGCAGGCACCGTCGGTATAGATCTCGATCTGGCTCATGTCCGGTTGCGTGTGGTGGGTTCCGGCAAGGCGCCGAACACACGTCGCCGCTCTCGAAAGAAACGATGGCGCAGTGGTGTCAACCGGTAAACATGCTTGCGCGCCTTGATCAGCCAGGCCGCGGCTGGCAATGGATTGAACAGGCCTCGGCGCAGGATGCGTCGGGCTGCGGTGCTGTGTTCGGCCCAGGGCCGGCTGTACAGATAATGCCGCTGCATGACGACTTCATATCCCAGCAGGCCAAGCCAGTCGCGCACCCGCCCCGGCCCAAGCATCTGCTGCAGGCCGGGCGGAAATCCGTGCCGCGAAGCGGCACCGCGCAAACCCCACAGGCTCACGGGCCGAAAACCCAGCACGATGAGCTGACCCTCGCCGGTCAGCACGCGATCTGCTTCCCGCACGATCGCGTGGGGATCCGCCTGAAATTCCAGTGTATGTGGCAGCAGCACTGCATCGACCGATGCGGTCTGCACCGGCAATGCGCTCAGTGAAGCCACCACATCCACTTCACCCTGGCAGGTATCGGCAATGACCGTCTGCCGCCGCGTGCGGCTGGCGGAAAGCAGTTCACGCGAGGCGCCCCAGTGGCCCAGCTGCAGCAGCTCCAGGCCGAATACGTCGTCGAGCATGCCGCGCAGCATTTCGGCCTCCGCAGCCAGCAGCTGACGGCCGAGCGCGCAAGAGAGCCAGAGGGCGGGTCCGGAGTCGGGCATGGCGTTATGCAAAAAAGCGTGGCATTTCTGTGACGTCGCCGGTTAAATACTTGTGGCAAAAATCATAGGCTGTTTTGGTGGCTTTGGGCCATTGCATCTGTCTTCCATCTCGGAGGTGCAACAACGTGATTCCGGGCTGGCGATACCGCTTGGGCATATCTGTGGGGCTGCTTGCTGTTCTGGCGGGCTGCGCCACTGTGCCGAAAGCCCCGCCCGCAATCGCTGACTCCCGCGCTCAGATACCGCCGGCAGGGCCAAAAAGCGAATCCCCTGCCATCCCCACCATCCCGGTTCCAGTGCCGGTCGAGGTTGCGCCGTCGCCGCCGCCCGTCTCGCCAGCTACCGAAGCAGAAATCGCTGCACGGGTGCCGCCGCCGGACTCCCAGGCGCTGCCCGACCCGGTGGTCGAGCCAGGTGACCTGCTCAAACGCGTACGCAGCGGCCTGACCCTGGGCGAGATCCGCAATTCACGGATCGACACTGAAGCAGACTGGTTCGCCCGCAATCCGGAATACATCGAGCGGGTGTTCTCGCGCGCGGCGCCGTATCTGCAGTACATCGTTAGCCAGGTAGAGGCCCGCGGGCTGCCGCTGGAGCTGGCGCTGCTGCCCATCATCGAGAGCGCCTTCCAGCCCTATGCCTACTCCAGTGCGCGCGCCACTGGTCTGTGGCAGTTCATGTCGGCGACCGGTGGACGTTTCGGACTCAAGCAGGACTGGTGGTATGACGGGCGGCGGGATGTGGTGGCGGCCACCCAGGCGGCGCTCGACTACCTGGAATTCCTGCGTGACATGTTCGATGGCAACTGGCTGCATGCCATCGCTGCCTACAACTGCGGTGAAGGCAATGTGGCGAAGCAGATCAGGCGCAACCAGGCAGCCCGCAAGCCGACGGATTTCTGGAACCTGAAATTGCCAAAGGAAACCCAGGGCTATGTGCCGCGCCTGCTGGCCATGAGCAAGATCGTTGCCAAACCCGATATCTACGGCCTGAGCATCGAGGGGATGCCGGATGAACCTTTTTTTCGGCGGGTGGAAACCGGTGGGCAGATCAGCATCGAGGTGGCCGCCGAACTTGCCGGCATCACCACTGAGGAAATGTACGATCTGAATCCGGCACATCATCGTTGGGCCACGGATCCGACCGGACCGCATTTCCTGCTGGTGCCCATGGATGCCTCTGAGGCGTTCAGCACCAACCTGCTGCTGCTGACCCCTGACCAGCGCATGCGGGTGGAGCGCTACACGGTGCGCAGCGGCGATACCGTCGCCAGTATTGCGCAGCGGTTCGGCACCACCGCCCAGCATCTGCGGGAACTCAATGAACTGGGGACAGCCAACACCGTCCAGCTGGGTGCGGAACTGCGGGTGCCTTCGGCGGTGGCCTCCCTGCCGCCGCAGGTGCTGCAGGCAGCGGCGCGCGTCGACGGGCGCAATCGCGCACGCTCGGTCAGCGCCGTGCATGTGGTGCGGCGCGGGGACTCGCTATGGTCCATCGCCAAACGTTACAACATGGATGTCATCTCGCTGGCGCGGCTGAACCGCATCGCTCCTGCCGACACCCTGCGTGCCGGCCAGAAGCTGAAACTGCATGGCGAGACCCCAGGCAGCAGTGGCCAAGCAGTTGCCAGCAGTGGTGATGGGCGCCGCGTCACTTACGTCGTGCGCAGCGGCGACACGCTGTCGGCCATCGCACGGACACTGCGCGTATCGGTTGGCAACCTGCGCGAGTGGAACAACCTGTCCGGCAGCGACATCCGGCCCGGCCAGAAGCTCGTGGCCTTCGTGCCCAGTCGCTCCTGACGACTGCGGTATCATCGCGCCCCTTGGATTTTACCTGGGGGCTTTCATGGGAATTCTCGCTGGCAAGCGCGCGCTGATCATCGGCGTGGCTACGGACCGTTCTATTGCGTGGGGTATCGCCCAGGCCATGCATGCGCACGGCGCCGAACTCGCCTTCACCTTTGGCCATGAGAAACTCAAGGACCGCGTTGAACCCCTGGCACAGTCGCTGGGGTCGAAACTCGTGTTGCCGCTGGACGTGACGGTCGACAGCCAGATCGACGCTGTATTCAGCACGCTGGGTTCGGCATGGGGTTCGCTCGACATCCTAGTCCATGCCGTGGCTTTTGCCCCGCGTGAGGCATTGGCAGGCGAGTTTGTGGCCAGCACCTCCCGCGAGGCCTTCGCGGTGGCTCACGATGTCTCAAGTTACAGCCTTGTGGCGCTGTCACGTGCTGCCCTGCCGCTGATGACAGGCCGGGCCGGCGCAATTCTCACCCTGAGCTACCTGGGGGCCGTGCGCTCGGTACCCGCCTACAACGTCATGGGCCTGGCCAAGGCCAGCCTGGAAGCCAACGTGCGCTTTCTGGCGGCAGATCTGGGGCCCAAGGGCATCCGCGTGAATGGCATTTCGGCGGGGCCCATCAAGACGCTCGCTGCGGCCGGCATTCCGGGGCTGCGCAAAATGCTGTCGCATGTGGCCCATGCTTCACCCATCCGCCGCAACGTCAGCCAGGAAGACGTGGGCAAGGCCGCCACCTTCATGTGTTCCGACATGGCCAGTGGGGTGACCGGCGAGATCCTCTATGTGGACGGCGGCTTCAGCACAGTGGGAATGAGTTTCGCGGACGAGGCTGGGGGCGCATAGCGCCCCGCGGTTATTGGAACGCCCCCGCTATTGGAACGCCTGCGGGTTCTTGCGAATCCTGGCCGCCTTCAGGACGTCCGCCACGTATCCGTCTGCATTGCGCCGGCTGTAGCGCTGCAGCTCGCGGGTCGCACGCAATCTCTCGAGCTGGGGGGTGTCCGACATCGACTGCACGCGCGAACCCGTGACTTCCAGCAAAGCAACGCCGCCGCCTTCAACCTCGATTACCTGGCGGAAAGGCTTGCCTGCAACCGGCCGGACAGCCGCAAATACGGCATCGCGAATTTCCACCGGCAGATCAGGTGAACCGCGGCCCACAAAGCGCGCCGGCCCCGCTTTTGTCTGCAGGCTGGCCGCAACCTTGTCGAAGCTCTCACCAGCGGCGAGCTTGGCCTGCGCAGCTTCGGCTGCCGCCAGAGCGGCCTTCATGCCCCGCTCGCGGCGCAAGGCGGTAACAATCGTGGCACGGACCTCTTCCAGCGGCCGCAACTGCGCCGGCCGGTGTTTGACAACCTGGAAAATGGTGATGCGGTCTTCGCCCAACTGCACCGGGCCACCTACGTGCCCCTGCGCCAGCACCGCATCGCTGAATACCGCCTGGTTCAGTTCGGCGTCTGACCCCAGCGGCAAACCGCCAGCGCCGCGCTCGAACTGCTGCACCTCACCGCGACGCATGCCAAATTCCTGTGCCAGTTTTTCGAGCGTGGTGCCCGCGCGATCCAGTCGTGCCTGCAGCTGGTCCTGCCGGTTGCCGAACTCGGCAACTGCCATCTCATTGCGCAGGGTTGCAGCAAGCTCCGCTCGCACTTCCTCGAATTTGCGGCCGGACTCGGCGCGCACACCATCCAGACGGATGATGTGGTAGCCGAACTGGGTCTTCACCGGTTCGCTGATCTCGCCTGCTTTCATGGCGAACAGCTTGTCCGAAAATTCCTTGGCGTAGACATCACTGCTGGCCCATTCCAGGTCGCCGCCCTTTGCGGCTGAAACCGAGTCTTTCGAATACTGTTTGGCAAGGGCCGCGAAATCGCCGCCCGCCTTGATTCGTGCGTGCAGATCCTTCGCCAGCGCCGCCGCCTTGGCATCGTCCGTGGCGCCCTCCACGGCAATCAGGATATGGCTGGCGCGCCGTGTCTCGGGTTGCACGAACGTTGCCTTGTCGCGCGCATAGCGTTCGCGCAGCTGCTCCTCACTGACCTGCACGGCGACATCGGCCAGCGACAGTTCCGCATAGGCCAGCTGCACGGATTCGGGCTGCATGAATTCTTCGGTATGTGCCTTGTACCAGGCGTCGATCGCCGCGGCATCGACCGGTGCCGTGCCGGCAAATGCTTCCGGCTGCAGCAGCAGATAGCGCAGTTCACGCTCTTCATCGAGCAGCGCAAGGACACGCTTCAATTCGGCCGGCGTGAAAAAATCCGAAACGCCGACCGAGCCCAGCAGCTGATTGACCAGCAGGCTTAGCTTGAGGTCTTTCACATAGGCGGCTTCGCTCATGCCCGCCGCTGCCAGGCGCGAGCGCGCCGCCTCCACGTTGAACTTGCCATCGACCTGAAAAGAGGATTCGTTGCGGAAAGCCTCTCCCAGCTGGTTCGTGGAAACCCGGAACCCCGCCTTGTTTGCGTACTGGGTGACGGCAAGTCTGCGCACCTGATCATCCAGCAATTCCTGCTGGAACTTCTCCCGCTGTGCATCAGTGATGTTGCCACCGAGGGCCTGCATCACCTGTGGCTGTTGCTGCTGCCAGAGCTGGTTCACTTCGGCAGTGGAGATCTTCTCGCCGTTGACCTTGGCGGCGAAACCCGTGGTGCCGAAACTCATGTCCACGATGCCGTATGCGCCCCAGGCTGCGAACACCAGCACCAATGCGCCCAGCATGAGATAGGTGAGCCATCGGTGGCCCTGCATCTTGTCGCGAATGTTCTGCAGCATATTTTTTCTGGATCTTTTTCTGGATCTTGATGTGGTCTTACAATGACTGGCGGAGCGGACGGGACTCGAACCCGCGACCCCCGGCGTGACAGGCCGGTATTCTAACCAGCTGAACTACCGCTCCGCTGCTAGACCACATCGATGGACTGGTGGGTGCTGAGGGGATCGAACCCCCGACATTCGCCTTGTAAGGGCGACGCTCTACCAGCTGAGCTAAGCACCCCTGGACATCAGCGCCAAAGTCCTACCCGCGCCTTGAGGCAGAAGCCCTGGGGCGCGAGGGCGCGTAGTCTAGATGAAGTGCCTGCGGACTGCACCAGAATTAATGGGGCCGGACGATCCTGGCACTCTTGCGGACTCGACGGGCACGTTTGGCCGCCACTGCTCCGGCCTTGGACTCGGCCACGTTGGCGACACCCGCGACCGCCGGCAATGGCGTGGGCTGGCGCACCAGCGCGTGTTGCAACACCTCGTCGATCCATTTCACCGTGCGGATATTGAGCTTGCCCTTGATGTTGTCCGGGATCTCGACCAGGTCTTTCTCGTTGTCCACGGGAATCAGCACATGCTTGATGCCGCCGCGATGGGCGGCGAGCAGTTTTTCTTTCAGGCCGCCGATGGGCAGCACCTCGCCGCGCAAGGTGATCTCGCCGGTCATGGCCACATCCGCCCGCACCGGAATCTTGGTGAGCGCCGAAACCATCGCCGTGCAGATGCCGATGCCCGCGGATGGCCCATCCTTCGGCTGGGCGCCTTCCGGCAGATGCACGTGGAAGTCCATGTTGGAGTAGAAGTCCTTATCCAGCCCCAGCATGTCGCTGCGGCTGCGCACGACTGTCATCGCGGCCTGGATCGACTCTTTCATCACGTCGCCGAGTTTGCCGGTGAATACCGGCCGGCCCTTGCCTGGCAGCACCGCAACCTCGATGGACAGCAGTTCACCGCCGACTTCCGTCCACGCCAGGCCCGTGACCTGCCCGACGCGATCGGCTTCGCCAGCTTCGTCGAAGCGGAAGCGCCGCACGCCTAAGTATTTCTCGAGGGTCTTGGAATTGACTGTAATGCTGCTTCCCTTCTTCTTCTCGAGCAGCAGGGTCTTGACCGCCTTGCGGCAGATCTTGGCAAGCTCACGTTCCAGGCTGCGCACGCCAGCCTCACGCGTGTAGTAGCGGATGATGTCGAGCACGGCTTCATCGGCCAGCTTCAACTCGCCATCTTTCAGGCCGTTGGCCTTCACCTGCTTGGGCACGAGGTAACGCTTGCCGATGTTGAGCTTCTCATCCTCGGTGTAGCCGGGGATGCGGATCACTTCCATGCGGTCGAGCAGCGGCGCCGGGATATTCATGCTGTTGGCGGTGCAGATGAACATCACTGCGGAAAGATCGAAGTCGACTTCCAGGTAGTGGTCGCTGAACGTTGAGTTTTGCTCGGGATCCAGCACTTCCAGCAATGCGGACGACGGGTCGCCACGGAAATCCATGGCCATCTTGTCGATCTCATCGAGCAGGAACAGCGGGTTGTGCACACCGGTCTTGGCCATGTTCTGCACAACCTTGCCCGGCATCGAGCCGATATAGGTGCGCCGATGACCGCGGATCTCGGCTTCGTCACGCACACCGCCCAGCGACATGCGCACGAATTTGCGATTGGTGGCGCGGGCAATGCTCTGCCCCAGCGAAGTCTTGCCTACGCCCGGCGGACCGACGAGGCACAGGATTGGACCCTTGATCTTCTCTACCCGCTGCAGCACGGCGAGGTATTCAACGATGCGTTCCTTGACCTTCTCGAGCCCGTAGTGGTCTTGATCAAGGATTTTCTGAGCGTTGGCGATGTCCTTGGAAACGCGCGTGCGCTTTTTCCAGGGCACCTTTACCAGCCAGTCGATGTAATTGCGGACCACGGTGGCCTCGGCAGACATCGGTGACATCATCTTCAGCTTGTTGAGTTCGGCGGTAGCCTTGTCGCGCGCCTCCTTGGGCATGCCGGCCTTGGCGATCTTTTGCTCCAGATCGTTGATCTCGTTACCGCCATCCTCCATATCGCCGAGCTCTTTCTGGATGGCCTTCATCTGCTCGTTGAGGTAGTACTCGCGCTGCGACTTCTCCATCTGGGACTTCACACGGCCGCGGATGCGCTTCTCGATCTGCAGCACGTCCATCTCGCCTTCGATCGCGACCAGCACGTGCTCGAGGCGCTTGCGCACGTCGAGGATCTCCAGCACCTGCTGCTTCTCGGCCAGCTTCAGCGTCATCTGGGCGGCGACGGCATCGGCCAGCCGGCCTGGCTGTTCGATGCCCGCAAGCGCGGTCAGCATCTCGGGCGGAACTTTCTTGTTGAGCTTTACATACTGTTCGAACTGCGAGATGACAGAACGCTGCAGCACGTCCATTTCGCGTTCGTCGTACTGCTCGACATCCGCTTCGACGGTAATCGCCGCGCTGTAATAATCGCCCGTCGTAAGTTCATCGACACGGGCGCGCTCGACGCCCTCGACCAGCACCTTGACGGTGCCATCGGGCAGCTTCACCAGCTGCAGGATGGTGGCGACTGTTCCGAAACGATACAGGTCGTCGGGCTTCGGATCGTCGATATCCGGCTGCTTCTGCGCCACCACGAGGATGCGGCGCGGATCCGCCTTCATGGCCGCATCCAGCGCCTGAATGGATTTTTCACGGCCCACGAACAGCGGGCTGACCATGTGCGGGTAGAGCACCACGTCGCGCAGGGGCATGACCGGAATGGAATTGGTGGCAGTCGCTTCAGTCACAGGAGGCTCCAGCATGCCGTTTGAGGCTACAGTCTAGCGTTAGATCGGGGCGATGGGGCCGGAATCAAGTCCACAACTTTTGCACGGCGAATTCGGATTGTGTCGCAGGAAGGATATGAAAAGCAGCGCCTTCAAGTACTGCGGCGGCAGACACACCAGCATCGAGTTGCGGCGCAGAGAGGCTCCAGCAGCGGCCATCATCCGCTGCCTCCGAAACACGCAGCAGCCGCGCCCGGGCGCAATCTCCCATTGAGACATCGAAGCTGTCGAGCGGCAATCCCAGACCTCTTCCCACGGCTTTTACATAGGCCTCCTTGCGGGTCCAGCAATTGAAGAACGCCGGCGTGCGCAGCGCGGGCGCAAGCAGCTCATAGGCCGCGATCTCGCTCGCCGAAAAGTAGCGCCGCACCAGCGCCGCTTCGTCGTGCAAGGGACGCCAGATCTCGATATCAACGCCTATGGCACGACCCCGCGACCAGCCGACGAGACCCAGCGATCCGGAATGTGACAGGTTGAACTCAAGGCCGGCGTCGGCAAGCTCGCCTGCGATAGCTGGTTTGCCGTGTGCCCCCGCAGCGAGGCTGAGGTCGCCGGGCGCCACCGACAGCAAGGCGGCAAGCTGTTGCCGCAATCGCGCGTGCGCGACCACAAAACGGTTGGCGTGTTCTGCGAAAAGGAAGCGCGCGGCTCTTTGCAGCTCTTCGGGCGCAAGCAACGCCGCGAGCTCAGCCCGCTGGGCGTCGTCCACGTCAAGGGTGAAACAGCAGAGGCCGCCAAGCGGCGGGCCGTCAGGATCGGCGGCTGACGCCAGCAGCCAGCGCCGGTCTTCGCTCAGCGACTGATTCCCGATGCCCGACGGGGCTCGTCGGTGACCGCCTTGTCCGGACGCGGCTCTTCGGTCTTGTAAACCACGTAGGGCGGCGCATGCCCCTGCACCACGCTCTCGTCGACCACCACCTTGCTGACATTCTTGAGCGAAGGCAGCTGGTACATGGTGTCGAGCAGGATGTTTTCCAGGATAGTGCGCAGGCCGCGGGCGCCGGTCTTGCGTTCCATGGCCTTGCGCGCCACCGCCGACAGCCCATCTTCGCGAAACTCGAGGTCGGCGCCGTCCATCTCGAACAAGCGGCGATACTGCTTGGTCAGCGCGTTCTTCGGATCCTTGAGGATCGAAATCAGCGCCGCTTCATCCAGCTCTTCGAGCGTGGCGACCACGGGCAGGCGACCGACGAACTCGGGAATCAGTCCGTACTTGACCAGATCTTCGGGCTCCACATCGTGGAACAGGTCCGAACCATGCGGGCGCTCGTTGACGCTGCGGACATCGGAGGTGAAGCCGATGCCACCCTTCTGCGTGCGATTCAGGATGACCTTGTCGAGGCCGGAGAACGCGCCGCCAACAATGAACAGGATGTTCGCGGTGTCGACCTGCAGGAATTCCTGCTGCGGATGCTTGCGTCCGCCCTGCGGCGGCACGGAGGCCATGGTGCCTTCGATGAGCTTCAGCAGGGCCTGCTGCACACCCTCGCCCGACACATCACGCGTGATCGAGGGGTTGTCGGACTTGCGGGAAATCTTGTCGATTTCGTCGATATAGACGATGCCGGTCTGCGCCTTTTCGACGTCGTAGTCGCATTTCTGCAGCAGCTTCTGGATGATGTTCTCGACGTCCTCGCCCACGTAGCCGGCTTCGGTAAGCGTGGTGGCGTCGGCGATCGTGAACGGCACGTTCAGCAATCTTGCAAGGGTCTCGGCGAGCAACGTCTTGCCGCTGCCAGTAGGGCCGATCAGCAGGATATTGCTCTTGGCGATCTCGACATCATCCTTGGACTTGATGGTGCCGGTGCCACGGGTCTGCAGGCGCTTGTAGTGGTTATAGACTGCAACGGCCAGCGTCTTCTTCGCCCGCTCCTGCCCGATGACGTATTCATCGAGCACCACCTTGATTTCGGAAGGCTTGGGCAGCTTCTCGCGCGCCCGGTCGGCCTTGTCCTCGAGTTCTTCGCGGATGATGTCGTTGCAGAGCTCGACGCACTCGTCGCAGACAAAAACCGACGGACCGGCGATCAGCTTGCGCACCTCATGCTGGCTCTTGCCGCAGAAGGAGCAGTACAGCAGTTTGCCGTCGTCGTTACGCCCGCGAGTCTCGTCGCTCATCCGTCTTTACCTCATTCGGAAGCTTGCTCTTCCGATGACAATCTATATAGCACGAGGCCACGGTGGCGCGCAAAGCAACACCACACAGTTAAGGCCTTGTAAATGATGGAAAAACCCCTGTTGAGGGGCTTATTTGACTGCCGCAGCGCCCATCTGTGCGCGACTCGACAGAACCTGGTCAATCAGGCCATAGCTGACGGCGTCTTCGGCCCGCATGAAATTGTCGCGATCCGTGTCGTGCTTGATCTTCTCTTCCGACTGGCCAGTGTGCAAGGCGAGGATCTGATTGAGGCGATCGCGGGTGTAGAGGATCTCGCGGGCATGGATTTCCATGTCGGCAGCCTGCCCCTGCATGCCACCCAACGGCTGATGGATCATGATGCGGGAATCCGGCAAGGCAAAGCGCTTGCCCTTGGCGCCGCCGGCGAGCAACACGGCGCCCATGCTCGCAGCCTGGCCAATGCAGATAGTGGACACATTCGGCTTGATGAACTGCATGGTGTCGTAGATCGCAAGGCCAGCGGTTACATGACCGCCAGGCGAATTGATGTAGAGCGCGATGTCCTTGTCCGGATTTTCCGATTCCAGGAACAACAACTGCGCCACGATGACATTGGCCATGTAGTCCTCGACCGGACCGACTGCGAAGACCACCCGGTCCTTGAGCAGACGCGAGTAGATGTCGTAGGCACGCTCGCCGCGCGAAGTCTGCTCGACCACCATGGGAACCAGGTTCAGGGCGCGCTCGTTCATGTCTATCTCCGGGCGGATTGCGTATCGATCAGTTGATCTTACGCCTGCTTGCCGAAGCCGGTGAGCTCCGCGAAGCTGGTTGGGTGGTCGGTCACACGGGCCTTGGCCAGCACCCACTCCACAGTCAGATCCTCCATGACAGCCGTCTCGATCTGGCGCATGGCTTCCTGATTTTGCAGGGTCGCACGCTTGACCTCGACAGGATCCGGGTAGGTGGCCGCCAGCTCTTCCAGGCGGGCGAAAACGCGCTCGCGGTCCACCGTCAGGTTTTCGCGACGCACCAGCTCGCCAATCAGCAGCCCCAGCTTCACACGTCGCCGGGCGGGCTCTTCGAAAGGCTCACGCGGCGGCATCTGGCTCGTGTCGCGCCCCATGCGCTGCAACAGGTCGAGCTGCAGCTGCTGCACCTGTTCCTCGACCAGCGACACGGGCAGCGGCAAATCGTTGTCCCGATGCAGGGCATCGAACACCTGTGTGCGCAGCTTCTTGCGGGTGGCGTCGGCCGCCTCGCGTTCCATGCTCTTGCGCACTTCGGCACGCAGCGCGGCAATGCCGCCTTCAGGCATGCCGAAAGAAACTGCAAATGCATCATCCACCACAGGCAGGACCGGCTCTTCCACAGACTTCACGGTGAGATCGAATTCCGCGTGCTTGCCAGCCAGGTGCTGGGCCCCGTAGTTCTCGGGAAACTTCACTGGGGCAGTCTTGGTTTCGCCCTTGCTCATGCCAGTCAGTGCGTTCTCGAAATCAGCAATGGCCTGGCCCGCGCCGATCACCACTGCCATGTCGGTGCCGGTGCCGCCATCAAAGGCAACGCTATCGACCCGACCAGCAAAATCCACCACCACGCGATCACCCTTGGTGGCCGCGCGTTCCACTGGCGCATAGGTCACGCGCTGGCGACGCATGCTTTCCAGCATGGCATCGACGTCCGCCTCACTGATGTCCACAACCGGGCGCTCAATCTCAAGTGCCGCAACCGGATTGACGGTGACTTCGGGCAGCACTTCGAACACAGCAGCGAATTTCAGGTCTGCATCCGGGGCGATCTGGATCGGCTCGAAGCGCGGACCGCCAACCGGCCGCAGTTTCTCTTTGGTAACCGCATCGCTGTAGCCCTGCCGGATGAGTTCGGAGACGGTGTCACCGTGCACCTGGCTGCCGTACTGCTGCTTGATGACCGGCAGTGGCACCTTGCCCTTGCGAAAACCGCGCACATTGGCAGTGCGCGACAGGTCGCGCAGGCGGCGTTCAACCTCGCCGGCCACGCGCGCGCGCGGAATTTCCATTTCGATGCGGCGCTCGAGCCCCGCCGTCGTCGTCACTGTGAACTGCATCGTCCGGTTCCTTCACTCAAATCTGGTCCAATCAAGATCCTGGTGCGAAAGGAGAGACTCGAACTCTCACGGGTTACCCCACAGGCTTCTAAGACCTGCGCGTCTACCAGTTTCGCCACTCTCGCGCCCAAACAAAAAAAATGGTGGGCCGTGTAGGATTTGAACCTACGACCAATTGATTAAGAGTCAACTGCTCTACCAACTGAGCTAACGGCCCTGAAAAGGGTGGGGTGGACGACGGGACTCGAACCCGCGACAGCCGGAATCACAATCCGGGACTCTACCAGCTGAGCTACGTCCACCATTGTTCACTTCGAAACTGCCTTAAGCGCGCCCGGCAGGAGTCGAACCTGCGACCCTCGGCTTAGAAGGCCGATGCTCTATCCGCCTGAGCTACGGGCGCCCATGGTAAGCATTCGGTCCGATGCGGTCACGCACGGGGCCGGGAGTATATACGAACAGGCCGCCGTGGAGTCATCCGACGCCGACAGGAATCGAATGGTCGGGGCGAGAGGATTTGAACCTCCGACCCTCTGCTCCCAAAGCAGATGCGCTACCAGACTGCGCCACGCCCCGACAGCGCGATGATACCCTACCGCCCGTTTCGGCACCGGGGATTGGGGTTCAAATGGCGGCACGTTTGCTCGACGGCAAGGCGATTGCGCAGGCATTGCGCGACAACGTCAGGATTCAGGTTGCCGAGCTTACCGCCGCGGGCAAGCGCCCGCCGGGCCTGGCGGTGGTGATTGTTGGCCAGGACCCCGCTTCGCAGATCTACGTGCGCAACAAGCATTTGGCCACCGAAGCCTCCGGCATGCACTCGGTGGTGAAGGTCCTGCGCGACACGGCCACCCAGGCGGAAGTCATCGCGGTCGTGCAGGCACTGAACATGGATCCGGCCATCGACGGCATCCTGGTGCAGCTGCCGGTGCCCCGACACATCGACAGCAAGGCCGTGATCGATGCGATCGCCGTAGAGAAGGACGTGGACGGCTTCAACCCCGTGAATATCGGTCTGCTGGCACAGCGCACGCCGCGGCTGCGCCCCTGCACACCCTACGGCTGCATGAAGATGCTGGAGCATGCAGGCATCGATCCGAAAGGCATGGACGCGGTGGTGATCGGCCAGTCGAACATCGTGGGCCGTCCCGCTGCGCTCGAGCTGCTGATGCGCGGCGCCACTGTCACCATCTGCCACAGCCAAACGAAAGATCTGATCGGCCATGTGCAGCGCGCTGACCTCGTCGTTGCAGGAATCGGCAAACCTGAATTCGTGAAGGGTGAATGGATCAAGCCCGGCGCCGTCGTGCTCGACGTGGGCATCAACCGGTTGCCATCGGGCAAGGTGGTGGGCGATGTGGAGTTCGATACCGCCAAAGAACGCGCGTCATGGATCACACCGGTGCCCGGCGGTGTGGGGCCAATGACTATCGCGATGCTGATTCAGAACACCCTCGAGGCGTATCAGTTCCGCGAAGGGCTGGTGCACACCGCCGTGCGACCGACTGAACAACCGCTGACGCCGCCGCCAAAGTAAGACTACTTGCGCCGCCAGACGGTGGTGCCGTCCGGCTTGTCTTCCAGGATCACGCCTGCCTGCGCCATGGAATCGCGCAAGCGATCCGACTCTTTGAAATCCCGGGCCTTGCGCGCTGCCAGGCGCGAGACGATCGCCGCTTCGATGTCCGCATCGTCGGGACCTTGCGCACTGCCCGGCGCAGCGAGCCGGAACCACTGCTCCGGATCGAGGCGGCAGATACCAAGGCCCGCCGCCAACTCGCGAAACACGGCTGCCAGTTGCGCAGCAGTCTGCATGGCATCCCCGCCCTGCCCCTTCGCGTCGTTGATGTCGCGCGCCAGGCGCTGCAGCACCACCAGGGCCTTGGGTGTATTGAAATCGTCGTCCATGGCTTGGCGATATTCGGCGCGCCAACTGTCCGCAGCCGCAGCGGCAGCTGTGGCTGCCGCTGCAACCGCGGCGTGCGGAACACCGCGCAGCGCCTGATACAGACCACTAAGGGTCGCATCGGCCTGCAGCAGGTTTTCGAGCGTGTAGTTGATCGGTCCGCGATAGTGGCTGGCGATCAGGAAGTAACGCAGCACCTCCGGGTGTCGCAGATGTGGCAGCACTTCGCGCAACGTGAAGAAATTGCCCAGCGACTTGGACATCTTCTCGCTGTCCACGTTCACGAAGCCGTTGTGCAGCCAATAGTTGGCAAAGGTTGTGCCGGTAGCGCCGCAACTCTGCGCGATCTCGTTCTCATGGTGCGGAAATTTCAGATCCATGCCGCCGCCGTGAATGTCGAATTGCTCGCCAAGCAGCGCCATCGACATAGCCGAGCACTCGATGTGCCAGCCGGGACGCCCGGCGCCCCATGGCGACTCCCAGCTCGGCTCGCCCGGTTTCGCGCGCTTCCAGAGCACAAAGTCCAGCGGATCGCGCTTGGCCTCGTCCACGTCGACGCGCGCGCCCGCGCGCAGATCCTCGAGCCGCTTGCCGGACAGGCGGCCATATCCTTCGAAGCTGGTCACCGAATACATCACATCGCCGTCGCGGGCTACGTAGGCATGGCCGCGCGCGATCAGCCGCTGGATCAGCGCGACGATCTGGGGCACATGCGCCGTGGCGCGTGGCTCGTGATCGGGTTTCGCCACGCCCAACTGCGCGGCGTCTTCTTCCATCGCCGTGATATAGCGCTCTGTCAGCGCGCCGATGGGTTCCGACCGCTCCGCTGCACGGCGAATGATCTTGTCGTCGATGTCAGTGATATTGCGCACATAAGTCACCCGATAGCCGCTGTAACGCAGGTAGCGCAGGACCACGTCGAATGCCACCAGCATGCGCATGTGCCCGATGTGGCAATAGTCGTATACGGTGATGCCGCAGACATACATGCGCACGGCATCAGGCTGCAACGGACGAAACGGATCCTGCTTGCCCGTCAGGGAATTGTGAATGCTCAGCATCCGCGCAGTTTAAGCGAATCGGGCCAAGCGGCGCTGCGCGGCGCCCGGCGCCATGGCGCGCAGCAGCGGACCGAGTTCCGGTCCGGCAAGTCGTCCGGTCAATGCCGCTCGCAATGGCTTGAACAGTGCCGGCCCCTTGAGGCCCGTGGCAAGTTTTGCAGCCGCGACGATGGCCGCGAAATCATTGCGTGCGGCCGCGGCAGCAGCCACGACAAACAGTGCGCGATCGGCAACGGTGACCGCAGCAGTGGCCTCGGCGTCAAGCTGCGGGTCGTTGCCGAAAGCCACGTCCACCCAGACCAGCACGTCATCGGGCCGGACAAGGTTGGGGAGCACGGCCGCAATGAAGGCCTGGCGCTGTTCGCGGGGCAGATCCTGCGGCACCCGGGCACCGAGCCACTGCAACGACTCGTCGACGTTCATCCGGTGCACTGCTTCCTTCTGCCATACCAGCAGCTGCGAGTGCTCGAACTGCGCGGGTGAACGCTGCAGATGCCCTGTCTCGAACGCTGCGGCCATTTCGTCGAATGACAGCAGTTCATGCCTTGCGCTGGAATGGCCCAGCCGGAATAGCTGGTTCAGCAAGGCCAGCGGCAGCGTCCCCTCTTCACGCAGAGCCCGCAGGCTGAGGGCGCCATCGCGCTTGGAAAGCGGCGCGCCATTCTGGCCGGTGAGCAACGCCAGATGCCCATATTGCGGCGCCGGCAGATCCAGCGCCTTCAATATCAGCAACTGACGGGGTGTGTTGCTGAGATGGTCATCGCCGCGCAGCAACTGGGTAACACCACTCAATGCATCGTCGATTGCATTGGAAAAGAAAAACGCCGTTGAACCATCGTCGCGACGCACGACGAAATCACCAATATCGGCATGTGCAAAATGTCGGCCGCCGTGTACCAGATCCACGAACTCCACCGCGCCTTCGCGCGGCACGGCGAATCGCATCGATGCCGGCAGGCCAGCGGCAATCCTCGCTGCGCGATCCGCGCCGGACAGCTCCCGGCACTTGCCGGAATAACGGGGCGGCCGGCCAGCCGCCTGCTGCGCCGCGCGCGCCAGTGCCAGTTCGTCCCGCGAACAGAAGCACGGATAGACCACACCGCTTTCCTGCAGCCGGACCAGATGCGCATCGTAAATTGCGCCACGCTGCGACTGATAAAGGGGTTCGCCCGTCCACTGCAAGCCGATCCAGCACAGATCCTCCAGCAATTGCCGCGCATGCGCGGGTTCGCTGCGTGCAGCGTCGGTGTCTTCGATGCGCAGCAGGAAATTGCCACCGCTGTGGCGCGCCAGCAGCGCATTGAACAGCGCAGTGCGTGCGTTGCCGAGGTGCAGCTCACCGGTAGGGCTCGGTGCAAAACGGGTTACAACAGGACTTTGCGGCATGCCTGCACTATATTCGATGCATGCCTTCCGGCCGTTATCTGTTTGTCTCGGATCTGCATCTCGACGCCACTGCGCCGGAGGCAGTAGCACAATTCCGCCGCTTCCTCCAGGGCGAAGCTCGCAGCTGTGACGGGCTGTACATCCTGGGTGACCTGTTCGAAACCTGGATCGGCGACGATGACGATGAGACAGCACGCAATACCATCTGCACGGCATTGCGCGAACTGACTGCGGCGGGCACACCCTGCTTCGTGATGCATGGCAATCGCGATTTCCTGCTGGGACGGGACTTCGAGCGCCGGACCGGCTGCATCCTGTTGCCCGACCCCACGCTGTTGCAGGTGGGCAAAGTACGCGCGGTGATCACTCACGGTGATCTGCTGTGCAGCGCCGACCACGGGTACCAGCGGTACAGATCCCTGGCGCGGGCTGAATGGTTCCGGAAGGATTTGCTGCGACTGCCCCTGGCTACAAGACGCTCGCTGTTGCGACTGGCGCGATCACGCAGCCAGGAGCATACGCGGCAGCAGCGCAGCGAGATCATGGACGTAGCCGCCACGACTGTGACGGCGGCACTGCGCTGTGGTGACAGCGAGCTGCTCATCCACGGCCACACTCACCGGCCCGGCATTCACCCGCTGCAGGTGGATGGCCGTCCCGCGACGCGCATCGTGCTGGGCGACTGGTATGACCAGGGCAGTTGCCTGGTACTCAACTCTGATGCCAGCTACGAACTGCAGACGCTGGCACGCACCACAGCCTGATCAACCGGCAATTCCACCGGCACGCCGGAGTGAAAGCGGAATTGCGGATCGGGCGAAACGATGAGCTGCGCCTCGACCGCCGCCAGCTCAGCGAGCCGGCGTGCGAGTGCTGTGGCATCGTGATCGGTGGCCAGATTTGCGCGCGCCAGCTGCAGGTACAGGCCTGCGTGCCGACGCTCGGATTCGGCAAGTCCCGCATAAAAGGCCGCGACTGGCGCGGGCAACCGGGGTGCCAGCACCTCGAACCGTTCGCACGAGCGCGCTTCGATGAGCGCCCCGGCGAGCAGCAGGTCGAGTTTGCGCTGCGGTTCGCCGGTTGCAAGCCTGGCGCGCAATGCACCCGCGTAGCGACCGGGCCCCATGCGCTGCAGAGGTACCGACAGCTGGCTCATGAGCTTCAGCACCTGCTCGTAGTGACGCAGTTCTTCGCGCGCCAGGCGGGCCAGCGCCAGACACAGTGGCCGGTCTTCCGGGTACGCGAACATGAACGCCAACGCAGTCGAAGCTGCCTTCTTTTCGCAGTTGGCATGATCGGCCAGCAGCAATCGCCATTCACGCGCTGCGTGTTCCACCCAGGCAGGCGGGGTTGCCACCTGCAGGATGCCACCCGGATCCGCTGCCGCGACTTCGCTCATCATGCCGCCGCAGTGCGCGCCTGGATCGCCGCCTCGCGCAAAACACTTTCGGCCTGGGCGGCCGTGCTGTAACGGTCCCCGGGAGACTTTGCCAGCAGGGCATCCACGATGTCCTGCCAGCCTGCCGCTGCCGCTGGCAGACGGGGAATAGGTTGATTGCGGTGCTTGTAGATGATGGCCATCGGATTGACGTCGGTGAACGGTTTTTCGCCGCAGAGCATCTCGTAGAGGATCACTCCCAGGCTGTACAGATCGCAGCGCTCGTCCACCTGTTCGCCATGCCCCTGCTCCGGACTCATGTAATGCGGAGTGCCGAAGATGATTCCCGGATCAGTGATCTCGAGTTCGATCAGTGCATGCTTGGCCAGACCGAAATCCGACAGCGCAATGCGTTGCGGGCCGCGCATCAGCACATTTCCCGGCTTCAGGTCCCGATGCAGCGCACCGGCCTCATGCAGGGTCGCCAGTGCGCCGGCAATCTGCGCCGCGATGTCCAGTGCATCGGCAAAAGTTATACCCGAGCGAATCCGCCGCCGCAGATCACCCTCCGGGAAGTATTCCATGGCGAGATAGGCATGATCATCCGCCACGCCCAGCTCATGGCAGCGCACGATGCTGGCGTGATGCATGCGGTGGGCAATCTCATATTCCTGCAGGAAGCGTTCAAACGACTGATCCACGCCGGAGGCATTGCGCACCGAAGGCGTCACCTTGATCACCATCAGCGAGCCAGCCTTTTCGCTCTCGGCAAGATAGAGCTGCGACACCGAACCACCGGCCAGTCGCCGCACGCAGCGGTATCCGGGTATGCGGACTGATCCGAAGCGTCGCGCCTGCTCTGCGGCCGGCGACACGCGCCAGTTGGCCAGCGCGCACCGCTGCACGCGCGCCGCCTCGGTAAGGACTTCAATCAGTGTCACATGCGAGAAGCGCTGTCTAGTCAGCACTGCAAACGCCCCGAAGATGCGCGCATGGCGGGCGGTCCCGATATCCTGCTGGTCGGCCAGAAACAGCACCGGCGCAAAACCCTCCCGTCCGGCGAGGTCGCGCAACCAGTCGAGGCCCTTGCCTCCCTGCCAGTCCTGGCCGACGATCACTGCGTCATAGCCCTGCGCCAGAAACTCGGCCGGCAACGGGTCTGGCTCGCGCGTCGAACGCATGACGATCTCGGCACCGGGCCACTCGCAGGTGACATGGTGCCGGATCAGCGAACGATAGCGCGCATCCTGGACGATCAGTAGCAGTCGCATGGCCGCCGACGACAGACTCTAATTCACCGCTTTGAGCGGACTGTCGCGCCGCTGTGCCTTGGCGCCGTCGGAACGCTCCTGCTCCAGGCGCTGCAGGTATTCCGGCGTGATATCCCCGGTGACGTACTCACCGGAGAAACAGGAAGTATCGAATTCAGTGATGGCGGCATTGTCGTGGCGGCAGGCGGATACCAGGTCTTCCAAATCCTGGTAGACCAGCCAGTCGGCACCGATTTCGCGCGCCACTTCTGCAACATCCCGACCTGCCGCAACCAGCTCGGAGGCTGCCGGCATGTCGATGCCATAGACATAGGGGTGACGAACTGGCGGCGCTGCAGAGGCGAAATAAACCTTGCGCGCGCCGGCCTCGCGGGCGAGCTCGATGATCTGCGCCGAGGTCGTGCCGCGCACGATGGAGTCGTCAACCAGCAGCACGTTCTTGCCGCGGAACTCAAGGTCGATGGCCGAAAGCTTGCGGCGCACGGATTTTTGGCGCTGCTCCTGGCCCGGCATGATGAAGGTGCGACCGATATAGCGGTTCTTGTTGAAGCCTTCCCGGTACTTGATGCGCAGCCGCTGTGCCAGTTGCAGCGCGCAGGTGCGGCTGGTATCGGGAATGGGGATCACCACGTCGATGTCGTGATCGGGGTGTTCGCGTTTGACCTTTTCCGCCAGCCGCTCGCCCATGCGCATGCGCGCGCGATACACCGAGATGTTGTCGATGATCGAATCGGGACGCGCGAAATAGACGTATTCGAATATGCAGGGCGTATGGCGCACCGTAGGCACGCACTGGCTGGTGTGCATGCGACCCAGCTCATCGATGAAGACAGCTTCGCCGGGAGCCACGTCGCGCACCACCTCGAACGACAGCATGGTCAGCGCCACGCTCTCGGAGGCCAGCATGTATTCCATGCCGCGCGCACTGCGCCGCTGACCGATCACCAGCGGCCGGATGCCGTGCGGGTCACGAAATCCCATGATGCCATGGCCAATGATCATCGCGACCACGGCATAAGCGCCGCGACAGCGGCGATAGACTGCATTGACTGCGGCAAATATGTCGCCCGGTGTGACGCGCGGTGTGCCGACCCGCTGCAGCTCGGAGGCAAACACGTTCAGCAGCACCTCCGAGTCGGAACGCGTGTTCAGATGACGACGGTCTTCGCGCATCAACACGGCTGTCAGCTCGGCGGAGTTGGTCAGGTTGCCGTTGTGCCCGAGGCAGATGCCATACGGTGCATTCACGTAAAACGGCTGCACTTCCGAGGCGCTGTTGCCACCGGCGGTGGGGTAACGCACGTGCCCGATGCCGATATTGCCGCGCAATGAATCCATGTCGCGCTGGCTGAATACGTCGCGCACCAGCCCCCGACCCTTGCTGGCAAACAGTTCGCCGCCATCAGCGGTCATGATTCCCGCAGCATCCTGCCCGCGGTGCTGCAGCACGGTCAGCGCGTCGTAAAGCTGCTGGTTGACTGGACTGCGCCCGACGATGCCTGCTATGCCGCACATGTTGCCTCCGGAAAATCAGTTGCGGCCATCGGCGCCTGGCTTGAGATGCTCGCCGGCGATCGAGCGCAGCACACTGGCTACCGGTTCAAGCAGCGGCATCAGGCGCGACTTCTTCCACCATGCCTCGCCATCTAGCCGGACAGTCTGCGCCAGAATGACAGCGACGCCGACAATCACCACGCCGCGCACCAACCCGAGCAGGAAGCCCAGGAACCGGTCCAGGCCACGAAACATGGACAGGCGCACGAAGTAATTGAGTGTTGCGCCAAGGATGGCGCCGATGACCAGAACTGCGATGAAAACGATCGCCCGACCGGCCCACATGCCATAGGGGGCGTTGCTCAACGCGCCGCCAAGATGCGGCGCGAGCAAGGGACCGAACCGCCAGGCTATCCATACGCCAAGCACCCAGGTGATCAGCGAGCAGACCTCTCGCAGAAATCCCTGGATGAGTCCGGCAATTGCGGAAATCAAGACTATGGCGAGAATTATGTAGTCGAGTGTGACCATTTCCACCACAAGCGCTTTGCGCAACCTGTCGTCACCAATCGGTGACAACCGCCAATTCTACACTTCTGCGACCACAAGCGCTGTCAAGGCGCAATCAGTGACGAGTTTTCGCCGGCGGCTGTCAGGCGGCTCTGCAGCGCAAGTGCCGCCGGGCGATCAAGCACCGGGCCGGCACGAACGCGATACAGTTCCTTGCCACGGACATTGACCTTTGCCACCTCGATGTCGAAGCCCGCAGCGCGCAGCTTTCGCGCCAGCCGCTCTGCATTGTCGCGTGATGAATAGACGCCCACCTGAGTCCACCACATGCTCTTCGGCTCCGTAGTCGAAGCATCTGGCTGCTGCGGTGTAGCTGCAGGTGGATCTGCCGCGCCCGGTGCGGGCTCCGTGGCCACCGAGTCTGGCTTTGGCATTGCGGCTGGCTGCGCCGGAGCCGGCGCTGTCTGCACTGGTGTGGACCGATCCGCGGCACCGTTGAGCACCATGCTGTAGGTGGTCAGCGGTGGACCGGCATCGGCGGGCTGCATGGATATGGCCGCTGCGCTTGCAACTTGCGGCTCAGGCCCCGAAAACATCTCCGACGCGATGATCACCACCGCCGCCACGAAGATCAGCGCACCGGTCAGGCGCTCTTTGACAGGACCGTCCACCGCGTGATTATAGACGCATGCGATCAGTACAGTCCGAGCTGCTGCATTGCCGGGGCCACGGCAAGAAACGAGCCGCATACCACGATCCGGTCGCCAGGCTGCGCGCTTGCAGCCGCTGCATGCATGCCAGTCACGATGTCCCTGGCTTGCAACCCACTGCTGAATACAGGCGAGCGCCTTGCTAGCTCTGCGGCCGGCAGGCCGCGAGGTGCGTCGATGCCGCAAAGTATCCATGCATGCACCACGCCGGCCAGCGCGCCGGCCACCGCCGCAACATCCTTGTCCCCCAGAATGGCAGTGACGCACCAGGTTTTTCCCGCACAGGGTCGATCGCGCAGGTTCTGCGCCAGCATCTGCGCCGCCGGCTCGTTGTGTGCCACGTCCAGTATCCACTCGACTGGACCCGGAACAATCTGGAAGCGTCCGGCCAGCTGCAACCTGCGCAGCGCCTGCGCTACGGCAGGAAAATCCTCGTGATCCAGCAGCTGCATCGCGACCAGCACGGCAAGGGCCGCTGAAACATTCGCCAGCTGCATGCGACCAGGCAGCGCCAGCGGTGGCAGACCTCCCAGGGTTACAGCGCTGCTGCGAAAGGTCCACTGCCCTTGGCCCGCCACATCCGGCAGCCAGCTGTAGTCCCGTCCGGCAACAACCGTATGCGCACCCAGTTGGCGTGCTTCTGCCTCAACCGACGGAGTCATCGCAGCATCCGCGATCACGGCAATGGCGCCGGGGCGGAACACGCCAGCCTTCTCCCGCCCGATGACCTCGATGTCGGTGCCGAGCCAATCGGCATGGTCCAGACCTATCGAACAGACGATGGCCGCCTCGGCATCGACGATATTCACAGCGTCGAGGCGGCCGCCCAGGCCGACTTCCAGCACGGCGATATCCACCTGCCGTTCGCGGAATACATACAACGCCGCCAGCGCGTTGTATTCGAAGAAGGTCAGCGTCGTGTCGCCGCGCGCGGAATCAATGGCGTTGAATGCGGCGATCAGTTCGCTGTCGCTGGCTGCGGCACCGGCAACCTGAATACGTTCGTTGTAACGCAGCAGATGCGGCGAGGTAAATGCGCCAACCCGGTGACCGAGGTTGCGCAGCAAGATGTCAAGCCAGGCAACGGTGGAACCCTTGCCATTGGTCCCGGCCACGATGATGGTGCGGGGACCAAAGGGCAGCAGTTGCAGCCGTTGCGCCACCGCGCGGACCCGTGCCAGACCCAGGTCGATAGCCTGGCCGTGCACAGTCTCCTGCTTGCGCAGCCACTCATCGAGACTGCGGGGTGAAGCCATGCTTCGGTGCTCCGTCTTCAGCCTTCGGCGGGCGCAACGACCAGCGTCGGCTGCTTCATCAACAATCGCAACAGACGCGCAATCTGGTCCCGCTGGTCGCGGCGATCCATGATCATGTCGATGGCACCCTTCTCGAGCAAAAATTCACTGCGCTGAAAACCCTCTGGAAGCGTCTCACGCACGGTCTGCGCGATGACCCGCGGACCGGCGAATCCGATCAGTGCCCGTGGCTCACCGATGTTGATATCCCCCAGCATGGCCAGGCTCGCCGACACGCCACCGGTGGTGGGATCGGTCAGCACCGACACATAGGGAAGTCTGGCCTGTGCCAGCCGCGCCAGGGCCGCACTGGTCTTGGCCATCTGCATCAGCGACAGCAGGGCTTCCTGCATGCGCGCGCCGCCTGTAGCGGAAAAACACACCAGCGGCGCGCCGTCGGCGATGGCGCGATTGACCGCGCGATGAAAACGCTCCCCGACCACCGAACCCATCGAACCGCCCAGAAATCCGAACTCGAACGCGCAGGCAACCAACGGCTGGTCGTGCAGACGCCCTGCCAGCGCGATCAAGGCATCCTTTTCCCCGGTACTTTTCTGCGCAGCGGTGAGGCGATCCTTGTAACGCTTGCTGTCCTTGAAGCGCAGCGGATCTTCCGGCTGTATGTTCGCGCCTATCTCGACGCCGGTGGCCGGGTCGAGGAATCGTTCCAGTCGCTCGCGGGCATGCATGCGCATGTGATGACTGCATTTGGGGCAGACATGCAGGTTGCGCTCAAGTTCGGCGCGGTAGAGCACGGCATCACAGGCTGGACACTTGATCCACAGGCCTTCGGGCACAGAACGCACGCGCTTTTCGGTCTTGATGCGCGAGGGAACTATTTTCTCGAACCAGGACATGCCTACCCCATCAGGTCCGCCGGACAACCCGCCGGGGATCGCATGATATCGGAATCGTCGGGCAGGCCGAACACGGGTGGGTAATGCACACGCCAGAGGTACAGGCCGGCTGCAGGCGCCGTGGCGGGTGCCCTTTGGCGGTCGCGCCCTGCCAGCAGCTCAGCGGCAAGCGCGGGCGGCGCCTCGCCCCGCCCCACGTGAATCAGCATGCCGGCGATATTGCGCACCATGTGGTGCAGGAACGCGTTCGCAGTGACTTCCAGCAGCACAAAGTCGCCCACCCGCCGCACTTCCAGGCGCATGAGGTTGCGCAGTGGCGATTTCGCCTGGCACTCCGCGGCGCGGAAGGCGCTGAAATCATGCATGCCGATCAGCAGGCCAGCGGCCTCGATCATGGGTTCCACCTGCAGCGGCTGATATACAAATGCAGAACGTCCCGAGGCCAACGCCGATCGCGTGCTGCGGTTCAGGATGCAGTAACGGTAGCTGCGCGCCTGCGCAGAGTAGCGGGCATGAAAATGCGCTGGCACCACTCGCACCCAGCGCAGCGCCATACCCGTTGGCAGATTCGAGTTGGTACCCAGCAGCAGCGCCCGCTCCGAACGGACCGCAGTGGATTCGAAATGAGCCACCTGATCGCGCGCATGTACGCCGGCATCGGTGCGGCCAGCACCGGTGACTTCAACCGGATGATTGCAGACAGTGGAAAGTGCTGCTTGCAGCGTTTCCTGCACGGAAGGCGCAGCAAATTGCCGCTGCCAGCCGGCAAAACCGCTGCCGTCGTATTCCAGCCCGACGGCAATACGCGGCATGCAAACGCCCTGCTCGCGCGGCGGAGCCGCGTTCAGCCTGGAATCGAGTCGATCAGACGCTGGGCTTCCTGACGCTGGTTGGCGGAGCCTTCCTGCAGGACTTCCCTGAGAATGCTGCGGGCGCCATCCGGATCGCCCATATCCATGTAGGCGCGTGCCAGATCAAGCTTGGTGCCGACTTCACTCATGGTGATCGGTTCCAGATCCCTTTCGGTCGGATCGGCCTCCGGGGACGGCAAGGAATCAAGGCGCTGGGTGCGCTGGAACTCCCCGTCGCCCGGCTTTTCGGCGGAACCAACGTCGAGATCCAGGTTGAAATCGCCCTCACCCAGTACCGCGCGCTTGCCAGTCTCGGCATTCGGATCGATAGAAAATTCCAGATCCAGCGACTGCAGGCGCGCTGTCGCTCCCTCGTCATCGCCTGCGGCAGCGAAGTTGCCCAGCGGCAGCAATTCCGTGGGCTGATTGAGGTCGCTTGCCTCCTGAACCATCTGCCGCGAGGTCTCGTCCATGCCGGCAACCAGGGTTGGCGCATCCGCGGCTTCCAGAGCGCGCGCCAGCTGCGAGTCGTCGAGCAGATTGTTATGGGTGCCAGTCGCGTCGAATTTGCCCAGGTCCAGACCCAGATCATCGATGGCCAGTTCAGCAGTCTGTTCCGCACCGCTGAAATTCATGTGTGCATCGATCTTGCCAACCAGGGTATCCCCCACCCCGCCCAGAGTCGGCTGTTCGACTGTCGGACCCTCGTCGTGGCGTTTTGGCGGACCATCATCAAGGCCGGCGAGACCAGGCTGCGCCATCTGGCGTGTGGTGGCGGTACGCGCAAGCAGATCGCCACGCGTTGGGTCGTCTAGCGTGAAATCGAGCCCGCTCCCAGATAAATCGTTGAGCGTAGCCGACGGTTCGCCATGCAGGTCGAAGTCGACCAGGTTCTGGCCACCCTCAAGGTTCAGATCGACAGTCGCAGGACCGCCGCCGGAATACGACTGACTGAACAGCGTGTCTTCCGGAGCCAACTGCTTGCCCATGATGACGACTTTTTCCCACTCGCCCGGCGCCGACGCATCGCGCGTATCGGCGAGCTCGCGGGCGGTCTGGAGAAACTGGTCCTTGTTGCCCCATACGAAGAACACTTCGAGGAGCTTGAGTTTCAAATCGCGCCGGCCTGGCTCGCGGAGAATCGCAAGTTTGACGAGGTCAGCGGCCTGATCGTACAGGCCGTAAGCCATGTGGAAATCGGCCTCGGCCAGCGGATCGCCCTGTTCAAGCGCCATGGTGGCATCAAGGGTCGGCACCGCCATGCTGGGCGAGCTGTCTTCCAGATCAACCGTGCGGGTTTCCCTGCGCGACTGCACCGGGCGTTCGTGGGTGCCGGATTCCTCGACCAGAATGCTCGGATCGTCAGCTTCAGTTAACGGCCTGCGCAGCGGGAAGGTATCGGAACTGGTATCACGAACGGGAGTGGCGGCAGCAAGGTCGAACGGCGCCAGACTGTCGACAGACGTTTCACGGCGACGACGCGCAGCACGCACACCCAGCACAGCCAGCAGCAGCGCCGCCAGCAGACCAGCCGGCACGAACCAGAATTCCTTCAGGCGGTCTAGCAGCGAGGGACCGGTGTCTTCTACAACGGGCGGTGGCGCCGGCTTTGCAGGTTGTTCGGCCACCGGCTGGACCACGGCAGGCGCAGGCTCTGGAGTGACCGGTGCCACAGCAGGTTGTTCAGCCGGAGCGGCCGGCGCAGTCGGAGCAGGCGCGGCGGCGCCCTGCGCCCGCGCGAGTTCTGCATTGCGCAGATCAAGCAGGCGGCGCGATTCAGCCAGTTCGGTCTCCAGCGATGCCACGCGGTCGCGCAGCGCCTTGGTTTCACCGGATGGAGCAACGCCAGCGCCAGGGCTTGCGGGAGGAATCAGTCGCAGGCGCGGATCGGCGTCAGCGGGAGCCACACCCGCGTCAGTACGCCAGCTTGCCATCTGACGACGCACCTCGGCGCTCGCCTCACGCGAATCGACCGCAGCCAACGCCGTGTTGTCGGGCAGCCGCAAAACAGTGCCTGCACGCAGGCGGTTGATGTTGCCGTCGAAGGCGTTCTGGTTGCCGCGATAGATCGCGATCATGGCCCGTTCGGCTTCACCGGCGCCGTACTGTCGCTTGACGATGCCGGACAGCGAGTCGCCGCTGCGCACGGTGTATTCACCTGCGGCAGCATTCGTGGGAGGGTTGACAGGCGCGGGCCGGGGCGTGGAAACGGCAGCAGGAGTCGCAGCAGGCTGGGCAGGCGGACGCGCGATCGGTGCGCTGCGGTCGCCCGCGCCCGCGATGGGAGCAGCAACTGGCGCGGGCGCTGCCGCAGTCGGCGCAGTCGCAAACGCGGGCGGATCGAACAGCACCGTGTATTCGCGGAAGCCGCGGCTACGGTCAACCGAGTATTCGACCAGCAGCGTTGCAAACGGCTCGGTCATCGGGATCGAGGAGGTCAGGCGGATGATCGTGCGCCCGTCCGCCAGACGCTCAGGTCGCACCTGTATGCTGCTGAGGAATGAAGGGTATTCCAGCCCGTAGCGGCTGAAGCTGTCGCGCGACGCAAGCTGCGTGCGCAGGCTTGCCAGGTTCGCGAGTTCTTCCGGAGTTCCAATGAGCTCGATGTCCGCATTGAGCGGCGCATTGAGCGTAGACCTGAGCTGGATGTCTCCCAGGCCCAGGGCAAATGAAACACCAGGTGCAACTGCCAGCAGCGACGCCGCCGTGCTTACAACTCTAAGACGCATCAGGACTCCCCAAGAGACCCCTCAAACATCGAATCCCAATGCAAAACATATGCTTGGATTCGATATCTCGCTTTGACGCAAGTCACAGCAATATAACTTAACTTACAGGTGCTCGCGAACCAATATCTCCGCGATCTGCACACTGTTGGTCGCCGCACCCTTGCGCACGTTGTCGGACACAACCCAGAGGTCGAGCCCGCGCTCATGCGAGATATCCTCGCGGATCCGCCCGACATAAACCGTGTCGTGGTTCGCTGCCTCGGTAGCCGCAGTGGGCCAGCCCCCGGCCACCCGCTCGTCAAGAACCGTGACACCGGGCGCCTTTTCCAGCAGCTGGCGGGCGTCGGCTGCGCTGAGCTTCCGACGGGTCTCGATGTGGATGGCCTCCGAGTGGCCGAAGAACACGGGCACACGTACCGCGGTGGCATTCACCAGGATGGTCTTGTCTTCCATGATCTTCTGGGTCTCCCAGAACATCTTCATTTCTTCTTTGGTGTAGCCGTTGTCCTGGAACTTGTCGATCTGCGGGACACAGTTGAAGGCAATCTGCTTGGCGATGACCTTGGCCACGGCCGGCCGGCCGTTGAGCAGCTCCGCTGTCTGGTGTGCCAGCTCGTCCACGGCTTCCTTGCCGGCGCCGGACACCGACTGGTAGGTGGCTACATTGATGCGCGTGATGCCGGCTGCATCATGCAGCGGCTTCAGGGCCACCAGCATCTGGATGGTCGAGCAGTTGGGATTGGCGATGATGCCGTGCTTGCGGTATTGCGCGATCGCATGCGGATTGACCTCGGGCACCACCAGCGGAATGTCGTCCTGGTAGCGGAACTGCGAAGTGTTGTCGATGACCACGCAGCCCGCAGCCGCGGCAATCGGCGCATATTTCGCCGACACTTCTGCGCCGGCCGAGAACAGGCCGATGTCGGCCCTGGAGAAATCAAAGGTTTCGACATCCAGCACCGGGTAGGACTTGCCTTTCAACTTCACCGTCTTGCCCAGCGAGCGGCTGCTCGCCAGTGGAAAAAATTCGCTGACCGGGAAATCCCGTTCTTCCAGAATGGTGATCATGGTGTCGCCCACGAGGCCCGTAGCCCCGAGGACCGCAACTCTCCAACCCTTGCTCATTTCCTTCCTCTGATTTCAATGAAATAGTTGCCGCCGGCAGCTTGTGGGCTTCAGATGGCGGGTGTGGATGATCGCACATCCGCGTTCTGGCCCCGGTGCCGCAGGTAGTGGTCCAGCAGCGTGATGGCCAGCATGGCCTCGGCAATGGGCGTGGCGCGCAGGCCCACGCAGGGGTCGTGGCGCCCGGTGGTTACCACATCGACCGGGCTGCCGCCGAGGTCGATGGTCCGACCGGGCACCTGAATGCTGGAAGTCGGCTTCAGGGTGATCTGCACGATCACATCCTGCCCGGTCGAAATCCCGCCCAGCACACCACCGGAATGATTCGAGGCAAACCCCTGCGGGGTAAGCTCATCGCGGTGCGTGCTGCCGCGCTGCGCCGCAACAGCCACGCCATCGCCCAGTTCCACCGCTTTCACAGCGTTGATGCTCATCATGGCGTGCGCGATATCGGCATCGAGCCGGTCGAATACCGGTTCGCCCAGACCAACGGGCACACCCTTCGCGATCACGGTGAGCTTGGCCCCGACCGAGTCGCCTTCGCTGCGCAATTTCCAGATGTAGTCCTCGAGCTCCTGCAGGCGCGAGGGATCCGGGCAGAAGAATGGATTTTCATAGGCCGCCGCCGGCGACCGTGGCTCGATCACAAGCGTGCCGACCTGGGTTACGTAACCCGAGATATGCACACCAAGCCGCGTCGCAAGGTACTTGCGCGCGATGGCGCCAGCCGCGACCCGCATGACGGTTTCACGCGCGGAGGATCGACCGCCGCCCCGATGGTCGCGCAGGCCGTATTTCTGCTGATACGTGTAATCGGCGTGTCCTGGGCGAAAACGATCTTTCAGCTTGTCATAGTCGCGCGAGCGCGCATCGCTGTTCTCGATCAGCAGGCCAATGGGAGTGCCGGTGGTGACGCCTTCAAAGACGCCGGACAGGATGCGGACCTCGTCGCCCTCCTTGCGCTGGCTCACGAACTGCGAAGTGCCGGTGCGACGCCGGTCGATATCAGGCTGCAGATCAGCTTCGGACAGCGGCAGCCCGGGCGGACAGCCATCGACCACGCAGCCCAGTGCCGGCCCATGGCTTTCGCCAAAGCTGCTCACCACGAATGACTTGCCAAAACTGTTACCGGACACGCGAGGACCTCGACTTTCCTGAACCTGCGGCGCGCAGCGCCGCCGCCGTCAGCACAAACACACCACCACCACCGCGCACAAATGACAACCAGACGAACGGCAGACGCGGAAATGCACGTCGCACCTGCGTTTCCGTATTGCCCACTTCAACGACCAACACGCCGTTGTCAGTCAGATGCGACGGAGCTTCCCGCAACAGCACGCGCACCGCATTCATGCCATCTCTGCCGGCGCGCAATGCGGCGGCAGGCTCGTGCCTGTATTCCGCCGGCAGACCATTGAATTCCGCCGTTCCCACGTAAGGTGGATTGCTCACGATGATATCGTAGCGGCGCCCCTGCAGCGCCTGGAAAAAGTCGGATTTCACCAGTCGCACACGGCGCGTCAGGCCCAATGCAGCCCGGTTGATACGCGCCACCGCAAGGGCGTCGCGGCTGATATCCACGCCATCCACCCGCGCGGCCGGGAACGCCTGCGCACAGGCCAGCGCGATGCAGCCGGAGCCTGTGCCCAAATCCACTATCCGTCGCACGGTGTGCGCCTTTACCCAGGGTTCAAACCGCTGCTCGATCAGTTCGGCAATCGGGGAGCGTGGTATGAGCACCCGCGCGTCAACGTATAGCGGCAGGCCGGCAAACCAGCAGCGATTTGTGAGATAGACCACCGGCACGCGCTCCTTGATGCGGCGGTCGAGCAGTGCGGCAAAACGCTCCCGGACTGGCCCGGTAACCGGCAGCAGCAGATCTTTCTCCTGCAAGGGCCGCCGCAACCGTCGGGCATGCGCCAGCAGCGCCGCCGCATCATCCATGGCGTGTTCAGTGCCATGTCCGTAATGCAGACGCGCGCGCTGCAGCCGGATCACTGCCCGGCGCAGCAGCTGCGCACAGGTCATCGTGCCCGCCCGCGCCCTGAGGCCACTGTGGGATAATTTCGCCATGAAAGTAAATCGTTCCTGGTTCTATCTGAGCCTGATCGTGCTTGCCGCAGCGTTCGCAGGCTACATGGTTTCTTTGCAGCTTGACCACGGCGGGCCG
Organism: Steroidobacteraceae bacterium; assembly: GCA_039917615.1. Lineage (GTDB taxonomy): Bacteria > Pseudomonadota > Gammaproteobacteria > Steroidobacterales > Steroidobacteraceae > ZC4RG30. The sequence continues at coordinate 148,651 of JBDSJD010000017.1, forward strand.
ACGCTGGCAAGCGGCACTACCCTGCCAGCTCCGCGTCCGCTTACTGCATTCACACTCACCGACCATCACGGCGCGAACTTTGGAAACGTCGAGCTCTCTGGCAGGCCCAGTCTTGTCTTCTTCGGCTTCACGCATTGTCCGGATGTCTGCCCCACCACGCTCGCGCTGATGGCGCAGCTGCAACGCGACCCCGCACTTGAGCCGCTGCGGATGCTGTTCATCACGGTGGATCCGCAGCGCGACGATCAGCTGGCGTTGCAGCGTTATGTGGCTGCGTTTGGTGAAGGTCTGACCGGACTGCGCGGTGAAGATGCCGCGCTGGAACCACTGCTGCAGAACCTGGGCGCAGCGCGCAGGGTTGCGCCACGTGCCGGGGCAGACTACGCCGTGGACCATTCCGCCACGCTCTTTTACATCAATGCGAAGGGCGCCTTAAGCGCCGTGTTTTCCCCACCCTTTGACTATGCCAACCTGCGCAGCGATCTTGCCGCGCTGGTGGCCAGCAGCTATTGAATCCGGATTGTTCGCCGTGCAGAAGCTGAATATCTATCTGCAGCACATCCTGCCGCAACATGCGATTTCACGCGTGGTGCTGGTGTTCACCCGCATCAAGTGGAAGCCGCTGAAAAATGCGCTGATCGCGCTGTTCATGCGTGGCTTCAAACCAGACCTGAGCGACGCCGTGGTCACCGATCCTTTTGCCTATGAGCATTTCAATGCCTTCTTCACGCGGGCGCTGCGCGCTGGCTCAAGGCCCCTGGCAGGCTCGGCACTCACGCTGGTCAGCCCGGTCGACGGCACGATGAGCGAGCTGGGTGCGATCGAGCACAATCGCATCCTGCAGGCCAAGGGACATTCCTACACCCTGGAGTCGTTGCTGGCCGGTGCCGCTGCACAGTGGGCGCCGCGATTCATCGGCGGGCAGTTCGCCACCATCTATCTTGCCCCGTACAACTATCACCGCATTCACATGCCGGCAGATGGCAGCCTGAGCGCTGCCTGGTATGTGCCCGGCCGCCTGTTCAGCGTCAACGCCACCGCTGCCAGGATGGTCCCCGGCCTGTTCGCCCGCAATGAACGGGTGGTCCTCCTGTTCGACGGTGTTTGCGGACCGTTTGCGGTGATCTTCGTTGGGGCATTGAACGTCGGCAGCATGGCGACCGTCTGGCACGGTGACGTGACGCCCCGGCGCCCGCGTCAGGTTACGCAGCTGCCGTTGCCACCGCCTGCCGAGCGCTATCGGGCTCGCGGCGCGGAGATCGGTCGCTTCAACATGGGCTCCACTGTGGTGCTGCTGTTTGCAAAGGATCGCGTTGCCCTTGCCCGGGAGCTGGGACACGGTGCAACGATGCGCCTGGGCCAGGAGCTGGGCTCGATTACAAGCGCACCAGCATGAACTGCGGCGACTGGCGACCCAGCGCAGGTCTTGCAGCACTGCGGCTGCGCGCAACACTGCTCGACAGCGCCCGCAGTTTCTTTCGCGACCGCGGCGTGCTGGAAGTGGAGACACCGGTTGCGTTGTCGCACACCGTCACCGATGTGCAGCTGCAATCGCTGCGGCTGGCCGGCGAGTCGACGCGCTTTCTGCAGACCTCACCCGAATACCCGATGAAGCGGCTGCTGGCAGCCGGCAGCGGCGACATCTTCCAGATCTGCCGGGTATTCCGCGCCGGCGAGAGAAGCCCGCTGCACAATCCTGAATTCACAATGATCGAGTGGTATCGGCTGGGATTCGACCACGGCGCAATGATGTTCGAGGCTGCGGCTTTGGCGAACCTGCTGCTGCAATGTGGTGGGCAACCTGCCCGCCCGGTTGAGCTTCTCAGCTATTGCGACGCCTTTGAACGCGAGCTGGGATGCGATCCGCTGACCGCATCCCTGGAAACGCTTGCGACGCGCTGTGCCGGGTTGGGGCTGGCGGCGCAAAGCGTCGCAAGCGCAAGCCGCGACGACCTGCTCGATTTTCTCGTCGCCACACAGGTGGGCCCGCGGCTGGGCCGCGGCCAGCTGACCTGCCTGCACCACTTCCCTGCTTCGCAGGCGGCGCTGGCCGTGCTCGATGCGGCAGACCCGCGCACCGCCCTGCGCTTCGAGGTGTATGTAGAAGGGGTTGAACTGGCCAATGGCTATGTCGAGCTCGGCAACAGTGCCGAACAGCAACAGCGTTTCAGCTCAGACCTGGCCGAGCGGGAACGCCGCGGCCTGCCACAGCATGCGATGGACCCACGGCTGCTGGCAGCGCTTGCGCACGGGCTGCCGGCCTGCGCAGGCGTCGCCATGGGATTCGACCGGGTTGCGATGCTCGCGCTTGGCGCCAGCAGCATCGATGCCGTGCTGGCGTTCCCCTGGGAACGCGCTTAGGGCAAGCCCCGCGACGACGCGCGGCGGCATCCGAGCTACCTGGATGTGGCGCTACTTCGCCCGCGAGATGTATTCGCCCGTGCGGGTGTCGATACGCAGCATCTCGCCTTCATTGATGAATAGCGGCACGCGCACCACGGCGCCGGTTTCCAGCTTTGCCGGCTTCTGTCCGCCGGTCGCCGTATCGCCACGCACGCCAGGGTCGGTTTCCACTACCTTCAGATCGATGTGTGGCGGTGGAGTCACCACCAGCGGCACATTGTTCCAAAGCGTAACTATGCAGGTAACCCCATCCTTCAACCACTGCACGGTATCACCCACAGCAGCCGCACCCGCGGTGTACTGCTCGAAACTGTCGGGCACCATGAAATGCCAGAAATCACCATCGGCATACAGGTACTGCATGTCGGTATCGACCACATCGGCCGCTTCCACGCTGTCGCCCGATTTGAAGGTTCGCTCGATGGTGCGGCCGTTCTTGAGATTGCGCACCCGGACGCGATTGAACGCCTGACCCTTGCCCGGCTTCACCATCTCGTTTTCGACGATGGCATAGGGTTCGTTGTCCAGCAGGATCTTGACGCCGGACTTGAATTCGCTGGTGGTATAGCTGGCCATGACGCTCTCTGATTTAATGCCGCCGCATGAAAACGGGCGGCGAATGATAGCGGCTGAACCCAAAGCCTGCCACACAGCGGCGGTTCCCGACTGGCAGCAGGAACTCGCCCGGGCCGTGCGTGACCCGGTGGAGCTGCTGGAGCTGCTGGGGCTGACGCCCGGGCAGATCGGCCCTTTCGTCTCGGCCGAAAGCCTGCGAGCTGCTGCCGCCGACTTCCCGTTGCGGGTGCCGCACAGCTTCATTGGCCGGATGCGTCACGGCGACGCTCGCGACCCGTTGCTGCGCCAGGTGCTTTGCGTGCCGGAAGAGCTGCTGGCCGCTAGTGGCTACGTGGCAGACCCCCTGCACGAAGCCACCGCACGTGGCGCTCCTGGCCTGCTGCAAAAATACCAGGGCCGTGCGCTGCTGATCACCACCGGCGCCTGTGCCGTGCATTGTCGTTACTGCTTCCGTCGCCACTACGATTACAGCGCAGACCAGGCGGACGATCAGCCGCGCTGGACTGCGGCGCTGCAGGCCATTGCAGCTGACTTGCAGATCGACGAGGTCATCCTCAGCGGTGGCGATCCTTTATCACTCGGCAATGCGCGCCTGGCCCACCTGGTTGACCGCATTGGATCCATCGAACATGTGCGGCGGATCCGCGTTCACACGCGCACACCCATCGTGCTGCCATCGCGCGTGGATGCTGGCTTGTGCGAAGCACTGTCGAAATGGCGCGAGCGGCTCGTGATCGTGGTGCATGCAAATCACCCGCATGAACTCAATGCGCCTGTCATGCAGGCTTTGCGTCAGCTGGGTGCAGCAGCGACTGCTGTGCTCAACCAAGCCGTGCTGCTGACGGGAGTCAATGACAACGCATCCACACTGGCGCAGCTGTCCCGCCGCCTTTTTGAAGGCGGCGTGCTGCCCTACTATCTGCACCAGTTGGATCAGGTGGCCGGCGCGGCGCACTTCGCTGTCAGTGACGATCAGGCAATCCTTCTGCACCAGGCGCTGATTGCCACCCTGCCCGGCTACCTGGTGCCCCGTCTGGTGCGGGAACTGCCGGGGGCGAGCGGCAAGACCCCGATCTTTAACGGCAATTCGGGACTTCCATAAAGGTGTGAGTGTGCTCGGGCGCACATAATCCTGAGCGGATCGGTTGCAGTATGGCGGCAAGACCGGGAGACCGAACTTGTCCGAATCCGCCGCCGTATCCGTGGTTGTAGTCAGCAGTGTGCGCGACCCTGTCGAGGCCTTGAACAGCCTGCTGCGTCGCAACGGCGTGCCCGCGCATTGCACCTGGATACCGGCTGTCGTTGACCTGCCCGACGCGCTTACCCAGCTAAACCCGCAACTGCTCATCTGTGTAACGAACACAGGGTCGGAGCTGCCACTGGTCGCCAGAGTGCGCGAAGTCAGCGCGCCAGAGCTGCCGCTGCTCGTCATCCGTCCCGAACTGAGCGAAGAGGCCATGTCCGCGGATCTCGCCCTCGGCGCGCGGGATACCCTGACGTTGTCCAATCCGGTACGTGTCCATGCCGTTTGCGCCCGCGAACTCAAGGCGTTCCGCATGGAACGCGCAATGAACGAGACGCTGCATTCGGCGCATGAATACCGCAAGCAACTGGAAACCGTGCTCACACGTTCGCACGATGCCATTGCCCAGGTGCAGGAAGGCATCCTGGTGGAAGTGAACCGGTCCTGGCTCGATCTGGTCGGCGCGGTGGATGCGGATGCGGTGATCGGCCAGCCGATCATGGATTTCTTTGACGAAGGCAACCATGCCGCGTTGAAGGGCGGGCTGGTCGCCTGCCTGCAGGGCCGCTGGAAAGATCATTCGTTGCGCGCTGACGTGCATACCGCCGACGGCAGCACGCTGCCGCTGGAACTCGTGCTCACCCTGGGTTCGCGCGAAGGCGAGCCTTGCGTGCGCCTCATGGTTCCGACACAAAAGCAAAGCGATGCCATCGCCACGGATCTGTCGGATGCGATTCGCCGCAATCCGCGCTCCGGATTGTTGCATCGGCAGCCGCTGCTGGAAGCCATCGAGAAACGCATTGCGACACCACTACAGGGTGGTAGTCGTTACCTGCTGTATGTGCGACCGGACAAGTTTGCGAAGCTGGAGCGCGATATGGGCGCATTGCACAGTGAGGAATACGTGGCCGCCCTCGCGGCCATGCTGCGCTCCCAACTGGGTCCCACGGAGATCGCTGGTCATTTCAGCGGTGCCGGAATGATGTTGCTGCTGGAACGCGGCACCGCGCGCGATGCCGAACTGTGGGCCGAGCGCATGCTGGATAAAGTTGCGCAATTCGAATTCGAGTTCGCCGGCCGGAAGTTTCGCAGCAGCGTGTGCATTGGTGTCGCCGCTGTGCCCAACGCCGAGGGCAAACTCGACGCCACGATCAGCGATGCGCAGGAAGCGGTGCGGCGCGGCCGCAGCCGCGGTGGTAACCAGATCTGCGCGGTCAGCCGCGCCGACAACGATGCGCGCGTGCAGTCCTACGATGCCGTGTGGATCAAGCACATCCGCGCCGCGCTGACAGAAAACCGCTTCCGTCTGGTGCAGCAGCCGGTCGCAAGTCTCGCTGGTGGCGCCGAGACCATGTTCGACATCCTGATCCGCATGCTTGATCGCCAGGACAAGGAAATCCTGCCATCCGAGTTCATGCCAGCCGCCGCGCGCAACGATCTGGTGGCGCACATCGACCGCTGGGTGATACTGGCCGCGGCGCGCTTCGCCGTGCGCACCAAACCTGGCTGCCTGTTCGTGCGCCTGTCACGCGCCAGTGCGCTCGACGCCACATTGCCGGCGTGGGTCGCGGCGCAGTTGCAAACCCTCAAGCTCGATCCCCGCCACCTGTGCATCCAGATTACCGAAGAACATGCCATGCAGCATCCCACCGAGACCCGGAAGCTGGCGCGCGGCCTGAAGGAAGCTGGCATACGCTTCGCGCTGGAGCACTACGGCACCGGCATCGACCCGCTCAGCCTGCTCGACAGCCTGCCACTGGACTTCATCAAGATCGACGGTTCCCTGATGCAGGGCTTATCGGACGACACGATGCTGCAATCCAAGGTGAGCACATTGGTCGACGCGGCGCGGGAGCGCGGGATCGAGACCATTGCCGAGCGCGTTGAGGACGCCAATACCATGGCCGTGCTCTGGCAGCTGGGCGTGCAGCATCTGCAGGGATTCCTGATCCAGGCGCCGGAGGAAGTCGTGATGTCGACGCCAGACGGTTCGACGACCCAGCAGGAACAGGTACTTCAGGTGCTCAACACTGCGACCCTATCGACCTTGCGATAGTTGCGCGACAGCATGGCGCCGCGCTGCGCCCGTTCGCCGCGATGCGGCTCCAGCTCCTTCCAGGCAAGCGTCATGCTGCGCTCTCCGCACCAAACCACAAGTTTCTGTCCCGGGGCAAGAGCCGCAACTGCAACCAGCAGCTCTTGGCGAACCAACGCCTTTTTGGTCGGGATGCCAAAGATCTTGTTGCCCTTGCCGCGTGGCATCTCCGGCAGATCCGCAGCTGGAAACACCAGCATTCTCCCTTCGCTGTTGACTGCGGCGATGACAGCATCCGGCGACACCACCGGCACCGGGCATAACACCTGGGCATTGTCGGTGAGCTTCAGCACTGCCTTGCCCGCGCGGGCTCGCGACTGCAGATCTTCCAGCCGCACAGTGAATCCGTAGCCGGCATCGGTTGCCAACAACCACAGCTCTTGCGGCTCGCCGATGGCGACGCCAGCAAACTTTGCGCCGTCCGGCGGATCCAGCCGACCGGACAGGGGCTCTCCCTGACCGCGTGCCGAGGGCAACGTGTGTGCCGGCAGACTGTAGGCGCGACCGGTGCTGTCGAGGAATATCGCCTGCTGGGTACTGCGGCCGCGGGCCGCCGCGAGAAAGCCGTCGCCGGTTTTATACGACAACGTCAGCGGATCAATCTCGTGGCCCTTGGCGGCGCGCACGAAGCCTCCGGTGGAGAGCACCACCGTGACGGGCTCATTGGCCACGAGCTCGGTTTCTTCCATGGCCTGCGCAGCCTCGCGTTCCACCAGCTTCGAACGGCGGGCGTCGCCATATTCCTGCGCGTCGCTCTCGATCTCTTCGCGCACCAGGCGATGCAGCCTGGCCTTGCTCTTGAGCAATGCCTGAAGCTCGTCGCGTTCTTCGCCAAGCTTCTTCTGCTCATCGCGGATCTTCATTTCCTCAAGCTTCGCGAGATGCCGCAGCTTGGTCTCGAGAATCATCTCAGCCTGGTCTTCGCTCAGGGCAAAACGGACCATCAGTTTTGGCTTGGGTTCGTCCTCGCGCCGGATGATGCGGATGACTTCATCCAGATTGAGATAGGCGATCATGAGTCCGTCGAGCATATGCAGGCGCCGCAGCACCTTCGCGAGCCGGTGCTCCAGCCGGCGTTTCACCGTGCCGATGCGGAAGACCAGCCACTGCGACAGCAGCGTCTTCAGCCCCATGACCTTCGGCCTGCCATCCAGATCAATGACGTTCAGGTTGACGCGGTAGCTGCGCTCCAGATCCGTGGTTGCGAACAGGTGCGTCATCATCTGCGGCACATCGACGCGATTGGACCGCGGCACGATCACGATGCGCACCGGATTCTCGTGGTCGGACTCGTCCCGGATGTCGTCGACCATCGGCAGCTTCTTGTCGCGCACCTGCTGGGCAATCTGTTCCTGCAGTTTCGAGCCGGACACCTGATGCGGCAGTGTGGTGATCACCACGTTGCCGGTTTCCTCGTCCATTTCCCAGGTGGCGCGCGCACGGTAGCTGCCGGTGCCCTTTTCATAGAATTCGAGCAACTCTTCCCGCGCTGACACGATTTCGGCGCCGGTTGGCAGATCCGGTCCCTTCACATGTTTCATCAACGCCCGCGTGGTGGCTTCAGGCTCGTCAAGCAGATGGATGCAGGCACTGGCGATTTCGCGCAGATTGTGCGGCGGCACATCGGTTGCCATGCCCACGGCGATGCCGGAGGCGCCATTCAGCAGCAGGTTGGGCAACCGTGCGGGCAGTATCACGGGCTCTTCGAGCGTGCCGTCGAAGTTCGGACCGAAATCAACCGTGCCGGCGTCTATTTCCGCCAGCAGCACCTCGGCGTAACCGGTGAGGCGCGACTCCGTATAACGCATCGCCGCGAATGACTTCGGATCATCGGTGGAACCCCAGTTGCCCTGCCCGTCCACGATGGGATAGCGATACGTGAAAGGCTGGGCCATGTGCACCATGGCTTCGTAGCAGGCGGAATCGCCATGTGGATGAAACTTGCCGATCACATCGCCAACCGTACGCGCGGACTTCTTGTGCTTGTTGGCCGCTGAAAGCGCGAGCTCGCTCATCGCGTAGATGATGCGCCGTTGCACTGGCTTGAGGCCGTCGCCCAATACCGGCAATGCGCGGTCAAGGATTACATACATCGAATAATCGAGGTATGCCTTCTCCGTGAAATCGCGCATCGATTGCTGCTCGACGCCTTCGAAATTCAGTTCCTGTTCTTTCACTTGAATCCGCTTGGGCTCGCGCGCTATACCAGCACGTCGGCGAGATTACCTTTCTGCTCCAGCCATTCGCGGCGATCCGACGCGCGCTTTTTCGCCAGCAGCATGTCCATCATCTGGTCCGCGCCGTCCTGGCCGCTTATCGTCAGCTGCACCAGTCGGCGGGTTGCCGGGTCCATGGTGGTTTCGCGCAACTGCAGTGCCGACATTTCACCCAGGCCCTTGAAGCGGGTCACCACCGGTTTGGCACGACTCTTCTCGGCCTCCAGACGCGCAATGAAAGCGTCGCGTTCGGCGTCGTCCAGCGCATAACCAACCTGCTTGCCGGCATCGATGCGATACAGCGGCGGCATCGCGACAAACACATGCCCGTTCAATACCAGCGGCCGGAAATGGCGCAGGAACAGTGCGCACAGCAAGGTTGCGATGTGTTGCCCGTCGGAATCGGCGTCGGCCAGGATGCAGATCTTGTGATAACGCAGATCCGTGATGTTCGACGAACCGGGATCAACGCCAATGGCGATGCTGATGTTGTGCACTTCTTCGGAAGAGGCCACCTGGCCAGGTTCCAGCTCCCAGGTGTTCAGGATTTTGCCACGCAATGGCATCACGGCCTGGATGTTGCGGTCGCGTGCCTGCCGCGCAGAGCCACCGGCGGAATCGCCCTCCACCAGGAACAGCTCAGAGCGCGCCGGATCCTGCGTGGTGCAGTCGGCCAGCTTGCCAGGCAAAGCGGGCCCGGATACAGCACGTTTGCGCGTCACACGCTGCGCCGCCTTGAGTCGCTCCTGCGCATTCTCGATGGCGTACTGGGCAATGCGCTCACCGGCGTCGGGATGCTGGTTCAGCCACAGTGCCGTACTGTCACGCGCGTAGCCCTCGACCAGCGCTGCAGCTTCACGCGACCCGAGGCGCTCCTTGGTCTGCCCGGCGAACTGCGGATCCTTCAGGCGGATCGACAGCACAAACGACACGCCATTCCAGATGTCTTCCGGCGCCAGCTTGATTCCGCGCGGCAGCAGATTGCGAAATTCCGTGAACTCACGCACCGCAGCGCAGACACCGCCGCGCAAGCCGTTGACGTGGGTGCCACCACCGGCGGTGGGAATCAGGTTGACGTAGCTTTCGGCAATGAACGCCGACAGGTCGGGCGCCCAAACGAGCGCCCATTCCACTGCATCGGTCGCGGTGCCGTGCTTGCCGGACAACGGCTCCTTCGGCAAGCGGTCGGCCTCGCCGACCTGCTCCAGCAAATATTCCGACAGCGCACCGGTGTAGAACCATTCATTCTTCTCCGCGGTGAATTCATTTTCAAAACGCACGCGCAGCCCAGGGCACAGCACGGCCTTGGCTTTGAGCGTGTGCCGCAGATCTGCCGCCGCAAAGCGGTCGGTATCGAAAAAGCTGGCCTCGGGCCAGAAGCGCACGGTGGTACCCGTGTTGTTCTTGCCGACCGTACCGATTTCCTCGAGCTTCGAAGACACCTTGCCGCTGCGAAAGCCGATGTTGTATTCCTTGCCGCCGCGACGCACCCAGCAATCCAGCTGCTTCGACAGGGCATTGACCACCGACACGCCCACTCCATGCAGGCCGCCGGAGAATTTGTAGTTGGCGTCGGAGAACTTCGCGCCAGCATGCAGTCGGGTGAGGATCAGCTCCACACCGCTGACCTTCTCCTGTGGGTGGATATCCACAGGCATGCCGCGCCCGTTGTCGGTCACCTGCAGCGAACCATCCTTGAACAGCACGACCTCCACCAGATCGCAATGCCCGGCCAGCGCTTCGTCCACGCTGTTGTCGATGACTTCATGCGCCAGGTGATTCGGCCGGGTCGTGTCGGTATACATGCCGGGGCGGCGACGTACCGGATCGAGGCCGGACAGGACCTCGATATCAGAAGCGCTGTAGGAAGGTGTCATTACTGATGGGTTTACGGAGAATCCATGGAGATTGCATGGAGCGCGATTCTACATCGCAACGCGCGCCAGCAGGTGAGCTAGACTTCAATCATGAACCGCAAGAACCAGAGCGTCGCTGCCCCGCCTGATTTCGAGAAGTCGCTGCAGGAGCTTGAAAAACTGATTGCGCAACTGGAGCGCGGCGATCTGCCGTTGGCAGAGTCCCTGGCCCTGTTCGAGCAGGGTGTGGCGCTGACGCGCAGCTGTCACGCGTCGTTGGCGGGGGCGCAACAGCGAGTGGAGATTCTGCTCAAGGAGGGCGCAGGTGAACGTCTGCGCCCCTTTGATGCCGACTCGGAATCCGGCGTTGACTGAGAGCGCACCGCTGGACGCGCGGCTTGTGCAGTGGCGTGCCCGCACGGAACTGCAACTGGCCCGACAGCTGGAACTGTCCGATCCCGGTACGGCTCGCTTGGCGGAAGCCATGCGCTACTGCACGTTGGGCGGTGGCAAGCGTCTGCGCCCGGTTCTGGTCTATGCCACAGGCGCGGCACTGGGCGCTGCGCCCGAACTGCTGGATGATGCGGCGGTTGCAGTGGAACTGATCCATGTATACAGCCTCGTGCATGACGATCTGCCAGCCATGGACGATGACGATCTGCGGCGTGGCCGCCCCACCTGTCACAAGGCCTATGACGAAGGCACCGCGGTGCTGGTTGGCGACGCGCTGCAGGCACTGGCCTTCGAAGTCATAGCCGGCCGCCACGCGGCGGCGCCATCTGCCGCAGCGCGCCTGCAACAGATCCAGGTACTCGCGCAGGGCATTGGTACCGCTGGCATGGCTGGCGGTCAGGCCATCGACCTGGCGTCCGTGGGCAAGCCGCTGTCGGCCGCTGCGCTCGAAGCCATGCACCGGCGCAAGACCGGCGCACTGATCCAGGCGAGCGTGCTGTTGGGCGCAATTGCCGCTGGCACATGCAGCGGCCGGCAATACGACGCACTCGCGGCATACGGCGCAGAACTCGGCCTCGCGTTCCAGATACAGGACGATGTCCTGGATGTCGAAGGCGAGACCGCCGCGCTGGGCAAGATCGCAGGAGCAGATGCCGCACGTGGCAAACCCACCTATCCCAGCCTCCACGGCCTTGCCGGCGCAGCGCAGCTTGCGCGCCTGCATCGCGACGCGGCAGTTGCTGCACTCGATGGCATGGGGTCGCATGTGTCCGACCTCATCAGCCTCGCTGATCTCGTGGTCGACCGCAGACATTGAACCCGCGTTTCGCCTACCGGCGCCGTGTAAACTTGTGTCAATGAGTGCTGAAGGCCTTCCCCTGCTCGACCGGATACGCGAACCCGCGGACGTGCGGGCACTTGCGCCCGCCGAGCTCGGGCAGCTCGCGGCCGAATTGCGCCAGTTCCTGATTCGCACCGTGGCCACACGCGGTGGCCACTTTGCCGCCGGCCTCGGCACCGTGGAGCTGACCATCGCCCTGCACTACGTCTACAACACACCTTCGGACAGAATCGTCTGGGACGTGGGCCATCAGGCGTATCCGCACAAGGTGCTTACCGGTCGGCGCGACCGGCTCCAGTCAATCAAGCAGCAGGGTGGCCTGGCGCCTTTTCCGCACCGCGCGGAGAGTGAATACGACACCTTCGGCACCGGCCACTCCAGCACTTCGGTCAGCGCCGCGCTGGGTATGGCTACGGCCGCTGCCCAACGGGGCGAAGACCGCCGTGCAGTGGCGGTCATTGGTGACGGCGCAATGAGCGGCGGCATGGCTTTCGAAGCACTCAATCATGCGGGCTGCCTGTCCACCGACCTGCTGGTGGTGCTCAACGACAACGAGATGTCGATCTCCGAGGGGGTAGGCGCCCTCTCCCATTACTTCGGGCGCGTGCTGGCCGGGCGTTTCTATTCGCAGTTGCGCAAGGGTGGCAAGAAAGTTCTGAGCCAGATGCCGACCATGCGCGAACTGGCCCGCCGCTCCGAGGAACACATGAAGGGCATGATTCTGCCCGGCACGATGTTCGAGGAAATGGGCTTCAATTACATTGGCCCCATCGACGGCCACGACCTGAAGGCGCTGGTTGCCGCATTGAGCAACATCCGCGAACTCAAAGGACCGCAGTTTCTGCATGTGGTCACCCGCAAAGGCAAGGGCTACGCGCCAGCTGAAGCGGATCCGATCACCTGGCACGGTCCGGGTCCTTTCGATCCCGTCACAGGCACTATCTTCAAGGAAAAAGCGGGTCCGCCCACTTTCTCGCGCATCTTCGGCGAATGGCTTTGCGATATGGCAGAAGCCGACCCTCTGATCCTCGGGATAACCCCCGCCATGCGCGAAGGTTCGGGACTGGTGGAGTATTCGAAGCGCTTTCCGGGACGCTACTTCGATGTCGCGATTGCCGAACAGCACGCGATCACTTTTGCTGCCGGCCTGGCAACCGAAGGGTTCAAACCCGTGGTCGCGATCTATTCAACCTTCCTGCAACGTGGCTATGACCAGCTGATTCATGACGTCGCGCTGCAGAATCTGCCGGTGGTTTTTGCACTGGATCGCGCGGGGCTTGTTGGCGGCGATGGCGCCACGCATCAGGGCAGCTTCGACATCAGCTTCCTGCGCTGCATTCCAAACATGGTGGTGATGACGCCATCAGACGAAAACGAATGCCGGCAGATGCTGTACACCGCAACCACCCTGCAACAGCCGTCGGCAGTGCGCTATCCGCGTGGCGCCGGCCCCGGTGTCAAGGTCAGCCAGGAAATGACGGCCCTGACCGTCGGTCGCGCAGTGACGCGCCGGGAGGGGCGCGTCGGGCTCTCGATCCTGTCGTTCGGACCGCTGTTGCCGGCGGCGCTGGCTGCCGCCGAAGACCATGACGCCACCGTGCTCGACATGCGCTTCGTCAAGCCTATGGATCGGGACGCAGTGCTGCGCGTTGCGCTGAGATCACGTGCCATTTGCACCCTGGAGGAAAACGTTGTGGCCGGTGGCGCGGGCTCGGCCGTGGGCGAATTGCTGGCAGAAGCGGGCATCGCACTGCCGCTGCTGCACATCGGCATTCCAGACCGGTTCATCGAACACGGCTCGCGCGATGATTGCCTGGCCATGGCGGGACTAGACGCGGCCAGCATCCGTCAACGCATCAACCAGTGGTGGCGCAGCCTCGAAGATGCCGGTGCGCTAATTCAGGGCGGCGGACGCCAGAGCGCATAAGCGCAGGGATCGCCGGCAGTTCGCCTATTGGCCGGCGGCGATCGCGTATTCGGACTTCTGCAGCCGTTCGATCAGCGAGCGCAGGAATACGCGGTTGAACCGGAGCTGGCAGGCAGCAGACGCCTGCTCCAGCAGGGTAGCTCCCACCTTCAGCAGCGTGACGTTGCTGCCCGTGCATACTGATGCGGAACGGCGCGCGCCGGGCACGTAGCTTGATTCGCCGAAGCAGTCGCCGGTACCCAGCGCACCGACGGTGCGGCCGTTGCGCCGTACCAAGCAGCTGCCCGCAACTACCACGTAGAACCGGTCGTCCATGTCGCCTTCACGAACCACTTCCTCGTTTGCCGCGTAGGTCTGCCAGCTGCTGGCCCTGAGCACTTCGGCGATCTCCGCCTGCGAGAATTCATGAAAGAAACTGAGCTGGCGCAGCAGCGCCATCTGCTCGGTCTGTTCCATCTGGTCGGTGCGCGCACGCAACTTCTGATGGACACGGGTCAGGGCTGCCGCGAAGTCAAGGCCGCTGCGATAGCGCTTTTCCGGGTCCTTGTGGAGGGCCATCGCCGCCACGTTCTCAAGCTCTTCGGTGACTTCACTGCGCAGCGAATGAATCGGCGCCGGGGTTGCATACACGATCTGGTGCATCAATTTGGCCAGATTGCCGGCGCGAAATGGTCGCGTGCCGGTCAGCAGTTCATACATGACCGCACCCAATGAATACAGGTCCGAGCGATTGGTGAGCTCGTGCCCTTGTACCTGCTCCGGCGACATGTAGCTGGGACTGCCGGCGATGCCTTCGATGCGCGACATGCCCGAGCCATCGATCAGCGCGATACCGAAGTCGATGATGCGCACGTCGCCTTCCTGCGTGTAGAGGATATTGGATGGCTTGATGTCGCGATGGATCACGCCGCGCGAATGCGCGTAGTTCAATGCCTTGGCGCACTTGAAGATGATCTCGACGATCACATCTATGCGCAGCAGGTCGTCGGGGCGGCAGAAGGCGGCCAGCGTGCGTGCACCATGCACGTACTCGGTCACCACATAACAATGACCGTCTTCTTCACCGGCATCGTAGATCGGCATGAGCTGCGGGTGCTGCAGCATGCCCACCATATGCGCCTCGGACAGGAACATCTTGCGCGCAACCCGTGCCTTGTCCTCGTCTTCACCGTCATCGCCGTTATAGACCTTGATGGCCACGTCCCGGCCGTAATACGGATCATGCGAAAGATAGACGGTGCCGGTGCTGCCCTGTCCCACTTCACGCACGATCACGTACTTGCCGATCCGCTCCGGAGCAGCATCGGTCGCAGCTGGAATTCTTGCCGGGAGATTGGCCATGGACACTCGCTTGAAGCAGTATCCGGGAGCTTAGGTTTTCTGCGGTGCGGAAGGCTGTGATGCGCCTTCAGGATTACCGTGGCGGGTTGAAATGATCGTAACCGCGCAGGTCAAGACCGATTGGCACACCGTTTTTGCAAACACGCACGCCGGCGGATTCTTCCAGCACTCCAATGCAAGTCACCGGGCATTTGACATTAATCAGACGCGCCGGGATTTCATCGGCCCGGGATGCGGCGACTGTAAAACAAAGTTCGTAGTCATCACCGCCTGCGAGGGCCGCTCGCAGGGCCGAACTGCCCAGCTGGGCCTGCAGCGCGGCGGATACCGGCAGCCGCTCCACTTCTATGCGCGCACCGCAACCACTCGCCTGTGCGAGTTTGCCGGCGTCAGCCGCCAATCCGTCGGAGACATCGATGCAGGCACTCGCGAGGCCACGCAGCGCCTGCCCCAGTGCCAGCCTCGGCGTGGGATACAGGAAACGCCGGCGCAAGTACTGCTGTTGCGCGGCGACCACCTGCGAGGCCTGCGGAATTCCCATCTCCATTTCCAGACCTGCGGCGGCATCGCCGGGCGTGCCGCTGACAAACAACAGGTCACCGGATTTTGCGGTACTGCGACGCAACGCAGTGCCAGGTTCCACCAGACCCAGAACCTGCACGGAAACTGACAGCGGCCCCGCCGTGGTGTCGCCGCCCACCAGAGCGATTCGATGCTCCTGCGCCAGGCTCAATAATCCGCGAGCCAGACCTTCAAGGAAGTCCGCACGGACATCCGGCATTGTCAGTGACAACAGGAACCACGCGGGTTCGGCGCCCATAGCCGCAAGGTCACTGAGGTTTACAGCCAGCGCGCGATGGCCCAGGGATTCGGGTGAAGTACCCGTCGGGAAATGACGGCCCTCGACCAGCGTATCCACGGCGGCAACCAGTTGCATTCCGGGCGGCACCTGCAGCAGCGCCGCATCGTCACCGATGCCGAGCGCGACATCGCCGCGCTCGCGCCGCAGGGCTTCTGCTGGTGCGCGAAAATAGCGTTCTATGAGCTCGAATTCGCCGGGCGGCATGGTGCGGGACGCTGATACGCCGGCGGCTTGGGGTCAGCGCTCGTTGGGTCGCAGCTCGCGCGCGGCCCTGTCCATCACGGCGTTGACGAAACTGTGTCCATCGGTCGCACCGAAGCGCCGCGCCAACGCCACCGCTTCGCTGATCACCACGCGATACGGCACCTCCGGATGTGATCGCAGCTCCTCAAGGCCTATGTACAGGGCCGCATGTTCGACTGGATCGAGATCGGCCGCCGGGCGATCGCACCAGGCCGTGAGCTGCGTGTCGAGCTCCTCACTGTGCTCGCAGATCTGCTGCACCAGCGCCTGGAAGTGCGCGCGGTCGGCGCGTGGGGACTCCGTCGCCAGTTCGAACTCGCTCATCAGGTCCTGCCACGGGCAGCGATTCAGCTGCCATCTGTACAGGCCCTGCAACGCTAGCTTGCGCGCCAGCACCCGCGCGGAGTTGCCACGTGTCGGGCGCGCAGGCTTGTTCATATTGCGGCGATATGGCGCAGCACCAGCGCCATTTCCAGCGCCGCGTCCATGGCTTCACCACCCTTGTCCATGCGATCAGTGCTGGCACGCTCCAGCGCCTGCTCCAGATTCTCGGTGGTCAGCACTCCGAAGATCACCGGCAAGCCGGTGTCGCGCGCTGCATCGGCGATGCCGCGCGCCGCCTCCCCGGCAACGAAATCGAAATGGGCGGTTTCGCCGCGGATCACGCATCCCAACGCCACGATTGCGTCGTAGCGGCCGGTTGCCGCGAGCTTGCGCGCGAGCAGCGGCAATTCGAAGGCGCCCGGAGCGCGCACCAGCACCAACTCCGCGGGATCCCCGCCCTGTCGCGCCCAGGCTGCTGCAGCGCCTTCGACCATGCGATTGACGATGTCTGAATTGAACCGCGCAGCCACCACCGCCACGCGGCGCCCTTGCGCAGCGCTGCCAACGCCACCGTCGCGCATCACCAGCTGCGATGTGCCATCAATGATTTTGTAGTTCGGCATGGCGGGTCAGGGAGTATTAGTCGCTCACGTATTCAGCGACTTCCAGATCGAAAGCCGAAATGCCCTGCAACTGCTTTGGCGCAGACAGCACCCGCATGCGACGCACGCCCAGATCCTTCAGAATCTGCGCGCCGATGCCGTAGGTGCGCAGCACCGCCTGCGCCTGGTCACCGGCCGGTGCCGGTTCGCGTGGCTGCAGACCCTGCACGGCATCAGCCAGCGAGCGCGGCGATTCATGATCTCGCAACACGATCAACACCCCACTGGGTTCCGCGGCAATACGCTGGAGCGCATCACGCAATGTCCAGGCACGTGCCTCGGTACGCACGCCCAGCAGGTCGCGCAGCGTGTCGGCAACATGCACCCGTACCAGTGGCAGCTGCGCGGACGCAAGGTTGCCTCTGACCAGCGCGAGATGCAGATCCCGGTGCACGTGATCTTCGTAGCAGTGCAGCTGGAACTCGCCGAATTCCGTCTGTACCGTGCGCTGTGCGATCCGCTCGACTGTTCGTTCAGTACGCAGGCGATAGCGGATGAGATCGCGGATGGTACCGATCCGCAGCCCGTGAAGATGGGCGAATGCTTCCAGCTGCGGGCGGCGTGCCATGGTGCCATCGTCGTTCATGATCTCGACGATCACCGCGGCGGGTTCGCACCCCGCAAGGCGTGCCAGATCGCACCCCGCTTCGGTGTGGCCGGCACGGGTCAGCACGCCACCTGGCTGGGACATGACCGGAAAGATGTGCCCGGGTTGCCGCAGGTGATCGGGCCGCGCGTCTTTCGCAACGGCCGTGCGCACGGTATGCGCCCGGTCGTAGGCCGAAATGCCGGTGGTGATGCCTTCTGCGGCCTCGATCGACAGTGTGAAGTTGGTGCGGCGTTCCCGATCCGTCTCGCTCACCATCAATGGCAGGCGCAATTGCGTGCAGCGTTCGCGCGTCAGCGTAAGACAGATCAGCCCGCGCCCAAAGCGCGCCATGAAATTGATGTCTTCAGGACGCACGCGCTCGGCAACCATGAGCAGGTCACCCTCATTCTCGCGGTCCTCGTCGTCGACCACCACGACCATCTTGCCGGCCGCAAGGTCAGCCAGAATGTCCTCAATGCGGTGGAACGGGCTGGTCTGTTCGACAAGTCGGGGGCCGGTGTTCATGCGGTGCATTGTATCAGCCCGCCAGCGCATGGCTCAGGCCCGCAGCGCCAGCAGGCGGTCGAGATAACGGGCGAGCTGGTCGACCTCGAGGTTCAGGCGCTGACCGACTGCCAGGTGCCGGAAGTTCGTGACCTCCACGGTGTGGGGAATGAGATTGACGCCAAACCGGCAGCCGTCGACCTCGTTGATGGTGAGACTCACACCATCCAATGCCACCGAGCCTTTCGTGGCGATATACCTGGCGAGCGGCGCCGCAACTTCAAACTGCACGCGCAGTGAACGTGCATCTGCTTGCAGACTGGTGACCTCTGCGACTCCATCGATGTGGCCGGACACCAGGTGCCCTCCGAGTGGATCGCCAGCCCGCAAGGCTGGCTCCAGATTCACCAGCGAACCCGGCTGACACGCGCCCAACGTGGTTAGCGCAAGCGTCTCGCGTGAAACATCCGCAGTGAAGCAACGGCCGTCGAAAGTAACCACCGTGAGGCATGCGCCGTTGACCGCGATGCTTTCACCCACTGAGAGCCGCGCCGGACCGACAAGGTCAACAAGATTGCCCGCGTCTATCGTCAGACACAGATCACCACCGTGATCGACACGCTGTGCCACCGTGCAACGCGCCTGGATGATTCCGGTAAACATGTTCAGGCCACCATTGCCGTCAGGCGCAGATCATCCCCGACACTGCGACATTCCACGAATCGCAGCACTGCCCGGTCGTCGAGACTGGCCAGAGCGGGCAGCTGCAGCAGTGGCCTGCCGTCGCCACCAAGCAGACAGGGTGCGAGGTAAACAACCAGCTCATCGAAACGCCGCTCCCGCACAAACGCGCCCGCCAGCACCGCGCCCGCCTCCACCCAGATCTCGTTCGCACCACGCTGGGCCAGCAGACGCAGCACGGCCGCAAGATCGGGGCGATCAGCAACCGCCGGGACGATGACTACCTCGGCTCCCTGTCGCTCCAGCGAGCGCCTGCGATCGGCATGATCAACTGTGCCGAGTATCAGCACTCTTCCCTCACGTTGCAGCACACGCGAATCAGAAGGCGTGCGCAACTGCGAATCGAGCACTACCCGCAGCGGCTGCCGGTCGCTCTCCTCGATACGCACGTTCAGTGCGGGATCGTCCGCGAGAATGGTACCGACGCCGGTCAGCACCACCGAGCTTGTGGCGCGACCACGCTGGGCGTCGGCGCGCGCCGCCCGTGAAGTGATCCAGCGGCTCTCGCCCGAAGCCAGCGCAGTGCGCCCATCCAGACTCGCGGCGACTTTCACCCGTACATACGGCAAACCATGCCGATTGCGTTTGAGGTATCCCGGATTCAGCGCTTCAGACTCGGCTCGCATGAGACCCGCATCGACCCGCACGCCGGCCGCGCGCAATCGTCCGGCGCCCTGTCCCGCCACGCGTGGATCCGGGTCATCCAGCGCATACACCACGCGCGCCACCCCGGCCTCGATCAGCGCCAGGCTGCAGGGCGGCGTGCGGCCATGATGGTCGCAGGGTTCCAGCGTCACGTATGCGGTTGCGCCGCGCGCGGCGGAACCCGCCACACCGAGCGCATGCGCTTCGGCATGGGGTCCGCCAGCCCGCTGATGCCAGCCCTCGCCCACCACCTCTGCGCCGTGCATGAGCACGCAACCCACGCGGGGATTCGGATCGGTACTGTATTGGCCGCGGCGCGCGAGCTCGAAGGCGCGCGCCATCGCCTGCTGGTCCATGTCAGTCCACGCGACAGCTTCCATCATGACTTCTTGCCCGGGTTCGGCACGCCACCCGGCAGCAGTGACAGCTGATCGCGATGCGCCGGACGCCGGCGCCGGTGACCCATCTGCTCGATTTCCTGGCGGAAAGCATCAACGTCTTGGAAGCTGCGATAGACGGATGCAAAGCGCACGTAGGCGACTTCGTCCAGATGGTGCAGATCTTCCATCACCAGCTCGCCGATGACGCGGGATGCCACTTCGCGCTCCCCCATGCTGCGCAGCTTGTGGCAGATACGGGTGATGGAATCGTCGATCGCCTCGCCGCTCACCGGCCGCTTTTCCAGTGCCTTGACCATGCCGCTGCGCAGTTTGGCTTCGTCGAATGGCACGCGGCGCTGGTCGGACTTCACTACCAGCGGCATCACGAGCTCAGCGGTTTCAAACGTAGTGAACCGCTCACCACAGGAAAGACACTCACGCCGACGACGGATCTGCGCGCCGGCCCCCGCCAGTCGCGAATCCGTTACCTTGGTTTCCTCATGCCCGCAAAATGGACAATGCATGCCAGCTCACGCACGCGGCCTTAGGCGTGCCTCACTTTCCGTAAACAGGGAACTTGCGACACAGCGCCGCCACCTCACCGCGCACCCGGTCTATCACTTCAACGGCACCGTTGGCGTCGATGATATCGGCAATCCAGCCCGCCGCCTGCGCCATCTCCGCTTCCTTGAAGCCGCGGGTGGTAGAGGCCGGTGAGCCAATGCGCAGGCCGCTGGTCACCGATGGCGGGCGCGGATCGTTCGGCACTGCGTTCTTGTTGACGGTGATATGCGCCTGGCCGAGCGCCGCGTCGGCGTCCTTGCCCGTCATGCTTTTGTCCGACAGGTCGAGCAGGAACAGATGATTGTCGGTGCCGCCGGAAACCACCTTGTAGCCGCGCCGCTGGAACGCGCTGGCCATGGCGCGAGCGTTCGCCAGCACCTGTTGCTGGTATTCCTTGAACTCAGGCTGTAGCGCCTCCTGGAATGCCACCGCCTTGGCGGCGATGACATGCATCAGTGGCCCACCCTGCGTACCGGGAAACACCATCGAATTGAGCTTCCTGGCGATTTCGTCATTGGCTCGCGCGAGAATGAGACCACCGCGCGGGCCGCGTAGTGTCTTGTGCGTGGTACTGGTGACGACATCGGCATGCGGCAGCGGATTCGGATACAGCCCCGTGGCCACAAGGCCAGCGACATGCGCCATGTCAACCACGAGCCAGGCACCCACCTGGTCGGCAACACGACGGAAACGCGCGAAATCCAGATGGCGCGAATAGGCGGAAAAGCCCGCGACAATGAGCTTCGGCTTCTCGGCCAGCGCCACCTGCTCCATCTGGTCGTAATCGATGCGGCCGTCGTCGGCACGCAGCCCATAACTTACGGCACGAAACAGCTTGCCCGAAAAATTGACCTTCGAGCCGTGGGTGAGATGACCGCCATGATCAAGACTCATGCCCAGCATGGTGTCGCCGGGACTGATGAGTGCCATGAAAGTCGCGGCATTGGCCTGGCTGCCGGAATGGGGTTGCACGTTGGCGTAGTCGGCACCAAACAGGCGGCGGGCTCGATCAATCGCCAGCTGCTCGACCACGTCCACGTATTCGCAGCCACCGTAGTAGCGCTTGCCCGGATAGCCTTCTGCGTATTTGTTGGTCAGCACCGAACCCTGCGCTTCGAGCACACGCGGGCTGGCGTAGTTCTCCGACGCGATGAGCTCTATGTGCTCCTCCTGCCGCAGCCGCTCCCCGTCCAGGGCGCGTGCCAGATCAGGATCAAAACGCTCGATCGTCATCGACTCGGAATACATGGAGTTGCGGGCCTCATGGAAGGGCCGCCAATGGTACCCGAAACGTTGCAATCAGGACTGCAGCAGCGCTTCGACCACTGCGTTCCAGGCGCAGGCGATGTTTCCCCGATTGTAGCCACCGCCGCCCAGGGCCAGCACCCGTCCGTGTCCAAGGCGATCAGCCAGCCCTGCCAGTTGACTTGCCGCCAGCGCATGACTTGCCGCGCTGAGCTGTAAATGAGTGAGCGGGTCGCCGCCCAGACTGTCGGCGCCACACTGCAGGATAATGAACTGCGGCTCGAAACGACCGAGGTGCGTCATCACCTCCTGCCAGTGGGCGGCAAAGACTGCATCATCCGCACCAGGCGGCAATGGAATGTTCAGCTTGCTGCCCCGTGCAGCCGCCAATCCGGTTTCATCGGCCCTGCCCGTACCTGGATACAGAAACTGCCCGTCTTCATGCAGATCCGCAAACACCAGCCGCGAATCAGCCTCGAATGCGTAAAAGACCCCGTCGCCGTGATGCGCGTCGATGTCCACATAGGCCACCGTCCCAATGTCCCACTCGCGCCGCAATTTTTCGATCAGCACACCACAGTCATTGAAGATGCAGAATCCGGCCGCCGCGTCCCGTGCTGCATGATGCAGTCCGGCGATCGGCACGAAGGCGCGTTCGGCGCGGCCAGTCAACAGCGCTTCAGCAGCTGCAAGCGTCGCCCCGACGGCCTGGGCCGCAGCTTCGAAACAACCCCGGAAGGCCGGCGTGTCACCCGCATCGAGACTACCGAGGCCATCGGCAGAACGTGCGCGGACGAACTCCACGTATCGCGGCGTATGGAACAGCAGCAGCTCAGGATCGGACGCGGCGCGTGAAGCACCGCTGATGCAGCGCGTGGCAAGGCCACGCGCGCGGAATTCTCCCTGGAAGGCCGCCATCCGGTCTGTGCCAAAGGGGTGGCCATCGGGAAATCCGTATCGCCCCAATGGCTCGTCGGCAATGACCAGCACGCGCCGCTCGGCAGCTGGCCCGCCGGCAATGCGCGCCACAGTTGTAGTGGGTGCGTTCAAGCGGCAGCCAGACTATCACGCGGCCGCATGATTCGCGGATAATCGGCCGCATGGCTCAATACATCTACACTATGAATCGTGTCTCGAAGGTTGTTCCCCCCAAGCGGACAATCCTGCGCGACATCAGCCTCTCCTTCTTTCCCGGCGCCAAGATCGGCGTGCTCGGCCTCAACGGCTCGGGCAAGTCCACGCTGCTGCGGATCATGGCCGGCATCGATACCAACATCGATGGCGAGGCCCGTGCGCAGAGCGGCATCCGCATCGGTTACCTGCAGCAGGAACCACAGCTGGATGACAATCACACCGTGCGGCAGGCTGTCATGCAGGGCGTGGGTGATGCATTCAAGAAGCTGGTGCGATTCAACGAGATCAGCGAGAAATTCGCCGAACCCATGTCCGATGACGAAATGAATGCTCTCCTTGAAGAGCAGGCGAAACTGCAGGACGCCATCGACGCAGCCGGCGGCTGGGAACTGGAACGCAAGCTCGACATCGCCGCCGATGCGCTGCGTCTGCCGGAGTGGGATGCCATCATCGGCAAGCTCTCCGGCGGCGAGAAGCGCCGCGTCGCGCTGTGCCAGCTGTTGCTGTCCGCGCCGGACATGTTGCTGCTCGATGAACCCACCAACCATCTGGACGCCGAGTCGGTGGCCTGGCTCGAGCGCTATCTCGAGGAATATCCCAGCACCGTCATCGCGGTGACGCACGATCGTTACTTTCTCGACAATGTTGCGGAGTGGATCCTGGAGCTGGACCGCGGCCACGGCATTCCGTGGAAGGGAAACTATTCTTCCTGGCTGGAGCAGAAGGACAAGCGCCTCGAACAGGAAGAGCGTTCACAGGAAGGCCTGCGCAAGATGCTCGAGCGCGAACTCGAGTGGGTGCGTTCCAACCCCAAGGCCCGGCAGTCCAAGAGCAAGGCGCGCATGCAACGCTTCGAAGAACTCTCCTCACAGGAATTCCAGAAGCGCAACGAGACCAACGAAATCTACATTCCGCCCGGCGAGCGACTGGGCGATGTGGTCATCGAAGTAAAGAACCTGGTCAAGGCCTTCGGCGACCGGTTGCTGATCGACGATCTCACCTTCAGCCTGCCCAGAGGCGGCATCGTCGGCATCATTGGCCCCAATGGCGCCGGCAAGACCACGCTGTTTCGCATGCTCACAGGTCAGGAAAAGCCGGACAGCGGCGAGATCCGCATTGGTCCGTCCGTGAAGCTGGCCTACGTCGACCAGTCGCGCCAGCAGCTGAACGACAAGCACAGCGTGTGGCAGGAAATCTCTGGCGGTCAGGACATCATAAAAGTCGGCAATTACGAAACGCCCTCGCGCGGCTACGTCGGCCGCTTCAATTTCAAGGGCACGCAGCAGCAGCAGCTTATCGGCGAGCTCTCCGGCGGCGAGCGCAACCGCGTGCATCTGGCCAAAGTGCTCAAGACCGGTGGCAACCTGCTGCTGCTGGACGAACCAACCAATGATCTAGACATCGAAACCTTGCGCGCGCTTGAAGAAGCTCTGGTTGCCTTCCCCGGTTGCGCCGTTGTCATTTCCCATGATCGCTGGTTCCTCGACCGCATCGCCACGCACATCCTTGCCTTCGAAGGTGAATCGCAGGTGATGTTCTTCGAGGGCAACTACCAGGAATATGCAGCCGACTACGAGCGCCGCCATGGCGATAGCGCCAATCAGCCGCATCGGATCAGGTACAAGAAGCTGACGCGATGAGCGACGCGTCGCGGAGCAGCGCCAGCACTGGCGCCTGGGCGCCGCTGCGGCATCCGGAATTTGCAGTGCTGTGGTGCGCGGGACTGATATCCAACATCGGCAGCTGGATGCACGACCTCGCCGCAGGTTGGTTCATGGCGACGCTGGATCCCAAGCCCTATATGGTGGCGCTGGTGCAGGCGGCCTATACATTGCCGGTGTGCCTGCTCGCCATTCCCGCTGGCACTCTGGCTGACCGGATGGATAAACGGCGGCTGCTGCTGCTGGTGCAGTGGACGATGCTGGTGCTGGCGACATTGCTGGGTGTGCTGGTGCTCGGCGGCAAGGCTGGCGTAGTGACGCTACTACTGGTTACGCTTGGAATGGGCAGCTGCGTCGCCGTCATGTCGCCGACCTGGCAAGCCATTGTTCCGGGCCTCGTGCCGAAACAGGATCTGCAACAGGCCGTGGCCCTGCATACCGTGAGCATGAACATCAGTCGTGCAATCGGGCCAGCTATCGCAGGTGTGATCATCGCAGTGTGTGGCATTGCGTGGCCGTTCCTGCTCAATGGCGCGAGCTTCCTGGCTGTCATCATCGCGCTGTGGTGGTGGCGGGCGCCGCGAAGCGCGCCGCATGCCAGTCAGCGTGAGCCCTACCTGGCCGCGCTTTTTACCGGTCTGAAACAGGTTGGAACCAATGCGGCGTTGCGAAACACCCTGTGGCGTTCGGTGCTGTTCTT
Source organism: Steroidobacteraceae bacterium (assembly GCA_039917615.1). Classification (GTDB taxonomy): domain Bacteria; phylum Pseudomonadota; class Gammaproteobacteria; order Steroidobacterales; family Steroidobacteraceae; genus ZC4RG30. The sequence goes on from JBDSJD010000017.1 coordinate 173,856, forward strand.
CGTGTTCGGCAGCTGCTACTGGGCACTGCTGCCACTGGTAGCCCGCGACCTGCTGCAGGGCGGACCCAAGCTGTTCGGTGTGCTGGTTGGCTGCATCGGTGTCGGCGCGGTCAGCGCTGCGCTCGCGCTACCTGCATTGCGAGCCCGCTGGGGACTGGACCGGCTGCTGGATGCCAGCACGCTGGCCACCGCTGCGGCGTTGGCGGGATACGCGCTGTTGCATGTCCCGGCGCTGGGCATGCTTGCCTCATTTCTGGCAGGCACCGCCTGGCTTGCGTCACTATCGGCGCTGATTGTCGCCGCGCAGCTGGCGGTGCCGGACGCGCTGCGCGCCCGTGGCATGGCGTTGTTTACTGCCGTGTTCTATGGCTGCCTGGCCCTGGGCAGTCTGCTGTGGGGTCAGGTCGCCACGCACCTGAACCTGAGCGGCGCACTGCTGATCGCGGCAAGCGGCATGCTGGCCGTCCTGCCTTTTGCCCGACGGATGCAGCTGCGCCCCTGACACCCGGTTTGCTGCCGCAGCCGGGAATTCCTCGGCCAAACTATTTCAGTCCGGAATATTTCACTGCTAAAATACCTGCCGGTGAAATCCCCGGGGTTTGCACGCATGTCGCTGTCACAGGTAGCCCTGGTCGAAAAGAGCCTGAAAGGTCTCAGCCGCCATGTACCTGACATGCCACTGGTGGAGTCGATGGTGCTGCGCGTCGCCATCATTCTTGGCCGCGACCTCAATGCCCGCCTCGATCGCCTGCTGAAACCTGCCGGTCTTGCCGAGGCCGAGTACCGCGTGCTGATCGCATTGCTTTCGTGTGGTGGCAGCGCTATCGCCGGCGCACTGTGCGCAGCGCTTGCGCAAAGTCCTGCCAACCTCACCCGCGTCTGCGATGCACTGGTGCGGCGCAAACTCGTCGCCCGCGGTCGGCATGCCGATGATCGACGCAAGATCGTGCTGTTGCTGCAACCTGCAGGTGAAAAACTGCTGCACAGCCTGCTGCCCCGCATTTCAGGCAACGTGGCCGCTGTTTTCGCTGGCTTCAAGGTGGCTGAACGCAAACGCCTGCTGGCAGACCTGAAGCGGCTGTTGGCCGGCATCGATGCACTCAATGCACGCGATCAGCTCTTGCGCGACAAGGTGTCCGGATGAAACAGCGGGAGGCACGGGTGCGTATGACCCTGGTTGTCGCCGCCTGCGCAGCGATGACAGCCTGCGCTGCACTTCACCCGCCAGCACCAGTCAAGTTGCAGCTGCGCGGCGCGGCCCCGATCGCAACCCCGAGCAACGGAACTGACGCACGCTGGCCCACTGCACAATGGTGGCGGGACTATGACGACCCCACGCTTAATACCCTGGTTGAGTCCGCCATGGCTCAGGCGCCGGAAATCGCCAGCGCGGATGCGCGGATCCGCGCGGCGCAACAGGATGTAAGGCTCGCCAGTGCGTCGCTGGGACTGCGGGCGGACGCCAACGCACAGTTTGTCCGGCAGCGGCTCAGTGACAATGGACTGTTGCCGGCCAAATTTCTCGGTTTCAACTGGTACGACCAGTCCGATCTTGGAATAACAGTGCGTTACCAGTTCGACTGGTGGGGCAAGCAGCGTGCTGCACTGGAGGCTGCGCTGGACCGGTCCCATGCACGGGCTGCAGAACGGCGGGCGGCAGAACTGGGGCTGGCAGCGGCAATCAGCACGACGTACTTCAGCTGGCAGACATCAGCCGCCCGCATGGCTTTGCAACAGGAGTCTATCGGGATACTCGAGCGCCAGCTGCTGCTCACCGGGCGGCGCGCGGACGCGCAGCTGGATACGGTCGATGCCACAGTGGCCGTGCGCCAGGATATGGCCACACACCGCGAAGCGCTGGCAGTACTGCGCGGTCAGCAACAGCTGCAGGTGATCGCACTTGCCGCATTGCTCGGAACAGACCCCATGACACTGCCCGAAATGACTGCCCGGCCGCTGCCCCGCACCGCCGCTGCTTTGCCGGATGATGTGGGCGCCAATCTACTCGCGCGGCGCCCGGACGTTGCCGCAAGTCGTTGGCGAGTGGAAGCCGCCTTACGCGATACCGATGCAGCACGCGCCAGCTTCTATCCAGATGTATCGCTGCGGGCGCTGGCGGGCCTGTCGAGCATTGAACTCGGACGCCTGTTGCGCATGGATTCAGGGGTGCCAGCTGCTGGCATCGCAGTGGACCTGCCGCTGTTCGATGCAGGACTGCGTCGCGCCCGCCACGGCGCCGCACAGGCCACCCTCGATGTGGCAATAGCAGCTTACGACGAGGCGGTGGTGAATGCTGCGCGTGAGGCCGGTGCAGCAGCAGCCGCCATTGAACAGGCGACTTTGCAGCGCGAGCAGCGCACACAGCAGCTCGCCGCAGCCGGCACCCTCATGGCCACGGCGCGAGCACGCCTCAGCGGGCAGCTCACCCATATTGGTCCGCTGCTTGCGGCCAGCCTGCGGGAAATCGACCTGAAGGACGCCCTGTTGCGTGTGGACCTGGACGCGCTGCTGGCAGACATACAACTCAAACAGGCCTTGGGCGGTGGCCCACCCATTGCAGCTACTCCCCAATGAACGAACCCGCACCTCCGCCTGCCCCACCCACTGCCCCCAGCGGCAACCGTCGCCGGATTCTGCTGGCAATCACGGCCGTGTTGCTGGTGCTCGGTGCCGCCTGGGCCGCACTGGATATCCTGGTGCTGTCATTGCGTGAAAAAACCGACGACGCCTATGTCGCGGGCAACCAGATCCGGGTCTCGTCGCAGAACGCGGGAACAGTGGTGGAGGTATTTGCGCGCAATACCTCGCGCGTCGAAGCGGGCCAGATCCTGCTGCGCCTTGACGACACGGACGCACGACAGGCGCTGGAACGGACTGCAGCAAACCTGGCACAGACAGTCCGGCAGGTGCGGCAGCAGATGGAGCAGTCGGTGCAATACGACACGCAGATTGCCGTGCGGGAACTTGAGCTCAGTCAGGCCGAGCAGGATCTGGCACAGCGCGAGCCTCTGCTGGCTGAACAGGCGGTGGCGGGTGAAGAAGTAAGGCATGCCCGCAACGCCGTGGCGATGGCACGCGCCGCGCTACGCCAGGGACAGCAGCAGGCGGCCGCTGCCAGAGCGCTGGTCGACAATGTGACGCTGGAGCAGAACCCTGCGGTGCTGGCGGCGGCATCTGCCTACAAGGATGCCTGGCTGCAGGCGCAGCGGGCCACCATCGTCGCGCCCGCCGGTGGCTTCATTGCGCAGCGCAGCGTTCAGCTCGGACAACGTATTGCCCCCGGCGAACCGCTGATGACCATCATCCCGCTGCAGGATGTTTGGCTGGAAGCGAACTTCAAGGAAAAGCAGCTGCGCAACCTGCGCATCGGGCAACCGGCAAGGATAGTTACCGACGTGTATGGCGGCGACGTGGTGTTCCACGGCCGCGTCATCGGGTTGTCGGCTGGCACTGGCGCCGCGTTCTCGCTGCTGCCACCCCAGAACGCCTCCGGCAACTGGATCAAGATTACCCAGCGAGTGCCCGTGAAGATTGCGCTGGATGCACGGGAATTGGCGAGCCACCCGCTGCGGGTAGGGCTATCCACCACCACCAGCATCGACACCCATGACCGCACGGGGGCAGTCCTCGCAGCCGACCCGGTCTCCGATGTACATGAGACCACCGCGTCCTATGCCAATGATCCCACCGCAGCAGATCAGGCGGCCTTGAAAATCATCCGCAGCAATTCCGGCCGCGGCTGAATAAACCGGGTCTGATCCATGGCCGAAGCCAGCACCACCGCCCTGCCGCCCGGCGAATATCCGCCTTTGCGCGGTACGGCGCTGGTGCTGCTGAGCATCGCCATCGGCGTGTCGAGCTTCATGGAAATCCTCGACATGACCATCGTCAATGTCTCGATTCCAGCCATTGCCGGCAGCATGGGAGTGAGCTCCTCCGAAGGCACCTGGGCCATCAGTTCCTACCTGCTCGCGGCGGCGGTGGTACAGCCGCTGGCGGGCTGGATCGGACGCCGCTTCGGCGAAGTGCGCACATTCGTCATTTCCAACCTGTTGTTCATCCTGTTCAGCGCGCTGTGCGGCTTCGCCACCAGCATGCCGATGCTGATCGCGGCCCGGCTGATGCAGGGCCTGGTGTCCGGACCCATGATGTCGGTGGCGCAAGCGCTGTTGCTGCGCAACTACCCTGTGCATCTGCGCGGTCTCGCGTTGGGACTGTGGGCGATGGTGGTCATCATCGCGCCCATCATGGGGCCCATCCTCGGCGGCTGGATCACCGACAACTATTCGTGGCCCTGGTTGTTCTATATCAACGTACCCACCGGGATCGCAGCAGCGGGCATCAGCTGGTACCTGCTGCGGCGGCGCGAATCGCTGCGCGTCAAGGTGCCGATCGATGCAGTGGGTCTGGCGTTGCTGGTGATCGGGGTCGGCGCCTTGCAGTTCATGCTCGACAATGGCAACGAGCAGGACTGGTTCGCATCCACGGAGATTGTCACTGCGGCGGTCATTGGCGTGGTCGCAATGACGTTTTTCATTCCGTGGGAGCTGACCGACAAACACCCCATCGTCGATCTGTCGTTATTCCGTCAGCGCAATTTCCGGATCGGCACTATCACTATCGCGATTGCGTATTTCGCGTTCACCGGGGTGAATGTCATCTTCCCGTTGTGGCTGCAGACCGCCTTGGGCTACACCAGCACCTGGGCGGGCCTTGCGATGGCCCCAGTCGGCCTCGTTGCAATCGTCCTCGCCCCGGTCGTGGGTCGAAATCTGCATCGCATCAATCTGCGCGCAGCGCCAACCTTCGCCTTCATCGTGCTCGCCTTCTCGCTGATCTGGTTCTCGCGCCAGAACGATCAGGTCAGTTTTGCGCAATCAGCCACGCCGCGTTTCGTCATGGGCATTGGCCTGGCGCTGTTCTTCCTGCCGTTGAACCAGATCATCATGTCGGGACTGCCGGCCTCGCAGATTGCTTCGGCCGCGGGGCTCTCCAATTTCCTGCGCACCTTCGCCGGCAGCATTGCCACCGCGATCTGCGTGTTCACCTGGAACAACCGCGCAGAACACCATTACGCCAGGCTCACCGAACACATCCGGCCCGATTCGCCGGCCTGGCTGGACTACCAGGCGCAGCTCGCTACGCAGGGGGTGACAGGCGATGCTGCCTATGCCACTACCGCGCATCTCCTCGGCGTGCAGTCGATGACCATGGGCGCCAACGACATCTTCCTGTTGCTCGCATGCATGTTGATCGCGCTGATTCCGCTGGTATGGCTGGCGAAGCCGCCATTCCGCGCCGTAGGATCCGGCGGTTCAAACTAGGTTGGCGAGATACGGCGCTACAGCGCTGTCAGGAAACACCTCGGTATCGATGGTTCTGGCGGCAATGCCAAGATGATCGCGCAACACTGTTTTTGCCACGGAGCGCAGATCGGTGGTCGGCTTGAGATCGCGGCCCTGGTACAACGCCGCGGGCGCAAGACCAGGCCAGTCGGCAATGACCTTGCCGCCCCGCAACGCCCCGCCCAGCAGGAACGCTGCGGCGCCCGTGCCGTGATCGGTGCCTCGCGTACCGTTCAAAGCCGCCGTGCGTCCGAATTCGGTGGCGACCAGCACCACTGTGCGCTCCCACACCGGCCCGAGTTCGGCGCGAAGCGCACGCAGGCCGCCATCAAGCGCCGCAAGACGCAATGCCAGCGCACCCTGGTCGGTGCCCTGGTTGGCATGGGTATCCCAACCGGTAGTCTCGAATACGGCCATGCGCGGACCGTCGTCCCGGATGAGAAACCCTGCTGCTGTCTTGGCAGTCTGGGCTACCTGCACCGCACCGCCGCCACCCTGTTTGCCCATCGCACCGGTCATGTCTCCAGCAATGGCGTCTGCAGCCAGCGCATCCGCCAGGCGGCGAGAAAGCAGGCTGTCATCCGCGTAAAGATCTGACAGCCGTTGCAGGGTTTCTTCTTCAAGCTGCGGCAAACGGCTAGGTGACCAGGAGGCCACGTCATTCGCGCCGCGCATGACCAGTGGAATGCCGGCGCCCAGGGCCACTCCTGCGTGGCCCGGCGCTGCATTGCCGGCAGTTGGCAAGCCTCCCAGTGCGCGGTTCATCCAGCCGGACTGCGACGCATGCGGCAGCGTGTAACCGCTTTCCAGCACGTCCTGCGCATCGAAATGCGAACGTTCGCGATATGGCGTAGCCACAGCATGCAGCACCGATAGTTGCCGGGCGCGCCATTGTTCTGCCAGGAAACCCATCGCCGGGTGCAATGCAAACAAATCGTTCAGCGGGACAAGGCCCGGCAGATCATTCAGCGCCAGCGCACCGCGCAGCTGCCGGTAGTTCGCGTCTCCGACGGGAGGCACTGCTGCCAATCCATCCAGCGCCCCCCGCAGCAGTACGAACACGAAGCGTGCATCGCCCGCTGCGGGCGCAGCAAAGCTCACGCGGGATACCAGTATTCCCGGCACCGCGGTCAGCGCGGCTGCCGCAGCCCCGCGCAACAGCTGTCGACGTTTGGGATTCATATGGATGGCCTCCTGTACTCAGCGGCGCATGAATTCGGGCGAACACAGCAGCAGCGTCAGTGCCTGCGGTCCATCTGCGGCACGGGCGATGGCGCGTTGGGTTCCGGCAGACAGCGTAGGGCCGAGCATCTCGATAGCGAGCTGCTGCGCGTTCTTCTGCACGCCCAGTCTCTGACTCAGACCCTGGGCCCACTCGAGCCGCTTCATCAATGCGGCCGAACCATCCCAGTCTGCGCTGCGATCCGCCCAGCCTGCCGGTGATCCTGGCTGGAAATTGCGCTGCCCCAGGTCTTCAAATACCCGCAGGTCTCGCTGCATGTTGCCCACCGGCATCGCCAATGCGCGCCATGCAGAAAAAACATAGTCAGCAGGTGACTTGAACTTGGACAATGGATTCTTCCAGGAGTCCGGCGCCGCGATCAGTGCACGATAGACGGCAGGCAACTCACCGCCAGACTTGAGATAGGCGTCCGCGACCTGATCAACGGCGGCCGCAGGCGGATCGTCGCTGATGAAATGCCGCACCAGTTTGGTAGCGAGATGGCGAGCGGTGTGCGGGTTGTTCGCCAGATCACGCAGCGCCGCTGCGCCCTGCCTCATTCCATCTTCGGCGTAACGCTTGCCCAGCAGAACCTGGGCACCAGGCTCGTGGAACGCCTCCCGAAAGAAGAACTCACCGGCCTCCCCACCGCCACGCAAGCGGCCGATACCACCGCCGATGGACCATCCAGTTATCAGAGTTGCCAGACTGCGGACGTCCGCCTGTGAATACTTGCCATCCACCCCCAGGGTGTGCAGCTCCAGGATTTCGCGACCCAGGTTCTCGTTCAGCCCGACATCCCGACCGCGATTGCCGGCCACGCGTGCAGCCTGCGAATTCGGACCAATGGACTGCTGGTTGTCCAGGAACAGCAACATGGCCGGATGCTGTTCCACCGCCAGCAGCATGTCGGCGAAGTTTCCCAACACATGCGGCCGGATGGCCTCACGCTCCAGCGTGCCCGCCAGGCCAAGGACTGCAACCTTGTCGACCGAGACCGCGAAGTGATTGCTCCAGAAGTGCACCAGCCGCTCGATGAAGCTGCGCTCGCTGGCGACGGCAGCGCGGAACCTTGCCAGGACATCAGCCACATACGCGGGCTGGTAGACATCACGCAGCACCTTGCCGATCGCGACGGCGTTCCCTGGACCGTCAGCCTGCATGTCGCTTGATTCCGCCCGTTTCGCCGCGATCTGCGCCAGCAGCTGCTTCGAGCCAGGCAGCGTCTCACGCAATAGCGGTGGACCAGCCTGCAGCTGTGCCAACAGCGCTTCACGTGCGTGCTGGCCGTAGGTATTCAGCTCACCAGGTCGTGCGCCCAGACCAAATCGGTTTGCGGCAATCGCGGCGTCGGCTGAAGACATTCAGTCACCACCGGGCACTTCAACAGTGCCCGCCCAGTTTCAAGGATATTCCTGCAACGCGCCGGTCGGCATTTGGTTGACAGCGGGAACTGTCGACCCTTTAGTGTTCGCCTGCCAGATAACTGGCCAGCGCCTCGCGTGCCGACTGGGCGTAGCGGACGCAGGCCTTGTCATCCTTGATATCGGCAGCCCGCGATCCACCCTGCGGATCCAGCCGCTGGAACAACTGTGAAGCCTCGGGACGCGACGTCAGCAGCACATCGCAACGGACGTTTTCCAGTCGACGGAAACTGCTTTCGAATCCCTGCAGCACCTCGGGATGATCCTTGAATCGATACTTGCCCGCGCCCACGGCAACAAGATCGTCCGCGTAGACGAAGGTAAGGCAATTGCCCCCTTCACAGGACTCCCAGGTCCAGCTGGTGCTGCCCGGCGCACGCCCGGGAGTAGCAAGCACGCGCAGGCGCACGGATCCCTGACCGAGCATCTGATCATCCTGAACCACCCAAACCTGCGGCACCGGCACAAAAGTTGCCGACTTGCCACCAGCCTGCGGATCGTCAGGAGCGAGTTTGCCAGTGCGCAGCACCTGTTCCGCCGGCCGCAGCGCATACACCTGCGCACCGCTGCCGCGCTGCAGCTCGGCGATACCACCGGCCTGATTGATATGCGCATGGGAATTGACGATGGTCTTGACGTCGGTGAGCTTGAAACCAAGCGCCTCGATATTTGCCTTGATCAGCGGCGCGGACTCGGGCAGCCCGGCGTCGATCAGCACATGGCCGTAGTCAGTGGTAACCAGAATGGAGCTCAGGCCCTGGGTGCCAACGAAATAGGTATTGCCATGGATGAGAAACGGTTTGTGCGGCTTGTTCAATTGCGCACAGTCAGGACAATCCCTGGTCCCGGAAGATGCAGCTGGTGCAGGTGAAATCAGGGGCATGAACCCCAGGACCAGCGGCAACAGGGTGGTCACCTTTCTTTCCCCCGGTTTCATTCCGATCAGCATGAACAACACTCCGCTGGACACTGACCGCCGGCTATTTTAGCCAAAGCCGCGCATTGCGAAACATGCGCATCCAGCCGCTGAATTCTGCCGGCGTCCGCGGATGCCAGGAATGCTGCGCAACCCGAAATGACCGTTCCGGATGCGGCATCGTAATCAGCACGCGCCCGTCACTGCTGGTGACCGCGGCAATGCCACCGGGTGAACCATTTGGATTGGCTGGATACGTATCCGCCACCTCGCCCCGGCCGTTTACATAGCGGAACGCAACCTGCTGCATGGCGTCGAGCTGCCCCTGCACAGCCCCGGTTGGAAATTCCGCGCGGCCTTCGCCATGCGCAACGGCGATCGGCAGACGCGAACCCGCCATACCCATCAACAACACCGCCGGCGACGGCAGGATTTCAACCAGACTCAACCGACCTTCAAACTGCTCGCCGCGATTGCGGACAAACCGGGGCCAGTGCCGGGCACCGGGCACCAGGCTCTTGAGTGCAGCCATCATCTGGCAACCATTGCAGACGCCCAGCGTGAAGGTATCGTCGCGCTCAAAGAACTGGGCAAAGTCGTCCCGCGCGCGGGCATGAAACAGGATTGACTTGGCCCAGCCCTCGCCGGCGCCCAGTACGTCGCCATAGGAAAAGCCGCCGCAGGCCACCATGCCGCGGAACTCTGCCAGCGAGCGGCTGCCCGCAAGAATGTCGCTCATGTGAATGTCGTGTGCTTCAAAGCCGGCGAGATCGAGCGCGGCCGCCATCTCCACCTGGCTGTTCACGCCCTGCTCGCGCAGCACCGCCGCTTTCGGACGCGCAATGCCGCCAATGTAAGGCGCCGTGATGTCCTGCTGGGGATCGAAACTGAGCTGCACATGCAGGCCCGGGTCGCTGCAATCCAGCACAGCGGCAAATTCCTCACGCGCGCAATCCGGATCATCGCGCAGCATCCGCATGCGATGCGACGTCTCGCTCCACGCACGTCGCGCCTGCAGCCAGTCCAGCATCAACTGCTCGCCACCCCCACTGAATATCAATTGCAGTTCACTTTGCGGTGCGCCCAGATCATGCGCGCAGTGCCCAAGGTCAGCAGCTCCCAGCTGCACCATCACGGCCGGCAGATCGGCAGTCCGCACCTGGATCACGGCTCCAGCTTCTTCCGCAAACAGCCGTTCGCGCAGGCCGCCGGCACCAGGCAGCTCGATGGCGAGGCCGCACCTTGCCGCGAAGGCCATCTCCGTCAACGTGGTAAAGAGGCCGCCGTCGGAAACATCGTGGTAGGCCAGCACCTGCTGCTGGTCGCGGATGGCCCGCATTGCGCTCGCGAAATTCAGCAGCAGGGACGGTGAATCAAGATCAGGAGCCTCATCACCGAGCTGGCCGTACACCTGCGCCAGAATGGAAGCGCCAAGGCGGCTGCGGCCCTCGCCCAGATCAATCCACACCAGCCGCGTGTCGCCAGCATCCAGACGCAGCAATGGCGTCAAGGTCAGGCGCACATCACGCACCGGTGCAAAGGCCGACACGATCAGCGATACCGGCGCGACCACAGCCCGGGCGGCGTCACCATCGCGCCAGACGGTTTTCATGGAGAGCGAATCCTTGCCCACCGGAATGGCGATGCCCAGCGCCGGACACAGCTCCATGCCTACCGCACGCACGGCATCGTACAAGGCCGCGTCCTCGCCGGGCTCGCCGCAGGCCGCCATCCAGTTGGCCGACAGCCGGATATCGCGCAACGACGCAATGTCGGCCGCCAGGATATTGGTCACCGCCTCGGTTACTGCCATGCGTGCCGCCGCAGCGGCATCGAGCAGCGCCAGCGGAGTGCGCTCACCCATGGCCATGGCCTCACCGGTGTGATGCACGAAATCGCTCAGCGTTACTGCGACATCAGCGACCGGCACCTGCCACGGCCCGACCATCTGGTCGCGACTGATCTGGCCGCCGACTGTGCGGTCGCCAATGGTGATCAGGAAGGTCTTGTCCGCCACGGCCGGGTGCGACAACACGCGCAGCGCGGCCTCTTCGAGTGGCACCTTCTGCACTTCGAAGCGCTGCCGCGGCGAAGCGACGCGCTGCACGGCGCGACTGGTGCGCGGCGGCTTGCCGAGCAACACGTCGATGGGCAGATCAACAGGGTTGTTGGAGAATTCCGCATCGCGCACGATGAGGACACCATCCGCCGTCAGTCTGCCGATCACGGCAAACGGACACCGCTCTCGCCGCGCAATCGCCTCGAATTGCGCGAGCCCACGCTCGGAAACCGCCAGCACGTAACGCTCCTGCGCTTCGTTGCACCAGATCTCCATGGGGGACATGCCGGGTTCCGCGTTCGGCACGGCGCGCAGATCAACCAATGCACCACGACGACTGTGCGCCACAGCTTCCGGTACGGCGTTCGAAAGCCCGCCGGCGCCGACATCATGTACAAGGTGAATGGGATTGTCGGAGCCGAGCGCCCAGCAGTGGTCAATCACTTCCTGGGCGCGGCGCTGGATTTCGGGATTGCCCCGTTGCACCGAGGCAAAATCCAGATCGGCGGATGACTTGCCACTGTTCATCGATGAAGCGGCCCCGCCCCCCACACCGATCAGCATCGCCGGACCACCCAGCACGACCAGGTGCGCGCCCACCGGCACATCACCCTTCTCGACATGCGCACGACGCACATTGCCCAGGCCACCGGCAATCATGATCGGCTTGTGGTAGCCGCGCGCGTGGCCGGCGTTGACGGATTGTTCAAAACTCCGGAAATAGCCGGCAATACAGGGGCGGCCGAATTCATTGTTGAAGGCGGCAGCACCCAGTGGACCTTCCAGCATGATGTCCAGGGCGCTGGCGATGCGATCAGGCTTGCCCAGAGATTGCTCCCAGGGCCGTTCAAATCCTGGAATGCGCAGGTTGGACACCGAATACCCGACCAGACCCGCCTTGGGCTTGGCGCCAGTGCCGGTCGCGCCCTCGTCGCGGATCTCTCCCCCCGAGCCCGTTGCCGCGCCAGCGAACGGCGAAATGGCGGTGGGATGATTGTGCGTCTCCACCTTCATCAGGATGTCGATGGCTTCGGGGTGGGCAGAGTAGATCCCGCTCGCCGGATCGGCGAAGAAGCGCGCTCCCTGCCAGCCTTCGATGACCGACGCATTGTCCTTGTAGGCCGACAGAACACCGGCCGGCGCCTGAGCATGGGTGTTGCGGATCATCGCAAACAGCGATTTTTCCTGCGGGACGCCATCGATGGTGAAATCGGCATTGAAGATCTTGTGGCGACAATGCTCCGAGTTGGCCTGCGCGAACATCATCAGCTCCACATCGGTGGGATCGCGGCCGAGGCGTTCGAAGCTCGCATGCAGATAATCGATTTCGTCGGGGCTAAGCGCCAGCCCCATGTCTTCATTGGCCTGCGTGAGGCCGGCAGGCACGCGCGACACACTGCGCAATGGCCGGGGCCGCTCCGCGGCAAACAATCTGGCTACGTCATCCTGTTCCAGCAACACGGTCTCGGTCATGCGATCGTGGAGCAGCGCGGCGACACACGCCAGCTGTGCCTCATCGAGCTCGGTAGCTGCATCAACATAAAAACTCACGCCACGTTCGATTCGCCGCAGACTCGTGAGGTCGCAAACCTGCGCAATGTCGGTGGCCTTGCTTGACCAGGGAGAAGTCGTGCCGGGGCGCGGCACCACCAGCAGGCGCTGCCCGGGCGGCGTATCAGCGGTGTAGCGCGGGCCATACGTCAGCAGCGCCTGCAGATTTTCTGTTTCGGCGCCATCCAGCGCACGATCCGAGTCCACCAGATGCAGGAAGCGGCTCGCGATCGCATCAACAGCTGGCACCACGGCCTGGATCCGAGCCAGGAGCTTGGTGATGCGGAAGGCGCTGTGGGCGGGTCCGCCCGGCAATTGCAGTATCACGTCAGGATTTGCGTCCCGGGTCGCCAGCAGGCGGTGCGTACAGGGGTGTAGGAAACTGCGTCACATTACCCTCGTACTGGGTGATCTTGCACGCGCCACGCTTGCTGACTTCGTCGATGCGCAGCACGGAGTGCATGGGCAGGAAACTGCGCTTCACACCCTCGAATTCAGTCTTGATGCGTTCCTCGGCAGGGTCCAGCAGCACTCCGGCGCGTTCGCCGAACACGAGCTCCTCGATCTCCACGAAACCCAGGATTGCGCCGTGGCTTACCTTGCGCGCGTACACCTCGTAAACCTTGCCCTGGTTCACGAACAGCACCTTGAAAATGTGATGAGATGACATAGTTTCCGTACCCGGCCATAGGCTATGGCCGTGCCCCATTATAGTTCAGGTTGGTCAGCTATAGCTCCGGCACCCCATGGCCTTGCGACTCGAAATCATCAGCAGTCAGCACCAGCAACTGGGGCCCCAGTCCAGCATCGTGCTGGGCGTGTCGGGCGGCAGCGTCGGACGCGCGCTTGACAATGATTGGTCCCTGCCAGACCCCCAGCGCTACCTCTCCGGCCATCATGCGCGCTTCCACTCGCGCGCGGGCGGCTACTATCTGGAAGACACCAGCAGCAACGGCGTGTTCGTCAACGAATCCACCACGCCACAAGGCCGGCATGGCCTGTACGCACTGCGTGACGGCGACATGCTGCGCATGGGCGAATATCGCATCCGCGTGCACATCGATGATGAGGGCAGCCAGGCTGCGCCCGGCACCAACACCATGGAGCGGATGTCGATCGATAACGTCGTGCCGCTGCGCGCCGTGGGCCAGGCCGCCGACGATCTGGGAGCGTCGCTCAACATCGAAGCGCTGATCCCACAGGACAGCGCCGACCAGTTGGCAAAGTTGAATGTCGCCGCACTACAGGGCGAGGCGCCAGCCCTGAACGCCACGCTGTCGGCGCAGCACCGGCTCACGCGTTTGCGTGCCGCAGCGCGCGCGCGGCTGGAAGGCAAAGCCTCGCCGCTGCTGAGCCTGCACAACGGCATGCAGGCATTCTGCCGCGGCGCTGGTATCGATCCCGCGCGTGTGCCCATGGAAAACGAAGCGCAGAGCCTGCACCTGGTCGGCCGGCTGCTGCGCGAAGCAGTCATCGGCCTCAAGGAAATCCTGCGCGCCCAGCAAGCGTTTCGCGACCAGTATGGGCTGGCTGCCGATAAACCGGAGGGACGCTCGCCGCTGGAACAGGGCACTGACGAATACCTGCTGGAACTGCTCAACGGCCACGAACGACATCAGTTCGATGCGGTCATGCAGCTGCGTGACTGCTTCACGCATGCGGGCGATCACGACGCGGCAATGGATCCGGCCCTGCGCAGCGCGCTTGGACAATTCATGGCGCATCTGTCGCCAGCGAGGTTGGAGACAGGCACAGGCGGCACCAGCGCCGAGAGCGGTTGGGCCCGCTACAAGGACATCTACAGCAACCTGCTACAGACCAGCAATGAGGAACTGCCACACCTGTTCCTCGAGGCCATCGCGCAGTCCTATCCCGATGCCAGGCGCAAGAACCGCGCCTAGCGCACGCGGCCCGCGCACGTAATAATGCGCCCCCGGCGTTTGCCGATATACGGGTATTGCCAGGATGCTTAAGGTGATGCTGCAGGCCAAACTGCACCGTGTGCGGGTCACGGAAGCGGATCTCGATTACGAAGGCTCGTGCGGCATCGACCGCGCGTTGCTGGATGCATCGGGCATCAGGCCGAACCAGTACATCGAGCTGTACAACATCAATAACGGCGAACGCTTCTCCACCTACGTGATCGAGGCGGCCCACGGCTCCGGTGTGATTTCCCTGAACGGCGCGGCAGCGCGAAAGGCAATGGTGGGCGATCTGCTCATTATTTGTGCCTATAGCCAGTACAGCGAAGCTGACCTGGCTGCGTACACCCCAATTGTGATTCTGGTGGACAAAAACAACCGGCCCAGAAACACTGCAAGCCCAAGCGCGGCATTGCCGAAGGACTGAGAAGGTCTGAGAAAGACTCGCTAGCGGCTCAGGCCGCTGCGGGTTTCAGTTGCGCAGCAAGCGTGCCGAGCGCTTCGATCATGCGCGAGACATCCGCCACCGAATGCGCCGCCGAGAGGCTGATACGCACGATGTTGAGACCTGCCGGCGTCGATGGCGGCACCATCAGGTTGGTGTAGATACCAGCGTCAAGCAGGCCCTGCCAGAGTGCGACGGCGGCATCGCGTTCGTTGAATACCAGCGCTGTCACCGGGCCAGGATCCTTCGATCCGACACGGTAGCCGAGCTTGCTGACCGCATCGTAGAAGCGATGTATGTGGCCCCAAAGCCTCGCGCGCAGATCATCACCGGCCAGCAGGCGCTTGAGCGCGGCACGGGTTGCCGCGATTACCGGCGGCGGTGGCGATGCCGTGAACAGATACGGGCGACTGGCCAGACGCAGCAATTCGAAGTCTGCGTGCCGGCTGACGCAGAAGCCCCCGACTGAGCCCAGGCTCTTCGAGAAAGTGCCAAGCACGAAGTCGACTCGATCGAGCAGATTCTGCTCTGCACAGATGCCCAACCCCTGCGGGCCGAACATGCCGAATGAATGCGCCTCGTCGACAATCAGCATGGCGCCGTGGCGTTGTGTGACGTCGACAAATTCGCGCAGGGGCGCGCGATCACCCAGCACGCTGTAAAGGCTTTCCACGACCACCAGCGTGCGACTGGCATCCTCGCCCAGGCGTTCCAGACGACGGGCGAGATTTTCGGGATCGTTATGGCGGAACCGGATTGTTGTGGCGGCGCTCAAGCGACAGGCGTCGTGAATGCTGGCATGACCATCGGCGTCAATCAGCAGGAAATCACCCTGACCCGCGAGCGCCGATATGGCGCCAAGATTGGCTTGGTAACCAGTGGAAAACACTATGCAGGCCGGCCAATTGAACGCGGCAGCAAACTCTCGCTCCAGGGCGCGGTGCCCTGCGTAGTTGCCACTGGCCATGCGCGAACCGGTGGTGCCCGTTCCCAGGGTTTCCACGGCGCTGATCGCCGCAGCCCGG
Organism: Steroidobacteraceae bacterium; assembly: GCA_039917615.1. Taxonomy (GTDB): domain Bacteria; phylum Pseudomonadota; class Gammaproteobacteria; order Steroidobacterales; family Steroidobacteraceae; genus ZC4RG30. Next base: position 189,765 of record JBDSJD010000017.1, read on the forward strand.
CAATCCGGGTCGAAGGTCAGGCCCAGATAGTTGTTGGTGCCGGCGAGCAGCACGCGCCGGCCGTCAATCGTTGCCTCGGTGGCCGAGTGCACTGCATCCATGGGTGTGGCAATCGATGGCACGCGGCCACGACCAGCCAGCGCAGCCCGCAATTCCGCGAGCGGTGCAAACTTCGCCAACAGGGTCATGCGTTGGTCGCAACCACGCGCCGCACGCTGTCGCAGAGCTGATCCAGCGTGCGTGCTTCGGCAATCGTTGCCACCGGGATCGAGATGTCCAGGTGATCCTCGATCTCCATGATCAGGTCCATGACCTGCGCGGAATCGAGCCCCAGTTCGCTGGCAAGGTGCGTACCACCGTCGACGATGCCGATGTCGGGAACAGCAACCCTCAAGGCCTCTCGCACCACGAGCTCCACCCTGTCGATGGTTTCGGGCATGCGGTCAGGCCGCAACCGGCCGTCGGCCGCCGTTGCTCACCAGGTAGCGGATATGAACTGCCTCGCGGAGCCGCTCTTCATCGTGGCGCTCGAGAAATTCCTTGCGCGTCACGCTGCGCGACAGCTTGCCGGACGAGGTGCGTGGCAACGTATGCGGCGGCACGAGTTCGATCAGGCAGCGGATGCCGAACTCCACCGAAATGGCTTCGTGCAACCGGTCAGCCAGTTCCGCCTGGGATCGTGGGTCCTGTTCCCGGCACTGCACCACCAGCACGGCGACTTCCGTGCCGTCGCTGCCCGGAACAGAGAAGGCAGATGCATCGGTGGGCCGCACTTCGGGCTGCTGCTCCGCCAGGTTTTCCAGATCCTGCGGCCAGATGTTGCGCCCATTGATGATCAGCAGATCCTTGGCGCGGCCGGTGAGATAGAGCGAACCTGCGACGCGGTATCCCAGATCGCCGGTATTGAGCCAGCCGTCGCCGGACAGCACTTCTGCCGTGGTCTCGGGCGAATTGTAGTAGCCGACCATGACGCTGGGACTGCGCAGGAATACGCGGCCCACCTGCCGCTCCGGCAAAACCCGGCCATCGTCATCACGCACATCCACTTCAAAGCCTGGCAGCGGTGCGCCACAGTTGATGAAGCCCTTGCGGCGGGTCGACGTGCCTTCTTCCAGCGGCAAAGCCTGGCCCGTTTCGGAAAGCAGCTCACCATCGATGTAATCGATCTGCATGCCACCACCAACGGGCGCGAAACTCACCGCCAGCGCGCATTCCGCCATGCCGTAGCAGGGCAGGAAGGCGGTCGGCTTGAATCCGGCTGGTGCCAGCGCTGCGGCGAAAGCATTCAGCCACTCCGGATGGATCATCTCGGCGCCGACACCAGCCACGCGCCACGCAGAAAGATCGAGGGCTTCGGTATCCTTGGCCGTGATACGCCGCGCCGCCAGCGCATAGCCAAAAGGCGGACTGAAGGAAATGGTGCAACGGTTCTGCGACATGAGCTTCAGCCACAGGCGCGGCCGCATCGCGAACTCGCGTGATCCCATGAAGTCGCAGGAACGCTGGGTGGCGACGCACCCCAGCACGATGCCGACCAGACCCATGTCGTGGTAGTACGGCAGCCATGAGCAGAAGCGATCGTCCTGTGTCAGGCGAAAGCCATGATTGAAAATCGCTTCAAGGTTATGCAGCGCCGACGCCTGGGTGATCATCGTACCGCGCGGGAAACGCGTGCTGCCCGAGGTGTACTGCATATACGCCAGCTCATGCCGCGCGGGTGGCGCAGGCAGGTCGCCCATATCTTCCAGAGCGGAGAAATCGTCGAGCGTGCCGGTGACACGTACCGGCAGGCCAGTCGCCGCTTCACGCAGCAGCTCGATGAATTCCGCAGGTGCGAAGGCGGCCGACGCGCGGCAATCCAGCACCATCTGGCGCAGATGCCTGACATAGGCCTCGTGTCCCCCCAGATGAATCGCCGCCGGCAGCGGGACCGGTACCACCGCTGCATACTGGCAGGCGTAGAACATCACGGCGAAATCCGGATGCGTATGGGCAACCAGCGCCACCCGCGCGCCCCGGCCCAGACCCTGCAGTCGACGCGCGAGAACACGGGCGCGCGACCGCAATTCTGCATACGACAGAACTGTGGTCAGTTCGCCACGACCATTGTAGTAATTGAAGCCAGTATGACCCGACGCCGCGTAATCGAGTGCCTGGGTCAGCGTGGAAAATTCCGCGCGACGCAAGTCATTCCCGCTGGCCGTCGGTGTCGGCGCGTTGTGTAAAACCAAGTTACCGTCCAATTCTCGACGCCAGAGCGGCTCTCCAACTGCTTGCAGTTGTTGAATTTAGTGTGGCGGACGCGCCAATGCAATTTCTTTGCAACATGAATGTGATGGAGAGCCGGTCCGCAAATTAATAGTCCGGGAATCATACCTGTTCCAGACCCCAATAAAGAGGGGGTCAGGAGTATTTGCAGGCTGTCACCCGGTCGTAGGACGCCTCCGACTGAAGTCTGTGTACACTCCGCCATCCATTTGACAGGACTCACCGTGAACGTCGCAAAAATACCACAAAAGGCCATTATCCTCAGCGCCGGACAGGGCAGTCGGCTGCTGCCGCATACCTTGGACCTGCCGAAATGCCTGCTGGATCTGGCCGGGCGGTCCATGCTCGGTTGGCAGCTTGAGGGCCTTGCCGCGGCCGGAATCAAAGAGGCTGTAGTAGTGACCGGGTTTCGCTCTGATCTAGTGGCTGGTGCCCTGCCCGGCATCACCCCGGCTGGCATGCAGGTGCGGACTTTCTTCAACCCGTTTTACAAGGTGGCCGACAACCTGGCCAGTTGCTGGATGGTACGCCATGAGCTGGATGGCCCGGCATTGATTCTCAATGGCGACACCTTGTTCGAACCTGCAATTGCCCGACGCCTGCTGACAGCGCCCGATGCCGCCATTACGGTCACCATCGACCGCAAGGCCGTCTATGACGAAGATGACATGAAGGTCATCACCGTCGGAGAGCGCCTGACCGCAATCGGCAAGAAGCTTCCTATGGCAGAGGTAACCGGCGAATCGATCGGCTTTCTCAAATTCAGCGCCGCGGGCGCTGCGGCCTTTGTTGCCGAGATTGAGCGAACAATGCGCACCCTTGAGGGGGCGGGCCTGTGGTACCTGTCGGCCATCCATCGTCTGGCCAATAATGGAGTGGACGTCCAGGTGGCATCCATCGAAGGCCTGCAATGGGGCGAACTTGATTTTCCCGCCGATCTGGCCGAGTGCCGCAGCATTGCCGAACGCTTTCTGACGCCACAGGCTGGCAAGGCCTAACGACTCGCGGCCTGCTCCCCGACCAGACTGCGCACCAACGCAAGGTCAGCCAGCTTGTCCACGTCTATGGCGGCACGCCCGTCGCCCAGGACAACTGCCTTGAGCCTGGCACCGGACAGCGACCCCAAACGCTGCAGCGCCTGGTCCAGTCGCAGCCACCCGCAGCGATATCGCAATGCATAACCAGGACCAAGTCGCTTCAACAATGTCAGCGGGCGTTTGCGATCGGCTTCGAGTTGCTGCCAAAGCGCAACAACACCCTGTGCAGCCATGGTGCGCAGCAGGAAGAGATTGCAACCGGAGAAGTCACCATCGGCAAACCGCAACCAGGTGCGCTGCGTATCCGGCACAGCAGCCTGAACAGCCTCACGCCGTGCCAGCGCTACCAGCACATCGGCGGGGCCGCTGTCGGCGGCAAGAAACTCTTCCACCCAGGCAGATTGCAGCAGGGCGTGATCGGCAGTGGTGACCAGCAGCGGTGCGCCCTCTGCATCCAGGGCATGGGCAACACTGGCACTGGGCCCGCTCCGTGCAGGCAATACGGTCACCGGCCTGCCGCAATCCGGCAACGCCGCAACCAGATCCGGTCTGTCGATGGCCACCACGATGCGCGCAATGGCCGGTACACCGGCAAGCGCCAGCAACACCCGCTGCAACATTGCCACACCGCCAATATCGATCAGCGCCTTGTGCGAAACCCCGGCATGTTCAGCCAGCGGATCACCGCCGGGCCTCACCCCGGCAAGCACGAGAGCAGTCAGCCCCTGCACGACTTCACCGCAGTTTCTTTTCGTACACGCGGTAGGTCTTGTAGGCCACGGCGCCCAGTTCCTCGATGATGCGCCGCATCGGTCCGTTGTCTTCCAGAATCCATGAGAGCTCTATGCTCTTGATGCCCATCTTCGCAGCGCCCTTGTGCATGCTGTCGATGATCAGGAACGGTGCCAGCCCGCCTGACAGCCCCGCAGTGAAGCTGCGGCGCACGCCCAACAGCGGCACGCGCGCGCTGCGGGTGCCTTTTTTCAGGCGCAGCAGCAACTTCAGCCAATTGAATGGCAAAAGCTTGCCGTTGAAATCGCGAATCGCCTCGTTGAGATTCGGCAGCATGATGCCGAATGCCACCGCCTTGCCATCGTGCTCGGCTATGGCGGTCAGCCGCGGATCCAGCAGCGGCTTGAGTCCCTTCGCCATGTGTTTGAGTTCGGCATCGGTGAATGGCACGAACCCCCAGTTCTGGCTCCAGGCGTCGTTGAAAATCTCCATGACCATGCCGAATTCGGTGTCGAACCTGGACATGTCGATCTGGCGCAGCGTCACACCGCCCGCTCCGAAACGCTGCGCAAGTTTGCGGATGCGTGGCGGAAAATCCACGCCCATGTCGAACAGATAGGCGATGACATCCTTCGACTTGCTGTATCCCTGCGCTTCGATCCGCGCGGCAGCGTAACGTGGATCATGCGACATGAAGATCATGGGCGGCGTATCGAAGCCATCGATCAGAAGGCCGGTCTCCTCGTTGATCGACAGATTGAATGGCCCCAGCACCTGCGACTTGCCCTGGCCCCGCAGCCATGATTCGGCGGCATCGAACAGTGCGGCGAACACGGCCGGATCGTCTTCGGCGACGATCAGGCCGAAATGGCCAATATTGGGATCCTTCACCAGGCGGTCGACATGCGCGCTGATGCGACCCACATCTCGGCCCTCGCGTCGGGCGAGGAAAAACTGCACTTCGGCGTGTTCGAAATAGGGGTTCTTGCCCGGTCGCAACGCATCCAGCCGTTCCATTTCCAGCGCTGGGACGAAATTCGGATCCTGCGCCTGGATTCGCGCCGGCAAGCGGATGAACCGCTTCAGTTCCGCCGGTGTACGCACCGGCACAATCGTGATGTTTTCCAATCAGCTGCCTCAGGATCGTTCGCAGCTGCGCAGCTGCCAGAATCCAAATATCGCAAACAGAAGCGGCGCTGCCGCCGCAGCCATGAGAGGGGAGATCCGTCCACTGGTTCCAAATGCCGAAAGAATTCCGTTCAGCAGCACAAAGCCCAGGCCAAGCGCCAGCGCCAACAGCACGCGGCCCCCACCGCCGCCACGCTCCGACACGATGGCGGCTGGCATGGCCAATAGCATCATGATGAAGACCGCGAATGGAGCGGTGAAAGACTGCAGCAGCACGGTCTGGTAGAAACTGCGCGGCCTGGTGCCAACCCTTTGGCCACCTATCACATCGGCAAGATCCACACTGGACAGATGCGGATCGGATACATCGAGCCGCATCACATCTTCGGGACGCAGGTTGGACCGCCAAGCGCCCGGCTCTTTGCCGGCTGGCGCGGCGCCTGGTTCAACATGCGTGTCGCGCGCATCGGTGAGCTGCCATTCGCCGCCCTGCCACTCCGCGCGCCGCGCGCGCGTGCGCAGTGTGAGCAGGCCCTGCTGATCCCGGCTGTAGATCCGCACGTCGAGCATCTTGCGGCCGTCCGCACTGCTGCGCTCAAACTGCAGGATGCCGTTGCTGGTCCGCACCCATTGGGGATCTGGCGGCTTGTCCTCGAGCGGCGCGGTGGATTCCCACCAGGAATTCAGATTCGCTTCGGTTACGGGCACCAGCCACTGCGAAAGTCCGAACTGAAGAATCGCGAAGAGGAACGGCACAGGCAGCAGATACAACAACAGGCGCGTGAGTCCCACGCCGGCCGTGCGCAGCGCAGTGATTTCGCGGCTGCGGGCCATGGCGTGGAACGCCGACATGCAGCCGAGCAGGCCGGCCAGAGGCAGGGCCAGCAGCATTTCACTGGGCACGCGCAGCACCGCGTAATGCAGCAGCCCGGTGATCCCCAACCTGCGGTTCAGCACGGTGGTGGTGATTTCCAGCAGTTCCAGCAGCTGCATCAGGCCGGTGAGCGCCAGCAGCAGCCCGAAGATCTGGCCCGCCACACGCCCGCGCAGATAGGAACCCAGCACCCCCCTCATTTAGCGGCTGCCTTTTTCTTGTGCTGCATTCCTTCGAATGCCGCTTCGATGGCGCTGACCGCGCGCATCACGGGGTTGTCACCAGGCCACTGCAGACTGCTGCGAAACAACCACACACCAAAGACAGCAAAGACCAGCACGGGCAGCCACACCGCAAGCCAGGCCGGCGCGCGGTCGGTCTTTGCCATGCTCTCGCCGAACAGCAGCGCCTCGTACAACGCCAGAAGTGCCAGCGCGGCGAACACGGTGCCCGGCGCGCGTCGTCCGCGCTTGGCGGCCATGCCAAGAGGCAGCGCCAGCAGTGGCAGCAGCAGTGGCAACAGCACCCACGCCACGCGACCATGGAACTCGCCGTCCACACCTGCAGCGGTGATGGACTCCTGACGATTGGCCGCAGGCGCACGCAGTTCTGGCAAGGTGAGTTCACGAACCTCTTCACCCCGTTTACGGAATGGCGGCGGCACGGCAGTGAAGTCCTCGTTGATACGCCCTTCGGCAAACTTCACGGTGCGTACCGTGCCGCTGGCGTAATCGCGAACGATCATGCCGTTGTTCAGTTCGAGCAGCAGGCGCGTGCCGTCGGCCGATGGCACCAATCGGCCGTGCTCTGCCGTGATGATCTCCTCGGCTTCACTATCGCGTCGGCCCACGAACACATTGGTCAGCTCCCTGCCATCGGCGCCCACGGAATCCGCACCCAGTGTAAAACCCTGCTTTACCGTGATGAAGCGGTTGTCTTCCATGCGCCCGTTCCAGCCCGTCTGCCGCGCTTCATGCGCGTAAACCACTTTGCCGTAGCGCGTCAGTGGCTGCAGATAGCCGAACAGGTAAAAATTGAATCCGCACAGAGCCACGGCAACCAGAAAGTATGGTGCGGCCATGCGCGTGATCGAGCGGCCCGTGGCCAGCATGGCGTCCAGCTCATTGTCATCGCCACTACGCGCGACTGCCATGAAGATCGCGGCGAAAAAAGCTGCCGGTATCGCCATGCCAAGTAGATGCGGCACCAGGCTGCCAGCCATTTTCATGACCAGCAACGTGCTTGCCCCGGTGGCTGCGGCCAGCTCGAACAGGCTCAGCAGGCGCCCGAGCAGCAGCGCGAGCAACAGCACACACAGGCACAGCAACAGCGGACCGAGCAGCGAACGCAGCGTGTACCAGTCGAGGCGATCAGGCAGGCGGTGGCGCAGCGCGGGTGCGGGCGTCGGGTTTTCAGCCACCGGCGCCGACCCAGGCATCCTTCAGACGCTGCAAAAGGGTCGCCTGCACTGCGCTGCTGGGAGTCACCGCGGGCTCGAGCGCAGGCGGACCTGGCCACCCGGCATCGGCAAACATCTGGCCATCCAGTTCACGGGGCTGCGAGTAGCGAGGTATCACGTGAAAATGCACATCTGGATCAACCATCATCAGCATCAGGTAGTTAATGCGCTCATAGCCGACCACTTGGCGCAGGCAACCCTCGACTCGCTGCACCACCTGCTGCAAATCGGCGAATGCCGCTGCACTGACTGCAGAGAAAGCCGTCACGTTCTCGCGGCACACCAGCACCAGGGCGCCAAGCGTGGGCTGGCGCGGACGCAGCAGTATGCTCCAGTACGCGGTCTGCGCCACGCGTGACCCCGGGTCGCCAAACTTCAGCTCTGTTGCATTGGCCATGTGCACATTATTCCATGTCTGGAAGGCGCAGCTCGTAAACAGCAGCGTCCACGAAACCATTGGCGGCCAGCGACCATTGGCGCACCAGTACCCGAGCCCAGCGCGGTTGCCCTGGCGCGGGCAGGCTCACCAGATGCCAGCGCGCCGCTTCATCGTGTGGATTGGGTAATGCCGAAGAAGAGGGAACGCACAACACGGGTATCGGACCGCGCGGTCCGGGCACTGGTTCCAGCCGTGCATTGCGGGCATGCCCATGCAACACCAGCTCGGCACCCGCCTGTCGCAACACGGCGCGCAGCGCGGCCCGATCCGACAACGCTTTGCGCCCACTCACTGCGCCTTCCGCAACCGGATGGTGCAGCAACACCACGCGTGTCTGCCCGGCAAGACCTTCCGCACGCAGCATTGCCTCAAGGCGTTTCAGCTGTGCTTCACCCAGACGTCCCGACGCCAGCAGCGGCGCAGTCGGCACCGCCGAGCACAGGCCAACCAGGGACACCGATTCACGGCGCACGACATAGGGCCATTCGCGGCCGCCACCCGTCCAGCTCGCCCATTGTTGCAAGCCCTCTGCTTGTGGCGTGGCAACCAGCGCATCGTGATTGCCCGGGACCACGCTGACCTCCGCACTGCCCGCCAGAGTCTGCAGCCAGCCCGCGGCAGCGCGATACTCTGCCGGCAGGGAAAAGTTGGTGATGTCGCCCGTGACAACGACATGCGCCACTTGCCTGGCCTGCAGATCGTCGCGCAATGCCGCGAGTATTTCCGGCCTCTGCACCGCGCGGCGGCGTCGCCACGACCACACACTGAGCTGTCGTTTTGAGAATTTCTGCGACCAGCTCAACCGCGGCTCATGCGGCAGATGCAGGTCCGAGATGTGCGCAAACGCGAATGCGTTGGTCGATAATGCCGGGCCTGACACAGACTCCATAGGGTTCCGATCATGCCACAGCGTCCAGCCGCCCCACCCGCCATCGGCAGTCAGGTCGTGGGCCAGTCGGCGCTACGCATCTGGAGCCTGCCGGCGGCGGAGCGACTGCACCGTCAGCTCAAGCGCGTGGGCGCGACCGCCGCAGCAGAATCGGCAAGACTGATCGTGCTACTGCGCGCCGACTGGGTGTATGACGAACCGCTGGTGCGCGGCCTGGCCCTGCGGGAAGAAGCCTGCAGCATGTGGTCCGATGATGGCATCTGCGTCGCGATAGTTGCGCCACCGTCCCGCAGTGAGGAAGCTTCCAGGTTGCTGCTCGAGGGCAACGCGCCGGTAGACCTGCCCCGCCTCACACCGGGCCAGATCGCGGGTGAATTCAATAACAAACTGCGCAAGCGCGAGCCACCCTATCTGCTGCCATTGACGCCGGACAATTTGCGGTCGATCGAAGCGCGCGTGTTCGCCGGCTCCTACAAGGGCGTAACCGATTTTGTAACGCTTTATATCTGGCCGCGGCCCGCCCGCGCCTGCACGCGCGTGTGCGCGCAACTGGGCCTGACCCCCAACATGGTTACGAGCCTGAGCCTGGTCATGGTGCTCGTTGCCATGTGGGCGTTCTGGCACGGTCACTATGGCTGGGGCCTCGTGGCTGCCTGGGTGATGACGTTTCTGGACACCGTAGACGGCAAGCTCGCGCGCGTCACCTTGCAGTCGTCGCGGTTTGGCGATTTCTTCGACCATTCCATCGATCTGTTGCATCCGCCATTCTGGTGGTGGGCCTGGGTCGTTGGTCTGACAGCGGCAGGCCACGCGCTCGATCCTGATTCGCTGGCGCTGAAGGTCATCATCATCGGCTACATCGTGCAGCGACTCGAGGAAGGCCTGTTTGATGTAATTTTCGGCATCAGTCCACATATGTGGCAACGATTCGACAGTCTGATGCGGCTGGTCACCGCGCGTCGCAATCCCAACCTCGCGATACTCACCGTATCGGCCATCGCAGGTCGACCGGATGTGGGCATTAACATCGTGGCGGTCTGGGTGGCCGTTTGCATCGTCATTCATGCAATACGCATGCTGCAGGCGGGGCTAGCACGCCGCCATGGCCCGTTGCGCTCTTGGCTGGCGTGACGCTGGCGGCGCTGCAAACCCGGATCAGTGAAGAGCTGGGGCGCACGGCTCCTGAGGCCGTAAACGCACTAGCTGCGGAACTGGCACACCGCGGCGGCGGCGCGACAGTAGCCGTCCTCTATTACGGATCCGCCCTTCGCGCCGAATCCCTCGACGGCGTGCTCGACTTCTACGTGCTGCTCGACAATGTGGGCGCGTGGCCAGGTTCGGCCATGGCGAGAGTGGCGAACAGATTGCTGCCGCCCAATGTGGGATACCTGGAACTGACTCATCAGGGGCAACCGCTGCGCGCGAAGTATGCAGTGATGAGCAGCGCGCAATTCCAGCGCCGCCTCCGCAAGCTGTCACTGGATACCACGATCTGGGCGCGATTCTGCCAGCCCGTGCTGTGCGTGTGGGTTCGATCACCCCGGGATCGGGCCGTTGTTGTGGATCTGGTCAGCGGCGCAGTGACCACGGCTGCGTGGTGGGCAATCGCACTTGGACCTGCAACAGCAACTGCCGCGGACTTCTGGCGCGCGCTGTTTGCACACACCTATGCGGCCGAGCTGCGAGTAGAAAAAGCCGGGCGCCCTCAGGACCTCATCGACAAGCATGCGGAACGCTATGCAGACCTACTCGCACTCGCTCTGCACGCGGCACAGGTGCCATTCCACACGAATGAGCATGGTGCGCTGGTGCCTGCGCTGGACGACACCCAGCGCCGACGGGCACATCGCAGCTGGGCCTTGCGCGAGCGGCTTGGCCGGCCACTGAACATCCTGCGTTTGCTCAAAGCGGCATTCACCTTCGAGGGCGCCATGGACTACGTGGCATGGAAGATTGAGCGCCATCGCGGCGTGCGGCTTGAAATATCGCCTTGGCAGCGGCGCTTTCCTTTGCTGGCGGCACCGGGCCTTTACTGGCAATTGCGGCGGCGGGGCATCTTGCGCTGACGGTTTGACTACAGCCAGCCGGCGCGCCGGTACCAGGCCACTGTCTGGGCAAATCCGTCAACCAGCGAGTAACGCGGCTCCCAACCGGCGGGGCGGGCCTGATCGGCAGCAGCCACCGACCAGTCCGCATGCCGCAGTTCGCGCAGTTTCTGCGAATTCAGCATGTTCGCCGAGCCGAGCACCTTGCCGACATCTCCAAGCAGCGCAGCGGCATGCAGCAATGCCGTTGGCGCATGAAACAACCGTGCCTGTGCATTGCCTGTCGCCCGCGCCGCGGTGGCGAACACCTCGCGCCAGGGATATCCCGCGGGCCGTTCATCCGCAGCGGTGAGCACGCTGCCACGCGCAGTCTCGCGCAGCTGCGCAACCAGCAACCGCGCCAGATCCTCGATGTGAATCATCGCTGCGACGGCTGCAGGGGATCCCAGCAACGGCACCAGTCGACGCTGTGCAAGCTGAAAGAAGATCAGTGTCTCGCGATCACCAGGCCCATAGACGGCCGGCGGTCGCACTACGGTGGCGCGTGTGCCCAGAATGCCAAGTACGGCGTCTTCGCCAGCGCGCTTGCTGGCTGCATAGTCCGAAAGCTGCGGTTCCCGCGCGGCAATCGTCGATACATGCAGAAAATGCGCCTGTGGTGCAAGCCGGTGCGTGGCTTCGGCCAGCGCCACCGAGCCCAAGTGATTCACCGCGAAGTACTGCCCTTTTCGCGTTGCCTTGATGATGCCGGCAACGTGTACGACCGCAGCCACGCCGCTGGTCAACTGCGCCAGTGCGGCCGGGTCACCCAGGTCGCCCGCGACGATCTGCGGATTCATGCCACGCCATTCCGGACAAACAGGATCACGGCGCAGCAGCAGGCGCACCCGCCAGCCGGCTGCGGCAAGCAGCGGCGCCAATTGTCGACCGATGAATCCTGTCCCACCCGTCAACGCAACGATCGGCAGGGCGCCCACGTCCTCGGTGCTCATGTGGCCGCCATCGGGAAGTTGCGCCAGCGTCGCTGGTGCCAGCTCCACAGCTGCGGGTGCGCGAGAATCTGTTGTTCGACCTGTTGCAGCACCACACCGGTATCTTCTTCCACAGTGCCGCCAGGCTGAAAAGCAATGCGTGGCTCAATGGCGAAATGCCAGACCGGATCAGCGGCAAGAGTCGTCACTGGCAGGATCGGTGCGCGCGACTGTCGTGCCAGTTGCACCACACCGCCGGGCATGGGCATGTCTTTGCCGAGGAAGCGCACAGGGACGCCAGTCTCGGCCTGCTTCACCCCCTGATCCATCATTGCAAACAGGATGCGGTTGTGGCGCAGCGCATCCAGCATGCGCGCGTACGCCTTGAAGCCCTCATTCGCCAGTATCCCCTGGATGCCATAACGCGGTAGTCCCTCGGCGAAAAACTCGACCGACATCATGCGCGCGTGTCGATAAACAACGGTCACCGGCCAACCCGCATCAGCCAGCTGGGCGGCAAGCAGCAAGCTGTTGCCGGAATGGGTGGCCAGCAGGATGGCACCACGCCCGGTGAGCGCAGACTCGAGCAGTGGCAAGCCGTCAACACGGCAAAGCGATTTCAGCAACGGTGCGGCAAGTTTGCGATCGACCATGCTCAGGACTTCAAGCACCGCACCTGTATTCACGCGATAACCGCTGCGCAAGGTTTCTGCCACCGTCGGGTCGTCCGCACCGAGTCCGGAAAGAGCGGCGAGATCACGCAGGCAGCGTTGCCGGACGCGACCGTCCAGATGGTATTGCAGGCCACCCAGCCAGGCACCGAGCTGTCGCGCGCTGCCAAACCCCAGAACGCGCATCAATGCCCGCGCAAACTGGAACAGCGCCCGCCGCCGGGCGCGCCGCCAGCGCAGCCCCAGATCAGCCGCCGAGGGCAACGCGTCCATCCGCCACGCTTACCTGCGTGAGCCGGCCATCTGCCACCCGCAGAACCTGATCAGCCACTCGCACCAGCTTTTCCTGATGCGCCACAGCCAGCACAGCCATCCTGGTCTTCAGATGTGCCACGGTCTCAACTATTGCGTCCTGGGCTTCGGGATCAAGGTTGCTGGTCGCCTCGTCGAGAATCAGCAGCCGTGGCTCGTGGATCAGCGCACGTGCTATGGCGAGCCGCTGCCGTTGGCCACCCGACAGGCGTGACCCGCCCTGCCCCACATGCGTCTTTATACCTTGCGGCATCGCATCGACGAACTGCAATGCATCGGCCGCCTGCAACGCGGAGCGGATACGCTCTTCCGGAATGTCCTCGCCCAGCGTGAGATTGTGGGCGACGGATTCATCGACCATCACGGATTCCTGCGGAACATAGCCTATCTGGCGGCGCCAGGACCGCAGGTCCAGTTCCGGCAGCGGCACGTCATCGATCAGAATCTGACCGGCATCGGGATGGCGCAGGCCCACGATCAGATCAAGCAATGTGGTTTTGCCCGACCCTGAGGGGCCAATGACCAGCGTCAGTCCGCGCGCCGGCACCACGATGGACACCCCATCCAGTATCCATCGCATGCCATCGTGTGAATAGCGGACGCCATCCAGCGCGAACTGGCGCGTCAGCTGCACAGAACGCGTGCCGCCCACGGGCTCCTTCTGCTCGTTCGCTGCCTGGATTGCGTGCAACAACGACCAGTAGGCACTCTCGCGCATAACCACCTGCTGGTAAGCCTTCTGCCCCTTAGACAGATAGCTGACCACTCGCGCCAGCATGAAGAGCATTACTATCAGCTCCGCCATGGGCATTTTCCATGCGGATATTCCCAGAAAGAAGCCGATGATTACCATGATTGCGAGCATGGGCTCCTGCAACGCAGTGAGCGCTTCCTTGCTGATCACCTGCTTGCGCAGTGCGCGCTCCAGCTGCCGTGTCTGGTCCGTCAGCAGGGCATCCACATGATCCTCGCGTGCCATTGCCTTGAGGGGTTTGGCAGCGGAAAACTGCACGCCAATCAACGTCAGCAACGACTTCTGCAGTTCGGTTTGGCGCTCACCCGCACGACGCGATGCGCCGATCAATGCCCGCATGGTCAGCAGCAGCACTCCACCGCCAATTGCTGCAGCAGTGCCGCCTTGCGGCGAAATCGCAAACGCCACCGACAGGTAGACCATTGAGCTGAGCACCATGGCCGCCATCTCCGCCCCGAACTGGAACGCTTCGGAGGCGCGTTGCGCTTCGGTAGCTACCGCGTTGGACAATCCGCCAACTGATTGCTCGAGATAGTGACGCCAGCGCGCACCCATGGTGGCCCGGATCAGCGTGAGACGCATGTCCGTCGCGATGCGCGCCACGGTGTAACCGACCTGGCGATTTGCCGCCAGCGACATGGCGCCGCGCATGGAAATGAGAATGACGGCAACCAGCGCCAGGTTGAATGCGGTCGGCGAAAGACCAAACCTTTCGACCAGGTTCATGGCGAATTGCTGCGGTGGAGATGGCTTTACGGTCGGGGCCCCAGACATCACCGACAGCATCGACAGGACCATCGACATGCCCAAACCTTCGAACAGGCTGGCAATGAACACGGCAAGCAGCGCCAGCGAACTGCGGCCGGGATAGGTGCGGACAAACTCACCCAGCATCCGCATTGACCCGCGACGCTGCGTGGGATGCGCAGCCTCGCTCATGGCCGCAACACCCGCAGTTCGATCCCGCTGGAGAGCTTCACCGGTCGTGTGGGATCCGTGGTGAAGAGCTCACCATCCAGCGCGTAGCCGTCGAGGCCAAGCACTTCAGCAGAAGCGAACCGCCCGCTCAGATATCCCTGCTGCAAGGTCATGTCGTCGCCAAACCGTCCTTTGAAAATCGCCGGCAAGTGCCGCCAGAAATGCCTCGCTGTCGCCGCCACCGCTGTAAGGCGCACCACACCCTCACCGCGCTGCGCGAACGGATTGTAGAGTGCCTCGCGGAATTGCAGTGACGAAGCCAGCAGTATTCGCATTGGCGCCCGCAGCGCAGCAGCACTGTCGGTGCGAACATCCACATCTCTGTAGGGCGGCAGCGGGCTGCGCCCGGCCCAGACCTGTGTCGCCACTTTCAGCAGACAGTATGGATCCGCGAACCAGCTGCGATGCAGCCAGCCGCTGCCTTGGGCGCGATGTTCGTCGCACAACCTTATGCCGGCATAGACCACGGCGCCGGCCAGGAAGAATCCATACTGTGACTCGCCACCATACTGCTGGACGCGCAGAGTGAGCAGACGTTCTTCGGCGAGCTCGCGACCGTCACGCAATGCATCGAGCGCGGCACTGAAGCGTTGCCACGGCGGATATCCACCGCAGTCCCGCGGCACCACATTCGCGCGACCACCACCCAGCAGCAACAGCGCCGGGGACCAGCCCGCACAGGCCGGCTGCGCCAGGTACTGCGCCATCGCATGCACCGTCCCGTCGCCAGCCAGCATCCAGATTTCCGCTGCCTGCAGATCACGCAGCCGGTCAAGGGCAGTCTGGAACTCAACGGCGCTGCTCGCCTCGATAACCTGCAAGCCGTGATTGCGGGCCTTTGTAGCGATGCGTTGTGCCAACCCGCCCCTTGAGGCACGGAAACTGCGGGGATTAACGAGGAGCCAGGGCCGTACAGCGGCATCCCGCCTCGGCGCCCCGCCCCCAGCGGCCAGAATCAAGTGCGCGCTTTCCGCTGACGCCAGAGTGTAATCGCGGAATCCTTGTGTGCTGTACTGCGCGCGCTGCGCCAGAGATTGGTCACCGCCACAAAGTAGCTGGTGCAACTAGCCACGTGATAGGGCGAACCGGCTGGCAGTTGCGCGATCAGCCGCGCATGCGCCTTGCCGAGATTGTGATACGGCAGAAAAGGAAACAGGTGGTGCAATGCGTGATAGCGCAACCCGACCGGAAACATCAGCACAGTGAGCCAGGTCTGGCCGGTAATGTTGATGGAGTCAGAGAACTGCTCGGCCAGCGTCATGCGTTCGCCCCGATTGGAGTAACTATGCGCGGCCAGGTTGCGGACCCAATTGAGGGTCAGTGTCAGCCCGATCAGCACATAGCCCTTGAGCAGCAGCTGCCAGTCGATCAGACCCTTTATGAGCAGCACTGCGATTGCCAGCAGCCACAGGAAACACAGCACTTCCATCAGGCGCAGATGCCACTCGTCTGCCGCGGAGAAGCGCTTGCGGTAGTACGGATTACTCACGCCAGCGGAAGCGGCCGTCAAAACCCACTCCCGGAGGCCACGATGCAACCAGGACAGCGGCGCCATGACGCCAAAGCGCAGCACGGTGAAAAAGGGCAGCAGCGGCGCCTGCATCAGGTACTTGACCGTTTCGCGCAGCGGCGCAGCAGCCAGCGGCAGATATTCGCCATCATCGGGCGTTCCGAAATTACGCACGCTGTGGTGTTCGATATGGTTCCTGTAGAAGATCCACGGCATCAGCAGCGGAATGCCCATCAGGAGGTTCCATATCCGCGCAAACCACTTAAGCTCGCCTGAGCGAAAGTGGATGATCTCATGAATGAAGGTGCCCGCCCGGAAGAACAGGATCGCCGATGCAAGCAGCGAGAGCACCGCCAGGGGCCCCCAGCCCGACGTCGACAAAAAATAAAATGCCAGCGCCCAGGCAACACCGACACTAAGCAGAAAATCCGTCCAGTAAATCAGGGCCGAACGCTGCTGCAGGTCGTCAATGAGTTCGCGCGCCTGGCGAGTCCAGTGAAGGCCGTTTTCACTGGCAGCGACGCGTGTTTCCGCCTCGGGTGGGGCGGCAATGAGGGAATCGGTAGACACGGCAACCTAGGATACTGACGGGTGCCAGCCCTCACAAGGGCGTAAGACACACCTGGTGCAGCGGGGAGTGGCGGAGAGGGTGGGGTTCGAACCCACGGTAGGCTTGCACCTACGCCTGATTTCGAGCTGAAGCCACCATCTCCTACAGACCACCTATTGATGGCCTAAGTTCCCAAGCAGTTTAGCTTTCAACACGATCATCTTGCTCGGTAAAAAAGGGCATGCATTTTGGTACCTTCTTGAACCATTTCCGTTACCCGTTCCGTTACTCGTAGAGTTGGGGAGCAGCCGGAACAATTGAATCCCACCTTGTCAGGGTGATTCTTGGCGCCTACGGGCTACGGGAACACCCTAGGCTCCGCGCCTGGTGGACCAGGCGGGGATAGGCCAATGCCCGCGCAGCTAGCTGACCAGACCCATCCTTACCAAGATTTGACGCGGTAGCTCGTGACGTTTCCGGCGGAATTCAGGAACACGATGAAGCGCGTTCCCATGTAGATACCTCGGGTCGGGAAATACTCCAAGGCCGTGTAGGGTTCAGTCACCTTGGTTATCGCGCGCGTGGAGATAGAGGCGATGAGCGGATGCTCGACGCGGCTAAGAACTGGCTCTCCCAACAGGCGGACCACGAAGGCGAAATCCTTGCCTACCAGTCCGGCTTCATCCGCCGCCCTCCGCTTCTTCTCGGCGTACGGTTTGGCAACCAGGCTGTCAGCGGCAATCTGCGTCACTGGTTGCAATACCAGAAGTCCAATTACCAGGAGTCCCGTGAAGGTCGCAGCAACCCATTCGCGGTGGCGAACCAGCCGCCAGGTCACGTACGTGAACGCCAGCAACGGCAAGAGCGCAATCAGGCTGAGCACGGAGATGAGTGCGAACATAGGGTATCGTGAAAAGCCTGAGCCAGATACAAACTTTCAACCACGGACGGTAGTGTTATGACAGGCAAGAATCAAGGTGGGTCGTCTGTACAACAGGGGCCGGCCCGCTCACAGGCGCCTCAAGAGAACGCACCACCAGCACCGGATCAGGAGGAGAAGAAATCCGCCAGTGCATTTGAAAAGCTGACCGCAACCCTAGGCCTTTTAGGCCTCGTACTTGGTATTGCGTCAGTTTCTCGAACATTCGCATTATCCTTCGCCACGATCGTGGCGTGTGTACTCGTGAGCCCTTGGCTCTACCGCCCGATCTTCGATTATTTTGTTCGCCACCCACTGCAGCGGCACGTGATCCTACCTATCGTGTTCGTCGTGGCGGGATGGGCTAGCTACAAGTATTTAGACAGCGTCGCGCGAGTGAAGGCCGTCCCGCACGCTCCCCTTGAAATGAATGTCAGGCAGGTGGGGCCTGTGTGGCCAGCTGCAAGAATAGGTCTCGAAGCAAAGTTCGAGAATATCGGGGAGGAAATCGCCCACGAAGCGCAATACTTCATCGGCGTGGAGAAGTTTGAGACCGGCTCCAACACTATAGCGAATCGACGGTTAGCTCTGGACTTCACGAATGATTTCGCTAAGAAGGCGGCGGAGAAAGCATTAAAAGATCCGAATCAATCGGGTAGATACAAGTGGGAAATAGGGGATATTTTCCCGCGTGCTTATCGTATCGCGACTTATCCAGACCAATTCAATGACGATGTGCTCCCAGCAAGTGGGTGGACATTCGTGATTGTAGGTATCGTCCGTTGGACTGATTCTTCCGGCCGGTTTGAATCCAGACAGTGCCGGATTATTGAGGCTGGTATTAGTTATGAATGTAACGTCCAACGGAGCACATCTGTCTTGTGGGCCGCCGGGTCATAACCTGACGCCCACACACAACACGGCCCCGGTGGCTCATCGCCTTCCGGGGCCTAATCGGATCTAAGGGTTACCCGAGCTGTTACTGGGGCGGGGAACCAAGGTCACCCCGTGGAGCCGAGGTTGGCGTAACCGACTACTTTTATTAGCGGAAATTGGCGGAGAGGGTGGGATTCGAACCCACGGTAGGCTTGCACCTACGCCTGATTTCGAGTCAGGTACATTCGACCACTCTGCCACCTCTCCGCGGTATTGGGTCGTTCGAAGGGGCGCTATTCTAGACGAAACATGGAACCAGAGCGCATCAGCTTCCCGACCGAATATCCCATCAAGGTGGTGGCGCGCGCCGCGCCGGATCTGCGCGCGCTGGTTGATGCCGCATTTTCGCGGCATTTCGGCGCCATATCAGCTGAAAACGTATCGGCGCGAACATCCGCCAACAGCAACTTCGTGGCACTGACCTATGTGCTCGTGGTGCAGAACGAAGCACAGCTGCATGCCGTTCACACAGATCTCAAGTTGCTGGATGCGGTGATCATGGTGTTGTAAGCGACACGCCAAGTCCGCTTGCCAGATTTTGCGCAAACCGGCGCCCGACCTCCTCAACACCCATGCGGATGCCAAGGTCAGCAAGCTGCGTAACCTCGAGCCCGGTCATGCCGCAGGGATTGATGCGCGTGAACGGCGTGAGGTCCATGTCCACATTCAGCGCCACACCGTGATAACTCGAACCGCGCCGGATCCGCAGCCCCAGACTCGCGAGCTTGCGGCCCTCTACATAGACTCCGGGCGCGTCACGCCTGCCCACGGCAGTGACTCCATGGGTCCCCACGACATCAATCACCGCCCGCTCCAACTGCAACACCAGGCCTCGCACGGAAATCCCCAGCCGGCGCACATCAAGCAGTGGATACGCCACCAGCTGACCAGGCCCGTGATAGGTGACCTGACCACCACGGTCGGAAGCGACCACCGGAATGTCGCCCGGGATCAACAGGTGATTGCGATCGGCCGCCATTCCCAGCGTGAACACCGGCGGATGCTCCAGCAGCCAGATTTCGTCGCGCGATGTGCCGTCACGCTCGTCGACATATTTCTGCATGGCGCGGAAGGTCGGCTCGTAGTCGACCAGGCCCAACCAACGGATGATCACGGCGATTCCGTCAACCCGACGTTATTGCCGGCCAACGCCTGTTCGGCCCGGTAACTGGAACGCACCAGCGGGCCGGACACACACTCCCGGAAGCCGCGCGCGAGCCCGGCGGCACGGAACTGCTCGAATTGTGCCGGCGTAACGAAACGCCCCACCGGCAGATGATTTGCAGTCGGGCGCAGATACTGGCCGAGCGTGATGATGTCCACCTGTGCATTGCGCAGGTCATCCATCGCCGCCAATACCTCTTCATCAGACTCGCCGAGGCCAAGCATCAAGCTGGACTTGGTGAGTATGTCCGGGCGGTGCCGCTTCGCATGCGCCAGCACGGCGAGCGTCTGTTCGTATCCCGCACGCGGGTCGCGCACGGGATGGGTCAGTCGACGCACGGTTTCCAGATTCTGTGCGAATACCTGCAGGCCGGAATCGACCACGGTTTCCACATCGCGCAGCACACCCTGGAAATCCGGAGTGAGGGCTTCGACTGCGGTCTGCGGCGCAAGCTTGCGGATTGCCCGCACACAGGCGGCAAAATGCGCCGCGCCCCCGTCGTCCAGATCGTCGCGGTTGACACTGGTCAACACGATGTAGGAAAGCCCCATGAGCGCGACGCTCTGCGCCACGTTGGCAGGCTCATCGGCATCAAGCCAGCCACGCGGATTGCCAGTATCCACGGCACAGAAGCGACAAGCCCGCGTGCACACGGCCCCCATCAGCATGATGGTCGCGGTACCGGCGTTCCAGCACTCGCCGATATTCGGGCACTTGGCTTCTTCGCAGACCGTCGCGAGCTTGTGCGTGTGCACGTTGCGACGGATCTGGGCGTAGCGTTCGCCGGTGGCGGGCAAGGCCTTCAGCCAGCGCGGCTTGCCGGTGGGCAGCGCATTGTCTGCAACGGCATCGCGCGGCTTCTGACCATCGCGGATCGCAGAGAATCCCTGCGGAGTAGTGTATTTCTCGCCACTGCGCGCGGTGGTCCCGAACGGTGCCGCGGGCTCCACCACCACGCGAATACCTTTGAGATCGGTCATGGCCTCGTCATCCTCGCACGCGCTGCAGTTGGGCGTCGAGTTGCGCGAGCCGTTGCGGCGTGCCGATGTCGCACCACTCGCCTGCATGCTGCTGACCGCCAAGCCGACCCGCGTCCCGCGCCCGCAGCAGCCACGGCAGCAATGGAAATCTGCCGGGCTGCGCGTCGGCGAATAGCTCCGGCCGCAGCAGGGCCACTCCTGAATAGGTGAGCCGTTCACCGCCTTCGGCCTGGATGCGGCCCTGGCCGTCAAGCCAGAAGTCCCCCTTCGGGTGGTGCGCGGGATTGGGCACCAGCACCAGCTGCGCCAGATCGCCAGGTGCAATCTGCAGCGCCGCGAAGTCGATATCGGTGAACACATCGCCATTGACGAGCAGAAACGGCCCTTCGCCCAGCAGCGGCAGGGCCTGCAGCAGGCCACCGCCAGTTTCCAGCGCCGGCCAGGGTTCGCGGCTGTACTGGATTCGCAGCCCATACCTGCTGCCGTCACCCAATGCGCCGGCAATCATGTCGCCCAGCCACGACAGATTGATGACCAGTTCGCGAATTCCGGCGCGCTTGAGCCGTTCGAAATGCCACTCGATCAGCGGCCTGCCTGCCACCTGCAACAGCGGCTTGGGGCAGGCATCCGTCAGCGGCTGCATGCGCTCTCCGCGGCCGGCTGCAAGCAGCATCGCCTTCATGGGCGCGTTGCGGCCAGTGCCCGCGTGTTGGCTGCGGCAAGCCCCGGTGCAAGGTGCGTGTCGACAAAATCTGCAAATCGCTTAAGCTCGGGATACGCATGCGCTACGTCCTGCACATAGGCGAGCGTGCGGGGTAGATCAGCCAGATAGCCGGTCTTGCCATCGCGCCAGCATAGGCGCGCAAAGATTCCCAGTACCTTGATATGGCGCTGCAGACCTATGAGGTCGAACCAGCGCAGGAACTGCGCGGCAGAGTCACCAGCCAGAGCACTGCCCTGCACGCCGCCTGCCAGCAAGCGATCGCGATAGCTGGCAACCCATGTTTCGACCCGTGGGCGTGGCCAGGCGATGTAGCAATCCTTGAGAATGGATGCCAGGTCATAGCCAACGGGGCCATGCAGCGCGTCCTGGAAATCGATGACACCGGGGGATCGCCGCGCCGTGATCATCAGATTGCGGGAATGGTAGTCGCGATGCACGAACACCTGCGGTTGAGCCAAAGCTTCGGTCACCAGCAGTTCGAAAGTTTCATGCAGAACCTGCAATCCGGCTGCATCAGGATCGAGCCGCAGGTGATGCCGGCAGTACCAGTCGGGAAGCAGCTGCATTTCACGCAACAGCGTCGCATGATCGTATGGCGGCAGCTGCCGCGCCGCGCCTGTGCCGGTGAGCTGCAAGTGAGCCAGCGTGTCGAGCGCGTCATCGTACAGAGGTGCGGCAGCTGCGCCGGCACCGAGCGCCGTGAGCATATGGGTTGACCCGAGGTCCTCCAGAGCGGCATAGCCGCGCACCGTATCCACAGCAAACACCTGGGGTACGTGCACGCCACATTGCTCAAGCAGTGCCGAAACACGTAGATAACCGGCCAGATCCTCCTGATCCGGCGGAGAGTCCATGCAGATGCAGGTAGTGCCATCAACCCGGTTAACGCGGAAATAGCGCCGGAAACTGGCATCTGCCGAAGCGGGAA
The DNA here is from genome assembly GCA_039917615.1 of Steroidobacteraceae bacterium. Classification (GTDB taxonomy): domain Bacteria; phylum Pseudomonadota; class Gammaproteobacteria; order Steroidobacterales; family Steroidobacteraceae; genus ZC4RG30. The sequence goes on from JBDSJD010000017.1 coordinate 212,034, forward strand.
CGATGCCTTGCGGGTCGAATCCACCCTGCCCAGCCAGCCAGCGGCGTAAATTATCGAGTCGGAAGTCTTCGGACATGATGCAGCGGGACAGTAGCGGAAAGGAGTTTCGCCCGTCAGACGGGCCGCCAGACATTATAATCGGTCGCTTAATGCGCATGCTCCGCCATCTCCTGACCTATGCGGCCGTTACCACAATGGCCCTCCCCGTCACCGCCCTCCGCGCCGAGGAATTCGCCGATCCCTACGCAAACCTACCGCGCTGCCCGGACGATCCAGGCGCCGGCGCGGCGCTGTCGTTTCATGAGACGCTCAACGCCGATAACGTCTGGGAGGGGAACTTTGAGGGTTCCACAATAGATTCGGACGGCAATATCGATGTTCGCGACGGTGCGGTGGTACGTCAGGGCGATCGCGAACTGAGTGCGGATGAACTCAAATTCAACAAGGGCGAACGACGCATCGAAGTACGCGGCAAAGTCCGCTACAGCGATCCTCAGCTCAACGTTGAAAGCGACACCGGCAGCTTTTTTGCCGGCGGGGAAGCCGCTTTTGAAGGCGTGAAATTCGAACTGCCTCTGCAACCCGCACGAGGCGCAGCGACCTCCGCTTCGGTGAACAAGTCGGGGCTGCTGCAGCTGAAGGGCGTCCGATATACCACCTGCCCGGAAGGGCGTGCTGCCTGGCAGATCCGTGCCGACTGGGTTTCCATCAACACCAACACGAGCGTGGGCACTGCCCGTGACCCGCGCATCGAATTCTTCGGCGTGCCAATCTTGCGCCTGCCTTACATCTCGTTTCCTGTAGGCGATGCGCGCAAGAGTGGCCTGCTGTTTCCGAGCTTCGGCACTACCTCGAACAGCGGCGTGCAGTTTTCCGCTCCCTACTATTTCAACCTTGCACCCAATCAGGATCTGACTGTCACGCCGACCTACTACACCAGCCGGGGCCTGGATGTGGAAGGCGAATACCGTTTCCTGACGCGCCGCACCCACGGTGAAATGCGCGCCAACTTCATGCCTGATGATCGCAAGGCCGGTGAGTCCCGCAGCCGCCTGAAGTTTGCCAGCCGCACTGCACTGCCACGCGGGTGGCAGCTGTCGCTCGACGGGGAAAATGTCAGTGATGCACGCTATTTCGAGGATTTTGCACAGGGGGCGGATGGCGCGAGCATCGCGTTCCTACCACGTCGGCTGCAGCTGTCCTACCGCGACGACAACCTCGATACCGGCATGATTCTGCGCAATTTCCAGACTCTCGACCAGGAACTGCCGCAGATCGAACAGCCACACACGGAATTGCCGCGGTTGTATGCCCGCGGCAACTGGCTGGCATCCAGTGCCTTGCCATTCAACTATGGTTTCGACACCGAGCTTGTAATGTTCCGGCACAGCGATGCTGCGCAGGGCTGGCGATTCGATGCCACGCCGCAAGTGGGACTCAGTTACGAAGGTGCCGGCTATTTTCTGAAGCCCAGTATTGCGCTCGAGACCACGCACTATCGGCTGCAGGATGTGGGACCGGGCATTGACCGCTCGCAAGGCCGGACCCTGCCGATCCTGAGCCTGGATGGCGGATTGCAGTTCGAGCGCAGCAGCGGGAGTCGCGGCCAGCGGCGCATGACGCTGGAACCGCGCCTGATGTATCTGTATGTGCCCTATCGTGACCAGTCGCAACTGCCGGTATTCGACACCGCTGAACCCGACCTCAACTGGATCGAACTGTTCCGCACCAATCGCTACAGCGGGATCGACCGCATCAGTGATGCCAGTCAATTGAGCGCGGGGTTCACCACGCGGCTGTACAGCAGCCGCACGGGCACGCGCTTCCTTTCCACAACGATTGGCCAGGCTTTCTATTTCCGCACTCCCCGTGTGAGATTGCCCGACGAGCCCCCCCTGACCGGTCATGCATCAGACCTGATTGCACAGGTGGAATTGCAGGCATTCAAGAACTGGACTGCCAGCAGCGGGTTGCAGTGGGACGAACAGGACTCACGTACGGAGAAGGCGGAGGTACAACTGCGCTACCAGCCGGAATCGCGCAGCGTGATCAATCTGGGCTACCGCTATCAGCGCCAAAGACTGGAGCAGGTTGACGTCTCCGCCGCCTGGCCCGTTTCCGACCGCTGGCGGCTGTACGGACGATCCCTGTATTCGCTGCGAGACGAAAAGTCGATCGAGCATTTTGCGGGATTCGAGTTCAGCAGCTGCTGCTGGAACCTGCGGGCCGTGGCGCGGGACTACGTCAGTCGGCGCTCAGGGGAGCGCGACCGCAGCTTTTACCTGCAGCTGGAACTCAAAGGTCTGTCCAATGTCGGATTGGCAGCCGATGCTTTCCTGGAAAAGGCCATTCGCGGATACTCCAATAGCCGTCAGCACCGTTAAGGTGCCCCGAAAGTGACAATCAAGGAACTCCACATGCTTCGCCCGATTCTGGCCAGTCTCGCGCTGTCAATGGCCGGCGCTGCCTTCGCCGCCGAAACTGCAGCGCCTGCACCCGCGGCAGCATCCGCGCCTGAACCTGTACTGGAACAGAAGTCTGGTGTATTGCTTGATCGGGTGGTCGCGGTCATCAACGACGGCGTGGTTACGGAAAGCGAGCTGATAGAGCAGATTGCTGTCAACGCCCAGAGGCTACGCGAACAGAAAACGGCCTTGCCGCCCGACTCCCAGCTGCGGGCGCTGAGTCTTGAGCGGCTCGTGCTGCAGGAACTCCAGCTGCAGCGCGCCGAGCGCATTGGTCTGAAACTAACCGATGAGCAGCTGAACAGCGCCCTCGCGGAAAATGTGGCCCAGCCCAACAAGCTAACGTTGTCGGAACTGCCTGCCGCGATGGCTGCGCAGGGCGTCGACTATGCGCTGTATCGTGACAATTATCGCAAGCAGATGACGCTGGCCAGGCTGCGGCAGCGCGAAGTTGAATCTCAAATCGGCGTGACGCCGCGCGAACTCGAGCAGTTCATTGAGAAGATCAAGCGCAGCCCCGATCCGGAGACGGAATACAACACCTCCCACATCACGCTGGCAATTCCCCCGGACGCCACTCAGGCACAGGTGGACGAACTCACCAAGCGCGCACTGGAAATCCGCGAGCGAACGAAGACAGAGGACTTCTCGAACCTGGCAGTTGTCAACTCCAATACACAGGATGCGCTAGAAGGAGGCAAACTGGGCTGGCTCGAAGGTCCGCGGCTGCCATCGATTTTTCAGGAGGCCGTGACTGGTTTGAAGCCCGGCGAGGTCAGCCAACCCCTGGTTGATGCAAACGGCGTGCATCTGCTCAGGCTGAACGAAAAACGCAGTTCCCGTGGTGATCCCATCGAAGATCAGGTGCATGTGCGCCACATACTGATGAAACCCAATGAACTGCAGGACGACGGCACGGTGCGCCTCAAGCTGTCCGGCATCCGTGATCGCGTCCTCAAAGGCGAGGATTTCTCCGTGTTCGCGTCCAGCATGTCTGAGGATACAGGGTCGTCTGTGAGCGGCGGCGACCTCGACTGGAAGGCGCCTGAAGAATTTGTTCCGGAATTCGCGGCGGTGATTAGTTCGCTCTCGGACAATCAGATCAGCGAGCCATTCCAGACGCGCTTCGGCTGGCACATCGTGCAGTTGCTGGGCAGGCGAAAGTTCGACATCACCGAAGATTCGCTGCGCAAACGTGCCTACGAGCAGCTGAAAGAAAGCCGGCTGGATGTGGAAACCGAACTGTGGTTGCGTCGTCTGCGCGACGAGGCTTTCGTCGATACGTCAATGTGAGCACAGCCGCGCGTCGCGCCCGGCCGCGCCTCGCCCTTACCTGCGGCGAACCAGCTGGTATCGGCCCTGATATCTGCGCGCTGATCGGCGCGCAGTTGCTGCGTGACGGCAGCGATTTCGATGTGGTCTGTCTGACCGACGCCGGGCTGCTCGCAACGCGCGCCGCGCAGCTGGGTGTACAGCAATACCTGGGTCCGCATTTCAGCATCGGGCACCAGTCGCTGCAGGTACCAGCAGTGGCCGGCCACCTTGACGCGCGCAATGCACGCTGGGTGCTGCAGTTGCTGGACCGCGCCATCGACGGCTGCCGGTCGGGCGAGTTCGATGCGATCGTCACCGCTCCGGTGCAGAAGAGCGTGATCATCGATGCGGGTGTGATGTTCACAGGCCACACGGAGTACCTCGCGCAGAGCTGCAATGTTTCGCGGCCAGTCATGATGCTTGTCGCGGGCTCGCTGCGGGTTGCGCTTGCGACCACGCATCTGCCCCTGCGCGAAGTCAGCGGCGCGATTTCTGGCGCCAGTCTGGACGAGATACTGGACATCCTGGAGCAGGATCTGCGCAGCAAGTGGGGCATTGCAACACCGCGCATTGCGGTCTGCGGACTGAACCCCCATGCGGGAGAATCCGGGCACCTGGGTCGCGAGGAAATCGACATCATTGCGCCTGCCATCCTGCGGGCACAGCAGCGCGGCATCGCAGCCAGCGGCCCATGGCCGGCCGACACCATTTTCACACCGCGGCAGCTGGCGAATTGCGACGTGGTGCTCGCCATGTTCCACGACCAGGGCTTGCCGGTGCTGAAGCACGCCGGGTTCGGCAACGCCGTGAACATAACCCTGGGCCTGCCGTTGATCCGCACATCGGTGGACCATGGCACAGCACTTGATCTTGCCGGCACCGGCAAGGCCGAGCACGGCAGCCTGCTGGCGGCAGCGCAACTGGCCGCGCAACTCGTTCGCAGCCAGCGCGCGTGATCCGCGCACGCAAGCGTTTCGGCCAGCACTTTCTGCACGATCAGGGTGTTCTGCGCCGCATCGTCGAATCCGTGGATCCAAGGCCCGGCCAGCACCTGGTGGAGATCGGACCGGGCGCAGGCGCGCTCACTGCCCATCTGCTCAAGCGGGTGGACATTCTGGATGCAGTGGAAATCGACCGCGATCTTGCAACGGCACTGCGGGCGCGCTGGCCCACCCAACTGCGTTTGCACGGCGGCGATGCGCTGGAACTGGATTTCGGGCAGCTGTCGGCGCAGATCGGCGGTCCGCTGCGGCTGGTAGGCAACCTGCCCTACAACATTTCCACGCCGCTGCTGTTCCACTTCCTGCGGCACCGGCAGAGCATGATCGACATGCACGTCATGTTGCAAAAGGAAGTTGTTGATCGAATGGCAGCCGCTCCGGGCACCGCTGATTACGGCCGACTGACTGTCATGCTCGCACCCTGGTTGCGCATAGAGAAACTGTTCGATGTGGGGCCAGGTGCGTTTGCTCCTCCGCCGCGGGTGTGGTCCGCGGTGGCCCGCCTCACGGTCCTGACCGTTCCCCGATTCGCCGTGACTGAGCAATACGGCCCGATAGTCGCCCAAGCCTTCTCGCAGCGGCGCAAGACCCTGCGCAACAGCCTGCGGGGGTGCATCGCGGACGGCGACTGGCAATCGGCGGGGGTCGACCCCGCTTCCCGACCGGAAACCCTGACACCGGAACAGTTTGCGTCTCTGGCAAGGCTTGCAGCGCCGGGCCAGCTGTGATTTCTTTACGCCATGAGTGTCTACAACCGGATCCTGGCAATCGTCGATCTTTCACCAGACGGTGGCCGCGTTATGGCACGGGCACGGCAGCTGGCCGAAGCCAGTAGCGGTGCAACACTGACGCTGCTGCATGTCGTGGAATTCATGCCCGTGGAACCGTTGAGTGACTCGCTGCTGCCGTCAGTGCAGATCGAAGCAGATCTGCTGCAGATGGCACGGCAGCGAATGGCAACACTTGCGACCACCGCTGGGTCACCCACACCGGCCTGGGAAGTAGTGTCTGGCAACGTCAAGGCGGAAGTTGTGCGCTTTGCCAGAACGGGCGGTTTCGACCTGATCGTAGTCGGCAGTCACGAGCGGCATGGGCTGTCCATTCTGGTCAACCTGACTGAAGACACCGTACTGCACGCTGCACCCTGCGACGTTTTGGCGGTGCGGCTGACGCAAGCAGAACAGCCGGCATGATGCAGCCCATCCGCGTTGCTGTGGAAACTAGCTACGTGTCCGACAAGTCGGACCCCGACAGTCAGCGCTATGTATTCTCGTACACCATCACCATTCTCAACGAAGGCAGTGAAGCTGCGCGCCTGCTGCGACGACACTGGCTGATTACCGATGCCAACGGCAAGGTTCAGGAGGTACGTGGCGATGGTGTGGTCGGCGAACAGCCGCACCTGCAGCCCGGCCAGGGCTTCCGCTATTCCAGTGGCGCCATACTGGAAACTCCGGTTGGAACGATGCAGGGCAGCTACCAGATGCAAACGGACCAGGGCGCACACTTCGATGCGCCGATCGCACCGTTTCGCCTGGCCATGCCTGGCATCCTGCACTGACGGCTCTCCAGGGCCGACAAACCTTGCCGCGCTACGCCATCGGCGACATCCAGGGCTGTTACGAACCGCTGCGCGAACTGCTGCGCAAACTGGATTTTTCCCCCGATCGCGACCAGTTGCTGCTGGTCGGCGACCTGGTCAATCGCGGCCCGGACTCCCTGGACGTGCTGCGGCTGGTCCGCTCACTGGGCGCTGCGGCGCAGACAGTGCTGGGAAATCACGACCTGCATCTGCTCGCTCTGCACCACGACGCGGGACGTCGGCCACGACCGGGCGACACGTTCGACGAAGTGCTCGCAGCCCCGGACCGCGAAGTCCTGCTCGATTGGCTGATCCAGCAACCCTTGATCATCGACGACCCCCGACGCAAGGATCTGCTGGTGCACGCCGGCATCGTGCCCGAATGGACTCGCAGCGAAGCGATTGCCTGCGCGCGCGAGGCCAGCCGCGCGCTGCGCGCCGAGCCGCGCAGCTTCCTCGCATCCATGTACGGCAACAAGCCCGATCGCTGGCGCGACGCCCACACGGCGACAGAGCGACACCGCTTCACGATCAATGTGCTGACCCGGCTGCGCTACTGCCGCGCCGACGGCACCATCGACCTGAAGTTGAAAGGAGCTCCGGATAACACCGGCGCATGGCGTCCGTGGTTCGAACACGCACGCCAGTTGCAGGACCGGCGCGTAGTGTTCGGCCACTGGTCAACACTGGGGCTGCTGCAACGCGCCGATTTGCTGGCGCTGGATACCGGCTGCGTCTGGGGCGGCGCCCTCACCGCCGTGGACCTGGACGATCCCGATGCCAGGCCCGTGCAGGTGCGGTGCGAGGCCTGCCAGCAACCCGACGAACTCTAGCGCTATCATGCACGCCCCTGTAACGAGGTGATGAATGAGTATTTCAATGCACAACGCCTCGGTCGGCGTATACACGCAACTGATGAAGAATCTGCACGGGATTCTCGACAAGACCGAGAAATGGGTAGCTGAGCGCAAGCTGGATCCGAACGCCATCCTGCAGGCGCGCCTGGCTCCGGACATGTTCACTTTCACGCGTCAGGTGCAGATCGCCACCGACATGGCCAAGGGAACCGCGGCGCGGCTCGCGGGCCAGGATCCGCCCCGCTTCGACGACAACGAGACCAGCCTCAGCGAATTGAAGGCACGTGTCGCGAAGACCATCGCCGTACTGGATGGCCTGCCCGCCGCCGCATTCGAAGGTGCGGAGAGCCGCGCCATCACGCTGAAACTTGGCCCTCCGGGCAAGCAGACCGAGTACAACTTCGTCGGTCTCAACTACCTGCACGGGTTCGGCACGCCGAATGTCTACTTCCACTATTCGATGGTGTATGCGCTGCTACGCCATAACGGACTTGAGATAGGCAAGCGGGACTACGTTGGGAGCTGACCCCGAGGTAAGCTAGAACAGCCCCTCGATCTGTCCCTGCGCATTGAGCTTGATCGAATTGGCCGAAGGAACTTTCGGCAGACCCGGCATGGTCATGATCTCGCCGCAGACCACCACGATAAATTCGGCGCCTGCCGACAGGCGCACATCACGCACATTCAGCGTGTGGCCGGTCGGCGCGCCCTTGGCGTTCGGATCGGTAGAGAAACTGTACTGCGTCTTGGCGATGCACACCGGGTAGTGGCCGAAGCCGGCGTCCTGGAATTCCTTGAAGAGCTCCTTGACCTTTCCGTCCATGCTGATGTCGTCGGCGCGGTAGATTTCCTTTGCAATCGTGCGCACTTTCTCGACCAGTGGCAGTTCGTCGGTGTACAGCGGTTTGTACCTGGCTTGGCCGCTCTCGGCCATCCTTACCACTTCGTGTGCCAACTCGATCGTTCCCCGCGAACCATCGGCCCAATGCGAGCACAGGATGGCCTTCGAACCCACACCGCTGCAGAGCTCCTTGATCAGGTTGTGCTCGGCTGCGGTGTCGGCGATGAACTTGTTGATGGCGACCACTGCGGGCACGCCGAACTTGCCGAGGTTTTGCAGGTGGCGCTCCAGGTTCGCAAAGCCCTTCTTCAGCGCCACGAGATCTTCCTTGCCCAGCTGGTCCTTGGCGACGCCGCCATGCATCTTCAGCGCCCGCACGGTGGCCACAATGACCACCACATCCGGCGCGAGGCCGGCCTTGCGGCACTTGATGTCGAGGAACTTCTCGGCACCCAGGTCTGCACCAAATCCAGCTTCCGTCACGGTGTATTCGCCGAGGCGCAGGCCGGTCTGGGTCGCCATCACGGTATTGCAGCCGTGAGCGATGTTGGCAAATGGGCCGCCATGCACGAAGGCCGGATTGCCTTCCAGCGTCTGCACCAGGTTCGGCATCAGTGCATCCTTCAGCAGCACCGTCATCGCGCCGTCGGCGGCAAGGTCCTTGGCGCGGATGGGCTTCTTGTCGCGCGTGCGGGCCACGATGATATTGCCGAGACGGCGGGACAGGTCATCCAGATCCGTCGCGAGACAGAAGATCGCCATCACTTCCGAGGCCACGACTATGTCGAAGCCATCTTCACGCGGATAGCCATTGCCCGGGCCACCCAGCGAATTGGTGATCTGCCGCAGTGCGCGGTCGTTCATGTCGACCACGCGCTTCCAGGTCACGCGGCGCACGTCGATGCCAAGCTCATTGCCCCAATAGATGTGGTTGTCGACCATGGCGGCAAGCAGGTTGTTGGCTGCCGCGATGGCGTGGAAATCACCCGTGAAGTGCAGGTTGATGTCTTCCATCGGCACGATCTGCGCATAGCCGCCGCCGGCCGCGCCACCCTTCACGCCGAAGCAGGGTCCAAGCGAAGGTTCGCGCAGGCAGATGATGGCCTTCTTGCCGATGGCATTGAGGCCATCGCCCAGGCCCACGGTGGTGGTGGTCTTGCCCTCGCCCGCAGGCGTCGGGCTGATGGCGGTCACGAGAACCAGCTTGCCCGGCTTGCGAGTAGAGATATCGCGCACTGCTTCGAGAGAGAGCTTGGCCTTGTAGGGGCCGTAATGCAGCAGCTGGTCGCGGCTGATGCCGATCTTCGCGGCGACCGCTTCAATAGGCTGCATCTTCGCTTGGCGCGCAATCTCAATATCGCTCAGAGGCATGAGTAATCCTTCGTCGTGATTGGGATGACCCGCCATGGCGGACGGGGCGGCAATCATGTCGCAAAGGTCCCATCGATGCCAGCAATCCGGCAAAATCCTGCCCCGATTTGCATGCCGCCGGCAGACCATGCCGGCGGCAGCTTTTCACTTATCATTGCAGCTTCGACAAACAGCATTTAAGGCAGTCATGGGTCGCATGTTCGAAGTACGCAAGCACACGATGTTTGCCCGCTGGAACCGCATGGCGAAGCAGTTCGCCAAGATCGGCAAGGAAATAACCATAGCGGTGAAGGCAGGGGGCATCGACCCTGGCAGCAATCCGTCATTGCGGCGCGTCATCCAGAACGCGCGTGCCGTGAACATGCCCAAGGACAAGGTCGAGGCTGCGATCAAACGCGCCGCCGGTCGCGACGCCACGAACTACACCGAGACCATCTATGAAGGTTACGGTCCCCATGGCGTCGCGGTGCTCGTGGAAACAGCCACGGATAACCCCACCCGCACCGTCGCCAACGTGCGCAGCATCTTCACCAAGTACGAAGGCAACCTGGCCAGCAGCGGTAGTGTGAGCTTCATGTTCCGCAAGCTCGGGGTATTCCGCCTGTCCCCGGAAGGCATCGACCAGGACGACCTGGAGCTCTACCTGATGGATCACGGTCTGGATGAGATGGGCGAGGGAACCAGCGACAAGGGCGAAGTGCAGATCGTGGTGCGCTGCGGGTTCGAGAACTTCGGCCAGCTGCAGAAAGCGCTGGAGGAACGCGGCATAACCGCGCTCTCGGCCGAACACGAATACCTGTGCAATGCGCCCACTACTTTGCCGGAAGACCAGGCGACCCAGGTCATGACGCTGCTGGACAAACTGGAGCAGGACGACGATGTCCAGAATGTCTATCACACGCTGGCGTGACGACTGAGTAGAATCACAAATCAAAATTAAGAGCGCACACAATGGCACGACTTACCTTGACCGTTTCAGCTGCAGCCCTGCTGCTCACGTCATCCGCCTGGGCGGCAGCCCCGGCAGGCAGCAGCACCGAGCAGCTTGAACCCGCCATCGTCAGCGCCACGCGCCTGCGCGGCGTGAATGACCTCGACGTGCCGGCATCGATCACCACCGTGCAGATGGATACGGACAACAACAATCTGCAGACGAATGTCACCGAAGTGCTTGGCGGAATCCCCGGTGTCACCGCGCTGGATCGCCAGAACTACGCGCAGGACACGCAGCTGTCGATACGCGGCTTCGGCGCGCGCGCCACGTTCGGCGTACGCGGCCTGCGTTTGTATGCCGATGGCATTCCGGCTTCCATGCCCGATGGCCAGGGCCAGCTGTCGCATTTCAGCCTGCTTGGCGCGGATCGCATCCAGATCATGCGCGGTCCATTTTCCGCCCTGTACGGAAACTCCTCCGGCGGCGTGGTGCAGATCTGGAGCCAGCCTGGCACTGAAGATTTTTCGGCGCGACTGCGCGCCACCCTAGGCAGTCACGACGAGCGCACCTTTGGCGGACAGGCGTTGGGCACGGCTGGCCCGATGAACTACAACCTTGCCGCATCGCGGTTCGAAACTGATGGCTACCGTGACCACTCCGCGGCGCGGCGCGATTCAGTCAACCTGCGTCTTGGCTTCGACACCGGCGACAGCCGCGAGCTCACACTGGTGCTGAACTACGTCGACATCCCCGAAGCGCAAGACCCGCTCGGCGTAACGCCGGCAGACTGGCGGACCGATCCACGCCAGACGGCAAGCGTAGCCACCCAGTTCAACACCCGCAAATCGGTGGAACAGTTGCAGGGCGGCGTGGTATTCGAGCAGAAGCTCGGCATCGGCCACACCTTGCACACCATGGCCTATGCGGGCAACCGCAAGATAGTGCAATACCTCGCCATTCCAACCGGCACCCAAGCCAATCCGCTGCACTCCGGCGGCGTGGTGGATCTGGATACCGATTATCGCGGCGGCGACCTGCGCTGGTCGTGGCAGGGTGAGTTCATGGATCGGCCGGTGGAATTCACGCTGGGAGGCAACTACGACCTGCAGGTGCAACTGCGGCGTGGCTACAACAACTTCGTGGGTACAACGCTAGGCGTGCGCGGCACACTGCGCCGTGACGAGACCAACCGCATCAACAGCATTGACGAGTTCGCGCAGGGCAACTGGCAATTCACTGATCGCTGGTCCGTACTGGCCGGAGTGCGGCACAGCGAAGTCAACTTCAAATCCACAGACCGCTACATCGTTGGCACTAACGGCAATGACGGCGGCCACAAGCGCTACGGCGATACAACGGCGGTAGGCGGACTCATGTTCCGACCCGTTGAATCGTTGCGCCTCTATGCGTCAATGGGCGACGGCTTCGAAACACCAACCTTCAACGAAATCAGCTACCGTGCTGACGGCGCCGCCGGCCTCGCCCTCAACCTGAAGTCGACAGTCAGCGACGAGTTCGAACTGGGAGCCAAGTGGCGACCAGCCGGCGGCGCGCAGCTGGATATCGCGCTGTTTCGCGCCAACAGCGACGATGATCTGGTGGTCGTGCGCAATGTCGGCGGTCGCAGCAGTTTCCGCAACATCGACCGCTCGCGACGCCAGGGAATCGAGGCTGGGCTGTTGCTGCCTGTCGCCGCTGACTGGCAGGTGCAAACCGCCTACACCCTGCTGGATGCAACTTTCCGCAGCACCTACCTCGTATGCGCGTCCACGCCCTGCACCACGCCTAATGTCACGGTACCTGCCGGTTCACGGATACCCGGAGTGGCGCGTCACCAGGGGCAGGTCAGGTTGCAGTGGGCGCCCGGAGTCTGGACCGCGGCAGTTGAACTCAACGCCAGCAGCAATGTGCTCGCAAACGACACCGGCACCGCCAGGGCGCCCGGTTACGGGGTCTGGAATGCCGAACTTGGTCACAGCTGGAAGCTCGGCGACAGCACCCTGCGCGGCTTCGCGCGCGTCGATAACCTGCTGGACCACTCCTATGTCGGCTCGGTCATCGTCAACGAGGGCAACAGCCGGTACTTCGAAGCTGCCACGGACCGTACGGCAACCATCGGCGTGCAGTGGCGCTGGCACTGATCTGGATGCGCTAGAACGAACCCTTGGCGCCCCAGCTAACGGTAATCGCTGCAGTGCCCTGATCGTGGATCCCGGGCGGTAGGTCGGCAGTGACGGCGCCGGTGGCGGAAGTGGCCACCGGCAGCACCAGTCGCTGGGCGCCCCGCACTTCCAGTGTTTCGAAACGTTGCGGAGCCATACGCACCGCCATGCGAGCCGGCCAGCTGTTGCCAGCTCGCCGCAGCAACACAACCTGCCCTGCACTCGCCACATTCTGCAGATCCACGATCAGCGTGTTGCGCTCCCAGAACTGCAGCACCACCGGCGCGGCGCCGTCGGCGGGTAACTTCAATTCCAGCTCACTGACCGGCTGCGGAACGGCCGTCGCGGCCCTGGCGAAGGGCCAATGCGTGTTCCCCGTGGCACACCCGGCCACCAGCAGGGTTCCTGCCAACAGCCACTGTGCGGATACGCGATTGCGGTGCATGGTCTTCACTCTACAATGTGTTGTACGACACCCCAGCATGCCGCAAAGCGAACCCCATGCTCCAGCCGTTTGATTTCAAAGAGTGGATCGAATCACACCGTCACCTGCTCAAGCCCCCGGTCGGCAACAAGCTGCTGTATCCGGTTGGCGACTTCATCATCATGGTGGTGGGCGGGCCCAATGCGCGCAGCGACTTCCATGTCGATCCCGGTGAAGAGTTCTTCTACCAGGTAGAAGGCGATATGACACTGCGGACCGTGCAGTCGGGCCGCATCGTAGATATACCGATCAGGGCCGGGCAGTTTTTCCTCCTTCCCCCAAATGTTCCCCATTCACCGCAACGCCTGGCCGACACGGTTGGCCTCGTGATCGAACGGCGGCGATTGCCAGGGGAAAAAGACGGGCTGCAATGGTATTGCGAAAAGTGCAGCCACAAACTCCATGAAGAGTTCATCGAACTCACGAGCATCGAGACGCAGTTTCCCCCGGTGTTCCAGCGCTTTTACGCCAGCCTGAAAAATCGCACCTGCACGCAGTGCGGACACGTTGCGCCGGTTGCGGAACGCGGGACCTCCGGTTGAAATGCAGCCGCCGCCCCGCAATCCAGTGTCGCTCACGGTGGATTTCGACGCCGCCACTTCTCTCGCGCTGACGCTGGACTTCAACCTGGCCCAACCGCAGCACTTCGGCGCTCCCCCTGCGAGCAGCGCACCGTACAGGACCGGCGGTTTCGAAGGCGCAGTCGCGCGCGGCGCCAGCTGCAATTGCCAGCGCATCACGTTGGTACCGCATTGCAATGGCACGCACACCGAGAGCGTCAGCCATCTGACCGTACAGCAACGGCCATTGTTCGAATTCCTGCCGGTAGCACCGATCCGTGCGCTACTGCTGACTGTGCCTGCTCAGCGCCACACCGATTCCATCGAGGATTCGCTGCCGGCACCGCGAGGCCAAGATCGCCTGATCACGCGTAGTGGGCTGCTCGCGGCATGGCGCGGCGCAGGGTACGCACCACAGGCCCTGCTGCTGCGGACCGGCACGAGCTGGGACGATGGCGCGCCACCCTATCTATCAAGACAGCTGATGCACGAACTGGTGGTGCGCGGCATCGAGCACCTGGTTACCGACCTGCCTTCAGTCGACCGCCTGGAGGACGAGGGGCACCTCACCGCGCATCGCATTTTTTTCGGCCTGCCGGAACGCAGCACAGATCTGGCTGAAGCCACACGGGCCCAATGCACAATCACGGAGCTCGCGCACTTTCCCGCACGGCTGCTGGATGGACCCTGCGCCGTGCAGCTGCAGATCCCGGCCTTCAGCGGCGATGCCGTGCCCAGCCGGCCACTGCACCTGCCCTATCTGCAAGCATGACTGGCATCGACCTGCACGCGCGCGCCTTTGCACTGGATGCCAGTGATCCACTGGCGCAGTTCCGCGACCAGTTTGCGATTCCGCCGCATATCGATGGCAACGCATCGATTTACCTCTGCGGGCATTCGCTCGGCCTCGCGCCACTGGCTGCGCGCGAGCTGCTGAACGAGGAACTGGACGACTGGAATCAGCTCGCGGTGCTTGGGCACCACGTTGCCCGCCGCCCCTGGATCGACTATGCCGGGCAGGTGCGGCCTGCACTGGCCCACTTGGTGGGCGCGCATCCTGGTGAAGTCGTCGCCATGAATGCGCTGACGGTGAATCTGCACCTGTTGATGGCGAGCTTCTATCGGCCACAGGGAAAGCGCCGCTGCATAGTCGTCGAACACGGCGCATTCTCGTCCGACCGGCATGCAATCATCAGCCAGATCCAGTGGCACGGGCTGATGCCAGCCGATGCACTGATCGAGATCGCGCCCGCCGCCGGCACCGATCTGGTGGATGAAGCCGCGGTCGAGCAACTGCTGGGCGAGCGCGGCGCGGAGGTTGCACTGGTTCTCTGGCCCGGCGTGCAGTTCCGCACCGGCCAGGCATTTGACCTGGGGCGTATCGCGCGCGCTGCCCGGTTGGCTGGCGCCACCTGCGGCTTCGATCTGGCACATGCTGCCGGCAACGTGCCGCTGGCACTGCATGAAGACGGCGCGGATTTCGCGGTGTGGTGCAGCTACAAATACCTCAACGGCGGGCCTGGCGCGATCGGTGGCGCTTTCGTGCACGAGCGTCATCGGCGCGCCGACTTGCCTGGCCTCGCCGGCTGGTGGGGCCACGAGGCTGAATCGCGCTTTCGCATGGAGCCGGGGTTCGTGCCGGCGGCAGATGCCGCGGCCTGGCAGGTCAGCAATCCGCCGGTATTCTCGGCCGCACCGCTGCTCGCGTCGCTGCGGTTGTTCGAAGCTGCCGGACTGCCCGCGCTGCGCGCCAAGTCTTTGCAGATGACCGGACTGCTGCTGGAGCAGATCGATGGCAGGTTCAGCTCGCAGCTGCAATGCATTACGCCGCGGCAGGATTCACGTCGCGGCTGTCAGCTTTCCATGCGGCTGTATGCCGGGCGCGAAGCCGGTCGACGCGTGTTCGAAGACCTGGGCGCCAGTGGTGTAGTAGCCGACTGGCGTGAACCGGACATCCTGCGCATCGCACCCGTGCCGCTCTACAACCGTTTCGCAGAGCTCGCGGTTTTCTGCGACTTACTGGAAGTTGCGCTCAGGCAGCATGCATGATCACCATCATCGGGGCCGGGCCTGCCGGCTGCCTGCTGGGCATTCTGCTTGCACGCCGTGGTCTCGCCGTCGATATCTACGAACAGCGGGCTGACCCGCGACACAGTCCTGTCGAGGCAGGCCGTTCCATCAACCTGGCGCTGGCGGCTCGTGGCATTCGTGCTCTCAAGGCCGCGGGTGTCATGGACGCATTGATGCCTGCGCTGGTCATGATGCGCGGCCGAATGCTGCACGAGCCAGGCAGGCCAGATCAGTTCAATGCCTACGGCCAGCGGCCGCATGAAGTGATTTGGTCCGTTTCGCGAACCACACTCACGACGCTGCTCACCGATGCCGCTGCCAGGCACCCGAATCTGCGGCTGAATTTCGGGCAGCAGTGTGTCGACTATCCCGGCAATGGCCAGCTGCTCATGCACGATGAGAGCAGTGGCCGGCAATACCGGCTGACGGCAGAGCGCATCATCGGCGCGGACGGTGCTGGCTCCACATTGCGGCATGCGTTGGCTGCTCGTCAGGGTTTCAAAGTGACGGAAGCACGACTCCCGCACGACTACAAGGAGCTGGTCATTCCCTGCCGCGAGGGTCGGCCGCCGCTCGCCATGGATGCATTGCATATCTGGCCGCGCGGCGGCTTCATGCTGATTGCACTGCCCAATGCCGATGGCAGCTTCACTGCCACGCTGTTTCTGGCCCGCCAAGGCGGCGGGCCAGCGTTCGATACGCTCGAAAGTGCGGCTAAAGTGCGCGATTTTTTCGCCGCACATTTTCCCGATGTGCTGCGGCTGGTTCCGGATCTGGTGCAACAGTTTGCTGCGCACCCCCAGGGATTCCTGGGTACGGTCTACTGTCCGCACTGGCATGACGCAGAGCGATTGTTGCTGATCGGCGATGCGGCGCATGCCATCGTGCCCTTTCACGGCCAGGGCATGAATTGCGCTTTTGAAGACTGCCGGATTCTCGACGAGCTGCTGTCAGAAGAGTCCGCCAGTGCATTCACGACGTTTGCAGCCAGTCGCCGCGAAGATTGCCTGGCCATCGCACAGATGGCATTGGAGAACTACGGTGAAATGCGCGACGCCGTGCGCGACCCGCGCTTCCAGCGCCAGAAGGCGCTGTCTCTGGAACTGGAGCTGGCGCAACCCGACCGTTTTGTGCCCCGCTACTCCATGGTGATGTTTCGCGACGACATCCCCTATTCCCAGGCGCTGCAGCGCGGCCGCATTCAGCAACAGATTCTGGAGGAATTGACCGTTTCATCCGAGGATGCGCCAGCGCCCGTGGATGCGGCTGGCAAATTGATCAGCTCGCGCCTGCCGCCCTTACCCGTGCCAGCTCGATGAAGCTCATGGCGTAGACATTGCGTTCGTCGGCTGGATGTTCTTTGCGCGACACTTCCTGCCACTCGCCAGGTTGCAGCGCTGGCAGAAAGACATCGCCCTCGACTATGCAATGCACCCGCGTCAGATGAATGTGGTCCATTCTCGGCATCGCCAGGTCGAAGATCATGGCGCCGCCGATCACCATGAGTTCCGGGGCCCCAGCTGCGAGTTCGCAAGCTTCGTCCAGCGTGCGCGCTACAGCCACGCCAGGCGCCGTGAACCCGGCACGACTCAGGACGATATTGAGCCGGCCCGGCAATGGCTTGCCAATCGAATCGTAGGTTCGCCGACCCATCAGGATCGGCTTGCCCATGGTGACCCGCTTGAAGAAAGCCAGATCTGCGGGCTGGTACCAGGGCAGCGCGTTGTCGCGTCCAATTACGTCGTTGTCAGACGCAGCGACGACGGCGACCAGCTTCATGCGCGTCGCTTGGCCTTGGCTTGCCCGGCCAATGCGTCGACGGTGCCAGGCCTGGCCTTTGCCGCAGTCTTCTGCTTCTTGCCCTTGGTGGTCTTCTTGCCCGTGCTCTTCTTGCCCTTCACGGTCTTCCTACCCTTCGCAGCCGCCTTGCGCCTGACTGGCTTGGGACGCTTCGCTGGCCACAGCATCGTGCCGCGACACTTCGGCGAGCCACAGCGGCAGGCATAGATCTTGTCGACGTTCGCCGGATCGTTCCGGTCGCGCCCGATCTGGTAGTCGTAACCGAGTTCCTCGCTTTTCCCGATGTCCTTGATCGCATCGATGAACACGCGGCCCTTCTCGGTTTCGGATTCGCAATTGCCATCACAGTGGTGATTGACCCAGCGCGCCTCATTGCCGCCCCTGGTTGCGTCGATGACAGTCTTGCGATCGGCGATGAACAGGAACGTGTGGTTGTCGTTCACGTCCGCGCCTTCATAGCGTCGGTCGGCCTCTTTGTGCGAGATGCGCTCCCCGAGGTATTCGATGATTCGCGTGCCTTTCGGAATGAACCGGCGGGCGAAACAGCCGTTGCCATGGACTTTCGATCGCCGCACGACGATCCATTTGTTCTGCGGGTGCACCGCTTGCTTATGCTTTGCTTTTGCCATGACTCAGACCGCCACGGGCGCCTTGATGGGCGCATGATGCTGGTAATTCACGAACTGGATATCCTCCGCTTGGTATTCGAACAGGCTGGCCGGCCGGCGCCGCAACTGCAATCGTGGCGCCGGCAAAGGGGCACGCGACAGTTGCAGGTCGGCCTGCTCCAGATGATTCAGATACAGGTGGCAGTCGCCGCCCGTCCAGATGAAATCGCCCACGGCGAGGTCGCACTGTTGCGCGACCATATGTGTCAGCAGCGCATATGAAGCGATGTTGAACGGCACGCCCAGGAATACGTCCGCGCTGCGCTGATACAGCTGGCAGGACAATTTCCCGTCAGCGACATGGAACTGGAACAGCGCGTGGCAGGGCAACAGCCGCATGTCGTCAAGCTCGCCGACATTCCAGGCACTGACCAGCATGCGCCGCGAATCGGGATTGTCACGCAGTGTGCTCATGATCTGCGCAAGCTGGTCGATTTGCCGACCATCACGCGCTCCCCAGGCGCGCCACTGCCGGCCGTACACGGGACCCAGGTCCCCGTTTGCATCGGCCCACTCATCCCAGATGCGCACCCCGTGCTCGTGCAGGTAACGGACATTTGTGTCGCCACTGAGAAACCAAAGCAGCTCATGCACCACCGATGGCAGGTGTATTCGCTTGGTGGTCACCAGCGGAAAGCCGGCGTCAAGGTCGAACCGCATCTGCCAACCGAACAGCGACAGGGTTCCCGTGCCGGTTCGATCACCCTTGGCTTGACCACGTTCGCGGACGGCCCGTAGCAATTCAAGATAGGTCTTCACGACGCGACGATGAAATTCCCGGTTCGCTGGGGCTGCATCTTCGCCCGCAGCAACAACGCAGCGCCCACCAGCAACATCGGCAGCGACAGCACCTGCCCCATGGTCAGCCAGTCTCCGGTCAGGTAGCCGATCTGCGCGTCTGGAACCCGCACCAGCTCGAGCATCATTCGGACCAGCGCATACCAGACCAGCCCCAGGCCGATGATTGCGCCCATCGGCCGCTGGCGGCGGGAATACCAGGTCAGCAGGATGTAGAGGGCCAAACCTTCGAACACCGCTTCATAGAGCTGCGACGCATGCCGGCCAACAAGCTCGCCGTTGGTCGCATCCGGCACTAGAAATCCCCAGCGCCAGTCCGTGGGCGCGCCCCACAATTCACCATTGATGAAGTTGCCAATGCGGCCAGCACAAATGCCTATACCCGGCAGCGGCGCGCCGAAATCCAGCACGTCCAGCGCGCGGCGATTGTGACGGCGCGCGTACCACAGCAGGGCCACGATGACTCCGAGCAAGGCGCCATGGAACGACATGCCGCCCTGCCAGATCTTCACCGGGTACAGCCAGTCGGCCTGCAGCAGCCCTATCTGGTAAGGCAGCACGTAGAGCAGCACATAACCGATGCGACCCCCGACAATTACACCGACCATCGCCCAGAAGATGAGGTCGTCCACCTGCTCGGCATTCCAGGTGCTGCCGGCCCGCGCAGCCTGACGGCGGGCCAGCCACCACGCCACGGCGAATCCCACGACGTACATGATTCCATACCAGTGAATCTGCACTGGACCCAGATGCAGGGCGACGGGATCAATCTTGGGGTAGGTAAGCATCCGGCAATTCTACCGGCAAACGCGGGCGAACAAGGCTTTCAGATAGCGCGTCTCCGGCATCGCCGGATGCACCGGATGATCCGGCGACTGGCCACCCTGCGCGATCAGCCGCAGCTCGCGGCCGGCGTGATTGGCCGCAGACTGCAGCAGCACGGGCAGTGCCTCGGCTGGCAGGTGCCAGGAACATGAACAGCTCACCAGCAACGCATCGTCCGCTGCAAGGTTCAGTGCCAGCTGATTGAGCTTGCGGTAGGCGGCCTCACCTTTGGGAAGGTCCTTGCGCCGCTTGATGAATGCCGGCGGATCAACTATGAGTACATCGAACTGCCGTCCTTCCTCATGCAGGGATTCAAGCACGGCAAAGGCATCGCCCCGCCTGGTCTCTATAGCCACACCATTACGTTCGGCATTCGCCTGGGCCGCGTCGAGGGCGGCCTGCGAGGAATCGACGCAAACTGCAGAAGCAGCCCCGGCCGCCATGGCCGACACCGCCCAGCCGCCGACATAGCTGCAGACATCCAGCACCCGCGCACCGGGCCGCAGAAATTGCCGCAGCTGCGCACGATTGGCAGTCTGGTCATAGAACCAGCCGGTTTTCTGTCCATCAGCCAGGGGTGCTTCGAACTGCAGCCCGGCTTCGACAATCTGCACGGTCGCGGGCAGATCAGCACCAACCGCCTGCATAGTGAGCGGCAGTGCTTCCAAAGCACGCGCGCCGCCATCGTTTTTCCAGACCAGCAACCTGATTCCAGCCAGTTCTTGCAACGCCTGTTCAAGCATCTCGCGGCGCTGTTCCATGGCAAGCGTTGAGATCTGGCCGACCAGCAGGTCACCGTAGCGGTCGATTACCAGCCCAGGCAAACCGTCGGATTCGCCGTACACCAGCCGGAAATGTGCGCCGCCGATGTAACGCTCCCGCAGCGCCAACGCGCGCTGCAGCCGCGCACGCAACAACTCAGGGCCAAAAGGCTGCTGTTCCACTGTGCTGACCACCCGCCCGCAAATCAGCGCATGCGGATTGATCAAAGCATGGGCCAGAAACTTGCGCCGGTGATCCAGCAGGCGCACTGCAGCCCCCGGCACCACACCGGTCAGCGGCGTTACGGAGGTGTCGATCTCGTTGGAAAACACCCAGGCATGGCCGCCACGGATGCGTTTGTCGTCATGGCGCCGAAGCACCAGTTGCGGCAGCTCGGTGTGCAGTGAATCTGTCATGGTGGCCGCGAGTCTACTGTATGACTGCCTGCATCAATGACAGACCTGCGACGCCCCGCGAATGTCGGTGGTCGCGGGGCCGCGCGATCAATTGACCTTGGCCGCCTCCACCGTGATCAACAGCTTCGTGGCCATCTTGAAGCCCGCCGACTTGCCATAGTCCACGCCAAACTCATCGCGGTTCAGCGTGCCCACCGCATCCGCGCCACAGGTCATCCTGCGGGTCAACCCACTGGCCTTGCACATGAAAGAATTCAGCGTGAGCTTCACGGGCTTCGTCACTCCCTTCATGGTCAGCTGACCGTCCACCTCTGTCGGCGCATCGCCGTTCCACTTGCTGAAGGTGCCCTTGTAGGTCGCAGTGGGATATTTCGCCACATCGAACATGGCATCGCCAGAGGCATGCGCATTCATCCTGTCATGACCGAAATCGATCGACGCCATGTTGATGGTCACCTCCACCGAGCCGGTCTTCGCAGCGGTATCGAGAATGATCGTACCCGAGCTGCTGTTGAACTTTCCGCGCCACAGCGACATGCCGCCATTGTGGTCGGCCTCGAACGACGGATAGGTGTGGCCGGGATCGATCTTGTACGTTTCCGGTGCCGAGTTTGCGGAAACCGCAATCATCGTCATTGCGACTGCTGCTGCTAGTGCTTTAAGACTCACGCTGCTACTCCTGAATGATCGATTCCAAACACGGCTTTACTTCCCGCCCACCAGGTGAAACTTGACGGTGACTTTGTCATCCACCGCATCTTCCCAGATCGGATCACCGATACCGAAAGCCTTGCGCGACATTACAAAGTTGCCGTCGAACACCGGGCCCGCCGGGCTGGTGCTGATCGCCACCGGCACGGTGATCGTGAGCACCCTGCCCTTGACCGTCAGCGTGCCCGTAGCATCAAACCTCGTGGCGTTGACCGCCTTGATGGTGGTCGACTTGAACACCCCACGGGGGAAACCTGCGCTGTCGAACCAGGATTTCTTGCGCAGCTCTTCACTGTAGGCCGGGTCGCCCAGATCGAGGCTTGCCATATCCACGTCGATCAGCGCCGAGGCACCCGCAACATTCTTCGGGTCGAAATCGATCACGCCCTTGAATGACTTGAACGAACTCTCCACTGCCACGCCTTCCTGCTTGAAGGTGGCCGTCAAAGTGCTCTTCGAGGCTGGGCCAATATTAAGCGGCGCGGCCATCAGCAGACCAGAAACCGCGCCCAGTACCGCCGCCATGAACATTCGCTTGCGGATCATTGCTTTCTCTCCTTGAGTCCCGGCCCTTGCCACGACAGCATACGACGCAGTGTGCGATCCCTGTGAATGAAATGATGTTGCAGCACCGCCAGTACATGCAGCAACACAAGCGCCGCGAAGGTGATGGCCAGCACTTCGTGCACTTGCACCAGCTGCCCGGCCAGCTCCTTGTCCTTGCCAACGATATCCGGCAATGGAACCTTGCCGAGATACACGATCGGGTAACCGGAGGCATTGCTGTACGCCCAGCCACTCAGCGGCATGGCCACCATAAGGAGATACAACAGGCCGTGCCCGACGTGCGCAGAAATCTGCTGCCAACGGGGCATGATTTCAAGCGGTGGCGCCTGATGGGTCAGCCGCCAACAGATGCGCAGCAGCGCCAGTGACAGCACGCTCACCCCCAACCACTTGTGATAATTGTAAAGCTTGAGTTTGCCGGGGCTGATTTCCATGCTGGTCATTGTCCAGCCCATGAACAGTGCCGCCAGAACAAACCCCGCGATCAGCCAGTGCAGGGCTACTGCGGTGCGTGTGTAGTGGCTGGCGAGGACGGCTTTCACGCCGATGCTCCATCACGGAACATGAACCATGCCGCAGCCACCATGCACAACCCTGCCCACAGATAGTCCAGCTTGATCGGGGTCCGCATGTAGAACATTGCAAATGGCACGAATACCGCCAATGTGACGATTTCCTGCGCGATCTTGAGCTGCGGCAGGCTCAATACCGTATAGCCGACGCGGTTCGCCGGCACCTGCAGCAGGTATTCAAACAGCGCGATGCCCCAGCTCACCAACGCGGCGATGATCCACGGCCGGCCGGACATGCTCTTCAGATGCGCGTACCAGGCAAAGGTCATGAACACATTTGACAGTGTCAGCAGACCAATAGCGACGACGGCGGGCGGCAGGTTCAAAGGCATGCGCGTATTCTACAATGCCGAATATGAACGCACCCCTTCCGGCTCGCTTCGCGCCTCCTGCCCTCAGCTGCGTTGGACGCCGGCAGCCATGTCATGCCTCGAATGTGCACATGAGGGGCCGCAATTGTCGGTAGCCGAAGTGGCAAGCGCCCTGTTCGCTATTTCTTCCGCTATGTTTGCCCCATGCTAGCCCGTGACAACAAGGTGCCCTTCCGGGCGCATGTCGCATTACTGCAATTCTTCGTTATCCACCGCACTGCTGTTGTCGAGCGCATCCGGGGAGTGCTGAGCGCCCAGCAGAAGCCGCTGCAATTTCAGCAGGACCGCGCGCTGCTGGGCCTCAAGTTCGAGGACTGCTTTTTCGCGCAGCCCGGTATCCCGCCTGAGCAATCCGCGCTCAGGGGGCAGCTGCAAGGCGCTCACTGGGCTGATGGTTTCAAGCCCCGCGACATGCCTGGCATCCCCAATGAGATGTTCGATCCGGCCGACATGGTCGCGCGCGCTTTCACCGTGTGGCGCCACACAGGCTGGCCGGGGCGCAATGGCCGACTCCGCTACGCGCATACGCTGTTCAACCTGCATGTGGTGCGCTGTGTGACGCTGCTCGTCATGCGCCTGTGCGACGCAGGCGCAGCGGATGCCAGCGAGCGCCTCGCGCTGTTGCAGGAGGTGCTCAATGTACTGTGGAAATCCTCCCCAGCCGACCAGCCCGTGCTGGTGCGCGACGTGCGATGGCTGGTGCCGGTCGCGCAGAGCCCCACCACCGATGATCTGGCGCCCTACTTCGAAGCCACCCGGAAGATCGAGGAGTGCCTCCCGGAAGCGGATTGCCTCGAGATCCACAAAGCCAGTGTGCTCATGGCCGGCGGGCACCTGCGCTCGCAGCTGCGTTACTTCACCATGAACGGCAGATCTCTGGATGAGAAGAGTCTTACCTTAAGCACCCGGGCCTCCAATGCCCTGGATTGCGCGATGACGATTCAGCATCTGGTGCCGCTGCTTGCGGCCTACGAGCAGGCGATTGGCGACGCTGATGCGGACAGGAGACGAGTATTGGCAGGAGTCATCTGTCAGGGTATATCCGCAGATCCGGAACTTTACTTAAAACAACTCGACCTGCTCGGCGCCTACAGCATGATCGAGCCTCTCTTCGTCACCACGGATGGTGATCGCGTCGCGCACACGCCGATGGGGCAGCGGCATGTCCAGCTGGTGCAGGAGTATGTGGCGCGAGTCGAGCGCCTGACTCAGCCACTGCAGGAGGATTTCCCGCAGTTCAGGCCGGTCAGCGGCACCTATTCTCCCTATGGCGTCATGTACGGATTTTCCTCCAACATTCTGGAGCACATGGCGTTGAAAACCCTGCAGCCAGATGCCGAGGCACGTTTCAGCCTGGAAGACGTGTTTGCTGACGCCGGCCACGGCGCGCAGAGGCTTGCCTGGGTCAGTGGCTGGCGCAGGTTGCCGCATGTGCCGCCGGAAGTGTTGAAGCTGTACAAGTACCCACAGTTGTTCGCTGAAGAGATCTTCGCGCGCATCGAACAGGCATTGCGCAGCCAAACCTGCGAGGCAAGCACCCCCGTTCGCACCGGACGGTTGTTCATTGACGCCGCGGGCATCGCCGAATTGCCCGTCGAACACGTGCTGTCTTCAGACCCGCAGATCGTTGCTGCAGGCAAGGCACAACCATGCGAGCCTGAGCGCCTGCGCGGGGATCGGCAGGAGGGGATGTATCTGGTCAGTTACCAGACGCCGGGGGGATGGGTGGCGATTTCCAAGAACGTACTCACTGATGTGCTCGGAACGGGGCTAGACGTGAACATCGCAGGGCTGCCAGACCGGGCCGCTCAGGCGCTGGGCTTGATGTATCCACGACTGGTCGCAAGGTAGATCATCAGATTGCGCACGCTTGCGGGATGGTTCGTCAAGCGAACGAATGAGCGGCTCTGTGGGAGGGCACGGCGGTCTGCAGGCCCCTCAAAGGGAACCCCCAGCAAATTCAACGCTCATATAATATGGCTATTACCTTGTGGCTATTAACCGGAGGCGGTCTGGTGCGCGCCGGCACAAGTTAGACAAGGGGATCATTACGGTGAGCTCGATGCGTACCGCGCAATTTCTGACCGTCCTCGCAGGCTTAGGGGCTTTGAGCCTCGCCACTGTGTCCCATGCCGCGGCGGCGGTTGCGCCTGAGGGCGACGCACACGCCAGGTGGAAGGTCATAGAAACCTACTGCTTCGACTGCCACAACACCGAAGATTGGGCCGGCGGTGTCGCCTTCGATACCATGTCGCCGGACAGCGTCGCGCAAAACGGCAAGATCTTCGAAGCCGCCATCAAGAAAGTGAAGGGCGGCCTGATGCCGCCACCGGGCAAGAACCAGCCCACCAAGGAAGCTTCGGCGCAGCTGCTGACCTGGCTCGAGACCACGCTCGACAACTCCCAGAGCCGTCCCTACGCCGGCCACATTCCCCTGCGTCGGCTGAATCGCCGCGAATATGCCAATTCCATCCGTGACCTGATTGGCCTGGATATCGATTCGGCACTGTACTTGCCGCAGGACCAGTTGAAGGACGGCTTCGACACGGACGCCGAGTTGCTGCGCGTCACGCCGGCCTTCCTCGACCAGGCCGTTTCCGCCGCGCGCACACTCGCGCTGTATGCGGTGGGCGACATCAAGACCGTGCCTATGGACACCACCTACGGACCGGTCCCCAACATGATCCTGTCACTGGCGGCGCGTGTCGCAGAGGGCTCGGGCAATCAGCAGAAGTACAAGGACGGCATGCCCTTCGGCACACGAGGCGGCATGGAAGTGCAGCACACGTTTCTCGCCGATGGTGAGTATCTGCTGAGCGTTGGGGACATGGCCCTTGCCCGCTCGGTACCGAACATGGAGTTCGAGAACACCCTCATCGCCCTGCTCGATGGCAAGGAAATCTATCGCACGACCATCGGTGGCGAAGAGGACCACAAGGGCATCGACCAGAGACTCGATGACGCGGTGGCCAAGATCAATGGTCGCCTGAAGGACATCCGCTTCCACGCCACGGCGGGCCAGCATCAGGTGGCCGTCACGTTTTTGCGCCGCAGCTACGCCGAGCACGATGATCGCAGCGCTTCTCCCGGGCACTCCGACGACAGGCGCGGGTACAACCCGCTGGAAGGCGGCCAGCAGCGCGTGCCCGCCGTCCACTCCATCTACATAAAGGGCCCGGTGAAGATCACCGGAATGAGCGATTCGCTAAGCCGGCAGAAGATCTTCATCTGCAAGCCAGCTAGCGTGTCAGATGAACCCGCCTGCGCGCGGCGCATAGTCACGAACCTCGCTCAGAAGGCCTTCCGGCGCCCAGTGACGGACCAGGACCTCGCGCCCCTGATGAGCTTCTACGAAAACTCCCGCAAAGGCGGCGACAGTTTCGAGATAGGTATTCGCGAATCGCTGTCGGCGGTCCTTGCTAGCCCCCTGTTCCTGTACCGTGCCGAGGCCGCTGCCGATGAAGGCAGCCGTGCGCTTACCGATCTGGAGCTTGCCTCGCGCCTGGCGTTCTTCATCTGGAGCAGTTTGCCGGATGACGAACTGCTGGCGCTGGCGGTAAAGAACGAACTGTCCAGGCCCGAGGTGCTGAAGGCCCAGGTACACCGGATGATCCGCGATGACCGCGGCATCTCGCTGACCAGAGACTTCGCCTTCCAGTGGCTCAACGTCGCGAAGGTCGATGCCATCGTACCTGCGGCGGGCCAGTTCGCCTTCGCCTCTGGCGTCTACGATGTACGGCAGTCTTTCAAGAAAGAGCTGGAGCTGTTTATCGACAGCATCCTGCGTACCGACAGCAGCGTGGTCGACCTCATCACCGCCAACCACACTTACATCAACGAGCAGATCGCGCAGGTCTACGGTCTGACGGACATCAAGGGCAACGGCTTCCGCCGCGTCACCCTCTCCGATCCGAAGCGTTTCGGACTGTTGGGCAAGGGCGCGGTGCTCACACTCACCGCCAACCCGAACCGCACGGCCCCGGTGCTGCGCGGGGCCTGGATCATGGAGCGCATACTGGGCACGCCGCCGGCCAACCCGCCGCCGAACGTGCCGGACCTGAACTCCGCCAACACTGGCGGCAAGCCATCCACGGTGCGTGAGAAGACCGAGATCCATCGCAAAAACCCGGCCTGTGCCGCCTGCCATGCAGTGATGGATCCACTTGGCTTCGCACTGGAGAACTTCGATACCGTCGGACAGTTCCATGCCATTGACCCGCAATCGCGCCAGCCGATCGACACCGCTGCCGTATTGCCCGACGGCACACCTATTGCCGGCCCCGAAGATCTGCGCAAGGTACTCGCCGCCCGAGGTGACCAGCTAGCGCAGGTCATCACCGAAAAGCTGATAACTTATGGCGTAGGCCGCGCCGTTGATTACCGCGACATGCCTACGGTGCGCCGCATCGTGCGCGCCGCAGCGGCCAACAACTATCGTTTCGAGGACATCATGCTGGGCGTGGTAAACAGTTCAGCGTTCCGCCGCCGCGACCCCCTGGCTCCGCTGCCTGCAACGACGACGGCGCAGGCGGCCAATCTTTCCCCCAATATTTCGTCCGCTCCCTGAAGGCCTGGAGGCAGCGTCATGTTCCTCAGCAAGAAGCACCTTTCCCGCCGCACGGTCTTGCAGGGAGCTGGCACCGCGATTGCCCTGCCGCTGCTCGACGCGATGATTCCTGCTCACACTGCGTGGGCGCAGACCGCGGCGGCCGTCAAGCCGCGTCTGGGTTACGTGTACTTCCCGCATGGCGCGGTCCAGCAATTCTGGACCCCGAAAGGAACGGGCCGGGACTTCCAGCTATCACCGATCCTTAAACCGTTGGAAAGCATGCGTGACTACGTGACGGTGGTTTCGGGTCTGCGCAACAAGCCGGCCGAGAGCTCCAACCCGCACGGCATCATCGAATCCACCTGGCTCGTCTGCAAAAGTCCCGACGACCGCAGCGTCACTCCGAACCCCGGCATGTCGATTGACCAGATTGCGGCGAAGCAGATTGGCCAGGACACACCGCTGTCCTCTCTGGAGCTGTGCGGCGAACCTGGCGGTTCGGTCAACTTCCGCCAGGGCGGCGGAGGTCTGCCGCTGGAAGGCAACCCGCGCAAGGTGTTCTTCACGATGTTCGGCCAGGGCGATTCCAATACCGATCGCATGGCCCGGCTGAAATTCACCGGCAGCATCCTCGATTACGTAAATGAGTCCAGCAAGAGCCTTGCGGGCAAGCTGGGCGCGTCCGACCGCGCGCTGGTTGACGACTACCTGGAGTCGGTGCGGGAAGTCGAACAGCGCGTGCAGAAGCTGATGGCCAAGGCCGATAGCCTGGGCAAGCTTCCAGATGCGCCGCTTGGCGCACCGGATGAATTCGGCGAACTCATGGACATTCAGTTCGAGATGATCGCGCTGGCCTGGCAGACCGGCCAGACGCGCATCGCCTCGATGCGCACGATCAAGGAAGCCTCGATGCGCACTTTCCCGTCGGTCAATGTGGACGAGGCTTTCCATCCGCTGTCGCATCACGGCGAGGATGCGTCCAAGCACGACAAGCTGGTGCGCGTGCAGGCCTACCAGACCGAGCGCTTTACCCGGTTCATCAAGCGCCTGGCCTCGATCAAGGAAGGCAACGGCAACATGCTCGACAACTCCATCATCCTGTTCGGCTCGAACATGGCCAACAGTGACCTGCACAACAACAACCCGTTGCCGCAGTTGCTCGCGGGCAAGGGTGGCGGAATCAAGGGCAACCAGCACCTGGCCATGCCCAAGGACACGCCGCACGCGAACATCCTGCTGACAATGGCGCAACGCGCCGGCGTCACCCTGGAGAAGTTCGGCGATTCCACCGGGCCGCTCAGCGAAGTCTGACCATGAAGCGGGGGCACAAACACAGTATCGCTGCCGTGGTGGCGGCCACGTTCCTGGTGGGATCCGCAGCCGTGTTCGCGGACGCGGCCAAAGATGTCAATGCGCGCCGCCCGGACGGCAGCACGCCTCTGCAGTGGGCGGCCTTCGCGGGGGATGTGGCCGAGTCCAAGCGACTGATCGCGGCGGGCGCCGACGTGCAGGCGAAAAACAACTACGGCATCAACCCGATGCTGCTTGCGGCCGACATTGCCAGCACCGAACTGATCCAGCTGCTGCTGAAGAACGGCGCCGATGCCAACTCCGCCAATCCCGATGGCGAGACGGCACTGCACCTGGTGAGCCGCGCCGGCAACATCGAAGCGGCGAAGTTGCTGCTGAAGGCCGGCGCCAAGGTCGACCCCCGCGAAAAGCTCGGCGAGCAGACCCCGCTGATGTGGGCGGTGGCCCGCCGCCATCCGGCGATGGTGGAATTCCTGCTGAACCAGGGCGCCGACATCAACAGCCGCAGCGCGATCCGCGACTACCAGCGCGTGGCCACTGCGGAAAGCCGCTCCAAGTCGCTTGACCGTGGCGGCTTCACGCCGCTGTTGTATGCCGCCCGCGAGAACTGCCGCGAGTGCGCGGATATCCTGATCAAGCACGGCGCGGACTTGAACCTGCCCGATCCCTCGCGTGTCGTGCCGCTGGTCATAGCGATGATCAACAGCAACTTCGACATCGCCAAGCGTCTGGTTGAAGCCGGCGCCGACGTCAACCAGTGGGATATCTTCGGCCAGTCGCCGCTGCACGTGGCGATCGCCAACATGGGCGGCGGCCGCAGCAGCAATCCGCTCGACGCTGACTTCCCGCAAAAGGCCACCGGCGCCGAGCTTACGCAGATGCTGATCGAACGGGGCGCCAATCCCAACCAGCAAACATACTTCCGGCCCGCGGCGCGGGGCGGTGGTGGTCGCGGCACTACGCCGTTCCTGGTGGCGGTGGGGACCGGCAACATCAATCTGGTCAAGCAGTTGATCGCCAAAGGTGCCAACGTAAAGCTCGCCACCTCCGAAGGCACCGGTGCCATACACGCGGCAGTGCAAGCCCGCGGTGGCGGTGGTGGCGCTGCTGGCGCGGATGATGCAGACGGCGCTGAGCCGGGTTCTGCCGCACCAGCTGCGGCACCAGTTGCGGCACCAGTTGCGGCACCAGTTGCGGCTCCTCCTGCTGCTGCTGCCTCTGGCCTGGCGCGCACTTTTGCTGGTGCTCAGGCTCCCGCTGGCGGCCGTGGGGGCGGGGCTGGTGCAGGTCGCGGAGCCGCACCGGGGGGTGTTGGCGGTGCCAGCACGCAGATCGAGCTAATCAAGCTGCTGGCTGCCGAGGGCGCAGACGTAAACCTCATGGCGCACCGCCACTTCCTGCAGCGCACCCGCGGCGGCTCTGTCCTGCATTACGTGGTCCGCGGCGGCGGCAACCGACAGGTGATCCAGGCCCTGCTGGACCTTGGCCTCGACATCAATGCCAAGGACGACGACGGGCTGACGGCCCTCGACTACGCGATGGGTCGCGGCTACGTGCCGTTCCTGAATATGGCACCGCCGCCCAACAAGTCGCTGGCGGACTATCTCCGTGGCCTGGGGGCCAAGGTCGAACTTCAGAAAATCCCCGACTGGCCCCCGCAGGGCGCGCCGATTGCCACGGTCGTGTATGACTCCGTCATCTGGCCCGTAGACCCGGTAGGACCGTAATGCCCATTTCACGTCGTTACTTCCTGCGCGACGGTGCGCAGGCCGTCACTGCTGTCTCGCTGCTGGGCACCACTGCCCTCACCGGCTGTGCGAGCAGCAGTTCGTCCGCAACCACCGGCTCGTCGAACAAGAACCTCGTCGGTAAAAGCGCTGCCCGCAGCATTGCCGTAAGCAACCTCAAGGTGCAGGACGTCGCCGGACTTGCAGTGATCCAGGGCGCCGGCTGCAACGTGATCGCACTGGGCGGCGCCGATGGCGCCCTGATGATCGATGGTGGACTTGCCGCCAACTCCGCGGTGCTGCTGCAGGTGCTGCACGGTGCGTTGAAAACCAACCGGGTGAACACGCTGATCAATACCCACTGGCATCCCGAGCAGACCGGTGCAAACGAGGCGGTGGGCAAGGCTGGCGGTACCATCATCGCGCACGAGGTCACGAAACTCGCGCTCGGCGCGGCGCTGGGCAACACCTCAGCGCTGTTCGAGGGCACTTACGGTCCACTTCCGAAATCAGCGCTGCCCACCGTGACGACCTACAACAAGGGTTCACTGCAGTTCGCTGGTGAACAGGTGGAATACCGTTACCTGCCGGGCGCGCACACCAATGGCGACCTGTTCGTGCACTTTCCAAAGCGCAACGTGATCGTCGCCGGCGGCCCGGTGGGCTCGGACCGGTGGCCGCTGTTCGACTACTTCAATGGCGCCTTCATGCACGCTTTCGTGCGCTCCTATGAGATCCTCTCCGAGATCGTGAAGCCAGACACCATTGTGATCCCGGCCGACGGCCCGATGCTGACCGGCGCTGACATCGTGATGATGAAGGGCGTTTACTGGGACCTCTTCAAGCAGTTCTTCGTCCTGTTCAACAAGGGCTTCGGGCCGAAGGATGTGGCGGCCTTCAACCTCGGCGCTGAATTCATGGGCGTGAGCAAGGTCGTCGCGGATCGCCCGCTGAAGCGACAGCCGGGCCAGGCACTCATGGAGCGGCTGGGCGACCCGTCGCGGTTCCTTGAGTACGCCTTCCACAGCACCCAGCTCGCGACCGTACCGCACTGACGCCGGCTTGCCCGACCAACGGCCCCGTTCGCAGCTTTGCGCCGATCTGCGGCGCCGACTCCACGCGCCTGATACTGGGTTCCATGCCTGGCGTGGCATCCCTGCAGGCCGTCCAGTACTACGCGCATCCCCGCAACGCGTTCTGGACCATTGCCGAATCGCTATTCGGCATTGCCCCCGGGCAGCCCTACCTGGAACGTGTCTGCGCACTCGAAGCGGCAGGCGTTGCAGTCTGGGATGTCCTGAAGGCTTGCCAGCGTACCGGCAGCCTGGATTCCGCCATCGAAGCAGACAGCGTGGTGGCCAACAACTTCCGGCGCTTCCTCAAGCAGAATCCGGGCATCGGGCGCATTTACTTCAACGGTAATACGGCGCGACAGCTCTATGATCGGCATGTGCTTGCTACGCTTGCCGCCAGCCAGCAACTGATTCCCCGCTTCACGCTGCCATCGACCAGTCCGGCCAATGCCGGCTTGTCCCTGCAGGAGAAGATACGGGCTTGGCGGGTGATCAGGCCGCGTTGAAAGGCACCGCTTAGACGCGGAAAGCGCGCGCGAAGCTGCTCGCTCTACCGCTTAAGTTTTTTCCAGTTCGTCATGCAGCGTTCGGACATCTGGAATTGCTGGCCGGGAGCGGTGCGCTCCTGTTCGATCAGGTAGTACTGGACGCCGCCGGTCTTTTCGGCGGCTTCGAATATCTTCAGCCACGGGCAATCACCTTCACCGAAGGCAACGCTGTAACCGCGCCCCTCACCGGCGCCCCAATCCTTGCAGTGAACGCTGCGGATACGGCCAGGGTTGGCATTGATCCACGCAACCGGATCCTGTCCCGCCTCCACACATGTGCCGACATCGAACTGCAGCGTCACATCTTTCGAGCTGCTTGCCGCGAGCACATCCATGGGACGCTTGCCTTCCAGCAACGGCCACTCTGAGGCGTGATTGTGGTAGCCCGTGGCCATTCCCAGCGGCTTCAGCTGCTCGGATACCGCAGTGAGCTGTTCTCCAAGCGCCTTCCATCCATCAATGGTCGTGATGCGCGGAGGCGACGCCATGACGATATTCTTACTGCCGATGATTTGATTCAGTTCAATCGCCTTCTTCAGCCCTTCTACCGTAAATGACGGCCCATTGTTATGCGTCGAATTGCATTTAATGCCGACGTCGTCCATGACCTTGCGGGCTTCCATCGCAATCTGCGGAGTCCATGCCAGGTAGGGACTGTAGAACTCCACGATTTCGTAGCCCTGCTTAGCGACGGTGCGAAGCGTGCCGGGCATGTCTTTCGCAAGCTCCTCTCGAACTGAGTAAAGCTCGATACCCACAGGAATCTTCTTGCCGCCGGTCTGCGCAGCAAGCGCCGCCAGCGGAACGGCACCAGTCAGCGCCATAAACGTGCGTCGGGAAATGTTTTTCGTTTTCATGGACCGACGATAACACAAGCAGCCCTGGCGGCTCGCTCCCTCAATAAGACTCCTCTACCATAGGAGACAGAGACAGAAACTTTGTGGGTGCCACTGACGACGTCGCGTTTGGCGAGCGGAGGTCGGTGCAGCCACGGCCAATGGAGGTGTTCATGAGGATGCAAGCGGGGAAATTGTCGATCGCCGTCGCGCTTGTTGCTGGATCGCTGGCGCTGAACTTCTCAGCGGGGAACAACTCCAGAATATGGGCGCAGGACACAGGTTCCGCCCCTCAGGCTGCCTCGCCTGCGGTGCAGACTAATCCCGCCCGCATCGGGGGCGGTGGCAGAGGGGGCGCGGTCGATCCGAAGCTGTACGCGCCGATGCCCCTGGAGTCGCCGTCGACCGTCAAAAACTTCCCGCCAGCGCCGACTAATGCACAGCCGGGAAGTCGCGGAGGCCCTGCCAGCTATCCTCGCGTCATCCAGATCAAACATTACGCGCCGCTCAAAGGCCAGCTCATGGCTACGTTCGACCAAGGGGGTCGTTTCCCGATTTACCTGAGTAAAGACAACGGCGACTCGTGGGAATTCCTGACCTCACTCGCGGAATTGCGACAGCAACCAGCGTTGTTTGAACTACCGCGCAGGATGGGCGACCTCCCTGCGGGAACGATTCTCGCCGCCGGTATGGCGACGACGAACGATGCCGGCAAGTCGGCGGTGTCCGCTTACTACAGCACGGATGGCGCCAAAACCTGGCAGTTCCTGAGCAAGATCATCGAGGGCACCCCATCTGGCTACGATCCTGGGCAGCGTTCGTTTGTGACCAAGAACACGCCCGTGTGGGAGCCGTACTTATATACCGATTCGCGCGGAAGACTTGTGGCGTACTACTCGGACGAGCGCTACAAGAAAGACGGCTACAACCAGCTTCTCGCCCATCGCGTGTCGAACGATGGCGGACGCACGTGGGGACGGGAAGTGTTCGACGTGGCCATTGCAGATGGTCTGGTGCGTGCCGGCATGTCGGTCGTCACGCAGAACACGAACACGGGCAAGTACTTCATGACCTACGAGCTCGTCGGGCTGCCCGGCTATCCGATTGAACCGCGGAGCAACCCGGTCCATTTCCGGACGTCGAATGATGGCAACAACTTCGGCGACCCAAAGGATCGCGGCGTGCTGATTCAGGATCGGTGGCGCCAATTCCTCTGGGCTACTCCGTACATCGTGTGGTCACCCTGGCCGGCACCCAACGGCACGCTAATCGCTACGGCGCGCGCCAGCATGCGCTTCCTCGACGGCCAAGTCGGCAACGGCATGATGATCAATCGCAACAACGGTGAAGGGCTCTGGACACTGATTGAGACGCCGATTCGCTACACACCGCCGGATGGCTACAGCCAGACGATGATCCCGCTGGGAGATGGACGGGAAATTCTGCAGATGCTGGGCGCCGACGGCCAGATGAAATACGCGAAGTTCAAGCTGCCGGAGAAACTCCCGGAGTACGAATTCCCATTCGGCCCGAAGAAACCTTAGTAGCGTCGCCCTCGGGCGCTCATCGAGAAGGTCAAGTCGCGCATGACGCAAATCAATGTTGAGTTCGGTCAGATGAGCGTATCCGCAACCGACCCCGTCCAGCGCGACCAGGCCATCGATCTGACCTCGAGGTGGGTGGATCACGCGGTGCCAGCGGCAGCTATTCGAATGTCGACATCGGCAACATCATGGCGCCCGATCAGGACTCGCTGCACAGCGTGATCAATGGATTGTTTGCTTCGAACTCCGGCAACATGCACATGAAACTAAGCCCGAACAGGGATCTGGCGACGGTAGTCCGGTCGCCAACAACGAACTGGGTTACAAGGGGCTTTATTCTGTCGAGGTCGACCCGCCGCTGGTTCGTGGCGTGTACGACACGATTCTGGCGAACATCTGATCACCGGAGGCTGATCGGCGACGGCGCAAGGCACCGCCGCCAAACGTTGCATTCCACTCCGGCGGAATGAGGTGCTGGCGACTGGCAATTCCGCCGTCATCCACGTATGACGTAGTCCTTGCGGGTGGTCTCGATTACCTCCCATGTTCCCTTGAATCCAGCGCGCAGGACAAAGCTATCTCCTGCTTTTAAAGTGTGCGCTGCGCCGCCTTCCTCAGTGACGATAGAAACACCGGCCAAGATGCGACAGTATTCCCAACACTCGTTTTCAAAATGCCACTTGCCTGGTGTCGCCTGCCATATTCCCGCAGAGATGCCGCCTGCTCCCTCGTCGACACCCCAACTGGTGAACTCAGGGACTCCTGAAATAACGCTCTCTTTGGCCGGAATTTCCTCAGTCGGCTCGATGCCGCTGATTCCCATCGTGACAAACTTTGGCATGTCTTTCTCCATGTTTGGGCAATCTGGCTCAGCGCCCCGCCATCTGCTTGCCCGCCTCAGCCGCCTCGAGCAAGCCCTTATCGGCCAGCCACTGGCGGTCATAGAGACGCGAAAGGTACTTCGCACCACCATCGCAGAGAATGGTCACGACGTTGTGACCAGGGCCAAGCTCTCGCGCCACGCGCACGGCAGCCGCCACATTGATGCCACTGGTGCTGCCGAGGAACAGGCCTTCCTCATGCAGTAGGCGATACACCATGGCGACGGTCTCGGGATCCTCCACATGCACCGCGCCATCGACCGGCGCATCCTTGAAATTGTCGGTGACGCGGCCAATGCCAATACCCTCGGTAATCGAACCCTTGCCAGTGGCCTTCAATTCACCATTACGCACGAACTCATAAAGCACGCTGCCGGGTGGGTCGGCAAGCACAGTGCGGATCGCCGCACGCTTTGACTTCAGAAACTCCGATGTGCCGGCCAGCGTGCCGCCGGTGCCGCTTGCGCTGACGAATGCATCGACGCGGCCAGCCGTCTGCTCCCAGATCTCCGGCCCCGTAGATTCCACATGGGCGCGACGATTGGCGGTGTTGTCGAATTGGTTGGCCCACACTGCATTGGGCAGTTCCGTGGCCAAACGCCCTGCCTGATGCTGGTATTGCGCCGGGTTGCTGTACGGCACCACCGGTACTTTGCGCACTTCTGCACCCAGCGCCTCGAGCAACTGGTATTTCTCGGCCGACTGGTTGTCCGGCATCAGCAGGACCAGACGGTAGCCGCGCGCATGGCAGATATGGGCGAGGCCGACGCCGGTGTTGCCGGCCGTGCCTTCCACCACGGTGCCGCCCGGTCGCAGCGCGCCGCGCGCTTCCGCGTCCAGCACGATGAACTTCGCCGCACGGTCCTTAACCGAACCGCCGGGATTCATGAATTCTGCTTTTGCCAGAATCTCGCAGCCGGTCTCTCGACTCAATCCACCCAGTCGAAGCAGCGGCGTGTTACCCACTGCATCGACAAAATCCTGTCGCACGGTCATTTCAATCCCCCGCGCCTGCTGCAGGCAGCGCCTGCGCCGCTGCGCCTGTCATCCAGTCCTTTGCCTGTGCCAGCGCGGCGACTTCGCCCACCACCAGCAAGGTCGGCGATCTTGGCTGCGCTGCAGCCGCCATGGCCGGCAATTGCGCGAGCGTTGACTTCAACACCCGCTCATCAGGCCAGGTGGCGCGCTCCAGCAGTGCCACTGGCTGCGTTGCGGGCAACCCATGCTCGATGAGCTTCGCAACGATATGGTCCAACTGCGCGACGCCCATGT
Organism: Steroidobacteraceae bacterium; assembly: GCA_039917615.1. GTDB lineage: Bacteria > Pseudomonadota > Gammaproteobacteria > Steroidobacterales > Steroidobacteraceae > ZC4RG30. The sequence continues at coordinate 248,906 of JBDSJD010000017.1, forward strand.
AGAAAACCACGGTGTGTTTTTCCTGCGCCAGCGCTTGCCAGTTGAGGCTCGCACTGTTGGCGCCGGTGGCCGTCACCAGTGTCACCGCCTGCGAGATGCCTCGATGCGTGAGCGGGATGCCGGCACTCGCAGCAGCGCCCAGGCTCGCGGTGATGCCGGGCACCACCACTACCGGAATGCCCGCCTCGCGCAGCACCTGCAGTTCCTCGCCGCCTCGTCCGAAGATGAACGGATCGCCGCCCTTCACGCGCGCCACGCGCAAACCCCGGCGCGCGTGTTCTAGCAACAGCTGATTGATGTATTCCTGCGTGTGCTCGTGGTTGCCCGGACTTTTGCCGACATTGATCCTTTCGGCATCGCGACGCGCTCGGCCAAGAATGACTTCCGGCACCAGCCGGTCGTAGAGCAGCACATCGGCCTGTTGCAGCAATTGTTGCGCGCGCAGGGTCAGCAGATCCGGATCACCGGGCCCGACACCGATCAGATAAACCTCACCCAGCTGTGCACCCGCAGCAGCGCGGGCCTGTTCAAGGCTGCGCTCCATGATGGCGTCTGCTGCGGCCACATTGCCCGCTAGCAGGCCGGTGGCCACCGGGCCATTGAAGAAGCCATCCCAGAACCGCAGGCGTGCGGGCAGCTCCGGCAATGCGGCCTTAACTGCCTCGCGCCACCGGCCTGCGTACTGCGCCAATGACCCCAGTCGCTCGGGCAGCAAGGCTTCGATTTGCGTGCGGACCCGGCGCGCCAGCGTGGGCGAACTGCCGGCGGTGCCCACTGCCACTATCAAAGGCGAGCGATCAATGATCGCCGGGAAGATGAACGCGGAGCGGGCAGCGTCATCCACCACATTGACCAGCACGCTGCGTTCACGTGCAGCGCGGGCCACGGCATCGTTCACGGCTGCATCGTCGGTGGCCGCGATGACCAGCAGTGCACCTTCCAGCTGACTTGCACTGAAAGGTACCGGCCGATGCTCGATACGCCCGAGTGTGCTGTACACAACGAGATCGGCACACAACTGCGGCGCCACTACCCGCACGCGTGCATGGGCTTTCAGCAGGTGTTCAATCTTGCGGCAGGCAACGACTCCTCCGCCCACCACCACCACGAGTCGGTTGCGCACATCGACAAACAGCGGCAGGTAGTCCATGACCCCGACCTAGCTGCTGGCCACGGTGCCAGTGCGCGGCTGCAGGCCGCATTCCTTCGAGTCGCTGTTCTCCCACCACCAGCGACCGGAGCGGCTGTCTGCGCCAGGCTCCACTGCACGGGTGCAGGGGGCGCAGCCTATGCTGGGGTAGCCCTTGTCGTGCAGCGGGTTATACGGAAGCTTGTGCGCGCGGATGTAGGTCCAGATGTCGTCGTTGGTCCACTCCAGAATGGGGCTGATCTTGGCTAGGCCATTGGCGGTGTCGAAATCCACGGCCTTGGCCTGGGCGCGCGAGGCGGACTGTTCATGCCGCACACCTGTAACCCACGCACCGGCCCCCTGCACTGCGCGGCGAAACGGTTCGACTTTTCGCACATGGCAGCAGGCAATGCGCTCAGCCACACCGTTGTAGAAACCGTTGATGCCGTTCTTTGCCACCAGCGCTTCAAGAGTTGCAGGGTCCGGATAGTAAATGCGGATGCGCCGGTTGTAGCGCCGCTCCAGCCTCTCGATCAGGTTGTAGGTCTCCTCGGGCAGGCGCCCGGTGTCGAGCGTGAATATCTCGATCTCCGGCACATGCGTCCAGATCAGGTCGGTGAGCACCATCGACTCTGCGCCGAGGCTGTTGGAATACACCACCTTGCCGTAATCGCGCACTGAGGCGCGAAGCATTTCAACGGTGGCATCGATCCTGGTTTCGTCTGGCATAGGGGTATTCTGGGCAGCGATCTCATAACATTGTGGCATCACTAAACCACATTGATCATAAGATCTGTTATCTACCCCGCGCCTGCTCTACGGGGGTGCGCGCGGCCGGCTTAGGTTGCGTCGCCTATGAAGCGGACAGTACTACGGGATGCGTGGCAGCCGCAGTTCAAAGCGCGTGACCGATTCGTCCGAGGTGACGCTGATGGTTCCATGGTGCGCATTGGCAATCTCGCGCACGACATACAGACCCAGGCCAAGATTTGCGCCAGCCACCTCCGAAGTCGCGCTGGTGTTGTCGTTTTCCGCCCGCACCAGGGGATCAAAAATCCTCGTCAGCAATGTCGGCGCAATAGGCTTGCCGGCATTTTCAACTGAAAGTACGACCTGCTCCTTGCTGCGTCCGTCAACTTCCACGCGAATGGCGGAATCCGGGTAGCTATATTTCAGGGCGTTGAAGACCAGATTCGATAGCGCCTGATGCAGGCGTCGGGCATCCCATTGCCCTTCTGTGTCGCCGTTTACCTCGAGTTGCAGCACGCGACCCGTGCTGGTGGCATCAATCTCTTTCAAAGTCTCACGGGCAAAATTTGCAAGATGCAGCGGTGCTGGATCGACGGCGAGCACAGCTCCGAGACGATTGCGGGTGTATTCCACCAGGTCATCCAGAAGCGCCTTCATTTGGGCAACGCTGCGAATCACCATGGCCGCCGCAGGCGAATTGTCCGGCCGGGCCTTCTGTAACACAGACGCGCAGCTCGCAATCGTGCTCAACGGCCCGCGCAAGTCATGCCCCAGCATCCCCAGGAAAAGGTCGCGCGTTCTATCCACTTCGACCAAAAAAACGGTGAGCGATTCGGCTATGGCCTGGTCCACTGCTTCGTTGAAGCGAATCACATCCTCGAGGTCTTCGACACGAACGCTGGTGTCGGCAGCACTCCACAGGCGCAGCACTGTCGCGCGCAGCGCCCGATACTCCGCGACCATCTGCTCCACGGCAAATCCCTGCCGCTCGCGCTCGCGGGCATGGCTGCGCGAGGGAACATTCCTGGAATGGGAGGCGGTGGCGCTGTGACCTTCTGACTTTGCCTGGCGTTCGTCGTCGTCCTGCGGACGGTTCATGTCGGCCGCAATTTCCTGGAGAATCAACTTTCCATGGTCCAGCAACGCGCGCTCGTCCATGCCGGAGGCTGCCGGTTGCTGTTGGCGGGCGAACTGCACCCAGTCGGCCAGGATCGGGTCGAGATTCGCAGTGATGAATTCGGCAAGGCGCATGCTCATTCCTGGGTGGGGTCAAGCCACTCCCGAACCGATAAGGTGAGGGCTCTTTGCAGACATGGACGGGTGCCAGAGAGCGCCCGCCGGGCCCGGCTCGTCCATCGAACTACCGGGTGGGCACGGCAATTCAGAAATGGTTGAAAGTTGCACCGTAGTGCTTGGCTGCGCCATCCAGTTCGATTTCGATCCGGTCGAGCACGACCCCGGGATCGAGGGCATGGATCTTCAGCTGATGGGGCCCTGGCTCAAGCAGTTTGAAGGACAGCGATTGCACCGCCGTATTGCTCAAGACGTTCTCACGCCACTCATCGCTGCGGCCAATGGTGCCGTAGTCGAACAATTGCAGCGGCCCGCCGTCGAGACTGACCGCGATGCGCACACCGACGCCCGGGTATAAGGGCTTGGTGGGCAGAGCCACGAGCTTCGCCTGACCACCCACCACCGAAGTGGTGGCGAAGTTGTAGATCAGCGGTGCGGACTTGGCGGCATCGCCCAGGTTGAGCGATGGCAGATCCAGCCTTGAGCGAATGACCTTGCCGCGGCTGCCCAAGTCGTCGATGGTCTCCCATTGCGGATTCGTGGGCGCCGACGCGACTGCAATGGCGATCGCGCGGTACGCCTCCGTCGGCACCGCGCTCTGCGGCAACAGGTTCGTCCGGACGTTCATCGGACGGCCGCCACACGCCAGCGTGAGATCACCCTTGGCGATTCCGCCGTCATAGGTCACTGTCAGGCGGGTTTCATATCCGTTCGACGCGTTGAACGTCCCGGATTCCGCCGACAGCTTCAGGCTCGCGTTGCCCGACTTCGCAGTCCAGGGGAGATCCTTCGGCGCATATCCGAACAGGCTGATGGTTTGTTTTCCCGGCTTGCCGTTGCGGAATTCCAGGGCGCCACCGCGGGCTAATTGGCCATTGAAGGTATAGGCACACCCGGTTTTGCCCGAGGGGCTCCATGTCGGGTATTGCGGCGTTTCGAACACGGGCAGCATGCGCGGCGCGTCGTTCATCATGAAGCGCCATTTGCCGTTCAGCATGCTGTTGTAACGCGCCGTGTCCTGGGCGATGCGATCCTGCGCGGCCTTGGCCTGATCGCTGTACCGATTCGCGCTCGCTCGGCCCTGCTGGGCATACAGCGACGACAAATCCAGGTTCAGGATGCGCGCATTGAGGTGCGCGGCACTGCGAACCGGGTAAAGCACGATCTGGAAGAAGGCGTCCTGGCGATCGGCGGGCAGAGCGGCCGCGGCTTTTTCGGCGCGAGACACCAGATCGCCGTAGGCGGCGAGGCGGTTCTGCGCTTCCTCGCCGTCGGACAGGACGTAGGCAGTGGTTCGTGCAGGCGTGGTCGGCTCGGTCTGGCCCCAGGCCATGAACTCCGGGCGACGCTCAAACGCCAGATCGTAAAAGCGCATCATGATGTCGGCGAGCTCGGGTGCCTGGGCCGCGCCGAACTGCTTAGACATGAAGTCCTGCAGATGTTGCCGCGGCGTCTTGGCAAAGGTGTCATGGTCGAACGCCAGATCCATGAGGTACGTGGCCAGATACTCGCTGGGCTTCAGGTCACCGACGTTGATGATCCATTCGCGCCGCGCGTTCTCTGTCCAGGCTCGGCCCATTTGCTCGCGGATCAGGCCCGGGTGAGTGGTCGAAAGCCAGAGGTAATCGTGCGGCCGTCCCCAATATGAGATGTGGTAGTAAACTCCCGCACCCCCCGAGCGCTTCTGTTCTTCCGGTGAACTCAGGCGCGTCAAGTATCCGTAGTTGTCGTCGCTCCACACCAGCATGACGTCGTCCGGCACCTTCAGACCAGCGTTGTAGGTGTCTTCGACCTCCTTGTAGATCGTTATCGCCTGCGGAATCTCCGTGACGGATTTGCCGGCCAATGTGGTGAGAAGGTTGCGCTGAACCGCGAGGACGTCCTGCGTCACGGCCTTGCGTGCTTCGTCCGTGTCAGCGCCCTCCATCGGGCCATCGTGGATACCGCGCAACCCCAAGCTGTAAATGCTTTCGTACGGCTTCGCCTCGACGACACGTTCCTGCCAATACTTGACGAGCGAGTCGCGATTCGTGATGTAGTTGAAGGCGCCGCGGGTCTTTTCATCCCATTCGCGCACGTTGTTGCGCATCATCGGCTCGGCGTGCGACGTTGCGACGACGATGGCGTAGTCATCGGCGACCTTGGGATTGTCGGGAAACGCGTAGAAAGGCTTGGTCGAATTGTGCATGGCCGGCCAGATGGTATTGGCCTTGAGGCGCCACATCAGTTCGAAGATGCGGCCATAGGTCTTGGGGCCGATGTCACCGGTTTCTGGCTCATAGGTCTTGGCTGCCCACGGCTGCAGGCCCCAGTCTTCATCGTTCAGGAAAAAGCCGCGGTATTGCACCGACGGGGCGGCCGACCGGGCGCTGTCGCCCCTGACGACGATGCGGTCCACCTGTCGCGGCGTCACGTCCGCCCACCACTCCCAGGCAGAGATGCCCATTTCGCGGGTCAGGTCGACGACGCCGTAAATCATGCCGCGTCGGTCGGACCCGGCGATCAGGAGGTACGTCTTGCCGTCGGCAGCGACGGTTGCGCGTTCGTACCGTTCCCACTGGCCCTTCAGTGTTTGCGGCTCAATCCCGGCTTTTCTGGCGAGTTGGGCGATGGCTGGGGATTCATAGGTGCCCACGACTATGCAGACGGGACCGCATCCAGCGAGCGTGGTCGAGATGCTCGCGTCGCGTCCGGTGAGGGCCTTCAGGTCGTGCGCAAGGAGGCCGGCGGCGAGAGCTCCGGTCCTGGTGCCATCGTGCATGACCCCAGCGACGGCGCTCCCGTTCCATAGCGTGACGGTCGGCGGGGTGGCGGCGGAAGCGGCAAGCGCCAGCGTGAAGATGGTTGCAGCAAGAAGTCTCATCGATGTTCTCCCTCGCGCGCATTGCCGCTTCTCGACATCGAGCGGCGTTGTTCCGGGTCACTAATGTAGCGGGTTGATCAATTCATGGAAGAATTATGATGCTGCCATGACATACCGACGCAGCGCAGCAACTTAGAGTATCCCATGAGCCACATCAGCCTTCGGCGCCTGCGTCAGGACCCCCATGTGCGCGCCCTGACGCGGGGCCCCCGCCCGCACCCCGAACAGTTTATCCAGCCGCTTTTCGTGGTGGAGGGCATTCTGCAGCGCGAGACCATTCCGGGGCTAACCGGCGTATATCGGGACACCCCCGCTTCGCTGCTGGCGCAGATCGAATCCGACCTTGACCACGGGGTAGCCAAGTTCCTGCTGTTTGGCGTGCCGGCAAGCCACGCCACGCGAGACATCGACTGGTCTTTTACGGCCAACCAGATCGCGGCAGTAAAGAAGCGTTTCGGCAGCAAGGTGTGGCTGGCCGTGGATGTGTGCCTATGTTCGGCTACACCACATGGCCATTGCGGGGTACTCAACGATTCGGCGGATCATCTGGACAATGCCGCCAGTGTGCGGGAGCTGGCTGCCGCTGCCCTTGCTTATGCCAAGGCGGGCGCCGACTGCGTGGCCCCGAGCGACATGATGGATGGCCGCGTCGCCGCCATCCGCGCCGCGCTGGACGACAACGGGCTCGAACGCACCGTGCTGATGAGTTATGCGGCAAAATTCCATTCCAGTTTCTATGGGCCGTTCCGCATAGCGGCGGACTCCGCGCCCAAGACTGCCAGCGGCCTGACCGATCGCGCCTCATATCAGATCGACCCGTCGCGCGCCGGCGATGCGCTGCTGTCGGTGGAGCGCGATGTGGCCGAAGGCGCCGACATCCTCATGGTGAAGCCCGGCATGCCCTATCTCGATATTCTGGCGGACCTGTCGCGCCAGTTCCCCCACCCCTGGGCGGTGTATGAAGTGAGCGGCGAATACGCCGGCATTGAACTGCTGGCCGATCAGGGCCTGGCAAACCGCATCAATGCCCATCGCGAAGCCTGGACCGGATTCGTACGCGCAGGCGCGTCAATGATCATCAGCTATGGCGCGCGCCATGCGAAGGAATGGCTGGCGGCATGAGTAGCAGTTCGGATTCGCTGTTCGCGCGCGCGAAGCTGGTTTCCCCGGGTGGGGTGCATTCACCGGTGCGCGCATTCAAGGGCGTGGGCGGCACACCCCGCTTCATGACAGGTGGCAAAGGCGCGTACCTGCGTGATATCGATGGTCGCGAGATTCTCGATTTCTGCATGGCCTTCGGGCCGTTGATCCTGGGACATGGCAACAAGTCTGTGCGCGATGCCGCCGTGGGCGCCATCGACGGCGGCTGGAGCCTTGGCACCTGCGAACCCTATTCGTTGGCACTGGCGGAATTTATTACCAGTCGCATTCCCTGGGTGCAGAGCATCCGCTTCGTGAACTCCGGCACTGAAGCGGTGATGTCGGCGCTGCGCGTGGCGCGCGGCGCTACCGGCCGCGACCGGATCCTGAAGTTCGATGGCTGCTATCACGGCCACACGGATGCGATGCTGATCCGCTCCGGCTCCGGTCTGGCCGAAGCCGCCGAACCGGACAGCGCTGGGCTGAACAAGGCGACGGTGAGCGGCACTCTGGTGGCGCCATTGAACGATGAAAGCGCGCTGGAAGCTGTCTTTGCAGCGCATGGTGACGAGATTGCCTGCGCCATCATCGAACCACTGCCCGCCAACTATGGCTTGCTGCCGCAGCGGCTTGAATACCTGAAGCTGCTTGAAAAGCTGTGCCGCAAGCATGGTGCGCTGTTGATCCTGGACGAAGTGATCAGCGGCTTTCGCGTGGGTTTCCAGGGGTGCGCGGGGTTGTTCGGCATCGAGCCGGATCTCGTGACCTATGGCAAGGTGATCGGCGGTGGATTTCCTGTGGGCGCCTATGGCGGCAAACGCCAGTTCATGGAGCTAGTGGCGCCCGCAGGTCCCGTGTATCAGGCGGGAACCCTCTCCGCGAATCCGGTGGCCATGTGCGCGGGCCTTGCCACAGTCGAGCAACTGGCAGATGGCAGGATGTATGCACAACTCGAAGCGCTGGGTGCCGAGCTTGAGCAGAAGCTTGGCGCGATCCCGGGAGTGACGGTGCAGCGACTGGGTTCGGTGTTCTGGCCTTATCTTGCTGCCAATGCCGCGCCGCTGCGCAGCCTGGCTGACCTGAAAGCAAAGCCCGCAGCGCCCTTCGGGCCTGTGTTCCACAAGCTGCTTGAAGCTGGAATCTACCTGGCTCCCAGCGCGTTTGAGGTGGGATTTCTGTCGGCGGCGCACGACCGCACGCATGTGGAGAAACTGGCGAGGGAGCTGGCCGCAGCGGTACGCAGCTGATCAACAATGATCAGCGTGTCGCGGAACGCGCTGGTTTGACGCTCGTCTGGCGCTCAGATGCGCGCTTGATCACGTCCGAGTAAACCTTCTTCTTTTCTGCAGACGAAGCATTGCGAATGAACTCCGAGAAGTCGGAACTCGTCGCAGGCTTTGATTTGGGAAAGAGCGCCATGAAGTGAGCCTACTTGAGCCCAAGCCGGCGCTCAAGTTCCTCTGGGGGCCTGAGGAAAGCCCAGCGCTCGATTGATTTTTTCCAGCGACACCTCCAGCACGCGTGCCAGTTCATTGGCCGTTGCCAGCAGAATGTTGGTGCTCCCGCTCTCGATGCGCGCAATGTGAGGTTGGCTGGTTCCGATGGCTTCAGCCAGTTCCTTTTGAGATAGTCCCTTGCGCATGCGCAGCACAGCCAAAGGGTAGTCCTTGCCATCAAGTCGCTCAGCCATTCGCTGACGAGCCGCACGCAGGTGTTTGCGGGCGTCGGGATCGCGCTCCAGTCGATCAACCATGACATCGATGTCTTCGAAGCCTTCAGGCAGGTTATGTCGGGCTTCCGGGGAACCCGGGGATTCCAAGGTTGTCGTGGACTTCGAGGACCTGCAGGACGCGCGGGTGGTTCGATTCATAGTTGAAATCGCGGTTCAGAATGGCAAGAACGTAGTAGTGATGGACACGAGGATCGAGCGTGTAGATGGCCCTGAATCGCTGTCCCTTGTCTTCGAGCTCCCAGAATTTCAGGCGCCACAGATTCCTCCCACGCGCCTGCTGCGCAATCCAGGGGTCCGCGCTCAGGGGTTCATCGCCTAACGCCCCGAAGCCCCTGATTGTCAGGGACTCGAGCAAGCGCTGATTCTTTCCCAGCCGCTGCAGAAGGATTCGCAGGTCGTATCCCACATGCAAATCGCGGATATCGATTTCATCCAGATCGGCCGCCGCTGACTTGTGTAGAAGAAGCCTGTGTACTATACCTTCTGAGGTATATTTTGGCAAGGCATTTTTCCTGGACGGATGAGCGTGCCGCACTGGAGAAGACCGACAGGCTACGATGCGGATGTGCCCACTTGGGAACGCCAATTTCCCCTGTTTCTCGAGAAATTCCATTCGTTCACGAGATGAATCACAACCATGCCGTGTATGGCCATGAAGCGGCTATCCGGGATTTCGCCACCAGGATTCGGATCGCACCCGGCATTGCGCTGGGGCGGCTGCAGAATGAAAGATTCCTGCCGTGGAGCAGCCTTGACCACATCAAGGTGAAGTATCCATGGGCTGACGATTGAGAGACTACAGCCTTCCGTACAGGGCTAGGATTTCTTGCGGCCGCGCTTGAACTTAACTGGCTCGGCCGCCGCGGCCAATGGCGCAGTCAATGCTTGATAGCACTCGAACAGAAAGGCCACGCGCTCGACTTCGGTTTTGAAATCCTTGCGGCCGTAGGCAGCATCCACCGCACGATCAAGCTTCTGGTGCGCCTTCAGCAAATCGGGGGGCATGGTCAAGGGATCGTAGAGATCGGCAAGCGTGGAATCGGGATGCGCGGCGCGGGCATCAAGAACGCCCTGCGCAGCCTGCGAGATGGCTTCGCGTTGAGCATCATTGGGATCCGGCCAAGGGAAATTGTTGTAAACAATGTCCTTGGAATAGCGGTAGTCACTCTTTAGCCGACCACATGTATACCGCAACCACACCATATGCATTGCTGACTGAATCACGCCGTAGTGAAACGGGGTCGCCCCGGGTAAGGACAGGCAACTGTCTGCAACAATATTTTCCGGGTTGAAGAATCCGAATGGCACGTAGCGACGATTCTCAGATGAGTGTCTCGGAATCAACACGAACGATTCTTTGGGTTGAGTTACCTGTCGAAACAGCGCTGCGTGCGGATAGTCTCTTGTACTCGCAGCTTTGCTGGCCTTACGAAAGCGGTCTACCGCTTCCACGCGCTCAAGCACCTTTGGAAGTGCTCGTATTTCCTCAGGCCTTGCCCCGACGAGCCAAAGCACCCATCGCCCCTTACCGTGCAAGTACTCATGAGCTGAAAGAAACGGCTTTACAAACTTGGAGGCACCTGGCTCTTCACGGAGAAACGTAATCTTCTCCTCGTCTGTGAACAAGAAATTGCCGTCGTCAGTGGGCTTGCTGCCATACATCATGTCGGGCACGCCGAACGGATTTTGTGAACGATTCTGTATCAGCGTCCAGGGGGCATCGACCAGGTAAGCATTGATCATCCTGGCCTGCGTCCGTACTGGATCGGAGCCAGGCGTCTCGTAATCGAACAGCCATCGCTGCTCCGGTTCAAACACGGCAAAGCCAATGATTACACAGTAGACAGCAGCCTGATTTCTCGCCTCGTTACTCCATTTGAAAGTACGGTGCGCGAAATGGATGCGCAGCGGAGCTTTGCCCAGCAGGATCCTCCACAGGATTCCAACTTGCTCGCCCTGCGTAATGGAGTTTGTAGCCACAAACGCTACGGATACGTGGGTGCCACGAATATAGTCCGCCGCCTTCGCAAACCATGCCGTGACATAGTCCATGACTCCTGCAGCATCGTCATTCGCAAGGCAGGCAACCATGTCGGCCTTCTCTTGCGGAGACTGCAGATGATGCCCCTTGAACGGTGGATTGCCCACGATGTAGCTGAGACTCGCCGCCGGAAGTACATCTTCCCAAGACATGCGCAGCGCATTCCCGTGCACAATATTCGGCGCCTTTTTCAAAGGCAGGCGCACGAAGTAATGACCAAATTCCTCCGACACCAGCTGGTTCATCTGGTGGTCGGTGAGCCACAGCGCCACCTGCGCGATCTGCGCCGGGAATTCCTCGATCTCGATGCCGTAGAACTGGTCCACATCCACATAGACCAGGCTTGCGATGTCGAGCGTGCGTGAGGATTCGCCCGCCTTGTACAGCCGGCGCAGCACTTCCAGCTCCAGTCGCCGCAGTTCGCGGTAGGCGATCACGAGAAAATTGCCGCAGCCGCAGGCCGGGTCGAGGATACGGATACTCGCCAGCTTCTTCTGGAACTCCATCAGTTTGCGGCTGTTCTGGCCGATAGCCGTCAGCTCGGAGTCCAGCGCGTCGAGGAACAGCGGACGCAGCGCCTTCAGGATGTTCGATTCACGTGTGTAGTGCGCGCCCAGGTTGCGACGCGCTTCTTTATCCATGATCGACTGGAACAGCGAGCCGAAGATGGCGGGTGAGATGCGGCTCCAGTCCAGACCGCAGGCATCCAGCAAGGTCTCGCGCATGGCGCGATCAAATGCCGGAATTGGCAAGGTTTCTTCGAACAGCCGGCCATTCACATAGGTGAACGAGGCCAGCAGCTCATCGAGGCTCATCTGGCGCTTCGCAGGCTCGGTATTCAGGACCTGGAACAACAGACTCAGGTGCTGCCCGATGTCCACACCGTCTTCCGACGTGCGCACTTCCAGGTAGTCCTTGAACTGGTTGCGCCGCTCGAAGATGCCGGTGTCGTCGGCAAACAGGCAGAACAGCACGCGGACCAGCAGCACCTCGAGCGCATGCCCCTCGTAGCCGGCGGCCTTCAGTTGGTCATGCAGCTTGCCGAGCTGCTCGGCTGCCTTGATGTTGGCGACCTCCTCGACCACACCCTGCCGGTGGGTCTGGTAGCCGGCCACGAAGCCGAACCGGCCGATGTGCTTGTGCAGATCGGCCAGCGGAAATTCGTTCTCGGTGGCCTCATCCAGATCGTAGAGGCGAAAGCGCGCGAAGTCGGACACCAGCACATACCTCGGCAGGTCTCGTTCCTTGAGACCATGGAAGTAATCGGTGGCCTGATGGAAGGCGCGATTCAGGTCTTTTCCGCGAGATTTGTGCTCGACCAGCAGCAGGCCGCGCCACAGCAGGTCGATATATCCGCCCCGGCCGTCGGACTTGGTAACGGGCTCCTCGAATGAAGCCACCCGGCGCCGGGTTACACCAAAAATGGCGAAAAACGCGTCCCAGAAGCTCTTCGCTTCCGCATCCTCAGATGACTCGTCAGCCCATTCCTTCGAGAAGGCCAACGCATTACTGCGGATTTCGTTCCAGCTAAGCGCCATGGGCGCCTATCGTAGCCGAGTCGAGGTTCGGGTGCGGAAAACGCCTACGGACGACCTGTCTGGCCGTAGCGCATGCGCGTGTGCGTCAGGTTTCCGGTGCTCGTCTGGTAGGCCACACTGAATCGGTCGAGTTGGGCAACGGCAACTGCTGCGTCTTCGCCGTCGACCAGATCAAAGGCATCGAAGCCGCAACGCGCCAGGAAGTAGACCTGATCGGTGCGCACCGCGCCTACCGCCCGCAACTCGCCCTTGTAGCCGTGCCGCTCGCGCAGCAGGCGGGCCTGCGTGTACCCGCGTCCCTCGCCTGATGTGCCAAAATGCACTGCGATCAGCGGCAATTCGTGCAGATGCGGCAACAGCGGTGTCAGATCGTGAACTTCAGGCTTCAACAGCACCGCGCGGGAATCCGTCGGCTCGCCGGCGGCGATTGCCGCAAGGTAATCGGCCAAGGGCAGCAGCAGATGCGTGGCGGACGCCGCCGCTTCGGTGCCGGCAACCACCCAATCGTTGCCGCACAGTGCGCGGTTCTTAATGAGCTGCGGCATACACGCGCTCGCTGAACGGATCCACACCGATGCGGCGCACGGTTTCGAGGAATTCCTCGCCGTCTTCGCGCCTGGCCACGTAGACGTCCAGGATCTTCGCGATGGTTTCAGCCACTTCGTCCTTGGCGACGGACGGACCGATGACTTCTCCCAGCGAACTCTTGCCGCTGGCGGAGCCACCGAGCGTGATCTGGTACCACTCCTCACCGCGCTTGTCGACGCCCAGGATGCCAATGTGGCCGACATGGTGATGCCCGCAGGCATTCATGCAGCCGGACATCTTGATCTCGATATGACCAAGGTCATAGAGATAGTCAAAGTCGTTGAAGCGCGCGTGGATCTGCTTGGCGATGTCGATCGAGCCGGCATTGGCCAGGCTGCAGAAATCCAGCCCGGGGCAGCAGATCATGTCAGTCAGCGTACCGATGTTCGGCGTAGCCAGGTTCAACGACTTCAGCGTTTGCCAGGTTTCCACAAGATCGATCTGCCTTACTTCACCGAGCACCAGGTTCTGGTCATGCGTGGCGCGCAGCTCGCCGCTTGAGAGACGGTCGGCCAGATCGGCAACGCGGTCCATCTGCTCGGAAGACATGTCGCCCGGGGCCTCGCCGTGCGCTTTCAGCGACACGATCACGGCGCGATAGCCGGGCACCTTGTGGGGGCGCGTGTTGTAGCGATACCAGGCCTGGAAATCGGCCGACTGACCCTGGGTCACGTTCACTTCCACAAGCTTTTCGTAAGGCAGCGGCTTGAAAAACGCGCGCACCCGGTCGATTTCGGCAACATCCAGCCTGAGGGCCGAGTCGCGAATCAACGACCATTCAGCCTCGACGGCCTCACGGAATGCATCGATGCCCTTGGCCTTCACCAGGATCTTGATGCGCGCCTTGTAGATATTGTCGCGGCGTCCTTCCTGGTTGTAGACGCGCAGGATGGCTTCCAGATACGACAGCAGATGCTCACGTGGCAGGAAATCGCAGATGACCTTGCCGATCATGGGCGTGCGGCCCAGACCGCCACCAACCAGCACTTCGAAGCCCACCTGCCCGTTGGCATCACGCCGCATGTGCAACCCGATGTCATGCACCTCGGAGGCGGCACGATCGGCCGGCGACCCGGTTACCGCAATCTTGAACTTGCGCGGCAGATAGGTGAATTCGGGATGCAGCGTCGACCACTGGCGGATGATTTCGCAGTATGGCCGTGGATCATCGATCTCGTCCGGGGCTATGCCGGCGAAATGATCGGCAGTGGTGTTGCGGATGCAGTTGCCGCTGGTCTGGATGGCGTGCATCTCGACCGACGCCAGTTCTGCCAGCATGTCCGGCACATCCGCAAGTTTCGGCCAGTTGTACTGGATGTTCTGGCGGGTGGTGAAATGCGCGTAGTCACGGTCATATTTGCGGGCCAGGTGAGCCAGCATGCGCAGCTGCCGGGTCGACAACAAGCCATAGGGAATCGCCACGCGCAGCATGGGTGCATGCTTCTGGATGTAAAGCCCGTTGCGCAGGCGCAGCGGACGGAACTCGTCTTCCGGCAGCCTGCCGTCGAGGAAACGCGCCGTCTGGTCGCGGAACTGGGCGACCCGCTCTGCTACCAGCGTCGCGTCGATTTCGTCATAGCGATACACGTAGGGATTTTATTCCAAATGGCGGAAGGAAACGCCGCCGGGGACGTATTTTGCCTTGCGCCGACGTTATATGACAGCCAGTCGTCCGGCGTCGCCACAGGCGCCAGGGCAGAGCAAGGCTTAACCGGTTGTTTGAAGTCCTTGCGCAATACCACTGACGCTGGCAAGCAGCGCCTTGAAAAGGTCCTCGTCCTCGCGCGCGGTGGCGCGCCAGCGCCGCAGCAGGTCCACCTGCATCAGGTTCATCGGATCCACGTACGGGTTGCGCAGCTGGATGGCGCGCTGCTGGGTGCGGTCCCCATCCAGCAGGTCGGATTCGTCCTTGATGGCCAGCACGGCCTCTCGCGTGCGCTGGAATTCCTCGCGCAGCACGGTGATGTAGCGGCGCAGGCCTTGCGAAGCGAGCTCTCCATAGCGCTCGGCGATCGCAGTGTCTGTGCGCGCCAGTTGCGCTTCGATGTCGTCGATCACCAGCGCGAAAAATGGCCAGTCATCGTAGACCTCGCGCAGCCGCGGCAGGCCCTCGGCAGCAATGCTGTCGTGCAAGGCAGTTCCGGCGCCATACCAGCCGGGCAGGAAATAGCGCGCCTGCGACCAGGCAAACACCCACGGCGTCGAGCGGATCGTGAGCACACCACTGCCGGAATTTGCACACTCCCAGATCGAGCGCGATCCGATCTGCATTTTCTCGATGACATCGATGGGCGTTACCGCGCGAAAGAAGTCATTGAACTCGTGGTCATCGACCAGCAGCGCGCGCCACACCTTGCGACTGTGCGCGGCCAGGGCGCTCACCAGGGTGTGGTGCTCCGGCCGCTCCACACGGACCGTGCCGCGGCGGCGGGCCAGCGTGGCCATGCCCAGCACACCGAAAGCGCGCTCGAGTGACCGCAATGCATTGGCATTGAGTCCGTAATTCTGGCTGATGATCTCGCCCTGCTCAGTGATATGCAGCGTGCCATCAATGGTCTCGGGGGGGCTGGCGCGGATCATGGCGTCCAGTCGTGAGCCGCCGCGTGCCGTGCTACCGCCGCGTGCGTGACGGATGGACACAGGCTGCTGCGCCGCCTTGAAGGTCTCGACCAGGCTGCGCTGCGCATCGTATGCAGCCATGCGCATGGCAAGGTAGCCGCCGTCACGTCCCGCTTCGGAATAGCCGATCCACAGCGGCTGGGGCGTGGCGCGGGCGGCCAGATGTTCGCGATAGTCCGCGTTGGACAACACCTCGCGCATGACCTGGCCCGCCGCGCGCAGGCTGTCACCGGATTCGAACAACGGCGCGAAATCCATGCCCACCGCGCCTGAACGCCGGTCATCGACACCGGCCCATCGCGCCAGCACCAGCGGCGCGAGAATGTCGTCGGGGCCTTCGGTGCCGGCCACCACATAGTTGCCGATCGCGCGCGCGCCGAAACGTGCGCGGCAATGCATGGCCGCTTCGAAAACTGCCAGCGTGCGACGACTCAATGCATCCAGCGGGGCAGCCGGCCCGATGTCGCGCCGGAGCATGTCGGCGAGGCCGCTGGTCCGCTCGCTGCGGCTGCGTCGCAGCCACTGCGGATCGTCCATGCCCTGGCCAATCACCCGGTGATGCACGTCGGCACGTTGCTTGAGGTCGAGCGTGGCGAGATGAAAACCAAAACTGTCCACACGCAGAAGCAACCGGCGCACCAGCTGATAACCGGCACTGACGCCGCGATTGGCCTGCAAGCTCTGCGCGGCCAGCATGAGATCGGCGCGGAACTGTTCGACCCGCTCGTAACGATTCGCCTGCAGCTCGTAGGTCTGGCGCAGGCGTTCGGCGACGTGGGCAAAGAACACGCGGTAAGGCATCTGATCATGCCGCGTCGGCGCGATTGAGCGCGCCCCCGGCAGCAATATCGCGTATTCATCGATGCGGCGCTGCAATTCGGCGGAGATCGGCACGCGACTGGCGCTCTGCGACAGCAGCTGCGACAGCTGCTGGCATTCGCGAAAGTATTCCTGCACCACCACCTGTTGCTGGCGCGCCAGGGTTTCGCGAATGGTCTTGGCGTGCACATCGGGCGCGCCTTCCATGTCGCCACCGACCCAGGTACCGAACCGCAGCACAATGGGTGGATCGATCGACGACACATTCATACCGTAGAGGTTCGTAAGCGCGGTACCGATTTCTTCGTAGAAGGTCGGCACGATGCGATACAGCACCTCGGCGAAATGGAACATCGCGAACTCGCGCTCATCGGCGATTGTCAGGCGCTGCCGCGGATGCTCTTCGGTCTGCCAACCCGCAGTAATCTCTGTGCGCAGGCGTGCCCAGGCGTGGCGTTGTTCCTGGGGATCGAGATTCGGATTCAGCCGGTCCAGCAACGCGCCCGCCATCCTCTGCCAGCGGCGCAGCTGGGTACGGCGCGGCGACTCGGTCGGGTGGGAAACCAGAATGGGCTCGATACGCAGTTCCCCGAGCAGCTGCAGCACTTCATCCAGCGACAGTCCCTGCGCCTTGATCTGCGCCAGCGCGTCCTCGATGCCCCCGGGTTGCGGTCGGCCGCCGTCAGCAAGGAAATATTCGCGGCGGCGCCTTATCCGGTGGACTTTCTCGGCAAGATTCACCGCCTGAAACCAGGTCGAAAAGGCGCGCACCAGGTCGCGGGCGATAGCAGGTGGACGACCGGCTACCTGCTGCTCCAGCTGGCTGGTCAGCGCTTCTGCGCCATTACGGCGCTCGATCGCCGCGCGTCGATCCGCCTCGACCAGGGTGAACAGCTCGTCGCCGCCCTGCTCGCGCAGCATCTCACCCACCAGCACGCCCAGCTGATGTACATCCTCGCGCAGGGCCAGGTGTTTGGGCGGAAACTGGATCTGGTGTCGGTCCACGGGGCTGGGATTCTACCCAACCGGGGTTACTCGCGTGCGACGACCGGGGGCTGGCCGCGCAAGCGGCTGGCAAGGCGCGGCTTGGTGTCGATGAGGATCTGGGTGATGGCAGCACGGTCCGCGGGAGCGATGCGTGTCGACAAGCCGGTTTTGTCCTGCCCCTGCAGCACTTCGACGATACGCGAATCAATGTAGTCCAGCACATACGGCGGCAGCGCATCGAAATGCGCGGAGTAGACCAGGTAGCTCAACGGATAACGGAACAGGCGCTGGTCGAGATCCAGTTCGCGCAGACTGCGGCCCCTGGAATCCAGCGGCGCGATCTTTGCGAACCGCGCGGCAAAGCCGCTACCGCTCTGAATGCGATCGGCTGGAGTCACGGCGTCGGCGAAGAACATCGCCCGCACCACGGACTCGATCATCGGGCGCACCACAGACTGATCGCGCCGACCCAGATCGGCCCAGGCATATGGCACGCCGATCGTGTCATGCGCTGCCCGTGACAGCACGGTGCGTACCTTGTAGTTGGCACGCGTGATCAGGTTCTGCACAAACGCCTGATGTTCAAGCACCAGCAGGGCGGCGATATCGCTCTTGTCGGTCAGGTAGCTGGCAGTATCGAAATAACCTTCGAGCGTCTGGCGATTGGCGCGCGTCGACAGCAGCCTGCGCAACTGATCGCCGCCGCTCTCTTCGCGTAGCGGCATGTTGCCGAAGTGTGTCTGCCTGCCATGCGCCCCCGTGACATACCAGCCGCCCCAACGATGTTCGATGGGGGTGCGGTCGTCCACATCTGATGCACTGGTGTAAGCCCTCGTATCGGCCGGATCGTCGACCGGCGAGGACATTGCCAACACCCGTGGCACACCGCCGCCCATCATTGAATAGGTATCGTGGCAGGTGAGGCAGCGACCGCCCTCGCGCTCGAATTTCACTGCGGTTTCACGGCGGTTCTCCACACCGAAAAACACCACACCAGCTTCGGCGTCGATCACCGTGAGCTCAAGCAACGGGCTGCCCTGCTCCCAGGCCACATAGGTGTCGTCATTGAAATAGATGGCGCGGGGCGTCTTGTCACTGATGTATTTGATCTGCAGGCTGGTTCTGGAAAACACCAGCAGCTGTGAGTCCGTGTTGATTTCCAGAGCCCGCAGCAGCGCGCGCAGATAGCCCCACTTCGGTTCCCACGCAAGCGAAAGCTGGCCACTTTCGAGCTGCTGTTTCAGCCGCCAGACGCGGTTGTGCGTGGCGGGTCCGGAATAGGCGATGAGCGGGTATTCCTGATCGTAACGGATCGCGTTTTCACTCAGCCGGTCGGTGTCGGCGCAGGAATCAGCCACCCACAGCGAGCCGCTGACTACTGCCAGCAGCAGCATTCCGAGTCTGGATTTCACATGGAATTTGACCGGTCTGCAGGCATACAAGTTCCTGCCAGGTCTGTTACCCCGTCAGCAGAATGGCCTCAGCATGCTCGATATCCTCCGGCGTGCCGTAGACCAGCAGCACGTCGCCGCCGCGCAAAGTAGTGGCAGCAGCGGGTTCGCGGCCGGTTATGCCCTGCCGGCGCAATGCCGTGAACGCGACTTCAGCGCCACGCGCGCGCACTTCGGCCAGCGCCCGGCCCACTGCCCATGCCCGCGGTGGAATGACAATTGTTGCAATACCCTCACCGCTGCCATCCAACATCTCTCCGGCACTGGTGTCCGCCGGCACCACTCCGCGCAGAGTCACGTAACGGGCGCGACGGATCTCGCCGATGGTGCGCACCACGCGCGTCACCGGCACATTGAGCAGCATGAGCACCTGCGACACCAGCATGAGACTGGCCTCTAAGGTCTCCGGCACCACTTCGGTTGCACCCGCGGCGGTGAGCTCGGCGAGGCCCAGATCGTCCGCCGTGCGCACCAGCACCGGTACATCGCTGCGCTGTGCGCGCACCGCGCGCACGATGCCCACCGACACCGCTGGGTTCGCAAAACTCACCACCACGGCGCTGGCGGTGGCAAGCCCGCAGGCGATCAGCACATCTTCGTCGGTGGAGTCGCCGAAGATTACCGGGTAACCCGCAAGTCTAGCCGGCCGGACCCGTGCCGGATCCAGATCGACCGCAATGTATTCGAAACCCTGGGATTCGAGCACCCTGGCGATGTTCTGGCCCACCCTGCCATAACCGCAGAGCACGACGTGCTCGCGTTTGGCCAACTCGCCGGTCGCGGCATCCTCACGCTCGATGGCCCGCTGTGGCGGTCCCCGTTCGCGCAGCATCAGTCGCGCAAAGGTCTTGTTGTAGCGGATGCCGAAGGGCGCGCCGAGCATGGTGACCACCAGTCCCAGCAACAGGGGCTGGAGAAAGGCGGCAGGGGATTGTGGGGATTGCAGCAGCAGCGTCAACAGCGCGACGCCGAATTCGCCACCGCCGCCGAGCAACATGCCGGTGCGCAACGCCTTGAAATTGGTGCTGACGAAACCCCGCACGGCAAAGGTTCCAGCCAGCACCTTGATTGCCACGATGACCACCACGGTCACCGAAACCAGCAGGAACTGGTCGTAGATCAAGCGCAGGTCGAGCAACATGCCCACGGAAATGAAAAACAGGCCAAGTAGCAGCTCGCGGAACGGACGTATCACCGCTTCGACCTGATGCCGGTATTCTGTCTCGGCCAGCATCATGCCAGCCAGGAATCCACCCAGGGCCAGCGACAGCCCTGCGCGCTGGGTTACCCAGGCGGCTGCAAGCACCACGAACAGCACCGTCAGGGTGAGCAATTCCTTGAGGCGACTGTGCGCAATCTCCACGAACAGTGGCCGCAGCAGCCAGCGCCCGGCGAGCATCACGACCAGCAGGGCAGCAAACCCGCTTGCCAGCGTCTGTGTAATGCCTGTGAAACTGAAACGTTCCGGCGCGCCTTCGGCAATTGCAGTAGCCAGAGCCAGCAGCGGCACAAAGGCCAGATCCTGGAACAGCAGGATGGCCAACGTCAGGCGGCCATGGGTGCGGTTGATCTCCGCCTGCTCGGTAAGCTGGCGGATCACGATCGCGGTGGATGACATCGACAGAGCGCCGCCCACTGCCACGGCCATGAGCCAGGAAAGCCCCAGCAACCGGCCTGTTACCGCGAACAACGCGGTGGTGCCAACCACCTGCAGTAAGCCGAGCCCGAATACCTCGCGGCGCATGGCGACCATGCGCGGCCAGGAGAACTCCAGCCCCAGGGTGAACAACAGGAACACGACGCCGATCTCGGCCAGCAGATGGGTCTGGCCGGATTCGGGCACGATGCCGAAGGTGAATGGCCCGACCAGCACACCGACGACCACGTAGCCCAGTACCGGCGGCATGCCGACGCGGCGCGCCAGCGTCACCACCAGCACCGAAACCAGCAGCAGCGCGAGGACTTGGCTTAGTGGATCATGCAGCATGGACCAGAGAATAGCCGAAGCCTTCTCTGCTCTGCATGAGACCTCAGCCCGGGAAAAACTCGATTGGTTTGGTGGTGGTAATGCTTTCCACGTCACGCGCCGGGAAACGGATCAGGCGCACGCGTGCCACGATCTTGCGTTCCAGCTCGGGATCGTTGAGTTCGCTGGACACGACGCGACAGGCTGTGACTTCGCCGGAAGGCGCGATGGTGAATTCCAACACCATCTTGCCCTGCAACTCGGGCCGGTCACGCAGTGCACGGCTGTACAGCGCATAGATCGCGCCCTTGTTGCGGTCGAACTCCAGCTCGACTTCTTCCTGGCTGCGCGCGGCCTTGCCACTGCTGCCGGTGCGGGTGGCTTTGTTGTCGCCGCCAATGGCTGCCACGCTGGAACTGACCGAAGTGGTGGAGTGGCCTGTCAGTGATCCCGCGCCGGAGCCGAAGCCACGGCTGTTGGTCGACTGCACCCCGGCACTGCCGGTGCCAGCCTTCGCCGTAATGAGCGAACGCTCCGCCTTGCTGTCCGCACCCACGGCACCGGTGAGATTACGGGTCTGGCTCGGCAAGTCCTTCGCGAGATCACGGCGCAAATCCGCCAGCTCATCGCGTACCTTGCTCAGCGACTGCTCGGCCTTCTTGCGCGCCTCGACGGTGCGGTCGACAGGCTTGGGCTCCGGTTTTGTTTCCGGCTTTGGCTGCTCGATGGGCTTGGGCGGTGGCGGCTTTGGTTTTTGCTCCACCATCAGTCGTGCGAGACGCTCCGGCACTGCTTGCTCAGCCGCTTGCCTGGACTCCGGCAAATTCAGCAACGGCACCACGATGCCGAGCACCGCGAACAGCACGAGGCCGATTGCCAGCAGGCGGCGGAAGCGCCTGGCTGCGTCCGGATCACCCTCCCAGGGGAGGTCGTAACTGCGGTAATGAGGTGCAAGTACCAAGATGGCTCCGCGCTACTTCGCCTGGAAGGTGCTGGGGTCCAGCGCCTTGTCCTTCTGCATCGTGGCAAACGAAATCCTGCCGAAGTTCGCGTCCGTGCAGGTGCTCATCACTTTCTTCAATACCTCGTAGGGCAAACTCTTGTCGGCCATGACGGTCACTTCGCGCTCGGCGATCTCGCGTTCGGCCATATCCTTGCCGATAATGCTCGGGCGCAGCAGGGCTTCGCGCAGCGGTGCGATGATCAGCTGGTCGCTGGCCCTCACTTCGGCGATGGACGCCACTTGCTCGCCCTGCACAAACAACTCGTCCCTGGTCAGCATCACTACCACTGTCTCGCGCGGCTTGGCAGTCACGATCGACTCGGGAATCTCGATTCCCCTGGTGTTCTGCACCATTTCGACTTCGGTCGAATAGACCAGCAGGAACGACACCAGCACCGACAGGATGTCGATCATCGGGATCAGGTTCAGCTCGGATTCATTCCGGTTGCGCAGGTGGTGCGTCATCATGCGACGCGCGCGGCCGGACATGATCATCGCCGCGCTCCAGGAGCGTCGGTCTCGGGTGCATCGCCGATGGACACATTCGGGAACAGCTCGGCCTGCACCAGCTGGTTGTTCTGGCGCTGCTCGACCAGGCGCATGGCATCCATCACCTGCACCAGTGAATCGTAAGGAATGTCCGGCTCCAGCAGCAGCGTGGCGTCGGTCATCTCGGGATACCTGGCTTTGATTTCCTGCAGGAATGCGGCGAGCCCGGCGAGGTCATAGGGCTGGCTGCGGTCCTTGCGCTCGAATGTCTGCAGCGGACCGGAGTTGGCGTCGGCCACCTGCACCATGTCCTGCCGCAGGATCACTTCCAGCTTCAGGCCGGGAGGAATCGGCACTGATTCTGCGCTCTGGCTGGGGAGTTTCAGTTCCAGGATCACGGTGCGCGAAAACACCGCCGTCATCAGCAGAAATGTGACCAGCACCGTGAAGATATCGATCATGGGAACGAGCAGCAGCTCCGCCGGCTTGCGGTGGCGCCGCTCAAGCTTGCGCATGGCGTAATTACGACGCATCGGAACGAATCCTTGCTGTCAGCTGAACTTGCGGACCGGCACTTTAGGCGCTGGCCGGCACTGTTTCGGTACGGCGCTCCACAATGGAGTTCAGGAATTTCACCGAGGCCATCTCCAGGCTGTCGATCAGTTCGGTGGTCTTGGTCTGGATGACGGCATGGATGACCAGCAGCGGCACGGCTGTCATCAAGCCGAAAGCGGTGCAGTTCATCGCCACCGAAATGCTCGCCGACAGCAGGCTGGCCTTTTCGGCCGCAGTGGCGTCCGCTACTGCGCTGAACGCGCCGATCAGACCCATCACGGTGCCAAGCAGGCCCAGCAGGGTTGCCAGGTTCGCGAAAGTCGCAAGGTAATGCGTGCGCTTCTCGAGCTTCGGCACGATGCCCATCAGGCTTTCTTCCATGGCCTTCTCGATGTCGTCACGGCGCTTGGCGCTCTGGATGCGTGCCAGACCATAGGTGAGGATCTGCCCCACCGCGGATTCTGACTGCGACGCGACCTGCGCAGCCTCGCGGAAATTGCCGTGCCCCAGCAGCGGCTCCACTTGTTGCCACAGCGCGCGGTTGCGACTGCGCGTTACCGAGAGATATACGAAGCGTTCGATTGCGATCGCGAGGCCGACCACCAGCACGATCGCGATCGGATACATGAACTCTCCGCCATTCTGGAAGAAGCGGAAAATAGCCGGGAAAACGTCCATCATGAAACTCCCTTGCTGGTGCGCAAGACTCTGCCCACCTTGAAACCTATGCAGCGAAATTGCTGCGACCTATTTCTCAACCTCTGCGCCGTCCGTCTTGCCCGTGCCGGCCGAGTCCGGCTTCAAGGCCTGGTAGTAGCGGTTCTGTCGCCGAAAGACGTCACGATCGACCGGTGCCAGGACTTCGTCCAGAAGGCTTTTCACCGGCCTGCCGGTCAGGTCTCCCAGGTCTGAGCGCTTCCACGGAACCACGTAGAGCACACGCGGCAGCTCACGGTTGCCGGTGATCTGGGTGGCGTCGAGCTCGAGTCGGTCCTCTGCGCGCTTCGCTCCCGCCAGCGGTGTTGTCTGCACGGCGGGCTCCATTGAACTGGGCGATTGCGCAGCCGCTGCCGGCATTTTCGCAGCAGTGGCTGGTGCAGCAGGTGCAGTTGTGGTGGCCGCGGGAACTGGCTCCATCGCCCCTGCCGGTGCAACCAGCATCAGCAGCATCCATTTCAGCATCGCATGTTTCATTGGACCTCCGGGGCAGCCACCGCTGGAATCGTCGTCTCACGTTTTCCGGCACGTTGTTTCACATCAGCTAGCCAGCTCGTGACCGGCCGGTCCTCACCGCTGAGCGCCTTGTAACGCTCAAAAGGCTCCACGGCGGCAGCTGGTTCGCCAAGATACATGTCACGCACGACGCCGAGGTTACGCCATGCCGGCGCATGATCGGGATTGGCCTGCAATGCCTTGTCGTAGGACTCCGCGGCAGCCGCGAACTTGCCGCGCTGACGCTGTACCAGGCCGAGTTCGGTCAGAGCCATATCGCTGTGCGGCGCACGGCGCACGGCTTCGAGCAGGGCGACCTCAGCCTCGTCGAGCCGGTTCTGGCCGAGCAGCAATACACCGAGGTTGTACGCGGCGCCTGCGAATTCTGGCGCGGCGTCCATCAGTTGCCTGAATTGAAGCTCGGCATCCGCTGTCTGGCCTGCAACCGCCTGCGCCACGGCACGCTCGTGTTGCGACACCAGTCGCGCGGCCGGTTGCGGCGAGTCGGTCGCTGCAGTTGACTGCGGCGCAGCCGGCAACACCAGTGAACCATGGTAACTGCCTTGCAGCTCGGTCTTGCCGTAACGGGCTGGCAGCAGTTTGGCAAGCGCGGCATAGCTCGCTTTAACGCCGGCGTCGAAGATGCCATCGAGCGCGCGCGCTACATTGATCTCGTGCAGTTCGATTGCCTGCTCCTCGATCGGAGTCGCCAGCTCTTCGAGCATCAGGTCGTACTGCTCGCGCACATCTGCCGATTGATTCCGGGGCCGCTCCGATGCGATCAGGTCCGCGCCGAGCTCGCCATAAAGCTCGGCGATCTCGAAGCTGGCCTGCGTGGAAACTTCGGCGACGTTGTAAGCCGCCGCCGCCTTGTAGCCGGCGAGCGCGCTTTCGAGCGCGCGGCGCTTCGCAGCGAGCGAGCGTTGCAAAGGAGAACCGAGCTTCAGGGCGCGGAAGGTGTCGCGGGCAGGCGCTGCCAGAGCCAGACTCGCCTTCGCGGCCAGATAACGCGTTCGATCGCTGCGGGCCGCTCCCGCGCCGGCGTCGGCCTTCACGATTTCACGCTGCCAGTAGGCGACCCTTTCGCTGTTGCCGGCCTTCGCGGCAAAGTCCGCCAGGCGCTGCCGGGTCTCGATCCGTTCGGCGACGGGTGCAGGAAACTCGGCCACCTGCCGTTCCAGCAACGCGACTGTCTTCGCGCTGTTGCCGCTCTTTTCGTATTGATCCGCGGCAATGGCGAGAGCTTCAAGGCGCAGAGCCGGCGTCTGGCCCTTCGTGTCGGCAATCCGCTCGAATTCCGCCGCAGCCAGATTTGCACGACCGGCTTCCATGTAGGACACGGCCAGCTTCTGTGTGACATCAGGCTGCTGTCCGCTTTTCGGGTAATCGCGCCGGAATGCTTCCAGCACACCGATGGCCCGCGGCCAGTCCTTGCCCTTGATCAGCTCGGCCGCAGCGTCGTACTGGGCTGTTTCCACCGCGGCTGTGCCTGGCGCCACGCTTGCGACGCGCAGGAAATCGTTGGCCGCGCCGGCGTTGTCGCCCGCGGCACGCCTGGCCTCGGCTTGCCGATATACGGCGACCGACAACTGCTCGGCAAGGCTCTTCTGCAAGGCGGGATCGCCGGCCGCAAGTTCTCGCGCCTGCAGCCACGACTGCTCCGCGGCCTGGAATTCCCCCTGATCAAAACGTGCCTGCCCCAGCACGCCTAGCGCTATGCGCCGCTGCGCGGGGCTGGCTGCAGGGTTGCGCGCGAGCAGCAGGTCAGCCACTTCAATGGCGCGCGGCAGATTCTTCGCGGCATACAGATCCTGTGCGCCACGGGTCAACACACCGGCGCCGTCCGGATGCGCGGGATACGTTTGCGCAAACTTCACACCCGCCTCGATGGAGCGCAGTTTCCAGGCCGTGCGCTCGCGTTCTGCAAGCAGCGGCTCCTGCTTCTCGTAGGCGCTGAGCGCCGCATACGCGGCCCTGGCGGAATCAGGACCTGCCGGATAGGCATAAGCCGTGCGTTCGTATTCATCGACCGCGGCGCTGAATTGGCCGCCTTCATAGAGCACGTCTGCCAGCCGGAAATTGACCTGCGCGGAATCCGGATCATCGGGGAAGGACTGCAACTGCAGGCGATACCAGCGGGCCGCCTGCGTGTAGTCTTCGGCGTGCCTGCTCTTTTGCGCCGCTGCATGATGATAGGCAGCGAGGTCAGCGAGGTGCGTCTTGATCCCGGCGACCACCTGCGGATAGTTCGCGCGGTTGCGGCCCTGCCAGAAACCCGCCCCGAGATTGTAGTGTTCCACGTACTCGCGTTTGCCTTCGAGCACCAGCTGGGCGAATCCGCCCTTGCGGTAGGCTTCAATGGCCCTGGTGGAGAGGTCGGGTGAATATTCGCTGTTGGGTTCCCGCGCGACAAACGCGCGATAGGTAGCCGCACCATCCTGATAGCGCTGTTTGTCGACATAGAGATCGCCGAGGCGCGAATACAGCAAAGCTGCATATGGCGGCTTGCCGATGCGATCGACAAACCGGTTGAGCGGTTCGATGCCGTCTTCATTCGAGAACACCACGCTCATCACGCGCAATGTGTCGTCGACGATTTCGCGATCAGCACGCGGCAACGTGTCGGGCTCGCGGAAGCCGCCCGGCGCCGAAGCATCGCGCAGTTTCACGTCGAGCAGGCTTGCGAAAACGGGCAGGCTGTCCTCGTTGAGGTTCTGTTTGAATAGCGCCCAGCCTTGTTTATAAAGTGCCTGCTGGTAGAAAGGCCCGGGTCCCCGGCGGGTGACTTCGGCATAGGCCGCCTGGGCATCGCGGTATTTCTGCGCCGGGAACAGCAACTCGCCGCGCCGGAAGTGCACCTCGGCAATCTCGCGCGACGCCGGAAAGCGGCGCACGATCTCATCCAACGTCGCCAGCGCCTTGTCCGGCTGACCGGTGGTCTCGTAGGCACGCGCCAGCTGGTAGAGCACCTGGTCGTTGCGCGGATAGTCCGGATGCGCCTGCAGCAACAATGTGTACAGGCGGATCGCCTCTGCGCCGCCGAGATCCACCCGCGTGACCTCGGTTTCCAGGCGTTCCAGTTCACCGCTTTCAAGCGACAGGTCGCCCAGTCGTTTCAGCGCTTCCGCGCGCATCGCCGCATCGGTGTTCTGCAATTCAAGAAACTTGCGGTAGTTGTCCATCGCCTTGCCGGAATTGTTGTCCGACGGTGCATCCTTGCGGATTTCGACCGGCCGTTTCGGCAGATCCTTCAGTGTCGGCGCGGGCTGCGACCTCGTCGCACCGAAGGCGACGCCGCCAATTGCCACGACTGCTGCAGCAGCCAGCAACACGGTGCGCGGCAGCTTCATGGGGTACCAGGGCCGGCGGCTGGCGCTGGCCGCGGCGATTCCGCCGCGTGGTCATAAATGGTGGCAAGCGCGAAACGGGCCTGAATCTCGTAATCAGCGAGGCGCTGCTTTTGCGCGTCGAGCTCTGCCACGGCGATATCGGCAAGCAGATCGCTTTGTGCCTTGGCAGCATCGCCCAGCTTGGTTCGCAGGGCGGTCATGCGCGCCTGCAACCCATCGATCCGCGCTGCGAAATCACCCGTGGTCGCGGGCGCCGACAGGCGCGCCTGCTCGACTCTCAGCCAGCGATTGTTGGCTTCGGCCAATGCTGCGTCCAGGATCTTCAACTCGCTGCGCTGTTGATACAGGCGCTCGCCGTAGCTTTGCCGCAGATCCCAATACAGCACACCCTTCACCAGTCGCAACCGGTCGCGTCGGGCTGCGGTGTCGTCATTTTCCGGTTCTGTCGCCAGCGCCGCTTCGATAGCGGCGATGCGCTGCCACTGTGTGCGTTGCGCGGCTGTGCCAAGTTCGGCCACGTCTTCCATGATGACGACGTCGTTGATGCGCCCTTGCACCTTCTCGCGCCTTGCGCCCAATGCCCCGAGTTGACCGCTGGCGAGCAGTGTGTCCACGCGCGGAACGCGCTCGCCATGGGCCTTGCCGCGCGCCTCGATCATGTCGGCGTAAACCACCATGTTCTCGTCCCAGCGCGACAGCGTGGAACCCAGATAGGCCAGATCACGAAAATTCTTCAGGCCTTCCTGGAAATCATTGCTGGCCAGCACCGGAAACAGGTAACGCGACTCCGGCGCGTCTGGCAATTCCTGCAACTGCCAGAACCAGCCGCGCTGCGGTGAATCGACATCGTCTGCGCCCAGCAGTTTGTTGAGCAGATCGCCAGCGCGGATGCGACCTATGGAGGCGTCGATGCGTCCCTGTTCGCTGCTGAACGAGACCAGCGCCTGCTCGTAGTATTCCGCGGCCTGGCCATTGGCGCCAAGTTTGCCGAACGCATAGGGGACGGCGAGCCAGGCCTCCTGCACGGCTGCATCCAGCAGGTTACGCTCGCGCAGCACCAGCCAGGGGGTCAGCGCGGCCTCGTACTTTTCCTGCGCTGCGCTGGCCCATCCCAGTCCGAGCAATGCGCGGCTGGACTGCGGACCCGCAAGTCGTACCCGTTCCAGGCTGGTGATGGCCTTGGCCGCGTCGTTGGCCTGCATGTAGGCGAAACCCATTGCGAGATTGGCCTTGTCCTGCAACGCCAGCATTTCCTCATCGCTACTGTCCTGCGCGCCTACGGCATCGAGAAATTTCGCGGCGTCGGCGAGACGATTGCTGCGCAGCAGGGCCACGCCGAGATTGAAGCGCGCGTACTGCATCCAGGTGCTGCGACTGCTCCAGCCGGTGAGCAACGCGATGGCATCGTCGTAACGCTCCAGGTGCATCAGCGCATTGGCCGCAAGATGTACGCGTTCGGCTTCCTGCGCCGGTGGCAGCTTGCCTTCAATCCGGCCCAGCGATTCGATGGTGCGATCGAAGTAGCCGCGTGTGTACCAGACCTTGGCGAGGTAGAACCAGGCGCGTGATTTCACGCTCGCCGGAATTTCGGGGCCCAGCAGGGTTTCGAAACGTCTGCCGGCTTCGTTGTGCATGCCGAGCTGCAGATACAGACCACCGGCGAGCAGATCTGCCTCCCCCAGGTGGTGCGGCATCTGCTGCCAGTGGGAATAGGCTTCGAGGCGAGTGAGTGCTTCAAAGTCCTCGCCAATGTAGGTCTGGAACAGCACATCGCCGTAGTGCAGGTCCTGCACACGCGTGGCGGGAATTTTGTCGGCAGGCTTGCGGGCAGCCGCCGCCTGCGGCGACGTCATGCCAGACGCGGCAACGAACAGACAGAGGATGACGGCCCTGCGCAGCATGCGCGGGTTATTCCCAGTCCTTGATTTCGAATTCAGGCTGACGCTTGCGCTGCCGGTCCGCGATCTTCAGTTCCAGGTATTTCGCACCGACCGACTTCTCGAACTTGAGCTGCGCGCCGCGCGAGTAGTCCTGGTTGTTTGGCCCCTTGCCGGTGAACAGCGCCACCAGCTCGTGATTGCCCACACGCAGGTTGCCCAGATACAGCCGTTGCACACCGCCTTTCAGCAGCGCCTCGGCTTCGCGCGGCGTGTAAAGGTATTTGGCCACCTGCTTGTTGTCGACCCGCAGCTCCACTGTGTCCAGCGCGAAGAATTCGCCCACATCCATCGACAGGAATACCGCGACCTGGGTGTTGGCTGGAAACAGCAGTTCTTCTTCCAGCACGAACAGATCGCGATTGAGGTCGACCACGTCCTTCTTGATGGCTTGGATTTCTTCGTCCAGCGCGCGCGTGTCGGGCGCTGGGGGCGGGGGTGAATCGGATGCCTCACCTGCTAGCAACGCGAGGGCCGGCATGGCGAGAAGCGCCAGCAATATGGATGTCTGATGGAACGAACGCTTCATGATGCCTCTTGAGTGCGCGCTACTCGTCGAGAAGAATTTTGATCTGGTCCAGATACTGGGCGTCACTGCCACTGCGATAGTTGCGATGCACATGCCGGATGACGCCGGCGCGATCGACCAGCAACAACATGGGCAGGTTATCCACCTGGAACTGCCTGGCCACGGCTTTGGCCGGATCAAGCAGCACTGGAAAGCTCACCGGGTGCGCCATCGCGAATTCCGCCGCAGCGACCTGGTCGTCGTCTACATTCACCGCGAATGCTGCGAGCCCCGCGGAGCGATAGGTGTCGACCATGTGGCTCAGCGAAGTCAGTTGCGTGCCACACTGCCCGCAACGACTGCCCCAGAACACCAGCAGCATCACCTCACCACGATGCTCCGACAGCCGGAAATTCGAACCCGAGGTCGCCCGCAACGCGAAGTCAGGCGCTGCCCGTCCCTGCAGCCGGTACGCCGGCTCGGCGGCCACGCACAGGCCTGCACCAAGCAGCGCCGCGGCCAGCAGAAACAGGGAATTTCGTCGATTCTGCAAAGCAGCAGACTCCACGCGTCTATTTAACAGTATGCGCGAGGATAGCGCGCCGGGGCTGCGTGACAATGACTCCGGTCACACGATGGGCGCAAAGGCCGTAAGGGAATCACGCTGGGTGGTGCCCCCCAGGCCTTGACCCGGGAAATAGCCCGGTGAGGCAAACAGGTTTTCCTGCCCATGCAGGCCCATGTAGTTCAGCAGCACCAGTTCGACCAGCAGGTTCACCGCATTGGCGCCCGGGTGCGACGACGTCACCACCGAGCCATCGGCGCTGTACCAGCCGATCTGGTTCAGGTTCGGGCCGCGCAGCTGCGGCCGCGCGCCCGGGCGAAACACCAGAAAGAACGCGGCAGCCGTTGCCTGGTTGTCGCCGGTCCAGACGCCTTTGCCGCGGCCATTGACGGAGTTGTCGATCATGCCGCTGGACGATAGCGAACCGTCGCTGAATACATAGAGCATGAGGGGGCGATTGGTGCGCGCGGCGTACTCAAGACATGCGCCGATGCACTGACCGGCGCGCAGGTCCCGTCCCTCGCCCGTGGCGCGCTCGCCAGTGTGATAGTCGAAACCGCCCATCTGGATGGTGCCTGCGCCGGCATTGCCATCGATCACCATCTTCATGACGGCAGCGGTCTTGCGGAACTCGCCGTCACCGTTGTATTCCGCCTGCGTAAAGATGCCACCCGGACCAACTATGCGCGTATCAAGACCAGGGTCGAGCGAAGCTGGATTATTGAAGCGCTCGGCAAGATAGGCCGACTTCACATAGCCGCACTTGTTGAAATCCTTCAATGCCGCATCGTTGGTAAGGCCGGTGCTGACAGCACCATGCTTGCTGTTCGTCAGCACTGCCATCGACTCCATCACCGCAACCGCGTCATTCGGATCCGGAAACAACGTGCCCAATTCGCCAGTGTCTACCAGACCCGTGACGTCGCTGGCGCGATCCACCTTGGTGGGCCGCACTTTTGGATCCATCATGGTGATTGGCGAGACAGAATTGCCGCCGGAGTCCGAACTGACCGAGCCAATGAGCGTCAGCAGCTCGCCCTTCGCACCGGTACGCGCAATGCCGTACATCGGGTTGTGCGGATTGTTGGCCGTGTCATTTTCTGACCGCGCTGCGATGATGGTGCCGTTGGTGGAGGTGGCGGTCCCGGCCGTGGCGCGCATTTTCATGCCGCGCAGGAATGCACTGTCGGTATGGAAGGCCAGGCCAAAAGTGCTGTCGGTGAAGGTGGGCAGATTCGGCGTCATGTTGCCCGGCAGGCCGAGCTTGGAATAGCCAGCGGTGGTGAGGAAATCCAGCTGACCTCCCTGCTTGCCGATCAGCACATTCGAGCCAGCGATATTGGCGCCACCAGACAGATCGAAACAGATGAACGGAATCTTGCCGGCACCGCCTTCCAGACCGCAATTGGTGAGTCCCAGGAAGTCGAGGTCTGTCCGGACATCAGCGCGCGCCGCGCGCGCCGCCAGCAGTCCGAGCGCGCTGGGCACTACCACGGTGGCAGTGCCGGTAACGAGGCCGGCTGAAAGAAAATCGCGGCGTGAAACCGGCTGCTGGTGGTCGCCGTGCAAGATCGGCTCATTCAGTCCCCGGCCCTTAGGAATCTTGCGGATGTATCGCATGGTCTTCTGGTCCTTGTTCCTGGGAGTCCGTCTGCTTTAAAGGATCGACAACACGCCACTGCCGAGCGCCGCGGCACAGGCTGCCTTGGCGACGTTCGCGCTGCTCGCACCGGGCTTGGCGGCCAGCTTGCCAATCAGCGCGTGCAATTCGGCGCGCACGGCGACATCCGACGGCTGGCTTGCCACGTTGGTACCCACGACTTTCTGCAGCAGTGGCGTAGCGAGGATGTCCTTGCCGTTGGCATCGGCAAACTGCGCAGCCGGCGCGGCAGCCAGGTTCAGGGAAGGGAAGAACGCTGCGCGCGCCGTGGGGTTGTCCACCATCACCGAGCAGTACTTGATGGCCAGCTGCGCCACACCGGTCTGGTGTGAAGCCAGGAATGCCTCGATGCTCGGCACCGGCGGCAACTGCTGCTGCACCTGCAGGTAGGTACTGCGGACACCACTGTTGGTGGTCGCCACGCCCGTGATGCGCGACATGCTCTGGTTGAGCTGCTCGAAGGTGCGAACTCCGATATCGGACTGGGCCGGAAGATCCACCGGCGCCTGCGTGATGCCGGTGACTGGCGTCCGCACATAGGTTTGGGTGCCGATCCGGTCGAAGCTCAGGAAGAACTGGTCGGCAGCCGGCCCCTTCTGCAGACCGATGATCGTGCCGACCTCGGAGAGCAATTGGCCGCCAGCCGGCGTGTAGTTCGCATCGGTCACGTTCAGTTTCACATTGGCATAGGCCTGGCCGGCCTGCGCCTCAGCACCATTGATGCCGATGCGTATGCCCTCGAGCGCAATGGAGCCTGGGCGCGCGTTCGGATCCAGACTGATGAACGTAGGCTTGGTGAACAGATAGCCGTAACTGTCGTACTGGCTGGCCTCAAGCATGATGTAGCTCTGCGGCACACCCGTGAGTGCGGTGACATTGAACAACAGGAAATAGCGCTCACCGACACCGGCCGCGAAGTTCTGCTGGATCTGCGCAAGGCTCAACGCACGGCTGTGGATCGCTGCAAAGCGGAGCACGCCCTGCCACTGCCGGTTGTTCGAGGTTTCGTTACCGAGCACCAGGGCAAAGGTGTCATCCCAGTCCGCAAGCGTGCTGCCGGCACGCGGATCCATGTCACCGGTGAAATTGCCATTCACATACAGCCGTCGCCCGTTGACCGGGTCATAGGTGAGCACGACATGCTGCAGTGAAGCCTGCGCGTCACGATCCGCATCGCGGGTCAAGAGGGCGGGCGCGCCATTGGCGCCGGTGGTGCCGGTGCGGGTCAGCGCCTCGTACTGGTAGGCGCGCTGCCCCAGCGTGACATTGCGCGACATCACGCCCGCGGAGTAACTGACGATGTAGGCATCTTCCTGTGTGACGTTGGCCGGCGCGGCCCACACCTCGACGGAAAATTCGCCGGTAACCTTCAGCAGATCCGCCAGCTTGCGGCTGCCCGCAGTGGAGCCCTGCGCCTTGCCGCCGGCCTTCACGTTGACACCCCACCCACCCATCCAGGTGATGTCACCGGACATGTTGAGGTTCAGCGCAGGTTCGACACCGCTGGTGTCGAATATGGTGCTGCCGGAGCCGGTCTTGAATTCGTATTTGGCGATGGTGTTCGCTTCGTAGCGATTGCCGCCGGCCGCGACTGTGCCATCGTAGAGTGTCAGCGCGCGGCTGATCTTCAGGTTCGCATCGATCGGCGTCAGGCTGATACCGGCTGCGAATGCATCGATTGCAGCCTGCATTGCGTTGGCGTCGTTGGCGCAACTTGCGGTCCAGCAGTTGTGCGACTCCTCACGCAGTCGCACCACCAGGCGCGAGCGGGATGTATTGTCGAGGTCGATCTTGGCGCGCGCCGCGGCGTAGGCCTCGTTCACATCGGCGCTGGCAAAGAACGGCGACTGCGGTGTCGCCGCATTGGGCGCATGACAGCGCAGACAGTTGCCGCGCGCGGGATCACGCACCAGCTGCCAGATGGTCGACTGAAAGCCAGCTGCCGAATCGGGAAAGGTCTTGCTCTGCCCGACCACGGTATCGGCCGGCGCCTGCAGCTGGATCTGCGTGCCACCGCCACCCGCCACTGAACCGGCCCAGTTGCGGATCCAGGTGGTGAGGATGTCGCCACAGGCCGAATTGCTCGACAGCCAGCAGTTGTGGCCTCCGGCTACCTTCAGCACCAACTGCGACTGGTCGGGCTGCGTCAGGTTCACGAGACTGGTTGCGTCCGCATACGCAAGATTCACATCATCGTTGCGCGCAAATCGCGGTGCCTGGCCGGTCGCGTAGTGGCAACCACCGCAGCGATTGTTGGCCTTCACGTTCTCCCAGAAGCTGATGCGGAACGACTGCACGGCCGCGCTCTGCGGCGCCGGACCTGAATAGGTGGAAACCACGGGCGGAACGGTGTTGGGGTTGCTGGTGGTCGGCGCACCGCCGCCGCAGGAAGCGAGCAGTACGACAGCGACTAACACGGGCAGGTAATGAATATTCTTCATGTTCAACTACCCACCCTTGCAGTAAGCGGCAGTCTCGGCAAATACATCCTTGACCTTGTAGCCGCCATTGCGGAACACACCGATGATGCGATTGACCTCAGTGCGGTCGGCGCCGTTGACGGGTGGCTTCAGGCACACGGTCCGGAATACCTTCTCGACCTGGCAACGCGCGAACTGGTCGCTGTTCGCCAGTTCCTGGCCCATTGACTTTGCACCATTGCCGCTGCCTGGCAACTGACCACTCCAGCCCAGCACCGTGTTCGCGCCCTGACGCCAGTAATTGTCCCAGCCATCAGCGCGGGTAATGTAGCCGGGCTTGAAGTTGTCCATGTTGATGAGGTACTTCGGCTGCACCTGACCAGAGGTGTATTCGATGCGGCCGGAAGTCTCGTTGAAGTTGTAGAAGGCAAACGCCTGCGCCAGTGGATCCATGCCGTTGTGGCAGCCGATGCAGTTGTTGAGGAACAGGCGGCTGTCGCCGCCGGGCGATCGGCTCACGTCCTGCCGGATGCGATCCGGCGGCAGGTGCACGTCATGCACCTGCTCCATGTCCTTGCACATGTGGTTGATCATCGTGAAGCGGAACATCGCGCGGTTGGTGCCGGCAACGAAGAACGCCTGCGCTGCCGCGCGGGTTGTCAGTACGCCCGCGGTGGCCGCGGCAGGGATGCCAGTGTGCGCGGACTGGGTGTCACGCACGAGCACATTGGCCCTGCTCAAATCAACATCATCATCCTCCATCTGCTGATAGAGGTTGTTGTTGGCAGGGGAATAGCCAGGCAACCCGGCGCCACCCACGTACAGGATGTCGCCGCCCAGCACTTCCCGGAAGTCGACATCATCACGGACCATGCCGATGACGGTTGCGGTGTAGTCATTCAGCGGCGCGAATGCGGTCTGGTCGCGGTTGGTCCAGGGCGTAACCCAATTCTTGAGCACAGTGGTGTAGAAGCTCGGCGCCAGCATCGCGACGCGCGCGGCCGCAGCGGGACCGGTTGCAGGGTTCGCGACAATGAGTGCTTCCATCTGGTCCAGCACCACGGCACTCGGCGGCACACCTGCGATTCGATCATGGATGCGTTTCGCCTGCGCGCGCTGTGCCGGGCCTGCGAAAGCGGCAGCGGTGAAACATGCCGACAGCGTGACAGCAAGCACCGCACCGATGACATTGCGACCACTTTGATTTCGATTCATGAGACCCGTCCTTCACTTGCCGCGGAGCAACGCGCCCATTTCCATGGGCAACGAATGTATCTGCACTTCTGAACAGCAAGTAATGTCTCAAACGGCAGACGTCGCAGCGGGCAGACATCACACGGTTTTGGGTCGCAAAGATAATATTCGCTCCGCGATGTGGGACACCGATCACAGCCGCATCCTGCGTCGAAGCACTAATTACGTAATACGCGCCCGCGTTGCGGGCACAGGGAATTGAATGTGAACAGCATCACAGTGTTGTTTCGCGCCACAGGCGCCGTGGCAGTTGTACTGCTGGCCGCGTGCAGCAGCGGCGGCAGCATCAGTATCGGCAGCGGCCAGGGTGCGGATCCCGGCACGGTCGATTTTCCGATCGCCTACGTGAAGCGCACCATCCCGGTGAACCCTGAGGACTTGCGCCAGCAGCGCAATACCACCGCCGATGCAGACCTGTTCTTCCGCGATCGCGCTGCGCCGTCTTCCGTCGAACGCAACATCACCCAGCGGGTCACGGGTAACAACCCCTATGACATAAAGGATGTCGACGTTTCGCCCGACGGCCGCAAGATCGTATTCGCAATGCGTGGCCCGCTGGCTGCAAACCAGAATGAGGAAGCCGCGCCGAACTGGCAGATCTGGGAATACGAGATCCTCACCGACACCCTGCGCAGGGTGATTGGCTCGGATATTGTTGCCGCGGAAGGCAACGACATTGGCCCGCAATATCTGCCCGATGGACGCCTGCTGTTTACCTCGACGCGCCAGCGTCAGTCGAAGGCGATACTGCTCGACGAGAGCAAGCCGGCATTCGAGGCGCAGGTGGAAAACCGCTCCGAAAGCGCCTTCGCTCTGCACGTCATGGACGCGGACGGCGGCAACATCCATCAGATCACCTTCAATCAGAGCCATGATCTGTGGCCCACCGTGATGGCGGATGGACGCGTGTTGTTCACGCGCTGGACTCAAGCCCGTGGCATGCATCTCTATTCCACCAATCCCGACGGCACCGACGTGCAGTTGCTCTATGGCGCGCTCAGCCACCGGACGGGTACGGCAGATGCCAACGGCCCCACCAACATCCAGTTCACGCGGCCACGCGAGATGCAGAACGGCCGGATCCTGACATTGACACGACCGTTCACGAACTCGGACTTTGGCGGCGACCTCGTGATGATCGACACGCGCAGCTATGTCGAGAACACGCAACCACTGGCCGCGAGCGCCGGCCTTGCCGGACCGGCGCAGACACGCGCAACTCCGAATGAGGTATCGACAATTCAGGGGCCGTCCGTGGGCGGCCGTTTCCGGTCTGCATTTCCGCTGTGGGACGGCAGCAACCGGATTCTGGTGAGCTGGTCGCAATGCCGGCTGCTGGACAACACAGTCACGCCCGCCGTCATCGTGCCCTGCACTTCCGCACGTCTTGCAGATCCGAACGTGCAGACGTCGCCCTCGCTGTACAGCGCATTCGTCTTCGATCCTGCGGGCAACACCTTCAAGCCGCTGTTCCAGCCAGTTGAAGGCGTGATGATCACTGATCTGGTTGCCGCGCAGCCGCGTGTGCCGCCGAGCGTACGGCTTGACCACACGGTCGCAGCGGCGGACTTTGATCCCACGCTGATCGGCGAGGGTGTGGGAGTGCTCGAGATCCGCAGCGTTTATGATTTCAATGGTGTGGTGGCAAGCGCAGGCGCACCTGATATCGCAACAGTGGCAAACCCCGCGCTGCGCACCGCTGCCCAGCGTCCTGCGCGCTTTCTGCGCATCGAAAAAGCGGTATCCATCGGCGACGATGACCTGGGTTTCCCAGACATCGATTTCAATGCCGCGGTCGGCAGCAACGTGGGCTTCATGCGCGAGATCCTGGGTTATGCGCCCATCGAACCCGATGGTTCGGTGGCAGTGCGCGTACCCGCCAATGTGGCCTTCATGATTTCGGTGCTGGACAGCAACGGTCGCCGGATCCGCGCCGAAAGTACCTGGCTGCAGATCCGGGCCGGCGAGATACGCCGTTGCAATGGTTGCCACGGGAGCACCGGCTCGCATGGGCGCGACGGAACTTTCGCACCCGTTGACTGGTTGGGCGCCAGCGCCGCAGCGGGCCCGCGGTTTCCCAATACGCTGGCGGCCACCGCCGCAGCCGCGCTGCAGGGTGACACCATGGCCCAGGCGCGCGCGCGCACCACCTGCAGCAGCGGCAGTATGTGCTCGCAACAGCCTAGCGTGAACCTGCTGTATGACGACGTGTGGACCGATCCTTCTCCCACGGCAGCAAATCGTCCAGCCGATGCTTCATTCAGCTATACCTATGGCACTGCCGGCGGTTTCAATACGCCGCCGCCGGTACGCACCAGCTGCATGGCCACGTGGACCAGCAGTTGCCGCATCATCGTCAACTACGAACAGCACATCCATCCGCTCTGGTCCCTGCCACGCGGCCCTGCAGGCGCCAACACCTGCATCAATTGCCACGCTCCCGCCGATACAACGGGCGTTGTGCAGGTGCCGAAAGGACAGCTGGATCTCTCCGGCACGCCGTCAACGGACCAGCAGCTGCACATGACGGCCTACCGCGAATTGCTGTTCGATGACAACGAGCAGGAACTTGCCGGTGGCGCCCTGCAGGACCGGCTGGTGCCAGGGACCGATCCCGATACCGGACTGCCGACTTTGGTGAACGTGAACGTGCAGCACTCGATCATTGCCACAAGTGCGCTGGGCTCCCCAAGGTTCTTCAACAGATTTGCGGTTGCCGGCGGCACGGTCGATCATAGGGGATTCCTGACTCCTGCCGAGTTGCGTCTGATATCCGAGTGGGTCGACATTGGTGCGCAGTACTACAACAATCCCATTGGCCTGCCAGCTGCATTCCTCAATTAGGCCGCTGCTCCTTGTCGCGGCGCTGGCACTGGCAATGCTGTTCGCCGGTGCGAGTCCGGCTGCAGACAAGACAGACAGGTTGCAGCA
Source organism: Steroidobacteraceae bacterium (assembly GCA_039917615.1). Taxonomy (GTDB): domain Bacteria; phylum Pseudomonadota; class Gammaproteobacteria; order Steroidobacterales; family Steroidobacteraceae; genus ZC4RG30. Next base: position 287,706 of record JBDSJD010000017.1, read on the forward strand.
GCTGTTCGTCGCAGAGGCCTACCTGGAGTTGCATCAAGGGCCAGGTCGCGGCTACGCCGTCACGCAGGTGGTGCCGCGGGGAGATGCCATCGACGTGCTGTATCGCCGTACGGAGTGGTTCCGCGTACGCACGGCGCGTGGCATCGAAGGCTGGGCGCACCAGCGCGACATGCAGAAGACGCTGCTGGCCGACGGTTCAGCCTTCAGTTTCGACCTCGGCAATCGCACGGGATTCACCGCGCATCGCTGGGAGCTGGGTTTCATGGCTGGCGATTACGGTGGCGCCACGCTGATATCGGGCTTCCTGTCGCGATCATTCAACGAACAGCTGGCACTGGAACTCACGGGCTCCCAGTTTCTCGGCAATGCCTCAAACGGCTATACGGCACAAATCGGGCTGGCGCATGTATTTCGTCCGGACTGGCGGCTATCGCCGCTGCTGACACTGGGCACGGGCATGATCTGGATCCAGCCAAAATCAACCCTGGTGCTGCCCGGCGACCGCACCGACCAGACTGCTTACGCGGGCGCCGGCCTGCGCTTTTACGTGACACGACGCTTCTTCGTGCGCGGCGAGTACCGCCATCACATGGTGTTCACCAGCCGCAACGAGAATGAGGAGATCAACGAATGGAAACTCGGGCTCGCGTTCTTCTTCTGACGGCGCTGCTACTGCCGCTCACTGGCTGCGCCTCGCTGCACTGGCCCTGGTCGCGGGACCGAGATCGCGTGGCTGCGGAGGAACCGGCGCCGGAAGACGAAGCAAACAGCAATGCGGCGCCACCGCGGGTCATCGAGCCAGAAGTCCAGCGGCGCAAGATCAAGGTCAACCGTATCGATACGGAAAACATTGAACTCGGCGCCTTCTACGGGGCCCTGTCGATCGAGGACTTCGGCACCAACCCGGTAACCGGCATTCGTGCCGCTTTCCATGTGACAGAAGATCTTTTCTTCGAAGCCAGCGTCGGTCGCTCGAAGGCCGGACGCACCAGTTTCGAGACCCTGGGAGGCAATGTGCAACTGCTTACTCCCAGTGAGAGACGCTTCACGTATTACAGCCTCTCGCTGGGCTACAACTTGCTCCCGGGCGAGGTGTATATCGGTCGCAACCTCGCCATGAACAGCGCGCTATACCTGATTGGTGGTATCGGCAGCACCAAGTTCGCGGGTGATCAACGGTTCACTGCGAATCTGGGCGCCGGTTACAGGGTTCTGCCGACAGACTGGCTGGCGATTCATATCGACGTGCAGGATCACGTCTTCCAGTCGGACCTGCTCGGGCAAGACAAGCTCACCAACAACATCAGCGCGTATATCGGAGCGACCGTCTTCTTCTGATTTTCAGGAGTCCGACGTCATGAACAAGATGAACTCGCTGCGCACATTGCTGTTGGCGACGCTGGTGGCGATGCCGGCGCTCGCCGTGACGCCCGCGCCAACATTCAAGCTCGACAGCATGGCGGGCAAACCCGTCAGCCTCGACCAGTACAAGGGTCAGGTGGTCATGATCAACTTCTGGGCCAGCTGGTGCGGTCCCTGCCGCGCCGAGATGCCCATTCTCGAAAAGCTGCACGCCAAGTACAAACCAATGGGCTTCACCATGATCGGGGTGAACGTGGAGCCGGATTCGAGTCTGGCTTCCAACTGGCTGAAGGCCACGCCTGTCACCTTTCCGATACTGTTCGACACCAGGAGCGAAGTCAGTAAGCTGTATGCCGTCGCAGGCATGCCCAGTACCGTCATCATCGACCGCAAGGGCAACATGCGCTGGCTGCATCGTGGCTATAAGGATGGCGACGAGAACGAATACCTGAACCAGATCCGCGCCCTGGTGCGCGAATAGGATTGATCGATGCGCATGCGGTGGATGTTGACTGGCTTGGGCGCCCTGCTCGCAGCCTCGGCCTGCGCGCCGCTTGAGCCCTGGGTCAAACCCTACGAGCGCGAACACCTCGCGGATCCGATCATGGCGATTGATCCCGATCCGGTTTCTTCATCGTATATGGATCATGTCTTCGAAGTCCGCGAAGGCGCCAAGGGTGCAACCGGTGCCGGCGGCGGCGGTTGCGGCTGCTCCTGATGCTGCGCGATTGGCGCATTCCGAGCCTGGCGGCGGCGCTGCTGGTTGCCGCGGCTGCGCATGCCGGAGTGTTGCCGGAGGAGCGCGCCGACGTCATGTATCACAGTTATTCCGGTGGTGGCATCACCGTGGAGGGGCCGTCCGTACTGGTCCGCAAGAACTTCGGCGATTCGGTCTCGGCCACGGCAAATTATTACGTGGATGCCATCACCAGCGCGTCCATCGATGTGGTGGTCTCAGGCGCCAGCCAATACACCGAGCGGCGTGAGCAGAAAAGCCTGTCGCTTGACTATCTGCACGGCAAATCGACCTGGTCCCTGAGCTACGTCAACAGCACCGAAAACGACTACAAAGCCGGCACCTTTTCGCTAGGTGTCAGCCAGGACATGTTCGGCGACCTGACCACCGTGACCTTAGGCTTCTCGCAGGGCCTCGACAAAGTCGGCAGCTCGTTGGACCCTACTTTCGCGCAGGAAATCGAGCGGCGGAACTATCGGCTTGGCGTAACGCAGGTGCTGACGCGAAACATGCTGCTGGCGCTGAACTTTGAAGCCGTGACCGAGCAGGGCTACCTGCAGAATCCCTATCGTTTCATGCGTTATGAGAATCCGCTGGGCGGCTATATCCGCGCGCCAGAGGTGTTTCCCCACACTCGCACTGGCACCGCCGCTTCCACACGCCTGAAGTATTACCTCCCCTGGCGTGCCACAGTAGAGGGGCAATATCGGTACTACACCGACACCTGGGGCATCAATGCTCACACCACCGGCATTGAATACACGCAGCCGCTGGGCCGCTGGGTCCTGTCGGGGTCCTATCGCTTCTACAGGCAGAACGCCGCGAACTTTTTCAGCGACCTGTTCCCCTTCGCCAATTCCCAGAACTTCATGGCGCGCGACAAGGAAACTTCAGGGCTGAGCAGCGACACGCTTGGCATCCGGGCCTCGTACCAGTTCCCGGTGAGCTGGGCATCGTGGCTGAAGAAAGGCACGGCAAATCTGCACTTCACCCATATGATGGTGGACTACGCGCAGTTTCGTGACCTCAGAAATTTTCCGCCGGGCAGCCCCAACCCTGGCACCGAACCGCTGTATTCGCTGGAAGCGAATATCATCCAGTTCTTCGTTTCGTTCTGGTTCTAGGCGCTACGCCCGTTATTTGACCGGGCGCCTGATGCGCCGGCGCGGCGCCGAAACCTCCGCAACCTTGCCACTGGGACGCACGGCGGCAAACGTCTTGACGGCGATGGCATCGACTGCCGCTTCAAAACTGCGGTAGTCGGCCACCAGGCGCCGGCCGAAATCGGTCAGACGCGCTCCGCCACCCTCCTTGCCACCCACGGTCAGTTCCGCCACCGGCTGGCTGAAGCCTTCGTTCGTGCTGTGCAAAAGCAGCCAGCCACGCCGATAGCTCATGCCCAGCGACCGGGCCGCGGCAGACAGGGAGCCCGTGCGCTCAATGGCCTCCAGCAGGCTGACCTTGCCGGGGCCAAGGGAACAGGTGCCGGAGAAGTCGACGCGGATATGAGTTTGCGGCTTGAGCATGTGAACCGGGAGTCTAACGCCCGGCGCGCTGGCGCTGCCATCCGCAAGTCGCTATAGCTGCTGGGATATTGCGTATCATCACACTAACGCCTGCCGCATGGACCTCTCATGCTTGGAAAATCGTTGCTACCCCTTGTACTTCTGTTCGCCGCCGCCTCGGGCCACGCTGCCGAGCGGATCGTCACCGTATTTGCCGCCTCGTCGCTGACGGATGTGCTGGAGCAGGTTGGCAAAGCTTACACAGCGTCGACTCGGATCCCGGTGCGATTCTCTTTTGCCGCAAGCTCGGCGCTGGCGCGCCAGATCGAATCCGGCTCGCCGGCTGACGTCTTTGTCTCGGCCGACCAGGAGTGGATGGATTATCTGGCGAGCCGCAAGCTCATCAAGGGCGAGACGCGCAACAACATCGTGTCGAATTCACTGGTGCTAGTGGCGCCAGCGGACAGCAAGATCAGTCTGCGCATCGGGCCGGGCTTCGGGCTGGCCACTGCGCTGGGCAAGAACGGTCGCCTGGCCACCGGTGATCCAGCCAGCGTGCCGGTGGGCAAGTACGCGAGCGCAGCGCTTACGCGGCTGGGTGTCTGGGACGCCATCAAGGACCGGCTCATTCCCGCCGACAATGTCCGCACCGCACTTAATTTCGTCGCGTTGGGAGAGGCACCGCTGGGCATCGTGTATGCCACGGATGCGCGTGGCAACGGCAAAGTGCGGGTGGTCGATACCTTTCCGGCCGCAAGCCATGATCGCATCAGTTATCCGGCCGCAGTAACCACCAGTGCGACCGCGGAGGCGGCCAGCTTCATGGAATTTCTCGGCAGTCAGGTGGCGCGAAACATTTTCGACGCCGCGGGATTCGGCATGCCATGAAAACCGGTTCAGTACGTTCTTGCTGAAGGCGGTGGTCGCGGCCTTGCGGCCGAGAATGCCCGCAGGTTCGGAATCAAGGCGGCGGCTGCAGGCCCTTCGAGTAACTCACCTTGCCGTCGGCGGCGATGACAATGGCATCAGCATCGGGGAGGGAATCGATGAAGGCAAGTCCGGCCTTTGGACCCAGGATGAACACGGTCTTGGTCAACCCGTCCGTGCGGGTGGCGTTCGAGGCGATGATGGTGACGCTGCGGACTTCATGCGGCGACAGTCCGGTCTTCGGATCGATGATGTGATGGTAACGCACCCCGCCTTCGTCAAAGAACCGCTCATAGTCCCCCGAGGTGGAAAAAGCAGCATCCACCAGCGGCAGGCGCAGCACGATCTCATCCTTGCGGTCCGGGTGACGGATGCCTATCACCCAGGGTTTGCCGAAACGATCGCCACTGACACGCGTATCACCGCCGGCATTGACCATGGCATGCGTGAGTCCTCGTTGCTTCAGAATTTCGATGCCGCGATCGACCGCATAGCCCTTGGCGATGCCACCGAGGTCGATGCGCATACCCGGCTTGCCGAAAGCCACCGTGAGTCTGGCCGGATCGAGCCTGAGCTGGCGGTAGTCCACCGTTGGCAACGCGGCAGCAATCGTCTTGCTGTCCGGTCGCTGGTGTGCGCGGTAGTCGTATAGATAACCCACGCTGGCATAGGTGATGTCGAAGGCGCCAGAGGACAGCGCCGAATACTGCTGCGCGGTCTGGAGCAACAGGAACAGTTCTTCGGAAACCGACACCGGTGCCTTTGCTGCACCGGCATTCACACGTGAGACTTCGGATTCCGCTTTGTAAGTGCTCATCAATGCGTCGATGCGCCGCATGTCTGCCAGCACTGCTTCCATTGCAGCTTCGCCCTGGGGGCGATCGGTAGCCCACAGTTCCACCGCGCAGCGTGTGCCCATGATCGCCTCTTCGCGATACAGCCATTCGGCGTGAGCGACAGCTGAATGGACCGCCCCGCTCAGCAGCAGCAGCACCGCAGAAAACTGTCGCCATTGAGGAACAGCAGGAACATTCTTCATGCGCACAAGATACCGCAGCTGTGGTGGCTGGAGTAAGCTCTGTCAACGCAGACTAGACACATGGAGGTTCTGCAACATGTTCCGATCGATCCGAAATTTCTCCATTGCCGTGTTGGCACTGTTTGCCATTGCCGCGCAGGGCCCGGCTTATGCCCAGGCGCGCGAGGAAGCGAAACTTCTGGTCGCGACGCAAGTGCTCGATGAGCTGCGCGCGCAGCGCGACCAGGTCATTCCCGAGCGCCTGTTGCAGCGCGCTTATGGTGTGGCGGTGATCCCGTCGGTGACCAAGGTTGCGCTGTTCTTCGGCGGTCGGCACGGCAGTGGCGTGCTGGTGGTGCGGGACAGTCATGGCCGGTTCACCAACCCCTTGTTCATCAACCTGACGGGCATCAGCGGCGGGCCTCAGTTTGGCGTGCAGGAAACCGACATCGTGCTGGTGTTCACCACCAAGCGCGGCATCGAAGGCATTGCTGACGGCAAGCTCACCCTTGGCGCCGGTGCCTCTGTTGCAGCGGGCCCGCTGGGCAGGCAGGCAGAAGTGGCCGCCAGCACCACTACCGAAGTGTATGCGTACTCGCGCGCACGCGGCATGTTCCTGGGTCTTGCGCTAGACGGCACCGCCATCAGCATCGACCGCAAGGCCAACCGCGCGTTCTACAACAAGCGCGACGTCCTGCCCTCGGAAATCATGAGCGGTGCGGTATCGCAGGATTCGGAAAATGTCCGGCGCTTCCTGGCTGCGCTGGCGCAGAGCACCGGGGAATCAGCCACCGCTACCGTGTCGGGCGGCGGACCGGCACAGGGCGGCACGCCTGCCAGCAGCACGCCGGTTGCACCAGTTCAGGGTCCCGCCGCGCCAGAGGCCGGCGGGGTCAAGACCTTTCCGATGGAAGATCCAGCGCCAGGCAAGGAGCCACCCCGCTGACCATGGCGCTAGTGGCGCAGCAACCACAACGCCAGCGGCACATAGGCAAGCGCCAAGAGCACCGACACCGATGCCGCGCTCGCCGCGAGTTCGCGGTTGAGCTGCTCGCGGTTGGCGATGACCACCGCACTGAATCCAATGGGTGCTGCTGAGCCCAGCAGCACCACCGAGCGCGTAATGCCTTGAAGGCCGAACAGCCACACGCAGCAGAAGCCCAATGCGAGTCCCGCCACGATGCGCAGCGCCACCGTAGCCAGCACCCGGCTGTCGCGCAGCAACCTTGCATCGAACAGCACGCCGAGGGCCACGATCACCAGCAGCAGGATCAGACGCCCGATCGTGCCCAGCATCGTCACCAGCCATTCCGGCAGCGCGAGGCCAGCGCCATTGAGTGACAACGCAGCGATCAATGCCCACAAGGGAGGAAAGCTCGCCACGCGACGCAGCACCGCCCCGATTCGGGCGCCGTGGCCGCCATACCAGGCAGCAATGGCGTAGACCAGGCTGCCCGCGCACAACGCATTGCCCAGATCGAACAGCGCCAGATGCGCAAACCCGACCTGGCCCCACACCGCGATCACGAAGGGGAACAGAAACCCGTTGTTGACGGACATGCTGCAGATGGTGAACGCGCCCTGTGTAGCGCGCGGTAATTTCAGCGCGCTGCCCAGCAGCAGCGACAGGCCGAGCGTGACGAGGATGATCAGTACACAGCTGACCGGCAGTGCTATGAGTTCGCGCTGCAGAGGGATGCGGCTGACATCGGCCAGAAACAGGGCCGGCAAACCCACCGTGATCACCAGTTGCAGCATCCTGCCGGCATGCGACGGCTGGAGCCAGCCCCGGCGCCTGGCCAGATAGCCGGCAGCAAACAGTGCGATCAACAGGGCAACGCGAACTTGAACAGACATGCTTCGGGATACTTCCGGCTTCGACCGCTGGTATCATGACATGCCATGCCGATGATTCAATCTGCGCACAACCTGCGCAAACCACACAGCGAAGAACCTGCGCCTTACGGCGTTCGCGTCAGCCTGCAGACCAACGACCCATTTCGCAAACTGCTGGGACCAGACTGGCATCGCCTGCACTGGTACCGCAGCGCGCAGGAGCGCGATGCGGCGCTGGCGGAGATGAGCCGGCGGCACGATTATTCGCGTCCAAAGGATGCGCCGACGCTTACCTATACAAAAGTCGAGAATCTCGCGGCCAGTCGCGGCCTGGCCTGAAACAGCCCTAGAAGCTGTGGCCCAACGACAGATACAGGGCGTGATGACCGGCAGTGTCGTAGCCAGCGGCGAGCCACGCAGGACCCAGAAAAGTATCCAGGCCGAAGAACAGGCTCATGTCCTTACGCGCACTGCCAAGTGTCATGTCGCTGCGCAGCGCCCAGGTGTTGCCCACCTCCAGTGATATTCCCGCATACATGGGCACATTGAGGAAACCTTCGCCGCCATTGCCGACCTTGCGGAAATACAGCAGCCTCGCGATGCCGTAGTGCGGACCGATGAGCGAATCGGCCGACATGCCAGAGAGGTTCAGAAAGCCCCCAAGCGGAAAAAAGCTGCGCTCGTCGGCGTTTTCGGCATTCAGCAATGTGCCTGCAGAGGCCCAGGCAATCGCGGTGTTCTTGCCCCAGGAACGCACCACCCGCCAGTCGATGTTCACCGAGTCGGACACCCGATCGAATGAACTACCCGCGACCAGGCCACGCCACTCGAAAGTAGCTGCCGCGCCGCGCCGCGGGAAAGCCGCGCTGTCCAGGCTGTCGAAACTGTAGCGGCCAAAAACTTCGCTGCTCTGGAAAGACAGTGCTGGTTCGATGGTGTTGCCGAGGCGCACGCGCGACTTGCCGAACTCGCGTTTCACGCCGCCGCGCAGCTCGCCGGACAAACCAATTTCGCGGCCCAGGCTGCCCCCGAAGCTCAGCGAACGCACCCGCAACTCGCCGACCTGCTCATCGGCCTGGAACTGCGGCACTGCCCTGATCTGAAACAGCACCGAGGGTTCCACGAACCAGCGCCGGCGCACCGAGAATGGCAGGTACAACTGCGATCCCAGGCGAGGATTGCCGCCAAGCTGCGCATCCCAGATCCATTCGGCGCCCAGGCCGCCGATGTCCGTGACCAGCAGTCGCGCAGCGGCATCGAAGGTGGAATTGCCGGTGAAGTCGTCCTGCAGGCGCAGGCCGAAGCGCAGATAGTTCGGTCCCCAGGAGTTGGGCTTGACGGAGAACAGGAGATCAGCCGTGTTGTTCTGCTGCGCCCGGTCGACTTTTTCCAGATGGTAGTCAAGCGACTCCAGCAACCCCTGACCGTAGTGACGGCTGATATGGCGCGAGAGTGTGGGCGCATCGAGCAGCTTGCCCGCCATGTCGCCGAACAAGGTCTCGACGGCGGCCGCGTACTGCGCAGAATCAGCCTGGGTTCCCACGTTCCGCACGACGGGCATCTCGACCTTGTGCGCACGCCCGGCGAGATAGCGATCGTACTGCTCGGCAGTTACGGACAGCGTGAGCAACCGCTGCCGTGCAACCGCAGCGGCGGCTGAACCTGCGGACATGAGTCGGCCGAGTTTTGCGAAGTTGAAGGAAGACGCGTCCCGTATGGCGGGACTCAGCAGCACATCGTCGACGGTCAATGTGGCGATCTGTTTTTCGCTCTCACGGCGGATCAGGATGGTGAGCATCTGGTTGGCAACATTGGTCACCGACCCCAGCCCGTCGCGCTGCGCCAGCGTGTAGCCCACATCCACCACGATGAGCCGATCGACATTCATCGCCCGCGCCACGTCGATCGGTACATTGTTGGAGATGCCACCATCCACCAGCAGGTGACCATCCCGCTCCACCGGCGCGAAAAATCCCGGAGCCGACACGCTGGCGCGCAGGGCGGTGGCCAGATCGCCCTTCCCCATGACTACCGCGGTACCGGTTTCAAGGTCGGTTGCCACGGCGCGAAACGGCGTCGGCAGATGGTCGAAATCGGCGGTGGTGGCTACGGATACAGTCAGTGCGCGCAGCAGCTGACCGAGCTTCTGCCCCTGGATCAGTCCGCTGGGCAGCTGGAAGCGCCCGTCGCGAATCCCCAGTGGCAGCTGCACGAGAAAATCGCGGTCTTCGCGCTTGCGGCGCAGGCTCAGGCCATCGCGCGCAGGCCGGTCGCGAAAGGCGTCCTCCCAGTCCACACCGGCAAGTTCCCGTTCGATCTGCGCGGCGGACATGCCGCTGGCGTAGAGACCGCCCACCACTGCACCCATGCTGGTGCCGGCGATGGCGTCGATGGGCACGTGCATCTCTTCCAGAGCCTTCAACACGCCCACATGCGCGGCACCACGGGCGCCACCGCCCGACAGCACCAGACCGATGCGCGGCCGACCAGGGTCGGTCCGCGGCGCCTCAGCGGCAAACGCCGGCGAGCCGGCAGCGAGGCATGACAGACCGGCCAGCAGAGCCAGAAATGGGGCGCGTATCACGGCTGCAAGGATAATCGGCCTCGCCGTTGCTTGGCCATGCACGGTAAGCTTGCGAGCCATGCCAATGCTGCTTATTTCCTACGTTATTCAGGCGCTGCTGATCGTTCACTGCATCAAGACACAACGCAACCAGCTATGGGTCTGGGTGCTGGCCATGCTGCCGGTGGCAAGCATCTTCGCCTATACAGCGGCGGAACTGTTGCCCGACCTGCTGCGCAGCCGCGCCACACGGCGCACAGTCAAGGGGGTGAAGAAGGTGCTGAATCCCGAAGCGGATTTGCGCCGGCTTGCCCAGCATGCCGAAATCAGTGGCGGCGTCGCTGCCAATCAGAGGTATGCCGAGGAGCTGCTGGGCCTGGGTCGCCCTGCGGAGGCCATCCCCGTATTCCAAAAGATCCTGCGCGGACTGTACGAACATGACCCGAACCTGCTGCTGGGGCTGGCACGTGCCCAGTTCGCCGCCGGCACTGCGGCCGAAGCGCGCGCGACGCTGGACCTGCTGATCCAGCACAACCCCGAATTCCGCTCCGCCGACGGACATCTGCTCTATGCCCGCGCGCTGGAGCAGGAGGGACTGCCACAGCGGGCCCTGGACGAATACAAGGTGCTGGCTGGCTACTACCCTGGCGCCGAGGCCCGCGTGCGTTATGCACAGCTGCTGCGTGCCCAGGCCAAGCCAGACGAGGCACGGCAGCAGCTGCGTGAGCTTCTGAACCTGGCCGCAGTTGCACCCCCACATTACCGCCGCACGCAGGAAGACTGGCTGAAGCAGGCTGAGCGGGAAATCGCCGCACTCTGAAGGACATCATGAACGCAAGAATCATCTACACGCTGACTGACGAAGCACCAGCGCTCGCCACCTATTCGCTGCTGCCGGTGGTGCAGGCTTTCGCCCGCAGTGCCGGCATTGCGGTGGAAACCCGCGATATCTCATTGGCTGGCCGCGTGCTGGCGAGTTTCCCCGATGCACTGGCGCCGGCACAGCAGCAGAAAGACGATCTGGCGGAACTCGGCGAGCTGGCGAAGACGCCGGATGCCAACATCATCAAGCTGCCCAATATCAGCGCGTCGGTGCCGCAGCTGCAGGAAGCCATCAGGGAACTGCAGATGCAGGGCTACCGGTTGCCTGCCTTCCCGGAGAATCCTGCAGGTGAGGCCGAGCAGAAGATCCGGCAGCGCTACGCGAAGGTGTCTGGCAGCGCCGTGAACCCGGTGCTGCGCGAGGGCAACTCGGACCGGCGTGTGGCCAAGGCCGTGAAGCAGTATGCGAAGAAGCACCCGCACTCGATGGGTGCCTGGTCATCTGCTTCGAAGACGCGTGTTGCGCATATGGACAGCGGCGATTTCTACGGCAACGAGCAGTCGGCCCTGATTGCCCGCGCTAGCGTATTGCGCATCGAGCATGTGGATGGCGCGGGCAAGGTCACGGTGTTGAAAGATGCGATCAAGGTGAAGGATGCCGAGCTCATCAGCACCACGTTCCTCAGCGCCAGCGCGCTGCGGGAGTTTTACGCCCGGGAAATGGATGCCGCCAAACGCGATGGCCTGCTGATCTCGCTGCATCTGAAGGCCACCATGATGAAGGTGTCGGATCCTATTTTGTTCGGACATGCCGTGAGCGTTTATCTCGCGGATGTGTTTGCAAAGCACGGCTCGCTGCTGAAATCGGCCGGTGTGAATCCGAACAACGGTCTCGAGGCATTGCTGGGCAAGGTGGCTACGCTGCCAGTGCCGCAACAGGCTGCGGTGAAGGCCGATATCGCAGCCGGGATGGCGGAGCGCGCACCGCTCGCCATGGTGGATTCCGACAAAGGCATCACCAACCTGCACGTGCCTAGCGACATCATCATCGATGCATCGATGCCCGCTGCCATCCGCGCTTCGGGAAGAATGTGGGGACCGGACGGCAAGCTGCACGACATGATCGCAATGATCCCGGATCGATGCTATGCCAGCATCTACCAGGTGGTGATTGACGACTGCCGCGCCAACGGCGCGTATGACGTGCCGACCATGGGCAACGTCAGCAACATTGGCCTGATGGCGCAGGCAGCCGAAGAATACGGCTCGCATGACAAGACCTTCGAGATTGCAGCAGCCGGCACGGTGCGGGTGGTGGGCGCAGACGGCGCTGCGATAACCGAGCACAAGGTGGAACAGGGTGACATCTGGCGCATGTGCCAGACGAAAGACGCGGCAGTCCGCGACTGGGTGAAGCTCACCGTGGGCCGCGCCCGCATCACCGGCCAGCCTGCGATCTTCTGGCTGGACGAGGGTCGCGCCTATGATCGGGCGCTGATTGCACGGACCCGAGAATATCTCAAGGCATCTGACGCAAGCGGGCTCGACATCCGCATCCAGTCACCGGCCGAGGCCACGCGCTCCACACTGCTACGCGTGCGTGCCGGCCAGGACACGATCTCGGTAACCGGCAATGTGCTGCGTGACTATCTCACCGACCTGTTTCCGATCCTGGAGCTGGGCACCAGCGCCAAGATGCTGTCCATCGTGCCGCTGCTGGAAGGCGGCGGCCTGTATGAAACCGGCGCTGGTGGTTCGGCGCCGAAACATGTGCAGCAGTTCCTGGAAGAAAACCACCTGCGCTGGGATTCGCTGGGCGAGTTCCTGGCTCTGCAGGTTTCCATTGAGGATCTGGCGCAGAAGACAGGCAACGAGAAGGCGAAGGTGCTGGCTGAAGCGCTGGATGCTGCCAACGCCCTGTTCCTGGACAACGACAAGTCACCTTCGCGCAAGGTGGGAGAGCTCGATGTGCGTGGCAGTCACTTCTATCTCACGCTGTATTGGGCGCAGGCGCTGGCCGCGCAAAGCGCAAACGCGGCGTTGCGCGCGCTATTCACACCAGTTGCCGACGCGCTGGCCCGCAATGAATCGGCCATCGTGGACGAACTGGCTGCCGTGCAGGGCAAGCCCGTGGATATCGGCGGTTACTATCACCCGGATGTGCGCCTCTGCGCCGCTGCAATGCGGCCAAGCGCCATCTTCAATAAGGTGATCGACGCGCTTTGACGGTGGCGCCCGGCGTGCGACGCGTTTTTATGCCGGCGCGCGGCAGCATCCGTTAGCCTGGCGGCTGTCGATTCAAGATCGCCGGCACCTGCTGGGTAATGCAGTGGATATTGCCACCGCCCAGCAGGATTTCCCGGCCCGGCACACCCACGACCTCGCGCTCCGGAAAGACGCGCTTCAATCGGGCAATGGCCGCAGCGTCGGTGCGTGCATCGAGCAGCGGCACCACAACACCGCCGTTGACAAGATAGAAATTCGCATAAGACGCCGCCAGCCGTTCGCCGGCCCGGCGCGGCCTGGCGCCGTCCCGCAGTTGCACACCTGCAGCTTCTGCCGCGGTCATCTTCAGCGGTCCTGGCGACGGCAGTTTGTGTACCTTCAACCGCCTGCCCCGCGCGTCATGCGCGGCATTCAACCGCTCCAGGGCATCACTTGAGACACGCCATTGCGGATCGCGCTTGCTGGCGGGAAACGTGAGGCAGACTTCACCGGGCCGCGCGAAACACGCCAGGTTGTCGACGTGCCCGTCGGTTTCATCGTTGATCACGCCTTCGCCCAGCCAGATGATCAGGCTGGCGCCGGTATATGCCTTGAGCAGATCTTCAATCTGCGGCTTCGACAGCTGCGGATTGCGATTCGCGTTCAGCAGGCATTCTTCGGTGACCAACAACGTGCCCTGTCCGTCGGCATGGATCGCGCCGCCTTCCATGATCAGCGGCGCACGATAGCGGTCCACGCCTTCCACGGCCGCGACCTTCTGTGCGACGAGGTCGTCCTGGTCCCAGGGAAAATACAGTCCGCCAGCGAGGCCGCCCCAGGCATTGAACTGCCAGTCGACCGCGCGGCGCTTGCCTGCGGCATTGACCACAAAGGTCGGGCCGACATCGCGCATCCAGGAGTCATTGCTGATGATCTCGATCACGCGCACCCGGGCATCCAGACGGGCACGGGCAAACTCATATTGCGCGGCAGACACGCCAACAGACACCGGCTCGAACTGCGCGATTGCTGCGGCTACAGCTGTAAATGCCTGCTGGGCCGGCAGCGCGCCAGCGCGCCAGTTATCGAGCCGCTCGGGCCATAGCATCCAGGTGCCGGCGTGACGCTCGAATTCGCCAGGCATCCAGAAGCCATCGGATCGGGGGGTGCGCTGCAGGGTACGTGTCATGCGCGCAAGTCTAGCAGCGCTGACGCGTGCGATCAGGTCTGGGGTACCGACACTGGCGCTGCATGCGCCAACAATGTGGCGATGCCCGCCGTTGCGGCACGTGCCTGTTCGATCAGTACCTGCGGCAAGTGCAGCGCTTCGCGCGCCGTTTCCACCAGTTCCGGTGCGCAGGTGGCGGCATGCACAAGTTCGGTGGCAAAGACCTGCGCCATGGTCAGCAGGCTGACGGCCTCCGGACGCTGCGTCTGGTTCTGTTCATCGCGCCAGCGCAGTATCAGCAGCCGCAGTTCGCCCGGCAGCGCCCAGCTGCGGGTAACGCGCGCGACCAGCTCATCATCACGCGAATCCAGGATCTGCTGCATCACCGGTGCGACCAATCGCTGGCCGGCATCCTGTTCAGCCTGCGCCAGCGCGCGCAGCGCGGCGATTTCACCAGTCCGGTGCAGCAGGCCAGCACCAGTCAGCAATGGCGCATCAAAGCGGCTGTGCGCTGCCACCACGCGGGCATAGCAGGCAGTGGCGAGCGCTTCACGCCACAACAAAGACATCTCGGCTTCACGACCCGGCGCCACAAATAACCCGGCCCGCAGATTCTGCAACGCCCGCATACCCATCTTGCGCATTGGCAGGAGCCAGGCCGGTTCCTGCAGGTAGCCCACGCAGGCCGCAAGGCCAGGTGGCTTCGGTGGTGCGCGCAGCACTGCGGCACTGAATGCGGCAAAAACTTGCGGGGACTCAGGCGGGCTCGCTTCTGGGCGAGTCCGGGACTGCAGGTAAACCACGCTGGGAGCCGACATAACGGCGATTATTGGCCGCCCCAACGATTTTATCCGGCTGGGACGCCGGAATCGCCAACCGCGTCGGTGCCGGGCTGACTTAGGTTAAATGGTGGCCAGCGCCTGTTCGAGATCGGCGGTCAGATCATCAGGGTCTTCAAGGCCAATGGACAGGCGCACGGTTCCCGCATCGATCCCGGCCAGAGCACCGAGTTCGGCGGGCAGGTCATGCGGACCCATGAGGCCGGGTGGAATGATGAGCGACTCGGGCGAGCCCATGGACGCGGCAATCGCGAACAGTTTGAGCGCATCGGCAAAGCGGTCGCCGGCGGCGCCGCCAGCACGCAGGTCGCAGCTGACAATGGTGCCGAAGTGCCGCATCTGCCGCGCGGCGAGTTCATGACGCGGGTGGCGCGCGAGACCCGGGTAATGCACACGCGCGATCTTGTCGTGTGCCTCCAGGTACTGCGCGATGCGCAGTGCCGCGTCACTCTGCGCCTCGTAGCGCATCATGTAGGTCTTGAGGCCACGCTGGATCAGCCACGCGGCATGGGGATCGAGCACGCCGCCGAGCAGCACGAAGTCCGGTCGCAGCTGGCGGATCATTTCGGTCGAGCCGATGACTGCGCCGCCCATCACATCGCCGTGGCCCGACGCGTACTTGGTGAGGCTGTGGATGAACAGATCGACATCGGTATCGCCATGCTGGTGCAGGCCCGCCAACGTGTTGTCGAGCACGGTAAGTGCACCGGCGGCGCGGGCCTGCCGGGTGATGTGGCCGATATCGGCGATGCGGGTGATCGGGTTGGTGGGGCTCTCGAAGATCACCAGCCGCGTCGGCGTGCCCTTGAGCACACGCTCGATACCGGCGTCGTCTTCAATCGACAGCATGGTGTGGCGCACGCCGTAGCGCTGCAGAGTGCGCCGCAGCAGCGAGCGAGTCGGCGCGTAGGTCTCGACAAAACACAGCACATGGTCGTCGGCCTTCAGCAGGCCGAGCAGGGTCTGGGCAATGGCGCCGACGCCGGAACTGCAGACGATGGCGTCTTCACGTCCCTGCAGCGCGGCGATGGTTTGCTCCAGCTGGCGCGTCGTGGGGTTGGCGGAACGCGAGTAGAAGAATCCGTCCTTCTCGCCGCGCAGGCTGCGCAGCGTATCGGCAACCGTATCGTGCTCGAACTTGACGCTCTGGTAGATCGGGGCCACCAGGGCCCGGTTGTCCTCCGGTGGCAGCACATGCGGCGGGTGGACCAGTCGGGTCTTGTCCTTCATCGCTCTAGCGTATCACCGCACCGCGCACAGCCGGTCGATGGCGGATGCGAGGGTGGCATCCTGCTTGGCAAAGCACAGTCTGAGCAGGCTGTGCTTGACAGGCTCTCGATAAAAAGGCGCCAGCGGTATGGCGGCGACTCCGCCCTCTTCCAGCAATCGCGTAGCCGCAGCGGCATCATCGAGACCCGCGAGCAGCCCGCAACCGGCGTAGTCGATCAGGGTGAAATACGTTCCCTGCGCGGGCAACACACGGAACACCGAAGCGGCAAGACCATCGGTCAGCAGCTGCCGCTTGCGCGCGAAGAATTGCGGTAGGTCGTCGAATACGGTGGGCTTCGCGGCCATGTAGCTGGCGAGCGCATACTGGAACGCGGTGGATACCGAGAAGGTGTTGAACTGGTGCACCTTGCGCAGCTCGGTCGTCAACGCCGGTGGAGCGACGCAGTAGCCCACGCGCAGACCTGTGGCATGCATCGACTTGCCGAACGAATAGACAGCCAGCGACCGCTCGCGCAGGCTGGCATTCGACAGCACACTGTGGTGCCGCGCATCCGGATAGACGATGTGCTCGTAGACCTCGTCACTGAGCACGATGAGGTCATGCCGTTCCGCCAATGCCGCCAGCTGCGCGAGATCTTCTGCACACATCACAGTGCAGGCGGGATTTTGCGGGCTGTTGATGATCACAAGCCGCGTGCGATCGGTCACCGCCGCGCGCACACGATCCCAGTCATAGCGGAACAGCGGCGGCAGCAGCGGCACATGCACGCAGCGCGCGCCGGCCACGCGCACCGCCGGATCGTAGGAATCGTAGGCGGGATCGAACACCAGCACTTCGTCGCCTGGCCCGACCAGCGCAGCGATCGCGGAAAAGATCGCCTCGGTGGCGCCGAGCGTGATGGTGATCTGCTGCTGCGGATCTACCGTGAAGCCGTGACGGCGTTGCAGTTGCGCTGCAATTTGCTCCATGAGCGCCGGAACACCTGCCATCGGCGCATACTGATTGCGGCCGGCCCGCATTGCCTCGCCCGTAAATTCGGTGAGCAGCGGGTCAATCGGATAATCGGGAAATCCCTGGCCCAGGTTTACCGCGCCGAGTTCCTCCGCACGGCGGGAGATGACGGTAAATATCGTGGTACCCACGTCCGGCAATTTGCTGTGCCACAGGCTCACGCATCGCGCCCCGCCACCGCCATGGCTGCACCCACCACGCCGGCCGAAGCTCCAAGAGTGGCCGCACGCAGCGGGGCGCGCGAGCGCAACAGCGGACCAAATCGCTCGAAGTTCTCGCTGACACCGCCGCCGATGATGATCATGTCGGGCCAGAACAGGTTGTTGATGGCATCCAGATAGCGGCTGACCCGCTCGGCCCACTGCGGCCAATCAAGCTTTTCATCGGCGCGCGCGCGCGCGGAGGCTCGTTTTTCACCTTCGAAACCATCCACTTCAAGGTGACCCAGCTCGGTGTTGGGAACCAGCCGCCCGTCCGTGAACAACGCCGAGCCGATGCCCGTGCCGAAAGTCAGCATCATGATCGTGCCGCGCGCTCCACGCGCGGCGCCCCAGCGCACTTCGGCAAGGCCCGCAGCATCGGCGTCGTTGAGCAGCGCTACCGTTCGGCCCAGGCGCTTGCGCAGCGCGGCTTCCGCGTTCATGCCGAGCAGCGCCGCGTCGAGGTTGGCAGCCGTATGCACCACGCCGCCGAGAATTACCGAGGGCAGCGCGATTCCCACAGGTCCGTCGGGCAGCAGGGCATTGGCGAGCGCGGCGATGCTGTTCAACAGAGGCTCGGCATGCGCGGGGGTGGGCACGCTATTTAGTTCCGTAAGCACCTTGCCGATCCGGATGTTTACTGGCGCGTATTTGATCGACGAGCCGCCGACATCCACGCCCAGCGCCACTGTTGTCATGAGGAACCTGCCTCGGCCATTCGAATCTCGTGTGCGCGACGTTTTTCTGCGCGTTTCATCCAGATCACCGAGATGATAACCCCGGTCGCCACGATCAGCACCATGACGGTTCCCAGCGCGTTGACATCCGGGGTCACGCCCAGCCGCACCTTCGAGAAAATCAATACCGGAAGTGTGGTGGATCCAGGACCGGCAACGAACTGCGAGATGACCACATCGTCCCAGGACAGCGTGAACGCAAGCAACCACCCCGACACCAGCGCCGGAGAGATCAGTGGCAGCGTGATGCGCGCGAATACCTTGGCGGGGCGCGCACCCAGGTCCATCGCTGCTTCTTCCAGCGATTCGTCAAAGGATGCCAGACGGGATTGCACGACGACCGTCACATAGGCCATGGAAAAAGTGATGTGGGCGATGATGATGGTCAGCATGCCGCGCCCTTTCGGCCAGCCCAGCAACTGCTCCATGGCAACGAACAGCAGCAGCATCGAAAAGCCCGTGACCACCTCGGGCATCACCAGGGGCGCAGTGCACATCCCTGCCAGCAGGCTGCGCCCGCGGAAGCGACCAAAGCGTGCCATGGCAATGCCGGCCAGAGTTCCGAGGAAGACGGCGCCGGTGGCGTTTATCGCAGCGATCTTCACCGTCAGCCACGCCGCACGGAGGATCTGCTCGTTCTGGAACAGCGCCACATACCACTTGAGAGTCGGCGAGTTGGCTGAATCCCAGACGGTCACGAGCCTGGAATTGTTGAACGAAAACACGATCATCACCAGAATGGGCAGGTACAGGAACACGAAACCGGCGACCATCAGCGTGGAAACCAGGAAGCCGCGCCGCATCATGTCGCCGCCAGGCCCGTACGGGCCTGCGTCCGCTGCAGCAGCATGATGGGCACCATCAGCAACAGCAGCATCACGATGGCCACCGCGCTTGCGACAGGCCAGTCGTTGTTGTTGAAGAATTCGTTGGAGAGCACCGCGCCGATCATCAGCTGGTCGGGACGCCCCAGCAACGAGGGGATGACGTACTCGCCCACGGCTGGAATAAATACCAGCAATGAACCTGCGATGATGCCGGCCCTCGACAGAGGGAGGGTGACGTGCAGGAAGCTGCGTAGCGGTCGCGCGCCCAGGTCTGCCGCCGCCTCAAGCAACGTGGGATCGTGCTTCTCCAGATTGGTGTACAGCGGCAGGATCATGAACGGCAGGTATGCATAGACGATCCCGATGTAAACCGCGAAACTGGTCTGCATCATCTGGATGGGCTCGTCGATCAGCCCGACGGAGATCAGCAGGTTGTTGATCACGCCATTGTTACGCAACAGTCCCATCCACGCGTACACACGCAGGAGGAATGAGGTCCAGAACGGCAGGATCACCAGCATCAGCAACAGGTTGCGCTGTGCCGGTGGCGCGCGCGCGATGCCCAGTGCCATGGGGTAGCCGATCAGCAGGCACAACAGTGTTGAGATCGCAGCAACTTTCAGCGAGCTCAACCAGGTCTGGATGTAGAGCGAATCGGTAAGCAGGAAACGGTAGTTTTCCGGATTCAGCAGCAGACCCATCCGGCCGTCGACCAATTCGACAAGCGGCGCGTAGGGAGGAATGGCGATCCGTTTCTCGGAGAAAGAGATTTTCAGATCGATGAGGAAGGGCGCCAAGAAGAACAGCAGCAACCAGACGAGCGGGATGCCGATGACAATCCAGCGACCCGCGCCACTGCGGCGCAGCCATGGAACCCAGCGCGGAGGACCGAAGCGATGCCAGGCCAGCCAGAACGGCGCCCAGCGCTCGTGCTGGCGGGCGTAGGCGGGTATCTGGGCCGTCATGGCTGCATCATCCCGCGCCCACCACCGGCGCGCCGCTGTCCCAGAGCAGGAACACCTCGTCGTCCCAGGTGAAACTCTCGCCGGCCTTGCGGGATGAATTGGTCTGCGTCACGCGCACTTCGCGCCCGGAGGGCAGCCGGACCATGTAGATGGACAGGTCTCCCATGTAGGCGATGTCCTTGATGGTGCCCCCCGCCCAGTTGTCAGGAGCAACCGGACGTTCACGCTGCAGCAGAAGTTTTTCGGGGCGGATGGCCACCCAGAGCTGTGCATCCGGAGGCGCCGAGACACCATGATCCACATGCACTGGCACCGGCAGGTCAGGGCAGCGTACGCGCACATACTCGGGCTCGTCCTCCACCAACTGGCCATCGAACAGGTTGACTGAGCCGATGAAATCCGCCACGAAACGCGTCAGTGGAAATTCGTAGATCTGCCGCGGCGTGCCGATCTGCACGATCCTGCCCTTGTTCATCACACCGATACGCGAAGCCAGCGTCATGGCCTCTTCCTGATCGTGCGTGACCACCACGAATGTGACACCGAGCCGCTCCTGGATCGCGATCAGCTCGAACTGCGTGTGCTCACGCAGTTTCTTGTCGAGTGCGCCGAGCGGCTCGTCGAGCAGCAGTAACTTGGGCCGCTTCACCAGCGCGCGCGCCAGCGCCACGCGCTGCCGCTGGCCACCGGAAAGCTGGTGCGGCTTGCGGCCGGCCAGCTCGCCGATCTTTACTACATCGAGGATCTCGGCCACCCGCTCGCGGATCTGCTGCTTTGGCAGCCCCTCCTGCTCCAGGCCGAAGGCCACGTTACCGTACACCGTCATGTGCGGGAACAGCGCATACGACTGGAACATCATGTTCACGGGCCGCTCGTAGGGCGGAATGCCGGTCATGTCCTGCCCGTCGATGAGGATGCGCCCAGCAGAAGGCTTCTCGAAGCCGGCCAGCATGCGCAGCAACGTGGTCTTGCCACTGCCCGAGCCGCCCAGCAGGCAGAAGACTTCTCCGCGATAGATGTCCAGCGTGACATCGTCCACGGCTGCGAAGTCGCCGAATCGTCTGGTTACCGCCTCGATGCGTACATAGGGCTTCTGAGTGGCATCGAGCCAGGGTGCAGGCAGCGGGCGCACGCCACCGGTCATGGCGCTACTTGCCGGTCTTGAAGCGGGTCCAGGTGCGATTGAGATTGCGGGTAAAATCCGCCGACCGCGCCAGGTTCGGGTACATATGCTTCTGCACTTCGGCGGTCGGATAGATGTGCGGATTGCCGATGATCTCCTTGTCGATCAGGTCGTAGGCCGCCTTGTTCGGCGAAGCATAGGTGACGAAGTTGGTGTTCTTCGCAGCCACTTCCTTGCGCAGCAGGTAGTCGATGAACAGGTGGGCGTTCTTCGGGTGCCTGGCATCCTTGGGTACCGCCAGCATGTCGAAGAACATGACCGCACCTTCCTTCGGGATGTGATAGGTGATGGTGAACTTCTTCTTGTTCTCCTCGGCGCGGGTTGCCGCCATGCCCACGTCACCGCTCCAGCCCATGGCCAGGCAGATTTCGCCGGCTGCCAGATCGTCGAGGTAGCCCGCCGACTTGATCTCCTTGACGTACGGACGGATTGCCATCAGCACCTTCTCGGCCGCCGCCAGGTCTTCCTGCTTCTCGCTCATCGCATCCTTGCCGAGGTAGATAAGCACGGTGGCCACGACCTCGTCAGGTGCATCGAGAATGGTCACGCCGCACTTCTGGAAGTTCCTGACCACGTTCGGGTCGTAGAACATTGCGAAACTGTCGGTGGGCGCATTGGGCATGGCCT
The DNA here is from genome assembly GCA_039917615.1 of Steroidobacteraceae bacterium. GTDB lineage: Bacteria > Pseudomonadota > Gammaproteobacteria > Steroidobacterales > Steroidobacteraceae > ZC4RG30. The sequence goes on from JBDSJD010000017.1 coordinate 309,468, forward strand.
TGGCGATTTGCTGCTCGTTGAAGCCGATGCCGGAAGTGCCCCAGAAGTAGGGGACCGAATGGGCATTGTCCCGGTCGTGCTTCGCGGTGATTGCGGAAATCGCCGGGTCGAGGTTGGTCAGGTTCGGGATCAGCGCCTTGTCGAGCTTCTGGAACACACCTGCCTGGATCTGTTTTTCCAGAAAGGAGGCCGACGGCACGACCACGTCATAGCCGGTGTTTCCGGAGAGCAGCTTGGCGGTCAGCAGTTCATTGCCGTCGAAGGTGTCGTAATTCACCTTGATGCCGGTCTCTTTGGTGAAATCCTCCAGAATGGACTTGTCGACGTAGTCCACCCAGTTGTAGACATTGAGCACCTTCTCGTCGTCCATCTGGCCCGGCGTCGAGACGGCAGCAGGCGCTTTTTCAACAGCAGCTTCCGGCGTTTCTGCCTTCTTGGCACAGGCGGCCAGAGCGGCGAGCGCCGCGAAAGCTGTGAGGTATCGCAGATTCAGAGACATATCGGACTCCCATTCAACAGAAAAGTTTTGCGCGACAACCGGTAGCGCAGCGCCGGGGATCGGGCCATTACCAACTATAGCCAGCCATCTTCCTTCAGGCCAGCCAGAGTCAGATCCAGCGTGCGCCAGGCTTTCTCGACCAGCTCGTCGACCTCGGTCGGAGTGATCACCAGCGGCGGCGCGATGATCATGGTGTCGCGCGTGGCGCGCATGACCAGGCCGTTGGCGATGGCGTTGTCGCGACAGCGTTCGCCCACCTTGCCACGCGGTTCGAACCAGATCCTCGGGTCCTTGTGCTTGACCAGCTCCAGCGCTCCCAGCAGCCCCAACCCCCGCGCCTCGCCAACCAGCGGATGCGCGGCAAGCTCCGCCCAGCAACGCTGCAGGTAGGGCCCGGCAGTATCCCGCACATGCTCGACGAGCTTCTCGCGCTGGATGATCCCGATGTTTGCCAGCGCCACCGCCGCGCACACCGGATGCGCGGAGTAGGTAAAGCCATGCGCAACCTCGCCGCCTTTGGCAATGATGGTCTTCGCAACGCGGTCGCCGACCATCACTGCGCCGATGGGCAGGTAGCCGGATGAGAGTGCCTTGGCCATCGACATCAGGTCGGGGCGAGTGCCGTAGTGTTCGCAGCCAAACCACTGGCCGGTGCGGCCGAAGCCGCAGATCACCTCATCCGACACCAGCAGGATGCCGTAGCGGTCGCAGATGCGCTGGATCTCGGGCCAGTAGGTCTCAGGCGGAATGATGACACCACCGGCGCCCTGAATAGGTTCGCCGATGAATGCCGCGACACGCTCCGGACCGTGCTCCAGGATCGCTGCTTCCAGCTCGCGCGCGGCAGCGAGGCCGAATTCGGCTGGCAGCACAGAGCCACCTCGCTCGAACCAGTACGGCTGGTTGATGTGTTCGACACCCGCCATTGGCAGCAGCCCCTGCTCGTGCATGAACTTCATGCCGCCAAGGCTGGCGCCGGCGATGGTGCTGCCGTGATAGCCGTTCCAGCGACTGATGATGACATTGCGTTCTGGTTCGCCTTCCAGCTGCCAGTAGCGCCGCACCAGCCGGATGATGGTGTCGATAGACTCACTGCCCGAGCCGGTGAAGAACACATGCTGGAACTGCGGCGGCGTGACTTCCGCAAGCTTCGCGGCAAGTTCGATGCCCGGAGGCGTGGCGCATTGGAAGAAGCTGTTGTAGTAAGGCAGTTCATTCATCTGCCGCGCGGCAACGTCGGCCAGTTCTTTGCGGCCATAGCCAACCGCCACGCACCACAGGCCCGACATGCCGTCGAGCAGCTTGCGGCCTTCGCCGTCGTACAGATAGACGCCCTCGCCACGCGTGATGATGCGCGTGCCACGTTCGCCGATCTGCTTCGAATCCGAAAACGGGTGCAGGAAATGCGCAGCGTCCAGCTGCTGCCAGTGTCGGAACTGTTCCTGCTGGTCCATACGCCCCCCGGATTCTGCAGCTTGCTACACGTTCAGCAACAAATGCTCGCGCTCCCAAGAGCTGATTACCTGCAGGAACACTTCGTATTCCGCCGTCTTCACGATGGAGAATGCGGCCACGAACGGCTCGCCCAGCAGCTTGATCAGCGGCTCACACTCGCCCAGGCGGCGCAGCGCGCTATCGAGCGCGCGGGGCAGCGCGAATGGCAGGTCATGCGCGCTGATGGCAATCGGGTCGGTGGGTCTGAGGTTCTCGATCATGCCCAGATAGCCGCAGGCCAGCGATGCCGCGATGGCCAGATACGGATTCGCATCGGCTCCCCCGACGCGATTTTCCACGCGGCGCGATTCCGGAGTTGAAACCGGCACGCGCAGACCACAGGTGCGGTTGTCATAGCCCCACTGCACATTGATGGGCGCCAGCGCCGCGCGCGTGATGCGGCGATAGGAATTCACATTCGGTGCAAACAGCGACATCGCGGCCGGCAGATACTTCTGCAGCCCCGCTATGTGTGCAAAGAACAGCTCGGACGGATTGCCATCGGCATTGCTGAAGATGTTCTTGCGGGTCTTTTTGTCGAGGATGCTCTGGTGGATATGCATGGCACTGCCGGGTTCCTTGGCATGCGGCTTGGCCATGAACGTGGTGTACATCTTGTGGCGCAGTGCCGCTTCGCGCGCGGTGCGCTTGAAGAGGAAGGCCTGGTCGGCGAGATCCAGTGGATCGCCGTGCAACAGATTGATCTCCATCTGTGCCGGGCCGTCTTCATGGATCAACGTGTCGATCTCGATGTCCTGCGCCTCGCAGAAGGCATAGATGTCGTCGAACAACGGATCGAACTCGTTGACGGCCGCGATGCTGTAGCTCTGACGGCCTGGTTCGGCGCGCCCGGAACGTCCCACTGGTGGCTTCAGGGGATAGTCCGCGTCGATGTTCGGCTCGATGAGGTAGAACTCAAGCTCTGGCGCGATCACCGGTTCCCAGCCGCGCTCTGCATACAGCTCCAGCACATGCCTCAGCACATGCCGTGGCGCCATGGTCACCGGCCTGCCATCGGAATAGAAACAGTCGTGGATGACCTGCGCCGTGGGCTCTGCGGCCCAGGGCACCACGCGCACCGTGCGAGTGTCTGCCCTGAGCACGATGTCAATTTCCGCCGGGCTCATCGCGGTCGAGGTATCGGCGGGATAGTCGCCGGTCACTGTCTGCAGGAAGATGCTTTCCGGCAGGCGCATGCCTTCGTCCGCTGCGAACTTCTGCGCGGGCATGATCTTGCCGCGCGCGATGCCGGCCATGTCCGGAATGATGCCCTCGACCTCGGAGATGCCGCGGTCGCGGAAAAACTGATGGATATCGTTCGTCATACAATCACCTGTTCGTATCCTGCGCAGCGCGCTCACGCGCCGCATCGCCAAATGCCTTGAAAAGCGCGGTGGAGAACGGGCTCTCCTGCGTCTTCCATTCCGGGTGCCACTGCACCGCCAGCGCGAAACGTCGCGCATCGCTCACGCGAAAGGCTTCGATGAGCCCATCATCCGCGCGCGCTTCCTCGATCAGGCCAGCGCCAAGCTTGCGCACACCCTGGTGATGCAGCGAATTCACCATGATTCGCGATGCACCACCGATTGCCGCCAGCATTCCGCCCGCAACGAGCGTGACGGCATGCGCTTCACCGTATTGCTCATCCAGCGGCGCGCTGCTGTCTTCGTGATGCGTCGCCTGCCCCGGCACTTCATGCACGTGCTGCCAGAGCGTGCCGCCGAAGGCGACGTTCATCTCCTGAAAGCCGCGGCAGATCGCGAGCACCGGCACACCTGCAGCGATGGCGCGCGGAATCAACGCCAGGGTGGTGGCGTCGCGCTCCGGATCATGCAGCGTGCCGGGGCGGCTGGCGTCGCCGCCGTAGCGCTGCGGCTCGACGTTCGAGGGACTGCCGGGGAACAGCAGGCCATCCAGCGCATCGACCAGCGCAGGCAGGCCCAGTTCATCTCCCAGCGAGGGAATCACGAGCGGCAGGGCACCGGCCTGGCGCAGCACTGCGGTGATGTATTTCTCCCCCACCGCGTGAAACGGATGCGGACCGAGCATGCGCCGGTCGGCGGGGATTCCAATGATGGGTCTGCGGGCAGACATGGCTGCTGGGGCTGTCTAATATGTTCAACGGAAGTACGGCCAGAACGGGCAGTACGATCGACAATCATTACACCACAAGGCACCCCTCACCTGCCGGCAATTCCTCCGGAATGTTGCGCAAGTCTTCGAAAATACTGGGGAAAATCGGTTATGTCGCAAGAACTGAACGCATTCCTTGCGGCGCGACCTGAACTGCATTTCATCGACCTGCTGCTGCACGACCTGCACGGGGTGGACCGCGGCAAACGGATCGATATCGCAGAAGCCAACCCTTATCTCGTGGTCAGCTGGATACTGCGTGGATTGCTGCAAGGACTGACCGATCAACGCAAGCCACGTGCACCACTGGAAGGTAACGCCTACACCGGCACGCAGCAGCAGGGCGAGCCTCTGCCGCGCTACTGGCCCACGGCGCTGGATCGACTCGACCAAAGCCGCTTCGCGCGTGAGCTGCTGGGAGCGGATCTGCACCGGCTGTATGGCATGGTGAAACGGCACGAGCTCGACGAGTTCAACTCGCATGTCACTGCGCGGGAATGCGCGGCGTATCTGCCCGCGTTGTCATGAGCACAGCGATCAACGCTCTTCCGTGGTACTGGGCTTCACTGCCCGAGGCACCACTGCGCCCGCCGCTGAAGGGCACTGCGAGCTGCGATGTAGGTGTGGTGGGTGGTGGCATCGCCGGACTCTCCGCAGCGCTGCATCTGGCACAGCGCGGTTACCGGGTAACGCTGCTCGAAGCCGAGCGCGTTGGCTGGGGCGCATCCGGCCGCAGCGGCGCGCAGGCCATCTTCGGCGTCGCTGCCGGCCAGGACAAACTCACCGCCTTGCTCGGCGCTGCCGACGCCCGACGGATCTGGGACATGTCGGTGGAAGCACTGGCCTTGGTGCGCGAGCTGATCGCCACGCACGCCATCGATTGCGACTACATCAGTGGGCAGATGCATGTGGCCATCAAGCCGCGGCAACTCACCGAACTGCAGCAGTGGGGGCAGGAACTGCACGAGGTCTACGGCTATCACAGCGTGCAGATGCAGGATCTGAACGCCACGCGCAGGCTGGTAGCCAGCGAGCGCTACATCGGCGGCCTGCTCGACACGAACAGCGGCCACCTGAATCCAATGAAATATGTCCGCGGACTTGCCGCAGCCGCTGAGCAACTGGGTTGCACACTGCATGAAGGCAGCCGCGTCCTGCGCCACGAGCGGCGCGATGGCGCGCTGCGACTCGTCACTGCACGAGGTACGCTGCAGTGCCGTCACATCGTCTTCGCAGGCAACGCGTCGCTGGGTGCCACCGTCCCCTCGCTTGCGCGACGCATCATGCCCGTTGGCACCTACATCGTCGCAACAGAACCGCTGGGCGACGCGACCGCCCGCGCACTGCTGCCGGAGAACACCGCCGTCACCGACATCAACTGGGTGCTGGACTACTTCCGCCGCAGCAGCGACCACAGGCTGCTCTTTGGCGGACGCGTGAGCTACTCCGGCCATGACGCGTTCAACACCGCCCGCGCCACACGCCAGCGGATGCTACAGGTGTTTCCGCAATTGAAGGATGCGCGCATCGAACACGCCTGGGGCGGCCATGTCGACATCACGATGAACCGCGCACCCGATTTCGGCCGCCTGGATCCGGATGTGTACTACCTGCAGGGATTTTCCGGTCACGGCATTGCACTCACTGGGCTTGCCGGCAGGCTGGTTGCCGAAGCCATTGCCGGGAGCGCGGAACGCTTTGATGTTTTCGCACGCATTCCGCATCGCGAGTTTCCCGGGGGGGTTCTGTTGCGGCGATCGGCGCTGGTGCTCGCGATGCTGTACTACAGGATGCGGGACTTATTGCCGTAGCTGATTTTGCAACTCCACTTCATCTGTTTCGGGATGATCTGCCCGGATTCTCAAGCTGAGATCCCGCCCGAATTCACATAGATTGGCTGCAAGGCGAGCCGTAACGGTCCCCATGCTACGCCCTCGCCACACCCACAGAATTATAGCCAGGCTCCACCTTGCGGCCATAATCATGCTATCATGCGGCATGATTTCGCACTCAGGGGCCCCGACATGCTGAAAACCGTGGGTACCAGCGGCCAGCTCTCGCTGGGCAAGAAGCTCGCCGGACATCATTTCGAGATGGAACATCGCGCTGACGGCAGCATCGTGCTGGTACCGGTCACCATCTCCCGTGCAGGGCACAAGGCAGCCAGCTCCCGTCCGGCGCGAACAGCCCGGCCCCGCTTCCATGTTTTCAAGGTCGAGCGCTTTGACCTGCCAACGCGCGACGACATCCACCAGCGTGCCCCAGTTCGTTGACACCAATATCTGGGTCTATGCACACCTTACGGGCGTTGCAGATGCCAAGTCCGAGGCCGCGCGCAATCTGTTGGGTCGACTGGACGACCCGGTAATCAGCACGCAGGTGTTGGCGGAATACTCTGCCGTGATGATCCGGAATCACCTGCCGGATATTCAGGTGCGCGAGAACCTGGAAGCGATGATGGCGATGTCTCGTACCGAGCTCGTGAGCTTGGATACCGTGCGCGGGGCGTGGAATCTCCGCAGCCGTTACGGCTACTCGATCTGGGACTGTCAGATTATTGCCTCCGCGCTGCAAGGCGGCTGCGATACCCTGCTGACGGAAGACCTGCAGCACGGTCAAGTCATCAATGGCAGCCTGACGGTTCGCAATCCATTCGTCTGAGAAGATGAAGAATCGCTCCCGCCTTCCTGCCTGAGCGGAAATGACTGGCGCCGCGGGCAGCGGCGATGGCGCGCGCCCTCGCCTGGCCACGTACTGCTGAAACAGTGCGTTTTGGTCAATTACCCGCATTGCAGACTCCGGCCAGGTTGATATCGTGATATCACTTGGCCACAATACGGGGCATGGCACAACTCGTGGTACGTGAACTTGAAGACAACGTGAAAAGGCGGCTGCAGCAGCGGGCGAAACTGCATGGTCGCAGCATGGAAGAAGAGATCCGCTGCATCTTGCGGGATGCCGTGAAAACCCCTGATCGAAGTCGCGCGATGCTCGGATCGCGGATTGCGGCGCGCTTCCGCAACAATGGGCTCAACCACGATCTACCCGAGTTTCGCGGTCAGGCGGCGCGCCCGGCGGCAGTCAAGACGTGATCATCCTCGATACCAACGTGTTGTCTGCGCTCATGCAGGCAACACCGGACTCCCGTGTCATCGCATGGCTCGATGCCCAGCCTCCTGATTCCATCTGGATCACCAGCATTACCGTGTTCGAGTCCCGATTCGGCATTGCCCTGTTGCCGCCGGGCAAACGGCGACTCGCGCTGGAAGAATCCCTGGAGCAACTGCTCGCCGTTGATCTCGAAGGCCGGATTCTCGATTTCGACTACGCCGCAGCCTGCGAAGCCGCCGCGCTCGCTGCACGCCGACAGAAATCCGGCACTGCGGTAGACATGCGCGACACACAGATCGCCGGCATCGCGCTATCACGACGCGCCGCTGTCGCCACCCGCAATGTCGATCACTTCTCCGACTCTGGAATTCAGGTACTGAACCCCTGGATCTAAGGCCTCGGGCCGGGTGTAAGCGCTATTGCGCCGTGAATCTGCCCACCACAAACAACCCACCCACCGCACACGCCGCCACCGCCGCTCCCACGATAAACGTTGCCTGCGCGCCCACAACATCCCAGAGCACGCCGGCAACCACGCTTGCAATCAGCAGCGCGACACCCGTCACCAGGTTGTACATCCCGAACGCCGTGCCGCGCAGGTCTGCCGGCGCGGTGTCCGCTATCCACGCGGCAAACAGTCCCTGCGTAAACGCCATGTGCAAACCCCACAGCGCAACACCAGCACCCACGCCCCAAAGGCCAGGCGCAAACGCCAGCACCAGATCCGCCGCGACAAGCACCCCCATGCCGAAGGCAAGCAGCCCCTGCCGGCCATATCGATCACTGGCAGCACCCACCGGATACGCCGCTGCCGCATAGACCACATTCATCACCACCAGCACCATGGGCACCAGTGCAATGCGCAAACCCGACTGCTGCGCGCGCAACAGCAGAAACGCCTCGCTGAATCGCGCCAGCGTGAATACCGTTGCCAATGCGATCACCAGCCAGATAGGTCGCCCCAGCCGGGCGAGTTCCCGCCAATGCAATGGCATCCTCGCCACGCGCGGCGTGCCAGCGCGATCCGGTTCGCGCACTGCGAAAATGAGCAACACCACCGCCATGAACGCCGGCACCACTGCCACCCAGAACACCGTGCGAAAGTGATCCGCGGTGATCCACATCAGCGCAATGGCGAGCAGTGGCCCGATGAATGCGCCGACCGTATCCAGCGACTGACGCAGACCGAAGCTGGCGCCGCGCAGGTGTGCGGGCGAAAGATCTGCCAGCAATGCGTCGCGCGGTGCCCCGCGGATGCCCTTGCCGAGCCGGTCGACGAAGCGCGCACCGACCAGCCACCCGATGGTCGGCGCCAGCGGAAATACCGGCTTGGTGATTGCGGCCAGACCATAGCCCAGCACCACCAGAAACTTGCGCTTGCGGAACCAGTCGGAGATTGCGCCCGAAAACACCTTGGTGACCGATGCCGTGGCTTCGGCCATGCCTTCGATTGCGCCCACCATGGTCGCGGAAGCGCCGAGCACCGTCACCATGTAGATCGGCAGCAGCGCATGGATCATCTCCGACGAGACATCCATCAGCATGGACACAAAGCCCAGCGCCCAGATGCTGCGGGGAATGGCACGCAGGGTCATTGCGGCGATTGCAGATCACTGTTGTGTGCCACCAAATCGACATGAACACCCACGTTTCTGGCGTTGCGGCTTTCCATACTGGCCTCCCAAAGTGGTCAACCCATGTCATTTGGAACAACCCTGTGCCGAAACGCAAGACCACAGCGACCCTGCCAGGAACGGATATCGCACGAACCATCCTGATACTTCGCCGCCAGCGCGTCGTCCTCGACGCCGATCTGGCAGCACTCTATGGCGTCACGACCAAACGCCAGAATGAGCAGGTCAAGCGCAATGCCGCGCGGTTCCCCGCGGATTTTCTCTTCCGCCTGAGTGCCGCAGAAACCACTGCACTGAACCGGTCGCATTCTGCGACCGGTTCCCTGAAGCACCGCGACCCGCGCTTTCCGCCCTTCGCCTTTACCGAGCACGGCGCCATCATGGCCGCCACCGTCCTCAACAGTCATCGCGCTGAAGCACGTATCGACAAGAAGCTGACGTCACACGACGAAGCCATCACCGCCATGCTCTCGGCCATCCGCGCGCTGATGAACCCACCTATGCCAAGGCGGCGGCGGATCGGATTCACGGCCGACCACAGCGGGCGCGAATGATGCCAGGAGTGCGCCCGTGCCGGGCGCACAACAAAACGGCCCGCAGGTTTCCCGGCGGGCCGTCCTGATCAACTCACGATCCGGTCGCTTTACGCGATCGAAAACCCCTGGCGGGTGATCGGCAATGTGCGGATACGCTCCTTGGTAGCAGCGTAGATCGCATTGCAGATCGCGGGCGCAGCCGGCGGGAAGGCCGGCTCACCCAGACCCGTGGGCTTGTCGGTGGTGTCAAGGAAATGTACGTCCACCACCGGCGAGACCGGCATGCGCGCCATCCGGTAGGTGTCGAAGTTCTGTTCCTTGATGCGCCCATTCTCGATGTTGACCTCAAGGCACATGGTGGAGAGCGCATCGACGATGCAACCCTGCACCTGGTTCTCGGCGCTGGCCATGTTGATGATTGGACCGATATCGCCGACCACAGTCATCTTGTGCAGCGTTACCTTTTTCTTGGCATCGACGCTGACCTCGGCCACTTCAGCGAAGTGCCCAGCGTGTGAGAAGTGGAAAGCCAGGCCGTGGAAGTGGCCCTTCGGCAGGGGTTTGCCCCAGCCCGAACGCTCCACGACAGCCTTGATCGTGCCAATGGCGCGCGTGGCCTGAAGACCACCGCCACCAGGGCCACCACCAAAGCCACCGGCTGCAGGCGCAGCGGCGACCTGCTTGTTGCCAAAGACCTCGAGCAGGAACTCGGCGTGATCGCGACCCGCGGCAGTCGATAATTCATGCATGAACGACTGCACCACCCATGCGGCCGTGTTCGACCCCGGTGCGCGCCACGGCCCGCATGTAGTCTTGATCGGCTTCAGCGACATGGTTGCCCGGTAGTTCGGCGAGTACTCGGCCGGGAACTCGTTGGCGCCCCAGCCACCACCCGACACAGCGCGTGGCGGCCGCGCGGGCGCACCGTTTTCCGCTGCGGCCGGCGGGTTGGCCCAGCCGTCACTGAAGGAGATGGCATGCGCGGACCAGGCGGCCAGCTTACCCTTATCGTCCACGGCGCCCTTCAGCTGCTGGAAGCCGCCAGCACGATAGAAGTCGTGCGTGATGTCGTCTTCGCGCGTGTACATGAGCTTCACGGGAATGCCGCCGGCCTGCTTCGAAATCCACGCAGCCTCGCAGGCATACTCCTGGTTGATGCGGCGGCCAAAACCGCCACCGACGCGCAGCTGGTTGAGCTTCGCGTTTGGCTGTGGCACTCCCACCGCGTCCGCAGCCGCCTTACGGGCAGAATCCGAGATCTGCACCGGAGCCCACAGCTCCAGGTTGTCCCCGGCCGGGCCCTTCTGATACCAGGCCGTGGTGTTCATCGGCTCGAGCGTCGCGTGGTAGACGAAGCCGAAGGTGTACATACCTTCAACCGTCTTCTTGCCCTGGAAAGCGGCATCTACATCGCCGACTTTCTTCAGCTCCTGCGGACCCGCACCCTTCGCGGCAGATTCCTTTGCGAAAGCCGTGAGCGCAGTCCAGCTGTCCTTCGAGGCATTGGTCTCGTCCCAGACCACTTTCAGCTTCTTCTTCGCGGAGAGCGCAGCCCAGGTGTTGTGCGCGACGATGGCGACACCCGACGCCACAGAAGCCAGGTCGCCGTTGCCTTCAACGATGAAGGCATCGACCACATTGGGCAGCTTGCGGATCTCATCGAGGTTGGCGGAAACCGCCTTGCCGCCGATTGCCGGGCACTTCGTAAACGTTGCCACCTTCATGTTCGGCAGCTGCACGTCCACGCCGAACAGTGGCTTGCCAGTGACCAGCGCGGGGTTGTCAGAACCAGAGACGCGCTTGCCGAGCAGCTTCCAGTCCTTGCGGGCCTTGAGCATAAGTGCACTGGCCGCCGGCACGGGCTGAGTGGCAGCGGCCGTAGACAGCTCGCCGTAAGTTGCAGAGCGATTGCTCGCCGCATGCCTGACCATGCTGTCGCCGGTGGTGAGCTCGGCGGCCGGCACGTTCCATTGCTGGGCGGCTGCCGACACCAGCAGCGCACGCGCGGCTCCGCCGGCATTGCGCAGCGAGTCGAAGTTGGTGGGGATGGAAGTCGATCCACCCGCGAGCTGCGCGCCGTACTTGGCAAAGTTGATCTCTGCCTGCTCGACGGTCACATCGGACCATTTACAGTCCAGCTCTTCAGCAATGATCATGCCGAAGGCGGTCTTGATGCCCTGGCCGATTTCCGGCGACTTCGACCAGATGGTGATCTTGCCGTCGGGCGTGATGCGCACGTAGGCGCTGGGGATGAGCGCTGCTGGCGCGCCGCCAGGACCGCCCGCGCGCGCGCCACCAGGACCTGCGCCCGCAGGCGCCTGCTGCGCGTCAGCGTCGGCTGCGCCCAGGCCGAAGGCCAGCACGAAACCACCGCCAACGCCGGCTGCCGACACCTTCATGAAGTTGCGGCGTGACACGGGCTCTCTGGTCTGAGCCGAAACCTGCACCTGTTCCGTAAAGTCCAGATGTTTAACGAGCTCCGGCGGAAGATGATCGTAGTCGGAAGAATTCAATACGGATTTCATGAGGCGCTCCCGTTCAGTGCCTTGGCTGCTGACTTGATGGCCGTGCGGATGCGGACATACGTGCCGCAGCGGCAGAGGTTGCCCTGCATGAAAGTGTCGATGTCGGCATCGGTGGGATTCTTCTTGTCACGCAGCAACGCAGTGGCGCTCATGATCTGCCCGGCCTGGCAGTAGCCGCATTGCGGCACGTCATGCTCGATCCACGCCTTCTGCACCGCCGTCAGCGCACCGTTCTGCGCGAGGCCTTCGATGGTGATGATCTTCTGACCCACTGCCCCGACCGCCGGCATCTGGCAGGATCGCGTTGCCGCGCCATTGATATGCACCGTGCAGGCGCCGCATTGGGCGACGCCGCAACCGAACTTGGTGCCAACCAGCTTCAGCTCGTCACGCAGCACCCACAGTAGAGGCTGGTCGTCCGCCGCCTCGACTTCGTGATCCTTGCCGTTAACGTTCAGCTTTATTTTCGCCATGGTGCCCGTCCGCAAGAATGAATATGAAGTGTTATGATCTGCAAGCGATGCCGAGCATAGCCCCCTGATCTGACAGCTTCAACGGCGCTGCAGCTCAAAGCAGCGATGGATGCGCGGGTTGCCCTGGAAATCGAAGGGCAGCGTTGGCGCGGAGAGGTCCGCAACGCGAAATTCAGCAGATATAACGCTGTCGAGTTCGAAACGCTGGGCATTGGTGGAGAAGAGCAACATTCCCTCTGGCGCGAGCAGGCGCATGCAGTGGCCGATGAGCATGGCGTGGTCGCGCTGGGTGTCGAGAATGTCCTGCATGCGTGCCGAGTTCGAGAACGTCGGTGGGTCGAGGAATATCAGGTCAAACACTGCGGCCGTGGGGTGCGCGGCGAGCCACTGGATCGCGTCAGCCTGGAGCAGTTGATGCTGCGGACCCTGCAGCCCATTCTCCGCAAGGTTCGCCGCAGCCCAGTCCAGATAGGTGCGCGACATGTCGACGCTGAGCGACGACGCGGCGCCGCCTGCCACGGCATGCAGCGTGGCAGAACCCGTGTAACAGAACAGATTAAGGAAGCGCTTGCCGCCGGCACGCCTGCCAAGCAGCTGTCGCGTCAGCCGATGGTCGAGGAACAGGCCGGTATCGAGGTAATCGTCCAGATTCACCCGCACCTTGAGGCCACCCTCTTCCACGATGTGGAACTCTTCCCGGCGGTTGAGCTTCGCGTATTGCCCGCCATCCTTCTGCTTGCGACGGGTACGCAGGCGGATGTCGGTGAGCGGTATGCCGGTGACCTCCGGCAGCACTGCCAGGGCTTCCTCGCGACGGCGGCGCGCCGCTTCCGGATCCACCGTCGCGGGCGCCGCATATTCCTGCACGTAGAGCCAGCGTTTGCCTGCATCGGAGCCCGCTCCGGTGTAGAGATCGATAGCCAGCGCGTACTCCGGCATGTCGGCGTCGTAGATCCGCCAGCAACCCACATTCTCGCGGCGCGCGATCTTGCCCAGCCGCTGCACGTTCTTGCGCAGGCGGTTGGCGAACATCTGTGCACCGCTGCCCTGCGCGGTTGCAGGATCGTCGATGATGATGCCGCGGGTGGCTTCGCGGCGCGCCTTGCGCTCACCGGCGTTGAAGCGCAGCAGGCGGCATTCGATTGCGCCATTCCACACGGTATGCACGCGCGAGGCTTCGCAGCCGATCAGCTGGCCGAGCTGCGGCTCGCCGGTGATGACCACCGCGTTCCAGCCGGTGAAGCGCTCGCGCAATGCCACACCGATGGCGCGATGCGCGTCGGCGGCATCGTCGGTGCCTGGAATGCGCAGACCATACGGCGGATTCACGCACAGCAGGCCTGGCGGCGCATCGGCTGCATCGTTCTGCGGGCGCTGCTGCGCGATATCGCAGTGTTCGAAAATCAGGTCCCGGCCGACGCCGGCGCGCCGCGCATTCGCCTGCGCGGTGGCGATGGCCGCACGGTTGCGATCAGAGCCGCGCATGACCACCGGCAGCTGCTCCTGCATGCGCGCTTTCGCGGCGTCCACTACATCTTTCCACAGTCCGGAATCATGGCCACGCCAGCCCTGGAAACCCCAGAAATCACGCAGCAATCCCGGCGCGGTATTGGTGGCCATCCACGCGGCCTCGATGACGAAGGTGCCCGAGCCGCACATGGGATCAAGGAATTCGCCGCCCGCCGCGGCAATGCGCGGCCAGCCGGCGCGCATCAGGATGCCGGCAGCGATGTTCTCGCGCAGCGGTGCCTCACCGCCTGCCAGACGGTAGCCACGACGGCTCAGGCTGTCGCCGGCAAGGTCGATCAGCAGAGCCACCTCGTTGCGCTGCGAATGCGCATGCACCCGCAAATCCGGTCGCTGGGTTTCGATGCTCGGTCGATCGCGCGTGGTCTCACGCAGCTGGTCGCAGATCGCGTCCTTCAGCTTCAGCGCGCCAAAATGCGTGTTGTTGATGGCGGGATGTTTGCCGGTGAATTCGCAGGCCAGCGTGCCCTTCGGATCCAGATGCTCACGCCAGTCGATGCCATGCGTGAAGTCGTAGAGATCCTCGGTGCTGCCGATGGGCGCGCGGCCGACTTCCAGCAGCACGCGGCTGGCCAGGCGCGATTCCAGGCAGGCGCGATAACCCACGGCGAGGGGGCCATCGAAGCCTACGCCGCCGCTGGTTTCCTTGATCGCGACGCCACCCAGCGCGACGATCTCCGTGGCCAGCAGATCGGCAAAGCCACGCGGTGCGGTGGCAACGAAACGCAGCGGGCCGACAGCGGCCACGTCCGGCGTCGGTTCACTCACTGGAACTCGATCCAGGTGGTCTTGAGTTCGGTGAACTTGTCGAAGGCATGCAGCGACTTGTCGCGACCCATGCCGGACTGCTTGAAGCCACCGAAGGGCACGGTGATGTCGTCCGCGTCGTAGCAGTTCACGTACACCATGCCGGCACGGATGGCCCGCGACATGCGGTGCGCGGTGTTGAGATCCTGAGTCCATACCGCGGCAGCGAGGCCGTACGAGGTGTCGTTGGCGATGGCGATGGCCTCGGCTTCGTCGCGAAAAGTCAGGGTGGCGAGCACAGGTCCGAAGATTTCCTCGCGCGCGATGCGCATGTCGGGAAGCACCCCGTCGAAGGCCGTGGGCTCGATGTAGCAGCCGCCACTGGCCTTGCGCACCTGCGCGCCGCCGAAGTTGAGGCGCGCGCCTTCCTGCGAGCCTGCGTGGATGTATCCCAGCACGCGCTGCATCTGCTGCGCGTCGACAATCGCGCCGAGTTTTGTGGTGGGGTCCAGCGGATCCCCCGGCGCAAGTTCGCCTGCGACCTTCGCAATCTGCTCGAGCATCTGATCCTTGAGACTTTCATGCACCACCAGGCGCGAACCCGCGGAGCACATCTGGCCCTGGTTGAAGAAGATCGCAAAGGCCGCGGCGCGTGCTGCGCGTTCCACATCGCCACAATCGGCCATTACGACGTTCGGCGACTTGCCGCCACATTCCAGCGACACGCGTTTCAGGTTCGACTGCGCCGCATAGCCCATGACAAGCCGGCCGGTGGGCGTGGAACCGGTGAACGCGATGCCGTCGACATCCATGTGACTTGCCAGCGCTTTGCCGGCAGTGTGACCGAAGCCGGTCACTACATTGAACACCCCCGGTGGCAACCCTGCCTCAAGCGCCAGCTCCACCATGCGCAGGGCCGACAGCGGCGATTTTTCTGATGGCTTCAGCACGACGGAATTGCCGGCCGCAAGTATCGGCCCGAGTTTCCAGGCCGCCATGATCATCGGAAAGTTCCACGGCACGATGGCACCCACCACACCCAGCGGCTCGCGGGTGATGAGCGCCAGCGATTGACGGCCGGTGGGAGCTACCTCGTCATAGATCTTGTCGATGGATTCGGCATACCACTGGATACAGTTCGCGGTGGACGGCACATCCACGTTGAGGCTGTCGGCAATGGGCTTGCCCATGTCCAGCGTTTCAGTCAGCGCGAGCTCGTCGCCGTGCGTACGCAACAGGTCGGCGAAGCGCAGCAACACCTGTTTGCGATGGCTTGGCGCCGCGCGGGACCAGTCGCCGCGGTCGAAGGCGGCGCGGCCGCTGGCCACGGCAGCGTCGATATCGGGCGCATCGCCGGCAGCCACCTTCGCAATGACCCTGCCGTCCACCGGACTGATGCAGTCAAAGGTGGATCCGGAGGCTGCGGGAACGAAGCGGCCGTCGATAAACAGCTGCTGGCGCGGCTGCAGCGCCTGCGCGCGCGCGCGCCAGTCCGGTTGCGGTGTGGAACTCATGTCATCTGCATTATCGCTGCCGGGCGGTGGCGCGGGGACATGAACTTCCGATGCCCGCAATAGCAAAGGCCATCGACACTACCCTCCAGGCGTTAAGCCGGAGGGTCCTACCGATGGCCTGAGCCTGCCCGGTTCTGCCGGGCGTGAAGTAAGTCTACTTCCTGCTGAAACGACTTCTGAGCACGGTCAATCCACCAAGCAACAGTGTCACAGCGCTGCCGATCGATGCGGGATCGATCTCCGGCACCACGTATTCAACGTTGACTACTGCGGATGCGGCTCCTGTGAACGAACTCAGGATGGCCAGCAACAGCAACTTCTTCTTATTCATGAATCCTCCTTCCGAACTCGTGGGCGAAAGCAAGTGCCCACTTCGCGAAAGACCGTATCACGGCTGCGACGGGTTGTCGAAATTCCGAGTATTTGCAAGCACTTATGTCAACTGGGCTGCAAATCGCCGCAGTCTTGCCGCTCTCACCACAACTGCCATTGATCAAAACAGAGCACCGCCACAGCCAACAGCGCATTGGTCGTGGCGTGGGCTGTCACCGCTTCACCGATGCGGCCCGTGTATCTCGCCAACACGCCATACACAAGGCCAGCAGCAATGCCGGGCGCCCAGAAGCTTCCGTGTGTCATTCCGAACAGCAGCGATGACAACAGCAATGCGGCTGGCGTTGCATCCTGCAGCCTTATCGAACTGAAATCCGCGCTGACGAACCGCCGCATCAGGAAGCCCCTGAACGCCAACTCCTCGGCAACAGGCACCGTGATTGCGGCAGCGGCAACCCGCGTGGCGATCCAGAACCCGCGCATTGCGGGCGACATTTCGCCGAGAGCAGCCGGCATCTGCGCTGGCTCCGTCAGCCAATGGGCGGCAGCAATCCAGACTCCAAATACCAGAATACCCCCGGCAATCCCTCGCCAGCTGAATCGCCAGCGCAGGGTCGAGTAGAACCTTCGATAGATCAGCAGAACCGTCACGCAGGCCAGCAGCCGCAATGAGTAGAAGGTCTCGAAGCCGGTCGAAATGGCGCTGGCCAGCATGCCCGCTGCAAGTATCGCGAGCAGGGGCAGGAGGAATGCGGCTACCGGAGGCACGCGCGAATGTTTCCTTGCAGGTTCGGCGGCAGGCGCTGGATCCGTCCGCTGCAACCACACCATCTGCCGACTCGCAATCGCCACGAGGAACGCTACGCCGAGGAAAAATATCCATCCGGCCTGGGAGTGAAAACCCGCCATGGCCACTTCCACAAAACCCATTTCTGCTATCGCGAACAACAGCGAAATCCGCACTGAGTTCAGCAGGAATACAACGATGACTGCGGCGGGAACAATCAGCAATGCTCTGGGAAACCGGAACTCGCGGCGCAAGTGCCAAAGCCAGCCCAAGCAGAATACGAGCATCAGGCCGACGCCCTCGAGGCCCGAGCAGCCTTCGGCGACTTTCACCTGCAGACTTCCGGTTGCAAGAATCCGTTGTGCCGGGAAAACCTGCAGGTCTGGAAAGAAGGGCAGCAACTCGGCCTTGACCAGCGCAACCGTGACCGCCGTGGCCGGCTCCCACATCGATTGCGCAACAGGGATCATCAAAGTCGCCGCTGCGGCAATCAACAATGCCCGCAGCTGCAATGGTCCGGTGGACTGGACCAGCAGTTTCCATTTGCCCCATGGCGCCAGTGCCCGCAACAGGGCGATAAGCGCCAAAGGAGCCAGTGCGTGGGGCAGGTAATAGGTCGCTCGGTCCGTCCAGGCGATGCCAACCGGGATCCGCGCCAGAAACTGTGGCCAGACAATCGGCACGAACAACACCAGGTGCAATGCCAGCCATCCCAAATGCAACGGCCTGCCGGAGAATTTCCGGGCAGCCTCGCGCGTAGCGAGGGATCCGTCCGTAACAGCAAGCATGACCAGCGTGGCGGGCCAGGCCATCAGGAAGCAATACAGACTTTGTCCCGCAACGCCCAGCGGCAATGCCAGCGGATTGCCGGCGCGAAACACCATGCGCAGCACGAATTCCACCACCACCAGCGCACCCGCAAACGCGAGGCGCCACAGCAGTGGCAGGTAGGGTTGCAACGCAGTGTCGGAGCGGGTTCTCATTGCAGCCATTAAATGGCCGCGTCGACAACACCGAAGCCGATCATTCGGCAGTTTTCGGCAAATCCCTGCGCTAGAACGTCGGCGGCGTGCTGCAGCTCACGATCTCGCAGACTTCCTTCCCGGGGTTGCGGAAGCGATGCGGCAGGTTGCTCGCGAAGTAATACGCCTCACCTGGCCCGAGCACGCGGACTTCGTTGGCCACGGTCAGTTCGATGCGCCCCCGCACCACCACACCGCCCTCTTCGCCCTTGTGGGTGAGCATCTCCTCGCCGGTTGCAGCGCCGGGCTGGTAAAGCTCGTGCAGCAGGGTCATCTGGCGGCCACTGCGCGTGGCAGCTACCAGACGCAACGAGACTTCCTCATTACCGATTTCCAGCAGCTCGTCGGCGGCATAGCAGGCCGGTGTGCGCTGGTTGAAATCCCCGGTAAAGAATTCCGCCAGCGACATCGGAATGCCATCCAGCAATTTCTTGAGCGAGCTAACGGACGGGCTCACCCGGTTCATTTCCACCAATGAGATCAGTCCATTGGTGACCCCGGCACGGCGTGCCAGCTCGCGCTGCGAGAGGGCATGCATCACGCGGATGGCGCGCAAACGCGCGCCGACATCGATGTTCATAGTGTTTAGGATTATCGACAAACCCTTGTTATTTGGGTATGTATCGCCCCAAGTGTCAACTTTTCTTATCATCGGCGCCTGATCCCGCCAGGAGTCCTCATGAATGCCCGCCCCGCAGATTTCGCCCCCCGCGCCCTGACCCGCGAGGAGCTCGAAGCGCACTGGATGCCTTTCAGTGCCAATCGTCATTTCAAAGCGAATCCCCGCATTCTTTCGCATGCCAGGGGCGTGCATTACTGGACCGCCGATGGCCGCGAGATCCTGGATGGCGTCGCCGGCCTGTGGTGCGTCAATGCGGGCCATGGCCGCAAGGAGATCAGTCAGGCGGTTGCGAAGTCCCTGGAGCAGATGGATTTTGCCCCGCCCTTCAACATGGGCCACCCGCAGGCGTTTGACCTTGCCAACAAGGTCGCGAAGATTGCGCCAGCCGGACTCGATCATGTGTTCTTCGTGAACTCGGGTTCCGAAGCCGTCGACACGGCGCTCAAGATCGCCCTGCAGTATCAGCGCCTCAAGGGCGAGGCCGGCCGCACCCGACTGATCGGCCGCGAGCGCGGGTATCACGGTGTCAACCTCGGCGGCACATCAGTGGGCGGCATGGTGCCAAATCGCAAGGCCTGGGGACCGGTGATGGTGCCTGGCGTGGATCACCTGCCCCACACCCACAACCTGGCAAAAAACGCGTTTTCAAAGGGTATGCCGGAGCACGGCGCGGAACTGGCGAACGAACTGGAACGCCTGGTGGCGTTGCACGATGCCTCCAGCATTGCCGCAGTCATTGTCGAACCCATCGCAGGGTCAACCGGCGTGCTGGT
Organism: Steroidobacteraceae bacterium; assembly: GCA_039917615.1. Taxonomy (GTDB): domain Bacteria; phylum Pseudomonadota; class Gammaproteobacteria; order Steroidobacterales; family Steroidobacteraceae; genus ZC4RG30. Next base: position 329,198 of record JBDSJD010000017.1, read on the forward strand.
GCCGCCAAAGGGTTATCTGCAACGCTTGCGTGAGCTGTGCACGAAGCACGGCATCCTCTTGATCTTCGACGAGGTGATCACGGGCTTCGGCCGCACGGGTTCGGCGTTCGGTGCGCAGGAATTCGGCGTGACGCCGGACATCATCACCTGCGCCAAGGGCCTGACCAATGGCTCCGTGCCCATGGGCGCAGTGATCGTGAAGAAGGAAATCCACGACGCTTTCATGGTGGGACCAGAAGCCGCGGTGGAGCTGTTCCATGGCTACACCTACAGCAGCCACCCCACCGCCTGCGCGGCGGGCATCGCGACGCTCGATATCTACGAACGTGAAGGAATATTCGAGCGGGTGAAAACCCTCGCGCCGTACTGGGAAAACGCGGTGCACAGCCTGAAGGGCCTGCCGGGAGTAACCGACATCCGCAATTATGGCCTGGTGGCAGCCATTGAATATGAGCCCATCGCGGGCAGCCCCGGCGCGCGCGGTTTCAACACCTTCCTGAAGGCTTTCGATGCCGGCATCCTGGTGCGTGCCGCCGGTGACATCACCGCGTTGTCACCGCCCTTGATCATGGAAAAGCCACAGATCGACCAGCTGGTCGAGACGCTGGGTAGAGTCATCAAGTCGATGTAAGCGCTCCGATTGCAGCAACGAAAAAAGGCCCGGCGCTTGCGCACCGGGCCTTTTTCGTTGCTGCCACATTGCTGCGGCAGAAAGCGGTCGGCAGGTCTTATTTGCGCCAGGGCAGCGTCGTTGAAAGCGATGCGATCCAGGCGTTGCGTCCCACCACAGGATCTTTGAAGTCATTGCTGTTGACGTACTTCACATTGAGGTCGAACTTTCCCAGAGCCTTCGTCAGGCCGACGGAATAATCCACGTACTCGTAGTGGCTGTAGGCTTCGCCGAAGCTGTAACCGGCGTGCACACCGAGCGTCAAGCCATGCGGCAGCGGAACAGCAGCGTTCGCTTCGGCATATACAGATTTCTCGTTGTAGTAGTCCGGCGCGAACCAGACCTTGCCGCTGAACATGCCCTTGCTGATGCCGGCATACACCTCGTAGGTGTCCTTCAGAGCGTGCGAGCTGGGAAAAGTATAGAAAATGGCGCCGACGTCATAGCCAAAGCTTTCATTGGAATCGCCACCGGCAAAGCCCGCCATGAGGTCGAGTTCCCAAACCGCATCGTTGTTTAAATCAACTTCGCTGGCCCACGCGCCAAAATACGCGCCGTTATCAACCTTGAAGTTCAGCCCCAGCTGCAAGGTCTCGCTCTCGTCGTTCTGCGAGAGACCACGGAAGTCATAGTCCGTCACGAGGGCTGGCGTCATGCTGAACTCGATAGCGGCATTCGCAGCACCGGCCACAGCGAGCAAGGCAGAGGCCACAGCAATTCGGGACTTTATCATTATGAATTTCTCCTCAAATCAGACATTAAACGAGCAGTTGTTGTAGGCACCCTACGTCTCGGCTTGGCGACTAGCCTACCAGTATCCAGTGTCCTGTAAAGACTGAGCAGCAAACAGCCCCGACCAGAGGCGATCAAGCCAACCTTCACGGGGGTCTCGGTGAGAGAATCCGGGTTCAAATTGCATATTTGTGGTGTTAACGCAACGTGCGCAGGGTGCGAGACGTACGCGCTGGCGGTACATAAGGGCTTATTCAGCCCAGGGCAGGGTCGTCGAGACCGAAAGTATCGCGCGACCATTCAGGCCGTCCGTACCGTCAACCCACTTCAGGGTCGTGGCGAAGTTGCCAAAGCTCTTGCCCACGCCGATCGAATAGTCGGTGACCGAGCTGGCCCAGTAGTCCCCGTCACTCATCCCCACATGGGCCAGCAGCGAGAAATCCTTCGGCAGCGGAATGGTTGCATTGCCTTCGAGGTAGAACCCGGATCGGTCGGTACTGAAGTAGTCATCCGAGTACCAGAGCTTGCCCGCGAACCAGCCTTTGCTAAGGCCCGCGTAGATTTCCACCGTGTTGCCGCTGCTCGCGCTCAAATACGTGTAGTAGGTGGCGCCAAAATCGAAGCCGAAGCTTTTTGCAGCATCGCCGCCGGCAAAGCCCACGGTGTAATCCATCTCGATGTCGGGCTTCTGATCCGGGGTGAAGGTGTCAAAGTCAACGTTGCTGCCCCAGATGCCGGCGTAAAAGCCGCTTTCAAAGGAATAGTTCGCGCCTAGCTGCAGGGCCGGCTTGATATCGTCGTCCTGCTCCGGGTTTGTCTGGGAGACACCGCGGAAGTCGTAGTCGGAAGTGAGGGTCGGGGTGAAGGTGAAGCCAGCAGCATTCGCCAGGCCGGCCGTAACAAGCAGCGCCCCGGCGACAGCAATTCGTGACTTGATCATTAATAAATCTCCTGATTGGACATATTGGAGGCGCCTGTTGTAAGCGCCCTACGCCAGTGCGTGGATAGCAGCGTACCAAGTACCACTGTTGCGTAAAAGCCCCATCACATCTGCAGTTCCGCTGGGACCTGCTTGGCGCCATTCTGAGTAAAATAACTATTTGATTTATATAATGATTTATATTTATTTGAGGCGATCTCTTTGCCACGTGGAGATCAGACCGTTGCCGAGTTTAGGTGACTTGTGGCGCAATTGAACGCCAGATCACGTTGTTGTCGCTATTGAGCAACGAACACTTGCGCTAATGGCCAACCCAAGCTTGGGCACAAACCAGCCCCGCCGCACAGTTACAGGCCGCTGACTGCGGCCCAGTCCCCTGCTGCCAAGGCGAGCGCGGAGCGCGTGCGCCAGTATTCCCGCAGCACTCCGACGTAAGTCGGGTCGACCATCAGCTGCTCCCGCTCACCCTCGAACTGCTGCAGCTGCTGGCGCATGGCCCGCAGCTCTGCCGCCTGCACGCGGATCTCCGTGCGCGCGGCAAGCTGCGCGGCTTCGAGCCTGCGCAGTGCAATGTGCAGTTCGGCATCGGACTGCAGTAACAGTGCCAGGCGCTGGTCGAACAGCGGAATTTCCGCCACGACGTTGGGGCCAGTGAACGCGGTGCCCCCGATGGCCTTGTCGCGGAACAGGCCGATGTCCAGTTGATTCAGCCAGCGAAAGCGGCGGTGCATGGCCAGCGCGCGAAGCCGCACATCCACCGCCTTTGCAGCGGCGCGCAGATCGAGGCGTTGCTGCATGGCCGCGGCTTCTATCGCCACCGGATCCGGGTCCGTATCCGGAACAGCCGGCAGGTGCGCGACCACCTCCCAGTCGTCGCGCCATCCGGTTACTCCCATGAGTTCGCCGAGCCTGGCGCGCGTGGTGGCGACAGTCAGTTCCGACTGGATCGCCTGGTCCTGGCCATCGTGCTGATGAATCTGCAAAGCGGCACAGTATTCCAGCCACGCCTGCACCACTTGTGCGGCGTGTGATACGGCCTGCTGCGCGGTTTCGTAACGCGCGCGCTCCAGGTCATGCCGGGCGGTCGCAGCCCGATCGTGCATGGTCAGCAGCGCTATCACATTCTGCAGCACGCCGATGCTGACGCTGCGCTCCGGATAAAAAGCAGCCAGATCCCCACCGGGTTTGCGCGAACCAACGATTGCAACCGGATTCGGCGGTGTTAGCGCCGCCACGAGTTCGGCACGGGAAATGGTCAGTTGTTCCAGCCAGACCTGCAGGCTGGGATTGATGAGGAATGCCACCCCGACTGCTTCGTCGAGGGTGACGCCACCTTCCAGCAACTCTGACGCGCGTACGCGCGCCGCCTGGTCCGCTGCGGAATCGCGGCGCCACTCGAGACTGGCGCGGGAATGCGAACGCACGAGTTGCGCTGTGGCCTCGACATTCTCCCGTGTCGATGGCACTGCGCAGGCCGCCGCGACAAGGGCCATCGCGCAAGCCAGGAGGCATCGTGTGATGGACCGGTACCTATGCATGGGCCGCCACTATATAGTGCCGCGACTGCGTGGACCATTCCTGATGAGATCAAGATGAGCCTTGGAACAATGAGCACGAGACCCCGCATCCTCTTGACCCGCCGCTGGACCGAAGAGGTTGAGCGTCATCTGGCCGAACGTTTTGACGTGACGCTGAACGAAAGCGACGTGCCCATGAACGCTGCAGGCTTGCGCAGCGCCATGCGCGATCACGACGCAATATGCCCCACCGTCACCGATCGCATCGACGACAGCGTGCTGTCGACCGAGGGTCGACGCGTGCAATTGATCGGGAACTTTGGCGTGGGCTACAACCACATCGATGTCGAGGCGGCGAAACGGCTGGGCATCCGCGTATCCAACACGCCGGATGTGCTGACAGACACCACCGCGGACCTTGCCATCCTGCTGCTGCTGATGACCACGCGCCGCGCCGGCGAAGGCGAGCGCGAACTGCGCGCGGGCCACTGGACCGGCTGGCGCCCCACGCACATGATGGGGCAGAGCCTGACGGGCAAGCTGCTAGGGTTGATCGGCTTCGGACGCATTGCGCAGGCCACGGCGCGCAAGGCGCACCAGGGGTTTGGCATGCGCATCGCCTACAACGGTCGCCGCCGCGCCAGCGCAGCCGTCGAGCAGGAGACCCAAGCCGAATTCATCGATTCCGTCGACGAGCTGGTGGCCACCTGCGACGTGGTGTCGCTGCACTGCCCAGGCGGCGCCAGCACATTCCACCTGATAAACGCCGAACGGCTGCGCCTCATGAAGCGCAGCGCGGTGCTCATCAATACCGCGCGCGGCCCGGTGGTCGATGAAGAGGCGCTGGTCGCGGCACTCACCGCGAAACGCATCGCGGCTGCTGGCCTTGATGTTTACGAAGACGAACCGCGCGTGCACCCGGGCCTGTTGCAGCTCGAGAACGCTGTGTTGCTGCCGCACCTGGGCAGCGCGACGCTGGAAACCCGCACCGCCATGGGCATGCGCGTTGCGCACAACCTGGAAGCGTATTTTGCAGGTCAGCCGCTGCGCGATCCGGTGGTCTAGGTTCAGGCGATGCAGGACTGGATCGGGCAATTTCTGCAGCGGGAACGGCTGCCGGATGCCTATCGCCTGACGATTGCCAACGCCCTCGTACCGCTCGCAGCCGCAATCTTGACACGCGCGCGGCTCAGCGATCACATGGTGGTGATCGGACTGTGCGGCGCGCAGGGCAGCGGCAAATCCACCGCAGCCGCGGCGCTGGTTGAGATCCTGCAGCGCGAGGACATGCCTGCGGTGGCGCTTTCCATCGACGATTTCTATCTGCCGCGTGCGGCGCGCGTGGAGTTGTCACGCACAGTCCATCCACTGCTGGTCACGCGCGGCGTGCCGGGCACCCACGATGTAGAACTAGCGCAGGCGACCATCGATTCACTGGCAGAAGAAGAGCCCACGTTGCTGCCCGCCTTCGACAAGGCCACCGACGACAGGCGGCCGCGTGGCCAGTGGCGCTCCTGCCAGGGGCCGATGCGCGTGGTGATTCTGGAGGGCTGGTGTGTGGGCGCATTGCCCCAGACGACCGCGCAACTGGCCGCACCCGTGAATGCGCTGGAACGGGACGAAGATCCGGATGGTCGCTGGCGCCGGCATGTGAATGCAGCGCTCACCGGCCGGTACGCGGCGCTGTTCGATCGGCTGTCAGTGCTGGTGTTGCTGGCCGCACCCTCGTTTGAGGTGGTGCGTCGCTGGCGCGGCGAACAGGAACAACGCCTGCGCGAACGGCTGTCGCGCGAAGGTGGCGACGCCAGCCGGGTGATGAGCGATGACGCCATCGCCCGCTTCATCGCCCACTATGAACGCGTCACGCGGCACATCCTGCAGGAGATGCCGCAACGCGCCGATCACCTCATTTGTCTTGATGAGCAGCGAGGCGCGCGATACCAGCGGTGATGAAGCCGCGGGCCTCTTCGGCATCGCCCCAGCCAGTGACCTTCACCCACTTGGTGGATTCCAGATCCTTGTAGTGTTCGAAAAAGTGCTGAATCTGCTGGATGGTGATCAGCGGCAGGTCGGTGTAATTGTGCACATGCTCATAGCGCCGCGTCAGTTTCGGCACTGGCACTGCAACGATCTTTTCGTCGCCACCGGCCTCATCCAGCATCTTCAGCACGCCCACCGGACGCACAGCGATGACCGAGCCAGGCATCAGGCCGCGCTGGTTGGCGATGATCACATCGCAGGGATCGCCGTCTTCCGACAAGGTGTGCGGGATGAAGCCGTAGTTGCCCGGATAACGCATAGCCGTGTAGAGAAACCGATCGACCACCAGCGCGCCCGAAGCCTTGTGCATCTCGTATTTGATTGGCTCGCCGCCCACGGGAACCTCCACGACAACATTGACTTCATGTGGAGGGTTGGCGCCAATCGGCAGGGCTTCCAGTCGCATTATCAGGCTCCGGGGACAAGGTCAGGGGGATGGCCCTTACTATAATTTATCGCGCATCATGAAGCCCATGAACCAGCCCACAGATGTCGCGCAGCCCGTGTTTCGTCTCGAAGGCGTGCAGAAGCGCTATGGCGAGGGCGAGGCTGCGGTGCTCGCCCTGCGCGGCGTGGACCTGACCGTGGCGCGCGGCGAGCTGATCGTGCTGCTTGGGCCATCCGGCTCGGGCAAATCCACGCTGCTGAACATACTCGGTGGACTGGATCGTCCCACGGCAGGTCACTGCTGGTTCGGCGGTCTGGATCTGGCCAACGCCGGCGACGCTGAGATCACACGCTTCCGGCGCCATCACGTCGGCTTCGTATTCCAATTCTACAATCTCATCGCAAGCCTTACCGCTGAAGAAAACGTGGAACTGGTCACCGAAGTGTCGGACGACCCGATGTCGGCGGCAGACGCACTCGCGCTGGTTGGACTTGCGACACGCGCTCATCATTTTCCCGCGCAGCTATCCGGCGGCGAGCAGCAGCGGGTGGCCATCGCGCGCGCCATTGCCAAACGCCCGCAGGTGCTGCTGTGTGATGAACCCACGGGCGCGCTCGACGTTGCCACAGGCATCCGCGTGCTTGAAACGCTGGTCACCGCCAACCGGGAGCTGGGCACCACCACGCTGCTGATCACGCACAACGCCGATATCGCGCAGATCGGCGATCGCGTGGTGCGGTTCGCCGACGGCGCCATCCGCAGTATCGACACCAACACCGAACGACGCGCACCGCAGGATCTGCACTGGTGATATCAAGGCTTGCCAAGCTGGATCGCAAGCTGCTGCGGGATTTGCTGCGCATGAAGATGCAGATGGCTGCCGTCAGCGCAGTGCTGGCCTGTGGCGTGGTGCTGGCGGTGATGGCCAATGGCATGTACGACTCGCTCGAGCGCGCCCGCGATCGCTACTACGCCCAGTACCGCATGGCCGACATGGCCGCAGCGGTGGTGCGTGCACCACTGAGCCTGGTGCCGCAACTCGAGGCGGTGGCTGGCGTGCGCGCGCTGGAAGCGCGAGTGGCGGGCGTGGGCCTGCTGGACATGCCAGGCCGCGGCGATCCCGTGTCGGCGCGACTGGTGTCGCTGCCGCCCGATCGCGCCCCGCGGGTCAACAACATTGTGCTGCGCGCCGGCCGCATGCCCAATCCTGCGCGCAGCGGCGAGGTCCTGATCAATGAAGCATTTGCGAAAGCAAATCATCTTGCGGCAGACGCCACGCTCAGCGCACTGATCTATGGCCACAAGCGTCAGGTGACGGTTGTCGGCATCGCCAGCAGCCCCGAATTCGTGTTTGCGGTGGCGCCGGGCGCCATGCTGCCTGAACCTGAGCGCTTCGGCGTGTTGTGGATGGGCCGCGAGGAACTGGCACGCGCTTTCGACCTTGATGGCGCTTTCAACGACGTTGTACTGGTGCTCGATCCCGGCGCCAATGCACGGCTGGTGGCAGTAGATATTGACCGCTTGCTTGCGCGGCATGGCGGCCGCGGCGCCTATGGCCGGGACCGCATGCTGTCGGCGCAGTTCATGGCCGACGAGCTGACTTCACTGCGCACCATGGCGACCATCCTGCCGCCGTTCTTCCTGCTGGTGGCGGCATTCCTGCTGAATGTATCGCTGTCGCGGCTGGTGGCCACCGAGCGCTCGAACATCGGGTTGCTTAAATCCTTCGGTTACACCAATTCTGCCATTGCCTTGCACTATGGCAAGTTCGCCTTAACCTTCGGCGTGGCGGGCGGCCTCATCGGCATGATCGGCGGGCGCGTGGTCGGCGGCTACGTCGGTGCAATCTACGCCAATATCTATCAGATCCCGGGCCTGGGTTTCGATGCGGGACCAGCTGTGTATCTGAATGCGCTGGCGATCACGCTGCTCGCAGCGCTGGCCGGTGCGGTGCAGGCTGTGCTCAAGGCCGTGCGCATGCCGCCAGCTGCTGCACTGGCGCCGCCGGCTCCGGCCGGTTTCAGCCGCCTGGGCCAGTCACTCGAACGTTTTGCCGCCCGGCTCGACGGCAAGTCGCGCATGGTGGCGCGGCGCATCCTGCGCTTTCCACGCCGTTCACTGACCACGGTGGTGGGCATTGCGCTGGCCATGGGCCTCCTGATCACGACGCAGCATTTTCCACTGGCCATCGACCGCATCGTGGCCGTGACCTTCGGTGTGGCGCAGCGCATGGATGTGTTGCTGGCGTTCTCGGAAGTGGCCGACGATTCCATCCTGCGCGACGTCGGCCGTCTGCCCGGCGTGCTGAAAGTGGAGGCATTGCGCAGCAGCGAGGTGATCTTCGAAGCCGGCAGTCACCGCCGGCGCAGCTCGATTTCCGGTGTGCCCGCGGGCGCAACGCTAAACCGCCTGCTCGACGCCAACCTCGTGGCAGTTGCGGCGCGCCCCGACGGGCTGACGCTATCCGACAACCTTGCGGGCAAGTTAGGCGTGTCACTGGGCGATACGGTGCGCATCCAGGCAACCGACGGCCACCGCGCGACGGCGGACCTGCCCGTGGTGGCAATAGTCAGACCCTACCTTGCCGCCTCTTCATACATTGATCTGGATTCGCTCAATCGCATGTTGCGCGAACCCGGGCGGGTGACGGCGGCACATCTGCTGATCGACAGCCGCCAGCGGGCCGCCTTCAGCGCCAGGGTCAAGCAGCTGCCACGCATCGTGTCGGTGAGCTTTCTCGAGAATGCCCGGGCGTCGATGAGCAAACTGCTGAACGAAGGCAGCGGCTTCTTCTCGGGATTGTTCATCCTGTTCTCGTCCCTGATGGCCGCGGGCGTGGCATTCTCCGCGGCGCGCGTCACGCTGGCAGAACAGGAGCGCGACCTGGCAACGCTGCGGGTGCTGGGCTTTGGTCGCCGCGAAGCTTCTTATGTGCTCCTGGCGGAAATTGGCGCCCTGCTGCTGGTGGCATTGCCGATCGGTGTGGTCATCGGCGCAGGGATGTCGCGCTGGCTGATGTCGCAGTTCCAGACCGACCTGTTTACCTTTCCCTATGTAACCAGCGCGCTGGCATACGCCAAGCCGGCGCTATTTGTGGCAGCCGCCGTCATGACGGCCACGCTGCTCGTGCGGCGCGGCGTGGATCGACTGGACCTCGTCGGCGTGTTGAAATCGAGGGATTGATGAGCAATGCAGACTTCAAGACGCGCTCCCGGCGCGTCCGCAACATCTGGATCGTGGTGATCCTTCTGGCCGCCGCTGCGGCGGCATGGGGCATGTGGCCGCGGCCTACGGAAGAGGATCTCGTCACCATCGACAGCGGCGATGTGCGCGTGGAACTGGTGGATGAGGGGCGCACTCGCATGCACGATGTCTACATCGTGTCCGCGCCGGTATCCGGCCGCGTGCTTCGTGTCGATGTGGAGCCCGGCGACACCGTGGCAAAGGGCACCATCATCGCCCGCATGACGCAGGCGGCCGCTGGTTTTCTGGATACGCGCAGCGATCTTTCCGCACGTGCCACTGTAGATGCCGCAGCGGCGTCGCTGCGTGCTGCCGATACCGACCTTGTGCTCGCTTCGCGCGAGCACGAGCGCATGCGCACGCTGGCCACGCAGAAGCTGGTGGCAACCGCCGCCGTGGATATCAGTCAGGCAAAGCTTGATTCCGCGCAGGCCGCGCGTGACGCGGCCAAGGCCGGTCTGGCGCGCGCGCAAAGCGCATTGCAGCCAGCAGAACGCATGGCTGGCGGCAATATCGTGATCCGCGCACCGGTGGCCGGCAGTGTGTTGCGCGTGCCGCAGAAGAGCGAAAACGTCGTGCCGGTGGGCAGCCCATTGATCGAGATCGGCGACCGCGGCCATGTCGAAGTTGTGGCGGAATTCCTGTCGCAGGATGCGGTGCGCATGCGCGCCGGGCAGAAGGCCACCATCGAAAACTGGGGAGGTGCACCACTGGCTGCCACAGTTGATCGCATCGAACCGGTGGCGCGGCTAAAAATTTCCGCACTCGGTGTGGAAGAACAACGCACCAACGTCGTCTTGCAGTTCCTGGACCCCGCTGCCGCAAGTGCTCTGGGTCATGAATTCCGGGTGGATGTGCGCGTCGCCGTGGAAGAGGCGGGCAATGTATTGCGGGCGCCGCTTGGCGCGCTGTTCCGGCACGATGCAGGCTGGGCGGTCTACAAGGTGGTCGATGGGCGCGCCCGTCTGACGGATGTCACGATCGGCATCGCCGATACCAGTTATCGGCAAATCACCGGCGGCCTCGCGGTTGGCGACCAGGTCGTGCTGTTTCCCGGCAGCACCATCAAGGACGGACAGCGGGTAACACAACGCCGGACTCATTAACCGGCGCGTGGGCCACGCTGGGGAGGGAACGATTGATGTCACACAATGACCACGGAATCTCGAAGACTGCTATCTGGGTATGTGCAGCTCGCGCCATTGGCTCCCGGGAGCCGGATCCAGCCATTCGAAATCCGGACATCCTCGCGGAGAAATTGCTGGGGGATCCGTCGCAACTGGATCTGGATCATCCTGTGATCGATGCGCTGGGCAAGTCCTACGAAGCTGCGATGCAGGAGATTGAGGTGGCGAACACGGTCCGCGCCATGACGGAGCGCACCAGGTTCATCGACCAGGCACTTGAACGCGCAGTTTCGGCAGGAATATCCCAATGCCTGATCGTGGGTGCGGGCTACGACTCTCGTGCGTATCGATATCGGGAACTGCTCGGCCACGTGCGCATCTTCGAGGTGGACAGGACGCAGACCTCGGCATTCAAGCGAAGCCGCGTCGATGCCGCGCTGGGTGGGCCACCCGCAAACCTGACGTACGTCGCGGTGGATCTGGAGCGTGACGCATTGCCAGACGCGCTTGCACGGCAAGGCTACGACCTGTCGCTGCCAACGTTTGTGGTCATGGAAGGCGTGACCATGTACGTGCAGGAAGAAGCGCTTCGCGCCACCTTCCGTTTCGTCGCAGCACATGAGCCGGGTTCCAGCGTGGTCTTCGACTTCGCCACGCGAGCGATGATCGACGGCATGAAGGCTATTGATATCCAGAAGCTGCCGCCAGCCGCCAGACCCTCCTTCGAGAAATTCCTGGAGATGATCCGGAACGAGCCATGGGTGTTCGGGATCCCCATGGGGACCGAGAAGGAGTTTCTCGCCGAGGTGGGTCTAGACCTGCGCGAGATGCTGACCGTCGGCACTGAGGAGTCTGTCAGGCGGTACCTGACCCGGGCCGACGGCACGACGATGGGCGCCGAGGCTCACGCAAGGACGGAGGCGATGCGTACGGCAATGCAGGAGCGCATGTTGGCACTGGACCCAGCCCAGCGTGAACAGGCCGTGTCCGCGATGCGCGAACAGGCGCGGCAGAACGCATACCGAATCGCGGAGGCCTGTGTGCCGCCTGCCTGAAAAGCCAGAGGGGCTTGAAACCGAGTTCGCCGCGCAGGGTGATTTCGCCGGACGGCCAGCGGGTAACGCAACGGCCCTGACGAGCAGATCCGCACCGGGCGTCACCTTGGCAATACCGGAGTGATTGCGCATCGGGCGCCAGGGACGGGAGATCGCCGACGCCTATTTCGAGGATGCCACGATGGTGGGCAAGCTCCGCACCGTGATGAATGCGACCAAGCGACGCTTGGATGTGGCCTCTTCGGGTGCGGCTGACCGCCAATCCCTCAGCCGTAAATCCAGCATCGCCGTCCCGCCGGAATCCAGCAGGATCTCGGCATCTACTTTCTTGGTATTGATGGTGGGAACACGTTGCCCATCGACCACGAGAACGGTGCCGATGAGGGATATATCGGCACCGATGCCCAGCCTGATGCGCTTGTCAGGCCGCACGATTGGCGAGAACTTCAGGCGGAGATTTGCCGGCTGACCAGGTGCGCAACAAGGTGGGGTGCTTTGCTCGATCGAAGCCTGGGAACGACTCGCGACAGTAAACCGTGGCATGAAAATCACCTCTGCCCGGTTGGCGTTCACTCCGGCTTCCAGTGCTGTGATAGCCGAGCGATCCAGTCCAAAATCCAGTGTCCCCAACGCCCCGGTCCCCCCGGGCGGCGCGAGTCCCGTTATCTCGCGAATGAGGTCGTCGTCGACCATGGCGAAGACGCTTTCAATGAATACCTGATCCACCTGTACGTCCAGTCGTGCAACCAGCTCGCGAAGGGCGGGGAGATTTTGCGGGGTGTCATGGATCAGCAGCGTGTTGGTCCGTTCATCGATCGCAATGCTGCCTCTCGCGGAAAGCAGGTCGAGGCCGGGTGGTGACTTCATCAGAGCAGCCAGGTCTTTCGCGCTTGCATAGTTGATCTTCAGATACGCAGCTTCCAGCGCTGGCGCGCTACCTGCCTCCTGCTGCTTCACTGTGTCCGGCATGGGCTTTGACGTTTCTGGCCCGGCCTCCGCCTTCGGCTCTTGCGACACCGCGTTTCCTGCAACAGCAGCGGCTTGCTCCACGACTGCCGCAGTTGCGAGTTGCACGGCAGGCTTTGCAGGCTGCTGTGGTGCATCCGCGCCCTGCGTGCACGCCACGATCGAGGTGAGTGCAATGAGGGTTGCACCCAGGAT